>NZ_CP051299.1:0-1310368 GCF_012530535.1 Microcella flavibacter
ACCGACGAGCCGCGGTGAACCGTGCTGCCGCCGAGCGCATGACCGTTCCGGCACCACCGCAGATCCGCCCGTCCCCATCCCCGCAGCGAGGAGACCATCGATGTCCGATGACGCCGATTCCACCGAGCTGCTCTGGCGATCGGTGAAGTCGACGCTCACCGCCGATGAGCGCATCACTCCGCAGCTGCACGGCTTCATCGCCCTCGTCGAACCGCGCGGCGTCATGGCGGGCACCCTCTACCTCGAGGTGCCGAACGAGCTCACCCGCGGCATGCTCGAGCAGCGCATCCGGCTGCCCCTGCTCTCGGCGCTCTCGACCGTCGCCGGCGAGACCGTGTCGAGCTTCGCGATCGTCGTCAACCCCGAGATCCAGCACGACGGCTTCGAGAGCGCGCCCGAGGCGGTCGAGCCGCAGCAGGCCCCCTACATCGACCAGGCCTCCTCCCCGACGCCCGCGAACGTCAACGATCGGCGCAGCGACAGCCGCCTGAACCCGAAGTACAGCTTCGACAACTTCGTCATCGGCGGCTCGAACCGCTTCGCCCACGCCGCCGCGGTCGCCGTGGCGGAGGCGCCGGCCAAGGCGTACAACCCGCTCTTCGTCTACGGCGAGTCCGGCTTGGGCAAGACCCACCTGCTGCACGCGATCGGCCACTACGCCGAGAGCCTGTACCCGGGCATCCGCGTGCGCTACGTGAGCTCGGAGGAGTTCACCAACGACTTCATCAACTCGATCGCGAACAACCGGGCGAGCCTGTTCCAGTCGCGGTACCGCGAGATCGACATCCTGCTGATCGACGACATCCAGTTCCTGCAGGGCAAGGACTCCACGCAGGAGGCCTTCTTCCACACCTTCAACACGCTGCACGACCACAACAAGCAGGTCGTGATCACGAGCGACCTGCCGCCGAAGCACCTCACGGGCTTCGAGGACAGGATGCGCAGCCGCTTCGAGTGGGGCCTCATCACCGACGTGCAGGCGCCCGACCTCGAGACCCGCATCGCGATCCTGCGCAAGAAGGCGCAGAACGACAAGCTGCAGGTGCGGGACGACGTGCTCGAGTACATCGCCTCGAAGGTGTCGAGCAACATCCGCGAGCTCGAGGGCACCCTCATCCGGGTGACGGCCTTCGCGAACCTCAACCGCACGCCCGTCGACATGCAGCTCGTGCAGACCGTGCTGAAAGACCTCATCACACTCGACGAGGACAACGTCATCGCGCCGGTCGACATCATCAATCACACCGCGGCCTACTTCAAGCTCACGGTCGACGACCTCTACGGGTCCTCCCGCTCGCAGGCGGTCGCCACGGCCCGGCAGATCGCGATGTACCTCTGCCGGGAGCTGACGAACCTGTCGCTGCCGAAGATCGGCCAGCTGTTCGGCAACCGCGATCACACGACGGTGATGTACGCGAACAAGAAGATCAGCGAGCTCATGAAGGAGCGCCGCTCCATCTACAACCAGGTGACGGAGCTCACCAGCCGCATCAAGCAGAACCACCGCTACAGCTGATTCAGCGGCTCCACATCCCCTTCTCCTGGCGCGATCCGGGATGCGGCCCGGGCTCACGCCCGGGCCGTTTCGTCGCTCTCCCACAGGTTCCTGCCAGGTTCAGGGGTGGTTTCGCACACTGTTGACAGCCTGTGGATAACTGGGGATGACGGTGGTGACGGATTGTGGATTCAGGGCCTCGGCCTGTGGGGGAGCATCCCGATCGGCCGCCGACCATCCCCTTAACCTCGTGACCCTTCCCGAGACCTGTCCACAAATCACACGCGTGTGGTTTCCCGGTTTTCCCGGCTTTCCACCGAGTTATCCACACTGTGCACAACCGTTAATGCTGTTGCTCTTCGTTCTTCATTCAAGCTCGAGGGGATAACCCTGACGGGGTCGGCGAACGACACGTTCCCCCGTGGCCGCAGTGTGCCACTATGGGAACCCGCGCTCCACCGTGCGGATTTTCTTGTCATACCGAGAGGCAGCCGCGTGAAGTTCCAGGTCAATCGCGATGTGTTCGCCGATGCCGTGTCGTTCGCCGTCAAGCTGCTTCCCCAGCGCACCACCCTGCCGATCCTGAGCGGCGTGCTGCTGCGCGCCGAGGGCGACACCCTCACGCTCTCGAGCTTCGACTACGAGGTCTCGGCGCAGACCCAGGTCACGGCCGACATCGAGGAGGGCGGCACGGTGCTCGTCTCCGGCCGGCTGCTCAGCGACATCGCCTCTCGCCTGCCGAACGCCCCGGTGGAGTTCACCCGTGAGGAGAGCAAGATCGTCGTGCGCTGCGGCACCGCGCGCTTCACGCTCTCGATGATGCCGGTCGAGGAGTACCCCAGCCTTCCTGTCGTGGACGGCCCGAGCGGCGTGCTGCCCGGCGACTCCTTCGCCGACGCGGTCGGCCAGGTGGCCGTGGCCGCCTCGCGCGACGACGTGACCCCAGTCATCACCGGCGTGCAGCTCGAGATCGCCGACAACCGCCTGTCGCTCGTCGCGACCGACCGCTATCGCGTCGCCGTCCGCGAGATCGACTGGGAGTCCTCGGCCGTGGCCGAGGGCGTCACGGCTCTCGTGCCCTCGCGCACCCTGTCCGAGATCGGCAAGATCTTCTCCCACACGACGCAGGTGACCGTCACGATCGTCTCCGGCGGCGACCGCGAGCTCATCGCGTTCTCCTCGGCCGAGAAGACCGTCACCTCGCTGCTCATCAAGGGCAACTTCCCGCCCGTGAAGCGGCTCTTCCCCGAGACGGTCGACAACTACGCGGTCATGAGCACCGCCGAGCTCATCGAGGCCACCCGCCGCGTCTCCCTCGTGCTCGAGCGCGACGCCGCTCTGCGCTACAGCTTCTCGGTCGACGGCCTGACCCTCGAGGCCCTCGGCAGCGAGAACGCGCAGGCCTCCGAGACGATCGACGCGCATCTCGTCGGCGTCGACACGGTCGTCTCCCTCAAGCCGCAGTTCCTCATCGACGGACTCGCCGCCGTGCACAGCGAGTTCGTGCGCATCTCGTTCACGAAGACCGACAACCCGAACAAGCCCGGGCCCGTGCTCATCACGAGCCAGTCGTCGAAGGACCAGCCCGGCGCCGACAACTACCGCTACCTGCTGCAGCCGAACCTGCTGCTGCGGTAGCGCCCCCGCGTGCACGTCACCCACCTCTCGCTCGTCGACTTCCGCAACTACGGGCGGGCCGAAGTCGAGCTCGCCCCCGGAACCGTCCTGTTCGTCGGGCGCAACGGGCAGGGCAAGACCAACCTCGTCGAGGCGATCGGCTACGCGAGCACCGTCTCCTCGCACCGCGTTTCGACCGACCAGGCGCTCGTGCGCTTCGGCGCCGAGGCCGCGATCGTGCGCATGCGGGTGCAGCACGAGGACCGCGCGCTCGTCGTCGAGGTGCAGATCAACCGCACCGGTGCCAACAAGGCGCAGGTGAACCGCGGTGCCATCCGCGTGCGCGAGCTGCCCCGGTACTTCTCGAGCGTGCTCTTCGCCCCCGAGGATCTCGCGCTCGTGCGCGGCGAGCCCTCGGGTCGCCGCGCGTTCCTCGACACCCTCGTCGTGCAGCGCACCCCGCGCTTCGCCGGCGTCATGGCCGATTACGACCGCGTGCTGCGGCAGCGCAACTCGCTGCTGAAGTCGGCGCGGGCATCGCGCATCCCGGCCGACGCGCTCACCACGCTCGACGTGTGGGACGACCGGCTCGTCGAGCTCGGCACCGAGCTCATGATCGCGCGGCACGAGCTCGTCTCCGCGCTGCGACCCTTCATCGGGCAGGCCTACCGCGCGGTCGCGGGCGATGATCACGCGGTGCGCGTCGGGCTGCAGGTGTCGATCGACGGCGAGAGCGGCGTCCCCTCGTTCGATGAGGATGCCCCGCTCGAGGTCGATGTGGTGCGCGAGCGGTTCCGCGCCGCGGTCGCCGCCCGCCGGCGCGCCGAGCTGGATCGCGCGGTCACCCTCGTCGGCCCGCACCGCGACGACCTCGTGCTGGAGCTCAACGGTCTGCCCGCCCGCGGCTACGCCAGCCACGGCGAGAGCTGGTCGTTCGCGCTCGCCCTCAAGCTCGCCTCCGCCCAGGTGCTGCGGGCCGAGGCCGTGGCCGGCGATCCGGTGCTCGTGCTCGACGACGTCTTCGCCGAGCTCGACGAGGGCCGGCGCGAGCGGCTCGCGGACGCGGTCGGCGACTTCGAGCAGGTGCTCATCACCGCGGCGGTCGGCGGCGATGTGCCGGCCCGGCTGCGCGCGACGACCGTGACGATCGCGGCGGGCGCCATCGTCGAGCCGGATGCCGCCCCGTCGGCCGCCACCGTGCCGGAGCCCGCGACGCCGCTCGCCGCCACCGTTCCCACAGGTGTGGATAACCCTGGGGAGAAGAGTGCGATAAACACATCCGACGATCAGCTTCCCGGCGCTGCGGATAGCGAGGCGGATTCGACACCGGTGACCGTGGCGGGCGACCCGGAGGGCCGGGAGTGATGGCGCGGCGTCCGGACGGCGAGGACTCGGAGGCCTCGGCGGTGTACCAGCGCCTGCGCGGCATCTTCGGCGATCCGGCGCTGCGCTCGCGCGACGGGCGCAAGCGCGCGGCCGCGAAGCGCGACCGCACCGATTCCGCCCCGTTCGGCGTCGGGCGTGATGCGTCGGGACTCGGCGACGTGCTCGAGGGGATGACCCGGCGCATGGGCTGGTTATCGCCGCTGGCGAAGGGCGAGCTGCTGCTCGACTGGCCCGACCTCGTCGGCCCCGACGTCGCCGCGCACTCCCAGCCCGTCGGCATCGAGGACGAGGTGCTCACGGTGCAGTGCGATTCGACGGCGTGGGCGACGCAGCTGCGGCTCATGCGGGCCGAGATCCTCACGACGATCCTGCGCCGCTATCCGGATGCGCAGGTGACGAGCATCCGCTTCGACGGACCGGGCGCACCGAGCTGGAAGCGGGGCCCCCGATCGATTCCCGGTCGCGGCCCCAGAGACACGTACGGCTGACGACGGCGAATCACCCCGGGCGGGTGACGAAATCTCCCCAGAGAGCCGTTCTGACGCCGGTGAGGGCCCGTTTCTTGGTAGGATCGAACGGTCGTCGACGACCCCCGTTCGGGGTCGACGGTCGGCCGCAGAGTCCCTGATCGACTCGCACGCTCGACCCTCATGGTCGATCCGCGTGCCCGATCGGGCGAGATCAACCGTCGGGAGCGCAATTCCATATGACCACCACCCCCTCCACCCCCGAGTCGGATGAGGCGTACGGCGCGAACCAGATCCAGGTGCTCGAAGGGCTCGAGGCGGTGCGCAAGCGCCCGGGCATGTACATCGGCTCCACCGGCCCGCGCGGCCTTCACCACCTCGTCTACGAGATCGTCGACAACTCGGTCGACGAGGCGCTCGCCGGCTTCTGCGACTCCATCGAGGTGACGATCCTCGCCGACGGCGCCGTGCGCGTCGTCGACAACGGCCGCGGCATCCCCGTCGACATCCACCCCGTCGAGAAGAAGTCGACCGTCGAGGTCGTGCTCACGATCCTCCACGCGGGCGGCAAGTTCGGCGGCGGCGGCTACGCCGTCTCCGGCGGCCTGCACGGCGTCGGCAGCTCGGTCGTCAACGCCCTCTCGCAGAAGCTCGAGGTCGAGGTGCGCCGTCAGGGGGCGGTCTACCGCCAGAGCTATCAGCACGGCGTGCCGGATGCCCCGCTCGAGAAGGGCGAGGCCTCGACCGAGAACGGCACCACCATCACGTTCTGGCCGAACGACGAGATCTTCGAGACCGTCCACTTCGACTACGAGACGCTGCGCAACCGCTTCCAGCAGATGGCCTTCCTCAACAAGGGCCTGCGCATCGCGATCACCGACGAGCGCGCGCACGACGCCGACCCGGAGGAGCTCGAGGGCACCCCCGCCCTCGATGCGGCGGCGACCGAGGCCGGCCCGCGCCGCGAGGAGTTCCTCTACGAGCAGGGCCTCGTCGACTACGTGCAGTTCCTGAACTCCTCGAAGAAGATCGAGGTCGTGCACCCCGAGATCATCTCCTTCGAGTCGGAGGACACCGAGCGCCGCATCGCCCTCGAGGTCGCGATGCAGTGGACGACCGCCTACAGCGAGAGCGTGCACACCTACGCGAACACGATCAACACCCACGAGGGCGGCACGCACGAGGAGGGGTTCCGGGCGGCGCTGACGACGCTCGTCAACCGCTACGCGCGCGAGAAGGGCCTGCTGAAGGAGAAGGAGGAGAACCTCTCCGGCGACGACGTGCGCGAGGGATTGACCGCCGTCGTCTCCATCAAGCTCGGCGAGCCGCAGTTCGAGGGCCAGACCAAGACGAAGCTCGGCAACACCGAGGCGAAGTCCTTCGTGCAGAAGGTCACCGGCGAGTTCCTCGGCGACTGGTTCGAGCGCAACCCCGGCCAGGCGAAGGACGTCATCCGCAAGGCGCAATTCGCCGCCTCGGCCCGCCTCGCGGCGCGCAAGGCGCGCGAGCAGACCCGCCGCAAGGGCCTGCTCGAGTCGGGCGGCATGCCCGGCAAGCTCAAGGACTGCCAGTCGAAGGATCCCTCGCTCAGCGAGATCTTCATCGTCGAGGGCGATTCGGCCGGCGGCTCGGCCGTCCAGGGCCGCAACCCCGAGACGCAGGCGATCCTGCCCCTGCGCGGCAAGATCCTCAACGTCGAGAAGGCGCGCCTCGATCGCGCGCTCGGCAACGCCGAGATCCAGGCGATGGTCACCGCCTTCGGCGCGAGCATCGGCGAGGAGTTCGACGCGGCGAAGGTGCGGTACCACAAGATCGTGCTCATGGCCGATGCCGATGTCGACGGCCAGCACATCACCACGCTGCTGCTCACCCTGCTCTTCCGCTACATGCGGCCGCTCATCGAGAACGGCTACGTCTACCTCGCGCAGCCGCCGCTGTACCGCCTGAAGTGGACGAACGCCGACCACGAGTACGTCTTCAGCGACCGCGAGCGGGATGCCCTGCTCGAGGCCGGCCTCGCCGCGGGCCGGCGCATCCCGAAGGACAACGGCGTGCAGCGATACAAGGGTCTCGGCGAGATGAACCACCAGGAGCTGTGGGAGACCACGATGAACCCCGACACCCGCACGCTGCTGCAGGTGACGCTCGACGACGCCGCGATCGCCGACTCGGTCTTCTCGACCCTGATGGGCGAGGACGTCGAGTCGCGCCGCACCTTCATCCAGCAGAACGCGAAGGATGTGCGGTTCCTCGACATCTAGTCGAGCATCCCGCCCCCACCCCCCATTTCTCCCCCTCCCGATTGAGGACGTGACACATGGCCGACGACATCACCGACGTCGACGACAGCACCAGCCCCGGCCCCGGCGGCAAGGTCAACCAGGTCGACCTGCAGCTCGAGATGCAGCGCTCGTACCTCGACTACGCGATGAGCGTCATCGTCGGGCGCGCGCTGCCCGACGTGCGCGACGGGCTCAAGCCCGTGCACCGCCGCGTGCTCTACGCGATGTTCGACGGCGGCTACCGGCCCGATAAGGCCTTCTCGAAGTGCTCGCGCGTCGTCGGCGACGTCATGGGCCAGTTCCACCCGCACGGCGACTCGGCGATCTACGACGCCCTCGTGCGCCTCGTGCAGCCGTGGAGCATGCGGTACCCGCTCGCCTCGGGCCAGGGCAACTTCGGCTCGCCGGGCAACGACGGCGCGGCCGCCCCCCGGTACACCGAGACCAAGATGGCTCCGCTCGCCATGGAGATGGTGCGGGACATCGAGGAGAACACGGTCGATTTCCAGGACAACTACGACGGCCGCACGCGCGAGCCGAGCATCCTGCCCTCCCGGTTCCCCAACCTGCTCGTCAACGGCTCCGTGGGCATCGCCGTCGGCATGGCCACGAACATCCCGCCGCACAACCTGCGCGAAGTGGCCTCGGCCGCGCTCTGGCACCTCGAGAACCCCGACGCCTCGCGCGAGGAGCTGCTCGACGCGACCCTGCAGCGCATCAAGGGGCCCGACTTCCCGACCGGCGCGCAGATCCTCGGCATCAAGGGCATCCAGGACGCCTACCGCACCGGCCGCGGCTCGATCACGATGCGCGCGGTGGTGACGGTCGAGGAGATCCAGAACCGCACCTGCCTCGTCATCACCGAGCTGCCGTACCAGGTGAACCCCGACAACCTCGCGATCAAGATCGCCGACCTCGTCAAGGAGGGCCGCCTCACCGGCATCGCCGACATCCGCGACGAGTCCTCGGGCCGCACCGGTCAGCGCCTCGTCATCGTGCTCAAGCGCGACGCCATCGCGAAGGTCGTGCTCAACAACCTCTACAAGCACACCCCGCTGCAGGACAACTTCGGCGCCAACATGCTCGCGATCGTCGACGGCGTGCCCCGCACTCTGCCGATCGACGGCTTCATCACGCTGTGGACGGCGCACCAGATCGAGGTCATCGTCCGGCGCACCCAGTAC
This sequence comes from Microcella flavibacter, assembly GCF_012530535.1. Classification (NCBI taxonomy): domain Bacteria; kingdom Bacillati; phylum Actinomycetota; class Actinomycetes; order Micrococcales; family Microbacteriaceae; genus Microcella; species Microcella flavibacter. The sequence continues at coordinate 8,432 of NZ_CP051299.1, forward strand.
AGGCTCGACAAGGCCGAGGCGGACGCCCACATCCTGCGCGGCTACCTCAAGGCGCTGGATGCTCTCGACGAGGTCATCGCCCTGATCCGCCGCTCGCCCACCGTCGAGGAGGCCCGCGACGGCCTGCAGGAGCTGCTCGACGTCGACGAGCTGCAGGCCAACGCCATCCTCAGCCTCCAGCTGCGCCGCCTCGCCGCCCTCGAGCGGCAGAAGATCCAGGAGCAGGCGGAGGAGCTCGAGCGGCTCATCGCCGACTACAAGGAGATCCTCGCCAGCCCCGAGCGCCAGCGCACCATCGTCTCCGACGAGCTCGGCGAGATCGTCGCCAAGTACGGCGACGACCGCCGCACCGAGATCATGTTCGGCTTCGACGGCGACATGAGCGTCGAGGACCTCATCCCCGAGGAGGAGATGGTCGTCACCGTCACCCGCGGCGGGTACATCAAGCGCACGCGCAGCGACAACTACCGCTCGCAGCACCGCGGCGGCAAGGGCGTCAAGGGCGCGCAGCTGCGGGCCGACGACGTCGTCGAGCACTTCTTCGTGACGACCACCCACCACTGGCTGCTGTTCCTCACCACCACCGGCCGGGTCTACCGGCTCAAGGCCTACGAGGTGCAGGAGGCCGGGCGCGACGCCCGCGGCCAGCACGTCGCCAACCTGCTCGCCCTGCAGCCGGGGGAGGAGATCGCGCAGATCCTCGACATCCGCGACTACTCCGCCGCGCCGTACCTCGTGCTCGCCACCCGCCGCGGCCTCGTCAAGAAGACCGCGCTCACCGAGTACGACACCAACCGCACGGGCGGCATCATCGCCATCAACCTGCGCGAGGGCGACGAGCTCGTCTCGGCGATGCTCGTCGAGGACGACAGCGACATCCTCCTCATCTCGCGCGGCGGCATGTCGGTGCGCTTCACCGCCGGCGACTCGGCCCTGCGCCCCATGGGCCGCTCCACCTCCGGCGTCATGGGCATGACCTTCCGCGGCGACGACCACCTGCTCTCCGCCTCCGTCGTGCACGACGGCGGATCGGTCTTCGTCGTCACCGAGGGCGGCTACGCCAAGCGCACCGCCGTCGACCAGTACCGCGTGCAGGGCCGCGGCGGCCTCGGCATCAAGGTGGCCAAGCTGAACGACGACCGCGGCGGTCTCGCCGGCGGCATCATCGTCGGCGACGACGACGAGGTGCTCGTCGTGCTCGCCAGCGGCAAGGTCGTCCGCTCCGCCGTCTCCGAGGTGCCCGCCAAGGGCCGCGACACCATGGGCGTCGTCTTCGCGCGACTCGCCGAGGACGACCGCATCATCGCGATCGCGCGCAACAGCGAGCGGAACCTGGAAGAATCCGACACTGAACCGGTGGACGACCCGTCCGCCGTTGACGCCCCGGCGACCGACGCGGTCGACGAGGCCGGGAAGGACGCCTAAGTGAGTACCGTCGCCGAGAAGCTGCAGCGCAAGTCGCAGCGCTCCGTGCCCACCAAGCAGGTGCGCCTCAAGCTCGTGTACGTCGACTTCTGGTCGGCGGTGAAGCTCTCGTTCCTCCTCGCCGTCTGCGGTGCGGTCGTGCTGCTCGTCGCCACGTTCTTCGTCTGGGTCGTCATCTCGAGCGTGGGCGTCATCGGCGAGGCGCAGGAACTGCTGACGAGCATCCTCGGCGAGAGCGCCGCCAGCCTCACCTCGTTCCTCGCCCTGCCCCAGGTGATGCTCTTCGCCGGCGTCGTCGCCGTGCTCAACGTCGTCGGCGGCACCGCGCTCGGCGCCATCGGCGCGCTGCTGTACAACCTCAGCGTGCGCTTCACCGGCGGCCTGCTCGTCGGCTTCACCAACAACTGATCGCACCCTCGCCCGATTACGGGTGAGGTGGCCGGGTCGTGTACAGTCGTCCTCGGTCCACGGGGATATAGCTCAGGCGGTTAGAGCGCTTCGCTGATAACGAAGAGGTCCGAGGTTCAAGTCCTCGTATCCCCACTGCATTTATTGTCCCGCCGCCGCTACTGCGGCGTGACGCTCGCTTCGCGTCACGAGCGCGGTCGCGACGCTCCGCGTCCGACGTGAGTGTGCGAGCACCTGCACCGGCGCAGCAGCCTCTGTAGGGTGGGATGCACGGGGCCTTAGCTCAATTGGTAGAGCGCCTGCTTTGCAAGCAGGAGGTCAGGAGTTCGATTCTCCTAGGCTCCACGGTGTTTTCTGCCACGCCGCCGCTTCTGCGGCGTGACGTTCGCTTCGCGTCATGAGCGCGGTCACGACGCTCCGCTCCGCCGGGGCCGGGATGCTCGCATCCGGCTCGTCGGTGAGTCGGGAAGCTTCTCGTGCGGGCGGGTCGGGCTGATCCCTGCGCCGCGTTCGCGCCGGTTTCTCGTTAACGAGGAACGGCGCCCCGGAGGGCGCCGTTCGGTGGTGCGAGGGGCTCAGACGGCGGGCGTGGGGCGCGCCGTCGTGGGGGCCTCGCCCGGCTCGGGCTCGTCCTCGACCCAGAGGTCGTCGTCGGGGCGCAGCGTCTGCCAGGCCGCGTAGGCGATGCCGGCGACCGCGACGACGCCGAGACCGATGAGGATGAACGTGCCGGGCCCGTGCTTCGGCTTCACCTCGACGAGGCCCAGGCGCTGGCCGGCCTTCGTGGCGACCTCCTGGCTCGCGCGGGATGCCGTCTTGATGGCCTCGCGCAGGTGCTTGTCGCGGGCGACCTCGAGCGCGGCGAGCGCGGAGCCGACGGCCCCGGTCACGGCCGGCACGACGTCGTCGGTGAGGGTGTGCTTCGTGACGTGGCCGGCGTGGCGCACGGCGCCTACGGTCGAGTCGACGGCGGGGGCGAGGCGGCGGTCGTACGAGTCGCGGACCCGGGGTGCGACGTCCCGGCGGGCGACGTCGCCGACGGTGACGCCCGCGGAGCGGAGAACCTTCGCGGCGTGATCCAGAACCTCGCGCTGCTCACCCCAGACGTTCTCGGCGGCTCCCCGCAGCTTCTTCAATTCGCGGCGGCGCTTGCGTGACAGTCCCATGACGGTCCTCCAAAGGGTGGCGATCGGTGTCGCCCCCATCCTGGCACTGTCCCTGCTCGCACCCAACCCGCGAGGATCAGATGCTCAGGAAGCGCCAACGAGGCCCCGTGGGAGAATGGTAGCCATGTCGATCCACACTGCAGTCGCGACCGTCCACACGACCCTCGGCGACATCCGCATCAACCTGTTCGGGAACCACGCGCCCAAGACCGTCAAGAACTTCGTCGGCCTCGCCACGGGCACCATCGAGTGGACCCACCCCTCCACCGGGGAGAAGAGCACGAAGCCGCTCTACGACGGCGTGATCTTCCACCGCATCATCAAGGAGTTCATGATCCAGGGCGGCGACCCCCTCGGTCAGGGCATCGGCGGGCCGGGCTACGAGTTCGACGACGAGATCCACCCCGAGCTGCAGTTCTCCGAGCCCTACCTGCTCGCCATGGCCAACGCCGGCAAGCGCGGCGGCAAGGGCACCAACGGCTCGCAGTTCTTCATCTCGACCATCCCCACCCCGTGGCTGAACGGCAACCACACGATCTTCGGCGTCGTCGCCGACGACGAGTCGCGCAAGGTCGTCGACGCCATCGAGGCGACCCCGACCGACGGGCGCGACAAGCCGCTGACCGACGTCACCATCACGAGCATCGACGTCGTCGAGGTCTGATGACCCACCCGGAGGAGGGCGGCGCGGCCGCCGCGGCAGGCCCCTCGGTCTGCTACCGGCACGCCGACCGCCCCTCCTTCGCGCGGTGCCAGCGCTGCGGCCGCACGATCTGCGGCGAGTGCCAGACCCCGGCGGCGGTGGGGGTGCACTGCCCCGAGTGCACGGCCGCGGCACGAGCATCCGCCCCCCGCACCGCCTCGCCGATGGCCCGGGCCTTCCGCCGCGGCTCGAGCACGCCCGTCGTCACCTACTCGATCATCGCGGTGACCCTCGCGGTGTACGTGCTGCAGCTCATCAGCGGCGGCGTCGTCACCAACGCGCTCGGCTACGCACCGGTGCTGACGCTCGATCAGCCGTGGCGGATGCTCACCGCGGCCCTCGTGCACAGCCCCGGCTCGATCTTCCACCTGCTGTTCAACATGTACGCCCTGTTCGTCCTGGGGCCGCTGGTGGAATCCTTCATCGGGCGAGCACGACTGCTGGCCGTCTACTTGCTGTCGGCGCTCGGCGGCTCGGTCGCCGTGCTCTACCTGGCGCCGGCCACCTTCGTGATCGGCGCTTCGGGCGCGATCTTCGGCCTGTTCGGAGCGTTCTTCGTCATCCAGCGGCGGCTGGGCGGCAGCAGCATCCAGTTCATCGTGCTCATCGGCCTCAACCTCGGGCTCGGCTTCATCGTGCCGAACGTCTCGTGGCAGGCGCACGTGGGCGGGCTCGCCGTCGGCGCTCTCCTCGCGCTCATCATGGTGCGCATGCGGCGGCCGGCGCAGCAGCGGCTGCAGGTCGGCCTCATCGCCGCCGCGGGCGCGCTGCTCATCGCGATGACAGTGCTGCGATTCGCGCTGCTGTAGCGCGCTGCGAGAGCTCTCCGGCATGGGACGAGGAGTTATCCACAGGTGATTCCACACTGGGGATAATCACACCGGTGTTATTCGACCCCCTCTTCGGGGGGTGCGGCCGGGATGGCGGCAGGAGTGACGAGGGGTGGGTCAGCGCCAGCGGGTCGTCATGAGGAAGCCGATGAACATGATGCCGAAGCCGACCATGATGTTCCAGGCGCCGAACTGCGGCACGGGCCACGAGGTGCCGCTGAGGTAGTAGACGATGATCCACAGCAGCCCGACGAGCATGAAGCCGAACATCACCGGCTTGAACCAGACCGGGTTGAGGGCGTCCTTGCCGCTGGGCGTGCCGGCGCTGTCTAGGGTGCTCGTTCCTCGGGCCATGGCGCCATTGTACCCGCGGTGCCGCTGAGCCGGAATGCGCTCGGGTGCGGCCATTACACTGTGGCCATGACCGCCCCGACGACCGCCCCCCGTCGCGCGCAGGTCCGCGCCCGGCGGCGGCGTCCCGTGGCGCATCGCCGCGCCTCCGTGCTGGGGGTGCTGGGCGAGCTGATCATGACCGCCGGGGTGATCGTGCTGCTCTTCCTCGGCTGGTACCTGTGGCTCGGCGACGTCATCGCCGGCTCGGCGCAGAACGAGGCGGGGCAGGAGCTGCGGGAGCAGTGGCAGGTCGACGAACCGCCCTCGACGGACGGCGGGCCGGTCGCCGGAACGCCGCAGGATCTCGCGATCGCGCCGGTGCTCGAGGAGCCCGGGGCCGTCGCTGATCGCTTCGGCACCATGCTGATCCCCCGATTCGGCGCCGACTACGTGCGCACGATCGCGCAGGGTGTCGAACTGCGCGCGGTGCTCAACGACGTCGAGACCGGCATCGGCCACTACCCCGGCACGGCGATGCCCGGGGCGGTCGGCAACTTCGCCGTCGCCGCGCACCGGACGACCTACGGCGCGCCCTTCAACCGCATCCTCGAACTGCGGGCCGACGACAGCATCTACATCGAGACCGAGGCCGGCTGGTATCAGTACGCGGTCCGCAGCTCGGAGATCGTGGCCCCGAGCGCGGTCGACGTGCTCGAGCCGGTACCCCGCCAGCCCGGCGCCGAACCCACGGAGCGCATCCTCACCATGACCACCTGCCACCCGCTCTTCTCGGCCGCCGAGCGCGCCATCGGATACGCCGTCATGACGGCCTGGTACCCGCGCGAGGGCGGCGCCCCCGCCGAGGTCATCGACAACGGCTCGGTGGGCGCCTGATGTACGCGGCGCTCTGGCGGGTGCTACCCGGCCCGGCGTGGGTGCGGGTGATCCTGCTGATCGTGCTCGCGGCGGCCGCGCTCGCGGCCCTGGTGACCTGGGTGTTCCCGTGGGCGGCCGACACCCTGCTCCCGCAGGACGTCACCGTGGGTGACCTCTAGCGTGCGCGTTCTCGTCATCGACAACTACGACAGCTTCGTCTACACCCTCGACGGCTACCTGCAGCAGCTCGGGGCGGAGACCACGGTGGTGCGCAACGACGTCGTCGAGGGGTCCGCATCGGCCGAGCTCATCGCCGAGTACGACGCGGTGCTCGTCTCGCCCGGCCCCGGCGCCCCTGCCGAGGCGGGCGTCTCTATCCCCGTCGTGCACTCCGCCATCGCGACCCGCACCCCGCTGCTCGGCGTCTGCCTCGGGCACCAGGCGATCGCCGAGGCGCTCGGTGCGACGGTCACCCACGCCGAGGAGCTCATGCACGGCAAGACCTCGCAGGTGCACCACGACGGCAGCATGCTGTTCGCGGGCGTGCCCGAGCACTTCCGCGCGACGCGCTACCACTCGCTCGCCGTCGTCGACGGCACCGTTCCCGATGAGCTCGAGGTCACCGCGCGCACCGAGGGCGGCGTCATCATGGGCGTGCGGCACCGCGAGGCCCCCGTGCACGGCGTGCAGTTCCACCCCGAGTCGGTGCTCACCGAGGGCGGCTACCGGATGCTCGGCAACTGGCTCGCGGAGGCCGGCCTGTCCGAGGCCCGCGTCGCGGCCGAGGGCCTGAGCCCGCTGGTCTCGCTCGGCGCACGCCGCCCCTGAGGCCGGAGCGCCCGCGCGCCGCGCGCATCCACCCCGCCCTCGGCGAGCCGGCCGGCGCGACCTCCCGGTCGAGCGCCGCCCGCCGCGCCTAGTTGGCGCAGTAGCGCAGCGTCACCGAGGAGCCCTGCGGCTGGTCGCCCGGCGGCAGCGACTGCCCCGTGACCCCGCCGCCCGAGCAGGAGAAGTCGCCCTCGGGGGTGACCGTGAGCTGCAGCTGGGTGCTCAGCTGCGTGATGGCCTCGCCGACGGCGAGCCCGCGCACGTCGGGCACGGTGACGAGGCCGCTGGAGACGATGAGGTTGATGGTGCTGCCCTGCCGCAGCGAGGTGCCGCCGGCCGGGTCGCTGCGCACGACGACGTCCTGCGGCACGGTGGGGGAGTTCTCGGACGTCACCGTGCCGAGGACGAGGCCGCGGCTCTCGAGGGCGGCGCGCGCCGCGTCGAGCGTGATGTTGTTGACGCTCGGCACATCGGTGACGGGGGCGCCGGAGGAGATGACGACGATGACGTCCTGCCCCGGCGAGACGGTGATGCCGCCGCTCGGATCGGTGCGCAGAACCTCCCCCTCGGGGACGTCGGCGTTCGGCTCGCGCGTCGGCGAGGCCTCGAGGTTCGCCTCGATGAGCTGCTGCTCGGCCGCCTCGTACTGCTCGCCCACGATGTCGGGCACGACGACGGAGAGGGCGTTCTCGAGGTTGTTGCGCTCGAGGGTGAAGGCCCAGAAGAGCACGGCGGCGACGACGACGGCGAGGACGGTGATGCCCGCCCAGACCCAGGCGACGGGCGGCCGCGGCTGCGTGCGGGTGCGGCGCTCGTCCTCGTCGACGCTCAGCTGGCGGATCGCGGCCTCGGTGCCCGCGGTGGCCTGCGGGTTGACGCCGAACAGGCTGGCCGTGGGGTCGGGGGAGGACAGGTCGCCGCGCTGCGGCGGCACCTGGCCGTCGGCGGCGGTCGCGACGTCGGCGCGGAAGTCGGCCGCGGTCTGGAAGCGCGAGAAGCGGTCCTTCGCCAGGGCGTGCAGCACGACCGAGTCGAGCGAGGGGGAGACCTGCGGGTTCAGCGCGCTCGGCGCGACGGGCGCCTCGCTCACGTGCTGGTAGGCGACGGCGACGGGGGACTCGCCGCGGAACGGGGCCCGCCCGGTGAGCATCTCGAACAGCACGACGCCGGTGGAGTAGAGGTCGCTGCGGGCGTCGACCGTCTCGCCGCGGGCCTGCTCGGGCGAGAAGTACTGGGCCGTGCCGAGGATGGTGCTGGTCTGCGCGACGGTGGCGGAGGAGTCGGAGATCGCCCGGGCGATGCCGAAGTCCATCACCTTGACCTGCCCCGCGGGCGTGATCATGATGTTGCCCGGCTTGATGTCGCGGTGCACGACGCCGGCCCGGTGCGAGTACTCGAGCGCGGTGAGCACGCTCTCGATGATGCGGCAGGCCTCGGCGACGGGCAGTGGGCCCTCGGCGATGAGGTCCTTGAGCATGCGGCCGTCGACGTACTCCATGACGATGTAGGGCACGACGGTCTCGTCGCCCGCGCCGTCGGTGCCGGTCTCCTCGCCCGCGTCGAAGACGCGCACGATCGTGGGATGCGCCATGCGCGCCGCGGCCTGGGCCTCCTGGCGGAACCGGGTGCGGAACACGGGGTCGCTCGCGAGGCTCGACTTCAGCAGCTTGACGGCGACGCGGCGGCCGAGCCGGGAGTCGGTGGCGGCGTGCACGTCGGACATGCCGCCGCGGCCGATCAGCTCGCCGAGCTGGTACCGGCCGGCCAGCAGTCGCTCGCTGTGCGCGACTCCGTCCACTGTGCTCCTCGTGTTCTGCCGCCGACAGGTCGGGTTCGGCTGCGGTCAGTGTAGGTGTTCGGGGTGAAGGCCCGTCGGTTACGGCGCGGTGCCCTCCGCGGGCGGAGTGCTCGGCGACGGGGTCGGGGCGGGCTCGGCCGGCGCCGCGGTGATGGGCCGCGACAGCTCGGACGAGCGCTCGGACTGCAGGTCGCCGCAGATGGCCACGTAGCTGACGGCGAGCGTGCCGCTGTCGGCGAGGCGCACCGTCATCGACGTCGTCCCCGCGGGAACGGGGTTGCCCTGCGCGGGCGTGCCGCCCGTCGTCGTGAAGTTGTAGCCGCTGAGCGTGAAGCCGGCGGGGCAGCCGTTGTAGGCGGGCCAGCTCAGCACCACCTCGGTGCCGCCAGGGTAGGGCTCGCTGCCCGGCGTGATCGCGAGATCCTGCGGCGCGGACGGTGTCGGCACCTCGGTGTAGAAGGTCAGCGTCATGACCGTGCCCTCGGGCACGTTGCCGGCCTGCGGGCTGACCCGGTACGAGAGGCCGACCTGGCCCGCCTCGGGTGCCGCGTTGCCGTCGACGGCCTCGAAGCCGAGCCCGAGCTCGGTGGCCTTGGCCTGCGCCTGCTCGCGCGTGAGGTTGAGCCACTCCTCCTGCACGATCTCGACCGTGGTGACCTCGGGGCTGGGGGTGCTGCTGGGCGTCGAGGACACCGTGGGCGCCGCGCTGGTCGGCGCGGGCTCGGAGTCGTTCGGCGGGAAGAAGATCGCGATGAGCGCGCCGACGACGAGCACGACGAGCAGACCGATGAGCGCGATGAGCGGCCACGTCCACGGGGAGCGCTTGCGCTCGGGCTGCTCGTCGACCGCCGTCGCGGCGGCTGCGGCACCGGCACCCCCGGCGACGGCCCCCGCGGCGGTCATCACCCGGGTGGCGTCGTCGTTGCCGGCTGTGGGCATGACGCGGGTGGCGTCAAGGGCCGCGGCTGCTCCGGCGATGGCGGGCACGATCGCGACGGCGCCGGCGACGTCGCCGCGGCGCAGGGCCTGCGCCGCGCGGGCGAAGTGCTGCGCCGAGGCAGGCCGGGCATCCGGCTTCTTCGCGATCGCCGAGAAGACGAGGTTGCGCACCGGCTCGGCCACCGTCACGGGCAGCTCGGGCGGGGCCTCGTTGATCTGAGCCATGGCGATGGCCACCTGCGACTCGCCCGTGAAGGGGCGGCGGCCGGCGAGGGCCTCGTAGGCGACGATGCCGAGCGAGTAGATGTCGGTCGAGGGCGATGCGGGATGCCCGCTCGCCTGCTCGGGAGACAGGTACTGCACCGTGCCCATCACCTGACCGGTCGCGGTCAGCGGCACCTGATCGGCGATGCGCGCGATGCCGAAGTCGGTGATCTTGACGCGGCCGTCGGGCGTGAGCAGCAGGTTGCCCGGCTTGATGTCGCGGTGCACGAGGCCGGCCTGGTGGGCGGCGTGCAGGGCGCTCGCGGTCTGGGCGACGATGTCGAGCACCTGATCGGTGGAGAGCACGCGCTCGCGCTCGAGCACGGTCGACAGGGCCTCGCCGGGGACGAGCTCCATCACGAGGAAGGCGCTGCCCTCCTCCTCGCCGTAGTCGTAGACGTTGGCGATGCCCTCGTGGTTGACGAGAGCGGCGTGCCGGGCCTCGGCGCGGAACCGCTCGAGGAAGCCCGGGTCGCCCAGGTACTCGTCCTTGAGGATCTTGATGGCGACGGTGCGCCCGATCACCAGATCGGTCGCCTGCCAGACCTCGCCCATGCCGCCGATGGCGATCCGGGAGAGCAGCTGGTACCGCCCACCGAAGGTGAGTCCGCTCGTGGGTCTCATCTGTTCAGCACCGCCTCAAGTACCTGCTTCGCGATCGGAGCCGCGAGCGAATTGCCGGATCCGGATTGTCCTTGCCCACCGCCGTCCTCCACCACGACGGCGATGGCGACCTGCGGGTCGTCCGCCGGGGCGAATCCGGTGAACCAGAGCGTGAAGGGCTCATCGGCGCCGTTCTCGGCGGTGCCCGTCTTACCGGCCACCTCGACGCCGTCTATTCTGGCATTACTCGCGGCGCCGTTCGGCCCCGAGACCCCGTCCACGAGCAGGCTCGTGAGCGTCGCCGCGGTGCCCCCGCTGATCGGCTGCCCGAGCAGCGTCGGCTGCGACTGCTCGATGGTCGAGAAATCGGGGGCCAGGATGCTCTCCACGAGCGTCGGCTGCATCAGGTTGCCCCCGTTCGCCACCGCCCCGGCCATCATCGCCACCTGCAGCGGTGTGACGCGCACGTCGAACTGGCCGAAGGACGAGAGCATCAGCTGCGCGTCGTCGAGGCCGGAGGGGAAGCTCGACGGGGTGGTCGCCATCGGGATGTCGTACGACTCGCCGAAGCCGAAGGCCTCGGCGTACTCCGCGAGGGTCTCCTCGCCCAGCTCGAGCCCGAGCTCGGCGAAGGGGATGTTGCAGCTGAGCCGTAGGGCGTCGGCGATCGTCACCGTCTCGCCCGGGCCGCAGGTGCCGCGGCTGGCGTTGGAGATGACGTTGGTCGACTGCGGCAGCTGCAGCGAGGCCGGGTTCGGGAACGCGTCGTCCGGTTCGAACTCGCCGCTGTCGATCGCGGCCGCCGTGACGAGCACCTTGAACACGGAGCCGGGGAAGTAGAGGTCCCCTCCGATGGCGCGGTTCTGCAAGGGGGCCGCGGGGTCGGCGATGAGGGCGTCGTACGACTGCAGCACGCTCGCGGTGTCGTGCGAAGCGAGCAGGTTCGGGTCGTAGCCCGGCGTCGACACCATGGCGAGGATCTCGCCGGTGGCGGGGTCGAGGGCCACGACGGATCCGGAGCGGTCGCCGAGGGCATCCCGCGCCGCCTGCTGCACGGTCGCGTCGATCGTCAGCTCGACGGATGCGCCGCGCGGGGGCTGGCCCGTGACGAGCGCGTTGAGCTGATCGAGGAACTGCTCGTCGGCCTGGCCGGCGAGGAACTCGTTGAGCGCGCCCTCGACGCCCGTGCTGCCCTGGTTGAGGGTGAAGTAGCCGGTGACGGCCGAGTACAGCTCGGGCTGCGGGTAGACCCGCAGGAACCGGTACTCGTCGTCGACCGGGGTCGACTCGGCGATCGCGACGCCGTCGACCAGGATCTGCCCGCGCTGGGCGGAGTAGCTGTCGAGCACGGCCCGGCGGTTGTTGGGGTTCGCGTCGAGCGACTCGACCGCGAAGACCTGGATGACGCTCGTGGAGATGAAGAGGGCGAGGAACATCGTCAGGGCGACGACGCTCACGCGGCGCAGTTCTTTGTTCATCAGTCGTCGACCACCAATCGCGGCTGGTGGTGCACCGTGTCGGAGAGTCGCAGCAGGAGCGCGGCGATGATCCAGTTGGCGACGAGGGAGGAGCCGCCCGCCGCGAGGAAGGGCGTCGTGAGCCCGGTGAGGGGGATGACGCGGGTGACGCCGCCGATGACGATGAACACCTGCAGCACGATCACGAAGGAGAGGCCGACCGCGAGCAGCCGGCCGAAGTCGTCGGGGCCGTTGAAGCCGATGCGGAACCCGCGGGCGACGAGCAGCAGGTAGAGGCCGAGGATGGCGAAGAGGCCGACGAGCCCGAGCTCCTCACCGAGGGCCGTGATGATGTAGTCGCTCTCGGCGAGGGGGGTGAGGTCGGGGCGACCCTGGCCGAGGCCCGTGCCGATCAAGCCGCCGTTGGCCATGCCGAACATGCCCTGCACGAGCTGGTAGCTGCCGCCGATGGCCTCGTAGATCTCGGGGTTGAACGAGTCGAGCCAGGCGGCGAAGCGGCCCTCGACGTAGGTGAGGGTGCGGCTGGCGATCGCCGCGCCGCCGAGGAACAGCCCGAGGCCGAGCAGCACCCAGCTGAGCCGGCCCGTCGCGATGTAGATCATCACGACGAAGAGGCCGAAGTAGAGCAGCGAGGTGCCGAGGTCGCGCTGGAAGATGAGCACGCCGAGCGAGGCCACCCAGATGATGAGGATGGGGCCGAGGTCGCGCGCGCGCGGCAGCTGCACCCCGAGCACGCGCCGGCCCACCATCGACAGCGAGTCGCGCGCCGTGACGAGGTAGCCGGCGAAGAAGATCGCGAGGGCGATCTTCGCGATCTCGCCGGGCTGGAAGGTGAAGCCCGCGACGGCGATCCAGAGGCGGGCGCCGTTGATGACGGTGCCGAGCCCCGGCACGAAGGGCAGCAGCAGCAGGGCGATACCGACGGCCATCGCGACGTAGCGGTAGCGGGCGAGGGCGCGGTGGTTGCGCACGACGAGCAGCACGACGAGCGCGAGCACCATGGCGATGGCCATCCACATCATCTGGCGCAGCCCCAGGCCGTCCCAGCCCTCGTAGCCGCGCGCGATGTCGATGCGGTAGATCATCGCGATGCCCAGCCCGTTGAGGGTCGTGATGATCGGCAGGATGAAGGGGTCGGCATCCCGCGCCACGAAGCGCAGCGCGATGTGCATGACGAGCGCGAGGCCCGCGAGCCCGGCGCCGAAGCCGAGCACGGTGGCGTCGATCTCGCCGAGCGCGCCGAGCTGCACGAGCGCGATCGCGCCGGCGTTGATGACGGTCGCGAGCGCGAGCAGCAGCAGCTCGAGGTTGCGCAGGCGCGCGGGCTGCTTGATGGTCAGCACGATCGACTGCGTGAAGCTCAGACGCGGATCCTCGGCGGGCGCGCTGCGAGCGTCGCCGGGGGCGCCGGCGGTGACGGGCGCCGTCATGGGCGCGGTGGGATCAGTCGGCGACACCCTGCAGCCTCTCGACGATGGAGAACGCGGCGGCGCGGTCGTCGGCGTTGATCGTCGCCTCGACGCTCTGCCGGCTGAACGGGGGCAGGCTCGAGACGGGCACGTCGCTCTCGAACTCGACGCTCGACAGCGGGATGGGGCCGATGCCCTGCTGCACGCCGCGGAACACGGCGACGTTGCCGTCGGAGACGCCGACGTAGTAGCGCGTCTGCGTCCACTGGTAGCCCGCGACGAGCGCGCCCACGATGATCGCGACGATGAGCGTGATGCCGACCGACCAGGTGATGCGGCGGCGGATGCGGCGGCGGCGGTCCTCGGCGATGAGCTCGCGCAGGAACTCCTCGGACTCGGGCTCGAAGTGCTCGTTCTCGGCGGGCGAGGCCGACTTGAGCGGGTGCAGCAGCAGGTCGGGCAGGCTGCGGCGGCGTACCGCTGCGCTCGTCTCGTAGGCGGGCGGCTTGCTGGCCGAGCCCACCATGAGGGGGCGGGATGCCGCGCTCGAGTCGTCCTCGTCGACCCCCACCACCACGACCGTGACGTTGTCGGGCGCCCCGTGGTCGAGGCTGTCGTCGATGAGCGTCTGCACCGCGTCCTCGGCGCTCGGAACGCTGCCGAGCACCTCGGCGATCTTCTCCTCGGTGACGTACCCGCTGAGGCCGTCGGAGCAGAGCAGCCAGCGGTCGCCGGGCCGGGTGTCGACGACCATCGTGTCGATCTCGGGCGTGATGTCGACGTCGCCGAGCACGCGCATGAGCACCGAGCGGCGCGGGTGCACCGCGGCCTCCTCCGGCGTGATGCGGCCGGAGTCGACGAGGCGCTGCACGAAGGTGTGGTCCTTGGTGATCTGCTCGAGCGAGCCGTCGCGCCAGCGGTAGATGCGCGAGTCGCCGATGTGCGCGATGACCATGCGGTCGCCGACGCGCACCATGCCGCTGACCGTCGTGCCCATGCCGGTGAGCTCGGGGTGCTCGAACACGGCCTCGGCGAGCTCCTGGTTGGCCTCGAGCAGCGCTTGCGCGAGCTCGCTCTCGGCGGCCTCGGGGCTCTCGAAGGCGTGGTCGGTGTGCGCGATGGCCTGGATGGCGAGGGCGCTCGCGACGTCGCCGCCCGCGTGGCCGCCCATCCCGTCGGCGACGACGAAGAGGTGGTCGCCGGCGTAGCCGGAATCCTGGTTGTTGGCCCGGATCTTGCCGACGTGCGAGGCGGCCGCGGTACGCGTCGTCATAGGCCTACCGTCGCAGCTCGAACGTCGTCGTGCCGATGCTGACGGGGGTGCCGGTGGGGACGGGGGTCGGGATGCTCACGCGCTTGCCGTCGAGGAAGGTGCCGTTCGTGGAATCCAGATCCTGGATCATCCACTTGTCGCCCCACAGCATGAGCCGCGCGTGATGGGTCGAGGTGTAGTCGTCGCGGATGACGAGGCCCGAGTCGGCCGAGCGGCCGATCGTGAGCTGCTCGTCGCCGAGCTCGAGCTCGATGCCCTCCTTCGCGCCGGAGGTGATGACGAGGCGGCGGGCGGGCGGACCTGCCGCCTCCGCGGCCGCCGCCGACGCGCGCGGTGCGGCGCTCATGGCCTCGGTGGGGGCGGAGGCGCTCGCCGGCACGGGGGCGGGCGCGGCCGCCGGGGCGGCGACCGGGACGGGGGCCGGGGTCGAGGGGGAGCCCTTCTCGGGCATCCGGCGCACCTTCTGGCCGAAGAGATCGCTGCGCAGGGCGTAGACGATGGAGAAGACGAAGGCCCACATCAGGATGAGGAACCCGATCTGGAGGAGGAGGAGGGTCAGCCCGCTCATCGTGCGCCCCCTCTGCCGTCGTCGCGGCCGCCCGACGCGGGCCGGCCCTTCTCGGCGCGGGCGAGCACCCGGAAGAGGATGCGCGTACGACCGATCTCGATGACGCTATCGGGCGGGAGCGCCGCCTGGGTGAAGCGCTCACCGTTCAACAGCGAGCCGTTCGTCGAGCCGAGGTCGTTGACCTGGCCGCGCTCGCCGTTCCACAGGATCTCGATGTGCTTGCGGCTCGTGCCCGAGTCGTCGAGCGTGATGTCGGCGTCGGAGCCGCGCCCGATGACCGTGCGCGATCGGGTGATCGGGTGGCGGGTGCCGTCGATGTCGAGCACGGGCATCCACACCACGGAGCCCTTGACGCTCGCCGACTCGACGCGCACGACGCCCTCGGAGAGCGAGGAGTCGTCGACGAGCGAGATGCGGATGCCGCCGGGGAAGGTGTAGCGCTGCGCGGCCGCGTGCTTCTGCACCAGCTCGGTGAGCTCGTCGATGAGCGTCTCGCCGAGCGAGGACATGCGCTGGAAGTCGGGAGAGGAGAGGCGCAGGGTCAGATCGTTCGGCGCCAGGATGCGGTCGCGCGAGACCACGGCGGCCTTCGTATCGAGCTCGCGCCGCAGCGCGGCCGAGAGCTCGACGGGCTGCACGCCGCTCTTGAACGTCCTGGCGAAGGCGCCGCCGACGGCGCGCTCGAGCCCGCGCTCGAAGCTGTCGAGAAGCCCCATGTCGCGACCTCCTTCAGCGATGGACTGCTTGAGAGGATAGTCGGATGCGCTGGCCGGTCGGGGTGCACCGAGGGCTCATGGGGGTCGGGATGCGCCGATTCGCAGGGCTCTCCAGGGGTCGAGCGGCGGCGTTCGGGGGCGCTCGCGAGGGGTCGCGGCGCCGGTCCGGGCGGGGCCGGCGGGGTGCGGCGGGCGGGCCCTGCCGGGTGCGGCGGGACGGTGCCGCTGTGCTAATCTCGCTGAGTTGTCGGGCGTTCTGCGCCCGATGCGCGCGAGTGGCGGAATTGGCAGACGCGCTGGCTTCAGGTGCCAGTGTTCGAAAGGACGTGGGGGTTCAAGTCCCCCCTCGCGCACCAGGTCTCATGACCTCGGTGCCTCAGCTTCAGCAGGGCGGAACCGCTTCGATCGAGTGACTCGGTCGGGGCGGTTCCGTCGTTCCGCGTCGGGCCCGCGAGCAGGTTGCGCTTCACGGTCGAACGTAGTGCGCGCCTCGGCGCTCTCCCCGCAGCTCGAGCTCGCCGGCATCGACCAGCCGGCGAAGGACCGCCCGCGCTTGCGGGGGGCTGAGTCGGCACAGCTCTGCTGCCTTCGAGCGCGTGATGGCGCCGAACTGCTCCACGTACGAGATCACCATCCGGTCCTGCTGCAGAGGATCGGTGTCGCGAAGGCGCACGTACTCACTCGCTCGACTGGATCGGTAGAACGCCGCTGTCAGGTGGTATCGCCGGCTGCGGCCGTTCCCGCGCGGTTCCACGATGCCGGCCTCGGACAAGCGGGTGAGTTCCTCCCGAATCCGTCCTTCCGGCAGGGCCAGGGCGCTATGGATCTCGGTGACGGTCGCATCATGCACGGCTTTGAGTTCGTGGAGTATCCGAAGGTGGGTGACCGACAACGGCGCGCCGTCAGCGTCATCGTGCTCGACGACGAACCGCACCATCTCGATATCGGCCGCACTCGTCGGGATGGTGACGGACACGATCTTCTCGTTGGAGGCCGAGTAATCGGGCCCGTCCCTGCCGAGCCGAAGCAGTTGACCATAGATGTCGGGCACACCACGCCCGTATCGGTCGACAAGACCTGCGCGCTTGAACGCCTCGGCGAGGATGACGCTTCTCGGTCGCGACTCGTCGAGGATGTTCGCCAGCGTGATGCCGGGAGGAAAGCCGCCAGGGCTGGACACTCTGAGCGCAGTCTCACTCAACTGCACCCGGATCGGGCCGAGCTCGGAGTAGTCCCGGTGGATGACGGCGTTGGATACGGCCTCGCGGACGACGCCGACGGGCAGTCGCGGAATACCGACGCGGTGAAGTCCGACCATCACCTCCTGCTCGGAGTTACGGACATCGAGAAGCTCCGCTATCCGCTGGACCGATGCGAGCAGGGGAGACAGCATCTGCTCGTTGAAGGAGAGGGCGCCTGCTCGCTCCTCCTGAAAGAGGATCTCTGCCGTCGGTACGTACTGGTGCAGGGCGTCAGCAGTGCCGAAGAGGAGGATCGCGCCCAGCGTCAGCTCGCCGGTCTCTGCGCGCAACAGTCGCAGTGCGCGGAGAATCTCCTGGTCGCTGGACTCCGCGAGGCCGCGGTCTCCCTTGCCTGCGGCGCACAGTCGGCGAAACCGATCGAATTCGCGAGGGTCCAGGGCGGCCATCGAAGCGCCGCGTGCAGGAGCCTCGGCGTAGTCGCGTCCTTGCGCACTGAGACCGGCGGAGATGATCTCGTGCGGAAGGTAGGGCACGCATTCCGGCGCGCCGTCACTCCTGATCGACCGACGCTTGAACACACCGCCCTTGGTGCTCGTCGGACTCACCGCCTTCGGCACATCGATGACGATGACGTCCATCTCGTTGAGGCGCACGACCTCGACGAGGGTGGCGACGGGGGGTTCCGTCTTGTTGAGGATGTACGCGCTCAAGGATGCGGCATCGATGGGGGACCCTGAAGGCGACTCGGCTCCGCTGACCGTGCCATCGTCGTCGACCCCCAGGAGGAGGAATCCTCCGTCTGCGTTGGCGAGGCAAACGACGGCTTCGAAGATCGCCGAGTCGTCGAGCTGGCCCCTCTGGGCGCGCTTGAATTCGACGGTGAAGGTCTCACCGCCGTCGACGATGGACTGGAGCTCTTCCGGAGTCATCGTCTCATTCTAATTCATAAGTATGGTTATGGGAGTTGCCAGTGGCATCATGTTCATAAATGCTCATACATATGACGTGCTGCGAGCTCGGATCCCGCCGTACAGGGGTCACCGCTCCTCCGCGTACCGGGGCGCCATCGACTCCATCTGGTCCATGACGAGGCGGATCGCCTCCGGCTGCTTGTCCGGCGGATAGCCGTTCTTGACGAGCAGCCGCTTGATGGATGCCCGCAGCTTCGCCCGCACGTCGTCGCGCACCGTCCAATCGGTGCGCACGTCGCGGCGCATCACCTCGACGAGGTCGCGCGCGATCTGGGCGAGCACGCCCTCGCCCTGCACCTGCACGGCCGATTCGTTCTGCGCGACCGCGTCGTAGAAGGCGAGCTCGTCGGAGTTCAGCGGCGGGGTGAACGACTCGCCCCGCGAGGCCTCGGTGCTGACCTCGTGCGCGAGTTCGACGAGCTGGGCGATGACCTCGGCCGAGGTGAGCTGCTGGTTCGTGTACTTCAGCATCAGCTCCCCGATGCGCTCGCTGAACGCCCGCTGGCGAACGACGTTGTTGCGCGCCGCGGTGGCCGACTCCTCGAGGAGCAGGGCGCGCAGCGCCTCGATCGCGAGCTGCGGGTTGGGCGACTGCTGCGCGGTGGCCACGAACGACGGGGTCAGGTCGGCGAGCGAGGGCTTGGGCATCCCGGCCGCGGTGTAGATGTCGACCACGTCGCGCGCCTCGGTCGACGTGTCGATGAGCGCCACCAGCAGGCGCTGCACCTCTTCGGGCACGGGTTCGCCGCGCGCCTGCCGATCGCGTGCGTCGTACTTGGCCATCCATACCCGCACCTCCTCGTAGAAGGCGATCTCGGGGCGCAGCGCCTCGACCTCCGGCGCCCGCGAGGTGAGCGCCCAGGCCCGTGCGAGCTGGCTCGACAGGCGGCGGTAGCGCGCTGCGAGGGTCTCGGGCCCGAGAGCGGGGTCGTTGGCGGGGCCGGGGGCGCGCAGGTGGTTGGTGGCTCCCGAGGCGGCGTTGAGGTAGGCCTTCGCGCCGCCGGCGTTCATGACGGCCTTCCAGTCGTAGCCGATCAGCAGTTCGCGCAGCCGGTCGATGAGCTCGAGGGTGAGCACGACGGCCTCCTCGGTGCGCTTGCCGACGGGCTTCTCGTGCTGGTCGCGCACGGTGTACTCCGCGAGCGCCTTGGCGAGGTTGTCGACGAGCGGGGCGAAGGCCACCAGCAGCCCGTCGGCCTTGCCGCGGAAGGTGCGGTTGACGCGGGCGAGGGTCTGCATGAGCAGGGCGCCCTTGAGCGGGCGGTCGAGGTAGAGCGTGTGCAGCGGCGGTGCGTCGAAGCCGGTGAGCATCATGTCTTTCACGATGACGAGCTCGAGCTCGTCGTCCACGTCGCGCAGTCGGCTCTTGACGGTCTCGTTCTCGCTGGGCCGGCGCACGTGCTCGACGACGGGGGAGACGTCGGAGGGGGTGCCGGAGTAGACGACCTTGATGCGGCCACGGGCGAGGTCGTCGGAGTGCCAGCTGGGTTCGAGCTCGACGATCGCGTCGTAGAGGCGCGCGCAGATCTCGCGGGTGGCGCCGACGATGAGCGCCTTGCCCGGCCCCTCGATGAAGGGGCGCATGCGGGTGCGCCGCTCGTTCCAGTGGTCGACGATGTCGCGGGCGAGGGCGGCGATGCGCTCGGGGGCGCCGTACACGGCGTTGACGACGGCGACGGAGGCCTCGATGCGGGTGCGCTCGGCCTCGTCGAGCCCGAGGGTGGCCTCGTCGGCCGCCGTGTCGATGTCGTCGACGGTGACGCCGTCGGCGAGGGCGACGGTGACGAGCCGCGGTTCGAAGTAGACGGGCACGGTGGCGCCGTCCTCGACCGCGCGGGTGAGGTCGTAGATGTCGATGTAGTCACCGAAGACCTCGCGGGTGTTGCGCTCGTCGAACGACACCGGCGTGCCGGTGAAGGCGATGAGGGTGGCGCGCGGCAGGGCGTCGCGCAGGTGCCGCGCGTAGCCGTCGAGGTCGTCGTAGTGGCTGCGATGCGCCTCGTCGACGATGACGATGATGTTGCGCCGGTCGCTGAGCAGGGGGTGGGCGGTGCCAGCCGCCTTCTCGGCGTCGGTGAGGCCGAACTTCTGCAGGGTGCTGAAGTAGATGCCTCCGGTGGTGCGGTTACCGAGCTCGTCGCGCAGCTCGCTGCGGCGCCGCACCTGCTGCGGCTTCTCGGGCAGCAGCAGGCTGCGTTCGAAGCCCTGGTAGAGCTGGCCGTCGAGCTCGGTGCGGTCGGTGATGACGACGATGGTCGGGTTGCGCAGCGCCGGGTGGCGGGCGACGAGGTTGGTGTAGAGCTCCATCTCCATCGACTTGCCGGAGCCCTGGGTGTGCCAGACGACTCCGGCCTTGCCGTTCGAGGCGACCGCCTGCACGGTGCTGCCGACCGCGCGGCTCACGGCGAAGTACTGGTGCGGCTTGGCGATGCGCTTGGCGAGGGCACCGGCATCCGCATCGAAGGCGACGAAGTTGCGCACCAGCTGCAGCATGCGCTCCTGGTTGTAGAGGCCGTAGAGGCTGTCTTCGAGCGCGGTGACGACGTCGCCGTCCTCGATACGGCCGCGCTCGACGGGGGCGCCGTCGTCGTCGACGTTCCACGGGGCGAAGTGGTTCAGCGGGGTGAAGGGGGTGCCGTAGAGCGTGTCCTCCGTGCCGTCGCTCGCGAGGGTGAAGGCGCAGAAGCGGAACGCGGTGGGGAACTCGCGCAGGTACGTCTGCAGCTGCGCGTGCGCGGCGGCGGCGCTGGTGCGCTCGGAGCCGGCCTTCTTCAGCTCGATGATGCTCAGC
Source organism: Microcella flavibacter (assembly GCF_012530535.1). Classification (NCBI taxonomy): domain Bacteria; kingdom Bacillati; phylum Actinomycetota; class Actinomycetes; order Micrococcales; family Microbacteriaceae; genus Microcella; species Microcella flavibacter. The sequence goes on from NZ_CP051299.1 coordinate 29,013, forward strand.
GGCATGCCGTTGACGTAGAGCACGACGTCGAAGCGGCGGCTGTGCTCGCGGTCGCGCACGGTCACCTGGTTGACGGCGAGCCAGTCGTTCTCCTCGGGCAGGGCGCTGAGCACGCGCACGGTCGCATTGACCTCCTGCCCGTCGGCGTCGAGGTAGCTGAACCGGTATCCATCGGTGAGGATGCCGTGCACGCGGTGATTCTCGGTGATCGCGTCGGCGGATGCCGGGCTCGCGATCTCGGCCAGCGCCTGCTTGAGGTACTGCGCCGGCACGGCCGGGTTGAGACGCCGGAGCGCCTCGAGCAGCCGGGAGGGGATCAGCGGATCGGCCCACGACTCGCGCTGCCCGGAGCCGGGCGCGATCTGCTCACCCGTCGCGACCCGCCAGCCGAGCTCGCCGAGCGCCTCGAGCGTCAGGTTCTCCCAATCGGCCTCGCTGATGCCCGCCATCAGAGCACCTCGCTCACGGCGCGCTCGGCGTCGCGGACGCGGAGCTTGCCGGACATAAGTTGCGGGAGGAGGGTGTCGCGGAGGGCGGCGAGTGCGTGGTTCTCCCTCATTCGTTCGAGGGAAGTGGCCAACTCGGCCCATTTGCTGACCTCTCGGCGTTCCGCTTCTCGCAGCAATGGCACCTTCACTCCAGAGAGCAGTGCGGGAACGTCCAGGTTAGGCATTGCGGTGCCAGTACGGAAGCTTTGGAAATCCCCGGCATCCCAGGCGGCCAACATGGCGAACCACGCAGACGTTAGGTGTCTTTCTTGGCCGGGAAGAGCGACCAACCGCCGAACGAAATTGCTATACATAATTGGCAAATCGAAGCCCCTTCTGACCTCGGGCGTCACGAGCAAACTTGGCCCAAGTGAGCCAGAGCCCGCCGTCCAGATTTCGGTTGTCACACTTGCAATTCTTTTCCCAGCTTGGGCGAGGGAGACGAAACGCTCGGGAAGGTCCAACTGAGTGCCGGCCACGTAATCTTGCAGATCTCTACCTCGGAAGATGTGCACTTTTTCGGACAGTTTGGCAGAATAGTCCGCTTCGCCCCACACGCCTGAAAGGCCAGGTGCAACGACCTTCCGCAGCGGCACCTGCGCATTTCCGGCCAGCTTTAGGGCCCAGTTGGCTCGAGCGAAACGCAAAAGGTTCTTCTGAATTGCAACGTTCGCGGCGATCTTTTTGTCCAGTGCGTCCAACACATCTGCAATCGCACGTTGCTCAACCAGCGACGGAGTGAGGTAGGAAAATGCTCCGATTGTGCGGCCGCTCAAATTTTGCTGCGCGGCTCCCGTAGCAAGTCCAACTGCGCGAGGGCGATCATTCAGAAGTGCATAAAAAAGCCATCGATAATCACAGACTTCTTCGTTTGCGATGAGTGCGCAAGAGGCTTGGTTGCATGCAGACGGTTCGGACAGAATGCCCAGGGCACCTACCGTCGCCCCATACATGGCCATGAGGACGGTGTTGGCTGGCAAAACTCGTGCGGCCGATTCTTGAACGGCTGCAGCGGTTATACGCTCCTCATACTCGGTCACGATGCCGTCTTTTAGCTCGCCAGTTTTGATCCACGGAATTGTTCCGTTCCGAAAGAATTCCGGCCGAGCGCGACTTGGCGTTCCGCCGCTTGTGACTTTTCGACATAGCTCGGAAACGCTCTTCATCTGCCAGGGCTCGTTATTCACGACACGCGCCCTAGCTGCTCGCGCACGACTCGCGCCAAGCGGTCGGACTCCTCGAACTGGGCGTAGAGCTCGGCGGTGAGGCGCTCGAGCTTCTGCTCGAGGGGCTCGCCATCGTCTTCGACCTCGGCGGCTCCGACGTAGCGGCCCGGGGTGAGCGCGTAGTCGGCCGCCTTGATCTCGGCGAGGGTCGCCGAGTAGGCGAAGCCCGGCACGTCGGAGTACTCGCGCGGAGCATCCTCATCGATCGTCGGCGTACCGCGCCACGCGTGGAAGGTGTCGGCGATCAGCGCGATGTCGTCGTCGGAGAGCGCGCGCTCCGCACGGTCGACCATGTGGCCAAGGTTGCGGGCGTCGAGGAAGAGCACCTGGCCGGTGCGGTCGATCGCGCCGCCGCGACCCGCCGTCTTGTCCTTCGCGAAGAACCACACGCAGACCGGGATGCCCGTCGAGCGGAACAGCTGCGTCGGCAGCGCCACCATGCACGAGACGAGGTCCGCCTCGACGATCTCGGCGCGGATCTGGCCCTCGCCGCTCGAATTCGACGACATCGAACCATTGGCCATGACGACGCCGGCCTGCCCACCCGGGGCGAGCTTCGCGAGGATGTGCTGGATCCACGCGTAGTTCGCGTTGCCGGCAGGCGGTACTCCGAAGCGCCAGCGCGGGTCGGCCTCGTTGCGTGCCCAGTCCTTGATGTTGAACGGAGGGTTCGCCATGACGAAGTCGGCCTGCAGATCGGCGTGCAGATCGCGCGCGAAGGTGTCACCCCACACCCCGCCGAGGTTGCTGCCGAGGCCGTGGATGGCGAGGTTCATCTTCGCCATGCGCCAGGTGCGCTCGTTGAGCTCCTGCCCGTAGACCGAGATGTCGCTGCCCTCGCGCTGGTGGCCCTCGAGGAACTTCTCGGCCTGCACGAACATGCCGCCCGAGCCGCAGCAGGGGTCGTAGACGCGACCGTGGGTGGGCTGCAGCATCTCGACCAGCACCCGCACCACTCCGGCCGGCGTGTAGAACTCGCCGCCGCGCTTGCCCTCGGCGGCGGCGAACTTCTCGAGGAAGTACTCGTACACCTCGCCCAGCAGGTCGCGCGCTCGGCCCGCGCCCTGGCCGGTGAAGCGCGCCGAGTTGAACAGATCCATGAGCTCGCCGAGCCGGCGCTGGTCGACGTTGTCGCGGTTGTAGATGCGCGGCAGGGTCGAAGCCAGACCCGGGTTCGAATCCATCACCTGCCCCATCGCCTCATCGATCAGCAGACCGATCTGCTTCGGCGGTTCGGCCCCCACGGCCGGCAGGCCCTTCGCGTTCTCGGCGAGGTAGCCCCAGCGCGCGCGCTCGGGCACCCAGAAGACGCCCGAGCCGGTGTACTCGTCGACGTCGTCGACCAGCTGGGCAACCTGCTCGTCGTCGAGCCCGTCGGCGAGCAGCTCGGTGCGGATGCGCTCGCGCCGCTCCTCGAACGCGTCGGAGACGTACTTGAGGAACACCAGGCCGAGGATCACGTCCTTGTACTGCGAGGCGTCCATCGACCCGCGCAGCTTGTCGGCCGCCTTCCAGAGCGTGTCCTTCAGCTCCTTCATCGTCGACGGCGCGGCGGGCGACTTCATTCTCGGGGGCATCAGGGGGTTCCTCTCGTGGGGGGCGGTGCGTCGGGGGTGATGAGCTGAAGGGCGTCGCGGGCGAGGCCGTCGACGAGGGTGCGCTCGAGGTCGTCGAGACGGGCGAGGCGCTGCTGCGCCTCGGCCCGCTCGGCCTCGATCGCGTGCAGCACGGGGGTGAGGGCGGGCTTCTGCCGGGCATCCACCGATCGCAGCGGCCAGGCCCGCCACTCGATATCGGATGCTGCGCGCGCGCCGATGTCGGCGACGAGCGCCTCGGGCACGAGCTCGGCGTCGCCCTCGCCGGTGATGCGCAGCACGCGGGCCGGAGCCAGCACCACCGCGAAGCCCTCGCGGTCGATCAGGGCCGCGGGCCGCGGCGAGGTGATGAAGACCACGTCGCCCGGCTCCGTGAACCGGGCGGAGGGGAACTCGGCCGCGACCCGGAGGCGGTCGACCGATCGCGTGCCGAGGCGGCTCGCATCGAGCACCTCGTCGGTGCCGATCACGGGCATGCGACCGGAGTCGGCCGCGCGAGCCTCGACGATCGAGCCGAGCCGCGTGCCCGGCAGGCGGCGCAGGTGGCGGGCCGCGATGCGCTCGCCCACCGTCGACAGGCGCACGGGGGCGGCGCGGTCGGCGGATCGCGGGACCGGTCGATGCGGCAGGGGCAGGTCGAGCGCACCCGCGAGCTCCTCCACTCTCACGGCGAGCTCTGCCGGCGTGCGGCGAATGGGGCGCAGGGGCGAGCCGTTGTCGGAGCCCGCGACGAGCGACTCGGTGCTCGCGAGAAGTCGACGGGTAGGGGTCGGTCGCACGAACCGGAAGGCGTGTGCCCGCAGTTCGGCGAGGCCACCGAGTGCGAAGGCCAGGTCGTTCGAGAGGTCGGCCTCGGCCGCCGGCTGCGTCAGGCCGGTCGAGAGGTCGGCGGTCATGATCCAGCGGTCGGCGAGCTCGACCCCGGTCGGGGCTGCACCGATCACCCAGAGGGCGAGATGTTGTCGAGGGGCCGTCGGGCGAAGGCCGCGGGGCAGGCGCACGATCGCCCGGACCCGCCCGGTGCGCAGCAGCCCCGCACGGATGCCATCGGGTTCCCGCGGGAGCGCGCCGTCGCAGAGCACCGACGCAGGGCCGACGACGACGGCCGTACCGGTCGGTGAAAGTCGCATCACCGCGTCGTCGAGCAGCGCCAGCTGATCGGTGAGGCCTGGCCTGCCGCGGGGAGCGCCCAGGACGAGAACCAGTAGTTCAGGTCGATCGGCGTGGAGCGCCGCACGGCTGTCGGGGACGACGTGAACGCCATGCACCCGCAGTCGACGGCGAGCCAGGCGCGCGGTAGCGAGCTGCTCGGTCGTCGACCCGGCGTGGCCGATGAGGGCGACCTGGTCGTCGGCTTCGGCGACGGCCGCCGCGCGGACGAGGATGTCGGCGGCTGCTCCCGACTGGTCGACCAGCAGCGGCGGGGAATCCGCGTGATCGACCCGGAGGCGCGACGAGACCGCGCGGACGATCGCGGCCCCGATCGCGGCCGCTGCGGGAGAGAGGCCCTTCGTGCCCGGACCCTCGCGAGTCGCGACCGCCCGCTCCATCGCGGCACTCTCCCCGAAAGACGCGTCGACGAGCCCGTCGACGTAGCGCGCGAGATCAGCGTGCGCGCTGATCGCCTCGGTCTCGGTGAACAGGAAGTCGTCATCCGGGTCGGCGGCGTCCGCCGCGTCGAGCAGGGCGTCACGGGAGAGACCCGCGAGGGGCCGGCCCACCGCTGCCCGCAGTGCGATGAGCGCCGTCACACTGTCGGCGCTCGCCTGTGCCGGAACGTCGCGATGGGCGCCGAGGTCGGCGGACGCAGAACGATTGTTGCCGCGGCCCGTCGACTCGAGCCACTGCACGACGTCGTCCGCCGAGAAGCGCATCGTGCCGCCGTCGGCATCGACCGGCGCCGGGAACGGGAACGCCGAACCCTCGGATCGCGTCCTCCACACGGTCACGACGGGGCGCTCCACGCGGGCGAGCTGCGCGATCTGACTCATGGAGAGGAGCGCGGATGACACGGGCGGGCTCCTCTCCTTGTTGCGGCTTGCTGGTGCGGGTGAGTGCACGGTATCGCGTGGGTGAGGCATTCGCCAGCAATCACGCGATAAGGGGGCTAATCACCTTGATGTTGCTGATGACACCGGCGGCTCTTCTAGCGTCGGCCTCTGCACCATTCCGCAGTCACTCACTCGCATTCCCCACCTGGAGGACCCCATGACCCACCCCGCCCCGCAAGCGACGGCGACCGATACCGGTCGACCTGCCGCCCGATCGTTCGTCATCACGTGGCTGCTCGCGCTGCTGCTCGGCGCGGTCGGGGCTGATCGCTTCTACCTCGGCAAGATCGGTACCGGGCTTCTGAAACTGCTCACGTTCGGCGGCCTCGGCATCTGGGCTCTCGTCGACCTCATCCTGGTGCTCACCGGCAACCAGCGCGACAAGCAGAACCGGCCCCTCGAGGGCTACCGCGAGCGGCGGACACTGGCCTGGGCGGTGACCGGGGCCTTCCTGCTGATCGCCATCATCATCGGCGCTACCACGGGCGGCGGCAGAGACACCGATCCCGTGCCGGCCGCGGCACCTGCGACCGCGGAGGCGGAGCCGGTCGAGGAGCCGGAGGTGAGCGAGCCCGAGCCCGACCCGGCCCCCGAGCCGGCGGAACCGACAGTGCAGGACTGGGCGGACGACAACTTCGGCGTATTCGATCCCATCACCCAGAGCGGCGCCGGCGACAGCATCATCGCCCTTCCCGCCGGAGTCACCGCGGGCGTCGTCACTGCCAGCCATGACGGCGCGCGCAACTTCGTCCTCTCCGTGCTCGATGCCGGCAATCAGTCGACGGGCGATCTGCTCGTCAACACGATCGGCGCGTACACCGGCACCACGGCCTACGGGCTCGCCTCGTTCGGCGAGGGCACCAGCATCCAGATCACGGCGGACGGATCGTGGTCGATCACGATCGCTCCGATGTCGGCCGCAGCGCCGATCCCGGCAGCCGGCAGCGGGGACGGGGTGTTCCTGTACGAGGGCCCGGCGGGTGCCCTGGCGCTCACGCACGCCGGCGAGCGCAACTTCGTCGTGATCCAGGATTCGGCCCGGGACTTCGAGTTCGGTCTGCTCGTCAACGACATCGGGCCGTACACCGGCACGGTGCCGATGATGAGCGGCCCGTCGGTGATCACGATCACCGCTGACGGCGCCTGGACGGCGGTCACCCCGTGAGCGGCGAACAGCACCCGGCCGGCTCCTCGCCCGAGAGTCCGTCCATCCCGGCCGGCCGGAGGGCGGCTGCGTCGCAGCGGACCATGATTATGGTCGCCAGTGCCCTCGCGGCTGCCGCGCTCGTCGGCATCATCGTTGTGGCGATCGCGGTCATGAGCGGAGGATCGAAAGGTGACGAAGGTGAAGCCGCTGGGCCTGCCGCCGAGACGGCTCCCTCGCTGACCGTGCTCGAACAGGCCGTGCGCTCGTGCGCTCTCTCGACCACCGACTCGGTCGTCGTGGGCGACGAGGGAATGACGGTCACTGTCGACGGTCGCGGGGACGAGGACCCGGACGGAGCATCGATCTCCGACACGTTCTGCCTGCTCGACGCCACTGAGGTCTCCACCGCGGCGATGGCGCAGATCGAGGGGACCACTTCGCTTCAAGGACGGCAGTCGGCCAGTTGGGGCGGTGTGGACGCGAGCTGGACGTACCATCCGGATAACGGGCTCGATCTCATCCTGACCGAACGGTGACCACAGGGGCGCGTTCATGCGAAGGTCGGGCCGACTCCCAGGCGCTGCTGGTCAACTCGGGGGAGCCGGCGGAGCCCCTCTCCCGCGCTCACCGCGCACCCCACACCGAGCATCCCGAGGAGAACCATGCGCACCGTCACCGCCTACGCCGCCCCGTCCGCCACCGAGCCCCTCGTCGAGACCACCATCGAGCGCCGCGACGTCGGGCCGAAGGACGTCATGATCGACATCGCGTACGCGGGGATCTGCCACTCCGACATCCACACCGTGCGCGGCGAGTGGGGCGAGATCCAGTACCCGCAGGTCGTCGGGCACGAGATCGTCGGCACCGTCACCGAGGTCGGCTCGGAGGTCACGAAGCACCAGGTCGGCGACCTCGTCGGCGTCGGCTGCATGGTCAACTCGTGCCGCGAGTGCGAGTACTGCCTGCGCGGCGAGGAGCAGTACTGCGCCGAGGGCAACATCGGCACCTACACGGGCGTCGACCCCGCCGACGGCACCATCACGCAGGGGGGCTACTCCCAGGCCATCGTCGTCACCGAGGACTTCGTGCTGCGGGTGCCCGAGAACCTCGACGTCGCGAAGGTCGCCCCGCTGCTGTGCGCCGGCATCACCCTCTACTCGCCGCTGCACCACTGGAAGGCGGGTCCGGGCATGCGGGTCGCGATCGTCGGCCTCGGCGGGCTCGGGCACATGGGCGTGAAGATCGCCGCCGCGCTCGGCGCCGAGGTGACCGTGCTCTCGCAGACGACCTCGAAGAAGGACGACTCGATCCGCTTCGGCGCGAAGGCCCACTACGCGACGAGCGACCCCGAGACCTTCACGGAGCTCGCGAACTCCTTCGACCTCATCATCAACACCGTCTCGGCGAAGGTCGACATGGGCGCCTACCTCGGCCTGCTCGCCGTCGACGGCACCCTCGTCAACGTCGGCGCCCCCTCCGAGCCCCTCGAGGTTCCGGCCTTCGCGCTCATCCCCGCGCGCCGCAGCTGGGCCGGCTCGGCCATCGGCGGCATCCGCGAGACGCAGGAGATGTTGGACTTCTGCGCCGAGCACGGCATCCTGCCCGAGACCGAGCTCATCCCGGCCGAGCAGATCAACGAGGCCTACGAGCGCGTGCTGCGCTCGGACGTGCGCTACCGCTTCGTCATCGACGCTGCGACCTTCTCGGAGCCGACCCCCGCGTAGGCTCGGGCACCATGGCAGCCGGCGCAGTGGTCTACACGTTCACCGTGAACCTGGCCGACGTCGACCGCGGCGTGTACGAGGAGCTGTCGCTGCGCGCCGCGCGGCACCCCTCCGAGACGGACGCCTACATGGTGACGCGCGTGCTCGCGTACTGCCTCGAGTACGTCGAGGGCATCCGGTTCAGCGAGGGCGTCTCCTCGACCGATGAGCCGGCCGTGCTCGTGCGCGACGCGACCGGGCGCCTCACCGACTGGATCGAGATCGGCGCCCCCGACGCGGCGCGGCTGCACCACGGCAGCAAGCTCGCCGACCGCACCGTCGTCTACACGCACCGCGACCCCGTCCGGGTGGCGAGCGTCTGGGCGGGCAAGAAGATCCACCAGGCCGAGCGCATCGTGCTGCGCAGCTTCGACCCCGGCTTCATCGACGGCGCCGTCGCTGCGCTCGAGCGCCGCAGCGCGATGACGCTCTCGGTCACCGAGGGCCAGCTCTACCTCGACCTCAACGGGGCGGCCCTGAGCTCGGCGCTGCACGAGCAGCCGGTGGGCTGAGCGGCGCCCCCTCCGCCGGGCCGACGGCGTCGACCCGCAGGCCTCCGCGCTGGGCGGCCGCGCCGGCCGTGATGACGAGGGCGATGCCGACGAGCTGCAGGATGCCCGGCTGCTGCTGCAGCACGATCAGGCCGAGCAGCAGACCGAAGGCGGGCTCGAGCGCCAGGAGGGTGCCGAAGGCGGTCGCCGTCATGCGGCGCAGGGCCAGCATCTCGAGCGCGAAGGGCAGCACCGGCAGCAGCAGGGCGAGGCCGATCGCGAGCGGCAGGTGCTCGAGGCGCAGGTGGGGCAGCGCCTGCGGCACGCCGACGATCGCGGCGGTGACGGCGGCGACGGGGATGGTGAGGGTGAGGGCTCCGATGCCGTCGAAGCGGTCGCCGACCTTCTGCGTCAGCAGGATGTAGCAGCCCCAGCCGACGCCGGCGAGGGCGGCGAAGAGCACGCCGAGGGGATCGGTCGCCCCCGTCCACGGCTCGGTCATGAGCACGACCCCGCCGAGGGCCAGCGCGGGCCAGGCGAGCGCGGCGCGCGACGGGCTGCGGATCGCGGCGACCGCGAGCGGCCCGAGGAACTCGATCGCGACGGCGGTGCCGAGCGGGATGCGGTCGAGGGCGGCGAGGAAGAAGACGGTGAAGAGGCCCGTCGCGACGCCGAGGCCGAGGAGCGGGGCGACGTCGCTGCGGCGGACCCGCCGCAGCGGGGGGCGGGCGATCGCGAGGAGGATGAGCGCTCCGGCGGTGAGCCGCAGCCACGCCGCACCGGCAGGACCGACGTCGTCGATGAGGCCCGTGGAGAGGGCGGAGCCGAGCTGCACCGACATCATCGCGGTGACGGCGAGCATCCAGGCGGGGATGCGCGGGCGCGGGCGGGGCGCGGTCACGAGCGGGCGACGTGCGTCGTCGGGGTGCCGGGCTCGGCGGCGGGCCCCGCCGGTTCGAGCACCGTCATCGAGAAGGCCGCGGGCGCGTCGCCGGCGCAGGAGTAGACGTGCGGCTCGTCGCCGGCGAAGGCGATCGCGTCCCCCGCGGCGAGCTCGTGGCGCTCGTCGCCGACGGCGAGGACGACCGCGCCCTCGAGCACCTGCAGCAGCTCGCGGCAGCCGGGGCGGTGCGGGTCGCTCGCGAGCTGGTCGCCGGGCTGCATCGTCCAGTGCCAGAGCTCGTGGACGAGCGGACCCGGCGAGGTGGCGACGAGGACGCCGCGGCCGCCGTGCTCGCCCTGCCAGAGCAGCGCTCCGGTGCCGGCGCGGGTGATCTCGGCGGCGGCGCTGCGGGGCGGGGCGACGAGCTCGGGCAGCCCGATGCCGAGCGCGTCGCTGAGCCGCAGCAGGGTGGCGATGCTGGGGTTGGCCGCGCCCTGCTCGACGGTGACGAGCATCCGACGGCTGACGGTCGAGGCCTCGGCGAGCTGGTCGAGGGTCCAGTCGCGACGGCGGCGCTCCTCGCGCACGCGGGCGCCGATGGCGAGGGCGAGGTCGTCGGGGGCGGGCATGGAGTGCACTCTACTGCACTATCGGTGCACCGTACGGGCGCGCGGGTGGACCGCCGGGTCAGATCAGGTCGCGAAGCGCCTGCTCGAGCGAGACGCCCTGCTCGCGAGCGCGCTGCTCGAGCCGCAGGCGTTGCGCGGGGGAGAGGGTGAGGGGTGCGGCGGGCGCGGCGGGCGCGTCGAAGAGGGTGGGGGCGCGCTCCGGCACGACGAGGGCGGGGGAGCCGGCGTGGGCGCCCCCGGGGAAGCCGGGGCCGGTCGGCACGGCGGTGCGGCGCTGGTAGGCCTCCGCCGCGGCCCGCGCGCGAGCATCCGCCGCCTCGTTGAGGGTGTGCCCCATGTGGCCCTTGACCCACTCGAAGCGGTAGCGGCGGCCCACGATCGCGGCGTCGAGCTCCTTCAGCAGGTCGAGGTTGAGCACCGGCTTGCCGTCGCCCTTGCGCCACCCCTTGCGCTTCCAGCCGGGCATCCACTGCGTGATGCAGTTGATGACGTACTGGCTGTCGCACAGGATGTGCAGGTCGTCGTCGACGTGCTCGGTCGCGCGGAACAGGTCGAGCACGGCCATGAGCTCGCCCTGATTGTTGGTGGCGTGGGGCCAGCCGCCGGCCGCCCACCGGTCGTCGTCGACGTACCAGGCCCAGCCCGCGGGGCCGGGGTTTCCGAGTGCTGAACCGTCGGCCGCTGCTGTGATCGTCACCCGGTTCAGCGTAGTGATCGAGCGGCGGCACGGTCGCCGAGGGCGACGAGCACCATGTGCGGCATCGTGAGGGCGGCGAGGCCGATGAACACGACCTGCAGCAGGCGGTCGTCGAGGGATGCCCCGCCGCCGGTCGCCGTGAGGAACGCGAGCGCCCCGAGCACGGGCACGACCGTGTACGCGACCACGACGAGCGCGAGGGTGCGGCGCGGGGTCGCCGCCTCCTCGGCGAAGCCCTCGCGCAGGTGGCGCGCGCTGTGCAGGGTGCAGAAGTAGACGATGAAGAACATGAGCGGCGGCGCGAGCAGCCCGAGCGCGATGGCCGCGACGAGCTCGAGGCCCTCGTGCGGGGCGCGGCGGGCGGCGATCGCGGCCACGACGACGACGGCGACGAGCAGCACCGGCCCGAGCACGGCCTGCACGGCGGCGATCTGGCGCGCGCCCTCGCCCGCGAGCACCGTGTAGAGGTCGGCCACGCCCCGCTCGTCGCGCAGGGCGGGCATGCTCAGCAGGGCGGCTCCGGCGAGGGTGCGCATGACGGGCCGGGCGACCCGGCCGCTGCCCCCGAGCCAGTCGCCGCCGAAGTGCACGGCCGAGATGAGCAGGAAGAGGGCGAGGCTCGGCACCGGCGCGAGCATCCACAGGCCGAGGACGGCCGCCGCGACCGCCGCGTACCCGAGGTTGAAGACGGCGAAGCCGACCGGCCCGCGCCAGTAGCCGAGGCGTCGGGCGATGAGCGGGTCGAGCGCGCCGTGCGGCAGGCCGAGCACCGCCGCGAGGATCGCGATGACGGCGATCTGCAGGGCGATCGGGGGCTCGGGCGCCGCGAGCAGGAAGGCGAGCGCGGTCGCGAGGGCGGCGAGCAGGAAGAAGAGCGTCTCGGGCGGGCGACGGGATGCTGCGGCCGGGGTCGCACCGGTCGGCCGGGTCGCCGCGCTCGCGCGGGGTGCCGCGAGCGTCATGCGCGGGCCGATTCCGGGTGCCGCGCGCGAGTCGACGTCGTCGGAGCGGCGCTCACCCGCGGGGATTCGGCCGGACGGCGCCGCGCCAGCCGGGCCGCCGCACGCACGGCCGCCCGCTCCTCGGCGGCCTGCGCGACGAGCGCGCGGCGGCGGTCGGGGATCTCGGCGAGGAACGGCAGCTTCGGCAGCGCGAGGATGATGCGCGCGAGGTCGCCGGGCCGTGCCGCGTCGGTGAGGAACCGCATGAGGCTCGCGGCCGGCACGCCCGCCGCGAGCGCGGCGAAGTACTCGGGCGTGCGCTCGGGGCGCGCGCGCAGCGCCTGGAGGAAGATGCGGTCCATCTGGCGGCGCGCCCAGGGCTCGGGCGGGTGCGGGAGGGGCGGCTCGCCGCGCAGCAGCGCCGCGGCGCAGGCCTCAGCCCAGCGCTCGATGCGCTGGAACCCGTAGCCGGTGGCGTCGCGCAGCGCCCCGCCGGCGGCCCCGGCGCGGACGAGGCCGGGCGGGTCGGCGACGACGGGCTCGGCGGCGCCCGCCGGGTCGACCCGGCCCATGCGCAGGGTTCCGGCCTCCTCGCGCACGACGACGCCCCCGTCGGCGGGGGCGATGCCGAGCTCGGCGAGCCGGGCATCCCGTTCGGCGGCGAGGCGGGCCGCGGGCAGCGGGTGGGGGCTGAAGCGGGTCCACTCGACGAGCGCCGTCGTGGCCTCGAGCGGCAGCACGTAGGTGAAGCCGAAGCCGTCGGCGTCGGTGGTCATGCCCGTCATGAGGCCCGCGGTGCCGGTCGTCATGCCGAGCGCGGCGAGGTCGAGGCGGCCGCCGTGCTGCACCTCGCTGCCCGCGAAGCACTGGTAGAGCAGGGCGTCGGCGGCGCGCGGGCGCGTGTCGACGACCCAGCGGGCCGTGCTCGTGCCGTCATCGGTGCGGATGCGCAGGCCGCTGCCCGACCGCGCGACGACCTCGTGCGCGTGCACGCCGAGCCGCAGCTCGACGGCCGGGCTCGCCTCGATGGCGGCGAGCGCGTGCGCGGCGACGTCGGCCGCGCGCAGCAGCTCGTACCGCGTGCCGGCGCTGCGATGCGCGACGGCGTCGGAGGCCGGAGCGCCGTCTCGGTGCCAGCTCCAGGAATCCCACCGCGCGGCGACGAGCGGCGTGTGGTCGTGCTCGCCCGAGCTCCAGAAGCCCCAGCTGCGATCGTCGGTGTAGCGCTCGCGCGGCTCGATGACGACGACGCGCAGGGCGGTGCCGGCGGCCGCGAGGCGCCGGGCGAGCGCGAGGCCCGCGGCGCCGCCGCCGAGGATGGCGAGGTCGACGTCGTGCCCGTCGCTGATCGCGCGGCCGTCGCCGTCGTGCGCGGCGCGCGGCGATGCGGTCACGGGCGGCTCCGTCCTCGGTTCGCGGCGCGTCTCGCGCCTCGTCACCCTGACCCGGCCGCCTGGTGCCCGCGAGGGAGACGGCCGCGCGTCGCCTGCTCGCCAGCCGTGCGTTGCCTGCGGATCTCCGCACATCCGACGCCCGACTAGCGTACCCCAGGGGGGTATGTCATGATGGAGGCATGGACACTCAGCAGAACCCTCCCCTCAACCTGCTCGGCGACACCTCGGCCTCCAGCGGCGGATGCTGCGGCGGTGGCGGCTGCGGCGACGGCGCGGCCGGCGCCGACACCCGCGGCACCGATGCGACCGCGACCGACTCGAGCACCGGCACCTACCGCGAGGCCGCCCCGCTCGCCGATACCATCACGGGCGCTCCCGACCCCGACACCGTGCGGCTCTCGAACGCGGGCGCGCAGCCGTCCGGCGTTTCCGGCATCGGCAACGGCACCGCGACGGCGACGATCACGCAGGAGTTCCTCGTCACCGGCATGACCTGCGGCCACTGCGTCGCGAGCGTCACGGAGGAGGTCGGCGCCGTCGACGGCATCGCCGCCGTCGAGGTCGTGCTCAAGAAGGGCGGCGCCTCGCGCGTCACCGTCACCGCCCAGGCCCCCGTCGACGAGAGCGCCGTGCGCGCCGCCGTCGAGGAGGCCGGCTACCAGCTGGCCTGAGCACCATGACCGACACGCTCTCCGCCCCCGCCCCCGCCCCCGCCCCCGCCCCCGCCGTACCCGTGCAGCTCGAGCTGACGGGCATGACCTGCGCCTCGTGCGCCAACCGCATCGAACGCGGGCTCAACAAGGTGCCCGGGGTCGAGGCGAGCGTGAACTACGCGACCGAGAAGGCGACGGTGCGATCCGTGGCCGACGGTGAGCCGGTCGACGTGGATGCCCTGCTCGCCGCCGTGCAGAAGGCCGGGTACTCGGCGAGCCTCGTCGTCCCGCGCGAGGCGAGCGCAGCATCCCCCCGCTCTGCCGATGCCACCGTGCCGGAGCGCGACGAGCTCGCCCCGCTGCGCCGGCGTCTGCTCATCTCGCTCGTGCTGACCGTGCCCGTAGTGGCGCTGTCGATGATCCCGGCGCTGCAGTTCACCTACTGGCAGTGGCTCGTGCTGACCCTCGCCGCGCCGGTCGCGGTGTGGGGGGCGTGGCCGTTCCACCGGGCGGCGGCCGTGAACGCACGGCACGGCAACGCGACGATGGACACGCTCATCTCGGTGGGCGTCGCAGCGGCGTTCCTCTGGTCGCTGTACGCGCTGTTCCTCGGCGGGGCCGGCACGGCCGGCATGACGATGACGCTGCAGCTCTTCGGCACGCCCGGCTCGGGCGCGCACGAGATCTACCTCGAGGTCGCCGCGGCGGTGACGGTGTTCATCCTCGCCGGGCGCTACCTCGAGGCGCGGGCGAAGCGCGAGTCGGGTGCGGCGATGAACGCGCTGCTCGACCTCGCGGCGCGCGATGCGATCGTGCTGCGGGACGGCGTCGAGATCTCGGTGCCCGTCGAGCAGCTGCAGGTCAACGACCGCTTCATCGTGCGCCCCGGCTCGACCGTCGCCACCGACGGCGTCGTCATCGAGGGGGAGACCTCGCTCGACGCCTCGCTGCTGACGGGCGAGTCGCTGCCCGTCGATGTCGAGATGGATTCGCGCGTCACCGGCGGCACCGTCAACGTCGGCGGCGGACGGCTCGTCGTCGAGGCCTCGCGCGTCGGCGCCGACACCGAGCTCGCCCGCCTCGCGCGGCTCGTCGAGGAGGCGCAGACCGGCAAGGCCCGCGTGCAGCGGCTCGCCGACCGGGTCTCGGGCGTCTTCGTGCCCGTCGTCATCCTGCTCTCGCTCGGCACCCTCGTCGGCTGGCTGCTGCTCGGCGGAACGGCCGAGCAGGCCTTCACCGCCGCCGTCGCGACGCTCATCATCGCCTGCCCCTGCGCGCTCGGCCTCGCGACGCCGACCGCGCTGCTCGTCGGCACGGGGCGCGGCTCGCAGCTGGGCATCCTCATCAAGGGCCCGCAGGTGCTCGAGCAGACCCGCCGCATCGACACCATCGTGCTCGACAAGACGGGCACGATCACGAGCGGGGCGATGTCGGTCACGGCCGTCTCGCCCGCGGCGGGCTCCGATCTCGACGCGGATGCCCTGCTCGCGCTCGCCGCGGCCGCCGAGCACGGCAGCGAGCACCCGCTGGGCCGCGCGGTCGTCGAGCACGCCGCCGCGCAGGGTCTCGCCCTGCCGCCCGTATCGGGCTTCACCGCGCACGCCGGCGCGGGCGTCTCGGCCGAGGTCGACGGGCACGCCGTGGCGATCGGACGCCCGGCCTGGCTGGCCGAGCAGTGGGCGATCGCGGTTCCGGATGCCGCTGCCGCCGACCTCGCCGCGCACGAGTCGCGCGGCGCGACGCCCATCGCCGTGGCCGTCGACGGCTCCTTCGCCGGGCTCGTCGTGCTCGCCGACACCGTGAAGGCCTCGGCGGCGCTCGCGATGGAGCGGTTCCGGGCCCTGGGCCTCACGCCGATGATCGTGACGGGCGACAACGCCGGAGCGGCCGCGGCCGTGGCCGCCGAGGTCGGGATCTCGGCCGACGCCGTGCGCGCATCCGTCACCCCCAGCGGCAAGCTCGACGTGATCCGCGCCCTGCAGGCCGAGGGCCGCGTCGTCGCGATGGTCGGCGACGGCGTCAACGACGCGGCGGCGCTCGCCGCGGCCGACCTCGGCATCGCCATGGGCGGCGGCACCGACGCGGCCATGGCGGCGAGCGATCTGACGATCGTCTCGGGCGACCTGCTCGTCGTCGCCGACGGCATCCGCCTCGCCCGCCGCACGCTGCGCACGATCGTCGGCAACCTGTTCTGGGCCTTCGGTTACAACGTCGCGGCGATCCCGGTGGCGATGCTCGGCCTGCTCAACCCGCTGCTCGCGGGGCTCGCGATGGCGCTGTCGAGCGTCTTCGTGGTGACGAACTCGCTGCGGCTGCGCGGGTTCCGGGCGCTGCCGCGGCCGTAGGGCTCGGAGCGCTGGTCAGCGAGGCGAGGCGAGGAGTCGGCTACGCCGGCGCGGTCCGACGTACGAGGGCGCCCGCGGCGGTGAGCAGCAGCGCGGGAGCGGCGGCCCACACGAGGCCGAGGGCGAGCGCGAGCAGCGGCCAGCCGCCGATGTCGGCGGCGCGCATCGGCGCGTCGCCGAGCGAGAGCGCCGCGCAGGCGATCCAGAGCGCGCTCGCGGCGCCCGCGACGGCGGCGCACCCCGCGACGGGGCCGCGCGCGTTGCCGAGCTCGGGGGCCGAGCGCGCGCCGAGCACGGTGGCGACACCGATGATCGCGGCCACGGCGGCGACGATCCCGCTGCCCGCGGCGAGCACGAGCGCGGGCGCCGTCGCGCTGACGCCGTTCGCCGACCACTGCACGGCGATGCTCGTCGGCAGCCGGGGCAGCCAGAGCGCCGCCGTGACGGCGATCGCGGCGAGGGGTGCGACCAGCGCAAGCAGTGCGAGCGCGCGGAGGACCCGGATGATCATGCGGCGACTCTAGTCGAGGATCCGTCGGGTCGTTTCGCATGCCGGCGCGACGTCGCGCGGGGCGGGGCCCGTGATGCCGGAGCTCAGGCCGTGGGGGAGGCGCAGGGGTCGGCCTCGGGCGCGAAGCGCAACCAGCCCGGCAGCTCGCGCGTGAAGGCGGCGAGCGTGTCGTCGTCGCGGGCGATCGTCCAGTCGACGTCGGCGCCGACCTCGACCTCGAACTTGTTCCACTCGAACCAGTTGATCATCGCCAGCGCGGGGAAGCGGCTCGCAGTCTCGGCGCTCAGCACCTGGCTCCACCAGGAGCGCTTGACCTGCAGGGCGAGCTCGGGCGGAGCATCCGCCGTCACGAAGGCCGCCGTCTCGGGGATCGCCAGCGGCTTGCCCGCCTGCTCCGCGTACTACGCGTAGAAGTCGGGCAGGGCGCTGTCGTCACCGCCGAGGCCGTCGTACTCGCCGACCAGCTGCTCGGCGAACTTCGTCGGCTCGGCGATCTCGTTCTCGCCCCAGGGATGCACCGATCCCCAGTGGTAGAGCGACATGCCGACCCAGTCGACGACGTCATCGCCCGGGTAGTACGGCGCGTAGGGGTCGTCGCCCATCGACAGCAGTCCGTCGTCGTCGGTGTCGAGGAGGCGGAACGGCAGCTCGGTGAGCGTGGTCTCGAACTTGCCGCCCGCGAAGGGGTAGCCGCCGCCGTAGTTCGGCGCCCACATCATGGTGGTGCCGGGGGCGCCCTCGTCGAGCGCGGCGGCGAGCATGCGGAACGAGGCCACGTAGGCGGTGGGCTGCTGCCCCCAGGGGTACCACGAGCCGTTCATCTCGTGCGCGTACCGCACGGTGATGGGCACACCGGTCGCCGAGATCTCGTGCAGCAGCGCGGCCAGGTCGTCGGCGACGACGGGGGTCACCGCGGCCAGGCCGTCGTGCGGCTCGAGCGTCAGCAGCAGGGACGAGTGCTCGCCCCGGGCCTGCTGCGCCGCGAGCACGAGGTTCGTGCGGTTCTCCTCGGTGAGCGGCAGCTCGGCGAACACCACGGCGACCGCCGGCGTCTCGCCGAGCACCCCCGACAGCTCGGCCAGGGTCTCGGTGCCCCAGTCGAGGTTGACGCCGAACAGCACGCCCTCGGCGGGGACGAGCGATGCCGCGTCGGCGGGGCAGCGCGCCTCGGCGGTCGCCGCTCCCGAGCCCTCGGAGGTACTGCACGCGCCGAGCGCCGTCACGAGGGCGCCGACCGCGAGCGCGGCGAGCGCACGGGTCCGGAAGCCGGGGCGGAGTGACACCGGGCGAGGCTACGGGGCGATCGCGGGGTGCGGATAGACCCCCGATAGCGGGGGGGTACTGCCGCGCCCGCCCGCGATGCGGCGCGTGCGGTGCCGTGCGGTGCCGTGCGGTGCTGTGCGGTGCCGCGTCCTGCCGCGTCCTGCCGTGCCGTGCCGTGCCGTGCCCTGCCGTGATGTGCCGTGCCGCCGCGAGCGTCGCCCACGCGAACGGTGGCCGTGACGCTTCCACAATCACGGAGCGGGTGAGCAGCCTTCACTCGTTCCGCGATTGTGGAAGGCGGCAGGTGTGGTGTCGTTTCTCCTGCAGAACGCGCGCTGCCGGCGTTCGGCACTGCGGCCCCGCGCGGTCGCGGCGCGGAGATGCAGGAGTTCGCGCACGCCCGGCTCTCGAGGAGCGTCGCGCGGGCGGGACGGGCGGGCGACGCCGCGGCCGGCTACGGCCGCGCCCGTACGCGCGGCGTCGGCAGGGCGACCGGGGCGCCGGGGAGGCGCAGGGCTCCGCTCGCCGAGGCCGGCACCACGGGCGACAGCGGGGCGACGGCCGGCACGGGCGCGTAGGCGGCGCCGAGCGCGGGACGAGCATCCACGTCGCCGCGGTTCGGCCACATCGCGACCGCGCGCTCCGCCTGGGCGGTGATCGTCAGCGAGGGGTTCACGCCGAGGTTCGCCGAGACGGCCGCGCCGTCGAGCACGTGCAGCCCGGGGTGCCCGAAGACGCGGTGGTAGGCGTCGATCACCCCCGTCGACGGCGAGGCGCCGATCGGGCACCCGCCGAGGAAGTGCGCCGTCATCGGCACGTTCACGACCTCGCTGAGGCCCGACTGCGGGAACCCGCGCATGTGCGTCGCCATGAGGGCGTAGGCGCGGTTCGCGAGCGGGATCCAGCTCGGGTTCGGCTCGCCATGACCCTGCGACGACCGCAGCCGGAACCGCCCGAACGCGCCGCGCTCGCCGCGCACCGTGATCGAGTTGTCGCGGCTCTGCATGACGAGGCCGACGACGGTGCGGCGGGACCAGCTGCCGATGCCGACGAGCAGCGAGGCGACCCGGCCGGGGTGCCGCACGAGCTGCCCGATCCAGCGCAGCCAGCGCGGACCGCGCCCGTCGCCGTCGACCATCAGGGTCGCGAGCAGCGCCATCGCGTTCGAGCCGTGCCCGTAGCGGCAGGGCTCGAGGTGGGTGTGCTCGTCGAGGTGCACCGAGCTCGTGATCGCGACGCCGCGCGTGAAGTCGACGCCGCGCGCGTGCGACAGGGCGGTGGATGCTCCGCCGAGCGACTCCGAATTGGTGCGGGTCAGCTCCCCCAGCCTCGGCGACAGCCCCGGCAGATGCCCATCGAGGCGCATCCGGTGCAGCAGCTGCTGGGTGCCCCAGGCGCCGGCGGCGAGGACGACCTCGTCGGCCGTCCAGGTCTGCTCGGTGCGGCGCCCGCGCCCCGTCGCCCGCGTGGTCACGACGTACCCGCCATCGGATCGCGGCTCGAGCCGCACCACCGTCGTCAGGGCGTGCACGGTGGCGCCGGCCCGCTCGGCGAGGGGCAGGTAGTTCTTCACGAGGGTGTTCTTCGCGTTGTGCCGGCAGCCCGTCATGCACTCGCCGCACTGCAGGCAGCCGGCACGGTCGGGCCCCGCGCCGCCGAAGTACGGGTCGGGAGCGACGACGCCCGGCCCGGCGCCGAAGTGCACGCCCACCGGCGTCAGCCGAAAACTGTCGGAGACCCCGAGGTCGCGCGCGACCGCCCGCATGATCGCGTCGGCGGGCGTCTCCGTCGGGTTCTCGACCACGCCGAGCATGCGGCTCGCCTGGTCGTAGTACGGGTCGAGCTCGGCCTTCCAGTCGGCGATGCCGGCCCACTGCGGGTCGCGGTAGAAGGCGTCCGAGGCCGGGCGGTAGAGCGTGTTGGCGTAGACGAGCGAGCCGCCCCCGACGCCCGCGCCGGCGAGCACGAGCACGTCGTCGAGCAGGTGGATGCGCTGGATGCCCGTGAGGCCGAGGCGCGGCGCCCAGAGGAAGCTGCGCAGGTTCCAGCTGGTGCGGGCGTGCTCGGCGTCCGCGAAGCGGCGGCCCGCCTCGAGCACCGCGACGCGGTAGCCCTTCTCGGCGAGGCGCAGTGCGGCCACCGAGCCGCCGAAGCCCGAGCCGATGACGAGCACGTCGTGGTGGCGCGGGCCGGCGGCGGTCGGGGTGGCGCCGACCGGTGCGGCGGCGGCGTCCGGGGTGCGTGCGCGGAGCATCCCTACCCCCTCAGGTAGCGGGCGATCGTGGCGAGCCCGGCGGGCAGCGCGGTGAGGTCGTCCCGGCCCGCGAAGCGCGTGAGGGCCTCAGCGGTGCGGTGGGCGGTGGCGTTGCGCACGTCCCACAGCGGCGTCGGGCGGGCGCGCCACGGGCCGTGGCCGACCGTGCGCTCGACGTGGGCGGGGTCGAGCAGCAGCGCGTTGTGCACGATGCCGATGCCGCTGCCGACGTCGTCGAGGGCGTGGCCGGGGAATGCGCCCCAGGTGCCGGCCGGCATGCCGAAGATCGGCCCGACCCAGCTGTTGACGCCGACCGTGCCGTAGCGCAGCGCGGCGATCGCGGTCTCGAGCGCGGGGCCGAGGGCGCGCTGCGTGCGCGGGTGCACGACGACGCCGGCGCTGAGCGTTCCGGCGAGGCGGTCGTTGGCGAAGGCGACCGCGGCGTCGAGGAACGCCGCCGGCTCGGCCGAGCCCGGCAGGCGCACGACGCCGAGCACGGGGCCGAAGACCTCGGTCGTGAACAGCGGCTCGTCGGCGTCGGCGCTGACGAGGTGGTCGACGAGGGCGCGCGGCGCGGCGGGGTCGCCGCCGAGCGCGAGGGCATCGGGATGCCCCTCCACCGCCGCCCGTCGCCGCTCGGCCGCGCCCGGGTAGTAGGCGGGCCGCGCGGGCGCGAGCGCGAGCTGCCCGCGCAGCGCCGCGACGAGCGCGTCGGCCTGGGGCCAGGCGGCCGGCAGCACGACGAGCTGGGTGGCGATGCAGTTGAAGCCGGAGTTGTGCAGCCGCTGCGTGGCGAGCGCCCGCGCCACCTCGGTGAGCTCGGCGCTCGACCACGGCCGCGCGTCGGGCACGACGATCGCGGGGCCGACGCCGCCGAGTTCGCTCGTGATGGGCTTCTCGAGCAGCGGGGTGCCGGCGGCTCGGCGGGCATCGCCCTGCTCGCCCGGACCCCAGACGATCGCGTCGTGCGTGGCGCGCGAGCCGGTGATGTGCACGTGGTCGACCTCGGCCGCGGCGATGAGCGCGG
The DNA here is from genome assembly GCF_012530535.1 of Microcella flavibacter. Lineage (NCBI taxonomy): Bacteria > Bacillati > Actinomycetota > Actinomycetes > Micrococcales > Microbacteriaceae > Microcella > Microcella flavibacter. The sequence continues at coordinate 50,371 of NZ_CP051299.1, forward strand.
CGCCGACCTCGTCGTCGCCCTCGATGATGCGCAGCACGTCGGCGTCGATGAAGGGGGCGAAGGCCCGGCGCATGGCGTCGCCGACGGCGGCGTTGACGGGGTTGAGCTTGACGATCGCCGCACTCGCCTCCTGGTACAGCGCGGTGAGCACGTCGAGGGCCGGGATGCCCGTGATGTTGCCGGCGCCGAGCACGAGGGTCACCCGGGGCGCGCGGTCGGGGTCGCGCAGGGCGCGGGCGACCCCGGCACGGGCATCCTCGATGCTCACCCCCGGCCGCAGCCAGACCTCGGCGCGGTAGCCGGCGAGCACGGCGTCCTTCGGCAGCAGCGGGAACGCGCGCACGGCCAGCCGGTCGCCCGGCGCGCGCCGAACCCGCCGGTCGGGCAGCGGCTGCTCGCCCCGCTCGAGCGCGGCGAGCGTCGCCTCGAGGGCCGCGGTCGCGCCGATGACGGCGTAGGGGCCGCTCGTCCACTCCTCGCCCGCCGCGGGGGCATCGGTCGGGATGCCCTTCACCGCGCAGGCGGCGGCGACCCAGTCGGGGGCGGCCGCGAGGGTCGTCGCGCGCACCTCGGCGAGCAGGGCGCGCTTCGCCGCGAGGGGCATGCGCCGCCAGCGCTCGGCGCCGGAGCGCAGGGCGACGAGGTCGGCGCCGAGGTGGGCGGCGCGGTCGGTCGCGGACGCGGGCGTCGCGGGCACGGGCTCCTCCTCGAGCGGTCGGCGGGCCGGGCGCGGGGGCTCCGGCAGTCTGACTGTACGCCGCACGCGCCCGGGTTCCGAACCAGCGTGCTGTGCCAGGATCCACGCATGTCCCGCATCCTCGCCGTCGCCCCCGCGCTGCCGGATCACGCGCACGCGCAGGCCGAGATCACGGGGATGCTCGCCGACCGCCTCGCCGACGAACCGGCCGCGCGGGCGGTGCTGCAGCGGGTTCATGCCGCGAGCGGCATCAGTACCCGGCACCTCGCCCTGCCCCTGGAGCAGTACGCGGGCCTCGACGGCTTCGGCGAGACGAACGCGCTCTTCGTCGAGCACGCGCTGCCGCTCGCCGAGCGGGCGGTGACCGCGGCGCTCGCCGAGGCCGGGCTCGCGGTCGACGACGTCGACCACCTCTTCTTCACCACCGTCACGGGCGTGCAGGCGCCCTCGCTCGACGCGCTGCTGGCGACGAGCATGGGCTTCCGCGACGACCTGCGGCGCATTCCGAGCTTCGGGCTCGGCTGCGTCGCCGGAGCCGCCGGGCTCGCCCGCGTCCACGACTACCTCGCCGGGCATCCCACCGGCGTCGCCCTGCTCGTGAGCGTCGAGCTGTGCTCCCTCACCCTGCAGTGGGACGACCGCTCGATGGCGAACGTCGTCGGCACCGGCATCTTCGGCGACGGGGCCGCGGCGGTCGTGATGGTGGGGGAGGAGCATCCCCTCGCCATCGGCGCACGCGCGGCCGGCCGAGCGGTGCCGCGCGTCGTCGCGAGCCGCAGCGCCCTGTACCCCGACAGCGCCGAGATGATCGGCTGGCGGGTCGGCAGCCACGGGTTCTCGCTCATGCTCGCGGCCGGGGTTCCGGCGCTCATCGACGGCAACTTCGCCGGCGGGGTGGATGCGCTGCTGGCCTCGCAGGGCCTCGAGCGGGCGGACGTCGACGAGTGGATCGCGCACCCCGGCGGCCCCCGCATCCTCGAATCGTTCTCCGCCGCGCTCGACCTCGCGCCCGGCGCCCTCGCCGCCGCGTGGGAGACCATGGACCGCGTGGGCAACCTCTCCTCCGCCGCCGTGCTGCACGTGCTCGCCGCTGTCGGCGACCGGCCGACCGGCACGCGCGCGCTGCTGTTCGCGCTCGGCCCGGGCGTGACCGCCGAGCTCGTGCTGCTGGAGTGGTCGTGAGCGCACTGCTGTACGGCCTCTTCGTGCTCGCGACGGGGGTCGAGCGGCTCGTCGAGCTCGTCATCTCGAAGCGGCACGCGGCGCTCGCCTTCGCGCGCGGCGGGGTCGAGCACGGTCGGGCGCACTTCCCGTTCATGGTGGTGCTGCACACGGGCCTGCTCGTGGCGTGCGTCGCCGAGGTGGTGCTGCTCGACCGCCCGTTCATCGGCGCGCTCGGCTGGCCGATGCTCGTCGTCGCGCTGTTCTGCCAGGCGGGCCGCTACTGGGTGATCGCCTCGCTCGGCGAGCAGTGGAACACCCGCGTCATCGTCGTGCCGGGCGCCGGCCGCGTCACCCGCGGGCCGTACCGCTTCGCCTGGCTGCGGCACCCCAACTACTGGATCGTCGCGATCGAGGGCATCGCCCTGCCGCTCGTGCACTCGGCGTGGATCACGGCTCTCGTCTTCACCGTGCTCAACGCCGTGCTGCTGCTCGGGTTCCGCATCCCGATCGAGAATCGGGCGCTGCGGGCGCTGCAGGCCTCCGGCAGCGCGGGGGCGTGACCGTGCGCGTCGCGATCGTGGGCGGCGGGCCGGTGGGGCTCGCGACGGCGATCGGGGCGCGGCTGGCGGGGCTCTCGCCGGTGATCTTCGAGGCGCGCTCCGGCCCCATCGACAAGGCGTGCGGCGAGGGCCTCATGCCGGGGGCGATGGCGGCGCTGCGGCGGTTGGGCGTGGAGCCTGCGGGCAGCCCCATCCGGGGCATCCGGTATCAGGATGCCCGCCGCGCGGTCGAGCACCGCTACGGGCCCGGCGTCGAGGGCCGGGGGGTGCGTCGGCTCGTGCTGCACGCGGCGCTGCTCGATCGCGCGGCCGAGCTCGGGGTGCCGCGGCGCGCGGTGCGCGTCGACGGGTTCACGTCGGATGCCTCGGGTGTCGTGGTTGCGGGCGAACGCTTCGACGCCCTGGTCGGAGCGGACGGGCTGCACTCGCGCGTGCGAGCGGCCGCCGGGCTCGACCGGGCGTCCGCTGCCGACGCGGAGGATCGCGCGCTCGGCGCGGACGGGCGCCGCTTCGGCCTGCGCCAGCACTTCGCGGTCGCTCCGTGGTCGGATCTCGTCGAGGTCACCTATCTCGACGATGTCGAGCTCTACGTCACCCCGGTCGACGAGGGAACGGTGGGCGTCGCGGTGCTCGGTCGGCGTCCGCTCGTGCTCGCGGACGCGATCGCGCGGGTGCCGGCGCTCGCGGAGCGGCTCGAGGGTGCCGCGCCGGCGTCGGAGCCGCGGGCGGCGGGCGCGCTGCGCCAGCGCTCGCGCGTGCGCACCGCGGGGCGCGTGGCGCTCGTCGGCGACGCCTCCGGCTACGTCGACGCGCTCACCGGCGAGGGTCTGCGCGTGGGGCTCGCGCAGTCCGAGCAGCTGGTCGCCGCGCTCGCCGCGGGAGCCCTGCCCGCCTACGAGCGCGCGTGGTCGCGGTCCACCCGCGACTTCCGGATGCTCACCGCGGGCCTCCTCGCCGCCGCGACCTCCCCGGCCCGCGGCCTCATCGTTCCGGCGGCTGCCGCGATGCCGCGCGTCTTCGGCGCGGTCGTGGACCGCTTGGCGCGCTGAGCGCGCCAACGCTCCCGCCCGCGTCCGCCCCGTCCGCTCGCGTCCGCGCGCCTGACCCCGCCGGCTCCCGGCCCTCGCGCGTCCCCGCCCGCACCGCGCCGCCCCGCCCGCGCGCCGGCACGCTCGTCCGCTGGCCCGCCCATCCGCTGGCCCGCCCGTCCGCTGGCCCGCCCGCCCGATCACCCCGCCCTGAGGGGATCGGCAATCTCCTCTGCGCTCCTTCCACTCTGCAGGAAGAAGACGCGCATTGCTCGCATAGTGCCTGCAGAGTGGAAGGGCCGCGGACGGAGAACACGGATCCCGCGCGGACGGCGGGTTCGACCGGGATGCGGTGTCGCCGCGAGCTGCGGAGGACGCGAGCTGCGGTGGACGCGAGATGCCGGGGACGGAGTTGCGGGAAGGAGGGGAGCAGGGAGACGGCCGGCGCAGACCGCGCGGCGGGTGCGGGTCTCGCGGCGGGTGCCGAGAGCCCGCGCAGAGCGGCGGACGGCGCGAGCCGCCCGCGGACTACTCGAGGCCGAGCATCCCCGCCAGTTCGTCGACGGAGTGCGCGACGGCCGCGGCGTGCGCGTGCTCCTCGGGCGTTCCGTAGCCCCAGGTGACGGCGATCGTCGGCACACCGTGCGCGGCCGCGCCCTCGATGTCGTGCACGCGGTCGCCGACCATGACGACGTTCGACAGGTCGACGCCGAGCGCGTCGAGGCGGCGCAGCGCCTCCTCCACGACGTCGGCCTTCGCGCTGCGGGTCTCGTCGGCCGAGGCTCCCGTGATGACGGTGAAGGACGTCGCCAGGCTGACGTGCTCGAGCATGAGCGTCGCCGGCACCTCCGGCTTCGACGTCGCGAGCGACAGCGGGATGCCCGCCGCGGCGATGCGCTGCACGAGCGGACCCATGCCCTCGTAGATCGTCGCGTCGTAGGCCCCCTCGTCGAGGTACTTCTCGCGGTAGATCGCCAGCGCGCGCTCGGAGGTCTCGGCGTCGAGCCCCGCCAGGAGCGCGAAGGACTCCATGATGGGCGGGCCCACCCAGCGCATGAGCGACTCCTGCGGCGGCACGGGCATGCCGAGCTTGCGGTACGTGTGCGCGAGGGTCGCCGTGATGCCCGGAGCGGAGTCGAGGATCGTGCCGTCGAGGTCGAGCAGGATCGCCGAGAACGGCGGGCGCGGAGCGGGCAGGGCGGCGGCGGGCACGGCCGCGGTGTCGGAAGTCATCGCTCGAAGCCTACGGGCGCGCGCGCCGAGCATCCTGACGCCGCCGCCGGCACGACGGACGACGGCGCAGTCCCGCTCAGAAGAGCCGGGGCACCCCGTCGTCGAGCCCGCGCATCGCGTCGTAGTCGAGCAGCAGGCAGCGGATGCCGCGATCCTCGGCCAGGGTGCGCGCCTGCGGCGTGATCTCCTGCGCGGCGAACACGCCCGAGACGGGGGCGAGCAGCGGGTCGCGGTTCATGAGCTCGAGGTAGCGCGTCAGCTGCTCCACGCCGTCGATGCCGCCGCGGCGCTTGATCTCGACGGCGAGGGATGCTCCGCGCGCGTCGCGGGCGAGGATGTCGACCGGCCCGATCGCCGTGAAGTACTCGCGGCGCACGAGCGTCGTGCCCTCGCCGAGCAGCGCGATCTGCTCGGCCAGCAGCTTCTGCAGGTGCGCCTCGACGCCGTCCTTCTGCAGACCCGGATCGAGCCCCAGCTCGTGCGCCGTCTCGTGCACGACCTCGTGGATCGACACCACGAGCAGGTCGGCGGTCTTCGCGTGCGTCACCCGCCACAGCTCGGTGACGCCGGCCGCGCGCTGATCGTCATCGGGCTCGTGCACCGTGAGTGTGCACGGCGGGCTCATCCAGTTCAGCGGCTTGTACGAGCCGCCGTCGCTGTGCACGAGCAGGCTGCCGTCGTTCTTGTGGATGAGCAGGCGCGTCGCGAGCGGCAGGTGCGCACTCAGCCGCCCGGCGTAATCGACGGAACACTTGGCTATGACGAGGCGCACGAGGGTCGAGTCTAAGCGCGGGCGTCGCGGCCGGCGATCAGGCCCAGAGCCCCGGCCGGTGCTCCTCCGCGACGCTGCCGCCGCCGTCGACGACGATGAGCTGCCCCGTCACGTAGGCGGCGCCGGGCGAGGCCAGCCACGCGATCGCACTCGCCACCTCGTCGGGCGTGCCGCTGCGGCCGAGCGGGGTGAGCGCGCCCTCGACCGCCTCCTGCTCCAACTGCGAGGCCGTGGCGATCCACCCGGGGGCGACCGCGTTGACGGTGATGCCGTGCCGCGCCTCGTCGACGGCGAGCGCGCGGGTGAAGCCGAGCATCCCCGCCTTCGCCGTCGCGTAGCCGAGGTCGTCGCGGGCCGCCTGCACCGCGCCCGTCGTCGACGCCACCGAGACGATGCGGCCCCCGCCGCGCTCGCGCATGCCGGCCACGACCCCGCGCGTCACGAGGAACACGCTCGTCAGGTTCACGTCGACCGCGCTGCGCCACTCCGCGACCGTCATGCCGATGTCGCCGCGCGGCATCTGCTCGCCGACGGAGACCATGCCCGCGTTGTTGACGAGCACGTCGATCGGGCCGACCGCCTCGTGCACCGCGGCCAGGGCGGCGCTCGCCGCGGCCTCGGTCTCGAGGCGCGCGACCACGCCCACCGCGTCGAAGCCGAGCGCGCGCAGCTCGTCGACCCGCGCGTCGATGCGGTCGGTCGTCGCCGTCATCGCGACGCGGGCACCCCGGCGGGCCAGCGCGCGGGCCGTGGCGAAGCCGATTCCGTCGGCCGATCCGCACCCGGTGACGAGGGCCGTGCGGCCCGTGAGGTCGAGATCGGCCGGCAGGGGCGGCGGGGCGGGGAGCGCGGTCATGCGCTCAGGCTACGGGCGGGCATCCTCATCGATGGATGCCCGTGCCGGAGCCGGCTCGGACGCCCGAGCGCCCGCCCCCGCCGCCGCACCCCGCTCGCGCGCCGCCCCGGAGGCGATGGCGGCGACGAGGATGAGCACCAGCACGATCCAGAGGGCGTTGAGCAGGCCGATCTGCTCGCCGAGGAACCCGATGACGGGCGGGCCGACGAGGAAGGCGAAGTAGCCGACGGTCGCGACGGCGGCGACGGAGGCGGCGGCCTTCGCGGGGTCGTCGGCCGCGGCCGACATGCCGACGGGGAAGCCGAGCGAGGAGCCGAGGCCCCAGGCGAAGATGCCGATCGCCGCGATGATCGGCTGGTCGACGGTGATGAGCACGGCGAGGCCGGCGGCGGCGAGGATCGCCGAGCCGCGCAGCACCGGCACGCGGCCGAAGCGGTCGAGGATCCAGACGCCGGCGATGCGGCCGATCGTCATGGCGGTGGCGAAGATGCCGAAGGCGAGGGCGCCGGTGGCCTCGTCGACGCCGCGGCCGTCGACGACGGCGAGGGCGAGCCAGTCGTTGGCCGAGCCCTCAGCGAAGGCCATGCCGAGCACGATGAGGCCGATGAGCAGGATGCGCGGCTCGCGCCAGATCGCCAGCCGGTCGCGGAACGTCGACGTCGAGCCCGAGGCGTTCTCGGTCTCGAGCCCTGCGAGCACCGCCTCGCGCGGCAGGAACCGCACGACGACGAGCGTCGCGACGAGCAGCAGCACGGCCATCGCCGCGGCGTGCACGTCGATGCCGACACCGAGGTCGGCGACGCCCGCCGCGATGGAGGCGCCGATGATGGTGCCGAAGCTCCAGGAGGCGTGGAACCAGGGCATGATCGAGCGGCCCTGGCGCTGCTCGACGCCCGCGCCCTCGAGGTTCATGGCGACGTCGGTGATGCCCGTGGCGGCGCCGAAGAACATCAGGGTGACGAAGACCATCGCGAACGAGCCGACGGTCTGCGCGCCGATGCCGATGAGCGCGAGGCCGATCGAGGTCGTGATGAGGCCGATGAGGATGACCCGCCGCGTGCCGATGCGCGCGATGACGTGGCTGCTCGACAGCAGGCCGAGGATCGAGCCGATCGCCATGCCGAGGATGAGCAGCCCGAACTGGTCGGTGCGCACCTCGAGCGCGTCGCGGATCGCCGGCGTGCGCGCCACCCAGGTCGCCATCGTCATGCCGTTGAGCGCGAAGACGACGAACACCGCCGCGCGCCACGGGGCGAGGGCGGGGAGAGTGGCGGGGGCGGCGGTCACGTCGGGCCCTTTCGGGAATGCGCCCGGGACGGGCGGGGCGGAGCGGGGAGAAGGCGGGGAAGCGACGAGGAGGATGCGGTGAGCATCCCGATCGAATCGATTCGATGCCGCGGTTCGACTACGCTAACAGCCCATGGCGACCCCGGCAAACAGTGCAGACGAGGGCGCTCGACCGACCCTCGCCCAGGTCGCCGCGCGCGCCGGCGTGAGCGCCTCGACCGCGTCGCTCGCCTTCAGCGGCGCCGGCCCCGTCGCCGAGGAGACCAAGCAGCGCGTGCTCGCCGCCGCCCGCGAGCTCGACTACGGCGGCCCCGACCCGCGCGCCCGCAGCCTGCGCACCGGCCGCAGCGGCATCATCGCCGTCGTCATGGAGGACCGCATCCGCGACGCCTTCCGCGACCCCATGGTCGTCACCATGCTCGACGGCATCGCCGACGAGATCGGCGCCGCCGGATACAGCCTCCTCCTGCTCACCGACAGCCTCGAGCGCCAGCAGGGCGGCCTCCGCGACGCCCCGATGGATGCCGCTCTCCTGCTCGGCTGCAGCACCGACCTCGACCCCGCCGTCGCCGTGCTGAGCCGCCGCCAGGTGCCGCTCATCGGCGTCGAGGCGCAGGCGCGCGAGGGGATGCACCTCGTCGATGTCGAGAACCGTGCGGGCATGCGCGCGGGAGCGCAGCACCTGCACGATCTGGGTCACCGGCGCGTGGGCATCCTGACCCTGCCGATGGACCGCCCGCACACCCGCGGCGCCCTCACCGCCGACTGGGAGACGTCGAGCGTCGCCTACACGGGGCGCGAGCGGCTCGCCGGCGTGCGCGACGTGTTCCCCGACGCCCCCGCCGTCGTCGCCGCGGGCAGCCTGCCCGAGGAGGGGGCGCTCGCGGCGCGCGCCCTGCTCGACGCGCACCCCGACCTCACGGCGATCGTCGGGCAGAGCGACCTCATCGCGCTCGGCGCGATCCAGGCGGCGGAGGAGCGCGGCATGAGCGTTCCCGGCGACCTGAGCGTGCTCGGCTTCGACGGCGCCCGCATCGACGGCCTCACCGAGCGGCGGCTCACGACGATCGTGCAGCCCAGCCAGGAGAAGGGGCGCACGGCGGCGCGCATGGCGCTCGCGGCGCTCGCCGGGGAGCCCGTCGAGGACGTCGTGTTCGCGGTCGAGCTGCGGCTCGGCGACACGACGGCGCCGCCCGCCGACCGCGCCTGAACCCGCCCGGCGCGGTCGGGGCGGAGCATCCCGGGCATACACTCGCCCCGCCCTTGCTCCCGCGGATCGGACCACTCATGACCCTCATCGACAGCGCCGTCTACGTCGACGGCAAGCGCGTCAGCATGACCGCCGACCTCGACGAGACCTACGAGCTCACCCGCGCCCACGGCGGCATCGCCTGGATCGGCCTCTACCGCCCGACCCTCGACGAGCTGCAGTCGGTGGCCGCCGAGTTCGACCTGCACGAGCTGGCCGTCGAGGATGCCCTCAAGGGCCGTCAGCGGTCGAAGCTCGAGCGCTTCGGCACGACTCTCTTCCTCGCGCTGCGCCCAGCCCGCTACATCGATGCCACCGAGACGGTCGAGTTCGGAGAGCTGCTGGTCTTCGTCGGCCCCGACTTCGTCGTCACCGTGCGCCACGCCGAGTCGCCCGACCTGCGCCGCGTGCGCGAGCGCCTCGAGGCCGAGCCCGCGCTGCTCGCCCTCGGCCCCGAGGCCATCCTCTACGCGCTGCTCGACGAGGTCGTCGACGAGTACGAGCCGGTCGTGGCCGGCCTCGAGAACGACATCGACGAGATCGAGGATCAGCTCTTCGGGGCGAGCGACGACGACGCGCTCACCCGCCGCATCTACGACCTCTCGAGCGAGGTCATTGCCTTCCAGCGCGCTGTGCAGCCGCTCGCCGGCATCATCGACGCGCTGCTCAAGGGCGGCGAGCGCTCCGGCGTCGACGTGCAGCTGCAGCGCCGGCTGCGCGACGTGCTCGACCACGTGCACCGGGCCTCCGAGCGCGCCGACTCGTTCCGCGCGCTCCTCGACAACGCGCTGCAGGTGCAGTCGACGCTCGTCACCCGGCGCATGACCGTGGTGAGCGTCGAGCAGAACGAGCAGATCAAGCGCATCACCTCGTGGGCGGCCATCCTGTTCGCCCCGACCCTCATCGGCACCGTCTACGGCATGAACTTCCGCTTCATGCCCGAGCTCGACTGGCCGCTCGGCTACCCCCTCGCCCTGCTGCTGATGCTGCTCATGGGGGTCGGCCTCTACGTCGCCTTCACGGCCAAGCGCTGGCTGTGAATCCTGCCAGCCTGAACGGCGCCTCCACGCCGGCGCTCTGAGCCTGGCGGCCGCGCGCGCACCCTGCCACCGTGGAAGACCCCCGATGGAAGGAGCACGAGATGAACGACAAGGCTCAGCACAAGGGCGAGGAGCTCGTCGGCAAGGCCAAGGAGGGCCTCGGCAAGGTCACCGGCAACGAGCGCCTCGAGGCCGAGGGTCACGCCGACCAGTCGAAGGCCAACGTCAAGCAGGCCGGCGACGACGTGAAGGACGCCTTCAAGTAGTCCCCGCGCCACCCCGCACCATCAGCGCGCGGCACCCGTGATCATCCACGCGGTGCCGCGCGCTCGTGCGCTCAGGGTCGCCGCCCGGGCTCCGAGGTAGACGAGCGCGAAGGCCGCCAGCAGGCCGAGCAGCCCGAAGCCCGGCACGAGCGCGAGCACCGCCAGGTACACGAACAGGTTCAGGATGCCCGTCACCGCGAGGTAGCGCCCGTCGCCCGCCCCGATGAGCACGCCGTCGAGCACGAAGACCAGCGCGGCGAGCGGCAGGCCGAGCGCGAGCACGACGAGGGCGGCGGGCAGGGCATCCCGCACCGCCGCATCGGAGGTCATGACGACGCTGAGCGGCACCGCGAGCGCCAGCAGCACGAGCGCGAGGCCCGCGCCGACCACGACGCCCCACCCCACGAGCCGCCGGGTCGTCGCACGCACCCGCGGCACCTCGGCCGCCCCCAGCGCGTGCCCGACGAGCGTCTGCCCCGCGATCGCGAGGGCGTCGAGCACGAGCGCGAGCAGGCTGTAGACGGCGAACCAGACGTGGGCGGCGGCGAGCTCGACCGTGCCGAGGCCCGTCGCGACGGCGACGGTGACGACGAGCGCGATGCGCAGCGAGAGCGTGCGCACGAAGAGCCAGGAGCCGGCGGTCGCGGCCGCGCGCAGTCCGGCGAGGCCCGGGCGCAGCGCCGCTTCCTCGCGCCGGGCGGCCTTCACGACGACGGAGACGAGAGCGATCGCCATGCCCCACTGCGCGATGACGGTGCCGAGCGCCGAGCCGGCCACGCCGAGGCTCGCCCCGTAGATGAGGACGGCGTTGAGCAGGATGTTCGCGCCGAAGCCGACGACCGCGACGAGCAACGGCGTGCGCACGTCCTGCAGGCCGCGCAGCACCCCGGTCGCCGCGAGCACGAGCAGCATGCCCGGCACGCCCCACCACGAGATCGTGAGGTAGGTGAGCGCCTCGGCCTCGACCGGCCCGCTCGCCCCGAACGCCGCGATGACCGGCGTCGAGAGCGGCAGCATCACCGCGAGCAGCAGCGCGCCCAGACCGAGTCCGAGCCACAGCCCGTCGACGCCGGCTGACAGCGCGCCGCGCCGATCGTCGGCCCCGAGCCGCCGCGCGACGAGGGGGGTCGTCGCGTAGGCGAGGAACACGAGCAGCCCGATCGCCGTCTGCAGCACCGTCGCCGCGAGGCCGAGCCCGGCGAGCGGGGCCGCGCCGAGGTGCCCGACCATGGCCGTGTCGGTGAGCACGAAGAGCGGCTCGGCGACGAGCGCCCCGAGCGAGGGCACCGCGAGCGCGGCGATCTCGCGATCGAGGGTACGGAGGGCGAGGGGCACGGCACCACGCTACGACCGCGACGCGGTGCTCACCTGCGCAGCCTTAGTATCTACGTATGCACGCAGATGCGCACAACCATCAGCACGACCCCGGGTCCGAGCTCGTCGACGTCGTCGCGGAGCTGTTCGGCCTGCTCGCCGACCCGACGCGCGTCCGCATCATCCTCGCTCTCACGCAGGGCGAGCTCTCTGTCGGCGCGCTCGCCGATGCCGTCGACCGCGCTCCCGCGGCGGTCTCCCAGCACCTCGCGAAGCTGCGGCTCGCTCGGCTCGTGGTGGCCCGCCAGGAGGGCACGCGCGCCGTGTACCGCCTCCGCGATGAGCACGCGGCCCGGCTCGTCGCCGAGGCGATCCGCGAGGCCGAGCACGCCGTCACCGACGTCCCCGGCCACCACGGAGCGCGCTAGATGCTGTCCGTGCTCCGCGACCGCCGCTTCGCCGCCCTCTTCGGCTCGCAGGTCTCCTCCCTCGTCGGCACGGGCGTGCTCACGGTCGCGCTCGCCCTGCTCGCGGTGCGGCTCGAGGGCGACGAGGCCGGGCGCATCCTCGGCATCGCCCTGACGATCCGCATCGCGGCCTACGTGCTCGTCTCGCCGATCGCGAGCGCGCTGCTCGCGGGCCGCTCGAGCCGGGGCATCCTGCTCGCCGCCGACGCCGCGCGCCTGCTCGTCGCCGGCGGTCTCGTCCTCGCCACCGAGGCCTGGCACATCTACCTCGCCATCGTGCTGCTGCAGTCGGCCTCGGCGGTCTTCACGCCCACGTACCAGGCCGTCATCCCCGAGGTGCTGGCCGACGAGCGCGACTACACCGCCGCGCAGTCGCTCTCACGGCTCGCGTACGACCTCGAGTCGCTGCTGAGCCCCGTCATCGCCGCCCTGCTCGTGCTCGTGCTGCCGGCGCAGGCGCTCTTCGCGGTCACCGCGGCGGGGTTCCTGCTGTCGGGCGTCGGCGTGCTGCTCTCCCGCATCGACATCACCGCGGGCGGCAGCGCCGAGCCGTTCCGCGGGCGCCTCACCCGCGGGCTGCGGCTGCTCGCCCGCACGCCCGCGCTGCGGTTCCTCGCCGTGCTCGACGCGGCCACCGCGGCGGTGTACGCCACCGTGCTCGTCTCCACCGTCGTGCTGCTGCTCGACGCGGGCGTCGCCGACGCGTCGGATCCGTCGGCGCCGCTCGCGGTGGCGCTCGTGCTGTTCGGGGCGGGCTCGATCGTCGTCGCCCTGCTGCTGCCGCGCATCCTCACCCGCATCGCCGACCGCGCGCTCATGGCGGCCGGTGCGGCGCTCGCCGCGGCCGCCCTCGCCGCGACGGCCGCGCTCGCGATCGCCGATGCGCTCTCCCTCCTCGCGCTGGGCGCGCTGTGGATCCTGCTCGGCGCCGCCACCTCGGCGATCAGCACGCCGAGCGCGCGGCTCATCCGCCGGGATGCGGTCGAGGCCGACCGGCCGGCGGTCTTCGCCGCGCGCTTCTCGACCTCGCACGCCTGGTACCTGCTGATGTACCCGACCGCGGGGCTCGTCGGGGCGGCTGCCGGCCCGGGCGCCGCCACCGCCGCACTCGCCGCGCTCTGCCTGCTCGCCCTCGCCGCGGCGCTCGCGCTCGGGCGGCCCGCGCGCGCGGCCGACGATCCGGCCGCCGATCCTGCGGCCGGGGTCGAGCGCGGCCGCCCGTCCCCGGCCGCCCCCAAGGTCGAGGGCTAGGCTCGCCCGGTGACCGACGCGCTGACGAGCGGCATCTCCGCCGACGAACTCGACCCCGCCATCCGCCCGCAGGACGACCTGTTCCGGCACGTCAACGGCCGGTGGATGGCCCGCACGCCCGTACCCGCCGACAAGGCGCGCTACGGCTCCTTCATGGTGCTGGCCGAGGAGGCCGAGAAGGCCGTGCGCACCATCATCGAGGAGGCCCAGGGCGCCCAGCCCGGCACCCTCGAGCGCAAGGTCGGCGACCTCTACGCGAGCTTCATGGACGAGGACCGCATCGAGGCGCTCGGCGCGGCCCCGCTCGAGCCGATGTTCGGCGAGATCGACGACATCGCCGATCGGGATGCCCTGCTCACGACCCTCGGCCGCCTCGAGCGCCGCGGCGCCCGCGGGTTCACCGCCCTCTACGTCGACAACGACCCGGGCGACCCCGAGCGCTACCTCGTGATCGTGGAGCAGGCCGGCCTCGGCCTGCCCGACGAGTCGTACTACCGCGAGCCGGCCCACGCCGAGACGCTCGTCGCCTACCGCGCCCACGTCGAGCGCATGCTGGCGCTCGCCGGCTTCGACGCCGCCGCCGACCGCGCCGAGCGCATCGTCGCCCTCGAGACGGCGATCGCCGCCGTGCACTGGGACAAGGTGCACAGCCGCGACAGCAAGGCCACCTACAACCTGCGCAGCTGGGACGAGTGGCAGGCCGCGACCGGCGACGTCGACCTCGCGCTGTGGCGCGACGGCCACGGCATCCCGGCGTCGGCGCTCGCCGAGGTCGTGCTGCGGCAGCCCTCGTTCCACGAGGGCGTCGCGGGCCTGCTGGCCGGGCGGGAGCTCGCCGACTGGCAGGACTGGCTGCGCTGGTCGGTCATCCGCTCGACCGCGCCGTACCTCTCGAGCGCCTTCGTGGAGGAGAACTTCGCCTTCTACGGCCGCACCCTCACCGGCACCCCCGAGCTGCGCGCCCGGTGGAAGCGCGGCGTTTCGATCGTCGAGGGCGCCATGGGCGAGGCCGTCGGCGCCGTCTACGTCGAGCGCCACTTCGCCCCCGAGGCGAAGACGGCGATGGACGAGCTCGTCGCCACCCTCGTCGAGGCCTACCGCCGCTCGATCACCGAGCTCGAGTGGATGACCGCCGAGACGCGCGAGCGCGCCCTCGACAAGCTGCGGAAGTTCACGCCGAAGATCGGCTACCCGGTGCGCTGGCGCGACTACTCGACCCTCGAGGTCGACGAGGACGACCTGCTCGGCAACGTGCGCGCGGCCGGCGAGTTCGAGTTCCAGCGCGAGCTCGGCAAGATCGGCCAGCCGATCGACCGCGACGAGTGGTTCATGACCCCGCAGACCGTCAACGCCTACTACAACCCCGGTTTCAACGAGATCGTGTTCCCCGCGGCGATCCTGCAGCTCCCCTTCTTCGACGCGGGTCGGGATGCTGCGGCCAACTACGGCGCCATCGGCGCGGTCATCGGCCACGAGATCGGGCACGGGTTCGACGACCAGGGTTCGCGCTACGACGGCGACGGGCGGCTGCAGGACTGGTGGACCGAGGAGGATCGCGCCGCGTTCGAGGAGCGCACGGCATCCCTCATCGCCCAGTACGACGCCCTCGAACCGACCGAGGCGCCCGGCCACCGCGTCAACGGCGCGCTCACCATCGGCGAGAACATCGGCGACCTCGGCGGTCTCGGCATCGCCTGGCGGGCCTACCTGATCTCGCTCGACGGCGCCGAGCCGCCCGTGATCGACGGGCTCACCGGAGCCCAGCGGTTCTTCCTCTCCTGGGCGCAGGCCTGGCAGATCGCGATCCGCCCGGAGGAGGCGCTGCGCCTGCTCTCGATCGACCCGCATTCGCCGAACGAGTTCCGGTGCAACCAGATCGTGCGTAACATCGACGCGTTCTACGAAGCGTTCTCCGTGACCTCCGACGACGCTCTGTGGCTCGAGCCGAAGGAGCGCGTGACGATCTGGTGACCACCACGCCGATGAAGCGCGATCGGGGCGCGCGATCCGCCGCCCCGGTTCTCGCGCGCCATCGGTCGCCCGAGCGGTCGCCCTCGTTCAAGCCCTCCTTCCGCGCCCTCGGTGCCCTCGCCTACGAGGGGGCGAAGGTTTCAGTCACCGCCGTCGACCTGCAGTCGGGGCAGAGCGTCTTCGCCGTCGACGAGCGCATCGTGCTGCCGACGGCCTCGGTCGGCAAGATCCTGCTGCTCATCGAGGTGAGCGCGCGGCTCACCGAGCGCAGCCTCAGCGACTACGTCATCGTCGACCGCGAGCTCTCCGACGCGGTCGCCGACTCGGGGCTGTGGCAGCACATGCAGGCGCCGGCGCTGCCGGTGGCCGACCTCGCGGCGCTCGTCGGCGCGACGAGCGACAACCTCGCGACCAACGCGCTGCTGCGCCACATCGGCCTCGCCGCCGTGCGCCGCCGCACCGAGTCGCTCGGGCTCGTGCGCACGGCGCTCCTCGACGTGGTGCGCGACTCCCGCGGGCCCGACGACGCCCCGCAGCTCTCGGTCGGGTCGACCGCCGAGCTCGCCTGGCTGTTCTACGCCCTCGCGCACGGCCACGTCATCGACCCCGCGACGAGCCAGCGCGTGCTCGGCTGGCTCTCGCTCAACACCGACCTCTCGATGGTGGCGAGCGCCTTCGGCCGCGACCCGCTCACGCACCGCGGCGTCGACCACAGCACGTGGATGGTCAACAAGACGGGCAGCGACGCCGGTGTGCGCAGCGAGGCCGGCGTGCTGCGCGGCCCGCGCGGCGGGCTGGCGTACGCGGTCTCGGTGCACTTCGACGACCGCGATCTTGCGACGCGACTGCGCGTGATGGATGCCCTCCGCACGTTCGGCGTCGACCTGCTGGAGCAGGTGCACTAGCCCCGACGACTTCACGGCGCGCGGTCAGCTCCCGAAGAAGTATGAGAATTCGTACCGAGAATGCACCGAGATCGCTGACCCGGTCGCCCCAGTGCGGGGCTAGACAAGTCAGTCCAGGTTGCCCCCCATGCGGGGGAGGCCTAACCTGACAGCGATTCCGGCTCGCGCACACCCGACGTTCGCCGAGACGCGGAATCGGACGGACCCCCATCCGTCACCACCCGGCACCACCGCGCTACCCGAACCACCGCGCTCACCGCCTGATGATCGTCGTCCCCCGATGATCATCGGGATCACCCCATCGATGCACCTTCGCGTTTCCCGCGCGGCGATGCGCGAGAGCCGACGCAGCACCCCTGCGCCGGAGCACCACCCACCCGAACCCTGGCGCGCCCGCCCCCCCCGGCCGCGCTCGGCTCCACACCCCAGGAGCACATCATGCTGCGCAAGCGTTTCTTCACGGCCCCGGCAGCTGCCGCGGTCGCCCTCGCACTCGGTCTAGGCGGTGCGATCGTCACGACGACGGCCGCCACGGCCACCGGGCCGTCGACCCCCGTCTGCATCGCCGCCGACGCGTACACCGAGGTCACCCCCGACATCGAGTACCCGGCGGTCGGCGAGCCGACCATCACCGTCGCGAACCCGGACTACGTGGCCGCGACGCCCTCGATCTGGCAGAACTTCTCGCCGAACAAGGAGCAGGGCACGTTCATCGGCGCCCCGTCGCACCCGGTCGACGACCGCGGCACCTGGAACCATCAGGACAAGGAGATCCCGCCTGGCCAGGCCGGCCCCGACGGCGTGTACTCGAACGGCAACGACGCAAAGGGCGGCAACTGGTTCTACCGCCAGGCCGCCAAGCCCGCGGTCGGCGAGCCGACGATCACCGTCGACAACCCCGACTACGTGCCCGCCTACACCGAGGACGTGCCCGACATCGAGCACCCCGCGGTCGTCTGCCCGCCGACCGACGAGGAGCCGGTGGTCGACCCGGTCGACTGCACGATGACGGCCTCCACGGTCACGAGCTCCGTCGGGGTCGGCACCGCGTCGTTCACCATCTCGGGTCTGGAGAACTGCCTCCCGATCCCCGTGAACTTCTCGACCTACGACCTCCCGGGCGGTGAGGTCCTCCCGTACGACGAGCAGGTCCTCATCGAACACGCGCCGCGGGACGGTGCCGGTGAGGGCAACCTCTACGGCCCCGGTTCGTACACGCTGATGGCCGACCTGACCTGCAACTGGCAGGCCGACCTGTACAAGGGCGCCCCGAAGGACACCGCTCCGCACGACGGACTGTTCTACCTGGACGGCTTCGGCATCGGCTGGAGCTACTCGGAGAACAACGACTGCTCACCGGTCATCCCGGAGCAGCCCGCCGCCGAGGTGCGTCTGGCCGACCGCGAGGTCGTGGACTGCGAGACGCTCACCGTGACCGTCATGACGACCCGCTACGAGACGCCGTACGTGCTCGATGGCGACGTCTGGGTGCTGGGCACGGAGGCGCAGGTCGGCGACGAGGTTCCGAGCAGCGAGCGCGCGGCGACGATCGAGGAGTGCCCGGTCGACGAGCAGCCGGCCGACGATGTCGAGACCAGCGACTGGGTCGTCTCGGTCATCGACTGCGACACCGAGACGGTCACCGAGACGCGGACGATCACTACGACGTCGTACGAGCTCGTCGATCGCGAGTGGGTCGCCGGTGAGCCGGTCGAGACCGT
Organism: Microcella flavibacter; assembly: GCF_012530535.1. NCBI lineage: Bacteria > Bacillati > Actinomycetota > Actinomycetes > Micrococcales > Microbacteriaceae > Microcella > Microcella flavibacter. The sequence goes on from NZ_CP051299.1 coordinate 68,152, forward strand.
CGAGACGCGGGATCGCCCGATGACCGACGTCGAGCTCGACCTGTACTGCCCCGTCGAGCTGGAGCCGCAGGCCCTCGAGGTCGTCGACGAGTGGGTCGTCAGCGAGACCGACTGCGACACCGAGACGGTCACCGAGACGCAGACCACGACGACGACGCCCTACGTGCTCGTCGACCGCGCCTGGGTGCTCGGCGAGCCCGTCGTCAGCTCCGAGGAGCGGACGCGCCCGATGACGGATGCTGAGCTCGACGAGTACTGCCCGGTCGAGCTCGAGCCCGCCGCCGTCGAGGTGCTCGGCGAGTGGACGGTCAGCCACAGCGACTGCGACACCACGACGGTCACCGAGACCCGCACGGTCAGCACCACGCCGTACGTGCTCGTCGACCGCCAGTGGGTCGCCGGCGCCACCGTCGAGACCACGGAGGACCGTGTTCGTGCCATGACCGACGCCGAGCGCACCGAGCTCTGCCCGGAGGTGCCGGTCACGCCGGTGACCCCCGTGACGCCGCTCGGCGACCTGCAGACCCTCGCCCTGACCGACCCGCCGACGCTCGCCCTCACCGGCCCGAGCGACGCGCTGGGCGGACTCGGCATCGCCGGACTGGTCACCCTGATGGCGGGCCTCGGCCTGGTGCTGCTGCGCCGGCCGCAGACGGCCTCCGTCGAGGACTAGCAGCACCATCGCACCACCCGCTCCCGGCTCCGGCACCCCTCGTGGGCGTCGGGGCCGGGAGCGCCCCACCCCCTCCGCGCCGCCCCGGCGCCATCGACCCCCTACTCGAGGAGCCGGCCCGTGTCGCAGCCCCGCATCGTCGCCCCGCCCGCCGCGGTCGGCATCACGCTCGCGCTCGGGCTCGCTCTGACGCTCTCCGTCGGCCTCGGGCCGGTCCCCACCGCCGATGCCGCGCCGATCGACGAGACGCAGGACGTCCTCATCGAGCTGCCCCCGACCGTCACCGTCCAGCCATCGGCATCGGCGTCGCCGGCGACCTGCGACAGGCCCGCCTTCCTCACGCTCAGCGCCGACCCCGAGATCATCTGGCTCGTCGACGGCACCGAGACGCCCGCGGGCGCGCATCCCATCGCCGACGCGCGCACGATGCGCGTGGAAGCGGCACCGTACCTCGGCGGCTTCGCCCCCGGAATCCGCACCGAGTGGACGATCGCGATCGCCGCCGCCCCCGCCTGCGAGACCGACGACACGGCGGCCGCCCCGCCGCCCGTCGACGCCGCGGCGCCGGTCGCGCCCGCACCGGCACCGACCGCGCACAATCCTGCCGCGCCGACGCGCGCCGGTGCAGCCCCGTCAGCGGCGGCGCCCACCGACGGCGCCCCCACGCCCCCCGTCGCGCCCTCCGCCGTCGAGCTGCCGACGCTCGCGCTGCCGACCGAGTCCGCACCGTCGACCGCCGGCACCGCCCCGGATGAGGAGGGCTCGACGGCCATCGAGCCCGCCGCCCTCGCGCTCGCGAGCGAGACGGCCGACGGCACCGGCTCCGCACCGGTCGTGCCGCTCGCGGTGCTGCTGCTGAGCGGCGCCGCCCTCCTCGTCGCCGTCGGCGCCGGACGCGCCCGTCGCGCCGGTCAGCGCTGATCCGCCCGATCGGCACGAGCCCGGCGATGCCGGCCGGCCACGGCCCGCGCCGCACAGGTGCCGCCCGGGTCGTGCTGACACGCTGGCGGGCATGATCTCGACCTCGCTCGCCCGTCAGCTGCGCGACGCCGGTCTGCGATGGAAGCCGCTCTCGGGCGACCGGTTCCAGATCGACCGCCCCGAGCTCGACGCCGACGTCTTCACCATCAGCGACCTCATGATCGAGCCGCACGAGTACTCCACCGGCACCGTGCTCGGCTTCAACGGCACCACCGAGTGGGCGCTCGACTCGGTCGACGTCACCGACGCGCTCTGGCTGCCGCGCGAGGACCAGCTGCGCGACCTGCTGCGCACCGCCTTCGTGCGGCTCGAGCGGGAGCAGGAGCTCTACCGCGTCGTGCTCGCCCCCGAGGCGGCTGACGACGACTCGGAAGACGCCGGGGGCGCCGAACGCGTCTACGAGAGCGTCTCCGCGCCCGAGGCCTACGGTCTCGCGCTGCTCGCCGTGCTCGAGAAGGTCAGCGCCTAGGCGGAGGCGGCATCGCCGGCCGCGGAGCCGCCGGCTGCGGCGCCGATGACGCCGTCCGGTCCGCGCCGCAGCGTGCGCGTCGAGGTCGGCAGCGCCGGGGCGTCGATGCCGAACAGCGTCTCGACCGCGGCGGCGACCTCGAGCCCGCGGCCCGCGGCGGCGTGCTGGCGGGCGAGGGTCGAGGGGGTGTGCAGGAACACGCTCGTGAGGTGGCGCAGGGCCTCCTCGATGCGGCCGTCGTCGTCGCCGCGGCGCTTCGCCCGGGCGATCTCCTCGTCGACGAGGTCGAGCACGTGGCGGCGAAGGGCGATGATCGAGGGCTCCACCGAGGCGGCTGTGACGAACGAGTGCGCGGCCTCATCGACGACGCTGCGCGCGTCCTCCTCCGCCGACCAGTGCACGAGCGGCGCGTGCACCCGCACGGTCTCGAGGTCGATGAGCGTGACGCCGTCGACCTCGCCGACGGCGGGGTCGACGTTGCGGGGCAGGCCCAGGTCGACGACGAAGCGCGGCGGAGCATCCACCGGCACGTCGCCGGCCTCGACGCTCAAGCGGGTCGTGCAGGTGACGACCACGTCGGCGCCGCTCATGGCCTCGCGCACGTCGTTCGTCCACTCGAGGCCGTGCCGCGTGCCGAAGACCTGGGCGCGGCCGGTGGGGGAGTAGACGACGATGCTGGCGACGCCCCGGTCGCGCAGGGCGGCGACGGTGGTGGCGGCGTAGCGGCCGGTGCCGATGAGGGCGACGCGGGTCGAGCTCCAGTCGGCGAGGCGGCTGCCGACGAGGTCGAGCGCGAGGCGGGCGAGGCTGCGGCCGGTGCGGCTCGCATCGCCCTGGGCGCGCGCGGCGCGGGCGGTGCGGATCGCCTCCTGGAAGACGCGGTCGAGTCGACCGGTGGATGCTCCGCTCTCGCGCGCCGCCTGCGCGGCCCGGCGCACCTGCCCCGCGATCTCCTCCTCGCCGACGGCGACCGACTCGAGGCCGGCCGAGACGGCGAACAGGTGGTGCACGACCTCGCTGGCGTCGAGCACGTCGGCGCTGCCGGCGACGTCGACGCCCTGCTCGTCGCCGAGCCCGCGCAGAGCGCCGGCGACGGCCTCGCGGGCGAAGCGGTGGGCGTCGGCGGGCTGCGTGTCGGCGTCGAGGTAGACCTCGAGGCGGTTGCAGGTGGCGACGGTGACGGCCCCGCGCACGGCGGGCGAGCCGGCCCGGATGGCGGCGGAGAGGGCGTCGGCGTCGACGGCGAGCCGTTCGAGGATCTCGAACGGGGTGTTGCGATGGTTCGCCGTCACGCAGAGGAGCACGGAGAGAGTTTATTCGGTCCCGGCTGAATGCCCGCTCGCGATAGGGGGTCGGGGTATCGCACCGCGCGGATGAGCGGGTCTCCCGCGCCGATCGGGCGTCCGGCGCGCGCACCGGGCGCGGTCGGCCCGCGCCCATCCGGCTCCCATCCGGGCGCACCTATCCTTATCGGGTGCCGCTCGAGCCCTCACACCCCCTCTCCGACGGTCGCACCGCCGACTCCGCCCTCGTCCGGGCGCTCCGCGGCGACCGCCCCGAGCGCACCCCGGTGTGGTTCATGCGCCAGGCGGGCCGCTCGCTGCCCGAGTACCGCGAGCTGCGGGCCGGCGGCGACATGCTGCAGGCCTGCCTCACGCCCGAGATGGCGAGCGAGATCACGCTGCAGCCCGTCCGCCGGCACGGCGTCGACGCGGGCATCTTCTTCAGCGACATCGTCGTGCCGGTGCTGCTCGCCGGCGTCGACGTGCGCATCGTCGCCGGGCGCGGCCCCGTCATCGACTCGCCCGTCCGCTCCGCCTCCGACGTGCTGCGCCTGCGCCCGCTCGAGCCCGACGCGCTCGACCCCGTGCGCGAGGCCGTGCGCCTCACGGTCGAGCAGCTCGGCACGACGCCCCTCATCGGCTTCGCCGGCGCGCCCTTCACCCTCGCCGCCTACCTCGTCGAGGGCGGGCCGTCGAAGGATCAGATGCGCGCCCGGGCCATGATGCACGCCGACCCGCACGCCTGGGCGGGGCTGCTCAACTGGTGCGCCGACGTCACGGGCGAGTTCCTGCGCGCGCAGGTCGAGTCGGGCGCGAGCGCGGCCCAGCTGTTCGACTCGTGGATCGGCTCGGTGTCGAAGAACGACTACGTGCGCCGCGTCGCCCCGCACTCCAAGCGCGCCCTCGATCACCTGCGCGGGTTCGACGTGCCGCGCATCCACTTCGGGCTCGGCACCGCGCCCATCCTGCGCGAGATCGCCGGCCTCGGCGTCGACGCGATCGGCATCGACTGGCGCACCCCGCTCGACGAGGCCTCGGCGGTGCTCGACGATGCGATCCCGCTGCAGGGCAACATCGACCCGGCGCTGCTGACCGCGCCGTGGCCCGCGCTCGCCGCGCACGCCGAGGGCGTGCTGAAGGCCGGGAAGAAGGCCCCCGCGCACGTGGCCAACCTCGGCCACGGCGTACCGCCCGAGACCGATCCCGACGTGCTCAGCCGCCTCGTGCGCCTCATCCACGGCGAGGAGCCCTCGCCGACCCCGGAGCACGGCTGGTCATGACCGAGACTCTCGTGGTGGGAGCGGGCGTCGCGGGCCTCGTGCTCGCGCGCGAGCTCGTGCTGCAGGGGCGCACCGTGCGGGTGCTCGAGGCCTCCGCCCGCGCGGGCGGCCAGGTCGCGCGTCACCATGTGGCGGGCATCCCGCTCGATTCGGGGGCCGAGGCCTTCGCGACCCGCGGCGGCACCGTGCGCGCCTACCTCGAGCGCCTCGGCCTCGCCGACCGCATCGTCGCGCCGCTCGACGCCCCCGCGTGGCTGCACGCCCGCGACGGCCTCACCGTGCCGCTGCCGCGCGTGAGCCTCATGGGCATCCCCTCCGCCCCGCTCGCCGAGGACGTCGTGCGCGTCGTCGGGCGACGGGCCGCCTGGCGCGGGATGCTCGACGCCGTCCTCCCCGGACCCCGCGGCGCGAACGCCGCGACCCTCGGTGAGCTCGTGCGCACGCGCATGGGCGACGGAATCCTCGAGCGCCTCGTCGCCCCCGTCGTCGAGGGGATCCACTCGAAGCACCCCGACGACCTGCCCGTCTCTGCCGCCCCGGGCCTCGTGCACGCCCTGCTGCAGGAGAACTCGCTCGCCCGCGCCGTGACGCGCCTGCGCGTCGACGCCCCGGCCGGCGCGCTCGTCGCCGGGCTCGAGGGCGGCATGGCGACGCTCGTCGACGCGCTGCTCGCCGAGCTCGACCGCTACGGCGTGCCCGTCGAGTACGGCGTGCGGGTCGCCGAGGTGCACCCCGACCACGTCGTGCTCGCGGCGGACCCGGATGCCGATCCCGCGTCGCTGCGGTACGGGGAGGACGGCGAGCCGATCCCCGAGCTGCGCCACGGCGAGGTCGTCGTCGCCGCGCCCGGCCTCGTCGACCCGGCCGACGGCCGATCCGCCGTCACGACCGCGACGCACCTCGTCACGCTCGTCGTCGACGCCACCGGCGACGCCGCGGCCCTCGCCGACTCCCCGCGCGGCACCGGCGTGCTCGTCGCCCGCGGCACCGCTGTGCGGGCCCGCGCGCTCACGCACCTCAGCGCCAAGTGGGCCTGGGTGCGCGCGGCCGCGCAGGGCCGCGAGGTGCTGCGGCTCAGCTACGAGTCCGCGCCCGACGTCGACGAGGCGCTCGCCGACGCCTCCGCCCTGCTGGGGGTGCGGCTGACCCGGGCGCAGCTCGTCGAGGGCGCCGTCACGACGTGGCAGCGCGCCGGGCGCATCGCGGCGCCCGAGAGCATCCCCCTCGTCGGCGAGCAGATCAGCGGAACCGGCCTCGCCGCCGTCATCGACCACGCCCATCGCACCGCCGAAGAACTGGGCGCCCGCGCCCGGGAGCAGGAGACATCGTGAGCGATCAGACCGAGTACACCACCTATCTCGTGCTGCGGCGCGACCCGCGCCGGCCGGCGATGGGCGGCGGCGTCGAGCGCGCCGTCAAGGAGGTCGAGGCCTCGGGCGTCACCATCCGCGGCTTCTACGACGTCAGCGGCATGCGCGACGACGCCGACCTCATGGTGTGGATGCACGGCCCCGACCCGCAGGCGCTGCAGCAGGCCGTGCGCACCATCCGCCGCGCCGACCTGCTCGCCGCCCTGCTGCCGAGCTGGATCGCCACGGGCGTGCACGTGCAGGCCGAGTTCAGCCGCAGCCACGCCCCCGCCTTCATGCTCGGCAAGGAGCCGAGGGGCTGGCTCTGCGTCTACCCCTTCGTGCGCTCGTACGAGTGGTACCTGCTGCCCGAGGACGAGCGGCGCGGCATGCTCGCCGAGCACGGCAAGCAGGGCAGCGCCTTCACCGGCGTGCTCGCCAACACCGTCGCCAGCTTCGCGCTCAACGACTACGAGTGGCTGCTGGGGCTCGAGAGCGACGAGCTGCTCGACCTGGTCGACATGATGCGCGACCTGCGCTCGACCGAGGCGCGGCGCCACGTGCGCGAAGAGGTTCCGTTCTACACCGGTCGGCGCATCGGCGTCGACGAGATCGAGGAGGTCATCCGATGACGATCACGAACAACGCGCTCGGCGAGGACGGCAAGGCCGTCGTCGTCGACCTGGTCGACGGCAAATACCCCGGCGAGCAGTTCGCCCGCGCCGCCACCGACACGGCGCAGCAGTACGCCGTGCCGGGCCACGTCGAGCAGCCCGTCGCCTACGACGCGGTCATCCTCGCCGGCTTCGGCGGGCCGGAGGGGCAGGACGACGTCATCCCCTTCCTGCGCAACGTCACGCGCGGCCGCGGCATCCCCGACGAGCGCCTCGAGGAGGTCGCGCACCACTACCGCCACTTCGGCGGCGTGAGCCCGATCAACGAGCAGAACCGCCGGCTTAGGGCGGCCCTGCAGGCCGAGGCCGACCGCCGCGGGCTGGGCCTGCCGATCTACTGGGGCAACCGCAACTGGGATCCCTACCTGCCCGAGGCCGTGCAGCAGGCCTACGACGACGGCCACCGCACCGTGCTCGGCCTCGCCACGAGCGCCTACTCGAGCTTCTCGAGCTGCCGCCAGTACCGCGAGGACTTCGCCAAGGCCCTCGACGCGACCGGCCTGTGGGGCGAGATGCGCATCGACAAGGTGGGCCAGTTCTTCGACAGCCCCGGCTTCGTCGCGCCCTTCGTGACGGGCGTCGTGGATGCTCTGCGCGACCTGCTCTCACGCGGCACCGACCTCGCCACCACGCGGGTGCTCTTCGCCACCCACTCGATCCCGACCTCCGACGCCGAGCGCAGCGGTCCGCGGGATGTCGACTGGGGCGAGGGCGGCGCCTACGCCGCGCAGCACACCGCCGTCTCCGAGGTCATCATGGCCAAGGCGCTCGCCGAGCTGCGGGCCGATGAGACCCTCGGCGACATCCCGGAGGTCGCCTGGCAGCTCGTCTACCAGAGCCGCTCCGGGCCCCCCACGCAGCCGTGGCTCGAGCCCGACATCAACGACGCCATCGCCGACCACGCGAAGGACGGCGCGACCGCGATCGTCATGGTGCCGGTCGGCTTCGTGAGCGACCACATGGAGGTCATGTGGGATCTCGACACGGAGGCGATGGAGACGTGCGAGGAGCACGGCGTCATCGGCCTGCGCGTGCCGACCCCGGGCGTCGACCCCGTCTACGTCAGCGGCCTCATCGACCTCGTCGAGGAGCGCCTGCGCGGTGCCGCGAAGAGCGAGCGCCCGCGCGAGACCGAGCTCGGCCCCTGGTACGACGTGTGCCGCCCCGGCTGCTGCGAGAACGTGCGCGCGGGCTTCAAGCCCGCCATCTCGGGCCTGCAGCCGTGATCCGTCTTGGCACGCGCGGCAGTGCGCTCGCTCTCGCGCAGTCGCAGCGCGTCGCCGACTCGATCGCGGCCCGCACGGGCGAGGAGGTCGAGCTCGTCACCATCACGACGCAGGGCGACGTCTCGACCGCCCCGCTCGCCAGCATGGGCGGCGCGGGCGTCTTCGTCGTCGCCGTGCGCGAGGCGCTGCTGGCGAAGGAGTGCGACGTGGTCGTGCACTCGCTCAAGGACCTGCCGACCGCGCCGCATCCCGACCTCGTCATCGGGGCGGTGCCGAAGCGCGCCGACGCCCGCGATGCGGGCGTAGTCGCCGGGGGAGTGGCGCTGAAGGACCTGCCCGCGGGCTCGCGCGTCGGCACGGGCTCGCCGCGGCGGCAGGCGCAGCTGCGCCGCCGGTTCCCCGAGCTCGAGGTCGTCGAGATGCGCGGCAATGTCGACACCCGGCTCGCGCGCGTGCTGGGCGACAAGGAGGGCGTCGAGCACGACCTCGACGCCGTCATCCTCGCCGCCGCCGGGCTCGAGCGCATCGGGCGCGAAGGCGTCGTGACCGAGCATCTCGGCATCGACGGCTGGCCGACCGCGCCCGGGCAGGGCGCGCTCGCCGTCGAGACCCGCGCCGACGTCTCGGGCGCTCTCAAGCGCGCGCTCGTCGGCATCGACCACGCCTCGACCCGCACGGCCGTCGAGGCCGAGCGCGCCGTGCTGCGCAAGCTCGAGGCCGGCTGCTCGGCGCCGCTCGGCGCCCACGCCTTCATCGACGACGGCATGATGTTCCTCGCCGCGCGGGTCTACTCGCCCGAGGGCGAGCAGGTCTCGAGCGCGCACGCCCAGTACGTCGACGACTCGCGCACTCCCGCCGAGGATCTTGCGAACCGCGTCGTCGACGAGCTGCTGCAGAACGGCGCCGCCGACCTCATGCCGAAGGAAGGCGCACGATGAACGATCTCGGGCCGAGCATCCGCCCCCGCCGTCTGCGCGCGACGCCCGCCATGCGGCGCCTCGTGAGCGAGACCGATCTGCGGCCGCGGCACCTCGTGCTGCCGGTCTTCGTGCGCGAGGGGCTCGACGCCGCGCAGCCCATCGCCTCGATGCCGGGCGTCGACCAGCACTCGCTCGACAGCCTGAAGGCGCTCAGCGTCCAGGCGGCTGAGGCCGGGCTCGGCGGGCTCATGCTCTTCGGCGTTCCCGCCGTGCGCGACGCGATCGGCTCGGGCGCGACCGACCCCGAGGGCATCCTCAACGCCGCCACCCGCGCGATCGCGGCCGAGGTCGGCGACGCCCTCGTGGTGCAGACCGACCTCTGCCTCGACGAGTTCACCGACCACGGCCACTGCGGCGTGCTGGATGCTCAGGGCCGGGTCGACAACGACGCCACCCTCGAGCGCTACGCCGACATGGCCGTCGCGCAGGCCGAGGCCGGCAGTCAGCTGCTCGGGCTCAGCGGCATGATGGACGGCCAGACCGCGGTCGCCCGCGCCGCCCTCGACGCGGCCGGCTTCACCGACGTCGCCCTGCTCGCCTACTCGGCGAAGTACGCCTCCGCCTTCTACGGCCCCTTCCGGGACGCGGTCGAGTCGGCCCTCGTCGGCGACCGCCGCACCTACCAGCTCGACCCCGGCAACGGGCGCGAGGGCGTGCGCGAGGCGATGCTCGATCTCGACGAGGGCGCCGACGTCGTCATGGTGAAGCCCGCGCTCGGGTACCTCGACGTGCTGCGGCAGGTCGCCGACATCTCGCCCGTACCCGTGTGGGCCTACATGGTCTCGGGCGAGTACGCGATGATCGCCGCCGCGGCGCAGAACGGCTGGATCGACGGCGACCGCGCCCAGCTCGAGGCCCTCACCTCCATCCGCCGCGCGGGCGCCGACGCCGTGCTGAGCTACGCGGCCCTCGACCTCGTCACCAAGGGACTCGTCACATGACCCGCTTCATCTCCGGCCGCACCCCCACGACGAACGCCGAGGCCTTCGAGCGCGCGCTCGTCGTCACGCCCGGCGGCGTCAACTCGCCCGTGCGCGCCTTCCGCTCCGTCGGCGGCACGCCCGTCTTCCTCGCGAGCGGCCACGGGCCGTACGTCGTCGACGTCGAGGGCACCGAGTACGTCGACCTGGTGGGCCAGTGGGGTCCGGCGCTGCTCGGGCACGCGCATCCCGACGTCATCGCCGCCGCCCACGAGGCCGTCGCCCGCGGGCTCGGCTTCGGCGCCTCGTCCACCGGCGAGGTCGAGCTCGCCGAGCTCGTGCTCGACCGGCTGACCCTCGGCGGGGACGGACCGGCGGAGCGCCGCGGCATCGAGAAGCTGCGCCTCGTCTCGACCGGCACCGAGGCGACCATGACGGCGATCCGCCTCGCGCGCGGCGCCACCGGCCGGCCGCTGCTGGTGAAGTTCGCCGGGCACTACCACGGCCACTCCGACTCGCTGCTGTCGGAGGCGGGCTCGGGAATCGCGACGCTCGGCATCCCCGGGTCGGCGGGCATCACGCCCGAGACGGCCGCCCAGACGATCGTCATCCCCTACAACGATGAGGATGCCCTCGCGGAGGTCTTCGCCCTCCACGGCGACCGGATCGCCGCGATCATCACCGAGGCCGCCGCCGCCAACATGGGCGTCGTGCCGCCGAAGCCGGGCTTCAACCGCCTGCTCGGCGAGACCGCGCGGGCGCACGGCGCGCTGCTCATCGTCGACGAGGTCATGACGGGCTTCCGCTCGACCGCGGCCGGCTGGTGGGGTCTCGAGGAGGCCGCGGGCTCCGGCTACGACGCCGACCTCACGACCTTCGGCAAGATCATCGGCGGCGGCCTGCCGCTCGCGGGGCTCGGCGGTCGCGCCGAGATCCTCGACCTGCTCGCCCCGCTCGGCCCGGTCTACCAGGCGGGCACGCTGAGCGGCAATCCGGTCGCCGTCGCGACGGGCGCCGCCATGCTGCGCGGCGCCGGCCCCGATGTCTACGAGCGCCTGCCGCAGACCGCGCACGCGATCGCCGACGGCCTCTCCGCCGCGCTGAGCGCCGAGGGCGTCGAGCACACCGTCGCGTGGGCGGGCTCGCAGTTCTCGATCTTCTTCCGGCCGGATGCTCCGCAGAACTACGCGCAGGCTCAGGATCAGCACACCTGGCGCTTCGGCCCGTACTTCCACGCGATGCTCGAGCACGGCGTCTCGCTGCCCCCGAGCGTCTACGAGGCCTGGTTCGTCTCGGCCGCCCACGACGACGCCGCCATCGAGCGCGTGCTCGCCGCGGCCGGCCCGGCGGCGAAGGCCGCCGCGGCGGCGACGCCGGCGCTGTAGCGCCGCGGGTCGTCGCGCGCCGCGGGTTGTCGCGCCGGCTCGGCGCCCGTCGCAGGGCGACGCCCGGCACCAACCGGCCCGGGGTGTGCCGCAACTCCTGCAGATCGGGGGCTGCGCCGCGCGCCGGCGGGAGCATTCCGCCCGTGAGCGGCAGGAATGCAGGAGTTGCCGCACGCTTACCCACGTCAGCCGGCCGGCTCGCGCGTGTGAGTCGCGGCGCACCGGCTTGAACGAGAGCGCGGCGGCGGACGAGTTACTGGCGCCGCGGGGACGCGGCGGCGGACGAGCTGGTGTGCGCGTGCTCCTGCCGAACGGGGGCTGCGCCGCACGCGGGCGGGAGCATCCCGCCCCTCACCAGCAGGAATGCAGGAGTTCGCGCACAGTGCGGGGGGAGCGGTGCGACGGGAGCGGCGATGCCGCCGTGGCGCAGACCGCAGACCGCAGACCGGAGAACGCGCACCGCGCACTGTCTCTGCCGCCCGCGTGCGGACGCGGACGCCGTGAGGGGCCCGCAGGACGGCGATCCGCGGGCCCCTCGGCCTGGTGGTGGGCTCGGCGCTGACACGCCGGCCCGGTCGGTGGCTAGCCGCGGGCGGCGACCGCCGCGGCCAGCTGGTCGACGACCTCGTCGAGACCCCACGACAGCGAGAGCGCGGTGGGGGGCGAGACGGAGGAGATGAAGTCCTCGCCGATCAGGCGGGCGATGGCGCCCTCCTGCACGGCGGGCAGCGAGGCGGCGTAGGCGCCCTCGGTCACGAGATCGGCCTCGGCCTCGTCGGTGCCGTAGACGACGAGCACGTCCGAGACGAGCTCGCTCACGCGCTCGTACGAGAGGGTGAAGTAGAACGGCGACTCGTCGGTGTCGAGCTCGTCGACGGCCGGGGCGTTGACGAAGCCGAGGTCGAGCATGAACTCGACGCGCGGGTCCTCATCCGCGTAGACGTAGAAGGTGCCGGCGGCGCTGTCCCAGGCGGTCGCGAGGGTCAGGCCTTCGAACTCGGGGTGCGCGGCGGCGGCGTCGGCGATCTGCTGCTCGATGTCGTCGAGCACGGTCGCGGCCTCGTCCTGCAGGCCGAGGGCCTCGCCGGTGATGGTGACGATGTCCTTCCACGGCGTCGACCACGGCTCGTCGGGGTAGGCCACGACGGGGGCGATCTCGCTCAGGGTGTCGTACTGCTCCTCGGTCAGCCCTGAGTAGTGGGCGAGGATGATGTCGGGGTCGGCGGCCGCGATCTCCTCGAAGGGCACGTCGCTGCCGGTGTTGGTCAGGATGGTCGGCGTCGCGTCGCCCGACTCCTCGAGCGCCTCGGCGACCCAGGGGAGGATGCCCTCCTCGTCGCCGCCGTAGGCCTGGAACGGCATCGCCACGGGGGTCACGCCGAGGGCGATGGCGGCGTCGGCCGTGGCCCAGCCCCAGGTGACGACCCGCTCGGGCGCCTCGGTGATCTCGGTCTCGCCGAAGGCGTGGCTGATGGTGACGGGGAACGCGGCGTCGTCGGCGCCGGTCGATCCGGCGTCGGTGTCGGCGGCGGGGGAGCAGCCGGCGAGGGCGAGCGCGGCGACCGCGACGAGGGCTGCCGCGGTGCGGCGGACGGGGGTGAGCACGGGGTGACTCCTGGAAGGCGGGCAGGCGGGGCGCCGGCGAGTGATAAGGATAGCCTTACCTTACCACGCGATCAGCGCCGGACAACCGGGCGACCGCTCAGGCGGCGCCGCTCGTCGGCCGCCCGCCCGCCCGCGCCGCTACTCCGCCGGCTGCGATCGCGGCAGGATGACCGGCCGACCCGTGTCCGGATCCTCGAGCACCCGCGCCTCGACCCCGAAGGCCCGCTGCACGACCTCGCCCGTGAGCACCGCGCCGGGCGCCCCGCGCGCGATGATCGCGCCGTCGGCCATGACGACGAGGTCGTCGGCGTAGCGGGCGGCGAGGGTGAGGTCGTGGATGACGAGCACGACGGTCATCCCGCGGGCGACCTCGGCCCGCAGCACGTCGAGCACCTCGACCTGGTGAGCGATGTCGAGCGCGCTCGTCGGCTCGTCGAGCAGCAGGATGCGCGGCTGCTGCGCGAGCGCCATCGCGATCCAGACCCGCTGCCGCTGGCCGCCGCTCAGCTCGTCGACGCGCCGGTCGACGAGCTCCATGGCGTCGGTCGCCTCGAGCGCGGCGGCGACGATGAGGTCGTCGTCGCTGCGGCGCCCGCGGAAGATCCCCTGGTGCGGGTAGCGTCCGCGCGCGACGAGCTCGGCGACGCGGATGCCCTCGGGAGCGATCGGCGACTGCGGCAGCACCCCGATCGCGCGCGCGATGCGCCGGCTCGGGATGCGGGCCACGTCGACGCCGTCGAGCGTCACGCGGCCGGCCTGCGGCGCGAGCAGGCGGGCGAGGCCGCGCAGCAGGGTCGACTTGCCGCTGCCGTTCGCCCCGACGAGCGCCGTCAGCCGGCCCGGAGCGATCTCGAGGTCGACGCCCTCGCCGGCGCCGACGACGGTGCGCGCGCCGTAGGCGAGCTGCAGCGCCTCGGCGCGCAGCACGGGCGCGGCGGCGTCCTCGCCCGCGGCGGCGTGCAGCAGGTCGAGCGCGGAGACGGGCACGGCGCCGCCGGCGGCGGGCGCGGCGGGGGAGGCGGTCGGGCTCGCGGCGGCGCGACGGGCGGTGGGGCTCATGAGCGGGGGTCCTTCCCGGAGGAGATGGGGCGCGAACCGGTCGGGCGCGTCCGGGCGCGGCCGGCCGAGCGCACGGAGTCGCCGCCGGATCCGCGCCCGCCGCGCACGAGCAGCACGAGCAGCACGATCGAGCCCGCGGCCCCGGTGATGAGGCCGACCGGCGGCTGGAACACCCCCGGCACGAGGTGCTGCGCGACGAGGTCGGCGACGACGACGACGGCCGCCCCGACGAGCGCGGCGGTGCCGAGGGCGGGGCCGCGGCCGCGCAGCCCGCGCGCGATCGGGCCGGCGGCGAAGGCGACGAAGGCGATCGGCCCGGCGACCGAGACCGCGGCGGCGGCCAGGATGCTCGACAGCACCATCGCGCCCACCCGGGTGCTGACGGGCCGCGCGCCGAGGGCGCGCGCCGAGCCGTCGTCGAGCGCCTGCGCGGCGAGCGGGCGCCGCGCGGCGACGAGCACGAGGCCGGAGACCGCGAGGGTGCCCCCGACGATGGCGACCTTCTCCCACGACGGCGATCCGACCGATCCGACGAGCCAGAAGTAGGCGCTCTCGGCCTGGGTGAGGGTGGCGCGGGTGAGCGCGTAGCCGACGATGCCGTTGGCGAGGAAGGCGACGGCGATGCCGATCACGACGAAGCGCGCGCCGCTGACGCCGCGGCCGCTCGCGAGCAGCACGAGCGCGGTGGCGAGGAGCGCTCCGACGAGGGCGGCGCCCGTCACGGCCGTGCCGACGAGGCCGGCGCCGAGGGCGAGCACGGCCGCGGCGGAGGCGCCGCCGGTGACGCCCACGATATCGGGGCTCGCGAGGGGGTTGCGCACGACCGACTGCAGCAGGGCTCCGGCGAGGCCGAGCGCGGCCCCCACGACGAGGGCGAGGGCCAGGCGCGGCAGCCGCACGCCCTGCACGATGAACTGCGCGCCGCCCGCGCCGTCGAGTCCGAGCAGCCCGGCGACGACCTCGTCAGGGGGGAGGGGCACGGCGCCGAGCGCGAGCGCGAGCATCCCGCTCAGCAGGATGACGAGGCCGAGCGCGCCCGCGACGAGCGCGCGGCGGCGGCCGTCGCGGCGGCGCCCGTGCTCGATGGCGGCGATGGTGGCGAGGCAGGCGGCGGGCAGGTGCGCCCGGTCGACGGCGGCGGGCGGCCGCGGGTCGAGCGCGGGCGGGTGGGCGGCGCCGCGCGCGAGCACGCCGGTCACGGGAGCACCGCCGGAGCGGAGGGGACGATGCGCGCGGGCGTCATGCGCGCAGCCCCTCGCGCGAGCGCACGAGCAGGATGAGCAGCGGGGCTCCGAGCGCGGCGACGACGATGCCGGCCTCGAGCTCGCCGGGCGGCACGACGAGGCGGCCGATGATGTCGGCGACGAGCACGAGGGCGGCGCCGGCGAGGGCGGCGACCGGTATGCGCGCGAGGTGCGAGCCGCCGACGGCGACGCGGGCGGCGTGCGCCCCGACGAGGCCGACGAACACGATGGGCCCGGCGATGGCGGTCGCGGCGCCGGCGAGCACGACGATCGTCGCGATCGCGGCGGCGCGGGTGGGCGCGAGGCGGAACCCGAGCCCGCGGGCCACGTCGTCGCCGAGTGCGAGCGCGTCGAGCGCGCGGGCGAGCAGGGCGGCGCCGACGATGCCGACGACGATGAGCGGCGAGAGCGCGAGCGCGCCGTCGAGGCTGCGCCCGGTGAGCGAGCCGACCGTCCAGAAGCGGTAGCGGTCGAGGGTCTCGGGATCGCTCAGCAGCACGAGGGTCGTGAGCGAGGTGAGGCCGGCGGTCACGGCGGCGCCCGCGACGACGAGCAGCGCCGGATCGCTGCCGACGCGCGAGGTCGCGGCGATCGCGGCGATGAGCGAGGCCGCGCCGAGCGCCCCGAGCAGGCTGAAGCCGGCGAGCGCGAGCACCGAGGTGACGCCCGCGACGGCGATGCCGAGCACGACGGCGAACGAGGCGCCCGCCGTGACGCCGAGCAGGCCCGGGTCGGCGATGGGGTTGCGGGTGACGCCCTGCATGACGATGCCGGCGACGCCGAGGGCGGCGCCCGCGAGCAGGCCGATGACGGTGCGGGGGATGCGCAGCTCGCGCACCACGACGGCGTCGACGGAGTCGGGGCCGAGCGCCGCGGGGTCGACGAGCGCGAGCACGGCGACGATCGGGTCGGTCGCCCGCGCCCCCACCGCGAGGCTCAGCGCGACGGCGATGAGCAGGCCGCCGACGAGCGCGCCGACGCCGAGCAGGCGGCGCGCACCTCCCCCCGGTCGCCGCAGCGCCGGAGCGGGCGGGGCGAGCGCGGGGCTGCCCCCGCTCACTGCCCTTCGCTGCGGCCGTGCCGCCAGTAGCCCATGAAGGCGACGTTGGTGCGGGCGACGCCGACCTCGCTGACGAGGTGGCGGCGCAGCAGCTTGACGCTGCCCGCCTCGCCCGCGATCCACGCGTAGAAGTCGCCCGTGGTCGGGTCGACGGGGCTGTCCCAGAGCAGCTCGGAGTCGACGTCGACGTCGTCGAGCGCGTCCGGGGTCGAGCGCACGACGCTCGCGAGCTCGGCGGTGTGCCGCGGCAGCCAGCCGCGCACGGCCTGCATGAGCAGCTCGCCGCGCGGGGCGACGGCCTCGAAGCCGCGCGCGGTCTCGCAGCCCGCATCGCGGGCGAGCCAGGCGATGCGCGAGGCGCCCTTCGGAACCACGTTCTGGATGTCGGCGCTCGACGGCACCTCGATGAAGGACTGCGCGGTGACGCCCGGCTCGAGCGACTCCATGATCGAGCAGATGGCGGGCAGGGCGGTCTCGTCGCCGACGAGCAGCAGGTGGCGCGCGGCGCCGGGGCGCCAGTCGCAGCCGACGGTCGGGTCGGCGGTGCGGGCGTCGGGGCCGACGATGACGACGGCGTCGCCGACGGATGCCCGGCGCAGCCAGGCGGCGGCGGGCCCGTCCACGGCTCCGACTGCCGGCGGGTGCAGCACCATGTCGACGTCGAGCTGCCCGCGCTCGGGGCGGATGCTGCGCACCGTGTACGTGCGGAACGCGGGCCGCTCGCCCTCGGGCAGCGCGCGCCAGCGGGCGTACCAGCTGCCGTCGCGGATGCACTGCTCGTCGTGCTGGCCCAGATCGGGCATCCCGCCGCCCTCGAGGGGCAGCACGAGCTTGATGCGCTGGTCGAGGCCCGTCGGCGCGAACACCGCGAAGTCGGAGCTCGAGAACGTCACCCGCACGAGGTGGGGGCTGAGCGGCAGCACCCGCTCGACGACCGCGGCGAAGGGGCGGTAGGCCGGGTACTCGACGGCAGCCTCGACGGCCGGCTCGACGACGGCCCCGTCGACGGGCGTCGCAGCGCCGTCGATCGCGGTCGAGGGTGAGGTAAGCATTACCTAAGTATGCAGGAACCCCGGCCGTGGGCGCGAGTCGGGATGCCCTGGGAATAGTCTCCACGAAACCTTCGTGCCGTCCGTGCCCGCGACTACGCTGGAATTCTGCGCCCCCCAGCCGATCCCGGAGGCGCGGCAGACGATACGAGGAGACGACTATGCGTGGAAAGATCCTGTTCCTGACCGGTATGGGCGTGGGCTACGTGCTCGGCACCAAGGCCGGCCGCGAGCGCTACAACCAGATCAAGCGCACCGCCTCCACGCTCTGGAGCGACCCGCGGGTGCAGCAGCGCGTCGACCAGGTCGAGGACTTCGTGAAGGAGAAGGGCCCGGAGGTCGCCGAGTTCGTGGGCGACAACGCCAAGAAGCTCGCCTCGCAGGTCACCGGCCGCGGCTCGTCGACCTCGGGCTCCGGCTCGACCGCGAAGAGCACCCGCAGCACGCGCAGCTCGGCCGCGAAGAGCTCCACCGCCAAGAGCTCCACCGCGAAGGGCTCGAGCAGCTCGAGCTCCTCCTGAGCGGGGCGCGACGATGACCGACCCCCGTCAGAGCAGTGAGCGCAAAGGACTCTTCGCGCTCATCGCCGACGTGCCCCGACTGATCGGAGACCTCGTGCGCGCGGAGATCCAGGCGGCCAAGGACGAGATCGCCGGCAAGCTCAAGGCCGCCGGCATCGGCGTCGGGCTGCTCGTCGGCGCCGGCCTGTTCGCGCTGTTCGCGCTCATGGTGCTGCTGGCCGCCGCCGTGCTCGGCCTCGCCACCGTGCTGCCCGCCTGGGCGGCCGCGCTCATCGTGGGCGGTGCGCTGCTGCTCATCGCCGTCATCATCGCCCTCATCGGCGTCTCCGCACTGAAGCGCGGGGTGCCGCCCATGCCCACCGACACGATGGACAGTGTCAAGGAAGACGTCCGCGCCGTGCGCGGACTCAGGAAGTAGAGGCCAGACATGACCGACGCCCAGACCCCCGCCGCCGCGAGCAGCTCCGCCGCGACGAGCACCGAGAAGTCCATCGCCAGCGCCGTCGAGAACGCGAAGGAGGCCGTCACCGACTCCGTCGAGGCGACCCGCGCGCAGCTCGAGCACACGCTCGACGCCATCGAGGAGCGCCTCGACGTCAAGAAGCGCAGCGAGGAGCTCTACGCCAAGGCGCAGCGCTCGTACGACGAGAACCCCGTGCCGTGGATCGTCGGCGCGACCGCCGTCGCCGTCGGCGTCGTCGGGCTCATCGCCTGGGCGATCTTCAGCGACGACTGAGCGCCCCTCCGGCCGCACCGCGCCGCCCCTCGCCTTTTCGGCGGGTGGGCGGCGCGGCGGTTAACCGGATCGTGACCCTCTCGATTAGGGTTCCCGGCCGCGCAGGGCGATGATGGAACGGATGGCCCTCCCGAGCGATGCGATCGTCGACAGCGCCCCCACCGGGGCGCTCCCCGTGATCAAGCCCCTTCTCGGCTGGCGCGTGCTCGTTCCACGCGGCGGCAAGTGGGGCGACGGCATTTCCGCCGCGCTGCGCACCCTCGGCGCCGTGCCCGTCGTCGCGCCCCTCATCAACTTCGCCGGCACCGAGAACCCCGAGCAGCTGGCCGCCGAGCTCGAGCGCCTGCAGGCCGGCGAGTACGGCTGGCTCGTCGTGACGAGCGCCACCACCGTCGACGTGCTCATGAGCCAGGGCGTGCGGCTGCCCCAGCGCACCCGCGTCGCCGCCGTCGGCGAGACCACCGCGCACGCCCTGCAGCTCGCCGGCTACCGCGTCGACTTCGTGCCCGGCGACCACTCGGCGCGCGGCCTCGTCAAGGAGTGGCCCGGCACCGAGGCCGACGGCCCCGTGCTCATCCCGCAGAGCGAGATCGCCGAGCCCACCCTCGTCAGCGGACTCTCCGCCGCGGGCATCGACGCCCGCTTCGTCAGCGCCTACCGCACGATCGGCACCGCCGCCCCGGCCGCCGTCGTGCACGACGTCGCCGCCGGCCGCATCAACGCCCTGCTCGTCAGCTCGGGCAGCGTCGCCCGGCAGATCGCCGAGCAGTTCTCCCCGCTGCCGAGCACGACCGTCTGCATCTGCATCGGCCCCCGCACCGCCTTCGACGCGCGGGCCGCCGGCCTCACGGTGCAGGGCATCGCCGAGGAGCGCTCGAGCGCGGCGCTCGTGCGCGCGCTCTCCGACTACGTCATCGAGTCGGGCGACGTGCGCCCTCCCGCGGCCCGGTAGGCGACGCGCGCGGGGCGGCCCGATCCGGTTCGGGATGCCCCGGCCGGGGCATCCCGCAGCAGCAGGAGCCGGTCGTGCCCCTCGCCGGTCGTCGCTCAGCCGAAGAGCAGTGCGGCCTCGTCGTAGCGCTCCTGCGGCACGGTCTTGAGCTTGCCGAGGGCGTCGGCGAAGGGCACGTGCACGATCTCGGTGCCCTTGAGGGCGACCATCTGACCCCAGTGGCCGTCGTTGACGCTGCGCACCGCGGCCATGCCGAGGCGGGTGGCGAGCACGCGGTCGAACGCGCTCGGGGTGCCGCCGCGCTGGATGTGGCCGAGCGTCGTCGCGCGGGTCTCGATGCCCGTGCGCTGCTCGATGAGCGGGGCGATCTGCTCGCCGATGCCGCCGAGCCGGGGGCGGCCGAAGGCGTCGAGGCCGCGCTCGGAGTGCGGGTCGTCCATCGAGTCGAGCGTGAAGCCCTCGGCGACGACGACGAGCGGCGCGCGACCGCGGTCGTAGGCGCTCGTGACCCACTCGACGAGCTGGTCGAGGCTCGTGCGCTGCTCGGGGATGAGGATGGCGTGGGCGCCGGCGGCCATGCCCGAGTGCAGGGCGATCCAGCCGACGTGGCGGCCCATGACCTCGGCGACCATGCAGCGGTTGTGCGCGTCGCCGGTGGTGCGCAGGCGGTCCATGGCCTCGGTCGCGATGCCGACGGCGGTGTCGAAGCCGAAGGTGTAGTCGGTGGCGTCGAGGTCGTTGTCGACCGTCTTCGGCACGCCGACGATGCGCACGCCCGCGTCGGTGAGGCGCTTGGCGGCCGCGAGGGTGCCCTCGCCGCCGATCGCGATGATCGCGTCGAGGCGGTTCTCGGCCATGACCTCGTTGATGCGGTCGACCCCGCCGCGGCCCTCGAAGGGGTTCGTGCGGCTCGTGCCGAGGATGGTGCCGCCCTGCTTGCTGACGCCCTTCACCTCGTGCCGGCCGAGCGGCATCGTGTCGTTCTCGACGAGGCCCTTCCAGCCGTCCTTGAGCCCGAGGAACTCGTGGCCGTGGACGGTCTCTCCGGTCAGCACGGCTCCGCGGATGACGGCGTTCAGGCCCGGGGCGTCGCCGCCCGACGTCAGCATTCCAATGCGCATAGCCCTATCTAAGTGCGTGCGGGGCGATGCCGCGAAACGGGGGAGGATCGTTCGCCCCCGATCGATCCTGCACGCCGCCTGAGCGACGGGTACCGCTGCCCGTCGCCCTGAGGATGCGTCGGCGATACAGTCGTCGCGGGCGGGGCGCACGAGACCTGCTCGTCCGACCGCCATCCCACCACCAGGAGCCGATCATGACCGACGCACCCCCTCCCGCCCAGCCCGCCTACAACCAGCAGCCCGCGTCGTACAGCGGCGGCACCGGCGCCGCGACCGGCGAGGACCCGGGCCGGGTGCTCGGCATCGTCTCCCTCGTCCTCGCGTTCGTCTTCGCGCTCGGGGGGCTGATCACCGGCATCATCGCTCGCAAGAAGTCGAAGGAGGCCGGTTTCGACAACGGCTTCGCCAAGTGGGGCATCATCCTCTCGATCGTGTTCATGGTGCTCGGCGTCATCCTCGCGATCGTGCTCGTCGCGCTCCTCGCGAGCGGGGCCGCCCTGTTCGGCGGCGCCGTCGCCGACCTCTGCGCCGGCTACGACTCCGGTACCTACGAGACCACCACGGGCGAGCTCATCACCTGCCCGTAGTCCTCGCTCGACCCGACGGGGCGGCAGGGTGCGCATCGCGCATCCAGCCGCCCCGTTCGCGTCGACGGCGTCGCACGGGCACCACGTCGGTCCGCTCCACGTCGGTCCCCTTCGTGTCCGGTCGGTGTCCGCCTCGCCGGGTTCGCCATCCGCCGCGCGGTGAGAGCGGGTCTCGCGACCGGCGTGTCGTGCAAGAGTCCGCGCGAGGCGGACACCGGCGCTCGGCCTGTGCGGGCGGGGGAGCGCGACCTCGCCGCAGATCCCGGGGCGGCAGGGCCGGTGCGCGGGGTGGGATGCTCGCCGCGAGCCGGTGCGAGCTCGAGCCGAGCATCCCGTCGTCGTTCGCCCGCACCGCGCGCTCAGCCGTCGCCCCTAGCTTTCTCGGCATGAGCACCCCCTCGCCCTCGCCGCTGCTCGCCCTCGGCGACGAGACCTACGTGCTGCTGACGACGACGCGGCGCTCGGGCGTCGCCGTGCCCACCGCCGTCTGGGTCGGCCGCGACGGCGACGCGCTCGTCGTGACGACCGCCGCCGATGCCGGCAAGACGAAGCGCATCCGGCACACGCCGCGCGTCACCCTGCAGGCCTGCGACCGGGCGGGGAACCCGACCGCGGGTGCCCCGATCGTCGAGGGCCGCGCCGTCGTCGACGACTCCGACGCCGCGCGCGACCGGCTCGACGCGCTCTTCCGCCGCAAGTACGGCGCGACCTACGCGGCCATCCGCGCGATGGGGAAGCTGCGCGGCCGCAGCCGGTCGTCGTCGGTGGTGCTGCGCATCATGGAGCCGTGACGCCGCCGCCCCCGCCCCTCGACCCGCGCGCGGCGACGCCCGACGCCGAGACCGAGGTGCGCCTCGACGGCCCCGCCGACCTGATGGGCACGCTGTTCCCGCTGCGGCGCGGGCACGGCGACCCCACGCTGCAGCGCCCCCTCGACGGCGGACCGTGGGGTGACCTGTGGCGCACGCAACGCACCCCCGAGGGGCCCGCGACGCTGCGCCTCACCGTCGAGGAGTCGACGCAGGTGGCGTCGTGCGTGCGGGTGCGGGCGTGGGGCCCGGGCGCGGCATGGAGCGCGGGCCAGGCCGGCGAGCTGCTCGGGCAGGGCGACGACTGGGCCGGGTTCGACGGGCTGCTCGGCCGGCTCGCCGGCGAGCCCGACGACCCGGCGGCGCCGGCGGCATCCGCGCTCGCCGCGGTGCGCCGGCGCCGCCGCGGCCTGCGGCTGCTGCGCACGGGCATCGTGCTCGAGTCGGCCGTCGCGGCCGTGCTCGAGCAGAAGGTCACGGGCGTGGAGGCCCGGCGGGCGTGGCGCGGGCTCATCCGGCAGCACGGCGAGGCGCCGCCCGGCCCCGCGCCGGAAGGCATGCGGGTGATGCCCGACGCCGAGGGGTGGCGCAGCATCCCGGACCACGATTGGCACCGTGCGGGGGTCGGCCCGCAGCGCATGCGCACCATCCGGCGCATGGCGGCCGTCGCCCCCGCCCTCGAGCGCACGCTCGCCCTCGGTCGCGGCGGCGAGGCGGTCGCCCGGGCGCTCTGCTCCATCCCCGGCGTGGGGGAGTGGACGGCCGCCGAGATCACCCAGCGCGCCCACGGCGACGCCGACGCGATCAGCGTGGGCGACTACCACCTGGCGCACGTCGTCTGCCACTGGTTCACCGGCGAGCGCGGCGAGGACGCCGACATGCTGCGGCTCATGACCCCCTTCGCCGGGCACCGCCAGCGCGTCGTGCGGCTCATCAC
Organism: Microcella flavibacter; assembly: GCF_012530535.1. Lineage (NCBI taxonomy): Bacteria > Bacillati > Actinomycetota > Actinomycetes > Micrococcales > Microbacteriaceae > Microcella > Microcella flavibacter. The sequence continues at coordinate 91,052 of NZ_CP051299.1, forward strand.
CGCGAGCGGCGTCGCGGAGGAGCGCCGCGGGCCGAAGATGACGATCCAGGACCACCGGGCGCACTGACCGGGCGCACTGACCGGGCGCACTGACTGGGCGCGCGGGGCGGCGCGGGCGGCGGTCGTGCGATCCCGCCGGTCGCCGCGCGGGATGCCCGGCTCCCGCTGTCGGGCCGCCACAGCCGGCGTGCTCGCGGCCGCCCAGGGGCATAGGGTCGCGCGGGTGAACATGCTCTTCCGCCTGCTGCTGCTCAGCATCCGCGCCCGCTTCGGCGAGCGCATCGCGCCCACCGACGTCGCCCGCACGAGCTTCCGCGTGCTGCCGACCGACCTCGACGTGCTCAACCACATGAACAACGGCGTGTACCTGTCGATCATGGATCTCGGGCGCATCGACCTCATGGCCCGCTCGGGCGTCTGGCCGGCGCTCAAGAGCCGCGGCTACTACCCCGTCGTCGTCGCCTCGACCATCACGTACCGCCGCTCGCTCGAGCCGTGGCAGCGCTTCGAGGTCGAGAGCCGCATCATCGGGCTCGACGAGAACTCCGGCTACGTCGAGCAGCGCTTCGTGCGCGACGGCGAGGTCTGCGCGCGCGGGGTCGTGAAGGCGCGGTTCCTCAAGAGGTCGGGCGGCAGCGTGCCCATGGACGAGCTCGCGGCGCTGTTCGGCCTCGACCCCGACGACCACCCCATGCCCGAGTGGCTGGCCCGGTGGAGCGCCGAGACGGCCCTGCCGCCGCGCCGGGAGCCGACGCCGAGCGTGTGGAACTGAGCGGGATGCGCCGCTAGCGTTTCGACCATGCCCGACGCCGCCCGCCCCTCCGCCGAACCCGCCCGCCGCCCGCGCTCCGTCTACGGGGTCGGCGAGGAGCCCGAGGTGCAGGCCTCGCTCGCCAACGAGCGCACGGCGCTGAGCTGGATCCGCACGGGCATGGCCCTCGTCGCCGGCGGCATCGCCCTGGCCACCCTCGCGAGCTTCGGCGACCTGCCCGTCGTCATCATCGCGATCGCCGGTCTCGCGAGCCTCGGCGGCGGCGTGCTCGCCGTCTGGGCGCTCGTCTCGTGGCGCCGGGTCGAGCGGGCGCTGCGCCGCCGCGAGCACCTGCCCTCGCCCTCGGCCCTGCCGTGGCTGGTCGCCGGGGTCGTCGCGGTCGCCCTGTTCCTCGCGGTGTTCTCGGGCTTCGAGGCGCTGCAGGCGGTGCCATGAGCCGAGGGGGCGCCGCGGGGCGGGTCGGGCGCTCGCCCGTCGACCGCACGAGCCTCGCCTGGCAGCGCACCTCGGCGACCGCGGCTCTCGTCGCGCTCTTCGCCGCCGTCACCGCACTCCGACTCGGAGAGCCCGAAGTCGGCATCGCTGCCACGGCGCTCTCGGTGGTCGGGCTCGTCGTCGGCGCGTCGACGCCGCGCGTCCGCCGCTCGACGGCCGAGCACCGCGACGCCTGGCCGGTGGTGGTGCGCGCCGCCGTCGTGCTCGTGCTGAGCGCCGCGGTCGGCGTGATGCTCGCCGTCGCGGCGCTCGTCGGTGGGTAGGGGGACGCTCGCGACGGCGGTTCGCGCGCGAGTTGCGCCTTCTGCGTCGACTTGCGCTTTCGGAAGGCTCATCTCGACACGAACCCGCAACTCGGCGACGGCGGCACCCGCGCGCGAGGGTTCGGGCGGCGCGGGCCGGGCATCCCGCGATCGCTAGAGTCCCGCGCGCTCCTCGAGCACCGCCATCGCCGCGTTGTGGCCGCCGATCGCGCTGACGGCGCCGCCGCGCTGCGCCGCCGATCCGCAGAAGTGGATGCCCGCGAGACCCGTGCCGACGCCCCAGCGCTCCGCCGGCGTGCCGGTGGGCGCATCGTCCTCCAGCCACGGCCACGACAGGTCGCCGTGGAAGATGCTGCCCCCGGGCAGGCGCAGCGCGTGCTCGAGGTCGCGGGTGGTCTTCGTCTCGATGCAGGGATCGCCGTTCGCGTCGGTCAACAGCAGCGACTCCACGGGCTCGGCGAGCACCGAGTCGAGCGACGCCAGCACCGCCGCCTGCAGGGTCGCGCGCATGGCGTCGTTCGTGGCCTCGGTGACGAGCCGGTCGGGGGCGTGCAGCGCGAAGACGGTGAGCGTCTGGGCACCGCTCGCCCGCAGCTCGGGACCGAGGATGCTCGGGTCGGTCAGCGAGTGGCAGTAGATCTCGGCCGGGATCGGCTCCGGCACCCGGCCCGAGGCTGCCGCGTCGTAGGCGGACTGCAGCTGGCGGAAGGTCTCGTTGATGTGGAAGGTGCCGCCGAAGGCCGCCGCGGGGGCGAGCGCGGCATCCCGCAATCGGGGCAGGCGGCTGAGCAGCAGGTTCACCTTGACCTGCGATCCCTCCGCGGCGGGGGATGCTGCGCCCTCGCTCGCGCCGCCGGCGCTGTCGCGCGAGCCCGCGGCGAGCAGTCGGGCCAGCTCGGCCGGCGAGCAGTTCACCAGCACCTGGTCGGCGGCGATGCGGCGCTCGCCGTCGGCGCTGCGCTCGCCGCCGCGCTCGCCGCCGCGCCCGTGGCCCTGCCGCACGGTGACGACGCGATCCCCGTCGAGCGCCACGACCTCGGCGCCCGTCGTGAGCCGCGCGCCGGCCAGCCGGGCGGCCCGCGCGAGCTCGCCGCTCACGGCGCCCATGCCGCCGACCGGCACGTTCCACGCCCCCGTCCCGCCGCCGATCACGTGGTAGAGGAAGCAGCGGTTGGCGAGCAGCGAGGCGTCGTCGTTGGGGGCGAAGGTGCCGATGAGCGCATCGGTGTAGACGACGCCGCGCACGAGGTCGTCGGCGAAGGTGTCGGCGATCGTGGTGCCGACGGGGCGCTCGATGAGGGCATCCCACAGGGCGTCGTCACCGACCGCCGCGCGCGCCTCGGAGCGGGTCAGCAGCGGGTCGGTCACCGTCGGGAACAGCGCGCGGGCGAGGCGGCCCGTGCCCGCGTAGAAGCGCTGCCAGGCCTCGGCGTCGGCAACCGCGCCGAGCGAGGCGAAGCTCGCGGCCGTCGCCTCGGGGTCGTGGTCGTCGACGAGCAGGCCGCCGGCTCCGTGCGGGTTGGGCGTGTACGAGCTGTAGCGGCGCGGGGCGAGGGCGATCGAGAGCCCGAGGTCGTCGATGACCTTCTGCGGCAGGAGGCTGACCAGGTACGAGTAGCGGCTGAGCCGGGCATCCACCCCCGGGAACGCCTGCGCCGAGACCGCGGCCCCGCCCAGCACGTCGAGCCGCTCGAGCACCTCGACGTCGAGCCCCGCCCTGGCGAGGTAGGCGGCCGCGGCGAGGCCGTTGTGGCCGCCGCCGATGATGACGACGTCGCGCCGTTCGGTCACGGGATGCTCCTCCTCGAGTGCGGCGGGCGTCGCCGCCTTAGCCAGCCTACGTCGGGGGTGCTTCTCGTGCTGAGCTCACTCGGAAGCACCAAAGTGCGTACGACGACTAACCATCACGGTGCAGCAGGTCGGTTGTGTCGCAGAGCCTCGCTACATTCCCGCCCTACACAAATGTAGGGCGATGTACAGTGTGACGGTGACTGAAAAAGCCCGCACATCATCCACTGGCAAGTCGACACGGACTCGGGGCACCAGGACCGTCAAAGCGGGCCATGTTCGAGTGGCCGGTAAGAAGGCGCAGACCAACGAAAACTTCCGGCGCCCGCAGACGACGGTGAAGCAGAGTTCCCCCGCGAGCGGCTTAGTTGCGCTCCGAGAACTGGCTGTCCCTCAACAGCGGGCCGGGTTCTTGATCCATGCTTTGGGAAATCAGGCACGCGTCGCCGAGCTCCTAGAGGTTTCACGCAGTCAACCCGGCAGGTGGAGCAAGGGTGAAGAGTCGCCGAGCCCGCAGCATGCTCGTGAACTAATTGATCTTGACCATGTCGTCGCGCGAGTTGTGTCATGGTTGGGCCCAAAAATGACGTATTCCTGGCTGAACGGGTCCAACGCATTTCTTGAAGGCGCAAAGCCCATCGATGTTCTGCGGTCGCGAGGCTCGTCTGAAGTTGTGGACGCGCTCGACGCAGAAATGTCGGGGGCATACGCCTAGCTGATGCTGTTCTATCGAGTTTTCATTCATGACGCTGGCGCCGCACCGGGTAAACCAGGCCATGCGCAGTATTTGCACCGTCCTCAGACAAAGGGCAGATGGGATAACCCTTCGCTCTACGAGAGCTGGTACCTCTCCACGTCGCCCGAAGGCGCCATCGGTGAGACTTTTGGCAACCTCGACTACTGGACTAAGGACATGTTCACTCGTCCGTATATGCCGTCGGGACGCATGGCTTTAGGAGTTTTCGAAATTCCTGACGACCTCGCTGTCTGTGATTTGGACAATCCCCGCAATTTGGACCACTACGGCATGAGGGCAAGCGAAGTTGTGAAGCGGAATCTGCCGTATACACAAGAGAAAGCGAGAGAGATTTTCAGTGACGGGCGCTGGGCGGGGATTGGGTGGTGGTCGTACCACCGCCCGATCTGGTCGAATCGTCTTATTTGGGGAACGACCGCTGCTCCGGCCCCCATGACTCTCGTAGACGTGGAGCGTCTTGAACTCAGCCATCGGGCACTCATCAGCGCTCGCGAATCTCTGGCAAAGCAGATCAGATGATGTTGATTGGGATGTCCTGGGCTAATCAAATGTCTAGTTGCTGGAATTCGGAACCACCTCGGGGGTCGAAGCGGGGCCCCTGAAGAGCGCAAGCCGGAAACGCAGAATTGCTTCGTGAGCCGGACGACTGCGGATTGTTTGGTCCGGGCGGCCGTCGACCGAAGTCGACCGCCTCCGCGAGGATCGCCCGCACCGCCACGATCGCCGGCCGCGCCGCCGAGGTCGTGCGCGCCGCCGTGAACACCGTGCGCTGCGGATCGCCCTCCAGCGCGAGCAGCGGCACCCGCGGCTCCGCCCCGCCCCAGACGAGGTCGGGCAGCAGCGCCACCGCGTGCCCGGCCTCCACGAGCCGGATGTGCGCTTGCAGGTCGGCCGTCTCGAACCGCACGTCGGGCTCGAAGCCCGCGAGCCGGCACTGCTGCTCCGCCCAGTGGCGCGAGGCGGTGCCGCGGGGCTCCATGACCCAGGCGGCGCCGGCGGCGTCCGCGATCGAGGGGATGCTCGGCGCGAGCATCCCGTCAGCGCCGGGCCCCGGCGGCACGCCCAGCCGCAGCGCATCCCGCAGCAGGGGCACCCGGTCGAGCTCCGCCCGCCGCGGAGCGGCGTGCGCCGGGTACTCCTCGGCGATGACGAGGTCGAACTCGCGCGCCCACACCTCGTCGAGGGCGCTCTCGGGTTCGCGCTGGGTGATCTCGACGCGCAGCTGCGGGTGGCGCTCGGCGAGCAGGCCCAGCGCGCGCGGGACGATGCCGAGCGCCGCCGACTGGAAGACGGCGAGCCGCACGGTGCCGCCGACGGTCGAGGCGCTCGCGGCGAGGCGGCTCTCGAGCGCTTCCATCTCGTCGAGCAGGCGGTCGGCGCCGGCGACGAGCAGGGCGCCCTCCGGCGTGAGCTGCACGCGCCGGCCGGCGCGCTCGAGGAGCGGCGTTCCGGCCTCCTGCTCGAGCAGGGAGAGCTGCTGCGAGATGGTCGAGGGGCTGTAGGAGAGCGCGCGGGCGACGGCGTGCAGGGTGCCGCGGCGCTGCACCTCGCGCAGCAGGCTCAGGCGGCGCAGGTCGAGCACGGGCATCCCCTCATCGATCATCAATTGTTCGGTCGAATCGAACAGTACCGTGCGCTATTCATCGCTTCCGCCGATGGGCCGGCCGGGCGCACACTGTGGATGTCGGGCGCGGACGCGCGCGGCGCGGCGACGAGCGGCGAAGGCTGGCAGTCTGATGACCATGAGCGAGACCACCCCCCGAACGGGTGCCACGAGCATCCCGGGTTCGGGCGATGCCGCGGCCACCGCCGCCCCCGCGACGAACGACGCGACGACGGCAGCGACGACCGCTGCCACGACCGACGCGGCCGCCGACGCCGCCGTGCAGCTCGTGCGCGACTGGCTCGCGCAGACGGAGGGCGTGAAGCCCGACGCGGGAGCGGCGCGGCTCGCGGGGCTGCTGCAGGATCCTCGGGGGCTCGACTTCGCGATCGGCTTCGTCGACCGGGTGGCCCGGCCCGACGACCTGCGCGTCGCGGGTCGCAATCTGGAGGAGCTCAGCAGGAGCATCCCGTCGTTCCTGCCCGCCCCGCTGCGCGGACTCATCGCGCTCGGCGGCGGCTTCGCGCCCCTGCTGCCGCGCCCGATCATCCCCATCGCCCGGCGCGTGCTGCGCGGCCTGGTCGGCCACCTCATCGTCGACGCGACCCCCTCGAAGCTCGGCGGAACCCTCGCAGGCCTGCGCGAGCAGGGCGACAAGCTCAACATCAACCTGCTCGGCGAGGCCGTGCTCGGCGACGCGGAGGCCGACCGCCGCCTCGAGGGCATCACCGAGCTCGTGCGCCGCGACGACGTCGACTACGTGTCGGTGAAGGTCTCGGCGATCGTCAGCCAGCTGTCGATGTGGTCGTTCGACGAGACCGTCGAGCGCGTCGTCGCCCGCCTCGCGCCCCTCTACGACACGGCCGCGCTCGGCGTCTCGCCGACCTTCCTCAACCTCGACATGGAGGAGTTCCGCGACCTGGACCTCACCATCGCGGTGTTCGAGAAGCTGCTGGCCCGGCCGAGCCTGAAGAGCTACGAGGCCGGCATCGTGCTGCAGGCGTACCTGCCCGAGGCGCTGCCCGCCCTGGAGCGTCTCACCGCGTGGGCGCAGCGGCGCCGAGCCGAGGGCGGTGCGGGCATCAAGGTGCGCGTCGTGAAGGGCGCCAACCTCGCCATGGAGCGCGTCGACGCGGCTCTGCACCACTGGCCCGTCGCGGTGCTGCCGAGCAAGCAGGCGAGCGATGCGAACTACAAGCGCGTCATCGAGTACGCGCTGAACCCCGATCGGGTGGATGCCGTGCGCATCGGCGTCGCCGGCCACAACCTCTTCGACATCGCGTGGACGCACCTGCTCGCGACCTCCCGCGGCGTCGCCGACCGGGTCGAGTTCGAGATGCTGCTCGGCATGGCCTCGGCGCAGGCCGACGCGGTGCGCCGCACGGTCGGGCACCTGCTGCTCTACACGCCGGTCGTGCATCCCGAGGATTTCGAGTCGGCGATCAGCTACCTCATCCGCCGTCTGGAGGAGAACGCGAGCACCGAGAACTTCCTCTCCGGCGTCTTCGAGCTCTCGGGCGACGCGCGCATCTTCGCCCGCGAGGAGGGCCGGTTCCGCGCCTCGCTCGCCGATCTCGCCGCGTCCCCGGCGGCCCCCGCCCCGCATCGGGTGCAGAACCGGCTGACCGAGGGGGATGCTCCGCGCGCCCTCCCCGCGGCCGCCCGCCTCAGCGACCCGGGTTCGCTGTCGGGCGTGCGCGAGGCCTTCGACAACGAGCCCGACACCGACCCCGCCCTGCCGGCCAACCGGCAGTGGGGGCGCGCCGTGCTCGCCGCCGCCGCGGCGCACGCCGAGGAGTCGTCGCCGCTCGGCGCCGAGACGGTGGCGCGCGCCGCCGTGGCGGACGCGGGGTCGCTCGAGCGCACCGTCGCCGACGCCCGTGCGGCGGCCGCCGGCTGGGCCGCCCGCTCGGCACCCGATCGGGCGTCCGTGCTGCACGCCGCGGGCCGAGCGCTCGCCGCGCGCCGGGCGGAGCTGCTCGAGGTCATGGTCGCCGAGGCGGGCAAGACGCTCGCCGAGGGCGACCCCGAGATCAGCGAGGCCATCGACTTCGCGCACTACTACGCCGAGAGCGCGCGCGATCTGGCGCTCGTCGACGACGCCCGCTTCGTGCCGGCGCGGCTGACGGTCGTCGCCCCGCCCTGGAACTTCCCCGTCGCGATCCCGGCGGGCAGCGTTCTCGCGGCGCTCGCCGCGGGCAGCGCCGTCATCATCAAGCCCGCGCCGCAGGTGAAGCGCTGCGCGGCGATCATGGTCGAGGCGCTGTGGGCGGCGGGCGTCCCCCGCGAGGTGCTGCGCTTCGTCGACGTGCCCGAGAACGAGCTCGGCCGCGCCCTCATCGCGCACCCGGCGGTCGACCGCGTCGTGCTGACGGGCGCGTTCGAGACGGCGGCGCTGTTCCGCTCGTGGCGCTCGGATCTGCCGATCCTCGCCGAGACGAGCGGCAAGAACGCGATCGTCGTGACGCCCTCGGCCGACTACGACCTCGCCGTCGCCGATATCGCGAAGTCGGCGTTCGGGCACGCGGGCCAGAAGTGCTCGGCGGCCTCGCTCGCCATCCTGGTCGGCTCGGTGGCCGACAGCGCGCGGTTCCGCCGCCAGCTGGTGGATGCGGTGAGCACCATGAAGGTGGGCTGGGCGACCGACCCGACGACGATCGTGGGCCCGCTCGTCGAGCCCGCGCAGGGCAAACTGCTGCGCGCGCTCACGACGCTCGGCGAGGGCGAGGAGTGGCTCGTCGAGCCGCGCCGCCTCGACGACGAGGGCCGGCTCTGGAGCCCGGGGGTGCGTCTCGGCGTGCGCGAGGGCAGCGAGTTCCACACGACCGAGTACTTCGGCCCCGTGCTCGGCATCATGCGCGCCCGCGACCTCGACGAGGCGCTCGACCTGCAGAACGCGACGAGCTTCGGCCTCACCGCCGGACTGCACTCGCTCGACCGCGACGAGGTCGCGCAGTGGCTCGACGAGGTCGAGGCCGGTAACCTCTACGTGAACCGCGGCATCACGGGCGCGATCGTGCGCCGGCAGCCCTTCGGCGGCTGGAAGCGCTCGAGCGTCGGCGGTTCGACGAAGGCCGGCGGCCCCTCCTACGTCATGGGCTTCGGCTCGTGGCAGCCGGTGGCGCGCGAGCCGAAGAAGAACCTCAGCCTGCGCCACCTCTCGCCCGGGGTGCAGCGTCTGCTGCAGGCGGCGCAGCCGGGCCTCGACTTCGCCGGCTTCGACGCCGCGCGCGCCGGGGCGCTCAGCGACGAGAAGGCCTGGCAGGACGAGTTCGGGCTGGCCCGCGACGTGAGCGGGCTCGGCGTCGAGCGCAACGTGCTGCGCTACCGCCCCACCGAGGTGCAGCTGCGCCTCGCGGAGGGAGCGCCGATGGCGGGGCTCGTGCGCCTGCTCGCCGGGGCCGCCCGCGTGGGAGCCGCCGTCGCCGTGAGCTCGGCCATCCCGCTCGCGGCGCCGCTCGTGGCCCTGCTCGAGTCGGTGGCCTCCGACGACCCGTTCGCGGTCGACCGGGCCGCGACGGCCGTCGTCATCGAATCGGACGCCGCCTTCACCGCCCGCGTCGTCGAGCGGCGCCCGGCGCGCATCCGCATCGTCGGCGCCGATGGCGCGATCGCGCCCTTCGTGTCGTCATCGCCGGATGCCCGCCTCGGCGCCGTCGTCGCGCGCGAGCTGCACGCCGCCCTCGGCGGAGACCCCGACGTGGCGATCTACGCGGGCCCGGTGACCGCGGCCGGCCGCGTGGAGCTGCTCCCGTTCCTGCGCGAGCAGGCCGTGTCGCTCACCGCCCACCGCTTCGGCAATCCGTTCCCGGCGCTGGGGGAGCTGCCGCTGTAGGGGTCGCGGCCGGCTGCCTGCTCGTCCCGCGCCGCCCTCGATCTGCATCGCTCCGCCACCGCGAGTACGGCACCGCGACGGTGACGGCCGACGCTGCACCGGGGTCCGGGTCGCCCGCCCAACGCCCTTCCACAACTTCGGATCGCCCGAATCCGTTTCACACGATCCGCAGTTGTGGAAGGAGCGCGAGGTCGAGTCCTCCGCCGGAGACCGCGCCCTGCGTGCGAGCAACCCTGCGGTCGCGGGTGCTGCGAGGGTGACCGCGTGACCGCGTGACCGCGTGACCGCGTGACCGCGCGACCGGCGGCCGAGTGGGCGGGGGCGTGGCGTGGTGCGCGGCTCAGGTGCGCAGCGCGGCCCGGACGAGCGCGAGCGCCGCGTCCTCGGGCAGGCCCAGGCGGCGCACCCGGTCGGCGAACTGGCGTGCGGCATCCTGCGCCTGCTGCTGCGTGGGGTCGCCGTGCTGGGCGATGAAGGTGCCGTTGCGGCCGCGGGTCTCGATGACGCCGTCGGCCTCGAGCTCGCGGTAGGCGCGGGCGACGGTGTTGACGGCGAGGCCGAGCTCCTCGGCGAGGGCGCGCACGGTCGGCAGCTTCGCCCCGGCGGCGATCGCGCCGGCGGTGACGGCGTCGCGCACCTGCACGCGCAGCTGCTCGTAGGGGGGCGTTCCCGACGTCGGATCGACGGTGATGATCACGGTCGGAGGATACCCGGGGCAGGAGTGCGTTCGGGTCAGTCGCCCTTCTCGGCCGCCGCCTCCTCGTCGGGGTGGATCGGCGTCCAGCCGTACCACCCGTCGTCGGCCGGGATCACGCCCCAGTCGCCGCAGACGAAGACCGACTCGACGAAGGGGTCCGGCGCGCCCTCGACCGAGAACGCCGGCCCGGAGAGCCGCTCCACCTCGACGCACCGCGCGGGATCGAGCGCGGTCGACGTCGTCGCGAGCAGCACCGCGGGGTCGGCGTCGGGGGTCTCCCGCAGGCGGATCCCCGTCGCGTCCGCGGGCAGCCACGTCGCCGTGCGCTCCCCGTCGGCGACGAACTCGGCGGTCGTCGCGAACTCGGCCGCCCGCTCGTTCTGGAGGGCGTCGCCGATCGCGCAGCCGACGAGGCTGACGGACGAGAGGGCGACGACGGGGGCGAGGAGGGCGAGGGCGAGACTGCGCGAAGGGGTCATGAGTCCATTCAGCCCGCGTGCACGCCGCCCGTCCTCGCCCGCGAGGACTGCCGGGTCGGCCCGCGAGGACCGTTCCTCCTCAGCCCTGCGACCCCTGCCGCCCCACCGCGCGCGCCCCACCGCGCACGTCGAGTTGCGGTCTCGACGCCGACTTGAGCCTTCGGAACCCTCAACTCGACACGAACCCGCAACTCGACGCCGCGAGCCGCTCGCCGAGGCGCCGCCCCGCCCGCCGCGCCTCCTACCCGGCGGCCGGCGCGTGGCGCTCGAGGAACGCGTACACCTCGGTGCGATCCACGCCGGGGAAGCTCTCGCGGGGCAGCGCCGCCAGCAGCGACGAGTGGATGCGCGCCTGCGGGCGGGCGGCGGCGGCCCAGCGGGCGGCGAGCTCCGGCGGAGCATCCTGGCAGCAGGAGGGGTCGGGGCAGGTCGACGTACCCCGCCGCGGGGTCTCGCGCCCGCGGAACCACTTGACGTGCGCGAAGGGCGTGCCCACCGAGATCGAGAAGTCGCCCGCCGAGCCCGACTCGATGCGCGAGGTGCACCAGTACGTGCCCGTGGGCTTGTCGGTGTACTGGTGGTACGGGCTGAAGCGGTCCGGCTCCTCGAAGACCTGCCGCGCCGACCAGCGGCGGCACACGGTCTGCCCCTCCACGGCGCCGAGGGCATCGGTCGGGAACCGCACGGCGTCGTTCTCGTACGCCTTCGACAGCACGCCGGCGGCCGAGACCTTGAGGAAGTGCACCGGGATGCCGAGGTGCTCGGTGGCGAGGTTCGTGAAGCGGTGCGCGGCGGTCTCGTACGAGACGGCGAAGCGGTCGCGCAGATCCTCGACGGCGAGGGCGCGCTCGGCCTTCGCCTGCTGCAGGAATCCGACGGCGTCGGCCTCGGGCACGAGCAGCGCGGCCGCGAGGTAGTTCGACTCGACGCGCTGCGTCAGGAACTCGGCGTACGACCGCGGCTCGGGCCGCTGCAGCACGTGCCCGGCGAGCGCCTGCAGCAGGGTCGTGCGCGGGTCGCGCCCCGGCGCGTGCTGCGCGGGCAGGTAGATGCGGCCGTGCTCGAGGTCGGTGACCGAGCGGGCCGAGGGCGGCAGGTCGCTCACGTGGTGCAGCGTGAAGCCGAGGTGCGCGGCGAGCTCGGCCGCGAGGCGCTGCGAGAGCGGCCCGCCCTCGTGCCCGACCGCCCGCAGCAGCTCGGCCGCCTGCGCCTCGAGCTCGCCGAAGTAGTTGCCGCGCGCCCGCATCTCGCCGCGCAGCTCGGCGTTCGCGCGCCGCGCCTCCTCGGGCGTCGCCGCGCGCTCGCGGTGCACGCGGTCGAGCTCGCCATGCAGGGCGAGCAGGGTGCGCAGGGCCTCGTCGCTGAGGCTCTTGCGCGTCGGCAGCGAGGGGATGCCCAGGCTCGAGTACAGCGCCCCCGACTGCGCCCGCTCCCACGCGATCTCGAGCGCCGCGCGCCCCGTCGGTGCCTCCGCGCTCAGCAGCCGATCGAGGCTCACGCCGAGGGCGCGGGCGAGCGACTGCAGCTCGCTCAGCCGCGCCTCGCGCTTGCCGTTCTCCAGCACGGAGAGGTGCGAGGGGGCGATGCCGATCGCCTCGGCGAGCGCCGCGAGGGTCATGCCGGCCTCGCCGCGCAGGGTGCGCACGCGACGGCCGAGGGTCAGGGTGTCGAGCATGTCATCAGCCTGGGCGGGGCGCGCGTCGTCGGGAACCATGCGCCGAGCATCCCACCGCCCGCCTTTCGGCGGAAGCGAAGAACACGAATATTTCAGTCAATCTCGCCGGGTGAGCCGTCGCGTTCTTCGCCGAGGGTGGGTCTCACGACGCACCAGCCCCACTCAGGAGGACACCATGAGCACCGACCGCACCCGCCGCACCGGCGACGAGACGCAGACCGCCGCCGAGCTCGAGACCGCGTGGAAGACCGAGGCCCGCTGGGCCGGCGTGCAGCGCGACTACTCCGCCGAGGACGTCGTCGCCCTGCGCGGATCGGTGCGCGTCGACCACACGATCGCCCGCCGCGGCGCCGAGAACCTGTGGAGCCTCATCCACGACGAGCCCTACGTCAACGCGCTCGGCGCCCTCACCGGCAACCAGGCCGTGCAGCAGATCCGCGCCGGCCTCAAGGCCATCTACCTCTCCGGCTGGCAGGTCGCCGCCGACGCCAACCTCAGCGGCCAGACCTACCCCGACCAGAGCCTGTACCCCGCCAACTCGGTGCCGGCGGTCGTGAAGCGCATCAACAACGCCCTGCTGCGCGCCGATCAGATCGCCACGAGCGAGGGCGGCGAGGCGATGGGCGCGGATGCTCGCATCGACTGGCTCGCCCCCATCGTCGCGGATGCCGAGGCCGGCTTCGGCGGTCCTCTCAACGCCTACGAGCTCATGACCGCCATGATCGAGGCCGGAGCCGCCGGCGTGCACTGGGAGGACCAGCTCGCCAGCGAGAAGAAGTGCGGCCACATGGGCGGCAAGGTGCTCGTGCCGACGCAGCAGCACATCCGCACCCTCAACGCCGCGCGTCTCGCGGCCGACGTCGCCGGGGTGCCGAGCATCATCGTCGCCCGCACCGACTCGCTCGCCGCCGACCTCGTCACGAGCGACATCGACGAGCGCGACCGCCGGTTCCTCACGGGCGACCGCACCGAGGAGGGCTTCTTCCGCACGACACCGGGCATCGACACCGTGCTGGCCCGCGGACACGCCTACGCCCCCTACGCCGACCTGCTCTGGGTCGAGTCGAGCGAGCCCGACCTCGAGCTGGCGCGCACCTTCGCCGAGAGCATCCACAAGGAGTTCCCCGGCAAGAAGCTCGCCTACAACTGCTCGCCCTCCTTCAACTGGAAGCGGCACCTCGACGACGACACCATCGCGAGGTTCCAGAACGAGCTCGGGGCGATGGGCTACGCGTTCCAGTTCATCACCCTCGCCGGGTTCCACTCGCTCAACCACTCGATGTTCGAGCTCGCGCGCGGCTACAAGGAGCGCCAGATGAGCGCCTACGTCGAGCTGCAGGAGGCCGAGTTCGCCTCCGAGGTTCACGGGTACACGGCGACCAAGCACCAGCGCGAGGTCGGCACCGGCTACTTCGACCGCATCGCGACCGCGCTCAACCCGGCGAGCTCCACGCTCGCGCTCGTCGGCTCGACCGAGTCGGCGCAGTTCCACTAGGCCCGGGCGGCACTCCGCTCGGCAGCACGGAACCCGGCGCGCGACCCGCGCCGGGCATCCCCTCACCGCTTCAGCGACACCACGGAAACGAGACCCTCATGACCACCCTCACCATCACCGGGCCGATGCGGCCCCGGTACGACACGATCCTCAGCCCCGAGGCGCTGGCCTTCGTGGCCGAGCTGCACCACCGCTTCGCCGGCGCCCGGCACGACCGCCTGGCCGACCGGATGCGCCGCCGCTACGACCTCGGCAACGGGCGCGACCTCGCGTTCCTGCCCGAGACGGCATCGATCCGCGAGGATGCCGAGTGGCGGGTCGCCGGCGCCGGCCCCGGTCTCGAGGACCGCCGCATCGAGATCACGGGCCCGACCGACCCGAAGATGACGATCAACGCCCTGAACTCGGGAGCGAACGTGTGGCTCGCCGACCTGGAGGACGCCACGAGCCCCACCTGGGCGAACATCGTCGAGGGGCAGCTGAGCCTCTACGACGCCATCCGCGAGCAGCTGGAGTTCACCAGTGCCGAGGGCAAGCACTACCGCGTCACCGCCGAGCGCACCCCCACGATCGTGATGCGGCCGCGCGGCTGGCACCTGGTCGAGAAGCACATCGAGCACGTCGACCGCGCGGGCCTGCGCCTCGCCGCGAGCGCGAGCCTCGTCGACTTCGGCCTCTACGCCTTCCACAACGCCCGCGAGCTCGTCGCCCGCGGCCGCGGCCCGTACTTCTACCTGCCGAAGCTCGAGAGCGCCCGCGAGGCGCGGCTGTGGGACGAGATCTTCACCTACACCGAGCAGGCGCTGGGGCTCGAGCACGGCACGATCCGCGCGACCGTGCTCATCGAGACCTTCCCGGCGGCGTTCGAGATGGACGAGATCCTCTACGAGCTGCGGGACCACTGCGCGGGCCTCAACGCCGGCCGCTGGGACTACGTGTTCTCGATCATCAAGAACTACCGCGGCCGCGGCCAGTGGTTCGTGCTGCCCGACCGCGACCGCATCCTCATGACGCTGCCGTTCATGCGGGCCTACACCGAGCTGCTCGTGCAGACCTGCCACAAGCGCGGCGCGCACGCCATCGGCGGCATGAGCGCGTTCATCCCCAACCGGCGCGACCCCGAAGCGACGGAGCGGGCGCTCGAGCGCGTGGCCGCCGACAAGCGCCGCGAGGCCGCCGACGGCTTCGACGGGTCGTGGGTCGCGCATCCCGACCTCATCCCCACTGCGCGCGCCGAGTTCGACGCCGTGCTCGGCGAGCGCCCGAACCAGCTCGAGAAGCAGCGCGACGACGTGCACGTCACGGCGCGCGACCTGCTCGACATCCGCTCGGCGGGCGGCGAGGTCAGCCTCGCCGGGGTGCGCGCCAACATCTCGATCACCGTGCGCTACCTCGACTCGTGGCTGCGCGGCATCGGCGCCGCCGCCATCGACGGACTCATGGAGGACGCGGCGACGGCCGAGATCAGCCGCAGCCAGCTGTGGCAGTGGATGCACCAGGACACGGTCACCGTCGAGGGCGAGCCGATCACCCGCAGCCTCGTCGAGCGGCTGCTGCGCGAGGTCGTGGCCGAGCTGCCGCAGCCGGAGGGCCACCGCCTGCTCGAGGCGGAGGACGTGTTCCGCACGGTCTGCCTGCAGGACGAGTTCCCGACGTTCCTGACGGTGCCCGCGTACACGCGGTACCTGGTCGAGCGGCCGGAGGGCATCCCGGAGCGGGTCGGGGAGTCGGTCGCCATGTGAGCGACGCCGAGGGGGACAGGCCGGAAGGTCTGTCCCCCTCGCGCTGTGCGCCTTGGCGCGGGTGGTGCGATGCCGCGCCGAGCCGCCCGGGGCGTCATCGAGTTGCGCGTTCTCGCCGAGTTGCGCCTCCCGAACACGCAACTCGGCCCCGACCCCCTCTCGGCACCTTGACGGGCTCGATTCGCCGACCTACCGTTGGAACATGAGCATGGCTACGGTCGAGCAGCCGTCCACCCGCCGGGTCGGGCACCTCCTCGTCGACGTCGCCCTGCTCGGACTGGCGGCAGCACTCATCGCGATCGTGCTGAGTGTGCCGGGACCCGAGATCTGCCCGGCGGCGATGCCGCCATCGCCCGAGTGCGACCTGGCTGCGCGCGATCGCACTGCAGCGCTCACGGTCACCGTGATCGGCCTCCTCTCGCTGTTCGGGTGGATCGTCAACCACACGATGCGCGGCGCGCGGCGCCCCGTCGCCCTCGTGGCGCTGGTCGTGGCGATCGCGGTCGCCGGGTTGGTGGGCGCGGACGCTCTGCAGACCGACCTCCGCGTCATCGATCCAGGAACCTCGCTCGGCTGATCCCTTCAGGTCGCAGGTCGCAGGTCGCAGGACGCAGGACGCGGCTCGATCCTCGAGACGACGCAATCCGTCGAAACGACGATTCGGGAGCGTCGTCTCGACGCAAACCGTCGTCTCGGCGCGCCGGCGGGCTCGCGGGCCCGCCGGCGATTCGCCGCCTGCCGCCGCTCAGTCGTAGTGCCGGTGGATCAGCCGCGTCAGCACGATCGCACTGCGCGTGTGGTCGACGTTCGGGGCGATGCGCACGCGCTCGAGCGCGTCCTCCAGCGCCGGGATATCGCGCGAGCGCAGGTGCACGATGGCGTCGGCGTCGCCCGTGACGGTGCCGGCGTCGACGACCTCGGGCACGGCCGAGAGGATGCGCCGCAGCTCGTCGGGCGCGACGGTGCCGCGGCAGAACAGCTCGACGTACGCCTCGACCGCCATGCCGTCGACCGCCGGGTCGACCTGCACCGTGAAGGCGCGGATGGTGCCGTCGGCGACGAGCTTGTCGACGCGGCGCTTGACGGCCGAGGCCGACAGGCCGACGACGTCGCCGATGTCGCCGTACCCGGTGCGCGCGTTCTGGCGCAGCTGGTCGATGATGCGGTAGTCGATGGCGTCCATGGCGGGAGGCTATGGCACTTTTCGAGCGTGAGCGAGCATCCCGACGCGGAATCGATGCGCGTCACGGCCGACACCGCCGAATGGATGCGTGTGAGACTGGGGGCGTGACCTCCACCAGCACGACCGCCGAGACCGAGATCCGCCCCGACGCGAGCGAGCGCACGCCCACGAAGCGCACCGTGCTCATGTGCCGCCCCGACCACTTCACGGTGAGCTACCGCATCAACCCGTGGATGCATCCCGAGAACCCGACCGACACGAGCCTCGCCGTGCAGCAGTGGCAGCGCCTCTACGACGTGTACGTCGACCTCGGCTTCACCGTCGAGCTCATCGACCCCATCGCCGGCCTGCCCGACATGGTCTACGCGGCCAACGGCGGCTTCACCCTCGACGGCATCGCCTACGGCGCGAAGTTCACCTTTCCCGAGCGCCAGCCCGAGGGCCCCGCGTACATGGACTGGTTCGGTGCGAACGGGTTCCGCGTCGCCGACCCGGTCGAGACGAACGAGGGCGAGGGCGACTTCCTGCTCGTCGGCGACGTCATCCTCGCCGGCACGGGGTTCCGCAGCGACTCGGGCAGCCACCGCGAGCTCACCGAGGTCTTCGGGCGCGAGGTGCTCACCCTGACCCTCATCAACCCGTCCTTCTACCACCTCGACACCGCGATCGCCGTGCTCGACCCCGAGCCCGACGCGCACGGCCGGCAGAACATCGCCTACCTCGAGAGCGCCTTCGACGAGGCCTCGCTGACGATCCTGCGCGAGCGCTTCCCCGACGCGATCCTCGCCACCGAGGAGGACGCCGCCGTGCTCGGCCTCAACTCCTACAGCGACGGCTGCAACATCGTCATCGCCTCCCGTGCGAAGGACTTCGAGCGCCAGCTGCGCGAGCGCGGCTACAACCCCATCGGCGTCGACCTCAGCGAGCTGCTGCTCGGCGGCGGCGGCGTGAAGTGCTGCACCCTGGAGCTGCGCCGATGACCGATGCGCATGCCGACCTGATGGCCGCGATGGATGCCGCTGCCGGGGCCGCGGGCATCCACACCGATGACGCGGCGCGGGCCGCCATCGCGCTCGAGGATCGTCGTCTCGCCCACAACTACCACCCTCTGCCCGTGGTGGTGGAGCGCGCCGAGGGCGCCTGGGTCACCGACGTCGCCGGGCGCCGGTACCTCGACTGCCTGGCCGCGTACTCGGCGGTCAACTTCGGCCACGGGCATCCCGCCCTCGTCGCGGCGGCGCGCGACCAGCTCGACAAGGTGACGCTCACGAGCCGCGCCTTCCACAACGACCGGCTCGGCCAGTTCGCCGACGCCCTCGCCCGCCTCGCCGGGGTCGACATGGTGCTGCCGATGAACACGGGCGCCGAGGCGGTCGAGACGGCGATCAAGGTCGCGCGGGCCTGGGGCTACCGGGTGAAGGGCGTGCCCGAGGGGCAGGCCGAGATCATCGTCATGAGCGACAACTTCCACGGCCGCACGATCTCGATCGTGAGCTTCAGCGACGACGAGCACTCGCGCGCCGGTTTCGGGCCGTTCACGCCCGGGTTCCGGATGGTGCCGTACGGCGACGCCGCGGCGGTCGAGGCCGCGATCACGCCGAACACGGTCGCGGTGCTGCTCGAGCCCATCCAGGGCGAGGCGGGCATCATCGTGCCGCCGGCGGAGTTCCTGCCCGCGGTGCGCCGGATCACCGCCGAGCAGAACGTGCTCATGATCGCCGACGAGATCCAGTCGGGGCTCGGTCGCACCGGCGCGACCTTCCAGTGCGACAACGTCGGCGTCATCCCCGACCTCTACATCCTCGGCAAGGCGCTCGGCGGCGGCATCGTGCCGGTGAGCGCGGTCATCGGGCGCGGCGACGTCATCGGCGTCATCCGCCCCGGCGAGCACGGCTCGACCTTCGGCGGCAACCCGCTCGCCGCCGCCGTCGGCCACGCCGTCGTCGCGCTGCTCGAGACGGGCGAGATGCAGGAGCGCTCGCGCGTGCTCGGCGAGCACCTGCACGCGCGCCTCGAGGCGCTCGTCGGCCGCGGGGTGCTCGCCGTGCGCGGGCTCGGGCTGTGGGCCGGCATCGACATCGACCCGGCGCTCGGCACGGGCCGGCAGGTGTGCGAGGCCCTGGCCCTGCGCGGGGTGCTCGCGAAGGACACGCACGGGTCGACGATCCGACTGGCCCCGCCCCTCGTCGTGGAGCGCGACGATCTCGACTTCGGGCTCGACCAGCTCGAGGCCGTGCTGGAGGAGATGCGCGCGGGCTGAGCCGCGCATCCCGCCCCGCAGCAAGGCCGCCGATACCGGGAGAACGCCGGGAGACGCGGACGAGAATTGGCACACAAGTGCAGGTAAGGCTAGCCTTACCCCGGCGCACTCGTCGCCCGCCCTCCCCCGTCCCTCGACTCCGCTGGAGCCATTCCGTCATGCGCACTTCCCGCCCGCTCTCCCTCATCGCCCTCGGCGCCGCCTCCGCCCTCGTGCTCGGCGGCTGCGCCGGCGGCGAGACGACCCCGGCCGCGCCGGTCGACCCCGCCGACGACGCCGGCTCGTTCACCCTGTACTCGGGCCGCGACGAGGCGCTCGTGCAGCCGCTCATCGACCAGTTCACCGACGAGACCGGCATCGAGGTCGAGGTGCGCTACGGCAACACCGCCGAGCTCGGCGCGCTGCTGCTCGAGGAGGGCGAGGCGACCCCCGCCGACGTGTTCCTCTCGCAGGATGCGGGCGCCCTCGGCGCCCTCGCCAACGCCGACCTCTTCGAGACGCTGCCCGATGACATCGCCGGAGCGGTCGACGCCGGCTTCACCTCCACCGACGGCAGCTGGGTCGGCGTCACCGGCCGCGCCCGCGTCGTCGTTTTCGACGGCGAGAAGTACACCGAGGACCAGCTGCCCGACGACATCGACGACTACACGGAGGAGGAGTGGCGCGGCCTCGTGGGCGTCGCGCCGACCAACGCCAGCTTCCAGTCGTTCGTCACCGCGTACCGCGTGCTCGAGGGCGAGGACGACGCCGAGGAGTTCCTCACCGAGCTCACCGCCAACGACCCGCAGATCTTCGACGGCAACGGCGCGATCCTCACCGCCGTCGACGAGGGCGTGCTCGATGCCGGTCTCATCAACCACTACTACTGGTACCAGCAGGCCGGCGAGGTCGGGGCCGAGAACATGCGCGCCCAGCTGAAGTTCCTCGAGGCCGGCGATCCGGGCTCGATCGTCAACGTCACCGGTGCGGGCCTGCTCAGCGGCGCCGCCGAGAACGCCGACGCGCTCGCCTTCATCGAGTACCTCGTCTCGGAGGCCGGCCAGACGTACTTCGTCGAGGAGACCTACGAGTACCCGCTGGTGGCCGGCATCGACGCCCCCGAGGGCCTGCCGAGCCTCGAGAGCCTCGTCAACCCCGAGCTCGACCTCAGCGACCTCGACACCCTGAGCGACACGCAGGATCTCCTCGCCCGCGTCGGCCTCATCTAGTCACCACGCTCCGATCGGGAGCGGGCGGGCCCCGCGGCCCTGCCCGCTCCCACCTCGCAGTGATCGAATAGACGCATGACGCTCGCGCCCGATGCCGCGGCGGCCCGCAGGGGCCCCGCGGTATCGGCGCGCCCGGCGGGCGGCGCGGGCAGGGGTTCTCGGGGCGGCCGGGGCTCGGCGGGCGACCCGACGGGATCCGGCTTCAGAACCGGCGGGCGAGGGGTGGATGCCCGGCGCGGGCCCCGCCGCCCCCCTCTCGCTCTGCTCATCGCCGCCGCCCTCGCCGCGGCTGCCGCGAGCATCCCCCTCGTCTACCTGCTCGTGCGCTCGCTCGAGGCCGGGCTGCCGCGCATCGTCGAGACCCTCGGTCGCGGCCGCGTGCTGGAGTACGCCGCGAACTCGCTCGGCCTCGCCGTCGCGACCACCCTCACCGCGCTCGTGCTGGGCACCGCGGTGGCGGTCGTGCTCACGCGGGTGCGCGTGCCGTTCCCGCGGCTGTGGCTGCTGGTGTCGTCGCTGCCGCTCGCCGTGCCCTCGTTCATCGCGGGCTACGGCTGGCTCGTCTCGGTGCCGGGCATCCAGGGCTTCCTGCCCAGCTGGCTGCTGCTCTCGGCCGTGACGGTGCCGTACGTGACGCTGCCGGTGGCCGCCGCCCTGCGCGGAGCATCCGGCGATCTGGAGGGCGTCGCCCGCACGCTGGGGCGACCGCCGCTGCGCGCCTTCCTGGTCGCGACCTGGCCGCAGGTGCGCCCGGCCGCGATCGCGGGCGCGCTGCTCGTGGCGCTGTACTCGCTCAGCGACTTCGGGCTCGTGGCGCTCATGCGGTTCCCGACGCTGACCTGGGGCATCAACGCCGCCTACTCGGCGAGCTTCGACCGCGCGCAGGCCGCGATCCTCGCCCTGCTGCTCGTCGTGCTCGCCCTCGCCGTCGTGGCGGGGGAGCGCTCGGCCCGCGGCCGTCTCGCCCGCCGCCCCGCCCGCGCGGTGGCGCCGCGCCCGGTGCGCCGCGGCGTGCTGCTCGCGCTGCTGCCCGTCGTCGCCGTCGCCCCGATCATCGGCGTCGCCGTGCCGCTGCTCGGCCTCGCCCAGCGGCTGGTGCAGGCCGAGACCTTGCGCTCGATCGACGGCCCGCGCCTGCTCGCCGCCGTCGCCGCGACCCTCGGCGTCGCGCTCGCCGCCGCCCTGCTCGCCGTGCTGCTCGCCCTGCCCATCGCGGCGCTCGCCGCGCGCTACCGCGGCCGCCTCGTCAGCGCGATCGAGTCGGTCGGCTACCTCGGCCATGCCCTGCCCGGCATCGTCGTCGGGCTCTCGCTCGTGTTCTTCTCGCTCGCCGTCGTGCCCGCGCTCTACCAGACCACCGCCGTGCTCGTCTTCGCCTACGCCGTGCTGTTCATGCCGAAGGCGATCGGCACGGTGCGCGCCGGCCTCGGCGACGTGCCCGCCTCGCTCGTCTCCGTCGCCCGCACGCTCGGCGACAGCCCGCTGCGGGCGTGGATGCGCGTGACCGTGCCGCTCGCCCTGCCGAGCGTCGGCGTCGGCGCCCTGCTGGTGGCCATCGCCACCATGAAAGAATTGCCCGCGACGCTGCTGCTGCGTCCCACCGGCGTCGAGACCCTCGCCACCGAGCTGTGGAACCGCACCGTGGCGTTCGAGTTCGGAGCGGCCGCGCCCTACGCCGCCGTGCTCGTGCTCGTGGCCGCCGTTCCCGCGATGGTGCTCTCGGGCATCCGCAGCACTGCCAAGGAGGAGTTGTGAGCGACGTCGTCGTGCAGGCCGCGAGCGTGACCCACGGGTCGACGCTCGCCGTCGACGACGTCACGCTCACCATCGGTAGCGGCGAGCTCGTCGCCGTGCTCGGCCCCTCCGGCTGCGGCAAGACCTCGCTGCTGCTCGCCCTCGCCGGCCTGCTGCCACTGCGCTCGGGCACCATCGCCGTCGGCGCTCGCGAGCTCTCGAGCGGCAGCCGCACGACGCCGCCCGAGAAGCGCAGCGTCGGCTGGGTGCCGCAGGAGGCCTCGCTGTTCCCGCACCTCACGGTGGGCGAGAACATCGGCTTCGCGCTGCCGCGCGGCCGCGGCCGGGCATCCCGCATCGCCGAACTGGCCGAGCTCGTCGGCCTCGGCGCCCTCACGGGCCGCGCGCCCAACCAGCTCTCGGGAGGGCAGGCGCAGCGCGTCGCCCTCGCGCGCGCCCTCGCCTCGAAGCCCGACGTGCTGCTGCTCGACGAGCCCTTCGCCGCGCTCGACACCCAGCTGCGCACCGCCCTGCGGCGCGAGGTCGCCGAGCTGCTGCGCGCCGCCGGAACCACCTCGGTGCTCGTCACGCACGACCAGGAGGAGGCGCTCACGCTCGCCGACCGCGTCGCCGTGATGCGGGATGGCCGGCTCGAGCAGTACGGAACACCCGAGCAGATCTACCAGCAGCCCGCGAACGACTGGGTGGCCGGCTTCGTCGGCGACGTCGTCGAGGTCGAGGGCCGCTGGCGCCACGGCCGCGTCTCGTGCACCTTCGGCAATGTGGAGGCGACGGCGATGGGCTTCGCGCCCGCCGACGGCGACGCCGTGCGGCTCATGCTGCGCCCCGAGTGGATCGTGCCGCGCCCCGACCTGCTCGCGACGGCCGCGGCCGGCGCCGATGCCCGGGTGGCGAGCATCTCGTACGCCGGGCACGACGCCATGCTGACGTGCGACCTGACGGCCGGCTCGACCGTGCGCATGCGCATGGCCGCGGTCGACCTGCCCGAGGTGGGCGAGACGCTGCGGCTCGCGGTGCAGCGGCCGGGGCTGGCGTTCCCCGCCGCCTAGCGGAACGGGGGTCGCGGTCGCTCCCGGGCGACGGCGGGATGCCCCGCTCTAGGCTGGCCGCGTGACGACCACCGCCGTGCCCCCGACCCCCGAGCACCTCGACCCGGCGCCGCGCGACGCGGCCGACCCGCTCGCCGTGCACCGCGGGAGATTCCTCTCGGGCGAGGGGCTCGTCGCCTACCTCGACGGCAACTCGCTCGGGCGCCCGCTCGCGCGCACGCTCGACCACTACCCCGCATTCGTGCGCGAGCAGTGGGGCGGGCGACTGATCCGCGGCTGGGACGAGGGGTGGCTCGGCCGCGCGGAGGAGCTGGGCGACCGCATCGGGGCGGCCTGCCTCGGAGCGGCATCCGGCCAGACGATCGTCGCCGACTCGACGACGGTGCTCATCTTCAAGCTGCTGCGCGCCGCGATCGCCGCGCGGCCCGGGCGCGACGAGCTGGTGATCGCGCGCGACGAGTTCCCGACCGACCGGTTCATCGTCGAGCGCCTCGCCGAGGACCACGGGCTCACCGTGCGCTGGCTCGACACCGCGCACGACGGCGGCGCGACGCCCGAGCTGCTGGCCGAGGCGGTGAGCGAGCGCACGATCGCGGCGCTGCTCGGCGGCGTCGCCTACCGCTCGGCCTGGTTCGCGCCGATGCGCGAGATCACCGCCGTCGTGCAGGCGCACGGCGCCCTCGTCATCTGGGACTGCTCGCACGCCGTCGGCTCGGTGCCGCTCGAGCTCGACGCCTGGGGCGTCGACATGGCGGTCGGATGCTCGTACAAGTACTTGAACGGCGGCCCCGGCGCCCCGGCCTGGGCCTACGTCGCGACCCGGCACCTGCCCGAGCTGCGCAACCCCATCCCCGGCTGGCTCGGAGCGGCGCAGCCCTTCAGCATGACCGAGGGCTTCGAGCCGGCCCCGGGCATCCGCCGGCTGGTGAGCGGCACCCCGCCGATCACCGCGATGGTGCCGCTCGCCGACATGCTCGACGAGATCGAGCAGGCCGGCATGACGGGGGTGCGGGCGAAGTCGGTCGCGCTGACGGCCTACGCGATCGAGCTCGTCGACGCCCTGATCCCGGATGCCGCTCTCGCGTCCCCGCGCGACGACGAGCGCCGCGGCGGCCACCTCACGGTCGACCATCCGAACGCCGCGCGCGCGGTGCAGCGGCTCTGGGCCGAGGGCGTGATCCCCGACTTCCGGCATCCGAGCGGGGTGCGCATTGGGCTCTCGCCGCTGAGCACCTCGTTCGCCGAGGTGGAGCGGGGCATCCGGGCGCTCGCGGCGGCGCTGGCCGACTGAGGTCGCTCGCCGACCGGTGAGCGATGCCCCCGCGCATGACGAAGCCCGCCGCTCCGGCGTGTGGGCGCGGGAGCGGCGGGCAGTCGAGGGCGGCTAGCGCTTGGCGCGCCCGATGAGCGCGCCGAGCAGGATGGCGCCGGCGGCGAGGGCGATCGCGAAGCCGACGGGCTGCTCCTCGCGGAACCGGTCGACGCGGCGGGTGACCTTGTTGAGCTGGCGCTTGAGGTCGTCCTCCTCGCGCGCGAGGTCGAGCGTGTCGCCGGCCTCGACCTTCGCGTCGTCGACGGCCGTGCGGCCCTTCTCCAGCAGGCTCTCGGTACCGCGGGCGATGTCGTCCATGGGGTTGTTCTGATCGGTCATGGTGCTGTCCTCTCGGGGGTGCGGTTCAGGGGTGGTGGTGTCGCGGGGTGATGCGGTGATGCTCAGCGGCCGAGGCGGTCGGCCGTCTTCTTGATCGTCTTCTCGGCCTTCTTGGCCGTCGAGCCGGCCGACTTCTTCAGCTTCGTGGCGAGCTTCTCTGCCTCCTTGCGACGCGCGGCGCGGTGCTTCGCGCGCTCCTTGCGGGCCTTCGGGTCGTTCCAGAGCCGCTCGGCCTGGTGGCGCAGGGTCTCGGCGCGGGGTGCGCTCGTGGGGCGGTTGGCGCGACTGCCGAGCACGTAGGCCAGGAAGACCGCTCCTCCGACGAGCAGGACGGGGTTGCGCATGATGCCTCCGGTTTCTCCGGCGGATATCGGATCCGCCGCGTGTCAGAGGCTAGACGCGGTGAGGGGGGCGTCCGTCACGAGATTCCGTGCATGCACAGGCCGCTCACAGACGCGCCCCGGTGCCGCAAAAAACGGCATCGGGGCGCGGTCGAGGCCGATCGGCGGCTACTTCTTGCCGAGCGCGGCGAACTTCGCGATCGAGACGGGCACGAAGACGACGAGCAGCACCACGATGCCGATGAGGACGGTGAGGATGGGGTTCTGCACCGTCCAGGCGTCGCCGGGCACGAAGCCGTCGGGGGTGTTGCCGAAGAGGTCGCGGCAGGCCTGCACGAGCGAGGTGACGGGGTTCCACTCCGCGAAGGTGCGCAGCGGGCCGGGCAGGCTCTCGGCGGGGACGAACGCGCTGGAGATGAACGTGATGGGGAAGAGCACGAGGAACGAGACGTTGTTGATGATCTCGGGGCTGCGCACGCTCATGCCGAGGAACGCCATGAGCCACGAGAACGCGTAGGCGAAGAGCAGCAGCAGGGCGACCCCGGCGAGGAACTCGAGCGGCGAGGACTCGACGCGCCAGCCGACGATGAACGCCGTGCCCATCATGACGAGCATCGAGAGGCCGTTGATGACGAGGTCGCCGTTCGTGCGGCCGACGAGCACGGCGGCGCCGCTCATCGGCAGCGTGCGGAACCGGTCGATGATGCCGTCCTTCAGATCCTGCGCCATGGCCGAGCCCGAGTAGGTCGAGCCGAAGACCACGGTCTGGGCGAAGATGCCGGCCATGAGGAAGGACGTGTAGTCGCCGCCGGGGATGTCGATGGCGGCGCCGAAGACGTAGGTGAACAGCAGCACGAACATGATCGGCTGCAGCAGGGTGAAGACGAGGATGTCGGGCACCCGGATGATCTTCATGAGGTTGCGGCGCGTGGTGATCCAGCCGTCGCTGAGGAAACGGCCGGCCGCGCTGCCCGGCAGGGGCTGCAGCGTTCGCGAGGCGCCGGGCGACGGCGCCGCGCCGGTACAGGTCGTGCGGGTCGTCGGGCTACTCGTACCGCTCATGCCGCGACCTCCTTCGGGGTGGCGTCGTCGCCCTCCGCCGCCTCGGCCGCGTGGCCGGTCAGCTGCAGGAACACGTCGTCGAGGGTGGGGCGCCGCATGCCGGCGTCGTGCAGCGGGATGCCCGCGGCCGTGACCGCGCCGACGATGGCGCTGAGGGCGGCGGGCCCGTCGGCGACCGGCACGATCCAGGTCTTGCCCTCGTTGGAGGCGACCGGCTCGCCGGTGCCGTGGCGGTGCAGGATCTCGCGCACGGCATCCGCCCGCCCGTCGTCGACGAGGGTGAGCGCGACTCGCTGACCGCCGACGGAGGCCTTGAGCTCGTCGGCCGTGCCCTGCGCGATGACCCTGCCGTCGTCGATCACCGAGATGGAGTCGGCGAGCCGATCGGCCTCCTCCAGGTACTGGGTGGTGAGCAGCACGGTCGTGCCGTCGCCGACGAGGCGCTCGATGATGCCCCACAGCGCGAGGCGACTGCGCGGGTCGAGGCCCGTCGTCGGCTCGTCGAGGAAGAGCACGGGAGGGTTGATGACGAGGGCGCCGGCGAGGTCGATGCGCCGCCGCATGCCGCCCGAGAAGCCCTTGACGATGCGGTTCTGCGCCTCGACGAGGTCGAACAGCTCGATGAGCTCGCGCGCCCGGGCCTTCGCCTGCTTCGCGCCCAGGTGGTACAGCCGGCCGACCATCTCGAGGTTCTCGAAGCCGGTGAGGTTCTCGTCGACGGCGGCGTACTGCCCGCTCGCGCCGATCATGCGCCGTACCCGGTCGGGCTCGCCGAGCACGTCGACGCCGTCGATGACGGCCGAGCCCGAATCCGGCCGGATGAGGGTGGTCAGCACCTTGACCGTGGTGGTCTTGCCGGCGCCGTTCGGGCCGAGCAGGGCGGTGACGGTGCCCTGCGGCACCTCGAGCGACAGCCCGTCGAGGGCGCGCACGACGGGGGCGCCCTTCGGGGTGTAGGTCTTGACCAGATCGGTCGCCTCGATGAATGCCATGCGCGCACGGTACTCCTCACGAGCGACATCGCGGTATCGCGCCGGTTTCTGGGGCGGTGTCAGCCCTCGCGGGTACCGTGGGCGCCGTGATCGACACCGCGAACGGGATGCCCGGCGCACGCCTGCCCGAGACGGTGCTGCCCGAGACGGTGCTGGCCGAGACCGTGCTGTCGCCCGGGCTCCTGCAGGGCATCCGCGGCCGCGCCGCCGACTACGACACCCGCAACGCCTTCTTCACCGAGGACCTGCACGAGCTGCGCGCCGCCGGCTACCTGCGCCCCCGGTCGCTCACCGCGGCCGTGCGCGATCAGCGGCTGCTCGCCGCCCACGCCCCCGCCACCGCGCTCGGCCTCACCATGCACCTGGTGTGGATGGGCGTCGCGCGCGACCTCGCCGCCGCGGGCGACGACTCGCTGCGCTGGGTGCTCGACGAGGCCGAGGCCGGCGAGGTCTTCGCCTTCGCGATCAGCGAGCGCGGCAACGACCGCGTGATGAGCGACTCGCTCACGCGGGTCGACCGCGTCGAGCCGGCGGGCGGTGGGTCGGGCGGCGGCTGGGCCTACACGGGCACGAAGATCTTCACGACCCTGAGCCCGGCGTGGACTCGGCTGGGCGTCATCGGGCGGCACGATCCCGAGGGCGACGGGCACGGCGGCGAGCCGAGCATCGTGCACGGGTTCCTGACGCGCGACGGCGGCGGGTTCCGCATCGAGCCCGATTGGAACACGCTCGGCATGCGCGCGACCCAGAGTCACACCACGGTGCTCGAGGGGGCCGTGGTGAGCGATGAGCGCGTGGCGCGCATCCTGCCGGTCGGTGGCGGCGGCGACGCGTACTCGCTCGCGATCTTCGCCAACTTCCTCACCCTCATCGGGGCGGTCTACGCCGGCATCGCCGACCGCGCGCTCGAGCTCGCCGTCGAGTCGGCGCACCGCCGCACGAGCCTGCGGGCGGGCGGGGCGCCGATGGCGCACGATCCCGACCTCCGTCGACGGGCCGCGGATGCCGCTCTCGCGCTCGACGCGCTGGCCCCGCAGCTCGAGGCCGTCGCGCGCGACCGCGACGCGCAGGTCGACCGGGGGCTGCGGTGGTTCCGCGACCTGACGGGGCTCAAGCAGCGCTGCGTGCAGACCGCACGCGACGTCGTCGACCAGTGCATGCACATCGCCGGCGGCGGGGGCTACACGGCGGCGAGCGAGCTGAGCCGGCTGCAGCGCGACGTGCTCGCCGGCATCTACCACCCGAGCGATCCGGAGAGCGTCGCGGCGACGATCGCGGCCGACCTGCTGGGGCCGGTTCCCGCGCCCTGAGCCCCGGACGGGGGCCGATGCGACTCTGAGCGTTCGCGGTGCGCCCGCCACCGTGCGCGGCGCGCGCCGCTCTACCCTGGGGGCGAGCCGCCGGCGCTCGAGGCCAGCGGGGCGCACCCGCCCCCGCGCCGCGCGGCCGAGAGGGGGCGCGTGATGCGCACCGAACCGCTCGCCGACACCGGCTCGTACTCCATCCCGGCTCGCGGGCCGAGCCCCGACGAGGTGCGACGCCGACGCCTGCGCCGCCTGCTCGTCGTGCTCGCGATCGGCCAGCCGGTCTCGTCGCTCGTCTTCGACTGGCACTCGCCGACGACGCTGCAGTCGGGCGCCGAGTTCTCGCCCATCGTGCCGCCGGGCGCCTGGTTCGCCATCTGGGGCCTCATCATCGTGACGAGCATCCTGTGGGCGCTGCTGCAGGTGCGGCCGTCGACGATCACGCCGAACCCGGGCATCCGCGACCGCCTCGCCGGCCCGCTGGCCGTCGTCTTCGCGGGTTTCGCGCTGTGGCTGGCGACGGCGAGCCTCGGGCAGGACAACCCGCTCGGGCTCCTCGTGTTCGTCATGATCAACAGCGGGCACGTCGTGGCGTGGACGCGCCTGGTGCGTGCGCGCGACGAGGTCGCCGCCTGGAACCCGCTCGAGCGGGGCATCCTGTACCTGATGATGGGCGTCTACGCCGGCTGGACGTCCATGGCGTTCTTCGTGCAGATCGCGACCGTGACGCAGGGGCTCGGCGCGCCCGTCGACACCGCGTGGGGCATCGTCTGGCAGGCGCTCGTGCTCGCCGCCGCGACCGGCACCGCCGCCGGCTTCGTCTACGGCACGCGCGGCTCGATCGTCTACGCGCTCACCGTCACCTACGCGCTCGTCGGCGTCGGCATCAGCACGGGCGAGGCCGGCCTCACCGCCCTGCAGGTCACCTGCATCGCGGGCGTCACGATCGTCTGGGGCGCCCTCATCGTGCTGCGCATCCTGGATGCCCGGGCCGACGCCCGGCCGCTGCCGCAGGCCCTGCGGCGGTAGTCGGGGGTCGCTCTACCCCGCCGCGCCGACCCGCGCCCACCACGCCCACTCGCGTCCGCGGCCGCCGTCGCCCGAGATCCGGCGGCGCCCGACCGTGCCCGCCGGAGCGCCCGACCGGGCCCGCGCTCGCGAGGGCGTGCGCCAACTCCTGCAATCCGGCGCGCAGCCCGCGCGTACCTGCGGCAGCGCTCGCGCGCGTGCACCGTTCTGCAGGAGTTCCATCACCCCCGTCTACGCCGTCCACAACTGCGGATCGCGTGAGCCTCGTTCACCCCATCCGCAGTCGTGGAAGCGTTGGAGGGCGATATCGCGTGCGGGAGATCCGCCGACATCCGAGACGGCACGAGACGTCGAACGCGGTGCCGGGCACGAGCACGGCCCTCGCCGTGCTCGCGCTGTCGCCCGCGGGACCTCTACGGCGGCGCCGATACAGCCGCGCCGCGGCCGCCTTGCTGCCACCGCGTCGCCGAGGCCTCAGCCGGCAGACTGCTCCGTCATGCTCGCCACCTGCACGAGGTTGCCGACCCCGTCGTCGATGACGGCGACGACGACCGGCCCGAGTTCGGTCGCCTCCTGCACGATGGTCACTCCCTCGCCGCGCAGGCGCTCCACCTCGGCGGTCGCGTCGGCGACGCCGATGCTGAAGAAGGGGATGCCCTCCTCCACGAGCGACGCGCGCAGCGCCCGCACGTGCTCATGGTCGGAGGGCTCGAGCGACAGCGTGAAACCCGGGCCCACGCCGGGCATGACGAGCGTGATCCAGGCCACGTCGCCCATCGGCACGTGCTGGTGCACGACGTAGTCGAAGTGGGTCGTGTAGAACTCGAGCGCGCGCTGCTGATCGTCGACGAACAGCGTGGTCGTGGTGCTGAGAACGCTCATGTCAGCCCTCCTCCACCCACCCGATCGACCGCAGCCACTCGGCGCAGTCGCGGGTCCAGTGGCGCGCGATGCCTGCCTCGGAGCCGCCGTCGACGCCGTCGACGAGCCCGAGCCCGTGGCGTCCCCGCGGGTACACGTGCAGCGCGTGGGGCACGTCGTGGTCGGCGAGAGCATCCACCAATCGGTACGCGTGCTGCACCGGGACCACCGCATCGTCGGCCGTGTGCCAGACGAAGGTCGGCGGCATCGCGTGCGTCACGAGCCGGTCGACGGAGAGGGCGCGGCGCGTCCAGGGCATGGCGCGCGCGCCGATGAGGGCGTGGCGCGAGCCGGCGTGCGTCGGCAGCTGCATCGAGACGACCGGGTAGCCGAGGATGGCCGCGTCGACGAGACCCGAAGCGGCGGCGTGGCCGGCGAGGTGGCCGCCGGCCGAGAACCCGAGGACGCCCAGCCGCTGCACCCCCTCCACCCGCAGCTCGCCGACGCGCGCCCGCACCGAGTGCAGCGGACCGGGGTGGCGCGTCAGCACCGGGTAGCGGTGCACGCTCGCCTCGAGCCCGAGCGAGCGCAGCCACTCGGCCACCGGCTCGCCCTCGTGGTCGGCGAGGCGGTGGTAGCCGCCGCCGGGCAGCACGATGACGTGCGGCGGGCGGGCGCCGTCGGCAGGAGCGCCTTCGGCGATTCCCCCGGCGACCGGCCCCGCGCCTCGGCCCGGCGTCACCGGGCGCCCGCGAAGACCGCGTTGAACAGCTCGTCGAAGTCGATGCCGACCTCGGGGCGCCAGCTGTTGATGCGGTTCGTGCCGAGCGCGAGCACGAGGCCGCGGTCGGGCGAGATCCAGAACTGCGTGCTCGTCCAGCCCTCGTGGCCGAACACCGAGTGGTCGATGAGCCCGGGCCGGCGCGGCAGGTTGAACCCGAGCCCGAAGTGCTCGTGCACCTTCACCGGGTTCGGGTCGATGACGTAGAGGCCCTCGGTGCGCGGGCGGCGCATCGCCTCGAGCGTGGCGGGGGCCACGACCGCTCCGTCGCCGCGCAGCAGCGAGCGGCCGATCGCGAGGAGGTCGCCGACGCTGCCGACGGCGCCGGCGGCCGGGTGGCGCAGCGTCATGAGCGCGTCGTGGTCGTGGTCGAACAGCTCGGCGTCGTGCACCGCGTGCGCGCCCGCGATGTCGAAGGTCATGGAGGTCGCGCCGGCGTCGGCGAGCATCGCGGCGAACTCGTCGTGGAACGACCGCCCGCTCGCGTGCTCGACGAGCGCCGCCACGCCGTCCCACGCGAGGTTGTTGTACCGGCGGGCGGTGCCCGTGACGAACTCGAGCGGGGCGCGGCGCAGCGCCTCGCGCAGCGACTGCGGCTCGCCGAGCACGACGTCGCTGATGCCCGACGTGTGGCTCAGCAGGTTCTGCAGGGTGGCGTGGGCGGCGGGGATGCCCGGCAGCGCCATCCCGAGCGGGGTGTCGGTCGTCAGCAGTCCGCGCTCGACCTGGCGCATCGCCGTCAGGGCGCTCAGCGGCTTCGTCACCGAGTACAGCGAGAAGCGGTCGTCGACGTGCGCGGTGCGACCGCCGTCGGTGCCGAAGGCCTCGAGGGCGAGCACCTCGTCGGCGCTCGCGATGCCGAGGACGGCGACGGGCAGGCGGCCGGCGTCGACGTGGGTGCGCACCCAGTCGAGGGCGTGCGAGAAGGGGGTGGTCGTCATGGGGATGCTCCGCTCAGGCGAGGTGCGGCAGAACCTCGGCCGCGATGAGGTCGAGGTGGTCGAGATCGGTCATGTCCATCGTCTGCAGGTACAGCCGGTCCGCGCCGAGGCCGACGAGGCCCGCCGCCTTCTCGACGACCTGCGCGGGCGTGCCGACGAGGCGGCCGCCGTGGTCCGAGTCGGGGTCGATGCCCGCGGCCGCGCAGCGGCGGCGCACGTCGGCCTCGTCGGCACCGACGACCGTCGGCCAGGCGACCGACATGCGCAGGGTCGCCGGGTCGCGCTCCTCCTCGACGCAGATCGCGCGCACGTTCGCGAACTTCTCCGCGACCGTGGCCGGGTCGACGAAGCCGATGTTGAACTCGGCGGCGTAGCGCGCGGCGAGCTGCGGCGTCCGGCGGGCGCCGCCCCCGCCGACGATGACGGGCAGCGGGCTCTGCACCGGCTTGGGCAGGGCGGGGGAGTCGACGAGCTGGTAGTGCTCGCCCTCGAAGCCGAAGGTCGCCCCGGCGGGGGTGGCCCAGAGGCCCGTCACGATCGCGAGCTGCTCCTCGAGCATCCCGAACCGCTTCTCGGGGAAGGGGATGCCGTAGGCGGCGTGCTCGGCGGCGTACCAGCCGGTGCCGAGGCCGAGCTCGGCGCGGCCGCCCGACATGGCGTCGACCTGCGCGACCTGGATGGCGAGCAGGCCCGGCACGCGGTACGTGGCGGAGGAGACGAGGGTGCCGAGGCGGATGCGCGAGGTCTCGCGGGCGAGCCCGGCGAGGGTCGTCCACGCGTCGGTCGGGCCGGGCATCCCGTCGCCGTCGCCCATGACCATGTAGTGGTCCGAGCGGAACCAGCCGTCGAAGCCGAGCGCCTCGGTGCGCTGCGCGTGGGCGAGCTGGGTGTCGTAGCTCGCGCCCTGCTGCGGCTCGGTGAAGATGCAGATCTGCACGCCAGACCCCTTTCCGGGGACGAGCCTAAACCGGGCGGACCCCTCAGCCGCCGAGCGCCCGGGCGAGCAGCAGCATGATCGGGATGCCCGCCACCAGATTGAACGGGAACGTCACGCCGAGGCTCGCGGCGAGCGGCAGAGCGAGCGGCACCTCGGGCAGCGCGACCCGCACCGCCGCCGGCGCCGCGATGTAGGAGGCGCTCGCGCACAGCACGCCGAGCACCGCGGCCCCGCCGACGCCCATGCCGATGGCCGTGGCGGCGACGACGCCGATCGCC
Organism: Microcella flavibacter; assembly: GCF_012530535.1. Taxonomy (NCBI): domain Bacteria; kingdom Bacillati; phylum Actinomycetota; class Actinomycetes; order Micrococcales; family Microbacteriaceae; genus Microcella; species Microcella flavibacter. Next base: position 124,285 of record NZ_CP051299.1, read on the forward strand.
CCCGCGAGCAGGGGGAAGGCGAGGGCGAACACGAGTAGGCCGAGGCCGCCGCGGCGGGCCGCGCGCAGCTGCGCCCCCGCGGCGAGGCCCATGGCGAGCAGGAACAGCACGAGCACGCCGGGGAAGGCGTCGACGACGAGCGGGGCGATGGGCGCCATGCCCTCGGGCCCGAGCACGGTGCCGATGGCGATGCCGCCGACGAGGAGGACGACCGAGGTGCCGGTGAAGACCTCGTGCAGGGTGCGGCGCAGCGGGGCGGGCGCGGGTGCGTCGCGGTGGTCCCCGTCGTGGCGGCCCGCATCGCTCCGGTCCGCGTCGCTCCGACCCGCATCGCTCCGACCCGCGCCGACGAGGACGGGGCTGCGGCGCGCGACGGCCGCCGTCGTGCGGGGGGCCCGGCGGGCGAGCAGGATGCCGACGATGATGCCGGGCACCTCGAGCACGGCGAGCAGCGCGGGTGCGTATCCCGGAACGGCGACGCCCGCGGCGGCGATCACGGCCAGCGCGGCGGTGAAGGTGACGAGCGAGGTCGAGCCGTAGTGGGCGGCGATCGCCCCGCGCTCGGCGCGATCCAGCCGCGTCAGCAGGCGCAGGGCGCCGAAGGCGAGCACCGGGATGACCACCCCGAGCGCGGCCGCGAGCACGAGCGGCCCTGCGATGGTCGCCGGCTCCTCGGCGCGCAGGGCGACGCCGCCCTTGATGCCGATCGCGAGCAGCAGGTAGAGCGAGAGCCCCTTGACCATCGTCTCGGGCACGGCGAGATCGGAGCGCACGGCGACGGCGGCCATGCCGAGGAGGAAGGCCAGTACGGCGGGGGAGAGCAGGGTGGCGGTGAGCAGATCGATCGGCACGGCGGGCTCCTGGGGGAGGGGGCGGGCGTCGGCCTCATCGACGACAGATGAAGCAGTCTTCACCTGTCGGGCGACATTACATGAACTGCACTTCATGTGTAAAGCGGTGCCGGGTGCGGGAGGATGGGGTGTGGCCGCCTGGACCTTCCTCACCCATCACGCGCACCTGCTGCTCGAGGTGGCGAAGAACCCCGACGCCCTCGTGCAGGAGCTCGCCGATGCCGTCGGCATCTCCACCCGCGCCGCCGTGTCGATCCTCAACGACCTCGAGGCCTACGGCTGCGTCGAGCGCGAACGGCGTGGGCGCCGCAACCACTACGTCGTGCACCGCTCGGCCGCGCTGCGGCATCCGACCAATGCGGCCCACACGGTCGGCGAGCTCATCGACGCGTTGACCGACCTTCGCTGAGCCGGCGCGGACCGACCCGCGTCGACGCGCCGGCGCTCCGAGCCGGGCTCAGCGCCCGACCGCCGGCGTGCGACGTCGACGCCGGAATACCGGCTCCGCCTCTGCGAGCTCGTCCTCGGTGGCGATGCGGAAGGGAGGAGCGCCGGGCACTTCGACGGCGTGCGCCGCCTGGCCGCGCGTCGCCCGAAGGCTCGCGACGATCGACACCGTGATGATGACGGCCACGACGGCGAGGGAGACGCTCGTGGGGATCTTGTACACGTCGAGCAGCAGCATCTTGATCCCCACCCAGATGAGCACGAAGGCGAGTCCGAGCTTGAGGTAGATGAAGCGGTGGATGAGGTCGGCGAGCAGGAAGTACATCGCCCGCAGGCCGAGGATGGCGAAGGCGTTCGCGGTGAACACGATGAAGGGCTCGCTCGTCACGCCGAAGATCGCGGGGATGGAGTCGACGGCGAAGATGATGTCGGTCACCTCGACGAGCACGAGCACGGCGAGCAGCGGGGTCGCGACGATGACGCCGGCCTTCCGGATGAGGAACCTCTGCCCGTGGTACGCGTCGGTCATCGGGACGAAGCGCCGGAACGCCCGCAGGATCCTGGAGTTCTCGACATCCATGTGCTGGTTGCGCTGACGGATCATGACGTAGCCCGTGTAGAGCAGGAAGGCCGCGAAGACGTAGAGGATCCAGGAGAACTGGTCGATCAGCACCGCGCCGAGCGCGATGAAGATGGCGCGGAAGACGAGGGCGCCGAGCACTCCGAGGAAGAGCACCCGGTGCTGGTACTCCCGCGGCACGCCGAAGAAGGCGAAGATGATCGCCCAGACGAAGACGTTGTCGACCGCGAGCGACTTCTCGATCAGGTATCCGGCGTAGTACTGCTGACCGAACTCGGCCCCGAACTCCCACCAGATGTACCCGCCGAACGCGACCCCGAGGGTGACCCAGACGATCGACCACGCGGCCGCCTCCCGCACGCTGATCACATGGGCCTTGCGATGGGCGACGAGGTCGAGGGCGAGCATGGCGAGGATGACGCCGAGGACGGCGAACCACAGCCAGAGGGGGATGTCCATGAGGAGCTCCTGAAAAGTCGATGAGGCGATTCAGGAGGTCTTTCCCGGCCGGACTGCGGGATCTCGGCCCGTGGCGCCGGATCCGTACGTACGGATCGGAGTGACGACGCCCCGCGGATCGGGGATACTCCCCTCCGAGAAAGAGTGAAGCACACTTCACCTGTCCTGCGCAAGCGGCCCGGTTCCGGATGGAGACCCGAGCCCGCACGCCACAGATCTTCCCCACTGTCAACCCACTGCCGCGCCCGCGCCGCGCGCGCCAGTGTCGTACGGTGCACCCCTCCCGACTCGCCGCGGCGCCCGCCCCGCCCGGCCCCCTCCTCTCGCTCCTCCTCGCCGACCCGCCGAGCGCCGCCACGACCGGCGGCGACCCGACCAGCGGGGTGGATGCGGCGCTCGCGCTCGCGCAGCGCCTCGGCGCCGCCCGTCCCGCCCCGGGTCGCCCCGGCACGCGCGACCTGTGGGAGGCGCTCGCGACCCTCGCGGCTGACGACCTCGCCCTCGCCCGCGCCGTCGAGCCGCACCTCGACGCGGTCGCGATCCTCGACGACGCCGACCCCGCGGCCGTCATCGTCGGCGCCTGGGGCGTCTTCGCGGCCGAGGGCGGCGACGATCCGCTGACCGCCGAGCACGTCGATGGCGGCTGGGTGCTCACCGGAACGAAGCCGTGGTGCTCGCTCGCTGACCGGCTCGACGGGGCGCTCGTGACGGCGCGGGTCGCGCCGGCGACTGCGTCGGGGACCGCGCCGGCGGCCGACGCGCCCGCTGCCGCCGGCGACCGCCGCCTCTTCGCCGTCGCGCTCGGCGCGGCCCGCGCGGCCGGCACCGCGCACGCCGCGCCCGGCGGCTGGGTCGCGCGCGGGCTCGTGGAGATCCCGAGCGGGCCTGTGCGATTCGCCGGCACTCCCGCCACCGCGGTCGGCGACCCCGACTGGTACACCGCGCGCCCCGGCTTCGCCTGGGGCGGCATCGGCGTCGCCGCCTGCTGGTACGGCGGAGCCCTCGGCGTCGCCCGCACCCTGCGCGCCGCCGTGCGCGAGCGGCACGAGCCGCACGCCGAGGCGCACCTGGGCGCCGTCGACGAGGCGCTGCAGTCGGCCCGCCGGGCGCTCGACGAGGCCGCGGCGCTCGCCGAGCCGCCGCGCGACGGCGAGGCCGCCCGCCCCCTCGACCGCGACCAGGTGCGCCTGCTCGCGAAGCGCGTGCGCGCCACCGTCGCCCGCGCCGTCGACGAGGTGCTGCACCGCGCCGGCCGCGCCCTCGGCCCCGCGCCGCTCGCCCTCGACGCGGCGCACGCCAAGCGGGTCGCCGACCTGCAGATCTACGTGCGCCAGCACCACGCGGAGCGCGACCTCGCGTCGCTCGGCCGCTCGATCGCGGACGGCGGCGGATCATGGTGAGCTTCGACCACCGCGAGCCGGGCACGAGCGAGCAGCGCTGGGCGGCCGACGGCCGCCTCGCCACCCGCCCGCTCCTGTCGCTCGACGAGATCGACGCGCTGATCGTCTTCGCGGCGCACCCCGACGACGAGACGCTCGGCGCCGGCGGACTCATCGCGGCCTGCGCCGCGCGGGGCCTGCCGGTGCGCGTCGTCGTCGTCACCGACGGGGCCGCCGCGAGCGCGCATCCCGATGCCGGTCTCGTGGCCCGTCGCTCGGCCGAGCTGGCCGCGGCGATCGCCGAGCTCGCCCCCGACGCCGTGATCGACGAGCTCGGCTTCGCCGACGGCGGCACGCTCGAGGATCGCGAGGCGATCCGGGATGCCCTGCGCCCGCTGCTCGCCGACGCGGGCCCGCGCACCGCCGTCGCCGCCCCCTGGCGCGGCGACGGCCACCGCGACCACCGGGTCGTCGGCGAGGTCGTGGCCGGGCTCGCCGACGGAGCGGTGCTGCTCGAGTACCCCATCTGGATGTGGCACTGGGCGAGCCCCGACGACGCGGTCGTGCCCTGGCCGCGCATGGTCTCGCTCGCGGTCGACGTCGAGGCGAAGGCCCGCGCCGTGGCGCGCTACCCCTCGCAGACGCAGGGCGCGGAGCCGCAGCTCGGCCCGCACGTGCTCACGCGCTTCGCCCGCGAGCGCGAGCTGTTCGTCGTCGAGACGCCGATCATCGGCGAGAGCTACTTCGACGACATGCTGCAGCGCCGCGACGATCCGTGGGGGTTCGAGTCGCGCTGGTACGAGCGGCGCAAGCGCGCGCTCACGCTCGCCTCGCTGCCCGACGAGCGCTACGGCTCGGCCCTCGAGATCGGCTGCTCGATCGGGGTGCTCACCGCCGACCTCGCCGCGCGCTGCGACGACCTGCTCGCCGTCGACATCTCGGGCCGCGCGGTCGACCGCGCGCGCCTGCGCGTCGCCGGCGCCGCGCGCATCGAGCACCGCAACGCCGTCGTCGACTTCCCCGAGGGGGCGTTCGACCTCATCGTGCTGTCCGAGATGGGCTACTACTGCAGCGAGGGCGACCTCGAGCAGCTGCTCGACAGCATGCTCGCCGCCCTCGCCCCCGGCGGCTCGATCCTCGCCTGCCACTGGCGGCACCCCCTCGACGACGGCCCGCTCACCGGCGACCGCGTGCACGCCGCCCTGGCGATGCGCGACCTGCCGCTCATCGTCCAGCACGCCGAGGACGACCTCCTGATCGACATCTACTCGCCCGACGACCGCTCGGTCGCGGTGCGGACGGGACTGCTATGAGACGCATCGGAGTGGTCGTGCCCGCGCGCGACGAGGAGGACCTGGTCGAGCGCTGCCTGCGCTCGGTCGTCACGGCGGCCGAGGCCGTCGTGGGCGCCGAGGTGGTCGTGGTGCTCGTGGCCGATGGATGCACCGACCGCACCGCCGCGATCGCCCGCACGATCCCCGGCGTCGAGGTCATGGTCGTACGGGCCGCGGGCGTCGGCGCCGCCCGCGAGCTCGGCGCCCGCCGCGCCATCGCGCGGGGCTGCTCGTGGATCGCCTGCACCGACGCCGACTCGGAGGTGCCTGCCGCGTGGCTCGTCGAGCAGCTGCGCCTCGAGTCGCTCGGCTGGGACGGCATGATCGGCACGGTGCGCCCCGACGTCGCCGACCTCAGCGAGGTCGAGCAGGAGCACTGGCTGGCGACCCACCACCAGGGGCACCCGAACGGCCACGTGCACGGCGCCAACCTCGGCGTGCGCACGGCCTCGTTCGTGCGCGTCGGCGGGTTCCGCGCGCTCGCCGAGCACGAGGACGTCGACCTGGTCGAGCGCCTGCGCGCCTCGGGCGCCTGGCTGATCGACTCGGACGAGGTCGAGGTGACGACCTCGGGTCGCCGCGAGGGCCGCACGGTCGGCGGCTACGCCGGGCACCTGCGGCGGGTCGCCGCGATGCTCGGCGACATGGATCCGGCGGTCGTCTAGCCCGGCTAGAAGAGTGTTGGGGCCGTCGCCGGCGCACGTTCTGCGCGGGTGAGAAGGTCGAAAAAACGATGGTTCACGAAGAGCATGTGCTTACCGACGCGCAGAGCCAGGAGAATATTCGCGTCGCTCAGGAGTCGAAGCCATTTCGTGGCGGTCGGTCGAGAGACGCCGCAGCGATCCATGACCGTGGAAATACGGCAGTAAGGCTGTTCGAACAGCACGTCGAGCAGGTCGGCGTTCGCTCTACTGGGCAGGATCGAGCGCAGTTCGCCCTGCATCTCACGATGCACCGTCTGAATGTCATCGATCTTCTCGATGGTCGAGAGCGCCGTCTCCCGGACGGCATCCAGCATGAAGGACGTCCAGTCCTCCCACGCCTGCTCCGCCGTTACCGCGAGAAGCAGCCGGTAATACTCGGCCTTGTTCTGAATGATGAACCGGGACATGTAGAGCACGGGTTCGCGGAGGAGACCCCGCTCGACGAGCACGAGGATGTTGGCGATCCTCCCGGTTCGCCCATTCCCGTCCGCGAAGGGGTGAATCGCTTCGAACTGGTAGTGCGTCAGCGCCATGGCGACGAGAGGGTCGAAGGACTGGGCTGTGTGGAGAAAGCGCGTCATCTCACCGAGGCGCTCGTGCAGGAGCGCCTGTCCTTCCGGCGGAGTGTAGATGGCCGCTTTCGTCACGGGGTTGCCGACGAACGTGCCGGGGAGATCGCGGACTCGCATGTCGCGCCCGTGAATCGTGGAGCAGACATCGATGAGCGTCTGAGTGGACAGGGGGCGTCGGCGCACGCTCTCCACCCCCTCGAACAGAGCCTGCCGGTATCGCAGAGCTTCCTTCGCCTCGGGCCGTGCTGAATCTGCGCCGAAGTTCTCCGCGGCGAACAGCTCGTCCGCCGTCGTAACGATGTTCTCGATCTCCGAGCTCGCTTGTGCTTCGAGAAGGGGGATCGCGTTCAGGAGAACGGTGGGATTCGGAATTCGCTGAGCTGCTTGGTCGAGGCCCGCGAGTGCGGCCCGAGCCTCGGCGACGAGCTTGAGAACACGTTTCGACTCGACATCCTTGGCAGGCGGGAGGTCGGGCAGGTCGTTGAAGGGCTCACCCGCGTTCCATGTCATGGTGAAAGTGTATGCACACATGCGGCCGACGTGTAAAAAATACTCCCTAAGTTTTACATGACGCGCTCACGTTCGCCGCGGCACGACGGCCCCGGCGCATCCACCACCACAGGGATGCGTCGGGGCCGTCGCCGGCCGCGCGCGGAGGCGCGGCCGCGGGATCAGCCGCGCGGGACGAGCCGCTGCAGCTGCGTGACGTGGGCGGGCTCGAGCTCGTCGAGCGAGGTCACGCCGAGCAGACGCATGGTGCGCGCGATCTGCTCGCCGAGGATGCCGATGGCGCGGTCGACGCCGTCGCGCCCGCCCGCCATGAGGCCGTAGAGGTAGGCGCGGCCGATGAGCGTGAAGCGCGCGCCGAGGGCGACGCTCGCCACGATGTCGGCGCCGGACATGATGCCCGTGTCGAGGTGCACCTCGGTGTCCTTGCCGACCTCGCGCACGACCTCGGGCAGCAGGTGGAAGGGGATGGGCGCGCGGTCGAGCTGGCGGCCGCCGTGGTTCGAGAGCGTGATGCCGTCGACGCCGAGGGCGGCGAGGCGCTTCGCGTCGTCGACCGTCTGCACGCCCTTGACGACGAGCTTGCCGGGCCACTGCTGCTTGATCCAGCGCAGGTCGTCGTAGGTGACGGTGGGGTCGAACATGGTGTCGAGCAGCTCGCCGACGGTGCCCGACCACTTCGAGAGGCTCGCGAAGGCGAGCGGCTCGGTGGTGAGGAAGTTGATCCACCACTCCGGGCGCGGGATGGCGTTGATGACGGTGCCCGCGGTGAGCTGCGGGGGGATCGAGAAGCCGTTGCGCTTGTCGCGCAGGCGCGCGCCGGCGACGGGCACGTCGACGGTGACGAGCAGGGTGTCGAAGCCGGCCGCCGCGGCCCGGTCGACGAGGGCCATCGAGCGCTCGCGGTCCTTCCACATGTACAGCTGGAACCAGTTGCGACCGTTCGGCCCGCCCGCCGCCGCGACGTCCTCGACGCTCGTCGTGCCCATCGTCGACAGCGAGAAGGGGATGCCCGCCGCGGCCGCCGCGGAGGCTCCGGCCACCTCGCCCTCCGCGTGCATCATGCGCGTGAACCCGGTCGGCGCGATGCCGAAGGGCAGCTCGACGCGCTTGCCGAGCACGTCCCAGCCGGTGTCGACGTGGCTGACGTCGCGCAGGATCGCCGGGTGGAACTCGATGTCCTCGAAGGCCTGCCGGGCGCGGGTGATGCTGATCTCGGCCTCGGCGGCGCCCTCGGTGTAGTCGAAGGCCGCCTTCGGGGTGCGCCGCTGCGCGATCGCGCGCAGGTCGGCGATCGTCAGCGCCTCGGTCAGCCGGCGCCGCTTGGCGTTGAGGTCGGGCTTCTTGAAGTTCATGAGCGGCGCGAGGTCGCGCGGGTTCGGGAAGCGTCTCTGCATGATCGGTCTCTCGGTCGAGGGCGGCGGGGTTAGGGCTGTCGGCGGGGTCAGGGCGCGCTGTGCGTGCGCAAATGCAGGAGATCGGCGACGATCGTCGGCGTGTCGCCGCAGGAGCTCGTCGTGTCGCGCGCGGATCTCCTGCATTCGTGCACGGCCGGGGCGGGACGGAACAGGGCGGGGGCGGTCACGGGGCGGGCCGGGTGGCGTCGTAGTGGCCGAGCAGGCGGTCGCGGGCTCCGGCGATGTGGGCGCGGGTGAGCTCGGCGGCGAGCTCGGCGTCGCCGGCGGCGACGGCATCCAGGATCCCCCGGTGCTGGGCGATGACGTCGTCGATGCCGAGCAGGCGGTGCGACTGCACCTGGCCCGTGCAGAGCTCGATCTCGCCCATGAGCAGGGCGTGCAGCTTGACGAGGCGCGGCGAGCGCTGGGCCTCCACGAGCGCGCGGTGGAACGCGATGTCGGCGCGCGCGAGCGGGGCGGTGTCGTCGCCGCCGGCGGCCTGCTCGAGCGCGCGCTGGGCGGCGAGCGCGGCGGCGGGCACGACCCCGTCGGCCGCGAGGGTGCGTAGGGCCTCGGCCTCGACGACCGAGCGGGTGGCGTAGAGGTCGACGATGTCGTCGCGGGTGAGCTCGGGAACCCGCGCGGTCTTATGCGCCGCGCGCCGCAGCAGCCCCTCGGCGACGAGCCGCTCGAGGGCGACCTTCGCGGTGGGGCGCGCGACGCCGAAGCGGTCGGCGATGGCCTGCTCGGTGACGGCGCTGCCGGGCGCTTCGCGCTGCGTGAGGATGCTCTCGCGCAGCGCCTCGTACACCGCATCGGGCACGGTGGTCACGGCCAGGGCCTCACTGCTCATGCCGCGACAGTAGCAGATTGTTATACAAGTGCACGAGAGGGCCGTGCGCGGTCGGACGGCCGGGAATCGCCTGCGCGCGCGGGCGCGCGGCGGGGGCCGCGACCGCTACGGTCGGAGCATGATGCCCCGCGCCGCCCGCCGCACCGCGACGATCCGCGCGGCGGTGCGCGCGTGAGCGCGGTGCTGCCCCGCTCCGGCGTCGTGCTGGGCGTCGCCTCGCTCGTGCTGGGCGAGGGCATGACCCCCGAGATCGGGCGCGAGGTCGTGCGGGCCGCCGTCGAGGCGGGCGCCGCGGCCATCGACACCGCCCGGGCCTACGCCACGGTCGACGACGACGCCGCGGGCGAGCGCCTGGCCGCGACGGCGCGCGAGGTCGAGCCGGGCATCCCGCTCATCACCAAGGCCGGGCACTTCCGACTGGGCACCGCCGCCTGGGACGCGGACGGCAGCGCCGAGCGCCTGCGCCGCGACGCCGAGCGCAGCCGCGAGGTCTTCGGCGCCCCGCCCTCGCTGCTGCTGCTGCACCGCGCCGACCGCGTCGACGACGTGCTCGCCTCGTTGCGGGTGCTCGCCGAGCTGCGCGACGAGGGCGTCGTCGAGGCGATCGGGCTGTCGAACGCCTCCGTCGAGCTGCTCGAGGCCGCCGCCGGCGTCACGACCATCGACGCCGTGCAGAACCGCCTCGGCCTCGGCGTCGACCCGATCGCCGAGTACCGCTTCTGCCACGAGCACGGCATCGACTTCCTCGCCTACGCGCCCTTCGGCGGGCCCCGCGCCGCGCCGCTCGCGACGCGCATCCCGCACGTCGCCGCCCTCGCGATGGGCCGCGGCGCCTCCATCCACCGCCTCGCGCTCGCCGCCATGATCGACGCGCTGCCCGGCCTCTGGCCGGTCATCGGCTCGACCCGGGTCGAGACGGTGCGCGACTCGATCGCCGCGAGGCACGAGGTCGTCGACGACGAGCTGCGCACGGCGTTCCGCGACGACCTGCGGTCGCGCGGGGTCGGGCTGTAGGGGCGGGGTCGGGCGGATGAGCGCTCTGCACGGGATCGATATCGCGGCCGAGCTGCGCCAGATGACGGAGTACTGGACGCCCCGCGTCGTCGGGCGCGTCAACGATCAGTACGTGAAGGTGGCGAGACTCAAGGGCGAGCTGGTCTGGCATGCGCACGAGGCCGAGGACGAGATGTTCCTCGTGGTCTCCGGGCGCTTGCGCATCCAGTTCCGCGACCGGGATGAGGTCATGCTCACCCCCGGTCAGTTCACCGTCGTGCCGCGCGGCGTGCAGCACAATCCGGTCGCCGACGATGAGGTCGAGATCGTCCTCATCGAGACGGTCACGACCGCCCACACGGGCGATGTCGTCGTCGACGCCACGGTGTCGATTGAGCGGCAACTCGGCGACCTCCGCTGAGGCGCGTCAGCCTCCGCTGCTCGCCCGCACGACGAGCTCCGGCTGGAACACCACGGTGCGCGGCTCGAGCCCGGAGTCGTCCGACTCCTCGAGCAGCATGCGCAGCGCGGTCGCGCCGATGAGGTGGCTGGGCTGGCGCACCGAGGTGAGCGGCACGACGGCCGCGGCGGCGAAGTCGATGTCGTCGTAGCCGACGAGGGCGATCTCGCCGGGCACGCGCACCGAGCCGGTCATGACGAGGGCCTGCAGCACGCCGACGGCGAGCAGGTCGTTGACGGCGAAGACGGCGTCGGGACGGGCATCCACCGATCGCGACAGCAGCTGCTCGCCGGCGCGGCGGCCGTCGAGCACGGTGAGCCCGTCGGCCTCGACGACCTCGATGGTCGCGTCGCTCACGCCGGCGGCGGCGCGGCGGGCCCCGGCGAGGCGATCGGCGACCTGCCGGATGCCCGGCCGGCCCACGAGCACGGCGATGCGCCGCCGACCCTGCTCGAGCAGGTGCCGCACCGCGAGCTCGCCGCCCGCGACGTCGTCGACCGAGACCGACGACAGCCCGGATCCGGCGACCGAGCGGTCGACCACCACGGTGGGGGTGCCGCGCGACCGCAGCCGCGCGAGGCGCTCGCTCACGTCGCCCAGCGGCGAGATGAGCACGCCGCGCACCCGCTGCTCGTCGAAGAGGTCGAGGTAGGCGGCCTCGCGTTCGGGGCTCTCGTCGCTGTTGCCGAGGATGACGGCGAGGCCGTGCTCGGCGGCGGCGTCCTCAGCCCCGCGGGCGAGCTCGGTGAAGAAGGGGTTGCGCACGTCGAGCACGACGAGGCCGACGGTGCCGCTGCGGCCGGCGCGCAGCTGGCGGGCGGCGTCGTTGCGCACGAAGCCGAGCTCGGCGATGGCGGCGTGCACGCGCTCGACGGTGGCGGGGGTGACGCGCTCGGGGCGGTTGAGCACGTTGGAGACGGTGCCGACGGAGACGCCCGCGCGCTGCGCGACGTCTCGGATGCCGGGGGCGACCATGCCCCCACCGTAGCGCTCGCGAGGCCCGCCCGCCCTTGACGTGGATCGTTTCATCTGCCATAAATGAAACGATTCACTCTGCGCCGCACGGCGCCGCCCCGTCCGTTTGCACCACCGCACCGAGAGCAGCAGCGTCAATGACGACCTTCGACCAGATCACCGACCGTCTCGCCGCCCAGGCGATCGAGCTCCCCTCCTGGGCCTTCGGCAACTCGGGCACCCGGTTCCGCGTCTTCGGCACGCCCGGCACGCCGCGCGACCCCTTCGAGAAGATCGCCGACGCCGCCCAGGTGCACGCGCACACCGGCCTCGCCCCGAGCGTCGCGCTGCACATCCCGTGGGACGAGGTGGACGACTACGGGGTGCTGCGCGCCCACGCCGAGGAGCACGGCGTCGCGCTCGGCACCATCAACTCGAACACCTTCCAGGACGAGGAGTACAAGTTCGGCTCGCTCGCCGCGAGCGACCCGACGGCCCGTCAGCGCGCCATCGATCACCACTTCGACTGCATCGACGTCATGCACGCCACGGGCTCGCGCGACCTGAAGATCTGGCTCGCCGACGGCACGAACTACGCAGGGCAGGACGACATGCGGCGCCGACAGGACAACCTCGCCGAGAGCCTCGCCACGATCTACGCCCGCCTCGGCGACGAGCACCGCCTCGTGCTCGAGTACAAGTTCTTCGAGCCGGCGTTCTACCACACCGATGTTCCCGACTGGGGGACGAGCTACGCGCAGGTGGCGGCCCTCGGCGACAAGGCGATGGTGTGCCTCGACACCGGCCACCACGCGCCCGGCACCAACATCGAGTTCATCGTCATGCAGCTGCTGCGCCTCGGCAAGCTCGGCTCGTTCGACTTCAACTCGCGCTACTACGCCGACGACGACCTCATCGTCGGCTCGGCCGACCCCTTCCAGTTGTTCCGCATCATGGTCGAGGTGGTGCGCGGCGGCGGGCTCGACGCCGACTCCGGCGTCGCCTTCATGCTCGACCAGTGCCACAACGTCGAGGAGAAGATCCCCGGCCAGATCCGCAGCGTGCTCAACGTGCAGGAGATGACCGCCCGCGCGCTGCTCATCGACCGCGAGGCGCTCGACGCGGCGCAGCGCGCGAACGACGTGCTCGGCGCGAACGGCATCCTCATGGACGCCTTCTACACGGATGTCCGGCCGATGCTCGCCGAGTGGCGCGCGTCGCGCGGCCTGCCCGCCGACCCCATGGCCGCCTACGCCGCGAGCGGCTACTACGACCGCATCGTCGCCGAGCGCGTGGGCGGGACGCAGGCGGGGTGGGGCGCGTGAGAGTCGCGTTCCGCCTGCGCGTGCGCCCCGAGCTGCTCGACGAGTACCGCGCCGTGCACTCGCCCGTGCGCCGCGAGATGCTCGAGACGATCGCCGCGAGCGGTCGGCGCAACTACTCGCTCTTCCTCGACGAGTCTGACGGCACGCTCTTCGGCTACTACGAGGTCGACGATGACGCGGCCGCGCAGGCCTCGCTCGCCGAGAGCCCCGTCGCCTCGGCCTGGGAGGCCGAGATGAGCCGCTTCTTCCTGCCCGTCGACGGCGCCGCGCCCGACGACTCAGCCCCCGGCCGCGCCGACCAGGCCGCCTGCCGCCTCACCGAGGTCTTCCACCTCGCCGACCAACTCGAAAGCGCCTGACGCCATGACCTCCGATAGCCCGAATTCCGCGAAGCACGACCTCATCGCCCGCTCGAACCGCCTCGGCGCCGAGCCCCACATCACCAACTACGCCGGCGGCAACACCAGCGCCAAGGGCGTCGAGACCGACCCCGTCACGGGCGAGCCCGTCGAGCTGCTGTGGGTGAAGGGATCCGGCGGCGACCTCGGCACCCTCACCGAGCAGGGCCTCGCGGTGCTGCGCCTCGACCGCATGCGCGCCCTCGTCGACGTCTACCCCGGCCTCGAGCGCGAGGACGAGATGGTCGCGGCCTTCGACTTCTGCCTGCACGGCAAGGGCGGGGCGGCCCCCAGCATCGACACGGCGATGCACGGTCTGGTGGATGCGCCCCACGTCGACCACCTGCACCCCGACGCGGGCATCGCGATCGCGACCGCGGCCGACGGCGAGCAGCTCACGGCCGAGATCTTCGGTGGGAGGGTCGTCTGGGTTCCGTGGCGCCGGCCCGGATTCCAGCTCGGCCTCGACATCGCCGCCGTCAAGGAGGCGAACCCCGACGCGATCGGCTGCATCCTCGGCGGCCACGGGATCACCGCCTGGGGGGAGACGAGCGAGGAGAGCGAGCGGAACAGCCGCTGGATCATCGACACCGCGCAGGCGCACATCGACGCGCACGGCGACGCCGCGCCGTTCGGCGGGGAGCGCGCGGGCTTCGGGCCGCTGAGCGCCGACGAGCGCCGGGCGAAGGCCGCGGCGCTCGCACCCACGATCCGAGGGCTGGCCAGCCACGACCGCCCCATGGTGGGCCACTTCAGCGATGACGATCGGGTGCTGCACTTCCTCGCCAGCGAGAAGGCCCCGGCGCTCGCCGAGCTGGGCACGAGCTGCCCGGATCACTTCCTGCGCACGAAGGTCAAGCCGATGCTGCTCGACCTGCCCGCCGACGCGGGGGTGGAGGAGAGCATCCAGCGCCTCACGGAGCTGCACGAGCAGTACCGCGCCGATTACACGGCGTACTACGCGCGCTGGAGCTCAGAGAATCGCGATAGCGATTCCGCGACGCCAGCGCCGAGCGAGCCTGCGAGCGAGGTTCGCAACTCGTGCCCGGCGATCCGCGGCGCCGACCCGCTCATCGTGCTCGTGCCGGGCGTCGGCATGTTCAGCTTCGGCGCGAACAAGCAGACCGCGCGCGTGGCCGGCGAGTTCTACCTCAACGCCATCAACGTCATGCGCGGCGCCGAGGCGCTCAGCACCTACGCGCCGATCAGCGACGCCGAGAAGTTCCGCATCGAGTACTGGGCGCTCGAGGAGGCCAAGCTGCAGCGCATGCCCACGCCGAAGAGCCACGCCACCCGCGTGGCGCTCGTCACGGGCGCCGCGAGCGGCATCGGCAAGGCCATCGCGACGCGCCTCGCGGCCGAGGGAGCGTGCGTCGTCATCGCCGACCTCGACCTGGAGAAGGCCCAGGCCGCGGCGGCCGAGCTCGGCTCGAGCGACGTCGCGATCGGCGTGCAGGCGAACGTCACCGACGCCGCCGCCATCGATCGGGCGATCCAGGATGCCGTGCTCGCGTTCGGCGGCATCGACATCGTCGTGAACAACGCCGGGCTGTCGCTCTCGAAGCCGCTGCTCGACACCACCGAGGCCGACTGGGATCTGCAGCACGACGTCATGGCCAAGGGCTCCTTCCTCGTCTCGAAGGCCGCCGCGCGCGTGCTCATCGATCAGGGTATGGGCGGCGACGTCATCTACATCTCGAGCAAGAACTCGGTCTTCGCCGGCCCCAACAACATCGCCTACTCGGCGACGAAGGCCGACCAGGCGCACCAGGTGCGGCTGCTCGCCGTCGAGCTCGGCGAGCACGGCGTCAAGGTCAACGGCATCAACCCCGACGGGGTCGTGCGGGGCTCCGGCATCTTCGCGAGCGGCTGGGGCGCGAACCGCGCCGCGACCTACGGCGTCGACGAGCAGGACCTCGGAAAGTTCTACGCGCAGCGCACCATCCTCAAGCGCGAGGTGCTGCCCGAGCACGTCGCAAACGCGGTCGCCGTGCTGACCGGTCCCGACCTCTCGCACACCACGGGCCTGCACATCCCGGTCGACGCGGGCGTCGCGGCCGCGTTCCTGCGGTAGTCGTGGCGGGCATCCACGGCGGGGCCGAAAGCGGGGCCATCCACGTCGCCGCCGTCGACCTCGGCGCGACGAGCGGCCGCGTCATGCGCGCGATCGTGACGGCCGAGCGCGTCGAGATGGTCGAGGTCGCGCGGTTCCCGAACGGACCGATCGAGCGCGCCGACGGACTGCACTGGGACATCGAGGCGCTGCGCGGGCACATCATGGCCGGGCTGCGGCAGGCCTTCGCCGACGACCCGCTCATCACCTCGGTCGGCATCGACTCGTGGGCCGTCGACTACGGCCTGGTCGCCGAGGGGGCGCTGCTGGGCGAGCCGTTCCACTACCGCGATGATCGCTGCGCCGCCGGGGTGGATGCGGTGCACGCCGTCGTGCCGCCCCGCGAGCTCTTCGCCCAGACGGGCCTGCAGCACCTGCCCTTCACCACGGTCTTCCAGCTCGCCGCCGAGATCCCGGAGCGGCTCGCCGAAGCCGAGCACCTGCTGCTCATCCCCGACCTCGTGGCGTTCTGGCTCACGGGCCGCGCGGTCGCCGAGGTCACCAACGCCTCGACCACGGGGCTGCTCGACCCCCGCACCCGCGCGTGGAACGAGGCGCTCGTCGAGCGCCTCGGCCTGCCGCGCCGCCTGCTGCCCGCGCTCGTGCACCCGGGGGAGACGATCGGGCCGCTCACGCCCGCGGCTGCGGAGGCCCTGGGGGCGCCCGAGGGGCTCGTGGTCACGGCCGTCGGATCCCACGACACGGCCTCGGCCGTCGCGGCCGTGCCGTTCGCGCGGCGCGAGGCCGCCTACATCAGCTGCGGCACCTGGGGGCTCGTCGGGCTCGAGACGGAGCATCCCGTCATGACCGACGCGGCCTACGCGGCGAACTTCACGAACGAGGGCGGCGTCGACGGGCGCACGCGCTTCCTGCACAACGTCATGGGGCTGTGGCTGCTGAGCGAGTCGGTGCGGGTGTGGGAGGCCGCCGGCGAGCGCATCGACCTCGGCGCGCTGCTGGCCGAGGCGGCCGCCGTGACCGGGCCGGTGCCGGTGTTCGACGCGAACGACCCGCGGTTCCTGCCGCCGGGCGACATGCCGTCACGCATCGCCGCGGCGCTCGCGGAGCAGGGCGCCGAGGTTCCCGCCACGCGTGCGGCCTTCGCCCGCTGCATCGTCGAGAGCCTCGCCGTCGCGTTCGCAGCGGCGGTGCGCACGGCCTCGGAGCTCGCCGACCGCCCGGTCGAGGTCATCCACCTCGTCGGCGGCGGCTCGCTCAACCACCTGCTGTGCCAGCTCACCGCCGACCGCGCCGGGATGCCCGTGCTCGCCGGCCCCGTCGAGGCCACCGCCCTCGGCACCGTGCTCGTGCAGGCCCGGGCGTACGGGCTCGGCGGCACGCTCGAGAGCCTGCGGGCCCTCGTCGCGCGGTCGCACCCGCCGCAGCGGTTCGCGCCGCGCGGCTAGAGTCGCCCCGGGCGCCGCGCCGCGCATCCCGCACCCCCGACCGGAAGGCCCCGCATGCTCAGCCCCACCCCGATCACCCTCGGCAGCTCATCGCTCGGCACGCGGGGCGACGCCGATGAGATCGCGGCGCTCGCCGACGCGCTGCTCGCGAGCGAGCTCGGCGACGTCGACACCTCGAACAACTACGCCGGCGGGCGCAGCGAGGCCGAGCTCGGGCTGGCGCTCGCCCGCCGCGGCGGCCTCCGCCCGGGCGGCCGGCTCTACTCGAAGGCCGACGCCGACGCCGAGGGCCGCTTCGACGGCGACCGCGTGCGCCGCTCGATCGAGGAGTCGCTCGGTCGCCTCGGCCTCGACCATCTGCCGATCTACCACCTGCACGACCCGTACACGATCACCCTCCAGGAGGGCATGGCCGCCGACGGCCCCGTCGCCGCGCTGCTGCAGCTGCGCGACGAGGGCGTCATCGACGCGATCGGCATCGCGGCCGGCCGGACGCAGCTCGTGCACGACTACGTGCTCACCGGCGCCTTCGACGCCGTGCTCACCCACAACCGCTTCACGCTCGTCGACCGGCAGGCGCTGCCCCTGATCCGGGATGCGCGGGAGCGCGGCATGACCGTCTTCAACGCGGCGCCCTTCGGCGGCGGCATCCTCGCCAACGGCACGGCCGAGACGTACGGCTACCGCTCGCCGAGCCCCGAGTTCCGCGCGCACATCGACGCGCTGCGCGCCCTCGCGCGGGAGCACGGCGTCGACGTCGCCGCCGCGGCCCTGCACTTCTCGCTGCGGTCGTCGCTCGTCGACTCGACCGTCGTCGGCATCAGCTCGCGGAGTCGACTCGACCAGCTCGCCGAGCTCGTCGCGGCCGAGGTGCCGGAGGAGTTCTTCGACGCGGTCGAGGCGATGGGCGAGCCGCCGGCGAGCCCGAACGACTAGCGGGCGCCGCGGCCCGTCGCGCTCAGGCGCCCGGGCCGGGCAGGATCATCCAGCGGCCGGGCGTGTGCAGCGGCTCGAATCCGACCCCGGCGTAGACGCCGTGCGCGTCGGCGGTCGCGAGCATCGTGCGCTTCACGCCGAGCGCGCGCACCTGCTCGGCCGCGAAGCGGGCGAGTCCCGAGCCGATGCCGCGGCCGCGGGCATCCGGTCGCACGTAGACGTCGCAGAGCCAGGCGAAGGTGGCCCGGTCGGTGACGAGCCGCGCGATCGCGACCATGCCGCCGGCCTCGCCGTCGCCGTCGGCTGTCCCGTCCGAGCCGGCCCCGTCGGGCTCCTCGACCGCGACGAGCGGGATCGAGTTCGCGAAGGCGCGATCCTGCAGCTCGCGGCTGCGGCCGAGGGCCCAGTACGCGTCCTCCGAGAGCCAGTGGTGGGCGAGCGCGAGGTCGACGTCGGCGGGGTCGGTGGAGTAGCGCACGGTCATCCCGGCATTGTCCTCCGTTCTTCGGGGTCGGCCGGACCGGGAAGCGCGGGAGCGGCCGGACCCGGACCTGCGGGAAAGCGCTTTCTGGCCTAGGCTGGCAGTCCGATCGCTCGAGGAGGAGCACGCTCGTGACCGACAGCAGCCCGCGCCGAACCACCCCCGACGCCCCCCGCCCCCGCTACGCGCTGCTCGGCGCCGGCTCGCGCGCGCAGATGTACATCGGCGCCCTCGCCGGGCTGCACGCCGGCCGCGGCGAGCTCGTCGCCTGGAGCGACACCAACGACGGCCGGCTGGACTACGCCGAGCGCACCATGACCGGCGCCGGGCATCCCGCCCCCGCTCGATTCGCTCCGGATGCCCTCGCCGAGGCGATCGCCGAGCACCGGGTCGAGCGGGTCATCGTCACGAGCCCCGACCACACGCACGCCGCTCACATCGTCACGGCCCTCGAGGCCGGGGCCGACGTCATCGTCGAGAAGCCGCTGACGATCGACGAGGCGGGCGTCGCGGCGATCGCCGACGCGGTCGAGCGCACGGGGCGGCAGGTCATCGTCACGTTCAACTACCGGTACTCGCCGCGCAACAAGGCGCTCAAGCAGCTCATCACCTCCGGCGAGATCGGCACCGTGACGAGCGTGCACTTCGAGTGGGTGCTCGACACGGCGCACGGAGCCGACTACTTCCGGCGGTGGCACCGGCAGAAGGCGAACTCGGGCGGGCTGCTCATCCACAAGTCCTCGCACCACTTCGACCTCGCCGGCTGGTGGATCGACGACGTGCCGCGCCGCGTCTACGCCAGCGGGGGGCTGCGCTTCTACGGCGCCGACAACGCCCGTGCGCGCGGCCTCGGCGAGCGCCCCGAGCGGGGCAGTACCGACTCGCCGCTGCGCGATGCCTTCAGCCTCGACCTGCGCGCGGACGACAAGATGCGCGAGCTGTACCTCGAGAACGAGCACCTCGACGGCTACCTGCGCGACCGCGACGTCTTCGACGAGGGCATCACCATCGAGGACAACCTGGCGCTCATCGTCGACTACTGCGGCGGCCCCACCATGACGTACTCGCTCAACGCGCACGCCCCGTGGGAGGGCTACACGGTCGCCGTCAACGGCACCGAGGGCCGGGCCGAGCTCACCGTCGTCGAGCGCGGCGCCGTGCTGCTGGACGAGGACGGCCGCGCCGTCACCGACCCGAGCGCCCGCCCCGACGGCGTCGTCGACGACGAGTCGCGGCCGATGAGCGAGACGCTCGTCGTGCAGCGGCACTTCGAGGCGGCCCGCGAGGTGCCCATCGACGAGCCCGAGGGCAGCCACGGCGGCGGCGACGCCCCGCTGCTGCGCGACCTCTTCGACGGACCGGGCGAGGATCCGCTCGGCCTCGTCTCGACGTGGGAGGACGGCGTGCGGGCGGTGTCGGTCGGCATCGCGGGCAACGCCTCCCTGGCCTCGGGCGGCCCCGTCGTCATCGGCGAGCTGGCGTTCGGCGCCGCGGCCCGCTGCGTCGCGCCGGGAGCGCGCGGGGCGCGGGAGACGCACGGAGCGCGGGAAGCGCACCGCGCATGAGCCGCATCGTCGTCACCGGCGGCGCCGGCCGCCTCGGCCGCAGCGTCGT
This sequence comes from Microcella flavibacter, assembly GCF_012530535.1. NCBI lineage: Bacteria > Bacillati > Actinomycetota > Actinomycetes > Micrococcales > Microbacteriaceae > Microcella > Microcella flavibacter. The sequence goes on from NZ_CP051299.1 coordinate 144,048, forward strand.
GCGCGGCCTCGCCGAGCACGGCCACGAGGTCGTGTCGATCGACCGCGGCCGCGCCGCCGGCCTCGAGGTCGAGCAGCTCGAGCACGATCTGTCGGATGCCCCGGCCACCGCCGCGCTGCTCTCGAGCATCCGGCCCGAGCGCATCGTGCACCTCGCCGCCATCGCCGTGCCCTTCAGCGCACCCGACGCCACGATGATGGCCGTCAACACGGGCCTCGCCTTCTCGGTGCTCGAGGCCGCGCTCGCCTGCGAGGCCGAGTCGATGCTCGTCGCGAGCAGCCCCACCGTGATCGGCTACGGCGCCCCGGGCGGCTGGTCGCCGACGAGCCTGCCCATCGACGAGCGCCACCCGACCGCCCCCTGGAACGGCTACGCCCTCTCGAAGGTCGCCCTCGAGCAGCTCGTCGCGATGGCCGCCCGCGCGCACGGCGACCGGCTGCGCATCGGCGCCTTCCGCCCCTGCTAAGTCATCGCGCCCGAGGAGTGGGCCGGCGCCCCCACCCAGCAGGGCCACACCGTGCTGCAGCGCCTCGCGAACCCTGCGCTCTCGGCCGTCGCCCTCTTCAACTACCTGGATGCTCGCGACGCGGCCGACTTCGTGCACGAGTGGGGCGAGCGCGCGTCGGACGTGCCGAACGGCGAGGTGCTCTTCGTCGGGGCGGAGGACTCGCTCGTGCGCGAGCCCGTGCCCGAGGCCCTGGCGCGGCTCGTGCCCGGAGCGGCCGCGCACGCCCTCCGACTCGGGCCCACCGATCCGGTCTTCTCGAGCGCCCGCGCGCGCGAGCTGCTCGGCTGGCGGCCGCGGCGCTCGTGGCGCAGCGAGCTGGGCGAGGCGGAGCATCCCGCAGTCGCGCCCGAGCCCGCTCTCGCAGGATCCCCCTCGTCATCTCACGGAGAGAAGCACCCCTCATGACCTTCGCCTTCCCCGCCGGCGTGCTGTTCTTCCCCGTCACGGCCTTCGACGCGGCCGGCGAGGTCGACGCCACGACGACCGCCGCCCACATCGCGGCGGGCGTCGAGGCCGGGGCCGCCGGGGTCTTCGCGGCCTGCGGCACGGGAGAGTTCCACGCCCTCGGCACCGAGGAGTACGGCGCCGTGCTCGCCGTCGCGCGCGACGCGGTCGCCGGGCGGGTGCCGCTCGTCGGCGGCGTCGGCGGGCCGCTCGGCCACGCCCGCGCCTGCGCGCGCCTCGCGGCCGAGCACGGCGCCGAGGCGCTGCTCGTGCTGCCGCCGTACCTCGTCGGCGGCACGCAGGCCGGGCTCGTCGCCTACGTGCGCGCGATCCTCGACGCCGCCGAGCTGCCCGTGATCCTGTACCACCGCGGCTCGGCGCAGTTCACGCTCGAGTCGATCACCGAGCTGCTCGCCGACCCGCGCGTCGTCGGCATCAAGGACGGCGTCGGCGACGTCGCCCTCATGCAGCAGTTCGTGCTGCGCGCCCGCGAGCTCGGCCGCGACGACGTCACCTTCTTCAACGGGCTGCTCACCGCCGAGATGAGCCAGGCCGCCTACCGCGCCATCGGCGTCGAGCGGTACAGCTCGGCCGTCTTCGCCATGGCGCCCGAGATCGCGCTCGCCTACTACTCCGCCTACGCCGCGCACGACGAGGCCGGGCAGGCGCGCTGGCTGCGCGAGTTCTACGGCCCCCTCGTGCGGCTGCGCGACACCACGCCGGGCTACGCCGTCTCGCTCATCAAGGCGGGGCTGCGGCTGGGCGGCGCCGCGGTCGGCTCGGTGCGGGCGCCGCTCGTCGATCCGAGCCCCGCGCACGAGGACGAGCTGGCCCGGCTGCTCGCGCACGGGCGCGAGCTGGCGACGGGTGCGGCGAGCGCGACGGCTCCGGTGACCGCGGGCTCGTGACGGGCATCCCGAGCACCCCCACCATCGCGCGCGTGCGCACGCGCCGCCTCGTCGCGCCGCTGACGCGCCCGTGGGCGGCCGACGTCACCGTCAACCACGTGATCGTCGTCGACGTCGCGCTCTCCGACGGCAGTCTCGGCCACGGCTTCACCTGGACCCCCTCGATCGGCGCGAGCGCGGTGCACGCGATGATCGACGACGAGCTCGTGCCCCGAGCGCTGGGGCGGCCCGCCGATCCGGAAACCCTGTGGATGGAGCTGTGGACGCTCGTGCACGAGGCGGGCGGCGGCGGCATCACGACGATCGCGCTCGCCGGGCTCGACCTCGCCCTGTGGGATGCCCGCGCGCGGTCGCGCGGCGTCGCCCTCGCCGATCTGCTCGGCCGGCGGCGGGATGCCGTGCCGCTGTACGGCTCCGGCATCAACCTGCACTACTCCGACGACGAGCTCGCGGCGCAGGCCCGCCGCTGGGTCGCGGCGGGCTACTCGGCCGTCAAGATGAAGATCGGCCGCCCCGAGCTCGACGACGATCTGCGGCGCATCGCCCTGGTGCGCTCGATCATCGGCCCCGACCGGGCCCTGCGGGTCGATGCGAACCAGCGGTGGGATCTCGACGCGGCCCGCACGGCCGCCGCCGCCCTCGAGCCGCTCGGCATCGACTGGCTCGAGGAGCCCCTCCGCGCCGACGACACCGCCGGCTACCGCGCGCTCGCGGCGAGCACGAGCATCCCGATCGCGGCGGGCGAGAACCTGCACACCATCCACCGGTTCCGCGACCTGCTCGACGCCGGCGCCCTGCAGGTGGCGCAGCCGAACGTCGTGCGGGTCGGCGGCGTCACGCCCTTCCTCGCCATCGCCGCCGAGGTCGTCGCTCGCGGCGCCCGCCTCGCCCCGCACCTGCAGCCCGAGCTCAGCGCCCAGCTCGCCCTCGCCCTCCCGGCCATCGAGGCCGTGGAGCGGGTGGAGGAGGGCGCGCTCGCCGACACCGGCGTGCTCGCCGGCCCGAGCCCCATGACCCTCGACGGGGCGGAGTCGCACCCGGCCGGCAGCGAGCCCGGCCTGGGCATCCGCTTCATCGACGACACGACATCCCAGGAGCAGCCATGACGCACCGCGACACCCTCGACGCCCGCCTCGCCCGCTCCCTCGCCGCGGCCGCCGCGATGCGCCGCTCGACCATCGCCGAGCGCGCCGCCTGGCTCGAGGCCGGCGCCGACGCGCTCGACGCGCACGCCGACGAGCTCGTCGCGCTCGCGGGGGAGGAGTCGCACCTGCCCGCCGGTCGTCTCACCGGCGAGCTCGCCCGCACCACGAACCAGCTGCGCCTCTTCGCCGTGGTCATCCGCGAGGGCTCGTGGCTCGAGCTGACCATCGACCACGACGACGCGACCACGGTGCCGCCGACGCCCGACCTGCGGCGCATGCTCGTGCCCCTCGGGCCGGTGGCCGTCTTCGCGGCGAGCAACTTCCCCTTCGCGTTCTCGGTGGCGGGGGGCGACACGGCGTCGGCGCTCGCCGCGGGCAACCCGGTCGTCGTGAAGGTGCACCCCGGGCATCCCCGTCTCAGCGACCGCGTCGCGACCGTGCTGCGTGACGCGCTCGTCGCGGCCGGCGCCCCCGAGGGCGTGCTCGAGACCGCGGCGGGGCGCGAGGAGGGCACCGCGCTCGTGCAGCACCCCGCGATCACGGCGGTCGGCTTCACCGGATCGATCCCGGGCGGGCGCGCGCTGTTCGACCTCGCCGTGTCGCGGCCCGACCCCATCCCCTTCTACGGCGAGCTCGGCAGCCTCAACCCCGTCGTCATCACCCCGGCGGCGATCGCCGCGCGCGGATCCTCGCTCGCCGAGGGCCTCGTCGGCTCGTTCACGCTCGGCGCCGGCCAGTTCTGCACGAAGCCGGGCGTCGTGCTCGTGCCGGCCGGGTCGGGCTTCGCCGAGAAGGTCGCGTCGGGGGCCGAGGCCGTCGCCGCGCAGCCCATGCTCATGCCGCGCATCGCCGAGGGCTTCGAGACCATCGCCGCGCAGCTCGCCGCCGTCGAGGGCGTGCGCACGCTCAGCCCCTCGCTGCCGAGCGCCGTCGAGCAGGGCGGCGCGACCCCGCTCGTGCTGGCCGCCCCCGCCCGTTCCGTTCTCGCGGCCCCGGATGCTCTGCTCGAGGAGTGCTTCGGCCCGGCCGTGCTGCTCGTGGAGTACGCCGACGAGGCCGAGCTGCACGCCGTGCTGCGCGCTCTGCCCGGAGGGCTGACCGCCACCCTGCACGCCGAGGAGTCGGACGACGCCGCGACCACGATCGCGCTGCTCGAGGCCGTCGCCGGCCGCGTGCTCTTCGCCGGCTGGCCGACGGGCGTCGCCGTGTCGTGGGCCCAGCACCACGGCGGGCCCTGGCCCGCGACGACCTCGCTCTTCACCTCGGTCGGGGCCACCGCGCTGCGGCGCTGGCTGCGGCCCGTCGCCTACCAGCAGGCGCCCGAGTCGCGCCTGCCGCTCGAGCTGCGCGAGGCGAACCCGCTCGGCCTGCCGCGCCGCGTCGACGGCGTGCCGCGCCCGGCCTGAGCGGCGCACCGACCCGGCCTAGCCGCGCACCTTTCGCAACTTTCAGCCTCGGCGGCGAGACTCGCGGGGCGAGCCGCGCGAACTCGCGCATCTACGGGCCGAGAGCGGGCATCCCGCGCCCGTTACCCCTTCGCAATATGTTGGGCTTGACTGCAAACCAGGCCCGACGTATATTCGCCATGTCCACATCACTTTCGGCGGAGTAGCCGAAACTTTCGAGAGGTTCAATGATGAACAGACGATCGATCACGCGTCGGGCGGCGGTTGCAGCGACCACCGTTCTCGCGATCGGCCTCACGGCGTGCGCGCCGGCGGGGGAGGGCAGCGCCGACGGCGATGTCACCCTCACCTGGTGGCACAACGGAACCGGTGAGCCCCTGCTGGGCTTCTGGGAGGACGTCGCGTCCGAGTTCGAGGAGGCCAACCCCGGCGTCACCGTCGAGGTCACCGCGTACCAGAACGAGGAGCTGCAGCGCACCCTCATCCCCAACCAGCTGCGCACGGGCAGCGGACTCGACCTCTACCAGCAGTGGGGCGCCGGCGAGCTCGCCGCCCAGGTCGAGGCCGGCTACGTCAAGGACATCAGCGAGGACGTCGCGGGTCAGGTGGATGCCCTCGGCGGCGTCGTCGCCCCGTGGCAGGTCGACGGTGCGACCTACGGTCTGCCCTTCAACTTCGGCATCGAGGGCTTCTGGTACAACACCGAGCTCTTCGCCGAGGCCGGCATCACCGAGACGCCGACCACCCTCGACGAGCTCTACGAGGCCATCGACGCGCTCAAGGCCGCCGACATCGTGCCCATCGCCGTCGGCGCGGGCGACGGCTGGCCGGCCGCGCACTACTGGTACAACTTCGCGCTGAAGAGCTGCTCGCCCGAGGTGCTGCAGACGGCCCAGGCCGACCTGACCTTCGACGACCCCTGCTTCATCGAGGCCGGTGAGCTCCTCGAGGAGTTCATCGCCACCGAGCCCTTCCAGGACGGCTTCCTCGGCACCGGCGCCCAGCAGGGCGCGGGCAGCTCCGCCGGCATCCTCGCCACGGGCGGCGCGGCCATGGAGCTCATGGGCCAGTGGAACCCCGGCGTCATGGGCGGCATCCTCCAGGAGGAGACCGGCGACGCCGAGGCCACCCCGCCGGAGTTCCTCGGCTGGTTCAACTTCCCGGCCATCGAGGGAGCCCAGGGCGACCCGACCGCGGCCCTCGGCGGCGGCGACGGCTTCTCGTGCAGCGCCTGGTCGCCGCCCGAGTGCTCCGACCTGCTGGAGTACATCACGAGCGTGGAGGTGCAGACCCGCTTCGGTGAGATCGGCGCCGGCGTGCCCGTGACCCCGGGCTCCGAGGCCGGCATCGCCGACCCGAACCTGCAGCTCGTCTTCGACGGCCTGCAGTCGGCCAGCTACGTGCAGCTCTGGCTCGACACCGCCTTCGGCGCCACCGTCGGCGGCGCCATGAACGAGGGCATCGTCTCGCTCTTCGGCGGTCAGGGCGAGCCCGCGAGCATCGTGCAGAACATGAAGGACGCTGCGGCGACCCTCTAGCTCATGTCGATCTCCACTGTCGGCGCCGGCCCCGCGGTCTCCGCGGGGCCGGCGCCCCTCGCGCCCCCGTCCCCCGCCCGCCGCGCTCGCAAGCGCAGCCGTGGCCTGCTCCTCACCTGGGGCTTCGCCGCCCCGGCCCTGGTCGTCTACGCGACCTTCGTGCTCGTCCCCGTCGGCCTCGCCGCCGTCTACAGCTTCTTCAACTGGAACGGCCTCGGCGACCTCGACCGCTTCATCGGAATCGACAACTACGCCCGCGCGCTGGCCGACCCCGTGTTCCTCGGGGCCATGCGCAACAACGCGCTCATCGTCGTGCTCTCCCTGCTCATCCAGGGCCCCCTCGCCATCGGCATCGCGCTGCTGCTCAACCGCCCCATCCGCGGCCGCACGATGATCCGCACCCTGATCTTCGTGCCCTACGTGCTCAGCGAGGTCGTCGCCGGCCTCGCCTTCAAGCTCCTCCTGCCGCCGGACGGCCCCTTCGACGGGATGCTCACCGCCCTCGGCTGGGTGGGCGAGAAGCCCCTCTGGCTCGCCGATCCCGACATCGCCTTCTGGACGCTGTTCGCGGTGATCACGTGGAAGTACCTCGGCTTCGCCATCATCCTCATGCTGGCCGGGCTGCAGGGCGTGCCCGAGGAGCTGTCGGAAGCAGCATCCATCGACGGCGCCAGCTGGTGGCAGATCCAGCGCCACATCACGCTGCCCCTGCTCGGACCGACCATCCGCATCTGGGCGTTCCTGTCGATCATCGGCTCGCTGCAGCTGTTCGACATGGTCTTCATCCTCACCGGGGGCGGGCCGCTCAACTCGACCGAGACCATGGCGACCTACATGGTCGAGTACGGCAACGGGCGCTCGCAGATCGGCTACGGCAGCGCCGTCGCGGTGATCCTCTTCGTCGTGTCGCTCGTCGTCGCCCTCCTCTACCAGCGCTTCATCCTCCGTCGCGATCTCGCCGGCGCCATCACGAAGGGCGGCTGAGACATGACCGCGACACTCACCCCACCGCCCGCGGCCCCCAGCCGCTCGACCGCGCCGAAGCAGCCGATGGTCCGCAAGCGCCGCGGCCGCGACGTCGGCACGCCGATCGCGTACCTCATCGCGATCATCATCTGCACGATCACGATCGCGCCGGTGGTCTACGTCATCCTCGGCGGGTTCCGCACGACGGCGCAGATCAACCGCGACCCGAGCGGGTTCCCGAACCCGTGGGTCTTCGACAAGTACGGGGCGGTCTTCGCCGACCCGAACTTCTGGACCCAGTTCGGCAACAGCGCGATCGTCGCCGTCGCCACCACGACGGGCGTCATCATCCTCGGCGTCATGGCGGCGTTCGTCATCGCCCGGTACGAGTTCGTCGGGCGGGGCTTCCTGTTCTCGCTCTTCGTCGCCGGCCTGCTGTTCCCGCTGACCGTCGCGGTGCTGCCGCTGTTCACGATGCTGCGCACCTTCGGGCTGCTCGGCAATCTGTTCGCGGTGATCGGCCCGCAGGTGGCGTTCGCGCTGCCGACGACGATCATCATCCTCGTGCCGTTCCTCCGCGCCATCCCGGCCGAGCTGGAAGAGGCGGCGACGATCGACGGCGCCAGCCGCATCGGCTTCTTCTGGCGCATCCTGCTGCCGCTGTCGTGGCCCGGCCTCGTCACCGTCGGCGTGCTCGCCTTCGTCGCGAGCTGGAACGCCTACCTGCTGCCGCTGCTGCTGCTCGGCAACCCGGCGACGGCGACCCTGCCCGTCGGCGTGCAGTACTTCTCGACCGCCTACTCGCAGGACACGGCGGGGGTGCTCGCCTTCACCTCGGTGGCGATGATCCCGGCGCTGCTGTTCTTCACGCTGGCCCAGCGACGCATCGTCGGCGGCCTGACAGGAGCCGTCAAGGGATGACCATCCACACCGTTCACGGCGCCGCCACCACCGACGGCACCGCCCCCTGGCACGATCGCGAGCTCGCCCCCGAGCAGCGCGTCGACGCCCTCGTCGCCGCGATGACGCTCGAGGAGAAGATCGCCCAGCTCTACGGCGTCTGGGTCGGCGCGGGCGCGGACGGCGGCGACGTCGCCCCGCACCAGCACGACCTCGACGACGCGATCGACCTCGACGAGCTGCTGCCGCACGGCCTCGGGCAGCTCACCCGTCCCTTCGGCTCCGCTCCGGTGGATGCCGGGGTCGGCGCGCTCTCGCTGCTCACCACCCAGCGCCGCATCGTCGAGGAGAACCGCTTCGGCATCCCCGCGCTCGCGCACGAGGAGTGCCTCGCGGGCTTCGCCGCCTGGGGCGCGACCGCCTACCCCGTTCCCCTCTCCTGGGGCGCGAGCTTCAACCCGGAGCTCGTGCAGCGGATGGCGCGGCGCATCGGCGACGACATGCGCTCGGTGGGCATCCATCAGGGCCTCGCCCCCGTGCTCGACGTCGTGCGCGACGCCCGCTGGGGGCGGGTGGAGGAGACCATCGGCGAGGACCCGTACCTCGTCGCCTCCGTCGGCAGCGCCTACGTGCGCGGGCTCGAGTCGAGCGGCATCGTCGCGACGCTCAAGCACTTCGTCGGCTACTCGGCCTCCCGCGCCGGCCGCAACCTGGCCCCCGTCTCGGTGGGCCCGCGCGAGCTCGCCGACGTGCTGCTGCCCCCGTTCGAGATGGCCATCCGCGAGGGCGGCGCGCGCAGCGTCATGAACTCGTACACCGACCTCGACGGGGTGCCCTCCGCCGCCGACCGCAGCCTGCTCACCGAGCTGCTGCGCGAGGAGTGGGGCTTCACCGGCACGGTCGTCGCCGACTACTTCGCGATCGCCTTCCTGCACCTGCTGCACGGCACCGCCGGCAGCTGGGCCGAGGCCGCGGGCGCCGCGCTCGAGGCCGGCATCGACGTCGAGCTGCCGACGGTGAAGACCTTCGGCGAGCCCCTGCGCCGCGCGGTCGAGGAGGGCGTCATCGACGCGGGCCTCATCGACACCGCGCTGCGCCGCGTGCTCGCGCAGAAGCTCGAGCTCGGTCTTCTCGAGGCCGACTACGAGCCGGTGCCCTCCGCCCTGCTCGGCCGCAGCGACGACGAGCTCACGAGCGCCGACGCCCTGCGCGGCTCGATCGACCTCGACTCGGACGAGAACCGGGCGCTCGCCCGCGAGCTCGCCGAGCAGTCGGTCGTGCTCGTGCGCAACACGGGGCTTCTGCCCCTGCGCGCCCCGGCCTCGGTGGCGGTCATCGGCCCCAACGCCGACGAGCCCTACGCGATGCTCGGCTGCTACTCCTTCCCGACGCACGTCGTCTCGCAGCACCCGGGCGTCGAGATCGGCATCCGCATCGACAGCGTGCTGGATGCCCTGCGCACCGAGTTCGCCTCGGCGACGGTGTCGCACGCGCACGGCACGGGCATCGACGACGGCGCGCTCGACGGCATCGAGCAGGCCGTGGCCGCCGCCCGCGGTTCGGAGCTCGCCGTCGTCGTCCTCGGCGACCGGGCCGGGCTGTTCGGCCGCGGCACCAGCGGCGAGGGCTGCGACGCCGACGATCTCGCGCTCCCCGGCGCGCAGCAGCAGCTGCTCGACGCGGTGCTCGACACCGGAACTCCGACCGTGCTGCTCATGCTCTCGGGGCGCCCGTACGCGCTCGGCTCCGCGGTCGACCGCGCGGCCGCGATCGTGCAGGCGTTCTTCCCCGGCGAGGAGGGCGCGGCGGCGATCGCCGGCGTGATCAGCGGGCGGGTGGAGCCCGGCGGGCGACTGCCGGTGAGCATCCCGGTGCACCGCGGCGTGCAGCCGTCGACGTACCTGGCCGCACCGCTCGCGCGCGCCTCGGGGGTGTCGAACATCGACCCGACGGCGGCGTTCCCCTTCGGCCACGGCCTTGGCTACGCGACCGTCGAGTGGGACGACCTGTCGACGGGTGAGGCGGAGGTGCCGATCGACGGCGCGGTGACGATGTCGCTGCGCCTGACGAACACGAGCGACCGCGACGCCGTCGAGGTCGTGCAGCTGTACGTGCACGATCCGGTCGCCTCGGTCGTGCGCCCCGTGCAGCGGCTGCTCGGCTACCAGCGCGTCGTCGTGCCCGCGGGCACGAGAGTGCGGGTGTCGGCGAGCGCGCCGCTCGACCTCGCGGCCTTCACCGGTCGCGACGGGCGCCGCATCGTCGAGCCGGGCGAGCTCGAGCTGAGCTTCGGCCGCTCGAGCGCCGACCTGCCGCTGCGCCATCGCGTCACCGTCACCGGGGCGACCCGCGTCGTGGGGCGCGAGCGCGCCCTGCACGCGGCGTTCTCGGTCGCCGAGGCGTGAGCGGCGCGACCGGCGGCCTGGCCGGCGGCCCGGCCGGGCTCGACCACCGGCGCGGCTCCGCGGTGGCGACCCTGGTCGACGCCGCGGGCCGCCCGCTCGCCGACCGCGAGGTCGTCGTCGAGCAGGTGCGGCACGCCTTCTCGTTCGGCTGCATCGGCTTCGACCTCATCGATCACGCCAACGGCGAGGAGGACGAGTCGGCGCTCGCCGACGACTGGCTCGAGCTGTTCACCCTGGCGGTGCTGCCGTTCTACTGGGGGCTGTTCGAGCCCGAGCGAGGGCATCCCGATACGGCGCGGCTGCAGCAGGCGGCGCGCTGGTTCCGCGAGCGGGGCGTGCGCGTCAAGGGCCACCCGCTGGTCTGGCACACGGTGAAGGCGGCGTGGCTGGATGCGCTGCCGATCGACGAGGTGGAGCGCCTGGTGCGCGAGCGCGTGCGCCGCGAGGTCGGCGATTTCGCGGGGCTCATCGACGAGTGGGATGCGATCAACGAGGTCGTCATCATGCCCGACTTCGTCAACGAGCCCGACGGCGTGCCGAACGCGATCTCGCGGCTGGCCCGCACGCTGGGCCGCGTCGACATGGTGCGCATGGCCGTGGACGAGGCGCGCTCGGTCGTGCCGGGCGTGAAGCTGCTGCTCAACGACTTCGATCTCTCGGTCGACTACGAGCGCCTCATCGAGCAGGTGCTCGACGCGGGCGTGCGGCTCGACGCGATCGGCGTGCAGACGCACATGCACCAGGGCTTCCGCGGGGGGCAGCTGCTCGAGCTCGCCGACCGCTTCGGGCGCTTCGGACTGCCGGTGCACTTCACCGAGGCCTCGCTGGTGTCGGGCGACCTGATGCCGGCCGACATCGTGGACCTGAACGACTTCCAGCCTTCCGTCTGGCCGTCGACGCCCGAGGGCGAGGCGCGCCAGGCGGACGAGCTCGAGCAGCACTTCCGCATGCTGGTCGGGCATCCGGCGGTCGAGTCGGTCACCTACTGGGGCATCACCGACCGCGGCGCCTGGCTGGGCGCGCCGATCGGCCTCGTCCGCGCCGACGGCACCCGCAAGCCCTCGTTCGATCGGCTGCGCGCGCTCTTCCGCGAGGAGTGGTGGCACGCCCCGACGACGCTGCGCACCGACGCGGACGGCCGCGTGACGGTGGTGGGCTTCGCCGGCGACTACGCGATCACGGCGGGGGATGCCCGCGCCGAGTTCGCCCTGCCGCTCGGGCCGTCCCGCCCCACGGTGGAGCTGCCCGGCGCCTGAGCCCCGCCCGGCCTGCCGTCGCCCGATGACCGTGCTCGGCGTCGGCGACGCCCAGCGCCTTCGGCGCGTCGATCACGACGGTGGTGTTCCCGATCCTCGACGCGGGGCGCAGGTTTCCATCAGCGCTGTGGAAGCGGACCCATCCGGAAGCGTCCGCTTCCAGAGCGTCTCGGCACCGTCGCGCCGCGGCCGGCGCCCGACATCCCTCCTGTGGTATGTGCCCTGAAGGCTCCGGAGCCTTGAGCGCACAGAGCCGGAGACGAATCCGTCGCGCGCACGCGCAGGTCGTCGCAAGTCGCGCGCGTCAGCGCCCGCCCGCGGTGAGTCGATCCGCGAGCGTCGCCGCGGCATCCCGAAGCACGTCCGGCCCGACGACCGCGAAGGGTGCATCGAACCGCGCCGCCTGGGCGAGCACGCCCATCCACGACCACGATCCGATCGTCAGCCGGCAGGCGTCCTCGCCGATCGGCAGCACCTCTCCGTCTCCCACCCACGGTGCGACGCGGGCGAGCTCGACCGTTCCGACGCAGGGCCATCCGACGGGGCGCTCCGAGCCGCGGAAGGACGCCGCGAGGTAGGTCGCCGCGTCGCCCATCGGCAGCGGGCGCCGCTCGAAGACCGGCCCGGTCGGGATGCGCGGGGTCACCCGATCGAGACGGAAGATGCGCCAGTCCTCCCGCTCCTGATCCCAGGCGAGCAGGTACCAGCGCCCGTCGCGCGCGACGACCGCGTGCGGCTCCGTGCGCCGGGGCGCGGTGTCGTCCGGGCGACCCGGGGAGCCTCCGGCCGTTCCCGCGTAGTCGAATCGGAGGGTGCGCCGGTCTCGCACGGCGGCGCTCACCGCTTCGAGCACCGCCGGCTCGACGGCTCCCCGCGCGCCCGTGCCGGCACTGCCCGGGGCACTCGTGAACCGGATCCCGTCGATGCGGTGCCGCAGGCGCGAGGGCATGACCTGCCGCACGGTGGCGAGGGCGCGCGCCGCCGCGTCCGTGAGATCCACTCCCGAGGCGGGGGCGCTCTGCAGTGCGACCGCGATCGCGACCGCCTGCTCGTCGTCGAAGAGCAGCGGCGGCAGTTCCGAGCCCGCGGCGAGGCGATAGCCCCCGTCGGGGCCCTTGATCGCGCCGATGCGGTATCCGAGCTCGCGCAGCCGGTCGACGTCGCGCCGCACCGTCCGGGCGCTCACGCCGAGCCGCTCGGCGAGCTGCGCACCCGGCCAGTCGCGCGGCGTCTGCAGCAGGGAGAGGAGCGCGAGCATGCGCGAGGAGCTTCCGGACATGCATCCAGTGTGCGGGAAGTAGAGGACCGGATTTGGCCGCTTCTCCCGAAAGGGTCGATGCAGGCGGCACGATCGCCGCCCCGACCAGCAGAGGACCGCATCATGACCATCACGACCACCACCCACCTCAACTTCCGCGGCACGGCCCGCGCCGCGCTCGACTTCTACGCGACCGTCTTCGGCGGGCATGCATTCATGGCGACCTACGCCGAGTTCGGCATGCCGGCGGAACTGCCCGGTGCCGACAAGGTCGTGTTCGGCCAGGTGCAGAGCCCCGACGGCTTCCGCGTCATGGCGTACGACATCCCGGGTGCCGATGATGAGGATGCTGCGATCGTCGCGGGGTCGACGCACCGCGAGAACGGCGCGACGATCACCGACCGCACCTTCTTCCAGTCGCTGCGCGGCGAGACGCTCGACGAGATCAGCGGCTACTGGAACGGGCTCTCCGACGGGGCGACCATCATCGAGCCGCTCGCGGCCTCGGCGTGGACGCCCGGCTTCGGGATGCTCACCGACCGCTTCGGCGTCACCTGGGTGATCGACGTGCAGCCGACGTCGTAGCCCGGCGCCGAGTCGACTCGACGGTGCCGGCCCGCCCGCGCCCTACCCCCGCGGCGGCGCCGTCGAGTCGCGCACGACCAGGCTCGTCGCCAGATCCATGCGCGGCGTCGACGCCGGGGTCGAGCGCCCGAGCTCGAGCACGAGCTTCGCGGCCTCCTCGCCCATGCGCCGCAGCGGCTGGTGCACGGTCGTGAGCCGCGGGCTGACCCACTGCGCCACGGGGATGTCGTCGTAGCCGACGATCGACAGGTCGTCCGGCACGCTCAAGCCGACCGCGCGCGCCGCCTCGAGGGCGCCGAGCGCCTGCAGGTCGCTGCCGGCGAAGACCGCGGTCGGCCGCTCCGGCAGCGCGAGCAGCTCCGCCATGCGGTCGCGGCCGCCGCCGACGTGGAAGTCGCCGTAGCGCTCCCAGCTCGGATCGATGGGCAGCCCGGCCGAGTTCATCGCCGAGCGGTAGCCGTCCAGTCGCGCGAGCGAGCACATCATGTCGCTGGGCCCGGTGATCGCGGCGATGCGCCGGTGCCCGAGCTCGATGAGGTGCCGGGTCGCCGCGAGCCCGCCCGACCAGTTGGCCGAGCCCACCGAGGGCGCGTCGGGGGAGGGGTCGCCGGCGGGGTCGACGATGACGAAGGGGATGGCGCGCGAGCGCAGGCGCTCGCGCAGCTCCGGCGCGAGCTCGCTGAACACGAGCACGACGCCCGCCGGCCGGCGCCGGAGCACGCCCTCGATCCACTCCCGCCCGGGCGAGTGGCGATCCCCGGTCACGGTCAGCACGACGCTCAGGCCGTGCTGCTTCGCCACTGACTCGACGCCGTCGATGAGCTCCATCGACCAGATGCGGTCCAGCTCGTGGAACACCAGCTCGATGAGCGCGCTGCGCGAGCTCGACGCCGAGCCGCGGCGCTGGTAGCCGTGGCTGCTCAGCAGCAGCTCGACCTTCTCCCGGGTCGAAGCGGCGACGTCGGAGCGCCCGTTGAGCACCTTCGAGATGGTGGCGAGCGAGACGCCCGCCTCCTCCGCGATCTGGGCGAGCGTCGTGCGCTCCCCCGTGGCGGAAGCGGCGGCGGCAGCGGCAGCGTTCATGTTTCGCATGCTAGACCCGAAACTGTCGGGGCGTGCGAAACCCTGCCCGCGCGGGCTCGAGCCGGCCCGGCCGCTCAGGCCGAGTGCACGCTCTCGCGCACGGCGAGCGGGTTCTCGAGGTGCGGCTCCCAGGCGATCTCGGCGGCGCCGATGAGCAGGCGCGAGCTGCCGAGGGCGGCCGAGACGACCCCGGTGCCCGCGGCGCTGACGGGAAGAGCATCCCGCAGCACCGAGCCGCGGCGCACGGCGCCGACGGCGTCCCACACGGCGGCGAGGTGGCCGCCGAGCACGACGAGCTCGGGGTTCAGCAGGTTGACGCTCGTGCGCAGTGCGGCGGCGAGGGCCGTGAAGTGGGTCTCGAGCACGGCGTGCACGGGGTGCTCGGGGTCGGTCGCGGCGGCCGCGATCGCGCGCTCGAGCTCGTCGTCGTCGGCGGTCGTCAGGTCGAGCGCGGCGAGCAGCGAGGCCCGCCCGGCGATCGCCTCGAAGCAGCCGACCGCGCCGCACGCGCAGACGGGGCCGCGCGGGTCGAGCCCGATGTGGCCGATCTCGCCCGCGTAGCCGGCGGCGCCCTCCGCCGCGGCGCCGTTGATCACGAGACCGCCGCCGATGCCGCTGGGTCCGCCGTTGACGTAGAGCAGGTCGCGCGCGCCGGCGCCGGCGCCGAAGGCCACCTCGGCCCGGCCGCCCAGGTCGGCGTCGTTGCCGACGGCGACCGGCAGGCCGAGGCGCTGCGCGAGGGGCTCGCCGAGCGGCTCGTCCGTCCAGTGCAGGTCGGGGGCGAGGCGCACGAGCCCGTCGCCCGTGCGCACGAGGCCGGGCACCGCGACGCCCACGCCGACGACCGTCGACTCGGGCTGGCTCGCCGCCAGCTCCTCCAGCGCCGCCGCGGCGATCTCGACGGCCTCATCGGGGCGGGGGCGCGAGGCCGGGATGCGCGTGCGCGCGACGACGTGCCCGCCCAGTGCCACGAGGGCGACGGTGACGGCGTCGAGCTCGGGGTTCACGGCGGCGACGAGCAGGCGCCGCGTCGGCACGACGAGCGGACTCGGCCGGCCGACGCCCTCGCGGGGGGCGTCATCGCGCTCCTCGACCCAGCCGGCGTCGGCGAGCGCGGCGACCAGATCGCCGATGGTCGAGCGGTTGAGCCCGAGTGAGCGGGTGAGCTCGGCGCGGGTGGAGCCGCCGCTGACGTGCACGGCGCGCAGCACGCGCGACAGGTTGCGCCGACGCTGCGTGGAGGAATCGATCACGTCGCCCACCCTCCCACGAAACACCGGCGCAGCCGCGGGATGCCCCTCGCGAGCATCCCGTCATCGTGATATGTTGCCTCAACCAACGAATAACCGCAGCACCCCGATCAGGAGTCATCCCATGGCAACGACGCCCACCCCCGCCGACCACTTCACCTTCGGTCTCTGGACCGTCGGCTACAACGGGGCCGACCCCTTCGGCGGGCCCACGCGCGCCCCCCTCGACGTCGTGCACGTGGTCGAGAAGCTGACCGAGCTCGGGGCGTACGGCCTCACGCTGCACGACGACGACCTCTTCGCCTTCGGCTCGACCGACGCCGAGCGCCGCACGCAGATCGACCGCCTCATCGCCGCGACGCAGTCGACCGGCCTCACGGTGCCGATGATCACCACCAACCTCTTCAGCGCGCCCGTCTTCAAGGACGGCGGCTTCACCTCGAACGACCGCGACGTGCGCCGCTTCGCGCTGCGCAAGGTGCTGCGCAACGTCGACCTCGCCGCCGAGCTCGGCGCGCACACCTTCGTCATGTGGGGCGGCCGCGAGGGCGCCGAGTACGACTCGGCCAAGAACGTCGGCGCCGCCATCCAGCGCTACCGCGAGGCCGTCAACGTGCTGACGCAGTACGTCACCGAGCAGGGGTACGGCATCCGCTTCGCCATCGAGCCGAAGCCCAACGAGCCCCGCGGCGACATCCTGCTGCCGACGCTCGGCCACGCCATGGCGTTCATCGAGACGCTCGACCGCCCCGACCTCGTGGGCCTCAACCCCGAGACCGGGCACGAGCAGATGGCCGGCCTCAACTTCACCGCCGGCATCGCGCAGGCGCTCGAGGCGGGCAAGCTGTTCCACATCGACCTCAACGGCCAGCGCGGCATCAAGTACGACCAGGATCTGGTCTTCGGCCACGGCGACCTGCACAACGCCTTCTCGCTCGTCGACCTGCTCGAGAACGGCGGCCCCAATGGCGGTCCCGCCTACGACGGCCCCCGCCACTTCGACTACAAGCCCAGCCGCACCGAGGACGAGACGGGCGTGTGGGAGTCGGCGAAGGCCAACATGCGCACCTACCTGCTGCTCAAGGAGCGCGCCGCGGCCTTCCGCGCCGACCCCGAGGTGCAGCAGGCGCTCGCCGACGCGCGCGTCGCCGAGCTGTCGACCCCGACGCTCGCCGAGGGCGAGTCGATCGCCGATCTTCTCGGCGACGAGAGCGCGTACGAGGCCTTCGACGCGAACGCCTACTACGACGGCAAGGGCTTCGGCTTCGTGCGCCTGCAGCAGCTCGCCACCGAGCACCTCATGGGAGCCCGCGGCTGATGACCCTCGTGGCCGGCGTCGACTCGTCGACGCAGAGCTGCAAGGTGGTCGTGGTCGATGCCGAGTCGGGCGCGGTCGTGCGCGAGGGGCGCGCCGGCCACCCCGACGGCACCGCCGTGCATCCTGATTTCTGGTGGGATGCCCTGCGCGAGGCCCTCGCGGGCGCGGGCGGCCTCGCCGACGTCGCCGCCGTGTCGATCGGCGGGCAGCAGCACGGCATGGTGCTGCTCGACGCCGAAGGCCGGGTCATCCGCGAGGCCCTTCTCTGGAACGACACCCGCTCGGCCGAGGCGGCCGCGCAGCTGGTGTCGGAGGTCGGCGCCGAGCAGTACGCCGCCCGCACCGGCGTCGTGCCGGTGGCCTCGTTCACCGCGACGAAGCTGCGCTGGGTGCGCGACCACGAGCCGCACCACGTCGAGCGGGTCGCGGCGGTCTGCCTGCCGCACGACTGGCTGACGTGGCGCCTGCGCGGCTACGGGCCGGCCGACGCCGTCGACGCCCCGCTCGGCCCCGACCTCGAGCAGCTCACGACCGACCGCTCCGACGCGAGCGGCACCGCCTACTTCTCGACCGCCACCGGCGAGTACGACCTCGAGCTGTTCGAGCGCGCGCTCGGGCGGCCGGGGCGCGTGGCCGGCTCGCTCACGGAGGACGTCCGCGTCGTCCTGCCCCACGTGCTGGGGCCCGCCGACACGGCGGGTGCGGTGTACGGCACGGACACCTACGTCGCCGCGGGCGCGGGCGACAACGCCGCGGCCGCGCTCGGCCTCGGCGCCGAGCCCGGCGACGTGGTCGTGTCGATCGGCACGAGCGGCACCGTCTTCGCGGTGAGCGAGCATCCCGTCGCCGATGCCGGCGGCACCGTCGCCGGATTCGCCGACGCCGGCGGCGCGAGCCTGCCCCTCGTGGCGACGCTCAACGCCGCGCGCGTGCTCGACGCGACCGCGCGGCTGCTCGGCGTCGACCACGACGAGCTCGCCCGACTCGCCCTCGACGCCGAGCCCGGCGCCGGCGGGCTCGTGCTGCAGCCCTACTTCGAGGGCGAGCGCACGCCCAACCTGCCCGACGCCACGGCGACGCTCTTCGGCATGACGCTCGCCTCCACCACGCGCGAGCGCCTCGCCCGGGCCGCCATCGAGGGGATGCTCTGCGCCCTCGCCGACGGACTCGACGCCGTCACCCGGCTCGGCGTGCCGGTCGAGCGGCTCAGCCTCATCGGCGGTGCGGCCCGCTCGCGGGCCGTCGCGGGCATCGCGGCCACCGTCTTCGGCCTGCCCGTCACCGTGCCGGAGCCGGGGCAGTACGTCGCCCGCGGCGCGGCCCTCCAGGCCGCGTGGGCCCTGAGCGGCACGCGGCCCCACTGGGATCTCGCCACCGCCATCGAGGTGCCCGCCGACCCGCAGCCGATCGTGCGCGAGCAGTACGCGGCCCGCCGCGCCTGAGCCGGAGCCCCGCCCGCGGTCGCCCGACCGCCCCTCATGGTGGCGTCCCCTGGGTTGGTGTAGTTTCCCGGCTCGGGTGTCACGTCGTGGACGTGGTGAGCCATCGTGCGATGGTCAGTGAGAACTGTCTAGGAATCTCACGGAAGGACACAAACGCACGATGGCTCTTGACCAGTCTGCCCTCCTCGAGCTACTCGGGGAACTGAAACTCACCGATGTGAACGACCGGATCCGGGTCGCGACCGAGACGCTCTACCAGGAGCTGATCGACGCGGAAGCAGCTGCGTTCATCGGCGCTGCCCCGTTCGAACGCTCCCCGGACCGTACGACGCAGCGCAACGGGACCCGGCTGCGGACCCTCACCACCACCGCGGGGGAGCTGGAGTTGCGGATCCCGAAGCTGCGGCAGGGATCGTTTTTCCCGTCGCTGCTGGAACGCCGCCGCCGGGTCGATCAGGCCCTGTTCGCGGTCGTGATGGAGGCGTACGTCCACGGCGTCTCCACCCGCAAGGTCGACGACCTGGTGAAGGCGCTCGGTGCCGACACCGGGATCAGCAAGTCGGAGGTGTCGCGGATCTGCAGCAACCTCGACGAGGACGTCGCGGCGTTCCGCGATCGGCCGCTCGCGGACAGCACGTACCCGTACGTGTTCCTCGACGCGACCTACTGCAAAGCCCGCGTCGGCCGGCGGGTCGTCTCCCAAGCCGTCGTCGTCGCGGTCGGTGTCGCCGCCGACGGGCGCAGGGAAGTCCTCGGCTTCGAGGTCGGGGACACCGAATCGCAACCGTTCTGGACCGCGTTCCTTCGCTCGCTGAAGGCCCGCGGGCTGGGCGGAGTGAAGCTGGTGATCTCCGACGCGCACACCGGGCTGATCGCGGCGATCGACACCGTCTTCCAAGGCTCGTCATGGCAGCGGTGTCGGGTCCACTTCATGCGCAACGTGCTTGCCAACGTCCCCAAGACCGCTGGGCCGATGGTCGCGTCGATCATCCGCACGATCTTCGCCCAGCCAGACACCGAGCACGTGTTCACCCAATTCCACGAAGTCGTCCGCATGCTCTCGAGGTCGCACCCGAAGATCGCCGGCATGCTCGAGGACGCGCAGAACGACATCCTCGCGTTCTGTCAGTTTCCCGCCACACACTGGCGGCAGATCTGGTCCACGAACCCGCTCGAGCGGGTCAACAAGGAGATCAAACGCCGCACCGACGTCGTCGGCACATTCCCCAACCCCGCCGCGTTGCTGCGCCTGGCCGGACACGTCCTGATCGAGCAACACGACGAATGGGACGGCGCTGACCGCCGCTACTTCAGCGAGCACTCCATGAAGCTCCTGAACGTCACCGAAGAGGAGGTCGCGATCCCGGAACTCGCTGCGGCATAATCACAACAGCTGACCCGCACGGTGTTGAGAAACTCCACCACTCAGCGGGACGTCACCCCCCTCATCGTCCCCGCCCCGCGGCACCGTTCGTCCGCGGGGCGGGTGACCCCTTCTCGTGAGAGCAGCACTGCCGAGTTGGGACCTTCGGCCCGTGCCGGGCATCCCGCGCCGTCCTAGGCTGGGATGCGCCCCCACTCGCCAGGAGCCCATGGACCTCTCGCCCGCCGCCTTCGGACTGCCGCTGCCGCTCGCGGTCGGCCTGTTCTACCTCGTCGTGCTGCTGCGCGGCGGGGCGACGTACGCGCTTGGGCGCGGGGCTCGCAGCGGCGCCGGCCGCACGCGCGTCAAGGCGCGGCTCGAGACGCCGCGGTTCCGCCGGGCCGAGCGCATCGTCGAGCGCTACGGCGCCCCCGTCGTCGCGGTCTCGTTCCTGACGGTCGGGTTCCAGACGCTGGCGAACCTCGCCGCGGGCGCCCTGCGGATGCCCCTTCCCGCATACCTGCCCGCGCTCGCGGTCGGCGGCTTCGCGTGGGCGCTCATCTGGGGAGTGGTCGGCGTCGCCACCTACGAGGCGGTCGCGACGCTCGCCGCGCGCAGTCCGCTCGAGGCGGCGCTGTTCGTCACCGTGCTCGTCGGGGCGCTCGTCGCCATCGAGGTGATCACCGTGCGCCGGGCCCGGCGGCGGGACGCGCTCGCGGCGCTCGCCCCCGCCGAGGCGCCCGACCCCGCCGAGGCGCCCGACCCGGCCGAGACGCCCGACTCCTCCGCCTCGCGCACGCGGAGCTGATCCGCTCGTCGAACCGCCGGCCGAGCATCCGCCCCCGCTCGCCGTGAATTGTTAGACAAACCCGCACCCTCCGCCTACTGTGCAGAAGGAGGGCGCTGACGCCCGCACGGCACCCGACCGGAGGGCAGGCATGCGCGAGATCGAGTTCACCCCCGAGCGCTCCCAGTACGTCTACACGTTCGGCGGGGCCGAGCCCGCGATGCGCATCCAGCCCGGCACGGCGCTGCGCCTCTGGTCGGAGGACGCCTTCAACTTCGCCCTCACCTCCGTCGACCACCTGCCGAGCAAGCACGTCGACCTGCGCTACGTGAACCCGCAGACCGGCCCCTTCTACGTCGAGGGCGCCGAGCCCGGCGACACCCTCGCCCTGCACATCGTCGACCTCACGCCCGCGCGCAGCTTCGGCGCCTCCTCGACCATCCCGTTCTTCGGCGGGCTCACGAGCACCGACCGCACGGCGCTGCTGCAGGATGCCCTGCCCGAGGCCACCTGGATCTACGAGGTCGACACCGCGCGTCGGATGGTCGGCTTCCAGGCGCGCTTCGGCGACTTCGAGGTGGCCCTGCCCCTCGAGCCCATGCTCGGCACCGTGGGTCTCGCGCCCGGCGCGAGCGAGGTGCGCTCGAGCCTCGTGCCCGAGCGCTTCGGCGGCAACATGGACACCCCCGAGATGAAGGTCGGCACGACCGCGTACCTCGGCGTCAACGTGGAGGGCGCCCTGTTCTCGATCGGCGACGGGCACTACCGCCAGGGCGAGGGCGAGGCCTGCGGCACGGCGGTCGAGGGCGCCATGAACTCGGTCATCATCGTCGAGCTCATCAAGGGCGCGGCGCCGCTCTGGCCGCGGCTCGAGAACGACGACTACTGGATGGTCGTCGGCTCCTCGCGGCCGATGGAGGACTCCTGGCGCATCGCGCAGCTCGAGATGGTGACGTGGTTCACCGAGATGTTCGGGCTGCACGCCATGGACGCGTACCAGCTGCTCACCCAGACCTCGCTCGCCCCGATCGCCAACGCGGTCGACGCCAACTACAGCGTCGTCGTGAAGGTCGCCAAGTCGCTCATGCCGCGCGCGACCGCGTACGACGGGCTGCACGAGGAGCTGCGCCGCACCGCGGCGACCCTGCGCTGAGCCCGCGCGCAGCATCCCGAACCCCGCGCTTCGTCCCGAACCCCGCAGCACCTCGAATCCCGACCGACCCCCTCGAAGGAGACCCTCATGGACCTCGGAATCACCGGCAAGACCGCGCTCGTCACCGGCGGCACGAAGGGCATCGGCCGCGCGATCGCGGAGGGCTTCGCGGCCGAGGGCGCCAACGTCGCCTTCTGCGCGCGCGACGCGGCCGAGGTGGCGAGCACGCAGGCGGCGATCGAGGCGATGGGCGTGCGGGCGATCGGCACCGTGCTCGACGTGGGCGACGCCGAGGGGCTGCGCGCGTGGGTGGAGTCGACGGCGGAGGCCTTCGGCGGCATCGACATGGTCGTGGCGAACGTCAGCGCGCTCGCGATCCCCGATACCGACGAGAACTGGGAGACGTCGTTCCGCGTCGACCTCATGGGCACCGTCAACCTCGTCAAGGCGGCCCTGCCGCACCTCGAGAAGAGCGACGTCAAGTCGGCCGTCGCCATCTCGAGCGTCTCGGGCCGCGAGGCCGACTTCGCCTCGGGCCCCTACGGCACCGTGAAGACGGCGATCATCGGCTACATGGCCGGCGTCGCCCTGCAGGTGGCGGAGAAGGGCATCCGCGCCAACACCGTCTCGCCCGGCAACACGTACTTCCCCGGCGGGGTGTGGCAGAGCATCGAGGGCGGCAATCGCGAACTGTTCGACATGGCCATGGGACTCAACCCCACCGGTGAGATGGGAACGCCCGAGCAGATCGCCGCGGGCGTCGTCTTCCTCTCCAGCCCGTGGGCCGGCCGGGTGAGCGGGGCGAACCTGCTCATCGACGGGGCGCTCACGCGGGGCATCCAGTTCTGATCGCCCCTAGCGCAGTCGGGCCGTCCAGATCAACGGTGGGCACGGAATCGCTGCGGTCGCTACGGTCTCGTATGCCGGCATGAGCCCGGCGCCGCTCTCGTCCTGCGCCCGTCGCGGGGACGGTGCGGCAGGCCTGCGAGACCACCGGAGCGAGCACGACGCATGGGGCACATCATCTACGGCAGCGGCGATCGGCTGATCGAGGTCGACGACCGCACGCTCGCGCACGTCAAGACCGTCGTGGTCATGAAGCTGCGGCGCAACGAGTCGTTCCTGCTCACCTGGGTGCGCGAGGAGGAGGGGGTGCCGCGGCGCATGTCGCTGTGGCTGCACCCCTCCATCCCGCTGCAGTTCGAGTTCGAGACGGCCGAGCGCATCGAGCGCAACAAGGCGTGGCTCGAGGAGCTCATGCGCACCGCCAACGCGACCGGCGATCTCGACATCAGCGCCGAGCCGCTGCACCTCGTGCACGAGTCGACGCCGCAGTCGGCCGCCGCCGACCACGAGCAGGGCTCCCTACGATGAATCGCTGCTCGGCGCAAGGGCCTCGACGCCCGTCGCGCGAGACGGCACCCTCGTCGCCATGAGAAAACTGCACTACGCGAGCGGCTACCTGCTGCTCGCCGACCAGACCTGCAAGGCCCTGCTCCGCTACGCCCGCGCGCTCGCGCAGTCGGGGGAGTCGGACGTCGTGATGGTGCCGACGATCACCGAGGGCGGCAGTCGCGCCTCGACGCACCTGCTCATCGGCCCGGCGAGCCAGCTGTTCTCGACGCCGGTCGAGAACGCCTCGGAGGAGCCCTTCGACCTCTCGGTCGTGCGCGAGCTCGAGCGGCGCACGGCCGAGCTGCACCCGACTCGGCCCGCGTGGCCGGAGGAGATGACCGACGTCGACACCGTCGAGTTCGACTTCGACTACGGCATCTGAGCGGGGCGGCTCAGGCGGTCGCGAGCCCCGCGCCCTCGCTCGGCAGCACGACGGTGAGGGCGATGCGGGTGCTCGGGCCGATGAGGATGCTCGTGACCTCGAGCGCCCCCTCGCCCTTGTCCACCTCCAGCCAGTGATGCTCGCCGTCCGAGGCCATCAACCGCACCCGCTCGTGGAACTCGCCGGGGTCGTCGACGCTCACCGAGTACGACTGCCCGTCGTAGTCGATCTCGACCCGCGTCATGCGGTGACCTCCTCCGGCTCGGGCACGATGACGAGCCCGCCGGTGGAGTTCGCGCTGCGGGTGAGCGCCTCGATCCAGGCCCGGTTCAGCTGCACGTTCACGCTGCCGGCGTACTTGAAGCGCAGGGCGACGGCGGGGTGCAGCCACACCGTCGTGCGCCCGTCGCCCGAGCGCACGTCGTCCTTCCAGGTGAAGTAGAACGGCTCGTTGCGGCGCAGCTTGGCGCCGATGACGATCGCGAGATGCGCCAGGAGGCGGTCGTCGAAGGTGACGGAGACGTCGCCGTCGTAGATGAGCTTGCCCATGAGAGACCTCTCTTTCCGGGGATCCCAGGGTATCGGCGGCCGTGCGCGGGCGCACCCGCGCGGTGCGCGCGCGGAACCGCCCGCCCGGCCGGGCGCGCGACGGAGAAGGGCCCGGCCCGCCGAGCGTTCGGGTCGCGCGACG
Source organism: Microcella flavibacter (assembly GCF_012530535.1). Taxonomy (NCBI): domain Bacteria; kingdom Bacillati; phylum Actinomycetota; class Actinomycetes; order Micrococcales; family Microbacteriaceae; genus Microcella; species Microcella flavibacter. The sequence continues at coordinate 168,231 of NZ_CP051299.1, forward strand.
GGCCGGGGGTTCAGGGTCGGGCGCGATGCGCGGCACTCCGCCGAGTTGCGCGTTCCACACCGAGTTGCGCGGTCGGTCGGCGCATCTCGCGCGGAAGGCGCAACTCGGCGGCAGCGGCAGCCCCGCCGCGCGGCTCAGTCCAGCCGGGTCTCGGCCGAGAGGCGCGAGCGCACCCCGCCGACGATCTGGATGACGACCGGCACGGGCTCGCCGAGCAGCGCGTCCCACTGCTCGACCACGCGGTCGATCGTGCGGCGCAGCTCGACGGGGGAGGCCCCGCGGCGGGCGTTCGCGGTGATGCGCAGCACGGTCTGCCGGCGCACGCGGAACGCGCTGACGTCGGTCGAGACGATGCCCGGCTCGGCCGAGAGGGCCTCGCCGATCACGGTGGAGGCGACGCCCGCGTCGATGATCACGCGGCCGCCGGTGGGGCGACCGCGCTCCGCGCCCTCGCGCACGTCGAGCAGGGTGCCGGTGCGACCGCGGCCCTGCCGCAGCATGAAGACCGCGAGCAGCGCGATGAGCAGCAGCGCGCCGGCGGCGACGACCCAGAGGATCCAGGGCGCGCCGCCCGAGAGGGCGTCCGTCGCGGGAGCGACGGCATCCGTCGCCGCCTGCGACACGGTCTGCTGCACGTCGGGCCACAGCGCGCCCATGGCGAGCGCGGCTCCGGCGGCGAGCAGGATGACGCCGACGAGGAGGGCGAACAGGCGGTTGAGGAAGCGGTTCGTGCTCGTCATGATCCGGTCCGTCCGTTCTTCGTCAGGCGCACGCGGGGTCGCAGTGCGGGGCGGTAGTCGTAGCGGTCGATCTCGGCGCGCACGGCGGCCTCGATCTCGCCCAGGTCGGCGGTGCGGCCCGAGGTCGGGGTGACCTCGATGAGGGCGCTGCGCCGTCCGACGCTGACGCTGACCTGATCGGGGTCCACGTCACCGGCGTAGCTCGCCGTGCGGGCGAGCGAGCGCGCGATCACGCGGTCGTCGACGACGGCCGCGGTGCGGTCGGCGGTCGCCGTGCGGCGTCCGCGTCGACCGGGGGCGAGCGCCGCGATGACGACGCCGAGCCCGAGCAGGGCGATGACGACGCCGATGGCGGTGAGGATGCCCGCGGGAGCCGCGGTGGCCTCGAGCGCCGCGGCGACGATGTCGGCGGGCGCGAGCAGCAGCGGCTGCTGCCCGATCGCGGCGAGCACGGCCTCGACGCCCACCCACAGCAGCGCGAGGCTGAGCAGCAGGGCGAGGGTGATGGCCAGACCCGCGCGTGAGGAGTGCGTCTCGCGCCGGCCGATCCGGCGGTACAGGGATGCGGTGCTCATGCCACTCTTCTCGTCTCACGAAGGTCGGCGGAGGTGATCCTGAGGTCGACGCGCGCGATGGTCGACCCGGTGATGCGCAGCACGCGCTCGCGGATCGTCGTCTGCGCGGCGGAGAGCCGCTCGAGCAGGGTGCCGCCGGAGTCGGCGGACGCGACCCCGAGCGGGCTCACGCGGATGGCCGTGCGGGCGACGACCACGAGGCGGCCGTCGTCGTCGTGCAACTCGACCGAGACGGTCGAGGCGCGCACCTCGAGCGCCTCCGCGGTGACGGCCGAGACGACCGAGCGCACGGCGCGGGAGGCGATCGTGGTGCGCCCGTGCACGGTGCCGTCGGGCCGCACGCGGTCGGCCGTCACCGCCGCGGTCACGACGACCGCCGGCCGCGGATCGCGTCCGCGACGCCGCGGACGTCGAGCTTGCCCTCGATGGCGCGGCCGATGCCGTAGCCGATCGCGGCGAGCAGCGCGACGAGGATCATCGCCCAGAAGCCGAAGGCCACGGCGACGACGCCGAGGGCGGCGCCGATGAGGAGGCCGATGGTCGCGGGGCTCAGCTCGCGGCTCACTGGACGCGGCTCTCGGTCTCGGCCTCGGTGTCGTCCGAGGGGATGTGCACGTCGCTGACGGTCACGTTGACCTCGGTGACCTCGAGGCCCACGACCTGGGTGATGGCGCGCGTCACCGCGGTGCGCACGTCGTCGGCGACCTTCTGCAGGTCGACGGGGTAGTCGGCGACGATGACGATGTCGGCGGCGGCCTGCGTCTCGCCGACCTCGACGGAGACGCCCTGCGAGCGGTCCTGCGCGTTGATCGCGGTGCGGATGGCGCCGACGGCGCGGGCGGCCGCGGTGCCGAGGTCGTGCACGCCGTGCACCTCGCGGGCCGCGATGCCGGCGACCTTCGCGACGACGCCCTCGGCGATGGTGTTCTTGCCGGCGACGCCGCTGGCGGGGGTGCCGGCCGTGGTGGGGGTCGTGGTGCTCATCGTTCTCTCCTTACTCGTGCGATCCCGGGTGGATCGCCTCCGGTCTGCGGGGTGGCGACGGGAGGTGTCGCGCACATCAACCAGACGCGGCGGCACCGCGGATCGTCACGGGCACCCAGCTGACGGTCAGGTTGGGGAGCCCGGCCCTGAGTGCGGCCTGGGCGGGCGCATCCCGAAACACCCGCGCAACACGGCCGCACTACGCTCGCACCATGGCGGACCTCTTCGACGGCTACGCAGCCCGCGGCTCCGCCTCCATCGCGCCCGCGGCCTTCGACGAGATGTTCGCCGCCGACTCGGAGGTGCGCCTGCCGTACCGGCAGCTGCACGCCGCGCTCGCGACGCTCAGCACCGACGAGCTGCGCGGCCGCACCGAGGATCTCGCCAACTCGTACCTCGCGCAGGGCGTGACGTTCGACTTCGCGGGCGAGGAGCGACCCTTCCCGCTGGATGCCGTGCCCCGCGTCATCGACCGCGCCGAGTGGTCCGGGCTCGAGAAGGGCGTCGCCCAGCGCGTGCGCGTGCTCGAGGCCTTCCTCGCCGACGTCTACGGCCCGCAGCGCGCCATCGCCGACGGCCTGCTGCCGGCATCCCTCATCTCCTCCTCCGCGCACTTCCACCGTCAGGCCCACGGCATCCAGAGCGCCAACGGCGTGCGCATCCAGGTCTCGGGCATCGACCTCATCCGCGACGAGCTCGGCGCCTGGCGCGTGCTCGAGGACAACGTGCGGGTGCCGAGCGGCGTCAGCTACGTCATCTCGAACCGCCGCGTCATGGCGCAGACCCTGCCCGAGCTGTTCGTCAGCATGCGGGTGCGGCCGGTCGGCGACTACCCGAACAAGCTGCTGCAGGCGCTGCGCGCGGCCGCCCCGAGCGGCGTCGACGAGCCGACCGTGGTCGTGCTCACGCCCGGCGTCTACAACTCCGCCTACTTCGAGCACACGCTGCTCGCCCGTCTCATGGGCGTCGAGCTCGTCGAGGGCCGCGACCTGTTCTGCTCGGGCGGCCGCGTGTTCATGCGCACCACCTCGGGCCCCGAGCGGGTCGACGTCATCTACCGCCGGGTCGACGACGAGTTCCTCGACCCGCTGCAGTTCCGCGCCGACTCGATGCTCGGCACCCCGGGCCTCATGCTCGCCGCGCGCCTCGGCGCCGTCACCATCGCGAACGCGGTCGGCAACGGCGTCGCCGACGACAAGCTCGTCTACACGTACCTGCCCGAGCTGACCCGCTACTACCTCGGTGAGGACCCGATCATCCCCAACGTCGACACCTGGCGGCTGGAAGAGCCGGATGCTCTCGCCGAGGTGCTCGACCGCCTCGACGAGCTCGTGGTGAAGCCCGTCGACGGCTCGGGCGGCAAGGGCCTCGTCGTCGGCCCCGCCGCCAGCCGGTCGGAGCTCGACCAGCTGCGCAAGCGCCTCATCGCCGATCCGCGCGGGTGGATCGCGCAGCCCGTGGTGCAGCTCTCCACCATCCCCACCCTCGTCGACGACGGCCTGCGGCCGCGCCACGCCGACCTGCGCCCCTTCGCCGTCAACGACGGCCGCGACGTGTGGGTGCTGCCCGGCGGACTCACCCGGGTGGCGCTGCCCGAGGGCCAGCTCGTCGTCAACAGCTCGCAGGGCGGCGGCTCGAAAGACACGTGGGTGGTGGGCCGGCAGGCGATGGTCGCCGACGGGCACGACGTGCAGGGCATCGTGGCCGAGCAGGCGACCGTGACGTCGAGCATCCCGATCATCACCGAGGCCCACCGCCTGCAGTTCAACGCGCAGGACGACCCGCGCCGCGACCAGCAGCAGCAGCAGCAACAAGCTCACGATCAGGGGGAGGACGCGTCATGCTGAGCCGCATCGCCGAGAGCCTCTTCTGGATCGGCCGCTACGTCGAGCGGGCCGACGGCACCTCGCGCATCCTCGACGTGCACCTGCAGCTGCTGCTCGAGGATCCGTGGATCGACGAGGACACCGCCTGCCGCTCGCTGCTCGGGGTCATGGGCAGCGAGGTGCCGCTCGAGTCGGAGATCACGCGCGGCGACGTGCTGGGCATCCTGGCGCTCGACCGCTCGCACCCCGCCTCGATCGCGTACTCGCTCGGCGCCGCCCGCGAGAACGCCCGCCGGGCGCGCGAGGTCGTCAGCACCGAGCTGTGGGAGGTGCTCAACACCACCCGCGCGCGCATGCCCCGCAAGGTCGCGAACGAGAAGGTGGCCGACTTCTTCAGCTGGGTGCGCGAGCGCTCGGCGCTCGCCGTGGGCATCGTCGAGTCGTCGACGAGCCGCGACGAGGCCTACGCCTTCTTCACCCTCGGGCGCTCGCTCGAGCGCGCCGACATGACCGCGCGCCTGCTCGCGACCCGCTCGCTCACGGAGGCGAGCGGCCCCTCGTGGACGACCATCCTGCGCAGCGTCGGCGCCTACGAGGCCTACCTGCGCACGTACCGCGGCATGCCGAGCGCGCGCAACGCGGCCGAGTTCCTGCTCGTCGACCGCCTGTTCCCGCGCTCCATCCTCTTCGCGGTGAGCCGCGCCGAGCAGTGCCTGCGCGACATCGAGCCGCGCGCCGGCCTCGAGCGCGCGGGCGTCGCCGACATCGCGCTGCGCCAGCTCGGCCAGATCCGCAGCGAGCTCGAGTACCGCGCCATCGCCGACATCCTCGAAGAGCTGCCGCGGCACATGGATGCCGTGCAGGCCGCCACGAGCGCGACGAGCGAGGGCGTGCGCCAGCGCTACTTCCCGACGAACGCCGCCCCGAACTGGGTGGCGGAGAACTCGTGATGCGCCTGCGGATCCGCCACTCGACCGGCTTCCAGTACCAGGGCGACGTCTCGGCCTCGTACAACGAGGCGCGCATGCTGCCCGCCTCCTCCGACGGCCAGCTCGTCGTCTACAGCCACCTCGGCATCACGCCCAGCTCGCACCAGCACCACTACGAGGACTACTGGGGCACCCGCGTCACCTCCTTCGAGCAGCTGCACGCCCACCGCGAGCTGGCGATCACCGCCGACAGCGTCGTCGAGCTGCGGCGCACCGAATCGACCCTCGAGCGGGCATCGTGGGATGCTCTGCCGCAGCTCGCCGCCACCGCCGTGTCGATCGTCGAGCAGACGGCCGTCACCCGGCTCACCCGCCCGCCGGCCGAGGTCGCCGAGCGCGCCCGCGAGGTCGCGGCGTCCTCCGCCGACCCGACGGAGGCCGCCGAGCGGCTCTGCGCGTTCCTGCACGCCGAGGTCGAGTACGTGCCCGGCGCGACGACGGTGCACTCAACGGCCGCCGAGGCCTGGGAGCACCGCAAGGGGGTCTGCCAGGACATGGCGCACCTCGCCATCGGCGCGCTGCGCTCGGTGGGCATCCCGGCCCGCTACGTCAGCGGCTACCTGCACCCGAACCCGGCCGCCCCCATCGGCGAGACCGTGGCGGGCGAGTCGCACGCCTGGGTCGAGTGGTTCGACGGCAGCTGGCGCGGCTACGACCCCACCAACGCCGTGCCGATCGGCGACCGCCACGTCATCGTCGGCCGCGGTCGCGACTACACCGACGTGCCGCCGGTGCGCGGCGTCTACGCCGGCCCGAGCTCCTCGCGCCTGTTCGTCACGGTCGAGATCACGCGCGAGGCCTGAGCCGGGGGTTGCGCTGGCCGGGGCCGCGCGGCTCGGGTTGGCGCGGTGCTCGCGCCGAGCATCCCGTCTCCCGTCGCCGCTCGCCGTCGCGCTGTGGTGTGCACAAATGCAGGACCCGGTCGGCGTGTCGGGTCGAGTCATGCGGCGACACGCCGACTCGGGATGCTCGACTCCTGCATTTGCGCACGCGCCCGCGGCCCTGCCCGCGATCAGGAGCCGCGCGGCCGCCGGAGCCCGCACGCGACGACGCCGCCCGCACCCCGGGCGGGGCGGCGGGCGGCGTCGGGTCGAGCCGGTGCGGCTCCGGCCGTTACGCGTCGCGGCGCTTCAGCAGCACGGCTCCGACGGCCAGCAGCACGACGACCCAGGCGACGAGCACGAGGGCTCCCTGGCCGGCGTCGAGGGTGATGACCTCCGAGAGGTCGGCTCCCGCGGCGGCGAAGGGGTCGGGCTCGCCGGCGTTGTAGGCGTACATGCGGGCTCCGGCGTTCGAGGGCAGGAACGCCGAGGCGTTGCTGAGCCAGGCGGTGCCGGAGACCGCGGCGACGATCGACAGCACCGTCGGCACGAGGAAGATGAGCCCCGCGGCCGCGGCGATGCCGCCGGCGCTGCGGCGCAGGATCACGCCGAGGCCGTAGGCGAGCAGGGCGATGAGCGCGAGGTACGCGGCGGTGCCGAGCACGCTGCGCACGAAGTCGCCGTCGAGCAGCTGCGGCTCGATGCCCTTGCCGGCGAGGATCGGCACGGTGATGAGCAGCGTCACGGCCGACGCGACGAGCCCGATCACGAAGGTGCACACGGCGAGCACGAGCGCCTTGGCCCACAGGGCCGGCAGCCGTCGCGGCACCGCGGCGAGGGTCGAGCGGATCATCCCGGTCGTGTACTCGCCGCTGATGATGAGCACGCCGAGCACGGCCGCGACCAGCTGCGTCAGGCTGACGCCGCCCGTGACGGCCGCGAGCGCGATCGTGTTCTGCCCGGCCTGATCCTGCGCGGGGCCGAACGAGACGTCGTAGACGGAGGCGAACAGCAGGCCGATGAGCACCGTCATCACGACGATGATCGCGAACGACCACACGGTCGAGCGCAGGGTGCGCAGCTTGATCCACTCCGAGCGCACGACGCGGGCGAAGGTGACGCCGCTGCCGCGGTCGGGGTTCGGGATGCCCGTGGGGGCGTCGGTCGTGCGGGTGCCGGTCATCGGGAGACCTCCGAGTGGTATTCGACCTCGTCCTGCGTCAGTTCGAGGTAGGCGTCCTCCAGCGAGGCGGAGACGGGGGTGAGCTCGTGCAGCACGATGCCGGCGTGCATCGCCAGCTCGCCGATGCGCGCGGGCAGGATGCCGGTGACGCTGAGCAGGTCGGGTTCGACGGGCGAGGCGGTGACGCCTCCGCCCTCGGCGGTGAGCCGTGGGGCGAGGTCGGCGGCGAGGGGGGTGCGCACCCGCACTGCCGAGCCGGTCGCCAGGGCGAGCACCTCGCTCACCGGGGCATCCGCGATGATGCGGCCCCGGCCGAGCACGATGAGGTGGTCGGCGGTCTGCGCCATCTCGCTCATGAGGTGCGAGGAGAGGAACACGGTGCGCCCCTGCGAGGCGAGGTGCTGGGTGAGCCGGCGCACCCACATGACGCCCTCGGGGTCGAGGCCGTTGACGGGCTCGTCGAGGATGAGCGTCTGCGGGTCGCCGAGCAGGGCTGCGGCGATGCCGAGGCGCTGCCCCATGCCGAGCGAGAAGCCGCCGACGCGCTTCGTCGCGACCGACTCGAGGCCGGTCATGGCGATGACCTCGTGCACGCGGGCCTTTCCGATGCCGTGCGTGGCGGCCATGGCGAGGAGGTGGTTGTAGGCGGTGCGGCCGGTGTGGATGGCCTTCGCGTCGAGCAGCGCGCCGACCTCGCGCAGGGGCGCGGCGTGCTCGGCGTACCGCTTGCCGTTGACGAGCACGCTGCCGGAGGTGGGGCGGTCGAGCCCGACGATGGCGCGCATGGTGGTCGACTTGCCGGCGCCGTTCGGCCCGAGGAACCCGGTCACGACCCCCGGCCGCACGGTCGCGGTGATGCGGTCGACGGCGGTCTTGTCGCCGAAGCGCTTGGTGAGCTCGCGTATCTCGATCATGCGCTCAAGCCTAGGAACGCTCGGGGTCGGCGGCCTCCCCCCAGCGGATGAGGTTGGGTCGCCGAGCGGGGGGCGTCGGCGAGGGCGAGCGGGCGGCGGCGGGATGCCCTGCCGCCGCCGCGCGGACCGCGCCGCACCCCGGCCGGCCGCGCTGCTGCCCGCGATCAGGAGCCGGTCGGCGCGGCGACCCGAACCATGCGGCGACACGCCGAACCCGGAGGCTGCGGTCCTGATCCCGTGCACAAGTGCAGGAGCCGCGCGGCGCGTCGACACGGCTCATGCGGCGACACGCCGGGGTCGGTCGCGAGACTCCTGCATTTGCGCACACCGCGGCCAGTGACGGGATGCCCGGCGCAGCCCTGCGGCCCCTCGACCCCCGCGCACCCGCGCCGCGTACCCTGCACCATGACCGAAACCGTACCCGCGACCCACCCGGCACCCGACCCCGCGACCGCCCCGCCGCCCGCCCTCCTCACCCTCGGCGTCATCGCGACCGCGCGCAAGGCCGACGAGCGGCGCCTGCCGATCCACCCGGCGCACCTGGAGCGCATCGACGCCGACCTGCGCGCGCGCATGGTCGTCGAGCGCGGCTACGGCGCCCGCTTCGGTGTGGGAGACGAGGAGATCGAGCCGCTCGTCGGCGCCATGGCCGACCGCGCCGAGGTCATCGCCCGGGCCGACGTCGTGCTGCTGCCGAAGCCGCAGGTCGCCGACCTCGAGCAGTTGCGCGACGGCCAGACGCTATGGGGCTGGCCGCACTGCGTGCAGGATCGCGCGATCACGCAGCTCGCCATCGACAAGGGCCTCACCCTGATCGCCTGGGAGGCGATGAACCACTGGCGGCCCGACGGAGGCTTCGGGCTGCACGTGTTCCACAAGAACAACGAGCTCGCCGGCTACTGCTCGGTGCTGCACTCCCTGCAGCTGTGCGGGTCGACGGGCGACTACGGCCGACGGCTCAGCGCCGTCGTCATCGGCTTCGGCGCGACCGCCCGCGGCGCCGTCACCGCGCTCAACGCCTTCGGCATCCACGATGTGCGCGTGCTGACCAACCGCGACATCGCGGCGGTCGGCTCACCCATCCCCTCGGTCGACATCGTGCAGCTCGAGCACCGCCCGGACGCCCCCGGCGAGAGCATCGTGCACACCCCGGACGGCCCGCAGGCGCTCGCCGCGTACCTGGCGCAGAACGACATCGTCGTCAACTGCACCCTGCAGGATCCGACGGAGCCGCTCACCTACCTGCTCACCGAGGACCTCGCGGCGTTCCGCCCGGGCAGCCTCATCGTCGACGTCTCGGTCGACGAGGGCATGGGTTTCGAGTGGGCGCGGGCGACGTCGTTCGCCGAGCCGATGATCACCGTCGGCGAGTCGACGAACTACTACGCCGTCGATCACAGCCCGTCGTTGCTGTGGAATTCGACGACGTGGGAGATCAGCGAGGCGCTCATGCCGTTCCTGCGCCCCGTCATGGAGGGCCCCGAGTCGTGGGCCGAGTCGGAGACGATCCGCCGCTCGATCGAGATCGAGGCCGGCCGAGTGCAGAACCCGGCGATCCTCGCCTTCCAGGGCCGCTCGGCCGAGTACCCCTACCCGGTGGAGGGCGCGGCGCGCTGACGCCCGCGCGTCAGGACGACGCTAAGCATGTACATGAGATGCGACGAGATGTACAGTCGACGCATGTCCGATGTCAGCGTCGCCGACGCCCGCAAGAGGTTCTCCGAGCTGATCGACCGATCGCAGAGCGAGGCCGTCTTCATCCAGCGCCGGGGTCAGCGCACCGCGGTGGTCATCAGCCCGCAGCGCTACGAGCAGCTGCTCGAAGCCCTCGAAGACGCCGAGGACGCCGCGGCGTTCGATGAGGCCATGGCCGAGGAGGGTGCGAGCATCCCGTGGGCGCAGGCGAAGGCCGACCTGGGCTGGGCGTGACCTATCGCATCGAGCTCCGGCCCGCCGCTGTTCGCGCGCTGAAGCGGGTCGATCACCAGCACCGGGACCGCATCCGGGGCGTCATCGCGCTCCTCGGCCAGGATCCGCGGCCGCCCGGCGCGAAGGCGCTCGTCGGCCGCCCCGGCTTCCGCGGGCGCGTCGGTGACTACCGCATCGCGTACACGATCCAGGACGACGTGCTGCTGGTCGTCGTGGTCACGATAGGAAATCGCAGCGACGTCTACGACCGCTGACCCCGCGTCACGACGGGGCGGTTCAGGATGCCCGGCTCGGGCAGTGCAGCCGCGTCGACGCCGTGCCCGTCCCGCGCGAGATCTCGTGCTCGGCCATGAGCGACCCGCACAGCGGGCACGTCGGGTCGGCCGGAGCCACGTAGGGCTCCTCGGGCCGCCCGATGCCCACCGCCGCCGGCCCGGTGAAGGTGTAGGCGATGCGGTTGACGCGCGCCCAGAAGCCCTTCTGCCCCACGAAGGGGTTCATGCCGTTCGACGGGGGCTTGGCCATGCCTCCGACTGTAGACCTGCGCGCCGGGCTCATCCCTTGCGCGCCTGCGCTTCGACGACGGCGATCTCGGTCGTCGCGGTGTCCCAGTCGTAGTCGTCGCCGTCGTAGCGCACGCGCAGGCGCCACCACGATCCCCCGCGCGGCCGGCGCAGGCGGAGGTTGGCGCGGCCGCGCATCCACACGACGGCGACGGCGGCGGCGGCGAGCCCGGCCAGCGCGGCGACGCCGAGCGCCCAGCGGGGCCCGGCCTCGTTGGCGACGAACCCGAGCAGCGGGGCGCCGATCGGGGTGCCGCCCATGAAGATCGTGAGGTACAGGGCCATGACCCGGCCGCGGATGGCCGGCCGCGTCGTGGTCTGCACGTAGGCGTTGGCGGAGGTGATCATCGTGAGCGAGGTGAAGCCGATGAGGATGAGCGAGATCGCGAAGAGCTCGTAGGTGGGCATGACGGCGGCGAGCGCGGTCGAGCCGGAGAAGCCGAGGGTGGCGAGCACGACGACGCGCAGCCGCGGCCGTTCGCGGCGGGCCGACATGAGGGCGCCGGTCACCGATCCGATGGCGAGCACCGAGGAGAGGATGCCGAACTCGGCGGCTCCGCGCTCGAACTCGACGCGCGCCATCGTGGCGGTGAAGATGCCGAAGTTGAAGCCGAAGGTTCCGAGCAGGAACACCATGGTGAAGATCACCATGAGGTCCGGCCGGCGCCGCACGTACATGACGCCCGCCCGCAGCTGCCCCCGCCCCTTCTTCTCCTTCTTCATCACGTGCAGCTCGCTGCCCCGCATGAGCGCGAGGGCGAGCAGCGTCGCGGCGTAGGTGATGGCGTTGATGATGATGACCCAGCCGGAGCCGATGGTGGCGATGAGCAGGCCGGCGACGGCGGGGCCGATGAGTCGCGCGGTGTTGAAGCTGGCCGAGTTGAGCGAGACGGCGTTGGGCAGCTGTTTCGGGCCGACGAGCTCGCCGACGAAGGTCTGCCGCACGGGCGCGTCGACGGCGGTGGCGACGCCGAGGAGGGCGGCGAGCACGTAGACCATCCAGAGCTCGGCGATGCCGAGCACGACGATGATGCCGAGCGCGGCGGCGACGAGGCCCTGCGCGGTCTGCGTGACGGCGAGCAGGCGGCGGCCGTTGACGCGGTCGGCGATGAGGCCCGCGTAAGGGCCGATGAGCAGGGCGGGCCCGAACTGCAGGGCCATGGCGATGCCGACGGCGGCGGCGTCCTCGTTGGTGAGCTCGGTGAGGATGAGCCAGTCCTGCGCGGTGCGGTTCATCCAGGCGCCGATGTTGCTGACCATCGCCCCGGCGAACCAGATGCGGTAGTTCAGACCTGCGAGGGATCGGAACATGGCGTTCACGAGTCGGCCAGCTTGCGCAGGGCATCCATCGCCGCTTCGAGGGCGTCGCGCTCGGCGGGCTCGAGCGCGTCGAGCTGCTCGTGGAACCAGGCGTTGCGCAGTCGGCGCGTCTCGGCGATGAGCTCGTCGCCCTCGCGGGTCAGGATGACCCAGACCTGGCGGGCGTCGGTCTCGCTCGGTTCGCGGCGCACGTAGCCGAGGGCTTCGAGGGCGTTGACGGTGCGGTTCATGCTGGGCGGGCTCACGCGCTCCGAGTCGGCGAGGCCTCCGGGCGTGCATCGACCGTCGCTCGCGAGCCGCCAGAGCACGCCGAGCTGACTGTCGGTGACGCCCTCGCCGCCGCGCTCGGCGCGGATACGGCGGGCCACCTTCTGGATGAGCACGCGCAGCTCTTCGTGGGGATCGGTTGCGCTGGACATCGTTGCTTAGCGTAGGTCATTAGCCTGGCGAACGACTGAGTGCGGGTGGGGGCGTGCGCCCGGGTGCCGGGATGCTCTGCGCCGGTACTCTGGGGGCAGGAGGCCTCTCATGCCCAAGTTCATCGTCGAGCGGCAGCACCGCACGTTCACCGACGCGCAGGGCGTCGTCGTCCATTTCTACGTGTGGATGCCCGGCAAGCCCCGCGCGGCGGTGCAGCTCGCCCACGGGGTGGGCGAGCACGCTCTGCGGTACGAGGTGCTCGCGCAGGAGCTGGTGAACGCGGGCTACGCGGTCTTCGCCGACGACCACCGGGGCCACGGAGCGACCGGGGTCGAGATGACGGGCGGCGATTCCTCGCGCATGGGTCGTCTGGGCCCGGGCGGGCTGCGGGCGACGATCGCCGACCTGCGCCAGCTCTCGGGGCTGATCCGCGCCGAGCTGCCGGGGGTGCCGCTGGTGCTGCTGGGGCATTCGTGGGGTTCGTTGATGGCGCAGATCATCCTGAACTCCTCGGCGGATGACTACGACGCGGCGGTGCTGACGGGTACGAGCTACCGCATGCCGGGCTTCATGAACGCGGGCGACTTGAACGCTCGTCATGCTCACTTGGGCGCGACGGGTGCGGAGTGGTTGAGCCGCGACCCGGAGGTGGCGCGGTTGTTCGCGGAGGATCCGTTGACGTTCGACGCGGACATCCTGAAGCTGTTCGGCCCTGCCGACGGCCTGCGCCTCTACGGCCGCCCGCGTCGCCTGGCCCGGGATCTGCCGCTGCTGATCATGGTCGGCGCCGACGATTCGTTGAGCGGCGAGCGCGGCGCGGCCCGCCTGGCGGAGGAGTATCTGCGCCGCGGCGGCCTGAGCGACGTCGAGCTGATCGTCTACGACGACGCTCGGCACGAGATCTTCAACGAGCTCAATCAGGAGGAGGTCCGCGCGGACCTGCTGCGCTGGTTGGGGCAGCGCGTGCTGACACCGGCGGGCTGAGCGCGCCCACTCGACCCTCTTTGCCCGCCCACCGCGCCCGCGTCGCGCGCCTGTCCGTGTGCCGCGCCGTCCGCGCGGCCCTTCGACCGGCCCGCCGGGGGCGGAGAGTTTCCTCGCCGGCTCTGTAAGCGGAAGCTTCCACAACCGCGGCGGGTTGCGGAAGCTTCCACAACCGCGGCGGGTTGCGGAAGCTTCCGCTTACACATCTCTGACGAAAACCAGCGCCCGTCGACGGCATCGTCTTCGCTCTCCGGCGGGACTTTCCCTCGTCGCTATGTGCGCTCAAGGCTCCACAACCATCCAGGGTTGCGTCGCGCTCCGAGCGGCCGGCTCAGCCGAGCGCGAGCACGAGCGAGCAGGCCGCGGGCACGACGCAGACGGGCGTCATCACGGCCCGTTCGAGGTGGCTGCGCGAGTCGGCGGTCAGTGGCCGCTGCCGCCGGGCAGCGACACGGCGGTGAGCAGGATCACGCTCGGCTCGAGCGCTTCGACGCGATGCCGCGCATCCGGAATGCGCACCAGGAGGCCCGGCTGGGCCTCGACCACGCGTCCGGTACCGACCTCCCGGCCGTCGACGACGTGCGGCGCGATGGTGACGACGCGCACCGCGCCGCGCAGCACCTGGAGGACGGCCTCGCCGGGGTTGTCGTGCTCGGGCAGCTCGGCGCCGGCGGCGAAGCCGATCGCCATGAGGCGCAGCGTGCCGAAGCCGAGGTCGACGGGGTGCATTGCCCGGCCGTCGGCGGAGGCCTGCGCCTCCTCGAGGAGGTAGTCGGCCAGCAGCGTGAGGTCGTGCGCGAGGGGGTCCATGGGCGAACGGTACGCCCACCCGGCGACATCGGCGCGACTCGGCCAGCGCTCGGCCGGACATCACCCCGCTCGGGTTGTGGAGCCGTGAGCGCACATAACGCCAGCAGATTCCCCCGCGCCGCAGACGCGGCCGGCCAGTGCACGAGCCGTCCGCGCCCGGCGCTGCTCCCCACCCTGCGCCCGCGCCGTCAGACCGCGCGGACCCGGTCGACCGGCCCCACTACCCTGAACCCCATGCTCGCCCCCTTCGTCAGCGTCGCCGACCTCCGCAGCCTGTGCGACACGGCCCGCCACCTCGTCGTCGTCGACTCCCGCTGGTACCTCGACGGCCGCGGCGCCCGCGACGTCTACGCGCACGGGCACCTGCCGGGCGCCCGGTTCGTCGACTTGGACGCGGCGCTCGCCGCCCCGCCGACCCTCACGCAGGGCCGGCACCCGCTGCCCGCCCCCGCCGACTTCGCCCGCGCCATGACCGCGCTCGGCATCGGCGACGACAGCACCGTGGTCGTCTACGACGACGCCGGGGGAGTGATCGCGGCGCGGCTGGTGTGGATGCTCCGGACCCTGGGGCTCGAGGCCGCCGTGCTCGACGGCGGCATCGCGGCGTGGGACGGCCCGCTCGAGCACGGCGACGCGAGCACCGTCGAGGCCGCGCGCGCTGCCGGCGCCGACGGCGACGCCAGCGGCACGGCCACCGACGGCGCGTCCGGCAGCGAGGCCGCGGCAGCGGCATCCTTCACCGAGCGCCCCTGGCCGGATGCCGCTCTCGCCTCGATCGACGACACCCAGCAGGCCGCCGCCGACGGCAGCGCCCTAGTGCTCGACGCCCGCACCGCCGACCGCTTCGCGGGCGACGCCGAACCCGTCGACGCCCGCGCAGGCCACATCCCCGGAGCGGCGAACCTCTCCGTGCGCGACCACGTCGACGGCGAGGGCCGGCTGCTGCCCGTGGACGAGCTGCGCGCCCGCCTCGAGCACGCGGGCGCCGGCGAGCGCCCCGTCATCAGCTACTGCGGCTCGGGCGTCACCGCCTGCCACACGCTGCTCGTGCTCGAGCACGTGGGGCTGCCGGCGGGGCGGCTGTTCCCGGGCAGCTGGTCGCAGTACGCGGGCGACGCGAGCCGGCCGGTCGCGACCGGCGCCTGACCCGAGCGGAGCATCCCGCCCCAGCGAGCGCTGACGCCGCCCGCGTAGGCTCGCTCCCATGCATGGTGAGTACAAGGTCCCCGGTGGAAAGCTCGTCGTCGTCGACCTCGAGGTGGTCGACGGCCTGATCCGCGAGTTCCGTCTGGCGGGCGACTTCTTCGTCGAGCCGGATGAGACGATCGGCGCGATCGAGCGGGCCGTCGACGGCATGTCGGCCGACTCGGACGGCAACGGGCTGCGGACGAGCATCCAGGCCGCAATCCCCGAGGGCGCGGTGCTGCTCGGTTTCAGCGCCGAGGCGGTGGCGACGACGATCCGCCGCGCGCTGTCGGAGGCGACGAGCTTCACCGACTACGAGTGGGAGCTCGTCGTGGGTCCGCCGTTGACGCCGCAGCAGCAGATGGCGGCCGACCAGGTGCTCGCCGAGGAGGTCGGCCTCGGCACGCGCGGCCCGACGCTGCGCATCTGGGAGTGGGAGCGCCCGGCCGTCGTCATCGGCTCGTTCCAGTCGGTGAAGAACGAGGTCGACATGGAGAACGCGGCGAAGTACGGCTTCGAGGTCGTGCGCCGCATCTCGGGCGGCGGCGCCATGTTCATGGAGGCCGGCAGCGTCATCACCTATTCGCTGTACGCGCCGGCCGAGCTGGTGCAGGGCATGAGCTTCGCCGAGTCGTACGCGTTCCTCGACGAGTGGGTCATCGAGGGTCTGAAGAAGCTGGGCATCGAGGCCAGCTACCAGCCGCTCAACGACATCACGTCGACGAAGGGCAAGATCGGCGGCGCCGCGCAGAAGCGCCTCGGCGCCGGAGCCGTCCTCCACCACGTCACCATGAGCTACGACATGGACGGCGACCGCATGGTCGAGGTGCTGCGCATCGGCCGCGAGAAGCTCAGCGACAAGGGCGTGAAGAGCGCGAACAAGCGCGTCGACCCGCTGAAATCGCAGACCGGGATGCCCCGCGAGCAGATCCTCGACGCCCTGGTCTCGACGTTCCGAGGGCTGAACGGTCTCACGGAGGGCGCGATCACGCCGGCCGAGATGCAGCGCATCGACGAGCTCGTCGAGCAGAAGTTCGGCACGGAGGAGTGGCTCTACCGGGTGCCGTAGCGCGGGTCACTCCGCCCGCCCGCCCGCTCGCCCGCTCCGTCCGTCTAGCCGTCCGCCTTCCCGCCGGCCGCCCGCCGGTCGCGCTCGCCTGCTCGACTGCGTCGCCGCGGGGGTGCGGCAATGCCCCCTCCGCCGACCTCGCGCTCACCGTCGCTGCCGCCGCGACCCAGCGGCGTCGATCCGCGGCCGATCGGTCGGCAGCAGTGAGGCCGACATAAGGCCGACACCGCGTCGAATCGACCCAGGGCGCCCGCGCTCAGGTCGCGAACTCGTCGAGCCACGTCGAGCGCAGCCGCAGCGTGCGCTCGAGCCCGCCGAGCACCGCGCCAGCGCCGACCGCGACGCCGACCTCGAGCGGAATCCGCACCGGCCGCTCGACCACTCCGATCGCCTCGACCACGGGTGGGATGCTCGCCAACTGCATCAGCAGCTCGTAGCCTCCCACCACGACGCCGATGAGCACGGCGGCGAGCGCGAGCGCTCCGACGAGGCGGCTCGCCGCCGGGTGGGCGCGGTCGAAGCGCGCCCGGCGCCCCTCGGCCGAAGCCGGCAGCGGCGTGAGAACGCGCTCGGGCGTGCGCCCGTCCGACGGCACGAAGTGGCAGCGGCGCAGCCCGATCGAGTTCACCGCGACCTCGATCGCGCCGCCCTCGACGGGGAACGCCGTCGGCAGCGTCGACACTGCAGCGAGCGCGCCATCGCGGTAGAGGCGGGCGCGCACGGCGCCGTCGGTGCGGTCTCCGGCGTGCCGCACGTCGACCGTGTACCGCGCGAGACGCCCCGGGTCGGGCGGCAGCTCGAACACCGAGCGGCTCAGCAGCTGCCACCAGCGGAACCGCGGCAGCGGGCTCCCGTCGCCGGGCTTCGCGCGGCGGGCGTTGATCCGCTGCAACCAGGTGGGCATCGGGCCGGTCCTCTCGTCCAAGTAGTACAGTGTGCTAACGAATGAGGGCGACACTAGCACACCGTACTAACGCAGCGTGTCGGCCGTGATGGCAGGAGACCGATGGCCGACGAGACCCCGAGCGCGTCGAGCGCGCCGAGCACCCCGGGCACCCCGACCACCCCGAGCACCCTGACCACGCGCGACCGCATCCTCATCGCGGCCGCGGAGATGGTCGGCGAGGATCCGGCGGCGCGGCTCAGCGTGCGCGCGGTCGCGGCCCGCGCCGGGGTGAGCGTCGGCTCGTTGCGCCACTTCTTCCCCGATCAGCGGGCGCTGCTGGACGAGGTGCTCGAGGGCATGTTCCGCCTCGTGATGCCCGACGGCGACATCGACGACGCGACGCTGCCCGCGCAGGAGCGGCTGATGGCGGGCCTGCGTCAGATCCTCGACCGCGCGGGGGTCGCGGAATCCGCGCGCGAGCTCTGGCGCACCACGCTGCGCGCCTACGTCGAGGAGGCGCCGCCGGCGAGCACGGTCGAGAGCTACCTCGCGCTCGAGAGCGCGGCCCGCCGCCGCATCGAGGGCTGGCTGGCGACGCTCTCCGAGGAGGGCGCGCTCGTCGACGGCGACCGCGAGGCCCAGGCGCGCTTCCTGTCGAGCGTCGTCAACGGCCTCTCCGTCGAGCGGGCCCTGCCGATGGATGCCGCTGCCGCAGCCGCGGAGGCCACCACCCTGCGCCTCGCGGTGTCGGCGGTCGTGCGCGAGCGGCAGACTGGCCGCGACGAGAGAGGAACCCCCCGATGACCTTCACGACCGAGCGCGTCGAGTTCACCGGCTCGCAGGGCGACCGCCTCGCGGCCCGCCTCGAGCTGCCGATCGGCACGCCCCGCGCCTACGCCCTCTTCGCCCACTGCTTCACCTGCGGCAAGGACGCCGTCGCCGCCAGCCGCATCGCCCGCGCCCTCACGACCGAGGGCATCGCGGTGCTGCGGTTCGACTTCACCGGGCTCGGGCAGTCGGGCGGCGACTTCGCCAACTCGACGTTCTCGAGCAACATCGACGACCTGCTGAGCGCCGCCGACTTCCTGCGCGACGAGCACCGTGCGCCGAGCATCCTCATCGGGCATTCGCTCGGCGGAGCCGCCGTGCTCGCCGCCGCCAGCCGCATCGCCGAGGTGAGCGCGGTCGTCACCATCGGGGCGCCGGCCGATCCGCAGCACGTCGTGCACCTGCTCGGCGACGACGTGACAGCCATCGAGCGCGACGGCGAAGCCGAGGTCGACCTCGGCGGGCGGCCGTTCCGCATCCGCCGGCAGTTCCTGCACGACCTCGAGCAGCAGCCGCAGCTCGACCGCATCGCCGCGCTCGACGCCGCCCTGCTCGTCATGCACTCGCCCGTCGACGACACCGTCGCAATCGACGACGCGCGCGTCATCTTCGAGGCGGCGCGGCATCCGAAGTCGTTCGTCGCCCTCGACGGCGCCGACCACCTGCTCACCGACCGCGCCGACGCCGAGTACGCGGCCGGCATCATCGGCGCGTGGGTGGGCCGGTACGCGGGCCTGCCCGCCCCCGCTGACACGGCTCGGGATGCTGCGCCCGCGCTCCCCGAAGGGCACGTCCGCGTGGCCGAAGTGGCCCCCGACGGCTTCGCGCAGACCGTCACGGCGGGGGGCCACCTGTTCGCCGCCGACGAGCCGCACCCGATCGGCACCGACTCGGGAGCGAACCCCTACGAGCTGCTGCTCGCCGGCCTCGGCGCGTGCACGTCGATGACGATCCGCATGTACGCGAACCGCAAGAAGTGGCCGCTCGAGCACGTGAGCGTCGATCTCAGCCACTCGCGCACGCACGCCAACGACTGCGAGCGCTGCGACGAGTCGACGCAGGCCCTCGAGCACATCGACCGCACCATCACCCTGGTCGGTGAGCTCACCGACGAGCAGCGCGCGGCGATCCTCGTCATCGCGGACAAGTGCCCGGTGCACCGCACGCTGCACGCCGGGGTGGTGGTGTCGACGCGGCTCGGCGGCTCCTAGGCCGCATCGCTCGGGCGCGTGATGCGCAGGATGAGCCGGTCGGCGAGGGTCTCGCCGGGGGCGAGGCGGCTCTCGGCGTGGCGGCGCTCCATGGCGATGATGGCGTCGAACTCGGTGCCGTACTTGGCGCGGAACGCATCGACGGCGTGGGGGAAGGCGCTGTCCTCTCCGGCGATCTCGGCGCGAGCATCCACTGTCGGTGCGTCGGGGGCGACGGCGCCCATGCGTCCGCAGACGGTGAGCTGCACCCGCGGATCGTTGCGCAGGCGCTTGACCTTGCCGCTCGCTGGGGGAGTGGTGACGAGCAGGGCGTCGCCGTCGCGCACCACCCAGACCGTCGTCGGCACGCGCACGCCGCTGCGGCGGAACGTCGAGAGCAGCACGAAGTCGGCGTCGCCGAGGGCGCTCCACTGCGCGTCGGTCGGCGCGGTCGCGGCGGGGGTGGGGGCGTGCTCGGTCACGGGGCTCCTGGGGGTCGGCGGCACGTCACCCTAGCGGCCGCGGGTGGCCGGCTCGGGGTGAGTGCGACCGGCACGCTCACGCCTCGATCGTGCCCGCGATGACGGTCGTCGTCGTGCCGCCGACCCAGACCGCGCCGGCTTCGTCGACCTCGAGCGCGACGATGCCCGACCGCTGGCGCAGTCCCCGATCAGCGGCCGACTTGGCACGAGTTCCGGTCCGAGGCGTTTTATCGGGTTGGCGAATCGTCAAGCAACATCTGGGCCATCACTGCAGAGCGTCCGGTGCCGGGCCAGCCGGCTTGTCCCATATCGCTTCGTACTGACCGCTCACAGCCGGCCAAAGCAGCGCTCGCGCATCCTGGAGGTCGCGAATATCTGAGGTTTTAGAATCGAGGATGACAAAGTCGTGCGGAATCAACCGCCCGGCCCTATCCGTACGGCCTTCAGGATCGGGAAACCGGACAGCGATGGTGCCTCCTGACCGTCTGAAGGCCACCGGAGAGGCTTCGATCCCTGCGAACGCCGCTTCGTAGATTTCCAAGGGGTTCGTAACTCCTCCAGTGGAGATGAATCGGAAACCCCATGTCCTTCCGCGCGTTGCCCAGATAAAGATCACTTGGGGCTTTCTAGCAGCACCCGCTCTTCGACGGCGCGGTCGAGGTCAAGCCGAAAGCCGAGCAGTACGGCGGTGAGGAAGTCGTGACGCTCTAGCGCCTTTTCATAGGCTTCTTGCACCTTGGCGGTCCCGTGCTCAAGCACGGGTTCAGAGAGGAAAGACGCCAAGACGGCAACGAGCTTGAACTTCCCCGACAGGTTGAGTCCACCCAGGAACGAGACGGCAGTACCCGCGTTCTTCATCAACTCAGTGGCGACCTTTCCGCCGGAGCGGAGCGCTTTTGCCCATCGAACGTTGCGCGAAAGGGGCAACATCGCGGCGATAGGCAGAATCAACCGCACGCCAATCTGTCGGTCGACATCAATTTTTCCGGGTTGGAATTGCGCCGAGGAAAGCAAGACGAAGTCCTCACCGAGGGAGAACGCCTCGGGCTCTTCAGCGAACGCCGCTAGCTCGTTCTGGAGCAAGTTGATCTCCTGGCCGACCTTCTCGACCAGCAGGTCTCGGAACTCCGTCACGTTCATTTCCGGCAGCAGGTCCGCCTTCGACAAGCCGAACGTCCAAACGCGAGGGAACCGCGCAAGCCGTTGACCATCGGGTAGCAATTCACTTCGAACGCGAGAGACGTGCCGCGTGTAGTTCGCGAGCAGAGCCTTCAGGTAACGCTCTTCCTCTCCGGCGTTGACCAGCAAGTTCTGCGCGTCGACGAGAAGTATCGCCACGTCCGCGCCCACAAGCTCGCTGAAGGTGTCGGCACGCCGCTTCAGCTCCTCCGGCGTGGAGGGGTCCTCTTCGAGCCACTCGCCTGGGTAATCGTGCCAAACAAGACGCAGTTCCTCCTTGCCGGAAGGCTTACCCCTTTTCACTGCCGTAGGCCGCTGCCTCACCGAGAACACGTACTTCGTCGCCGAAAACCGATTCGTTGCTGGAGTGGTGGCGGTTTTCTTCATGCCGAGGAAGTTTTGGTGGAGACGGCGGCCTTGTGCGGTGTCGGTGGCGTCGATGCCGTAAAGACTCTCGTTCAAAAATTCCGGCTCTAGGGCAGCCCCGTAGAACGATGAAAGGAGGACTGTCTTGCCGCTGCCGGATTCGCCGAACACGGCAATTTGCTGCTCTCGAGCAACCTTGGAAGGCTTCATGACTTGACGATAAGGGACCGTTGATCCCCTCGCGATCATCCGAGAGCGCCAGCCTGCATCGGCGCAGCCGGTAGCTGCTCTTGTCACGCCTCGATCGTGCCCGCGATGACGGTGGTCGTCGCCCCGCCGACCCAGACCGCGCCGGCCTCATCGACCTCAAGCGTGACGACGCCCGACCGGCCGAGCCGGGTGCCCTGCGTGGCCGTCCACAGCCCACCGGCCGGCGCGAGCCCGTTATGCACGAGCCACTGCGCGACGGAGGCGTGCAGGCTGCCGGTGACCGGATCCTCCGCGACGTCGATGCGGGGGGCGAAGGCGCGCAGCTCGTAGGCGTGGCCGGCGCGGGCCCGCTCCGAGCCCGGCGGGTGGGTGCCGAGCACCCCGAGCATCACGTCGGGCAAGCCCGAGAAGTCGGGCGCGAGGTCGAGCACCTGCTGCGCGTCGGCCAGGCGCAGTGCCGACCATCCCGGACCGTTGTCGACCCACTGGTGCCCGATCACCTGTTCGCGGTCGATGCCGAGCGCGTTGACGAACCGCGACAGCGCGGGCTCGTCGATCGGGCCGCTGCGTCGGGTCGGCGGGGCGGCGAACGCCAGGCGCTGCCCGTCGCGGCGCACCTCGATGAGCCCGGCCATGCACTCCTGCACCACGACCCCCTCGTCGCGCGGGCGCCCACCGTGCTCGAGCCACGCGTGCGCGGTTCCGAGCGTCGGATGCCCCGCGAACGGCAGCTCCCCGCCCGGCGTGAAGATGCGCACCCGGTAGTCGGCGTCTCCCGTCGTCGGCGGCAGCACGAAGGTGGTCTCGCTGAGGTTCGTCCACCGGGCGATGCGCTGCATGCCAACCTCGTCGAGCCCCTCGCCGTCGAGCACGACCGCTACCGGGTTGCCCCCGAACGCGGTCGCTCCGAAGACGTCGACCTGGCGGAAGGGGCGGGTGCGGGTCATCAGCTGCTCCGTTCGAGGGGTGGATGCTCGCGCCATGCTAGATCCGCCCACCGACGCCGCACCGCTCGCCGCTACCCGCGTGCCCCTCGGCACGGCCCGCGACGAATTAGCGAGGATTCATCGCGCGTTCATGTCGTCTCGCGGCTTCGGCCGGTACGCTTCAGCCATGGAATGGTGGGGGTGGGCTCTGATCGCGCTGGGCGCGCTCGCCCTCGTCGCGCTCGCGCACCGCCTCGGCTGGATCGACCTCAGCGACAAGTCGCGCCGCGGCGGCGGCGGCCCCGGAGTGCTCGGCATCGGCGACGAGGTCTTCCACCCCACCCGCCACGAGGCGCAGGTCGAGCTCGACCGCCAGACCTCGCTGCCCGCGCCCGCCCCCGTTCCGGGCGACGGCCCGCTGGGCATCGTGAATGCTCCCGCCGACGAGCACGGATACGCCGGGCGCCTCCGCATCCAGGTCGACTGAAGTTCTTAAAGCGTTCGATCGCGTCGCGGCCGCAAGTCGGCGTCGGCAACCCAGCCTGGGCCTGAGATGGCGTGCGAGTGCAATGGATGTCATCCTCCCCCCAATTTTCGTGGCCGTTCATTGCGCGACCGGTCGGCGATAACGACACACACCATGCACTCCGAACGACCGGTGCCCGCGGTGGTAGAAACAAGCACGACAATCCCGAGGAGACAGCGTGATTCGCTTCGAAGATTTCATGCCGGTGCCTGATCCGGGACGTACAAAAGTGAAGTTAAACATTCGAGCTGGTTCCGGCGGTGCTGCCGCTTGGGACCTTCTCCTGGCGGATGACCCGGATGAGTGGCTCAACATGACCCGCCACCGCGAGTTGCATCAAAACAACAACATGGGCAGCGCAAGCTATGTGCTTACCTTCGCTCAGTATTACCCGTACGGGCCGCAGTACTTTATTTTCGGCGGGTTCTTTCGCGTGCAGCCTGTGATACCGACCCTGATCGGTGGCTCAGGCTATGAGCTAGAGCCTCTCGCACAATATTCCGAGTACGTCAAGCGGCTCATCATTAAGCTTGACCGCCCTGTGGGTCGCGACCTCTACCTTCGCTGGTACGACAAGATCCAGGCGAGCAAACTCAACCCGAAGGTCTACGAACTCGCTCCCGACACGAAGCTCGGCACGTTCCCTGGCTACCAAAACCTCCGAGTCAAGCATGAGAGCCTTCAACGGATCATCGCGAATGACGAACCCAGTTGGAAGGACGCACTCTCGAGCGTCAAGGGCGTCTACGTCATCACAGATCTCAGCTCCGGGAGGCTCTACGTCGGTTCCGCCTCGGGAGAAGCGAACGGTCTTTGGCAGAGGTGGTCTAGCTACGCGAACCTGCGGAACCTGACAGGTGGAAACCAGGAGCTGGAGAGGCTCCGGGCCGAGCTTGGTGATGCGCATATCGTCGAGAATTTTCAGTACTCCATCCTTGAGATCTTCGACCCGAAGACCAGCCGCGAGACAATCCTCAAACGTGAGTCCTTTTGGAAGCTTGCGCTGGACAGCCGCAATCACGGCATGAATATGAACTGAGATCTCGGTTCGCGGTCGGTCGCCGTGCCCGTTCTGATTCACGCATTTTGCGCGATGATGCGAGAATCCACGCGTGACTGATCGCTCGCCGTCGACCGGCCGACCATTGACCGACTTCCCGCGTCCATCGGTCGCCGTCGACACCGCGGTGTTCGCTGTCGACAGCGGCGAGTTGTGCGTAGTGCTGGTCGAGGGTGAGAAGGGTCGCCGCCGACTGCCCGGCACCTTCCTGCACGAGGGGGAGACCCTCGCCGATGCGGTGACTCGCTGCCTCCGAGACAAGGCAGGCATCAGCGGCGGCGGGCCGCGGCAGCTGCACGTGTTCGATGCACCGCAGCGCGACGATCGCGGGTGGGTGCTGTCAGTCGCCCACGCGATGGCGCTCCGAGGTGAGGGCGTCCCCCTCGACCGGCTCGTCCCGATCGATCGCGCCGACCCGCTCGACTTCGACCACGCGCACATCCTCGCTGTCGCGGTCGAGCGCATCCGAGCCGACTATGCGACCGTTCCCGACCCGTGGGGGCTTATGCCAGACGAGTTCACGTTGCGAGAGCTGCTGATGCTCCACAACGCCGTCGACCCTTCGACACCTCGCCGGGACACGTTCCGCCGCATGATGGAGCCGCTCCTCGTGGAGACCGGGCGACTCCAGCTCGGAACGGTCGGCAAGCCGTCCCGGATCTTCCGCAAGCCGACAGCGGAGGAGCTCGATGCGCGTCGCGCGCGCCACGCTCAGGCAGTGCGCAGCGGCGCACGACGAACGTCCCGGTCTCGACTGGACGAGATTCCCGCCGACCGCACGATCACGAACCGCACGCAGCCGCGCGACGCCTGATCGCGCTCACCGCGCGGCGAGACGTCGTACCGCCTCCACGAGGAACCGCTGCGGACGCGCGGCCGGTAGCGCCGCGACTACCTCGGTGAGTGCCCGTTCGATCGGCACGCCCCGGTGCAGCGCCGCGTACAGCGCAGCGACCGAGGGCGTGCGGCTCTGCGCCTGCACGCAGTGCAGAAGCACCCGCTTGCCCTGGGCGCGGAACGCGGCGACAGCGTCGGCCGCATCCCTCAGCACGAGGTCGAGATTGACGTTCTTCGCGGGGTCGGGGTCGTCGATGAGCCAGACCTCGACGTGGTCTCCGTCGCGGCGCTGCTCGGTGCCGACGCGGCAGAGCGAGACCACGGCATCGACCTCGGCACTCCCGAGATCGTTGATCGCGCCAAGGAGCACGCCGTCGTCGTGCGGGTGGGCGACCAGCCCGGACCGGTGGGGGAAGCCCGCGTAGTCCATGCGCCTCCCGGTGGGCCAGCCGCTGCTGTCCGGCTCGCCGCCGTTCAGGGCGAGCGTCGCGAGTTCGACGAGGTCCGCCGCCCGCAGGCCCGGCCACCCATGCAGCATCAATCGCCACTCGCTCGGAACCGCCGATGCCCCGTGCGCGGCGCCGAGCAGCCCGCCGGCGATCGCGGCGACCGTGTCGGTGTCGCGTCCGCCGCGCACGGCTCGCTCGAGGCCGTCGCGCAGGGCAGCGCCGGGCATCGACGTGGCGGGGTCCGCCTGCTGAGCACGGTGAATGCTCGACCACGCGCCCTGCAGCGCCTGAACGACCCAGCCGTTGCGGTCGAAGTCGCGCGGCTCGCGCTGCTCGGCCTCGTCGAGCAGCGCGGCCCAGCGGTCTCGCCGCTCGACGGGGAGGGTCGCGAGCCCGACGCGGGCATCCAGTTCGCCGGTGAGGACGGCGTGGCGCATCGCGAGGGTCCACAGAACGCAGGCGTCGCCCGCATCGTCGTCCCAGTGGGTGAGGGCGCTGAGGGTGCGGGCGGCCTCGGCGGCGCCCAGCTCATCGTCCAGGTACGCCAGGGCGACGGGTGCCGTGCGCATGAGCGAGCCGTTGCCGGCGCTGCGGCCCGTGCGCTCGTGCAGGGTGCGCGAGGCTTTGCGCGCGGCGGCCGCGGTGACGCCGGCGGACCGCACGGCGGTGAGCACCTGGCGCGTCTGGATGCCGACATCCGCGGCGGTCTGCGCCCACTCGGTCCAGGCCGCGACGATCTCGTCGAGCACTGCTTCGTCGCGCAGATCGGCTCCGCGTGCGGCGGCGCGGGCGATCGGCACGGCCATGGATGTGTCGTCGGTCCATTCGCCGGGAGCCCAGCCGAAGCCGCCCCCGCCGATCATGCCGACCTCGGCGTCGTCGGGCAGGGGAGGCCCGAACTCGTAGTGAGCGCCGAGGGCGTCGCCAGCGGCGAGGCCGAGCAGTACGCCGACCGCGCGGTCGGTCTGGGCGGTAGTGGGGGTGTGGTGGGTCATCAGAACTCCTGAGGCTTGAGGTTGGAGAGCGGGTCAGACCGCGGCGAGCACGGGGTGAGCGCGGTCGAGCGCGGTGAGGTGAACGAGGCCGAGCGACGGGGTGCCCGCCGTCCGGGCGCCGAGCCCGACCACGTCGAGCCGCTCGTCGGTGCGCGCGAGTTCGAACCACGAGGCGCCGTCGTCGCCACCGTGCAGGCGGCGGCCCTGCAGTCGGCGGGCGAAGGCGCGAGCCCGCTCGGCCTGGGTGGGTACGGGGTCGCCGAGGTGAGCATCCACCTCGGCGGCGGCGACGATGCCCTCCCAGCGCGAGCGCAATCCCGAGCCCGAGCAGAACAGCTCGAGGCCGATGACGCGGCCGCCGACGCCGATGATGACGCCGCGCTGACCCTCGATAAGACGGGGCGGGCGGATGCTCCGCCGATCGAGCTGCTGCGTGAACGAGCGGGTCTCGCTCGCGCCGAGGCGATCCTCGACCGCGCGAATGCGGCGCCACACGCCGCCCTGCCGATCTTCGGTGGCGCCCTGGCGCGCACGCTCGTCGCCGAAGCGGACGACGAGCGAACCACGGCGCCCCCTCGCGCCGTGCTCGCGCCCGCCGCCCCAGCGGCCCTCCTCGACGCAGACCGCTTCGACCTCGCGGGTCTCGCCGGGGTGCAGCACGAGGCTCCGGCCGAGCATGCGGTTCTGCCAGCCGCCCTCGAGCAGGTCGCCCTCGAGCGCGACGAGGGGCCGCGCGGCGGTGCTGTGCGCTCGCAGCCCCGCGACGCGCGGGCCGCCGGCGTCATCTAATTCCGTGACGGTCAGGGCGGAGGGCGCCCAGTCGAGCGAGCCGATGCGAGGAGCGTCGACCCACACGGGGAAGAGCGTCAGGCCGGCCTGGTGCGTGCCGTGCCCGACGTGGAGGGTGGGGATGGTGGCGTTCATGGCGGCTCCTCGCGGTCGGTGTGACGAGCGGCGGTCGTTCCGCTGCCCGGTCGATCAGTAAGCGCGATTCCGCTCAATTGACCATGACTGCAGATTAGAGCGAACCTGCGACATTCCACCCGACGGCGTGCGCGGCGTGCGATGAGTACAGTCCTCAGAGGCCGCGGATACGGCCCGCATGACTCTCATCTGGAGGCGCAGTGCCTGCTTCGATCCCTCACGTGTTCGTGGTCCACGGTGACCTGACCGAGCTCGCCTGCGACGCGATCATGATTCCGACGGATGCCCGGCTGAGCCTGCGCGAGCACTGGCACGGAGTCGTCCCCGAGCACGGGGAGCTGCGCGACGATCCGTCACTCGAGCGGTTCCGAGCCCAGGGTGAGCTCGCCCACGTTCTCGAGGCGGGCACGAGCGACCCGCACGCTCCGCTTCGTGTACTTACGGCTGTACCGCTCAGCGGGTTCGTCAATGCGGACGCGCTGCGGCCGCGCGTGCTCGCGTTCATCGAGCGGGCGGCGCGGCGCATCCCGTCACACCGAGAGAGCCGGGTGGGAACGGGTCAGGCTCGCGAACTGCCTCTCGTCGCGATGCCGCTGTTCGGCGTGGGTGGCGGGGGCGGGGGCATGCGGCGCACCCGTGTGCTCGACGTCATTCTGGCAGCTGCTCGCGACGGCGCTCGCGAGCACGGCGTCGATGTCGCCTTGGTGCTGCGCACCGAGCCGGATGCCGCTCTCGCGCAGCAACGCCGGCACGAGGTGCCCGACGAGAGCTGGCGGGCGATCGACGACCGGTTGCTCGTGCTCGCTCGTGACCTGGCAGACAAGGCCCGTGCCGGCCGGCTAGTGCCCTTCATCGGCGCTGGGGTGAGCGTGTCCGCCGGCGCCCCGACCTGGGGCCAGCTCCTCGAGCAGCTCTGCGATCGCCTCGACCTCCCGCCCCACCTGAGGGCCGCCGTGCTCGACGGCGGCCTCAGCCCGCTCGATCAGGCTTCATACTTGCGGTCGGCGTTCGAGCAAGAGGGTCTCGACTTCCGCACTACCGTGGCCGAGATCGTGGAGCGCCAGCGCTACGGGCTCGCTCCGGCTCTGCTGGCCGCCGCTGCTGGTGAGCAGGCCATCACGCTGAACTACGACACCCTCTTCGAGCGCGCGAGCACGAACGCCGGCCGCCCGCGCCGGGTGATCTCGGGCACCGACGCGCTGAGCGAGCGAACGCCGGAGGACTCGGGTGTCGCCACAGCCGACTCTGACCGCTGGTTGTTGAAGCTTCACGGCACCGCATCTGATCCCGGGTCGATCGTGCTCACTCGCGAGGACTATCTCGGGTTCGCCGCAGAGCGGTCCGCCCTCAGCGCGATCGTGAAGGCGACGCTCATCACCCGGCACCTGCTCTTCGTCGGGTTCGGCCTCGCCGATGATCACTTCCACGAGATCATGCACGACGTGCGCCGCGCGGTCGGCTCCTCGCCCGGTATGGCCACCGCACTCAGTCTCTTTGAGAACCCTCTCGCCGACGGGCTGTGGGCGGGTACGTTGCGCTTCGAGCCGATGGAGCACGGCGCCTTCTCGCAGGACGCGTTGCCCCGGGCGGCGCGCAATCTCGAGCTGCTGCTCGATGCGGTGGCAGCGCATGCTGCCGATTCACGGAGCTACCTGATGAGTTCGGAGCACGAGGACGGGCTGTCCGAGTCTGAACTGCGCACTCGCGAGCTTCTTCAGGAGCTGGGCCGGATCGCACCCGAGGCGCTTCCTGACTGGTGTCGCCCGCGGCGCGAGGATTCGTAGGCTGATCGCTCAGCGAAGATTCGCCGCAGCCCAATCGGCCATCCTGCGGTTTCGAGCGTGGAGAAACGCGGTGGCCTCGTCCCGGTACGCGCGATAGGCATCCACGGTCTGCGGCAGTGCGGATGTCACGCCGAAGTCGTCGAACGGCGTGAACAGCCGCACCGTCTCTCCGCGCTCGTCGACGAGGTCTTGCAGGAGGAAGTGCTCGACGTAGCCGTGGAAGTCTTCGAAGAGCTCGAAGAAGTCGCGGTAGTTGTCCAGCGTCTTCGAGAGGGGGCTCTGCTCGCCCGCATAGTGCCGGCGGATCGCTTCCAGCGTCAGGTCCATTCTGTCTGCGATGCGGAGGTCCATCCCGCGCGCGCCATTGATGGTGAGCGAGCCCGGCCTGCGTTCGCCTGGGAAGACCATCGCGCCGGCCATGGAGTGGTTGAGCACCTGGAACTCGTCCAGTTCATCGGGACTCAGTTGTTCCGTGATCGGCTTCATGCGCAACCAGCTGCGGAATGTGGGAACCACGGTGTCGCTCGACAGGAAGAACCGCCCGCGATCCGATTCGTGGAACAGGTAGCAGTTCTTCCGCGTGGTGACCAGGTCGAACGGGTCTCCGTTGGGCAGCGGCTTGCTCCACAGAAGCTGATGCTGACGGCGAAGCCGCTTGCTCGTGGAGTCGGGGTCACCCTTTCCTGCGTCGTCGCGGGAATCGAAGTAGGGGTCGAACTCGGAGTCGTCACTCATGATTCGCACCGTACGTCATGAGTCCGATATGGCGTCGTCGTAGACATTTGGTCGGCCGGAGTCAGACGCATCGGAGGCGGACCTCTTCGATGATCGCGAGTTCGCGCTTATTCGCCGGGCCATCGATAGTTGCAGCGCGGTCGGCGGCGTCGATCAGGTCGGTCTTGTCGCCGTCGATGGCATCCAACAAGTTCCAGACGTCTTGCGCCTCGATGTCGATCAAGTCAGCAAGACCCTGATCGGTGATCGCGTGATGGTCGTGCGCGAACGTCACCAGGTTGCGCATGAGCAGAGCCTCATCGTCGGATCTCTTCCCGTCGGCGAGGATCACCAGCCAGGTGACCCAGAGCATGGCCTGCGGATTGTTGGAACTTCGCGACATCTTCTGCGCGATTTCGATGACACGCGCTTCATTTCGGAACACACTCCGCGCGTGCTGTCCGGCGATGATCGTCGTGTAGAAGTTGAGTGCGATCGCCAGAGGAACGCCGACGGCCGGGATGCCGATCTTGATGACGTTCCGTTGGAGCAAGAATTTTCCGACGACGGGGAGAGATCGTGCGGCCGTGATGACCCCTCGTGAGTAATAGCGCTTGACGACGGCGCGGACGACTGCCGGGGCGGCCCTGAGCAGCCCTTCGGCGGCCACCTCTCCACTCTTGATCGAGAAGGCCACCCGAATCAGCTTCCACATGTCTTCGGGGTCATCGGGGTTGAGGTGAACCCGATAGAGGACCGCGATGTCATGCGCCAGTCGCAACTGCAACCGGGTGAGGAACGCCAGGTCGACCGCGATGGTGGTCGCGGCGGCGGTAAGCGTGACCGGTGCGGCCAGGCCTGCCGTCCCGAACGTGGCGGCCACGGCACCGGTGTAGGCGCCGGCCGTGAGGCCACCTTCGAGCGCTGCGAATCGAGAAGCCATTTTGATGCGCTGGTCGACGATCGCGTCTGCTGGAACACCCTTGTACTTGTCCTGGAAGTACTGCCAGTCGACCTCTCGCGTGTACGTGCCGAGAGCGTTCGCGACGAGCTTGGGGAACCAATCACCGGATCTGATCTCGCGTGCACCCAACCCCGAGATGAACTCCTTCATCTCCTCGCGGTCGCGCTTGACCGCTTCTTTCTCCTCATCGGTGAGGGCTCCGAGCGCCTCATCGACAGTAGGGATATTTTCGGGAGTGACGGCCTCTTCGGGCTTGGACATGAGGGGCTCCTCGGGTCGTTCGGGCGGCTTGCTTCGGGTGTCGGACGAGCTGATCCACTGACTTCATGAACCCCACTCGTCACTCTAGGAGTCGGCGCCGTCATTCCCCGCGTGTCGGCCGCGCCATGCGCGCCATCGCCGCTGCGGCCGCCGACGAGGACCCCGCTCCGACTGTCCGGACCCCGGCCCGCGGAGGAACGACCGCCGCGATCGCCGCATCGCGCTCGCCTCGCCACGGCGCTCCCTCCGACCGCAGCACGGTGCAGCGGTACTGCGCCCGCGTCATGCCCACGTAGAGCAGGTCGTTCCAGCTGAGGTCGTGCTCGTCGGCCCAGGCCGCGGCGGCCGGGCTGACATCGGTCAGGATGACGGCCGCGGTGTCCAAGCCCTTGTGCTTGAAGATGGACCGCCACGTGATCGCGCGTTCGCCGGTGAGCAGGTCACGCAGCAGGCGCTCTTCCTTGTTGGCCGGCTCGCGGGCGAGGAATCGACCGACGAGGGACGACTGCTCACCGAAGGGGCTGAGTACGACGATCTCCTCGGGGTCGTGCTCGTCGCGCAGCGCCTTGATCGCCGTCAGCAGTGCAGGCAGTTCGCGGCCTTCGGACACATTGACGACCTCGAGTGCGCCGGGAGTAGATGAGCTCATACGGTCGCCCGAATGGTCGTTCTGGCGCCCCAACTGCCCTCGGACCGCACGCAGAAGCCGCGGAGCGACACGGCAATTGCGCCGCACCCTTACGTGGACGATCCCGGCGCCGAGTTCGCGCGCGGCCGGCAGCGGCTCGGCCCGCTCTCCGGTCGCGCGCATGATCTGCTGGCCGGCATCGCCCGCGAGCACGAAGCTCGATCGCTCCGGATCGCCGCCAAGGCACAGGGCCCGCAGCACGTCCATGATCAGCGGCACGCCCGCGACATCCTGGAACTCGTCGACGCAGATCGTGTCGAAGCCTCCCCGTTCCGGATGCTCCCGCAGGGCCGCGAGCGTCAGTTCGGGTAGCTCGTGCCGGTACCAGTGGTCGGTGGCGCCGTCGGGGTTTGCCTCCAGCTCGCAGACGCGAAGCATGACTGCGTTGAGGTCGGCGACCTCGATGTCGAAGGTGCTCTCGCCGACGAGGTCACGCAACGACTGGGCCATGAGCAGGTTCCAACACGTCAGCAACGTGCGCCGCCCGGCCCGGGCTGCGCGACGGGCGGCGACGGCCACGAGCCAGCTCTTGCCGCAGCCGGCGGGCCCGTCGAAGTAGAGATGGCGATTCGTCTCGAGCAGCTCGAGTACCAGCTCCTGGTCCTCCAGCAGCACGCGTTCGTCGATGAGGCGTGCGCGCCGACGGTCGGAGGCTGAGGCTGTGGCCGTGAAGCTCGAGAGCAGGGCATCCGCGACCGCGGTCGCGTGCGCGGCGGTGAGCGAGGCGGGCTCGACGTCGATGTTTTCGCTCTCTCCGAACCAGGCGCAGTGCTCGGCGAGCACCTTCTCGACGAGAGCGCCCGGGTCGCTGAGCTCATCGCTCCACCCGAGCTCCCACTCGAAGAAGGTGAAGTCGTGCGGGGTGCCGTTGTCGAACTGCCAGCGCCCGAGGTTCGTGAACCACACCAGTCGGGCGATCGGCTCGTCCCCGCGCAGCAGCTCGCGCTGCTTCAGGAAGTGCCGGATGCTGCGCCGTGCGCCGTCGAGCTGTGCGAACGGATTCTTCGTCGGTGCCGGGTTCTTCGCGAGGAACCACTCGCCGTCGCGATACTCCACGTGCTCGGCTGTCTTGGCTTCGATGAGCAGGATGCCCCGCTCGGGCGCGACGACGATCACGTCGATCTCGCCGCTGAGGCCGGCCACGTGCTGCCCGACGGCGAGCCCGGTGATGACGACCCAGTCGTCTCGACCGCTCATGCCCTCGAATGCGGTAAAGAGGCGCTGCTCGCTCCGATTTGCGTCGGTGCGTTGACGGGTCGGATGCATGCGAGGCATCTGTTCAAGCTATCCGCGTGGCGTGCAGATCGGAACGACGCTCAATTGGATGATGCCCCCAGTTCGAGGGTGTCCGCGGCACCGCGTCTAGCAACTGTTCGACCCGGCGCTATCTATCTCGATCGAATCGGGGCATGCGGTCGGCAGAAGCTGCGCACCGCGTCGGCTGGATCAACCTCAGCGACAAGTCGCGCCGCGGGGGCCGCGGCCCCGGAGTGCTCGGCATTGGCGACAAGGTGGTCACATCGCAGCGGTCGAGGCGGTGCCAGGCGGCCGGCAGCTCAATTCGAAGATGTCTGCGCGCGTCTTCGATGCATCGACCGTATCTGTTGCAGTGCCTTCCCTGATCGATCCGATCGCCTCGCTCGTAGTGAAGGTTAATCAGCCTCAGTGATCTCGCGCGTGGCTCTCGATGTGGTCATGCTTTATGCTCGCGCCACTCGTAATGTGTGCGAGGCGTGTGGCTAGTAGTGCCCCATAAGGTGGTGTAGCCCGGTGGCTGGCTCGTCGTCTTGGACGTGGGCGCGGTCACCGTGGTGTTCCTTCGAGGAAATTCTCACATCCCACTCGAAAGGCATCACACACGATGACCGCTCCACATATTGTCGACCCTGCTGGCGTTCTTGGCGAGGCTCTCGCCGAGGCGTCCCCGGATTTGATGCGCAGCCTGCTGCAGACCATGATCAACGCACTGCTGTCCGCGGACGCGGACGCCGTCGTCGGCGCCGAATGGGGCAAACCCAGCCCCGATCGGCTCACGCAGCGCAACGGCTATCGGCGCCGCGAGCTGGACACTCGCGTCGGGACGGTCGACGTCGCGATCCCGAAGTTGAGGTCAGGAACCTACTTCCCCGAGTGGCTCATGGAGCGCCGCAAGCGCGCTGAGACTGCGCTGATCACCGTCGTCGCGGACTGCTACCTCGCCGGGGTCTCCACCCGGCGGATGGACAAGCTGGTGAAGACCCTCGGCATCCACTCGCTGTCCAAGTCGCAGGTCTCGCGCATGGCCGCCGATCTCGACGAGCACGTCGAGCAGTTCCGCCACCGCCCTCTTGGTGATGCCGGACCGTTCACCTTCGTTGCCGCTGACGCGCTGACCATGAAAGTGCGTGAAGGCGGCAGGGTGATCAACGCCGTGGTGCTGATCGCGACCGGCGTCAACGCCGACGGACGCCGCGAAGTCCTCGGCCTGCGGGTCGCCACCTCCGAAACAGGGGCGGCCTGGAACTCGTTCTTCGCCGATCTCGTCGCACGCGGCCTGGGCGGGGTTCGTCTGGTCACCTCCGACGCCCACCAAGGCCTCGTGGAGGCGATCGCCGCGAACCTGCCCGGCGCGAGCTGGCAACGATGCAGGACGCACTACGCCGCGAACCTGATGTCCGTGTGCCCGAAGAGCATGTGGCCGGCGGTGAAGGCGATGCTGCACTCCGTCTACGACCAGCCCGACGCAGCCTCCGTCCACGCCCAGTTCGACCGACTCCTGGACTACGTCGACGGCAAGCTGCCCGACGCGCACGAGCACCTCGACGCCGCGAGAGCGGACATCCTCGCGTTCACGCAGTTCCCCGAGGGGCTCTGGCAGCAGATCTGGTCCAACAACCCCAACGAGCGCCTGAACCGAGAGATCCGCCGCCGCACCGACAGTGTCGGCATCTTCCCCAATCGCGACGCGATCGTCCGCCTCGTCGGCGCGGTCCTGGCCGAGCAGACCGACGAATGGGCCGAAGGACGCCGCTACCTCGGCCTCGACATCCTCGCCAAGTCCCGTCTGAGCCTCGTGCCCGACACCGGAAACGAGGTGACTACCGACACCGTCCTCGAACTCAGCGCTTAACCCATCACTTCGAAGGACCGCGCTACACCACTACCTGGGACTTGACCGTGTGGCTTGCTTTCGGCACATATCGCTGTCCCCAGAGGGAGGTGGGGGCCGCCGCCGAAGAGTCCCGCAAAAGAGGGCTCCTTTCGTGAGGCGACCTATCCGCAGGCGCCCCATCCGCCCGAGGGCATCCGGATGTTCGTTCCACTGGCGCGCCGGGCCGTGTCGGCCTCGGACCAAGCCGGCAGCTCGGTACGATCGATGGATGCGCAATGGTGAGATCTCGGTCCTGGATCTCTTCGCCGGCGCCGGCGGCCTCACGGCCGGATTCCACTCCGCGTCGACGCGGTACCGGTCGATCGCAGCCGTCGAATGGGACGCCGCGGCGGCCGCCTCGTACGAGGCGACCTTCGGTGAGGGGATCATGCACAACGTCCCGATCCAGGAATGGTTGAAGAACGGCGACGTGCCCGACTCTGTGGATGTGATCGTCGGAGGGCCGCCGTGCCAGGGCTTCTCCACGCTCGGCAAGCGGGTCGTCGAGGATGAGCGCAACTCGTTGTGGGAGCAGTACGAGGAGACGATCCTCCGCACCGACCCTAAGTACTTCGTCGTCGAGAACGTCGCGGCCTTCTCGAAGTCGCCGCAATTCGAGCAGTTCCTCGCGTCCACCGAGCCCGGCGGGAGGCTCGAGGGGTACCAGTTCGAGCACTGGATCCTCAACGCGGCGGATTACGGGGCCCCTCAGGCGCGCAAGCGGGCCGTGATGATCGGCCGCCGGAGCTCGCTGCCTCTGGTGGGCGCCCCGCCCGCGACCCACATCGGACGCCACGCGACGGTGGCGGACGCGTTCGCCGGCGTTCCGACGGACCCGCGACCGGTCAGCGCGTTGTCCGGTCGAACCACCACGTATGCGGGCAAGGAGTTCGCCGGTTCTTTCATCCCGAGCGAGTTGCACATCGCTCGTGACTACGCCAAGGTCTCGATGGATCGCTTTCAGAAGATTCCGAAGGGCGGCAACCGCTTCGACCTTCCGGATGACCTGCTCGCGCCGTGCTGGCGCGGGCACCGTTCCGGCTCGGCGGACGTGATGGGCCGCATGCACTGGGACCGACCATCGGTGACCATCCGCACGGAGTTCTTCAAGCCGGAGAAGGGGCGCTACCTGCACCCCGAGGCGAACAGGGCGATCACCCACTACGAGGCGGCTCGCCTGCAGGGCTTCAGTGAGGATCACCGCTTCGTGGGCTCCCGGACGGCGATCGCCCGGCAGATCGGCAACGCCGTGCCGGTGCAGCTCGCGGCTGCGATCGCCCGGCATCTCGAACCGCTGCTCTGACCTCGGCGCTCACCCCCCGGTCGACTGCTCGAGCATGGTCGAGAGGAGAGTCTGGAAGTAGCCGGGCGCGCCTTCTCCGCCCACCAGGGTGAGGCGGTCGAGCAGGAGATTGCTCGACTCGCACGAGGTCTCGGGCGACAGCACGCACGCGTGGCACGCTGCCAGGTTGAGCCCGTCGATGCTCTGCGGCTCGCTCTCGCTGCAGACCGGGTCGTTTGCGCACCACGCGGCCTGCTCCACCGCGCGCACGACCGCGTTCGCCAGATGCGCGGTCTCCCCCTGCCGGACCAGGCCGCCGAGCGTCCCCTCCACGTCGGAGGACGTGGTGTAGATGAACACCCCGTAGTCGCCCTCGCCCTCGCAGTAGATGCGCTCGCGGAGCGACGGGGCTGAGTATCCGCTGCGGAACGCCAGCTCGGCCATCAGAACGTGCGCGAGGGTGTGAAGCAGGACGTACTCCGGCGACGCCTCATGCAGTCGGCCGCCGAGCACGGATGCAGCCTGAGCTTCGACGACCGGGGCGAACCTCGCCGTGACGGCGGGAGATGACGCCCACGCATCCACTGCGGCCCCGCCGAGCTTCAGGAAGATCCCCTCGCCCCAACCCTCGACAGCGGGTAACCACTTGGATTCGAGGTCGCTCGCGGGCACGGACGGCACCAGCTCGGCATCGGGCCGGTATCGCGAGAAGCCGTAGGACGCGCGAACTTCGCGCACCCGGTCGACGAGCACGACCGAGTCGACGAGAGAGCGCAGTCCCGACGCGACCGGCCCTCCGTCGTCGGGGAGGGGTGCCCGGCGGGTCTCGAAGTCGACCGTCGGGGCGGCATCCCTCGACGCCGCGAGGAAGGCCTCGAACTCCTCTGCGAGCAGCGATCCGCGGGTCGCCCGAAGCGGCGGCGCGTCCCCGCGCGCCTCCGCGACGACCTCGCGCACCGTCGCTGCAGGGCACTTCAGTGCTGCGGACATCTGCGAAACGAGCTGCACCTCGAGGTCTGTATCGGGTCGGGCGAGCAGAGCGCCGAAGAACGGATGACGTCGCACTGCGTCCTCGATCTCGAGCGCCCTCCCCTCCACCTCGGGTATGTCGATGGCGCTGACCGTCTCCCCGAAGTGGAGGCTGGTCGCGCCCCGCTGCTGGACATCGATCGGCTTGCCGCAGCCGGGGGAGCCGGACTCCCACGGCTGCGCGCCCCAGCAGGTCTGACCCTCCCGGAGGAGGATGTCGCGACGGAGCTCGCCGAGACTGCGCGAAGTGCCGCACGCCTCGCACACGACCTCGAGCGCACTCAGGCCCTCCGCGCGACCCCTGGAGGAGCGGAACCGGAGTCGATCCGTGGACGAGCACTCGCCAGGGGCGCTCGCGTGCACCCACTTGACCCAGGGCACGTCTCCGACATGACTGCGCTCGGTGCAGACGACGACGAACCTGATCGGGACGAGACGGCCCTCGCACTCCTCGCAGAGCGGGCGCGTCCCCTTCTCGCGGCTTCTCCGCCACCGCGTCATCGCCTGGCACTCCTGGCAGACCAGCCAGGACGGGAAGCGGACGAACTCCAGGCCGCCGCTCCGTCCGCGACCGTCCTCCTTGTGAGGAGGAGCGCCCCAGAGCCGGTCCACCCGGAGTTTCGACGCGAGACGGTCGCAGGGGATCTCCTGCCGCTGCGCGACGGGGGGCCAGTGGTCCCCGGTGACCGCCATGAACGATTCGCCGACGATGTCAACGATGGCCCCCGGGCCGAACGGCGAGACCGTCTCCGAGAGCCTGATCGACCGCTGCTTGACGTCGTTCATCGTCTCTCCCCATCCGCTCGGATCCGAACCACCTGATCGACGGAGCGCATCGAGTTCATGACGGGCCACCCCGCCCCCGATTCCGTGAACTGCCGGAGGAGCCTCTCGGACGCCTCCGCGGATCGGTACTTCAGGCCCGCTCCAGTCTCGCGCGCCTCGGAGGCGCGCCGATCCCACTCGTCCACCGCAGCGCGGAGCTCCTCGGCGACCCGAGCGCTCTCCGGAGGATCGGCTTCGGCGACATGCGCGAGGATCGCGTCGACGACGCGCTGCGTCGATACGGAGTCCTTCCGGAACATCCGTGCGTCGTCGTTCCCGCTCAAGCCGGCCGCATGACGCATCAGGATCACCAGGATCGCGCGGAGCGCGCGACGGCGCGCTTGCAGAGCCCACGGCGAGACCGACGAGGGTTCGACGAAGCGGTAGATGGACGTGTGATGCGGGATGAAGGACTCGAAGATCGAACGGTCCCTCGGTTTGCTCGAGCGGAGCATGGTCACCACCAGTCCCGGCACGGCCCCGCGTCCCACGCGACTCGTCGCCTGAATGTACTCGGAGGTCGACTTGGGCTGGCCGTTCACCAGCATGAGCCCGAGCCGCGCGACGTCGATGCCAACGGACAGGATGTTCGTGGTCGCGAGCGCGTCGAGTGCCTCCCCGTCGTCGTCAGGGCCGACGCCGAGCTGGTCTAATACACGGAGAAGCTCGTCTGCATCGACGTTGCCGTTCAGCTCTTCGACGCCGTCCCGCGCGGGGACTCGGGTCGGCGCGCCGGTCGAGTCGCGCATCCTGTCGAGATTGGTGCGGACGTCGTCCCGAAGGATCGTCACTGTTCGGCCCAGCTCCCTGAGGCTGTTGTGGTATACGACCAGTGTCCAGTAAGCGTCCAGGGTCGCGCCCTGCATGTCCAGACCGACGGGTGCCTGCAGGAGATCGGCGGCCATCTGCCCCAGGGCCCATGCCGGGGTGTGAGCCTGCGGCATCACTCCGACGTAGAGCCGCCCAGGGGTGTCGGGATCCGGTTCGGCGAAGTAGTTGTCATCCGCGTCGATCCCGCTCGGCGGGAAGAGAGCCACATCGGATGCCATGAGCTCCGAGATCTGGCTCGACGCCGCTCTCGTCGTCGCGGTGGAGGCCACGACCTTGGCCGGGCTGCCCGTCCAGGAGAGCAGCGCCCGCACTGCGGCCTCGTAGACGCCGACGATGGTGCCGAGCGGGCCCGAGATGAGGTGCAGCTCGTCCTGGATGATGAGTGAGGGCGGGCGGCAAGCGGAGCTGCCGAGGCCGAACAGCTCGGCGCCCTTCGGAATCCATGCCAGTCGGGCGAGCTTATCCACGGTGGCGACGAGCATCGTCGGCGGCTCCTCGTAGATCGCCTCGTCGACGACCTGCACGGGGAGGGATGCGTGGAACTCGCATTCGGCGCGGGGGCAGAAGAACTCGAAGCGAGCACTGTCGGCTCTGATGCCGTACCTGCCCTCGTCCGCGGTGCGGCGCACCGGCAGG
Organism: Microcella flavibacter; assembly: GCF_012530535.1. Taxonomy (NCBI): domain Bacteria; kingdom Bacillati; phylum Actinomycetota; class Actinomycetes; order Micrococcales; family Microbacteriaceae; genus Microcella; species Microcella flavibacter. The sequence continues at coordinate 207,545 of NZ_CP051299.1, forward strand.
ATGCTCTCGTCGCACCAGGGGCAGGCGCGCACCTGGAAGCGATTCCGTGGACGCGCCTCCTTCAGCGTGCTGCGGCGCTGCACCTTCGCTTCCGCGAACGTTCCCGGTGTCGTCGAGTTGCCGAGCCACAGCCCGATGGAGAACGGAGGTGCGCCGCGGAGCGCGGGTTCGGCGCGCCGGAGCAGCTCCAGAGCGCAGATCAGGATCGCTGCGCGCTGGAACTGCTGCGCCGTCAGCAGCCGCATCGTGTAACGGGTAATGACCGCTGTGCCGCCGCCTGCATGGCCGTGGACCAGCCGGCGTCGGATCATCTCGATGGCGGCCAGTCCCAGATAGGCCTCGGTCTTGCCGCCACCCGTGGGGAACCAGATCAGGTCCACCAGCTCGCGATCGCGGTGCGAACCATCCACCGTCGACGCGAGGCTCAGAAGGATGAACCCGAGCTGGAACGGCCGCCACCGCGGCTCCTCCGCACTGTCCGACCGCGAACGCAGCATCTGAGCGCGCATTGCCCTGTTAGCGAGCCGGAACGACGTCAAGGTCGCAGCGTCTCGTCCCAGGAGCTCGACGCCCTCCTCCATTCTGACGATCGCGCGCTCGATCTCCGAGCCGATCGCGTCCGCAGCGATGCGGTGCCGCTCAGCGACGCTCTCGGCCTTCCGGTCGACCTCCTCCGACCACGCACGATAGTCCTGGATGAAGGAGCGCAGCCCGCTCTGGAGCGCTTCGATGTCAATCTCCGCGTCGCCGAGGACGTCGAGCCGCAGGAAGTCCCCGTCCCCTCGACGCGCCCGGATTGCAGGGATCTCCGCCGCCGGCATCACGGCGGTGCGTATCGCGGTCGGATGGTCTGCTGCGCCCCAGTCGACGGAGACACCGTGCCCGACGCCGAAGGAGTGCTTGTCCCGATACCGCAGCTCGAGCTCGAGCTCCTCATCCGAAGTGGTGAAGGGCCTGCTCGACGGGTATGGGAGGAGGGTTCCGTCGTTCAGCTCTACCTCGAATCCGGCCTGGAACAGGCAGAGCTCCGGTCGGGCCTTCGCCTCGCCGCGGCCGACGGTCGCTGCAGAGGAAAGCGCGACGGTGGTCAGGGAGCCGCGGTCGAAGCGACGTGTCCGCCAGGTCACGCGCGCACGCCCACCGAAGATGGCCGCGGTCCCGCTCCTTCGCGCGTCGATGACGACCGCCTCGTCGATCGGGCGCCGTGCCCAACTGCGGGGAGTAGACGCCGTGGGATCGTCCGACATCTCCGACTCGCTCGTCGTCGCCCGGCCGACGGTGTCGGAACCGAACTCGACCGCTGCAGGCGCCGGCGCGCCACCCCGCTGCTCGTAGACGCCGGCGAACGCTCGGATCTCGAGGTGGTCGGAGTCGTGGAGGAACGACATGCCCATCGAGGAGGGCGCCCAGCCGAACGAGCCGACGAGGTTCTTCCCGGGGTCCTCCTCGGTGTCGTCCTCGACGGGCATCTCGGAATCCTCGAAGATGTCCGCATCGTCTCCTTCGAAGTCCGCCTCGTCAGCCGACAGCGGCTCGTCGAGGAGTCCCCCGATCAGGGGGGAGCCATCCGCTGCCTCGCTCTCGATCGGGAAGAGGACACCCACGAGGTACGTGAAGACCGGGTTCTGCTCGATCACCTCATCCGGCTCGCCGAGGGGCCCGATCCACTCCGCACGCAGGCGCTCGACCAGCCGGTGGCGATCGTCCTTCTCGTCGATGCTCATCCCGCGCTCCAGAGATGATCGAACTCGGTGAACGCGAGACGATCACCGAACTGCTCGAACGTGTCCTCGACGTTCACGATCAGACACCTCTCCTTGCCGCCGTTCCTCGGCCCGCGTAGTCCGCGGCCGATCATCTGGTGGTAGCGGTTCGGGCTGAAGGTCGGACGCGCGATGTAGAGCGCGCGGGTCTTCGGGGCGTCGAAGCCCTGCGTCAGCAATTCGCAATTGACGAGGATCCGTGTCTCACCCGCCTTGAACTTCTCGATCACCCGGCGGCGCTCAGGCATCCGCATGCTGCCGTCGACCGCTGCTGCGTCCTCCCGTCCCTCGAGTCGGAGCAGCGCGGCCACGGTGTGGGCGGAGACCACTGACGGGGCGAAGACGAGGATCGGCCACTCGGGGTCCTGCTTGAGGATGTCGTCCACGAGCATCTGAGTCCTGTCGAGATCCTGCCCGATACGGTCGAGCATCGACTTCGTGACCTCCTTCAGGCGGAAGAACTCCTTGTCAGCTGTGGCGTCGAGCGGGACGTTCATGCCGGTGAGCACTCGATGGTCGACCTCCGCCAGCACCTCACGACGACGCAGCTCCGCGATCGGCTCATCGCCGAGACTGGGGGCGTCGATGCGCCGGGCTCCGAAGCGATTGGCGAAGAGCCGGTTCGTCTCGTCGTTCCGGCCGCGGTACGCGGTCGCGGTCAGCCCGATGAGGGGGCGGTCCGTCCGGGACGCGGTCAGCCCGAGCCATCGGAGGATCTCGGTGTAGCTGCGGGAACCTGCGGTGTGGGCCTCGTCGATCACGACGATCCCCGGCTCCGACAGCCATCTGTACATGTCCGCCTGCGGGCTGTTGATGCGGGTCAACAGCTGATCGTCCGTGGCGACGACGATGTGGACGTCCTGGACCGATTCGTCCAGCTCCCGACCGCCGAAGAACCGCGATATTTCCATGACGCGCCGATCCCCGACTGCGCGCCAGACCTCCATCCAGGACGCGATCGCCTGCTCGCAGAGCTCCTCGGACTGGGCGATCCAGAGGATCGGGCCCCTGAGCTCGTCGCTCACCAGGAGCCGCACGATCGACTCCACGGCGACGCGTGTCTTGCCGGCCCCGGTCGGGAGGTTGAGAAGAGCGCGCGCCGCCTGGCCGTCGGTGCTCCGCTCCAGGGCGATCTCGCGCACGCCCTTCGCGATCTCCTCCTGGAAGTCGTGCAGCGGCGCGAGCTCCACCTTTCCCAGAACGTGCTCCACCGGGAGGGGGTTGCGGGCCTTCGCCCCGGCGAACGCCGTCGCGAAGCCGAGGGAGGCGACCAGGCGTTGAGCCTCGGGCGAGCCCGCCCATTGCTGCGGGACCTGGATCCCCTTCCCTGCCATCGTCTCCTTGAGCATGAGGAGCGCGTCGTAACCCCTCACAGTCAGGTAGAGCTCCGCGACCTCGCGATCGTTCTGAGCGCCCTTCCGCTGCCGCACTGATGCGAGAAGCCCATCGGGAAGCAGGCCACCGAGCTGCTCTGCATCGGCGAGCAGGAGGATCTTCTCCACGTCGGACCCTGCGGCGCGCACTCTTCCGACAAGTTCGTTCACGCGGAGCTGCTGGCCGAGGTCGATCACCCGATGGATCTCCTCGTCCGACAGTCGGAGCTGGAGAAGCTGGGAGACCTGCGACAGCACGCCGATCTCGTCGAGCGATTCGTCGATCGTCAGGAGATCTCCCTGCTCGATGCCCAGCAGCTCCTTCTCGCGCATGCCGTTGGGGCCCTGGATCTTCCTGACGATACGCGGGCTGGATCGCACCTTGTACCGGGAAAGGTCCGCATCGCCCGCGAGGCGAGGGAGGGCGGGGAAGACATCGAGCAGCGGTACCTCCTCGGCTCCCTCGATGATCTCCAGTGCTCGTCGGAGGACCTCTTCGCTCGTCCTGAGCCCCCACTGGTCGGCGAGCCGGGCAGCGGCGGATTTGCTGCACGGGAGGTAGGACGTGCCATCGGCGCGCAGCTCGAGCGCGTCATCCGCGCTGAGCGCGAGCACGACGGAGGATCGCTCCACGATACGGATCTGCCCGTCGGGCGATACCGCGGGCAGCTTCGCACTCCGCGTGAACTTCCTTCTATCTGCAGCCTGGAGGAGCGTCTCGGTCAACCGCTCCATGCCGTCGGCCTCGAGCATGTAGTCGCTCCGCCGGAACGCGAACTCGATCGCCGAATCCGGGGCTGACGCCAGGTCTTTCGGAAGAGAGAGGGCGAGAGCGAGGTCGCGATCAGCCATCACCGGGAGGAACGCGCCGTAGGCGGACAAGCTCGGGCCGAGGGCGACCGCGAAGGGCAACGAGCCCAGCGTGGTCTGAGCCCGGCCGTACTCGGTCAGCGCCCACAGCGCCGGGGACACCACGTCCGTGGCGCCCTTCGCGCCCGTCGACACGGTGAACCCGATGCTGAGCTTCTGGGTGTCCAGGTTGCGGATGATCTCGGCGGACCACGCCGTGAGCGCCTGGTGATCATCCTTCAGGTCGTGGAGGAGGCTCAACGGGCCCGTTCCGACGGCAGTCGGCCAATGGATCTCGAGCAGACGCGCATTCTGGGCTGCGAGACGAGCTTCCAGGTGGCTGGTCACATGCGACCGCCACCGGGCGTACACGAGGTCGTCGCTCAGGTCGGCACGCGAATCCGCACCGGTGAGGCATCCCGCGGCTGCGAGGAGATCTCCGCGACCGCGGTGAATTGCTGGATCCGCGTGCAGGGCGTCATTCTCGGCCGCGATCCGCTGATCCGCGAAAATCGATGACGCGGTCCGCCAGGTCCCGGTTCTGTCGCGCACCTTGATGGTCCTGCCTGCGTCGACCGCCTCTCGCATCGCCCGGATGCCCGACGCGGGTGAAGCCGAGGTGATGGCACTCCAGTAGCGCTCCCACTCGGCCTCGCCCCAGGACGATCTGATGCCTGCGGTGAGCGCGGTGGCGGTCTGGTCGATCGAGACTCCCTGGAAGCCGAGCCCTCGGAGGACGGCTCTGATCTCGGGCACGCTGCTGAGGGCCCGATCCACGATGGGAAGTCCTTCCGGTACGACACTTCCGGGCTCTGCGAGGAGCACGCGCGAGCTCTCGGCCGCTCGTGCCCAGCCGCCGCCCTCGAGGGGAATCACCGGGGAGGAGAAGATCTCCGGGAGGGAGCCCGCCCGACGAGGGACGCCGGCGAGGATGTCGAGTGCTGCGAGAATCGCCTTCTGATCGCGGACCATTGCGAGCTCGCGCAGCCACGCCGTAGCCGTCGTCTCCGAGCGGCCGCGGCCGGCGTCGTCCGTCGCGCGGAGCAGTGCCCGCAGTCTCGTCCTGCGGGTCGGCGTCTGGTAGCAGCGCCAGTGCGGGACGTCGGAGCGAGGAACTGACGCCTGCCAGTCGCGCACTCCTTCCGGTTGCACCTGATCATCGTCGGTGTCGAGCGCGCCGTGGAAGTGCTCCGCGACCCGGAGAGCGCCGTTCGCATCGGGGATGAAGGCACGTCTGGATGCGAGTTCGGGGATGCGACGGGAGAGGAACGAGTCCGCTTCGCTCCGGGTCTCTCGTCCGCGGGCGGGGAAGAGGTCGAAGTGAGCGGCCGGATCCTCAGGTGTGGATGCGCGCCCTGCTACCTCGAGGAACAGCTCCGCGGATGCTTCCAGCAGCTCCCGATTGAGGGCGCTCATGCCCGGGACCAGCGCGGTCCGGTCCTCGATGAGGTGCCATGGAGCATTGAAAGCACCGCGGGCGGTCGTGAAGTCGCCGAGGGGGAACCACGCCCACAGGCGGCCCAGCTCGGCCGTTTTGCCGTCCAGTGGCGCCGCGTAGGAGACGAGCATCTCGTCACGCGCGATCGTAGAGGGGAGTTCGGCGAGGGCTTGAGTCGAAGGTCGCACCATGCGTGACGCGTAAGCGTAGCGCCGCACCTCGTCCCCATTGGTGATCGTGACGTCGTCGGCATCCCGCTGCCGGAGGTACGTCCGCGGCTCGCGCTGGCCCTCCGCGCCCGCGAGGACGACGCCGAGCTCGTTCACCCAATCCAAGAACAACAGGTAGTTCGGAGGCAGATTCACCAGCTCTTCGCGCACTCGAGCGCCACCCCGGGCGAGAGGCAGCTTCACGATCGTGGATGCCCATGTCATCAGGTCGGCGAGGTCCGGGTCCGACGCCGCCTCCGCGCGCGCATCGATCACTGCGGGTACCCGCATGACGGGGAAGCGATCGCCCTCGATGCCCGCGTCGATGAAGATCGACTGAGACCCGGGCGCATTGAACTGGAATGCGACCGTCCGGCTGAAGACTTGCGGATTGTCCGTCAGCGCCAGCACGGACTTGAAGCCGAGCCCGAATCGACCGATCTCATCGCCGCGCTTCGAGGCGATGAAGGCGTAGCAGAGCGCGGTCACGCCCCGTTCGTCGAACGCCGCACCCTCGTTGGCGCAGTAGAGATTGCCGCCCGCTATGCGGAACTCGACCCGCCCGGCTGATCCTCCGGTCAGAAGGGCATCGGCGGCGTTCTGAAGCAGCTCGGGAATCTGCCGCTTCCCGTATCCGCCCGAGGCGAGATCCTCCTCATGACCTAGGTGCTCCTGAAGCAGGAGCGGATCATTCACGTAGTTGGAGATGGCGATTCGCTGGCGCTCGCCTACGAAGGCGACGAGAGCTGCGTCGGGTTCCGGCCAGACCGACACGGGGTGACTCCTTGTCCGCCCTCATCCGTGAGGGACTCTCCGACCCTACCGAGCGGCACCGACATCCCGATGTCACGCGTTCGGGGTACGCGGACGGCGCGCGTTGAGGATCGTGCATGATCGGGGCCATGTCCCCCGAGCCGCGATCGTCGGACACGTCATGGGCCGTGAATCCCGGCGTCCGCCGCTCCATGCTGTCCAATCGTCGGAGGGACACCGCCCCCGAGTTGGCTGTGCGCCGCATGCTCCACGCGAGTGGCTTGAGGTACCGCGTCGACTTCGCGCCGACTGCGAACAAGCGCCGACGCGCCGATATCGTCTTCACACGGCGGCGTCTCGCGATCTACATCGACGGCTGCTTCTGGCATTCATGTCCACTGCACCGGACCAGTCCGAGAGCGAACTCCGACTATTGGGAGCCGAAACTTCGGCGCAACGTGGAGAGGGACCGGGAGACGACCGCCGCGCTCGCGGCCGCGGGCTGGTCGGTGTTCAGATTCTGGGAGCACGAGCCTCCCGAACTGGTCGTCGCCACCGTGATCGCGGCCCTCCGGGATCAGGTGCCGGAGCACAGTGCTGGTGTCGACGCCCTCTCGATCGCGGCGATTCGGATCACCGCTCGGTCAGATCCGCATACTCCGGGTGCCGCCGCATCCACATGACGGCGAAGGGGCAGCGCGGCTGCACGCGGTCGGTGCTCTCTGACCTCAGGTGATCGAGCACAGCCTGCACGACCTCCCCGCCGACGCCCTTGTTGCGCAGGAACGGCGGCACCTCCACGTGGATGAGCTGCACCACGCCGTCGCGGCGGTCGTAGGCGATGAAGCCGCGCAGCTCCTCGCCGTCGTGCACCGTGTAGCGCTCGGAATCGGGCTCGTGGGTCACCGTCAGCGTCATGACCGTGACCCTACCGAGCGACCCCGAGCGGGCATCCAGCTCGCAAGCAGAACCGGGTTCAGGCGGTCAGTGCATCCACGTTCTCGGGCGACAGCGCGTAGTGGATCGCGAGCATGCTCGCGCCGATGACGGCCGCGTCGGCTCCGGTGCTCGACTCGACGATCGCCAGGTGCGTCGCGGCGAGCGGGGTCGAGCGCGTGTATACGACCTCGCGCACGCCCGCGAGCAGGTGCTCGCCGGCCTGCGCCATCGCGCCGCCGATGACGATCACCGAGGGGTTCATGAGGCTGACGCACGCGGCGAGCACCTCGCCGATGTCGCGGCCGGCCTGGCGCACCGCCTGGATCGCGTCGCGGTCGCCGCGCTTGGCCTATGTCACCCGCGATGCCCTGGGCTCCACACTGCGTCACCGTGGCTTTCGTGCCGGGACCCTCGAGCGCTGACCAATGCTCGCCGGCCAGTTGTGGCTTGATGAACCGACCCTCGCATCATGTTCCTGCGAGGGTCGGAGACGTCGGAGGACGTGCAGATCGACCACGTCGTGTCGTTATCCAACGCGTGGCAGACCGGGGCCCAGCAGCTCGATCAGCAGTCTCGGATCCGACTCGCGAACGACCCGCTCAACCTCCTCGCCGTAGACGGGCCGTCGAACATGCAGAAGAGCGACGCCGACGCGGCGACCTGGCTTCCGCCGAACCGCGAGTACTGGTGCCCCCTCGTCGCACGGCAGGTCAGCGTGAAGGCCAAGTACGGTCTCTGGGTGACGCCGCCCGAACGAGACGCGATCGCACGCATCCTCGATTCCTGTCCTGGTCAGTCCGCGCTGCGAGGCTGACGCCGCTATCCGGCGAGGGGATGCCGATCCAGGAGTCGCGCTAATGAAGCAGCCGCCCCCGAAGGAGGGCTACCTCGGCGACACCGGCTGCTAATAAATTTCACATATGACTGACTCATCCACCCCTATGCCCCCGAGCGGCTCACCCGCCGCTCCGTCGGCGGGCGCGACCTACGCGCCCGCTCCCACCGACCCCAACTTCGGTGCACCCGCCAAGCGTCCCGGCGGCAACGGCCTCGCCATCACGTCGCTCATCTTGGGCATCGTTGCCATCCTGGGATTCGCCGTCCCCGTTCTCAACGTCTTCTCGGCACTGCTCGCCGTGGTCGGCCTCGTGCTCGGCGTGATCGCGTTCATCCGCAAGGCCGGGTCGCGCGGGCTCTCGCTCAGCGGCACGATCGTCTCCGGCCTCGCGCTTCTGCTCTCGGTCATCTTCATCGTGATCTACGCCGTCGGCCTCAGCGCCGCCATCGATGAGGTCTCCAGCGACGACCCGGCCGTGGTCGAGACGCCGGTCGCCGAGAGCGAGGCCGAGCCGGCCGCGCCGGCGGATGAGGAGGCTGAGGAGCCCGCGGCGTCCGACGTCGGCACTCGCGAGAACCCCGCGCCCATCGGCACGACGATCGAGGTGAGCTCGTTCGATGAGGTCATCTACGAGGTCACGCTCGGTCAGCCTGTCCTCAACGCCAACGACGCCGTCGCGGGCGCCAACCAGTTCAACGAGCCGGCAGAGGCGGGCTTCCAGTACGCGCTCGTGCCGGTGAACGTCACCTACGTGGGCTCGGAGACCGGAACGCCCTGGATCGACCTCGCGGTCGAGTACGTGTCCGCGGCGGGTTCGACCCACACGCAGGCCGACTCGCCGTCAGTTGCCCCGGAGCCGACGATGATGAGCATCAACGAGATGTACAACGGCTCCACCGCGACCGGCAACATCGTCATCATGATCCCCACCGAGGGTGCTGCCGGCGGCGCGTGGACGGTGAGCGCCCTCTTCGGCGACCCGTTCTTCTTCGCCGCCGAATAGGCGACCACTGACCGTCGGCCCGGATGATGCACGCGTCATCCGGGCCGACGCATGTCCGCAGACCTCACGATCAAGCGGTCAGGCGGTCAGCGCATCCACGTTCTCGGGCGACAGCGCGTAGTGGATCGCGAGCATGCTCGCGCCGATGACGGCCGCGTCGGCTCCGGTGCTCGACTCGACGATCGCCAGGTGCGTCGCGGCGAGCGGGGTCGAGCGCGTGTATACGACCTCGCGCACGCCCGCGAGCAGGTGCTCGCCGGCCTGCGCCATCGCGCCGCCGATGACGATCACCGAGGGGTTCATGAGGCTGACGCACGCGGCGAGCACCTCGCCGATGTCGCGGCCGGCCTGGCGCACCGCCTGGATCGCGTCGCGGTCGCCGCGCTTCACCCGCTCGACGACCTGGGCGCCCGACTCGAGCGGGCGGTCGCCGTCGTGCAGGGTGCCGGCGATGGCGGGGCCCGAGGCCAGAGCCTCGAGGCAGCCCTCGTTGCCGCAGTGGCACGGAACGCCCGCGCCGCGCGCGAGCCGCACGTGGCCGATGTCGCCGGCGATGCCCTGGGCTCCGCGCTGCAGCACCCCGCCCGTCGATCGAGCCCCGATAGGGTCGCCGCATGGTGACGATCGCGAGAACCGACGCTGAGCTCGACGCCCTCGTCGCCCGCCTCACCGACCCGAACCGCGAACGGCCCCTGGTGGTCGCCACCACGACGTTCGCGACCGGTGAGCCGTTCCTCGACCTCGACCGCCTCGCATCCGACGTCGGCGACGTCGCCGATCTCGCGCTCATCTCCTCCGGCCAGCTCACCTACCGCTTCGCCGCGGCGCTCCCGCCGGGCTGCGAGACCTACAACGGCGCCGTGCGCTCCTTCCCCGGCGGCGCCGACTGGATGCGCCGCCCCGAGCGGGCGCGCCGACGCTTCTCCTTCTTCGACCACGATCGCGACCGGATGCACGACTCGGTCGTCGACGACGTCCTCGGCATGGCGCACCGGGCCGGCCTCACCCGCGCCTCGACGAGCGGCGCCCGAGCTGTGACCGGCACCGTTCAAGGGCTCGTGGCCGACGGTTCCCGCGCCATCGTGCAGCTCGACGACGGCGGCCTCGCCACGATCACCGCCGAGCTCGCCTTCCCGCCGGCGCCGCTCGACTGGGTCATCCGACCCGGCATGACCGTGCACGGGATGCTCGATCCCGAGTCACGCCGCCTCGCACTCGACCCGGCCATCGCCGGCGCGGGCGACCTGTGGTCGCAGTTCCCCGAGGGCGGCGTCACCCTCGCCCTCGTGCACGAGGTGGATCGGCAGCGAGCCACCCTCCTCGTGCATCCCGCGCACCCCGTGACCGTCACCCGCGCCGAGCTGTCGGCGAACCCGCGCGACCGCGTCGACCTGCTGCTCGCCGAGGGCGACGTGATCGAGGTGCGGGTCGTGCGCGGCGCGCGCGGCGAACCGGCGCTGCGCACCATCGACCTCGACGACGACGAGACCGTGTTGCCGGCCGTGGCGCTGACCCCGGGCGGGATGCCCTGGCTCGAGCCGGGCCGCCCCCTGCCCGCCACCGAGGCCGACGTGAGGGCGGCCGACATCGACACCATGCTCGGATCCCGAGCCCGCGGCGCTGCTGCCGCGGCCGGCCCCGTCCCGGTGCCTGAGGCGCCGACGACGCGCATCGAGGCGGCACCGCCACCGGCACCGGCACCGGCACCGCCACCGGCTCCCGCGCAGGCCCGACCCGTTCCCGGGGCCGGCCCTCGACGCGTCGTGCCGCTCCAGTCGGGCGAGGCGACCTCGACCGCCCCGCACCCTGAACTCCCTGCTCGCGGTGCGTTGCAGAGCGCCCTCGCCACGGTCGACGCGCTCAAGGCTCAGCTGCGGGCTGAGAGGGCGCATCGCGCGGACGCCGAGGCGAGCGAGCTGGGCCGGGAGGTCGCGCAGCTCAAGGACCTGATCGGGGAGCTCGCTCGCGACGCCCGACGCGCCTCCGATGAGGCCGCCGTGCTGAGAGAGCGGCTCGGCAGTGCCCAGAGCGCGCTCCGCCAGGCCCGACGCACGGGCGGGGAGTCGGCGGTCGTGCGACCGCGCGATCGCCGTGATCGCTTCACCACGGCGGAGGACTGGGTGCGCCACGAGCTCTACCTGCTGTGGATCGAGCGCCTCGATGCGACGACGCGCGCCGAGCATCCCCTGCCCGACGAGATCGCGATCGGCGACCGCTTCTGCGAATCGCTGGAACCGCTCGACGACGGTCAGCTCGCCAAGGCGCTGCGCTGCGCGATGGAGGCGGTGACGCACTTCATCGGGCGCCTGCCCGCGCGCGAGGTGCACCCGTTGCGCTCGGGTGACGGCGGGGATGACGCGCCCGTCGTGCGATCGGCTGACGGGGCGCGGTGCCTGCGCGCGTACATCGAGCAGAGCACGCCGCAGGCGCGGCGGCTGCACTACTGGTCGATCCCGGGCGGGGGCATCGAGCTCGAACGCGTCGTGCCGCACGACGACGTCGAGCCCTGACGCAGGCTCACCCGAAGAAGATCGGATCACCCGAGTCGGCGAGGTACTCGAGCAGATGCTGCACGCGCGTCGTCGGGCGGGTGTACTCGTAGAGGTGGAACCGGCCGTTGCGGTCGCACCAGTAGATCGACCACTGCGCCGTCGTCCCGGTGTAGCGCAGGCGGGCGATCGGCGAGCGCGTCTCCGCCCCGATGCCGTTCCACGGCGGGCGCACCTCGACGATGTCGACGTGGCGCGGCGTCGCATCCGCCTCGAGCCGCACCTCCTTCCGCATCTCCTCGGGCCACTGCTCGCGGCACCACTGTCGGATCCGGTCGAGGTCGCTCGGGGGAATCGCCATACTCGATGGTCCCGCGGGCGGCACTTCGCGTGCAAGGGGGATGCTCGAGGGGGCTTGCGGGTATTTTCCCACAAAGCGTAGTGTGGGGTAATCCCCGCATCGCCTGATGGGGGGGAAGGGCCCACTATCGAGGAGCGACATGCCGGAACTGCGTGCCCGCAAGCCGAGCGATCTTGCCGCCGTGATCCGGGCTGCCCGCGAGGACGCCGGTCTGAGTCAGGCCGAACTCGCTGAGCGCCTTGCCTTCTCGCGCGATTACATGGTCGATCTCGAGGCGGGCAGAGCGGGCCTTCAGTTGACTCGGCTGTTCCGGGTTCTGCACGAGCTCGGGGTCACGGTCACCCTCGAGTACGAGGCCGATGATGCCGGCTCTTGAGCTCTTCCTGCACGACCGATTCGTCGGCACGGTCGAGCCGGCGCCGCGCGACCGGACCCGGGTGGTGCTCGCCGTCGATCCGGGCTACGAAGGCGAGGGCATCCTGCTCAGCGAAGCGTTCGCCGTGCTCGCCGGACGCCGCGCACCGACCGAGGCGGTGTCGAACTTCCTCGGGGGCTACGTGCCCGAAGGCAACCATCGCGCCGCCCACCATCGAACCCCTCGATGACCGGATGCTGGACCAGCGTCTGCGCCAGGCGATCGACGACAGCGACCAGGGCATTCCTGACGACAGCCGTTCGACGCTTCCCGGATACCAGCCGAAGCTGCTCGTCTCGAGAGCCGGCGACGGGTGGGCGTTGCCGCACGGCAGAGCTCACTCGACCTGGATCCTCAAGCCGCAGGTGCCCGCGCGGCCGACCCGCATCATCGACGAGCACTACGCCCATCTGCTCGGGCGGCACCTCGGCATGCTGGACTACGCGAGCGAGCTGCGAACGGCCGGCCGCACTCGCTATCTCGCCATCGAACGGTTCGATCGCGAGGTCGTCGACGGAGAAGTCCGACTGCATCACCAGGAGGATCTCGCTCAAGCGCTGTCGCTCGACTGGCGCAGGAGCGACGTCAAGTTCCAGGACCCGCGGCGTCCCCGCGACCCGAAGCGCGCAACCGCTCGACGCATCGGCGAAGTGCTCGGCACCATCCCCGCCGCCGACACCCCGGTCGAGGCGTGGCTCGCGAGACTGACGTTCCAGGTCGCCATCGGCGACAACGACGCGCACGCGAAGAACGTCGCGCTGCTCCATCTGCCGACCGGTACGCGACTCGCGCCGCTCTACGACGCGGTACCGAAACTGTTCCAGGAAGGCCTGATCTCGCACGATCTGGCACTCGCCATCGACGGGCAGTTCGACCACCGTCGCATCTCGGTCGAGCGACTCGTGAGAGAGGCGGTGTCCTGGGGCGTCATCTCACCCTCACGCGCCGAGGCCGTGGTCGAGACGATCATCGGTGCGGTCGCCCGAGCAGTGGATGAGGTGAGCGCACCCCGCGGACTCTCCGACGGTCTCGTCGACGCGCTGCGGTGGAACACGCGGCGGCTGCAGAGCGGCAGCGAGATCAGCGAGCCGAAGCGCTGAGGCGGTCCGTTCGGCCCCGCGGGCCCGGCGTTCGGGCGCTTGAGCGCACATTCGATGGGCAGAACATCCCGCCTCTGAGCCGCCGATCGAGCAAGCTGGCTGGCTGGCCGGCCCGCCGGAGCGCGCGCCGGCGCTACGCGCTCGCCCGCACCACCACGTCGGTCGGCATGAGCACGCGCGACGAGCTCGGCCCGCGCCCGGCGAGCAGGTCGAGCATCATGCGCGCCATCGCCTCGCCCATGAGCTCGGAGGGCTGCCGCACCGTCGTCAGCGGCACCTCGCCGGTGAGGGCGGCCGGGCTGTCGTCGAAGCCCATGACCGCGACGTCCTCCGGAACCCGGAAGCCCCGTTCGCGCAGCACGTTCACCGCGCCGAGCGCCATGAGGTCGCTCGCGACGAAGATCGCATCGAAGTTCTCACCCGAGGCGAGCAGCTCGCGGGCCGCGCGGGCGCCGCCGACCATCGTGAAGTCGCCGTCGGCGCGCGGGCCCTCGGGCAGCGAGGCCGCGGCGAGGGCATCCCGCCAGCCGGCCAGGCGGTCGAGACCGGCGGGCATGTCGACGGGGCCGTGCACCGTCGCCACCCGGGTGCGACCGTGCTCGAGCAGGTACCGCGTGCCCTCGGCGGCGGCGAGGCGGTTGTCGACGTCGACGTAGTACGTGCCGGGCGTCTGGTCGGGGTCGATCGGACGACCGCCGAAGACCACGGGCAGGCTCGCGCCGAGGGTCGCCAGGTCGTGGTCGCCCGAGTGGTGCGAGACGACGATCGCGCCGTCGACGTTGCCGCCCAGCAGGTAGTCGACCGACTTGCGCGAGCCCGAGGGCCCCGCCAGGTGCAGGTTGAGCACGTAGTCGCTGTCGTCGAGCACGCGGCTGATGCCCTGCACGACGGCGGCGAAGTACGGGTCGCCGAAGAAGCGGGTCGTGTCCTCCGGCGCGACGAGCGCGATCGCCATCGAGCGGCGGTTCGCCAGCGAGCGCGCGGCGCGGTTCGGGCGGTAGCCGAGGCGGTCGATCGCCTCCTGCACCGTCGCGATGACGTCGGCGCTCACCTTCGGCGAGCCGTTCACCACGCGCGACACCGTCGAGCGCGAGACGCCGGCCTCGGCCGCCACCATCTCCAGCGTGGGCGTGATGCGCGCCGGGGCGGTGTCGATGCTCATGCTGCGCAGTCTAAACCGGGCGTTCCGGGCGAGCCGTGCTCAGACGACGGCGTCGGCAGCGGCATCCGGCCCCGCCGCGCCATCGCCCGCCGAGCCCGCGTCCGCGCCCGACGCCGAGCTCGCACCCGCGCCCGCACCCGTCGCCGGCAGCGACCGCTCGCCGATGATGCGCCGGTACCGCAGCCCGCTCGTCTTCACCGTGCGCTGCTGCGTCGCGTAGTCGACCCGCACGAGCCCGAAGCGCTTGTCGTAGCCCCAGGCCCACTCGTAGTTGTCCATGAGCGACCAGTAGAAGTAGCCGAGCACGGGCACGCCCGAGTCGATCGCGTCGAGCACGGCCGCGAGGTGCGCCTCGAGGAAGTCCGCGCGCTCGACGTCGTCGACCGAGCCGTCGGCCTCGACGACGTCGTCGTAGGCGGCGCCGTTCTCCGTCACCGCGAGCGCGACGCCCGCGGGCTCGGCGTACTCGGCGTGCACGCGCTGCAGCAGGCGGGTCAGCCCCTCGGGCTGCACCTCCCAGTCCATGGCGGTGACCGGCAGCCCGCGCGGGTGCCAGTGCACGCCCTCATCGGCGGGGAACGGCGAGCGCTTCGGGCGCTCCGAGGGCGCGGCGGGCGCGAGGGCGGCCCCGGTGAAGGGATGCCCGCTCACCGCGTCCCCGTGGTAGTAGTTCACGCCCAACGCGTCGATGGGCGCCGAGATGGCCTCGAGGTCACCCTGCTGCACCGGCAGCGCGAGCCCGAGGGCGGCGAGATCCTCGACCACGTCGGCGGGGTAGGAGCCCCGGAAGATCGGGTCGAGGAACAGCCGGTTGTGCTGCCCGTCGATGCGCCGCGCGGCGTCGAGGTCGAGCGGGTCGTGCGGGTCGACGGGGTCGGGCACGGTCAGGTTGAGCGTGATGCCGAGCTGCAGCGAAGCATCCCGTCGGCGCAGCTCCTGCGTCGCGAGCCCGTGACCCAGCAGCAGGTGGTGCGCTGCGTCGAGCGAGGCCTGCGGGTCTTGGATTCCGGGCGCGTGCTCGCCGCTGAGGTAGCCGAGGAACGCCGAGCACCAGGGCTCGTTGAGCGTCGTCCAGGCCTGGATGCGGTCGCCGAGCACGTCGTGCACGTGGCCCGCGTACTCGACGAAGCGGTGCGCGGTGTCGCGGTTGCGCCATCCGCCGCCCTCCTCGAGCGCCTGCGGCAGGTCCCAGTGGTACAGGGTCAGCCAGGGTTGGATGCCCGCCTCGAGCAGCTCGTCGACCAGGCGCGAGTAGAACGCGAGGCCCTGCGCGTTGACCGCGCCGCCGTCGGGCTGCACGCGCGACCACGACGTCGAGAAGCGGTACGTCTGCACGCCGAGCTCGCGCATGAGGCCGACGTCGCTCGAGGAGCGGCGGTAGTGGTCGCAGGCCGGCTCGCCGTCATCGCCGTTGACGACGGCGCCGGGCACGCGGGCGAAGGCGTCCCAGATGGAGTCGGTGCGGCCCTCCTCGTGGGTCGAGCCCTCGATCTGGAAGGCGGCGGTCGCGACCCCGAACCGGAAGTCGGCGGGGAACGCGCGGGCGGCGGCCCGGGGGGCCACGATCGGGGCGGGGGTGAGGAGGGTCATCCCTTCACAGCTCCTTGCATGATGCCGCTGACCAGTTGGCGGCCGGCGACGGCGAACAGGATGAGCAGCGGGATGGTCGAGAGCAGCACGCCCGCCATCACCACCGAGTAGTCGACGAAGTAGTTGCTCTGCAGCAGCGAGAGCGCGACGGGCAGCGTCGGATCCTGCCGGTCGAGCACGATGAACGGCCAGAAGAAGTTCGTCCAGGTGGCGATGAAGACGAACAGGGCGAGCATCGCGGCGGCGGGGCGCGCGGCGGGCAGCGCGATCGACCAGAAGGTGCGGATCATGCTGGCGCCGTCGACGCGGGCCGCCTCGATGAGCTCGTAGGGCAGCGCCTGGCTGAGGTACTGCGTCATCCAGAACACGCCGAACGCGCTGACGACCGCCGGCAGGATGACCGCGCTGAGGGTGCCCGCGAGCTGCAGCTGGCTCATCGCGATGAAGAGGGGCACGACGCCGAGCTGGGTCGGAACCGCCATCGTCGCGATGACGAAGATCAGCAGCCCGTTCCGCCCCCGGAACCGCAGCTTCGCGAAGGCGAAGCCCGCGAGGGTGGAGAACAGCACGACGGCGGCGGCGACGACGGTCGAGACGATGATCGAGTTGCCGATCGCGCGCCAGAAGTTGACGCTGCCGTCGGTGAGCACGGCGGCGGCGTTGTCGATGAAGTTGCCGCCCGGCCACCACACGATGTCCTGCCGCGTGATCGTCGAGGCGTCGCCCGATCCGATCAGGAACGACCAGTAGAGGGGGAACACCGAGCCGAGGATGACCGCGGTGAGGAACCCGTAGGCGAGGAACCCGGGTCGCTGCCCGTTCTGCAGGCGACGACGGCGCTTCGGGCGGCGGGCCGCGGCGCGCTCGGCGGGGGAGGACCCGTGCGGAGCATCCGCCTCGACGACGGCCACGGGGGGAAGGACGGGGGCGCTCATGCGTCGACCTCCTGGTCGCGGCGCGTGCGGGCGGCGCGGCGAGCGGCCCGGTTCAGCACCTTCTGCGGGTTGTCGCCGCTGGCGATGCGGCGGGTGATGGCGAGGTTCAGCAGGCCGACGAGCACGATGATGATGAACAGCAGCCAGGCCACCGCGGCGGCGCGGCCGAAGTTCAGCTGGCCCCAGCCGAGGTTGTAGAGGTAGATCGTGATGGTCATCCACTGACCGGATGCTCCGCCCTGGCCCGCGCTGTCGTACAGGCGCGGCTCGTCGAAGATCTGCAGCCCGCCGATCGTCGAGGTGACGATCACGAAGATCAGGGTCGGGCGCAGTTGCGGGATGGTGATGGAGAAGAACTGGCGCACGATGCCGGCGCCGTCGATCATCGAGGCCTCGTAGTAGTCGCGCGGGATGGCCTGCATCGCGGCGAGGAGGATGAGGGCGGTGTAGCCCGTCCAGCGGAAGTTCACCATCGTCGCGATCGCGATGTGGCTGGCGAACACGTCGCTGTGCCAGCCGATCGGGTCGATGCCGATGTTGCCGAGCAGGTTGTTGATGAGCCCGTACTGGTCGCCGAACATGTTGCTGAAGATCAGGGCGACCGCGACGGGGGCGACGATGTACGGCAGCAGCACGCCCATGCGCCAGAAGGTCTTGCCGCGCAGGTTGCGGTCGAGCACGGCGGCGATGAGCAGCGCCGTGGCGACCTGCGGCACCGACGAGATGAGGAAGATCGAGAAGGTGTTGCGCAGGGCGATCCAGAACTGCTCCTGCTGCAGCACGAAGGCGAAGTTGTCGGCGCCGACGAAGTCGCCCTGGCCGCCGATGAGGTTCCACTCGTGCACGCTGACCCACGCCGTGTAGAGCAGCGGGAACAGCCCGACGATCGCGAACAGGATGAAGAACGGCGAGATGTAGAGGTACGGCGAGTACTTGACGTCCCAGCGGGAGAGCTTCTGCGAGAAGGCGATGCGGCGCACCTGCCGGTCGGTCTTGCCCGTCGTGTCGGAGGGGGCGCGCCCCGACGGCGGGGCCGTGGGCGGCGTGCCGGTGGCGCGCGGCCGGTCGGCGGTGGCGGTCATGGATGCTCCCGGGAGGTGTCGTCAGCGGCGGTGCTGCACGGGGTCGAACGAGGGGGTGCCGGGGGCGTGCGGCGCGGTGGTGCGCCGCACGCCCCCGGGTTCAGCTGGAGTCGGAGAGGCTCGGCCTAGCCGAGCGCCTCGACCTCGGCCACGAACTGCTCCCACGAGCTCTCGATCGTGTGGGTGTCGTCGACGTCGACGCGGGTGAGCGCCTTCTGCAGCGCGTCATTGATGGGGAAGTACTTCACGCTCTTGAAGGGCGCGACGCCGATGGCCTCGGACCGGTTGACGAGGATCTCGCCGACGGGGGCGTCGTTGAAGTACGCGTTCGTGGCCGAGAGCAGGGCATCCTGCTCGTAGGTCTCGACCTGGCTGGGGAAGGTGCCGGCCGCGTCGAAGGCGGTGAGCTGCTGCTCGGGGGCGGTCAGCCATGCGGCGAGCTTCGTCGCCTCCTCGACGTTGGCGCCCTGCGCGGGAACGGTCAGGTACGAGCCGCCCCAGTTGCCGCCGCCGCCGGGGAACACGTCGGCGATGTCCCAGTCGGTGACCTCGGGGGCGTTGCCCTCGATGACGCCGAGCATCCAGCCGGGGCAGAGCATCGTGGCGAAGTCGCCGTTCGCCATGCCGGCGAAGAAGTCGTCGCTCCACTGCGCGAGGTGGGCCGACTGCGTCTCGCTGGCCTCGAGCACCTGCTCGTAGATCGCCTTGACCTCGGGGTTCTCGGTGGCGATGACGGTGCCGTCCTCCTCCTCGTAGGCGAACTCGACCTGGTTGATCATGCCCTGGTAGGTGGCGCCGGCCGAGTCGAACCAGGCGCCGCCGGTGGCCTCGACGAACTGGTCGCCGACCTCGAAGTAGCGGTCCCAGTCGCCCTCGAGCAGCTCGGCGACCTCGGCGCGGTCGGTGGGCAGGCCGGCCTCGGCGAAGAGGTCGGCGCGGTAGCAGACGGCCTCGGGGCCGATGTCGGTGCCGTAGGCGACGAGGCGGCCCTCGGCGTCGGTCGCGGCCTCGGACTTCCAGTCGACCCAGCGGTCGGCGACCTCGGGGTCGCTGAGGTCGGCGAGCAGGTCGGAGTACTGCATCATCTCGGCGAACCAGTCGACCTCGACGCCCTCGATGTCGGCGAGGCCGGAGCCGGCGCCGAGCTTGGTGAAGAAGTTGTCGCGGGCGTCGTTCGACGTGGCGGCCCGGTTGTGCACGATCGTCACACCCGGGTTGTCCTCCTCGTACTGGGCGAGCAGCTCGTCGGTGTAGCCGAAGTCGTTGAAGGTGGCGACCGTGAGCGTGATGTCGCCATCGGCTCCGGTCTGCTCGTCACCGGCACCGCTGCTGGCGCAGCCGGTGATGACGAGGGCGAGGGCTGCTGCTCCGGCGAGAGCGCCGGTCGCGGTGGTTCGACGTGAGAACGTCACGATCACTCCTTTGTGCGTGGGGGTGGGGGTGAGAGCGCTCTCACAGCGTGACGTGAGAGCGCTCTCACTTCGGCGCTCACTGTAGGCAGTGGTTTGTGGGACTGTCAACGAAATTTCCACATCGCTCTGAAATGGCTGGTCAGCAGCGTTATGCATACGCATGGATGCCCGGCGCGGGTCGCGCGGTAGCCTCGGGTCATGCCGTTGCCGCGCCGAGTCCCGAGGTCGAGGGGCCTTCGTCGGCGGGGGGCGGGGGCGGCTCCGGCGCTCGCGGTCGCGGGCGTGCTGCTCGCGGGGCTCGCGGCCTGCGCGCCCGCGGTCGAGCCGGCGCCGCCGGCCGTGTCGGAGCTGCCCGCGCCGGTCATCCCGAGCCCGTCATCGACGCCCTCGCCGACGCCGACCCCCTCGCCCTCGCCGAGCTTCGACCGCTCGGCGCTCTCGATCGACGATCCGGCCTCGCTCTGGGTGGTGTCGAACAAGCGGCGGCCGCTGCAACCGACCGACTTCGTTCCACCGGATCTCGTGCCGGTGCCCGTGGCGTACACGAACGCGCCCTCGCTGCGGCGGGAGGCCGCGGATGCCGCCGTCGCGGTCGTGCAGGCCGCGCGCGACGAGGCGGGGCTGGAGCTG
The DNA here is from genome assembly GCF_012530535.1 of Microcella flavibacter. NCBI lineage: Bacteria > Bacillati > Actinomycetota > Actinomycetes > Micrococcales > Microbacteriaceae > Microcella > Microcella flavibacter. The sequence goes on from NZ_CP051299.1 coordinate 227,886, forward strand.
CTGTCGCTGAGCGCGTACCGCAGTTACGGGGTGCAGGTCTCGGTGTACAACGGCGTCGTCGCGCAGCAGGGGCAGCAGGCCGCGGACCTCGTCAGTGCCCGCCCCGGCCACAGCGAGCACCAGACCGGGCTCGCGATCGACTTCGGCTCGCAGCCCCAGGTGTGCTCGCTGCAGCCCTGCTTCGGCGAGACGCCTCACGGGCAGTGGTTGGCGTCGAACGCTCATCGCTTCGGGTTCGTGCTGCGGTACCCGGACGGGGCGACGCCGGTGACGGGGTTCTCGTACGAGCCGTGGCACTTCCGGTACGTGGGTCTCGAACTCGCGGCCGAGATGCGCGCGACCGGGGTCGCGACGCTCGAGGAGTTCTTCGGGCTGCCTGCCGCGCCCGACTACGGGTAGGGGGTTGCCCGCCCGCCCGCCGGCCGGCTCGCCCGCCCGGCCGGCCGCACTGCCCAAGGATTCTCTCGGAGCGTCTGTAAGCGGAAGCTTCCACAACCCTGCAGGGATGCGGAAGCTTCCGCTTCCGCAATATTCGAAGCGGAGCCCCGGAGACGTCGCCGTCGACGCGGTCACGCGGCTCGCGTCGCTCGGGGCGCGGCGATCCGCCGGGGTTATGTGCGATGAAGGGTCCACAACCCCTGACGGTTGTGGAGCCTTGGGCGCACATAGCGTCAACGACGAATCTCTCGCCTCATCGCGGGGCGGGTTCGGATCTGACCGGCCGCGGAGGCTACGGGAGAGCGGGCGCGAGCGGGGGGAGCGGCGCGGGAGTGGCACAGCACTCCGGCTCTCCGGCGTGGGCGGGCGCGGATCTGGGCGGGTGCGCATGTGGGCGGGTGCGCGTGCGGTCGGGTGCGCATGCGGGCGGTGGCGGAGGCGGGCGAGCAAGGAGGCTGAGACGCGCGGATAAAGGCGCAGACAGTCGTGCGGTCGGGAGCCCGGGGAGCGGACAGACGTGCGGCCCGGGCCCGGGGTGGGGGAGGACCCTTACCCGCGCACCGCATCGCGGATGGCGAGCACGATCTGCTCGAGCACCGGCGCGGGGGTCGCGAGGATCATGCGCACGTGGCCGACGCCGGCCGCTCCGCACGCGCGCCCGTCGGTGAGGGCGACGCCGGCCCGCTCGCGCAGCGCGAGCGCGGGATCGTCGCCGAGCTCGAGCGCGCTCACGTCGAGCCAGGCGATGTACGTGCCCTCGGGCATCCGGAATCGCACCTCGGGCAGGTGCTCCTCGAGCAGCGCGGCCAGCAGGCGGCGGTTGCGGTCGAGGTACGACAGCTGCGCCTCCAGCCACGGAGCGCCCCACCGGTACGCCGCCGTGTTCGCGATGACGCCGAGGGTGCTCGCCCCGTGGCTCGCGAGAGGGCCGATCGTCTGCCACACCGCCTCATCGGCGTCGGAGTGCGTGATGAACTGCGCCGCCTTCAGCCCCGGCAGGTTGAACGCCTTCGAGGCGCTCGTGGCCGTGACGCTGTGACCGGCGGATGCCGCGCTCACGCTCGCATACGGAACATGCCGATGCGGCGCGAACACGAGCGGCGCATGCACCTCGTCGGCGAAGACCCGCGCATCGTGCCGCGCGACGACCTCGGAGAGCGCCGCCAGCTCCTCGCGCTCGAACACGCGCCCGCCCGGATTCAGCGGATTGCACAGCACCACGAGCCCGGCGCCCTCGACGAGCGCCGCCTCGATGCCCGCGAGGTCGAGCGTCTCGCGCCCGTCCGGCAGCAGCGCGTTCGGCACCTCGACGACCGCGCGTCCGTGCCGCACCGGCACCTGCAGGAACGGCATGTATGCCGGCGTCGGCACGACCACCGCCGAGCCCGCTCGGGAGTAGTGCTCGATCGCGACATCGAGTCCGGTGATGACGTCGGCAATCGGGTGGATGCTCTCCGCCGGCACCTCCCAGCCGTAGCGATCCCGCATCCAGTCGGCGGTCGCCCGGCTCATCTCGGCGCTCACCGCCGGAGGCAGGTACCCCGTCACCCCCGCCCGCATGGCGGCGACGACGGCCTCCGTCACCTCGGCGGGCGTGCCGAGATCGGACTCCGCGACCCACGCGCCGAGCGGCACGGGGAAGTAGCTCCACTTCATGCCGCCCGCGGTATGTAGCTCCTCAGCGGTGAGCGCATCCCACGACGCGTGGAGCGCGACGACGTCGATCGGCGCGGGCTCAGCCGGCAAGAGCGGCGTCCACGATCGCCTTGGCCTCCTGCTGCACCTGCGCGAGGTGCTCCTCGCCGCGGAAGGACTCGGCGTAGATCTTGTAGACGTCCTCGGTGCCGCTCGGGCGGGCCGCGAACCAGGCGTTCTCGGTGACGACCTTGACGCCGCCGATCGCCGCGCCGTTGCCGGGCGCGTGCGAGAGCTTCGCCGTGATGGGCTCGCCCGCGAGCTCGGAGGCCGAGATGGCGTCGCCCGAGAGCTTCGAGAGCGCGGCCTTCTGCGCGGCGTCGGCCGGAGCATCCACCCGCTGGTACGCCGGAGCGCCGTAGCGCGAGGTCAGCCCCGTGTAGAGCTGGGAGGGCGTCGACCCGGTGACGGCCGTGATCTCGCTCGCGAGCAGGGCGAGCAGAATGCCGTCCTTATCGGTCGTCCAGACGGTGCCGTCGCGGCGCACGAAGCTCGCGCCCGCGCTCTCCTCGCCGCCGAAGGCGACCGAACCGTCGATGAGGCCCGGCACGAACCACTTGAAGCCCACCGGCACCTCGTCGAGGCGGCGGCCGAGGCCGGCGGCGACGCGGTCGATCATGCTCGACGAGACGAGGGTCTTGCCGATCGCGGCGTCGGCGCGCCAGTCGGGGCGGTGCGCGTAGAGGTACTCGATCGCGACCGCGAGGTAGTGGTTGGGGTTCATCAGCCCGCCGTCGGGGGTGACGATGCCGTGGCGGTCGGCGTCGGCGTCGTTGCCGGTGAGGATCGCGTAGTCGTCTCTGTGCGCGAGCACGCTGGCCATCGCGCTCGGGCTCGACGGATCCATGCGGATCTTCTCGTCCCAATCGAGGGTCATGAAGCCCCAGGCCGGGTCGACGAAGGGGTTCACCGTCGTCAGGTCGAGGCCGTGCAGCTCGGCGATGCGCTGCCAGTAGCTGACCGCGGCGCCGCCGAGCGGGTCGGCGCCGATGTGCAGGCCCGAAGCGCGGATCGCCTCGACGTCGATGATCGAGGCGAGGTCGCTGACGTAGTGCTCGCGGAAGTCGTACGCGTTCGTCTCGACCGCCGTGCCGCGCTTCACGTCGCGGCTGCCGTTCGCGATGATCTCGTTCGCGCGCGCCGCGATCCAGCCCGTGGCGTCGGAGTCGGCGGGGCCGCCGTGCGGCGGGTTGTACTTGAAGCCGCCGTCGCGCGGAGGGTTGTGCGACGGGGTGATGACGATGCCGTCGGCCTGGGCATCCTGCGCCGCGTGGCGGTTGTGGGCGATGATCGCGTGGCTGAGCGCGGGGGTCGGCACGTAGTCGTCGTTGGCATCGACGAAGGTCAGGATGCCGTGGGCCGTCAGCACCTCGAGGGCGGTGCGCTGAGCGGGGGCGGAGAGCGCATGGGTGTCGGCGCCGACGAAGATCGGGCCGCGCACGCCCTGCTGGGCGCGGTACTCGACGATCGCCTGCGTGATCGCGGCGATGTGGGTGTCGGTGAAGGCGCCGTCGAGGCTCGAGCCGCGGTGGCCGCTCGTGCCGAAGACCACGCGCTGCGCCGGGTCATCCAGGTCGGGGGTGCGGTCGTGGTACGCCGCGACGACGGCGTCGACGTCGATGAGGTCGGAGGGCTGGGCGGGGGTTCCGGCGCGGGTCATGGGTTCATCCAACCACCGCGGCACGGCCAGCGGGAAGGCGGTTCCGGGGCGGCTCGCAGGCGGGCTGCGCACCTAGACTTCCGAGCATGAGCGCAGCCCCCGACGCGACCCCGGTCTACAGCTACCTGGGCCCCGTCGGCACCTTCACCTGGGAGGCTCTGCGGCAGGTGCCCGAGGCCGAGGGCGCCGCCTGGCGCAGCGTCAGCAACGTGGGCGAGGCGCTCGACGACGTCATGTCGGGGCGCAGCGTCGCCGCGATGATCGCGATCGAGAACTCGGTCGAGGGCGGCGTGAGCGCGACGCAGGATGCTCTGGCCACGATCCCCGGACTGCGCATCATCGGCGAGTACCTGGTGCCCGTGAGCTTCGTGCTCGTCGGTCGGCCGGGAACGGCGCTCGCCGACGTGCGGGTCATCGCCGCGCATCCCGTCGCCTACGCCCAGTGCCGCCGCTTCCTCGAATCGCAGCTGCCCAGTCACGGCCACGTGCCCGCCGCCTCGAACGTCGCGGCGGCGACGAGCCTGCTCGCCTCCGAGCTCGCCGAGGCCGCGATCGCGCCGCCCGGCATCACCGACCACCACCCGCTCCAGCTGCTCGCCGAGGGCATCGGCGACAACCCGAACGCGGTGACGCGCTTCGTGCTCGTGAGCCGCACCCTCGGGCTGCCCGCCCGCACCGGCGCCGACAAGACGAGCATCATCGTCGAGCTGCCCGACGACGCCCCCGGCCGCCTGCTCGAGATGCTCGAGCAGTTCGCCACCCGCGGCGTCAACATGAGCCTGCTCGAGTCGCGGCCCATCGGCGACGCCCTCGGCCGCTACCGCTTCGTCATCGACCTCGACGGGCACGTGCACGACGAGCGCGTCGCCGACGCCCTGCTCGGCCTCAAGCGGTTCAGCCCCGCCGTGATGTTCCTCGGCTCGTACCCGCGCGCCGACCGTCAGCAGATCGAGGTCGTCTCGCAGTACGGCGACGAGGTCTTCACGGACGCGCGCGACTGGCTGCGCGGCATCCTCTCGGGCGAGCCCGAGGCGTAGCGGCGCGGCGCCGCCCGCCGCCCCGGCCGGCGGCATCGCGTCGGCGAGCTCGTGTCGCGTGCACAAATGCAGGACGCGGCGCCCTCACTCCGGCGTGTCGCCGCATGACCGCAGGCGACGCGCCGAGCCCGTCCTGCATTTGTGCACGCCGAAGCCCCGGGTGGCTCAGACCCGGGCGTCGGGCCGCCTCAGCGCAGGTCGTCCGCGACGCAGATGAGCACCTTGCCGGTGACCCCGGCCTCGACCGCATCGTGCGCGGCCGCCGCGTCGTCGAGCGCGAACCACGTCAGCGGCAGCCCGGCCTCGGCGCCGACGGGCAGCGCGCCCGCCTCGAGCGCGGCGGTGATATCCGCCGCGGCGCGGGCGAGGGCATCCCGCTCGACGGTGTAGAGCAGCAGCCCCTGCCAGCGGGCGTTCTTGGCGAAGCTCGCCACGATCGGAGCGGTGAAGTCGTCGCCGTTGTTGTTCGCGTAGTACGCGATGCTGCCGTGGTTGGCGAGCACCTCGACGTCGAGGGCGGCGTTCTGCGCCGGCGCGACCTCGACGACGTGGTCGACGCCGCTCGGGGCGAGGGCGAGCACCTCAGCCGCGAGCTCGGCATCCGGGTACTGCAGCACGTGATGCGCGCCGGCGGCGCGGGCGAGCTCGGCCTTGTCGTCGCTGCTGACCGTGGCGATCACGGTCGCTCCCGCCCAGACGGCGAGCTGGATCGCGGCGTGCCCGACGGCCCCCGCGCCGCCCTGCACGAGGACGACGCGGCCGTCGAGGGCGGCGGGCGCGAGGCGGGCCGGGCCGAACTCGTGCACGGTGAGGGCGCGGTGGGCGGTCATCGCGGGAACGCCGAGGCTCGCGGCGACGTCGAACCCGACGCCCTCGGGCAGCCGCACGACGCGGCTCGCCGGCAGAACGGTGAACTCCTGCGCCGTGCCCGTCGGGCGCTCGTGGGCGGCGAGGAAGATCCACACCCGGTCGCCGACCCGCAGGCCGTCGACGTCCGCGCCGACGGCGTCGATCACGCCGGAGCCGTCCTGGTTCGGCACGGCCTCGTCGACCTCGAGCGGCTTGCCCGCGCGGGCCTTCCAGTCGGTCGGGTTGACGCCCGAGACGGCGACCCGCACCCGCACCTCGCCGGGGCCGGGTGCGACGACATCGCGGTCGACGAGCTCGAGGACGGAGGAGGGGCCGGGCTGGGAGAAGACGATGGCACGCATGCTCCGTGCAAGGGCGATCCGGCCGTCGCTATTCCCCGCGCGCGGCCACCGAGGCAGAGGCGGCCCCCGGTCGACGCGCCCGCGGCGGCCGTTCGGGATGCCCGGCGCGGGCCCGTGCGGATGGTCGCGCTCCCACGCCCCGACCGTCCGTGAACATCCCGAAACTCTCTAGAAACATTCGATCACGATCGCGTAACGCTATGTTGCGAGTCCCAACATATACGTTGCTCCTCGCAGGACGATCTGCCTACCTTTGCGGCAATCCCCCGTACCCCCTGCGCAAAGGAGCGCCATGCCTCGGCATAGATTCACGAAAACTTTCGTAGCGGCGACTGCCGCGTTAGCGCTCGTCGTCGCCCCGGCGACCGCTGCGTCTGCGGCGGACGTCGTCGTCCTGAACGCCGATTTCAGCGCCGGGCTCCTGCCCGCCGAGCTGCAGCAGAGCGGCGGCCCCGCCTTCAGCGCCATCGACATCGAGGGCGATCGGGCCCTGCTCGTCGGCGACCGGCGCAACGACTACGACGGCGTGCAGACGGCGCCCGGCGTGCTCGCCGCCGGCACCACGTACCGCTTCACGATGGATGCCCGCCTCGCGCCCGAGACGGCCGGCACCGCCAACCTGCGCCTCATCGTGAACTTCAACGGCGAGAGCGGCACCTACGCCTACGCCGACGCCGCCGACATCACCGCCGCGGGGTGGACGACGCTCGAGGGCGAGTACAGCATCCCGGCCGGCGCGACCGCGCCGAAGGTCTACACGGGCACGAGCGCGCTCTCGGGCAGCACCGAACCGTTCGGCTACGTCATCGACGACCTCGTCATCACCGCGCTCGACGTCCCCGAGGAGGGCCCCATCACGCCGAGCCCCGGCATCGCCCCGGGCGGGTTCCCGAACCCGACCACCACCGAGCTCGCCACCGCGCAGGGCACGGGCGACGTCGCCGCGCTCACGTTCGACGACGGCCCGGCCGAGGACACCGCCGACCTGCTCGACTTCCTCGCCGAGGAGGGCATCTCCGCCGTCTTCTGCGTCATCGGCTCGCAGATCGAGGCGCCGGGCGGCGCCGAGCTGCTGCGCCGCATCGTCGCCGAGGGCCACGTGCTGTGCAACCACTCCACCGGCTTCGCCGACATGGGCGGCTACTCCGTCGAGCAGGCCCAGGCCGACCTCGAGGAGAACCTCACGATCATCCGCGACGTCCTCGGCGACGACGACGCCGCGGTGCCGTTCTTCCGCGCGCCGAACGGCAGCTGGGGCGAGACCCGCGAGGTCGCCGTCGCGCTCGGCATGCAGCCGCTCGCGGTGACGAACACCATCCAGGACTGGGACGGCAACGACCAGCGCGTCGAGACGCTCGAGGCGAACATCCGCGCCGCCCTGCAGCCCGGCCGCATCCTGCTCGCCCACGACGGCCCGGCCAACCGCGCCAACACCGTCACCGCGATCCGGAACGTCGTGACCGAGCGCATCGGCGAGGGCTGGAGCTTCACGCTGCCCACCGGCACGCCCGCCGCCGTCGACCCCGGCACCCCGGGGGCCACGGTCATCAGCACGAGCTTCGAGGACGGCCTCGACGGCTGGCAGCTGCGCCAGGCGAGCGACGGCGACCCCACGGTGGGCACGACCACCGACTACGCCCGCACGGGCGCGCAGTCGGCGGTCGTCGCGAACCGCGGCAGCCAGGGCGACGGCATCGGGTTCCCGGTGATCGGCACCCTGCTGCCCGGCGTCACCTACGACCTCTCCGCCTGGGTGCGCTTCGCGCCCGGGCAGCAGCCGGATGACGTCTGGCTGACCCTGCAGGCCGACTCGGTCTTCCAGACGGTCGCCCAGGCCGACGGCTTCACCAACAGCGGATGGACCGAGCTGACGGCGTCGGTCACGATGCCGACCAGCGAGCTCACGACGGGTCTGCTCTACTTCGAGACCCGCTACGACGGCGGCGCCATCGCCAACACGAGCACGTTCTACGTCGATGACATCACCGTCACGCAGGCCGAGCCGCTCGTGGTGCAGGATCTCACGCCGATCAAGGACACCGTGGAGTTCCCCATCGGCGTCGCGATCGACTCGCGCGAGACCGCCGGAGCCCAGTCGCAGCTCGTGCAGCGCCACTTCGAGCAGCTGACGAGCGAGAACTTCATGAAGCCCGAGTCGTTCTACAACGCCGACGGCGAGTTCTCGCCGAGCCCCGAGGGCGACCTGCTCATGGAGTACGCGGTCGACAACGGCAACCGCGTCTGGGGCCACACCCTCGTGTGGCACGCGCAGACGCCGGCGTTCTTCTTCCAGGACGAGTCGGGCGCACCGCTGACGGACTCGGAGGGTGACCAGGCCATCCTCGCCGAGCGCATGCGCACGCACATCTTCGCCGTGGCCGAGCACTACGCGACCACGTTCGGCGAGTACGGCGACGGCAACCCGATCGTGGCGTTCGACGTGGTCAACGAGGTCGTGGGCGACGGCGGGCAGTTCGACGACGGCCTGCGCCGCAGCGAGTGGTACCGCATCCTGGGCGAGAACTTCATCGACCTGGCGTTCCAGTACGCCGATGAGGCCTTCAACCAGGAGTACGCCGCCGCCGGCGCCGACCGCCCGGTCGCGCTGTTCATCAACGACTACAACACCGAGCAGCAGGGCAAGCAGGATCGGATGCGCGCGCTCCTGGAGCGCCTGCTCGATCGCGGCGTGCCGGTCGACGGACTGGGTCACCAGTTCCACGTCAGCCTGTCGTTCCCGGTCGCCGAGCTCGGCGCCACGATCGACCGGTTCTCCGACCTGCCGATCACGCAGGCCGTCACCGAGCTCGACGTCACCACGGGCACGCCCGAGACCGAGGCGCTGTTCATCGACCAGGGGTACTACTACCGCGACGCGTTCCGCGACTTCCGCGAGCGCGCCGACGAGCTGTTCTCCGTGACGATCTGGGGTCTGACCGACAACCGCAGCTGGCGCGCCGCCAACGGCGGACCGCTGCTGTTCGACGAGCGCCTGCAGGCGAAGCCGTCGTACTTTGGGCTGATCGACGGCGAGCTCGAGGCCCCGCAGCGCGCGGCCAACGTGTTCCAGGGCGAGGTCGGCATCGGCGAGGTCGACTCGCCCGAGTGGGAGCGTCTGCCGCTCGAGATCGTGGAGGGGGGGACCGCGTTCCAGCTGCGCTGGAGCGGGAGCATCCTCACCGCCTACGTCACCGTGGACGACGCGACCGATCAGGCGGCCGACGCCGTGACCTTCGAGTACGAGGGGCGCACCGTGACGGTCGAGCGCGGCGACGAGGGCACGGTCGAGCGGGACGGTGGATACGACCTGGTCGTGCCGCTGACCCTGCCGGCCGCCGCGAACGAGGGCGACCTGCTCGCGTTCGACCTGCGCGTCACCGACGGCACGACCACGGCCGGCTGGAACAGCGAGGGCGTTCTCGGAACGCTCACGCTGCTCGGGGCGCTCTCGTTCACCGAGACCGTCGCCGCCGAGGGCGACGTCGTCATCGACGGCGGCATCGACGAGGCCTGGGCCGCGGCGAACAGCTTCACCACCGCCAAGCAGGTCGAGGGCGCGTCGGGCGCGCAGGCCGAGGTGCGCACCCTGTGGCGCGACTCGACGCTGTACCTGCTCGCCGAGGTCGCCGACCCGATCGTCGACGTCACCGGATCCGACCCGTGGATCCAGGACTCGGTCGAGATGTACATCGACGCCGGCAACGTGAAGAACGGCCCCTACCGCTACGACGACATGCAGGTGCGCATCAGCGCCGAGAACGTCGTGTCGTTCGGCACCGGGGACGAGGGCTTCCAGCGCGGTCGCGTCGAGTCGGCGACGACCCTGGTCGACGGCGGCTACATCGTCGAGGCGGCGATCAGCCTGATCGACTCGTCCGGCGAGGGCACGTTCCACGGCCTCGACGTGCAGGTCAATGACGCCGCCAACGGCGCGCGCAGCTCGATCACCAACTGGGCCGACCCCTCGGGAGCCGGATTCCAGTCGACCGCCCGCTGGGGCGTCACGCAGCTGGTCGGCTCGGGCGAGGTCGTGCCCGACGGTCCGGTCGTCTCGATCGGCGCCGGCTCGGTGGCGGCGGGCGGCGCGGTGCGCGTCGAGCTCACCGGCTTCGAGCCCGGGGCCGAGGTGTCGCTCTCGCTCGACGCGGCGGGTACCCAGCCGGCCGAGCTGACGGTCGCGGCGGTGCTGCAGGTCGTCACGGTGGACGGCGACGGCAATGCCGTGGTCACGCTCACGGTGCCGCGCGGCACCGCACCCGGCGACTACGTGCTGAGCGCGGTCGTCGACGGGGTGGTCGTGGCGGATGCTCCGCTCACGGTCACCGCGGCGGTCACGGGCGCCGACGGCGGAACCGGCGGTGACGGCACGGGTGCCGGTGCCGGCGGGCTGCCCGTCACCGGTGCCGACGCGGCCGGGATCATCGCGCTCGCGATGCTCCTGCTCCTCCTCGGCGTCGCGGCCACCGTGGTCGCCCGTCGCCGCGAGGCGCGCCTGCAGTAGTCCTGCGGCACAGCACGCAGGAGGGCCCCGGTGTCATGAGCGCCGGGGCCCTTCGGCGTGCGGATGCGCGGCGCGGGCGTGCACGAATGCAGGAGTCGAGCATCCCGAACCGGCGGCGGCTCGGCGCGGCGGCTACTCCGGCGCGGGCGCCGAGCTGATGCCGGCGCGCTCGGGCGAGACGTCGCGCGGCACGCGCACGATGAGCGAGGCGGGCTCGACCCGCACGCTGAGGGTCGTCACGAGACCCATCTCCTCGCCGTCGATCTCGAACTCCTCGGGCTTCTCGAAGCGCAGGTCGGCGCGGCGGCCCTGGAAGTAGCGCAGCACGCGCACGCGCTTGTCGGCGGCCATGAGGCGGCGGCCGGCGCGCGACTTGCGCAGCACGCCGTTCTCCCACACCACGGCGGTGCCGACGCGGATCCAGCCGGCGAGGTTGCGGGGGCGCATGGCGGCGATGTCGAGCAGGCCGTCGTCGATCTTCGCCTCGGGCATGATCAGCACGTTGCCGGGCAGGGCGCCGCAGTTGCCGATGAGGAGGGTGTGCACGCTCGTCGACCGGGTGGGGGAGCCGTCGAGGGAGTAGGAGAGCTTGACCGCGTCGACGTCGCGCGCGATGCGGGCGATGGCCTCGACGTAGGCGAGCCAGCCGACCTTCTTCTTCAGCTCGGGGTTGGTGGCGGCGATCATCTTCGCGTCGAGGCCGATTCCGACCATGACGACGAAGGTGTGCTGCTCGGTCGAGCCGTCGGGCCGGCGCAGCAGCGCGGTGCCCATGTCGATGGCGCGGTCCTCGCCGGTGACGGCGAGCTGCACGGCCTCGGGCAGGCGGTTGAGCGTGATGCCGAGGTTGCGGGCGAGCAGGTTGCCGGTGCCCGCGGGCAGCAGCACGAGCGGCACGCCCGAGTTCATCATCCCCTCGGCGACCGCGCGCACGGTGCCGTCGCCGCCGGCGGCGAGAACGGCGGATGCGCCGCTCGCGATCGCCTCCTTCGCCATGCCCTGCCCCGGGTCGTCGACGCTCGTCTCGAGCCAGAGGGTGGCGTTCCAGCCGGCCTCCTCCTCGGCGAGCCGGACCTCCGAGCGCAGCTCGTCGATGTCCACCTTGATGGGGTTGAAGATGACGGCGACGTGCGCGCCGGCGGAGGCCTGATCGGGAGACATGGCGTCAGGCTAGGGCATGCGGCACGGCGGGCGCCCGGGCGGGCGGACGAGCATCCAGCACGGGTCGTTCCCCGGCGGTCGGGCGCGGGCCGCGTGCCAGACTAGAGGCGTGATCGACCCCCAGCTGCTGCGTGAGAATCCCGAGCTCGTCAAAGCCTCCCAGCGCGCCCGCCGCGCCTCCGTCGAGCGGGTCGACGAGGCCGTCGCCGCCGACGCCGCGCGCCGCGAGTCCATCACCGCCTACGAGACCCTGCGGGCCGAGCAGAACGCGCACGGCAAGACCGTCGCGAAGGCCCCGAAGGAGGAGAAGGCCGCGCTGGTCGCCCAGGCGCAGGAGCTCTCGGCCCGCGTGAAGCAGGCGCAGCAGGCCGCGGCCGAGGCCGAGGAGGCCTTCGCGAGCATCGCGGGGGGCATTCCGAACGTCGTGCTCGACGGTGTTCCCGAGGGTGGCGAGGACGACTTCGTCACGCTGCGCGAGGTCGGCTCGACGCCCGTCTTCGACTTCGAGCCCCGCGACCACCTCGAGCTCGGCGAGGTGCTCGACGCGATCGACATGCCCCGCGGCGTGAAGGTCTCGGGCTCGCGCTTCTACTTCCTCAAGGGGCTAGGGGCGCGACTCGAGCTGGCGATGATGACCATGGCTCTCGACCGCGCGCTCGAGGCCGGCTTCACCCCGCTCATCACGCCCACGCTCGTGAAGCCCGAGGTCATGCGCGGCACCGGGTTCCTCGGCGAGCACGCCGACGAGGTCTACCACCTGCCCGCCGACGACCTCTACCTCACCGGCACGAGCGAGGTCGCCCTCGCCGGATACCACGCCGACGAGATCCTCGACGTGAGCGAGGGCCCGCTGCGCTACGCCGGCTGGAGCACCTGCTACCGCCGCGAGGCCGGCAGCTACGGCCGCGACACCCGCGGCATCATCCGCGTGCACCAGTTCCAGAAGCTCGAGATGTTCAGCTACATCGACCCTGCCGACGCCGAGGCCGAGCACGAGCGCCTGCTCGCCCTGCAGGAGGCCATGCTGCAGAGCCTCGGCCTCGCCTACCGCGTCATCGACACCGCCGCCGGCGACCTCGGCACGAGCGCCGCCCGCAAGTTCGACATCGAGGCCTGGGTGCCCACGCAGGGCGCCTACCGCGAGCTCACGAGCACGAGCAACTGCACCACCTACCAGGCCCGCCGGCTCGACATCCGGCACCGGGGCGAGAGCGGGAAGACGGCGCCCGTCGCGACGCTCAACGGCACGCTCGCGACGACCCGCTGGATCGTCGCCATCCTCGAGACCCACCAGCGCGCCGACGGCTCGGTGGTGGTGCCGGATGCCCTGCGCCCGTACCTCGGCGGCCTCGAGATCATGGAGCCCAAGCGATGAGCACGACGTCCACCGACCAGGGCGAGCGCTGGCTCGTCGCCCTCGACATCGACGGCACCGTGCTGCACGAGGACGGCTCGCTGCCCGACGCGGCGCTCGCCGAGATCACCCGACTGCGGCAGGCCGGGCACGAGGTCATGCTCGCCACCGGGCGCTCGGTCGCCATGACCCTGCCGGTGCTCGAGCGGCTCGGCATCGCTCCCGAGTACGTGGTCTGCTCGAACGGCGCCATCACGCTGCGTCGCGACGAGAGCGCCCCGACGGGGTACCGGCGCGAGCACGTCGAGACCTTCGACCCCTCGGGAGTGCTGGAGAGCATCCGCCCGCATCTCAGCCAGGCGAACTACGCCGTCGAGGACGAGACCGGCATGTACCGCTACACCGGCTGGTTCCCCGACGGCGCGCTCGGCGCCGTGAGCGAGGAGGTGCCGTTCGAGCGCCTCGCCCACGAGCCCGCCACCCGCGTCGTCGTCATCAGCCCCGGTCACGCGATGGAGGAGTTCCTCGCCGCCGTCGAGCTCATGGGCCTGCACCAGGTCAGCTACAACGTCGGCTGGACGGCCTGGCTCGACATCGCGCCCGACGGCGTGAACAAGTCCACGGCCCTCGAGCGGGTTCGGGATGCCCTCGCCATCGATCCCCGTCGCGTGCTCGCCGTCGGCGACGGCCGCAACGACATCGAGATGCTCACCTGGGCGGTCGCCGGCGGTGGGCGCGGCGTGGCCATGGGGCAGGCGCCGGAGGAGGTCGTCGCGGTGGCCTCCGAGACGACGGCGCGCGATACCGAGGACGGGCTGGCGAAGGCGCTCTCCGCACTGCAGTAGGGTTCGCGGCGGCGCGCGGCCCGGGCGGGGCATCCCGAACGGGGGTGCCGCCGCCAGGCCCCGCATAGCATCCCTCGGGTACTATCGGGTTCGTTGATGCCGAGGAGGGCTGTCCGAGCGGCCGATGGAGCTGGTCTTGAAAACCAGTGGGCAGAGATGTCTCGTGGGTTCGAATCCCACGCCCTCCGCGCTGTGAGGATGCGCCCGCCGGGCGCGTCGACGCGAATACCGACCCGCACCGCCCTCCCGAGGGCCGTGCCGCAGCACCCGGGGGGATCGAATGGCCGAACGCACGCGTGATCGCACTCTGCGATCCCTGCCGATGGCGCGCGTGCGCCACGGCCGCCAGCGCCGCTCGGCCTGGTGGTCGACGGCCCTCAAGGTGGTCGGTGCGACCATGGCCGTCGTGCTCGTGAGCGGAGCATCCGTCGCCGCCATCGCCCTCAACAACCTCACCTCGAACATCGACGTCGTCGAACTGACCGACGCCGACGGCAACGTCCGCGAGATCCCGCAGGTCGGCGAGTGGGAGGGCGGCTTCAACGTGCTCATCGTCGGCGTCGACAACGCCGAGGGGCAGACGGTCGGCGAGGGGCGCGACACCACGCTCAACGACGTCAACATGCTCGTGCACGTCACAGAGGACCAGCAGTCGGCGGTCGCCGTGTCCATCCCGCGCGACCTCGTCATCCGGCATCCCGGGTGCCCGCAGGAGGACGGCTCGATGAGCTCGCCCATGAGCGCGCAGCCGCTCAACGTGGCCTACGGGCAGGGCGGGCTCAACTGCGTCGTGCTCACGGTCGAGGAGCTCACCGGGCTCGACATCCCGTACGCCGCGCAAATCTCCTTCGACGGCGTCGCCATGATGTCCACCGCCGTCGGCGGCGTCGACATCTGCATCACCGAGCCGATCATCGATCGGCAGGCCGATCTCGTGCTGGAGACCGCGGGCACCCACACCGTCGAGGGGTACCAGGCGCTCGCCTTCCTGCGCACGCGCTACGGCGTCGGCGACGGCAGCGACCTGAGCCGCATCTCCTCGCAGCAGGTCTACCTCTCCTCGCTCATGCGAAAGGTGCAGAACGAGGGCGTGCTCACCGACCCGACCGCGCTCTACGGCATCGCCACCGTCGCCACGCAGGCGATGAAACTGTCGCCCAGTCTCTCCAGCGTCGACACGATGGTGTCGATGGCGCTCGCCCTGCGGACCATCCCGACCGAGAACATCACCTTCGTGCAGTACCCGGCGACGACCGGCCTCGGCGGCGTGTACACGAACAAGGCGGCCCCGTTGGAGGACCTCGCCGACCAGCTGTTCGAGCGGATCCAGAACGGCGAGTCCTTCGTGCTCGCCGACGACGCCACCGGCAACGGCTCGACGCTCGACCCGAACGCGCCCGTCGCGCCGCCGACCGAGGCCCCGGTCGAGACGCCCGCGGCGACGGATCCCGCCGCGCCCGTCGACCCCAGCGCGAGCCCCGCCCCGGGCGACCCCTCGGTCGCGCCCGAGGACGCCGTGCTCGAGGGCGTGCTCGGCCAGACGGCGGACCAGTACACGTGCTCGGTGGCGAACTGACCGCGTCCGGGCGGGGCTGAGCGGAGCATCCCGCCGCCCTCGCCGGAACGCGCGCGCCGTGCCCGTCGCGCAGCGGCTATAGTGGTGGAGGCTCACGCCAGGAGACGTCGCATAGTCCGGCCGAGTGCACCACCCTGCTAAGGTGGAGTCCCCGTTCAGGGGACCAGGGGTTCAAATCCCCTCGTCTCCGCTGTACCGATGATCGCGCCGCCGCTGCTGCGGCGCGATGTCGCTGGTGGTCACCCTTCTGAGTCGGGTCACCGCAGCGGCCGCTTCTCCGATGTGACGTCGCTCGTCGTCACCGCCGTGATGGCCCTCTGCTGTGCGGTTCTGCAGGGCATCGCCGCTGAGCGTTCGCCGACTCACTCGGTCATGTTCGTGCGGGGCATCGCGAGCATCCGCCATGATCGGCGGGGAGGCGGAGCGCCGCCGTCGCGTCGACCATCAGGAGCAGCATGCCGATCCGGTTCGCGTCGTCGCCGCGCTCGAGCGTCGGCATCGAGTGGGAGCTCATGCTCGTCGACGACCGCGGCGATCTCGTGGGGGAGGCGCCGGGCATCCTCGAGGCGCTGAAGGACCGCCCCGGCATCACCGGCGAGCTGCTGACCAACACGGTCGAGATCGTCAGCGACCCGCACGCCCGCGTCGCCGACGCCGTGCGCGACGTGCGCGACCGCATCGCCGAGGTGCGCGCCGAGTGCGCCACGCGCGGCATCGGCCTGCTCTCGGCCGGCAGCCACCCGAGCGCGCTGTGGCACGAGCAGCGCATCGCCGAGGCGACCCGCTACGACAAGCTCATCCGCCGCACCCAGTGGTGGGGCCGCAACATGATGATCTGGGGCATGCACGTGCACGTCGGCGTCGAGCGCCGCGCGAAGGTCATGCCGCTGCTCGCCGAGCTCGGCGCGACCCTGCCGCACCTGCAGGCGCTCACCGCCTCGAGCCCGTACTGGGCGGGGGAGGAGACGGGGTACGCCTCGAACCGCGCGCTCGTCTTCCAGCAGCTGCCGACCGCGGGGCTGCCCTGGGCGCTCGACGACTGGCCCGCGTTCGAGGGCTACGTCGACGATCTGGTGCGCACCGGCGTCGTCGACGACGAGACCGAGGTGCGATGGGATGCCCGGCCGGCGCCGCGCTGGGGGACCCTCGAGGTGCGCGCCTGCGACGCCCCCTCGAGCCTGCACGAACTTGCCGCGGTCGC
This sequence comes from Microcella flavibacter, assembly GCF_012530535.1. Taxonomy (NCBI): domain Bacteria; kingdom Bacillati; phylum Actinomycetota; class Actinomycetes; order Micrococcales; family Microbacteriaceae; genus Microcella; species Microcella flavibacter. The sequence goes on from NZ_CP051299.1 coordinate 244,565, forward strand.
CGCGCTCGCGCAGTGCCTGGTGGAGCGCGGCTCGCGCCGCCTCGACGCCGGCCGCGCCCCCGCGCCGCTCGCGCCCTGGTTCCACCGCGAGAACAAGTGGCGGGTCGCCCGCTACGGCCTCGACGCGGTCACCGTCGTCGACGCCGGCGGCCGTGAGCAGCCCGTGCGCGAGCACCTCGCCGAGCTGCTCGTCGACCTCTCCCCGATCGCCGACGAGCTCGGCTGCGCGGAGGAGCTCGGCGGGGTCGAGCAGATCCTCGCGCTCGGCGGCGGGGCAGACCGCCAGCGGGCGGTCGCCCAAGCGCACGACGGCGACCTCGCCGCGGTCGTGCGGCACCTGCGGGCCGAGTTCGACGCCGAGCGGCCACTCCCCGCTGCGGACCACGGACGCCGCGAGGCCTAGCGGGGCAGGCGCACCGTGATGGTGGTGCCCGATCCGACCTCGCTGTCGACGTCGATCGAGCCCGCGTGGGCGTCGACGATGGCCTTCACGATGGGCAGACCGAGCCCGACGCCGCGGATGGCGGAGGCGCGGGCATCCGCCGCTCGGAAGAACTGCTCGAACAACCGCGCCTGATCCGGGGCGGAGATGCCGATGCCGGTGTCGCGCACGGTGAGGATGAGGTGCAGCTCGTCGGCCGACGCCGAGACGCGCACCCGCCCGCCCTCGGGCGTGTAACGCACGGCGTTGGTGATGAGGTTCTCGGCGACCTGGGCCATGCGCAGCGCATCGAAGCGGCCGACCGCGTCGTGCCCCGTCACGGTGAGGCGCACGCCCTTCGCGGCGGCCTCCGAGCGCAGGGCGTCGGCCGACTCGCGCACGACGGCGGCGAGGTCGCCGGAGTGCCGCGCGATCGCGATGGGCGCATTGCGCGATCCGGCCGCGGTGAGCAGGTCGCGCACGAGCATGTGCTGACGCTGCACGTTGCGGTCCATGACCTCGAGCCATTCGACGATGTCGGGGTCGAGCCCGGCGAGCTCGTCGCGGCGCTCGAGCACCAGTTCGAGGAACCCCGACATCGTCGTCAGCGGCGTGCGCAGCTCGTGCGAGACGGTGCCGATGAAGGCGTCCTTCGCCTCGAGCGCCTGCATGAAGTCGCTCACGTCCTTGACGACCACGACGTTCGCCAGGTGCTCGCCATCGGCCGTGTGAACGGGGCTCGCCGAGACCGACAGCGCCGCTTGACGGCCGCCGGGGGCTCCCACCCACACCAGTCGATCCGTGACCTGCTGCCCGCGCATCACCCGATCCAGCGACGAGTCGCCGTCGTCGATGGGGGTCACGCGATCGGTCGAGAACGCCTGGATGCCGTGGAACGACTCCCACGGGTCGGCGCCCTCGGCCGTCAGCTCGGGGCTCTCGCGCAGCACTCTGTTCATCAGCACGCGATCGCCGTCGGGCGCGGTGACGATGACGCCGACGTCGAGCGCGTCGAGCACCGTGTCGAGCAGTCGGCGGGTGCGCTCCGTCTCGCGGGCGGCCGCGGCCCGCCGGCGCTGCTCGGAGCTCAGCTCGACCTGCCGGCCGGCGAGGATGGACGACATCATGTACGCCACCACCATCGCGAGCAGCATGACGACGGGGAAGACGGCGATGAGCATGGTCGCGCGATCGGCGGCCGACTGGTCGAGCCCGCCCGATGCGACGGCGACGATGTCGGGCACGATGACGGCCACGACGAAGGGGGCGAGGGCCACGATCGCCCAGCGCGATTTGACGATGCCGACCCAGACGGCGGGGAGCGCCAGGATCATCACGAGCGGGTTGGTGACGCCGCCCGTGCCCTCGAGGCGGATCACGAAGATCGCGAGGAAGTCGAGGACGGGCATGAGGAGCATCCACGGCCGGTAGTACGGGTTGCGGAACCGCTTCATGAGCGGCAGAGCCGTCGCGATCGTCACCATGGCGATCCCGATGAGGTACGGAGGGCCCGCGACGACCTCGAATTCCAGCATGAGGAGCAGCAGCGTCGCGAGGCCGAAGATGATGAAGAAGCCCGTCTGCAGCAGCCGCGCCGTGTACCGCGGGCTGACGAGCGGTCGTTCGTCGAGCGTCGAATCGTTGGTGCTGGCCACCCGTTCCCCCTTGTGCGTGCATGCTCAGACTAGGGATGCCCGGGCCCGCGCCGCGCGCGCCGCTCGGGCCGCCCTCGATTCGACCCCGCCCCGCGTCGCTGATATGCTCGCTCAGTCGTGAAAGCGGCAGTGCGCCCGTAGCTCAATGGATAGAGCATCTGACTACGGATCAGAAGGTTAGGGGTTCGAGTCCCTTCGGGCGCGCAGGATGCCCCGGACGCTGTGATCAGCGTGCCGGGGCTTTTTCGTGCGCGGATGGCCGGCCGCACCCGCACCTGAGCATCCCCCCGCCCACCCCCTCGATCGGCGACCCGCACCCGCGCGCCCCGCGTACCGTGGGGAGATGACCGACATCGACCCCGGCGGATTCGTGCGCGTGCGCGGCGCCCGCGAGAACAACCTGCAGAGCATCGACGTCGATATCCCGCGCAACGCGCTCGTCGCCTTCACGGGGGTCTCGGGGTCGGGCAAGTCGTCGCTCGCCTTCGGCACCGTCTACGCCGAGGCGCAGCGGCGCTACTTCGAGTCGGTCGCCCCGTACGCGCGGCGGCTGCTGCAGCAGGTCGGCGCCCCGCACGTCACCGAGATCACCGGTCTGCCGCCGGCCGTCGCGCTGCAGCAGCGCCGCGGCGCGCCCAGCTCGCGCTCGACGGTGGGCACCATCACGACGTTGTCGAACCTGCTGCGGATGCTCTACTCGCGCGCCGGCACCTACCGACCCGGGGCGGCGCGGCTCGAGGCCGAATCCTTCTCGCCGAACACGGCGGCCGGGGCGTGCCCGCGCTGCGCCGGGCTCGGGAGCGTGCACGACGTCACGGTCGACCTGATGGTTCCCGACCCCGAGCTGAGCATCCGGGAGGGGGCGATCGCGGCGTGGCCGGGCGCGTGGCAGGGGGCGAACCAGCGCAGCATCGTCATGGGGCTCGGCATCGACATCGACGCGCCGTTCCGCACGCTCAGTGCGAAAGACCGCGAGTGGCTGCTGTTCACCGAGGAGCAGCCGAAGGTGTACATCGAGCCGCAGGAGGACCGGGTCGACCACGGTTACTACGGCAAGTTCTGGAGCGCGCGCCAGCACATCATGCACGTGCTGAAGGATTCGCAGAGCGCGAGGATGCGCGAGAAGGCGCTGCGCTTCACCGAGACCATGGCCTGCCCCGACTGCGGGGGCAGCGGGCTCAAGCCCGAGGCGCTCGAGGTGACCGTCGCGGGCCGCACGATCGCCGCCGTCAACGCCCTGCCGCTCAGCGAGGTCGCGCGGGTGCTGCGGCCGATCGCCGAGCAGGCCGACGCGGCGATCGCCGTCTCGGGCGCCGGCTCGGGCGAGGCGACCGAGGTGGCGGTGCGCATCGCGGCCGACCTGCTCGCGCGCATCGAGGTGCTGCTCGACCTCGGGCTCGGCTACCTGAGCCTCGGCCGCTCGTCGACGACGCTCTCGCCGGGCGAGGCGCAGCGTCTGCGCATCGCGACGCAGCTGCGCTCGGGCCTGTTCGGGGTCGTCTACGTGCTCGACGAGCCCTCCGCCGGCCTGCACCCCGCCGACGCCGAGCCGCTGCTCGACGTGCTCGAGCGCCTCAAGGATTCGGGCAACTCGCTCTTCGTCGTCGAGCACGACATGGACGTCGTGCGCCGCGCCGACTGGATCGTCGACATCGGCCCCGCCGCGGGCGAGGGCGGCGGGCAGGTCGTCTACAGCGGCCCGGTCGCCGGCCTCGAGGCGGTGGAGCGATCGGTGACGGGCGCGCACCTGTTCGGGCGCATCGCGCCGGTCGAGCGCGAGCCCCGCGAGCCCCGCGGCGGTCTGCGGCTCACCGGCGTGGAGCGCCACAACCTGCGCGGCGTCGACGTCGAGTTCCCGCTCGGCGTGCTCACGGCGGTCACCGGCGTCTCCGGGTCGGGCAAGTCGACGCTCGTCACCCAGGTGCTCGCCGAGGTCGTGCGCCGCTGGCTGGCGCGCGAGGACGAGCCCGCGCCGAGCGGCACGAGCGCCGGCACGAGCAGCGGCAGAGGCGCAGCCCCCGCAACCGACGACGACCCCGAGGCCGAGGCGCACCTCGACGTGCAGGTCGGCGACGTCGCCGGACTCGAGGCCTTCCAGCGCCTCGTCCGCGTCGACCAGCGCCCGATCGGCCGCACCCCCCGCTCGACGCTCGCCACGTACACGGGCATGTTCGACGTCGTGCGGGCGCTCTTCGCCGCGACCGACGAGGCGAAGCAGCGCGGCTGGGGCGCCGGCCGCTTCTCGTTCAACGTCGCCGAGGGCCGCTGCCCCACCTGCCAGGGCGACGGCTTCGTCGAGGTCGAGCTGCTGTTCCTGCCCGGCACGTACGGCGCCTGCCCCACCTGCCACGGCGCGCGCTACAACCCCGAGACGCTCGAGATCACCTGGAACGGCGCGACGATCGCCGACGTGCTGGCGATGTCGGTGGATGACGCTGCCGGCTTCTTCGCGACGAGCACCGGCGCCTCCCGCAGCCTCGCCGCCCTGCAGGACGTCGGGCTCGGATACCTGCGCCTCGGCCAGCCCGCGACGGAGCTCAGCGGCGGCGAGGCGCAGCGCATCAAGATCGCGACCGAGCTGCAGCGCGCTCGCCGCGGCCACACGCTGTACCTGCTCGACGAGCCGACCGCGGGGCTGCATCCGGCCGACGTGGCGCTGCTCATGAACCAGCTGCACGCCCTCGTCGATGCGGGCAGCACGGTGGTCGTCGTCGAGCACGACCTCGACGCGATCGCCTCGGCCGACTGGGTGATCGACCTCGGCCCGGGCGGCGGCGACCGCGGCGGCACCGTCGTCGCGACGGGGCGCCCGACCGCCATCGCGGCCGACGGCGCGAGCGTCACCGGCCCGTACCTCGCCCGGCGGCTGCGGGCGCGCGAGGAGTCGGCCGCGCGCTGAGATCCCGGCGCGATCGCCCGCCCGATCCCGGCGCCGCGTCCGTACGCTGAGCACGTGGATGCTCTCGATGTCGTCAAGGTCGTGGCAGGTCTCCTGCTGCTCATCGGCGGAGGCGAGGCCCTCGTGCGCGGCGCCTCGACGCTCGCCGCCAAGGTCGGGATCTCGCCGCTGATCATCGGACTGGTGGTGGTCTCCGCCGCCACCTCCGCGCCGGAGCTCGCCGTCACGGTCGGCGCGGTGCTCGACGGCGAGCCGGGGCTCGCGGTCGGCAACGTCGTCGGCAGCAACATCATCAACATCCTGCTGATCCTCGGCGTCTCGGCCATCATCAGCCCGCTCGTCATCAAACGGCAGCTCGTGCGCTTCGACATCCCCGTGATGGTGGGCATCTCGATCCTGCTCGTGGTCGTGAGCCTCGACGGCCGCCTCGACCTGCTCGACGGCGTTCTGCTGCTCGGCGGCCTGCTCGTGCACACGGTCGTGAGCATCGTCGTCGGACGGCGCGAGACGGTCGAGGAGCCCGCCGCGACCGACCCGGCTGGCGAGCAGAAGAAGCCGATGCCTCTGTGGCTCGCCGCCCTGCTGCTCGTCGCCGGCATCGGCCTGCTCGTCCTCGGCGCTCAGCTGCTCGTCGACGGCGCCGTGAGCATCGCGACCGGGCTCGGCGTCAGCAGCCTCGTCGTCGGCCTCACCGTCGTGGCCGTCGGCACCTCGCTGCCCGAGCTCGCCACCTCGATCATCGCCCTGCGGCGGGGCGAGCGGGATCTCGCCGTCGGCAACATCGTGGGCAGCAACATCTTCAACATCGGCATGGTGCTGGGGCTGCCGGCGATCATCTTCGGCGAGGGCATCCCGGTGCCGGCGGCGGCGATCGCGCTCGACCTGCCCCTGCTGCTCGCCACCGCGGTGGCGCTGCTGCCGATCGCGTTCACGGGCTTCGTCGTCGCCCGCTGGGAGGGCTGGCTGTTCGTGCTGCTGTGGGCGGCGTACACGGCGTACCTCGTGCTGGCCTCGACCGAGCACGACGCCCTCGACGGCTTCACCGCGGTGATGCTGTGGTTCGTGCTGCCGCTCGTGACGATCACGCTCATCGCGGTGACCTCGTACGAGGTCGGCGTGATCCGGGGGCGGCGGGCGGCCGCGGCCTCCGCGCGGCGATCGGAGGAGCATCCCGACCGCTCGTGATGCACTTGTGAGCACATCCTCGCAAATACGATGAACTCCTAGTATCTTCGTCCCCGGCGACACAATCGCCAGGGGAACGAAGGAGTTCACCGTGAAGATCATCGTGCTCATCAAGCAGGTGCCCGATACATGGAGCGACCGCAGGATCGATACGGCCACCGGGCTGATCGATCGGGTGGCGAGCGACCGCGTCATCGACGAGATCAGCGAGCGCGCCCTCGAGGTGGCGCTCGCCCGCAAGGACGGCGACAAGGCCACCGAGGTCGTCGTGATGACGATGGGCCCGCCCGAGGCGAAGGACGCGCTGCGCAAGGCGCTCGCCATGGGGGCCGACTCCGCGGTGCACATCAGCGACGAGGGTCTGACGGGGGCGGATGCCCTGCTCACCTCGTCCGTCATCGCCGCGGCCGCGCGCACCACCGGTTTCGACCTGCTCATCGCCGGCAACGAGTCGACCGACGGCCGCGGGGGCGTGCTGCCGGCCATGCTCGCCGAGCACCTCGCGCTGCCGGTGCTGTCGTTCCTCGACGCGGTCGAGCTCGATGAGGCGACCGTGCGGGGGCGCCGCGCCGGCGAGGCCGGCACCACCGAGCTCAGCGCCCCGCTGCCCGCGATCATCAGCATCACCGAGCAGCTGCCCGACGCGCGCTTCGCGAGCTTCAAGGGCATCATGACGGCGAAGAAGAAGCCCGTCGTCGCCCTCGCGCTCGACGAGCTCGCGGCCCCGGTGATGGATGCCCGCTCGACGGTGCTCGCCGCCCAGCAGCGCCCGCCGCGCACCGCCGGCACCCTCGTCGTCGACGACGGCCGCGCCGCCGCCGAGCTCGCCGACTACCTCGCCGCCGCGCGGCTCGTCTGAGAGGGCCGGATCATGACCGACGCACTCGTCCTCATCACCCGTCTCGCCGACGGCGCCCCGTCCGATTCCGCGGCCGAGCTGCTGGGCGCCGCCGCGCTGCTCGGCGAGCCCGTCGCCGTCGTCCCTGTCGCGGCGTCCGCGGACGCCCCATCCACCGACGCACCGCCGGCCGCCCCCGACTCTCTGGCCGCCGCCCTCGGCGCGCTCGGCGCGGCCCGCGTGCTGCTCGTCGCCGTCGACGGGCTCGGCGCCGTCGCCACGACGCCCGAGGTCGCGGCGCTCGCCGCGGCCGTCGCCGCCGGCACCGAGAGCGGCACCGCTCCGGCCGTCGTCCTGCTCGCCCACACCGCCGAGGGGCGCGAGATCGCCGGGCGGCTCGCCGTGCGGCTCGGCGCGCCGATCGCGTACGACGCGGTCGGGGCGGCGCGCGAGGGGGACAGGACGGTCGTGCGGCACTCCGTGCTCGGCGGGGACTACGCCGTCGACTCGTCGATCGCGAGCGCGCGCGACGGCGAGCCCGTGGCGGGGCCGCTCATCGTCACGATCCGGCCCGGCGCGGTGGGGGAGCGCGCGGCCGCCGTCGACGCGCGGCTCGAGCACCTCGCGGCGAGCGGGGGAGCCCTGCACGGGGCGCGCATCGAGGCCGTGCATCCCGCCGCCGCGACCGGCCGCCCCGCGCTGCGCGGCGCGAAGGTCGTCGTCGCGGGCGGGCGCGGGCTCGGCAAGGAGGGCTTCGGCGTGGCCGAGCGGCTCGCCGACCGGCTCGGCGGCGCGGTGGGGGCTTCCCGCGCCGCCGTCGACGCCGGCTACGTCGAGGGCGCGGCGCAGGTCGGCCAGACCGGCACGACCGTGGCGCCCGACCTCTACATCGCGCTCGGCATCTCCGGCGCCATCCAGCACCGCGCGGGCATGCAGACGGCGAAGACGATCGTCGCGATCAACACCGATCGGGATGCCCCCATTTTCGACGTCGCCGATTTTGGGCTCGTCGGCGACGCCCTCGAGATCGTGCCGCAGCTCATCGCCGAGCTCGACGCGCGCGGGCGGTAGTCGCGATGTCCGGATCCTCGACCCGCCCCGCGCGCCCCGCCGCGACGCCCTCCGCCGCGGCCCGACCCGCCGCCCGGCCCTCCGGGCGCACCCCCGCGCGCCCCGGTGCCACCGGGCGCCTCCCGCGCCGCCTGCTCCTCGCGATCGGCCTCGCGCTGCTCGGGCTCGTGCTCGTCGTGCTGCTCGCCCGCTGGTTCCGCGAGACGCCGGCGGGGCTCGGGTTCCTCGCCGCGTACCCGGGCGAGTACGCGCTGCCGCAGGACGCGCCCGTGGGCATCCCGGCCTGGTTGGCCTGGCAGCACGGGCTCAACGCGTTCTTCCTGCTGCTCATCATCCGCACGGGTCTGCTCGTGCGCACGACGAACCGGCCCGCCGCGTACTGGACGCGCGCCAACTCGGGCCCGCTGAAGACGAAGAACCCGCCGAAGAGGATCAGCCTCGAGCTGTGGCTGCACCTCGCCGTCGACGTGCTGTTCGTGCTCAACGGCGTCGTCTACCTCGTGCTGCTCTTCACCACGGGGCAGTGGGTGCGCATCGTGCCGACCTCGTGGGAGGTCGTGCCGAACGCGGCGAGCGCCGCCCTGCAGTACGCCTCGCTGGTCTGGCCCACGGAGGACGGCTGGGTGAACTACAACAGCCTGCAGCAGCTGGCCTACTTCAGCGTCGTCTTCCTCGCCGCCCCGCTCGCGATCGTCACCGGCCTGCGCATGTCGGGCGCCTGGCCGCGCGACGCCGAGCGACTGAACCGCGCGTTCCCGATCGAGTGGGCGCGGGCGCTGCACTACCCCGTGATGCTCTTCTTCGCCGCGTTCATCGTCGTGCACGTCGCCCTCGTGCTCGCCACCGGCGCCCAGCGCAACCTCAACCACGTCTACGCGGCGCGGAACGACGGCTCGTGGCTCGGCCTCATCATCTTCGCCGTCACCCTCGCGCTCATGATCGGCGCGTGGTTCGCCGTGCGCCCGCTCGTCATCCGCCCGATCGCCGCCCTCACCGGAAAGGTCACGCGCTCCTGAGCGCGGTCACGCCCATGCTCTCTCCCACCCCGAAAGACACCTCCATGCACAGCCTCACCGAGGAGCAGACCGACCTCGTCGAGATGGTGCGCGACTACGCCCGCACCGCCCTCGCCCCGCACGCGCTCGAGTGGGATCGCGACCACTTCTTCCCCGTCGAGACCATCAAGCAGGCCGGCGAGCTCGGCTTCGGCGGCATCTACGTCGCCGAGGAGCGCGGCGGCGCGGGCCTCACCCGCAGCGACGCCGCGCTCATCTTCGAGGAGCTCGCGCAGGGCGACGTCACCATCGCCGCCTACATCTCCATCCACAACATGGTGGCGTGGATGATCGACGCCTACGGCGATGCCTCCCAGCAGGCGCGCTGGGTGCCGGCGCTCGCGAGCATGCAGCACCTGGGCAGCTACTGCCTCACCGAGCCCGACGCCGGATCCGACGCCGCCGCCCTCGCGACCCGCGCCGTGCGCGACGGGGACGACTACGTCTTGACGGGCACCAAGCAGTTCATCTCCGGCGCCGGCGCCACCGATGTGCTCGTCGTCATGGCCCGCACCGGAGCGGCCGGCCCGAGCGGCATCACCGCCTTCATCGTGGATGCTCACGCCGACGGCATCCACTACGGCGAGCTCGAGCGCAAGATGGGCTGGAACGCCCAGCCGACGCGCGCCGTCACCTTCGACGGCGTGCGCGTTCCCGCGGTCGACCGGCTCGGCGCCGAGGGCGAGGGCTTCGGCATCGCGATGAGCGCCCTCAACGGCGGGCGGCTCAACATCGCGGCGTGCTCCATCGGCGGGGCGCAGTGGGCGCTCGACCGCGCGGCGAAGCACATCACCGAGCGACGCGCGTTCGGGGCGCCGCTCTCGCAGCAGCAGTCGCTCGTCTTCACGATCGCCGACATGGAGACCGAGCTGCAGGCCGCGCGCCTGCTGCTGCGGTCGGCGGCGCACTCGCTCGACACCGGGCACCCCGACCTCATCGCCCACTGCGCGATGGCGAAGCGCTTCGCCACCGACATCGCCTTCACGGCGGCGAACGCGGCGCTGCAGCTGCACGGCGGCTACGGCTACCTCGCCGAGTACGGTATCGAGAAGGTGGTGCGCGACCTCCGCGTGCACCAGATCCTCGAGGGGTCGAACGAGATCATGAAGCTCATCATCGGCCGCAGCGTGCTGGGACGGGTCGCGTGAGCGAGCCGGAGGTGCTCATCGAGCGCCGCGGCGCCCTCGGCCTCATCGCCCTCAACCGGCCGCGCGCGCTCAACGCGCTCACCCACGACATGGTGCTCGAGATCCGGGCCGCGCTCGACGTCTGGGCGGGCCACGACGAGGTGCGCACGGTCGCCCTGCGCGGCGCGGGCGAGAAGGCCTTCTGCGCGGGCGGCGACATCGTCGGCCTGCACCGCGAGGCGACGAGCGGCGACGGCCGCGCGGCGGCGGCCTTCTGGCGCGACGAGTACCGCCTCAACGCCCTCATCGCCTCCTACCCGAAGCCCATCGTGGCGCTCATGCACGGCATCGTGCTCGGCGGCGGGGTCGGGCTCTCGGCGCACGCCTCGCACCGCGTCGTCACCGCCTCGACCCGCATCGGGATGCCCGAGACGGGCATCGGCTTCATCCCCGACGTCGGCGGCACGTGGTTGCTGAGCCGCGCGCCCGGCGAGCTGGGCACGCACCTCGCGCTCACCGCCGGCAGCGTCGGAGCGGGCGACGCCCTCGCCCTCGGCCTCGCCGACGCGTACCTCGAGGCCGACCGACTCGACGCTCTCGTCGCGGCCCTCGAGTCGGAGCGCGCCGACGCCGCGGTCGCCCGCCTCTCCGGCCCCGCTCCCGCAGCGCCGCTGCTCGCCGAGCAGCCCTGGATCGACGCGGCCTATGCGGGCGACGACCCGCTGCGCGTGCTCGAGCGCCTCGATGCGGCCCCCGAGCCCGCGGCGCAGGAGGCGGCCGCCGCGATCCGTGCGAAATCGCCCACCTCGGTGGGGGTCACGCTCGCCGCGCTCCGCGCCGCCCGCGGGATGCCCGATCTCGAGCACGCGCTCGCCGCCGAGTTCCGCCTCGCCCTGCGCGCCCTGCTCGCGCCCGACTTCGCCGAGGGGGTGCGGGCGCAGGTCATCGACAAGGATCGCGCCCCGCGCTGGAGCCCGCCGACCCTGCAGTCGCTCGACCCCGCCGCCGCGCAGGCCGCGGCCGCCCCGCTCACGGCCGCCGAGCGCGAGCGCTTCGCCGTCGAGGAGTGGGTGGCGGCGTGAGCGGGCCGCACGCCGGCGCGCCGGCCCCCTCGCCCTTCACCGGCACCGTCGCCGTGATCGGCCTCGGCCACATGGGCGGGCCGATGGCGGCGAACCTCGCGGCCGCGGGCGTCGACGTCATCGGCTTCGACCTGGTGGGCTCGGCGCTCTCCGCCGCGAAGGAGGCGGGCATCCGCATCGCCGCCGCGGGCGAGGCCGCCGTGACGCAGGCCGACGTCGTCATCACGATGCTGCCCGCCGGTCGGCACGTGCTCGCCGCCTACGAGGGCGGGCTGCTCGCGGCGGCGCGCCCCGGAACCCTCTTCGTCGACTGCTCGACGATCGCGGTCGACGACGCGCGCGCCGCGGCGGCGCTCGCCGTCGCCGCGGGCCACCGGGCGCTCGACGCCCCCGTCTCGGGCGGCGTCGTCGGCGCCGAGAAGGGCACGCTCGCCTTCATGGTCGGCGGCGAGGCGGCCGACGTCGCGCAGGTGCTGCCGCTGCTCGAGATCATGGGCGGTCGCATCGTGCACTGCGGCGGCTCGGGCCTCGGGCAGGCGGCGAAGGTGTGCAACAACATGATCCTCGGGGTGAGCATGCTGGCCGTGAGCGAGGCCTTCGTGCTCGGCGAGCGCCTCGGCCTCGACCACCAGGCGCTGTTCGACGTGGCGGCGAACGCCTCCGGCCAGTGCTGGGCGCTGTCGACGAACTGCCCCGTGCCGGGCCCGGTGCCGACGAGCCCCGCGAACCGCGACTTCGCGCCCGGGTTCGCCGGCGCGCTCATGGCGAAGGATCTCGGACTCGCCGTCGACGCCCTCGACTCGACGGGCGTCCACGCCGAGGCCGGCCGCCTCGCCGCCGCCGCCTTCGCCCGCTTCGCCGAGGGGGAGGGCGCGGGTCTCGACTTCTCGGCCATCATCGACGACATCCGGATGCGCGGCGCGAGCCCCTCGCCGGCCGCGGCCGAGCATCCCGCCCCCGCCCCGCCCCCGACCGCAGGAGACCTCTCGTGACCGAGTACGCCACCATCCTCACCGAGCGGCGCGAGCGCGTCGGCATCATCACCTTGAACCGGGCCGACCGCCTCAACGCGCTGAACGAGCAGACGATGCACGACGTCGTGGCGGCGGCGGAGGCCTTCGACGCCGACGAGGGGGTCGGGGCGATCATCCTCACCGGGGCCGGGCGCGCCTTCGCCGCCGGCGCCGACATCACCGAGATGGCGGGCCTCGACCGCGCGGAGGCCGCCGCGCGCGACCTCTTCGCCGGCTGGGACCGCTTCGCCGCCGTGCGAACCCCCACGATCGCGGCGGTCAACGGCTTCGCCCTCGGCGGGGGCTGCGAGGTGGCGATGATGTGCGATCTGATCATCGCCTCGGAGGCGGCGTCGTTCGGTCAGCCCGAGATCGGGCTCGGCGTCATCCCCGGCATCGGCGGCACGCAGCGCCTCGTGCGGGCGATCGGCAAGGCGAAGGCGATGGACCTCGTGCTCACGGGCCGCCGCATCGACGCTTCCGAGGCCGAACGGTGGGGGCTCGTCTCGCGCGTCGTGCCGGCCGAGTCGCTCATGGACGAGGCGCTAACGATCGCCGCGCAGATCGCGGGCCGCTCGCTGCCCGCGCTCTACGACGCGACGGCGGCGATCGACGCGGCCTTCGAGGGCCCGCTCGCCGAGGGCGTGGCGATCGAGCGGCGGCTGTTCCACGCGAGCTTCGACCGCGCCGACCAGACCGAGGGCATGGCGGCCTTCGTCGAGAAGCGCGAGCCGCGGTTCACGCACCGCTAAGCGCGGGGGCGGGATGCCCGACGCGGGCCTTCGCGCCCGCTCGACCCTGATCCTGCACCCGCTCCCGCGTGCCCTCCTGAACCCGTGCGATCGCCGCGGCGGGGAACGCGTTCGCCGTCCGTAAGCCGAAGCTTCCGGAAGCGTCCCCTTCCGGAGCGCGGGAGGGACGAGCCGCCGGGGTGCCGCGACGTTTGCTGTCAGCGCTATGTGCGCTCAAGGCTCCGGAGCCTTGGGCGCACATAGCGTCGGAGGATTCCCTCGCCTCGCCGGCCGTGCCCATCCCGACGTCGCCGCTTCCGGCCCGGCCTCGCGACGACGGCTCCGATCGGCCCCGGCTCCGCCCGAGTCCGCTCGCCCGGCCTCGCCGCAGCGCGGCGTCGCGGGGCGCGCCCGACTACAGCGGCTCGGGCGCCGGCGGCGGCGTCACGAAGTCGCCCGCGCTCTCGCGGAACCGCGCAAGGGTGCGCACGAGCTCGGCCAGCTGCGGCTGCGGGATGCCCGGCTCGGTGAACACCTCGGCGTTGAGCGCCGCGACCGCCGCCTCGCAGAGCGCGCGCCCCGCATCCGTCAGCACCAGCAGGGACGCCCGCCCGTCGCTCGGATGCGGACGGCGCTCGACGAGGCCGTCCCGCTCGAGGCGCTGCACGGTGTGGCTGACGCTCGTCGGGTGCACCTGCAGGCGGGCGGTCGCGCTCGCCATCGGGATCTCGCCGCCCTTCGTGAAGCTCAGCAGCTGCAGCATCTCGTACCGCGCGAAGGAGAGGTCGAAGCGCTTGAGCGCGCCCTCGACGCGGGCGAGCAGCAGCTGGTGCGCCCGCATGACCGAGGTGACGAGGGTCATGCCGTCGGCCGCGTCGTTCCAGCCGTGCGCGAGCCACTGCCGTCGCGCCTCCGCGATCGGGTCGAGGGGGAGCGGGTCGGAGGCCACGGCTCGACTGTAACCCGCGCCCGCCCGAGCACCGCCGACACGACGCGGGCGCACGCCCCGCGCGGCGCGACCGCGGCGCGGCCACCGCGGGGCGGCGGCCCCCTCGCCGCGCTGTCAACTTAGTTGACACCCGCCCCGCGCGGGCGGAGACTCGACGCAGAGCGGCCCGCGACGACGCGCGCCCCCGTCGAGAGGAACCCCATGGCGAAGGCAGACAAGCCCCTCACCGCGAAGTCGTCGGTCGGCGACTGGCTGGCCCACCCGCAGGGCGGCGCCCTGCTGCGCAGCATGCTCGCCGAGGCGGGCCAGAGCGAGAGCGTGCTCAAGCCCGTGCGCCTGTTCTCGCTGCAGCGGCTCGTGCAGCTCAGCAAGGGCCAGTTCCCGCAGGAGGTCGTCGACAGCATGGTCGCCGAGGTCAACGGCGGCGTCGCGCCGGTCGAGACGGAGGACGAGGCCGCCGACGCGGGCGGCGAGGCCGCGGCCTGGGTGGAGCGCATCACCCCGGGCCGCTTCGAGGGTCGCACCATCATCGTCACCGGCGCCGGATCCGGCATCGGGCGCGCGACCGCCGCGCGCATCGCCGCCGAGGGCGGAACGGTCGTCGCCGTCGACATCTCGGCCGAGCGCCTCGCCGAGCTCAAGGCCGAGCATCCCGCCGCCACCACCGTCACGGGCGACATCACGAAGCCCGACGACGTGGCCGCGATCGTCGCCGCCGCGAACGGCCGCATCGACGGCCTCGCCAACGTCGCCGGCGTCATGGACGACATGACGCCGCTGCACGAGGTCACCGACGCGGTCTGGGAGCGCGTGTTCTCGGTCAACGTCGACGGGATGTTCCGCCTCACGCGCGCGGTGCTGCCCACCATGCTCGCCGCGGGTCGCGGCTCGGTGGTCAACGTCGCCTCCGAGGCGGCCCTGCGCGGGTCGGCGGCCGGACTCGCCTACACCGCCTCCAAGCACGCCGTCATCGGGCTCACCAAGAGCACATCGTTCATGTACGCCGGCAAGGGCATCCGCGTGAACGCGGTCGCCCCCGGGCCGGTCGCGACGAACATCGAGGCGAGCTTCGCCTCCGAGCTCGGGCAGGAGCGCATCGGCATGGCCATGCAGGTGCTGCCGCCCGTCGCCGAGTCGGCGCAGCTCGCCGCCTCGATCACCTGGCTGCTGAGCGACGACGCCACCAACGTGTCGGGCGTGACGCTCGCGAGCGACGGCGGCTGGTCGGCGATCTAGCCCGGCGTCAGCGAGCCCGGCGCCTCGGCCTCACGGCGTGCGCGGCGTCAGCAGCTCCTGCAGCAGCGCCCCGTACCGCCGCACGATCGCCTCGGGGTCGGTGGCGAGCAGCCGCTCGTCGCCGACCACCCAGAGCGCGTAGAGCAGCCCGCCGACGAGGGCGCCGGCGAGGCGGGCGCGCAGCTCGGCGTCGGCACCCTCCAGCAGCGGCAGCAGCGGCTGCACGAAGCCCGCGTCGTGGGCCTCGCGCAGGGCCGAGCCGATGCCCTCGGCATCGCTGGCCCGCAGCAGGGCGAGGAACACGGGGCGGACATCCTCGCCCGGGTCGAGCACGTAGCGGATGTACGCCTCGCCCATCGCCTCGACCGGGCCGTCGAGCACGGGGGCGTGGTCGAGCTCGAGGCGCACGGTCTCGAGGAACAGCGCCTCCTTGCCGCCGAAGTGGCGGATGACGAGCGCCGGGTCGACGCCGGCCTCGCCCGCGATGTCGCGCACGGTGGTGCCCGCGTAGCCGGCGGCCGGGAAGAGCTGCGCGGCGGCGGCGCGGATCGCGTGCCGGGTCGGCGACTCCTCGGGGATCGGCTGGCTCATGCTCGGGATGCTATCCGGCCCGCCGGCGCGCACCCCGGCGCACGCCCTCGCGCCCGCCGCTGCGCACCCCGGCACCGAAGCGTCGCCCGGTGTTCACCACCCCGTCGCGGCGTCGTCGCCGGGCCCGCGAGGCCCGCGCAATAGCGTGCGCTCGTGAAGATCGCCGTCGTCACCGAATCCTTCCTCCCGCAGCTCAACGGCGTCACCAACTCGGTCGTGCGGGTGCTCGAGACCCTGCACGCCGACGGCCACGAGGCCATCGTCATCTCGCCGACGACGCCCGGCGACGAGCACCTCGGCTACGCCGTGCACCGCTCCGGCTCGCTGCCGCTCATGCGGTTCCCGATGGGGGTGCCGCACCGCGCGCTGCAGTCGACGCTCGAGTCGTTCGAACCCGACGTCGTGCATGCCGCGGCGCCGTTCCTGCTGGGCCGCAAGGCGCTCGCGGTGTGCGCCCGCACGGGGATCCCGAGCGTCGCCGTCTACCAGACCGACGTCGCCGGCTACCTGCAGCGCTACGGCGTCGGCTTCGCCCGCCCCGTGCTCGACCGCTTCGTCGCCGGCGTGCACGCGCTCGCCGACCGCACCCTCGCCCCGACGCCGCAGACGGCCGAGCAGCTCGGCCGGCTCGGCATCGCGAACGTGCACGTCTGGGGCCGCGGCGTCGACAGCCGGCTCTTCCACCCGGTGCGCCGCCAGTCGCTCGGCGCTCGCGCCCTCCGCGAGCGCGCCGCCCCGAACGGCGAACTGCTCGTCGGCTACGTCGGGCGCCTCGCCGCCGAGAAGCAGGTGGGCCGGCTGCGCGACCTGCTCGGGATGCCCGGCGCCCGCTTCCTCGTCGTCGGCGACGGCCCCGAGCGCCCGCGGCTGGAGCAGGCCTTCGCCGGGCATCCGGTCGCCTTCACGGGCCAGCTGCAGGGCCCGGAGCTCGCCGACGCCTTCGCCGCCCTCGACGTCTTCGTGCACTTCGGCACGGAGGAGACCTTCGGCCAGACCATCCAGGAGGCGCAGGCGACGGGCCTGCCCGTCGTCGCCCCCGCCGTGGGCGGTCCGCTGCACCTCGTCGAGGAGGAGCGCACGGGCCTGCTCGTCGACCCGGGCCAGCGCGGCGGGTCTCGCCGCACGGTCGAGCGGCTCGCGGCCGACCCGGCGCTGCGGGCGCGCCTGGGCGAGGCGGGGCGCCGCGCGGTGCTCGGCCGCTCCTGGGAGGCCAACAACCGCGAGCTGCTCGACCACTACCGCGCGGTGATCGACGCCGCCCGGGTGCGGACGGGAGCCCTCTGAACCTGTTCGATGCGCACGCGATCATCGACGCCGCCCGCGCCGCCGCCTCACCGACGAGGCCTACGCCCGCACCTCGCCGTCCGCGCCGCGCCCTGGTGCGCTGGCCGCGTCCGCTGGCGCCGTCTGCCTAGCCTGCCCCGCTTGCCCTCTGCCTGCCCGCCGACGTTCGTCGCGCGCTCCGCGCACGAGGGCGGGCGATGTCCCTCCCCTCACCTTCCACAACCACGGAGTGGGTGAGCGCGATTCACCCGTTCCGTGGTTGTGGAAGGACCGGAGGGAGGAGAGCCGGTAGCGGGGATCGAGGCGAACGGCACGTGCGGTGGACGGAGGCGGGGCGCCGAGGGGCGTAGGGCGCGGACGGGCGCGGAGTGCCGAGCGACGCCGGCCGCCTGCCGCCGCGGCGCACTGACCGAGGCGCGGCGTCGAGCGCCGTGACCCCCTACTCCCGCTCGCCGACGATCGCGATGATCGCCGGCACGACCGTCTCGTCCTGCAGCGAGGTCGTGTCGCCGAGCGGCCGCCCGTCGAGCACGTCGCCGAGCAGGCGCCGCATGATCTTGCCCGAGCGCGTCTTCGGCAGGTCGGGCACGAGCACGACGTGCTTCGGCTTCGCGACGGGGCCGATCGCGCGGGCGATGTGGGCGCCGAGCTCGGCCCGGGCATCCTCCGCCGCCTCGCGCCAGGCGAGCAGCGACGCCTCGTCGAGCACCTCGGCGGACGCCGCGGAGGACGGGCCCTCCGGTCGCGAGACCGGCACGACGAACGCGGCCACCGCCTGCCCGGTCATCGCGTCGGCGACGCCGACCACCCCCGCCTCGGCGACGAGCGGGTGGGCGACGAGCGCAGACTCGATCTCGATCGTCGACAGGCGATGGCCCGACACGTTGATGACGTCGTCGATGCGGCCCTGCAGGCGGATGCGGCCCTCGGCGTCGGCCGTCGCGCCGTCCCCGGCGAGAAACAGGCCCTGCGCGGCGAACCGGCTGAAGTACGCCGCCCGGTAGCGGTCGTGGTCGCCCCAGACCGTGCGGGCCATGGCCGGCCAGCGGCCGTCGATCGTGATGAGGGCGCTCGACCCGGCAGCGGCATCCCCGCCCTGCTCGTCGACGAGCCGCACCGACAGCCCCGGCAGCGGCACGCCCGCCGCGCCCGGCACGCCGTCGTGCACGCCCGGCAGGGTCGAGACGATGGCGGCGCCCGACTCCGACTGCCACCAGGTGTCGACGATCGGCGCGCGCCCGCCTCCGATGCTCGCGTGGAACCACACCCACGCCTCGGGGTTGATCGCCTCGCCGACCGTGCCCAGCAGCCGCACGGACGATAGGTCGAACGACGCGGGGAACCCGTCGGGGAACCGCGCCATGAACGTGCGGATGAGCGTCGGCGCCGTGTAATACACGGTGACGCCGAGCCGCTCGATGATCTCGGCGTGCCGCGTCGGCGCCGGGTGATCCGGAGATCCCTCGGCGATGACGATCGCGGCGCCGTTCGACAGCGGCCCGTAGAGCACGTACGTGTGCGCCGTCACCCAGGCCAGGTCGGCCGTGCACCAGTACACGTCGGAGGGCTTCGCGTCGAAGAGCGCCCAGTGGCTCCAGCTCGCCTGCACGAGGTAGCCGCCCGTCGTGTGCACGACGCCCTTCGGCCGCCCCGTGGTGCCGCTGGTGTAGGTGATGAAGAGGGGATGCTCGGCCTCGAGCGCGGGCGCCGTGTGCGCTGTCGGCTGCGCGCCGACGGCCTCGTGCCACCACACGTCGCGCCCGGCGGACCACTCGATCGACGAGCCCGTGCGGCGCACCACGAGCACGTGCCGCACGTGGTCGAGCCCCGCCACGGCCTCGTCGACGATGCCCTTCACCGGCACGGCGGCCCCGCGCCGGAACTGCCCGTCGCTCGCGATGACCGCGACCGCGCCCGTGTCGGCGACGCGGAACCGCAGCGCCTCGGCCGAGAACCCGCCGAAGACGAGCGAGTGCACGGCGCCGATGCGGGCGCAGGCGAGGGCCGCGACGACCGTCTCGACGAGAACCGGCAGGTAGATGATGACGCGGTCGCCGGGGCCGATTCCGAGCGCCTCGAGCGCGTGCGCGGCCTGCGCGACCCGGCGCTGCAGTTCGGCGTACGTCACGGTCTCGCGGTCGCCGCGCTCGCCCTCGAAGTGCAGCGCGACAGAATCGCCGCGGCCGGCCTCGACGTGCTGGTCGACGCAGACGACGCTCGCGTTGAGCCGGCCGCCGTCGAACCAGGTCGCGCGCGCGCTGAGCGGGTCGTCGTCGCTCGGCGGGGTCCACTCGTGCACCGACGACCAGCGCTCGGCCCACGGCAGCCGCTCGGCCTGCTGCTGCCAGAACGTCAGCGGGTCATCCGGATACCCCTCGAGCACCGCCTCGGTCACGTTCGCCGCGGCGGCGAAGGCGGGCGGCGGCGGGTAGCGGCGGTCGTCGTGAACGGGGGTGGATGCTCGCAGCTCGCTCATCGTGCCTCCCACGCTAGGCGGCGCACCCGGGCGCGCGCCCCGCGCGGCGTCACGCACCGTCACATGCACGGGCCGCCGGGCCGGAGCGACCGCGCCCGCACGCAGCGGAGCGGGGCCCGCGCCACCGCACGAGCCCCGCTCCGGTCTTGCTGCGGTCGGCACGCGCACGCGCCGACCGGGTCATCCGATCAGGGTCGATCAGCCGAGGATGTCGCCGAGACCCAGGTCGAGGTCACCGGTGATGTCGTCGACGAGGCCGTCGACCGAGCCGGTCACGTCGCCGACCAGGCCGTCGACGTCGACGACGTCGGTCACGTCGCCCACGATGCCGTCGACGTCGGCGATGTCGCTCACGTCACCGAGGTCGACGTTCGTCTCGTTGCCCGAGCCGATGGGGGCCTGCACGTCGTTGCCGGAGCCGATCGCGTTGCCCGAGCCGATGTCGCCGACCTCGGGGGCCACGACGACGGGGCTCTCGTTCGAGATGTCGCCGCCGGTCACGTCGCCACCGGTCACATCGCCCACGACGTCGCCGCCGGTGGCGTCGCCGACGAGGCCGTCGACGGAGGTGCTGCCGCCGGTCACGTCGCCGAGCAGGCCGCTGATGGTCGCGTCGCCCGAGAATCCGTCGACGGTGCCGTCGAGCAGGTCGGCGAAGGTGGTGTCGCTCGTGATGCTGTCGAGCAGGTCGCTCGTCAGCACCGTCTCGGGGGCGACGGTCGACGTCGATTCGGTGCTGTCGTCGGCCATGGCCGGGGCGGCGACGCCGGCGGCGAGCAGGCCGGCCGCGGCGAGGGCCGAGACGCCGGCGATGGTCTTCTTCGAGGTGAACGTGTTCATGGGATGAACCTTTCTTCCTGATTCGGGTTCGCGCCCGGTTCGTATCGGGGACGGTGTCGAACCGATCCCCGCCGGGTGCACTGGGGAATCCGGAACGCCCCGGCGACCGGTTTGCCGCCTCGGGGCTGGACGACCCCAGTTCGGGGGTGGAACGGTGGTTTGCTATGAGTTCCTGAGAGCCTCCTCGCCCGTCGTTCCGGGCCGCGCGGGCGTCGGTCGGGCGGATGCTGGAAATCAGCTCCACATGCGGGATCGTCACCCGTGGTAGTCCGCCCGGATACGCTGACGACGTGACCACCCCGAGCCCCGCACCCGCCGCAGCACCCGCCGCCGCTCCCGCCCTCCGCCTCTCCGACGAGGTCGCTGCGGCGCTCGCCGAGGGCCGCCCGGTGGTCGCGCTCGAATCCACGATCATCAGCCACGGCCTGCCCCGGCCGCGCAACCACCAGGCGGCGATCGAGTTCGAGGCGATCCTGCGCGAGCAGGGCGTCGTGCCCGCGACCATCGCCGTGCTCGACGGGGTGCCGCGCATCGGCCTCGACGCCGCGGGCGTGCGCCGCATCGCCGAGGAGGACCTCGCGAAGGCGAGCGTGCGCGACCTGCCCGTCCTCATGGGCCGCGGCGCGAGCGGGGCGACGACCGTCGCCGCGACCGCGCACCTCGCCGCCCTCGCCGGCATCCGCGTCTTCGCGACGGGCGGGCTCGGCGGCGTGCACCGCGGGGCGAGCGAGTCCTTCGACGAGTCGGCCGACCTCTCGACCCTCGCCGTCACCCCCGTCACCGTCGTCTCGGCGGGTGTCAAGAGCGTGCTCGACATCGCCGCGACGCTCGAGCGGCTCGAGACCTTCTCGGTGCCGGTCATCGGGCTCGGCACGAGCGTGTTCCCGAGCTTCTGGCTGCGCGAGAGCGCCTTCACCCTCGACTGGTCGGTCGCCGACGAGAGCGAGGTCGCCGCCCTCATGGCCGCGCACGACGCGCTCGGGCACCGGCAGGGCATCGTCGTGGCGAACCCCATCCCGGCCCATCAGCAGTGGGATCCGGTCGAGCACGACCGCGTGCTCGCCGAGGCCTTCGCCCTCGCCGACGCCGCGGGGGTCACGGGCAAGGCGGTCACGCCGTTCCTGCTCGGCACCATCGTCGAGCTCTCGGGCGGGCGCAGCCTCGAGGTCAACCTCGACCTCGCCCGCAACAACGTGGCCGTCGCGGGCCGCATCGCCGCCGCCTGGTCCGCCCGCCCGTGAGCGAGAAGGCTCCGCGCATCCTCGTCGTCGGCGACGTCATCAACGACATCGTCGTGCTGCCGTCGGAGGAGCTGCGCCCCGACACCGACACGACGTCGATGATCATCGCGACACCCGGCGGCTCGGCGGCCAACACCGCGGCGTGGATCGGGTGGCACGGAATGCCCGTCGACTTCGTCGGGCGCGTCGGGGCCGGCGACGCCGAGCACCACCGCCGCGTCTTCGCCGACGCCGGGGTCACCGCGCACCTCGCCGAATCGACGACGCGCGGCACCGGAACGATCGTGATCGTCGCCGAGGGCGAGCGCCGCACGATGCTCACCGACCGCGGAGCGAACGATGAGCTCGACCCGGCGAGCGTCACCGACGAGCTGCTCGACCGGGCGAGCATCCTGCACCTGACCGGGTACGGCCTGGTCAACGCGTTCACCGCCGAGGATCTGGCGGCCCTCATCGCGCGTGCTCGCGCGCGCGGCGTGAGGGTGTCGCTCGACCCGGGCTCGGTCGGCTTCATCAGCGATTACGGGCCCGCCGCGTTCCGCCGCACCGTCAGCGGCGTCGACCTGCTGCTGCCGAACCTCGCCGAGGCCCGGCTGCTCATTGGTCAGCCGGACGCGCCGGCCGTGCACGCCGCCGTCGTGCTGCTCGACGTCGCCCCGGTCGTCATGCTCACGGACGGCGCGCGCGGCGTCATCATCGCCGAGGACTCGGGAGTGGTGCACGAGATCGCCGTCGACGCCGTGCCGACCGTCGACCCGACGGGAGCCGGCGACGCCTTCGGGGCCGGGGTGCTCGTCGCCCTCGCGCGCGGCGAAGGACTCGACGCCGCCGCCGCGCACGGCATGCGGGCGGCGGCGATCGCGGTCAGCCGCGCGGGCGGGCGGCCGCCGGCGTGGGCGTAGTGCCCGAGGCGGTCCTCACCAGCACGAATCGCGATGGACGGGCGGCCCAGCGTCGTGTGCGCCCGCGCAGGTCGTTCACTGCCGGATCGGCGAGACTGTCGGGATGCCCGGCCTCCGACTGATTGCGCTCGTGCTCGGCGCGGCGTACACCGCGCTGCTGCTGCTGTTCACGCTCAGCCCGGTGGCGCAGCTGTACGTGGGGTCGGAGGCCCAGCGCGGCGTGCTCACCTGGCGCAGCTGGATGGACCCGCAGACGTGGGCCGCGGGCACCCTCACGGAGTTCGGCGCGAACATCGCGATCTTCGTCCCCTGGGGCGTGCTGGCGCTCGTCGCGGTGGGGGTGAGGCGCTGGTGGCTCGCGGCCGCGGGCGGCGTCGTGCTGACGTGGGTCATCGAGGTCGCGCAGATCCCGCTCGCCCGCATCTCCGACCCGCGGGATCTCGTCGCCAACACCGCGGGCGCCGTGCTCGGCGTCGGCCTCGCCGCGCTGGTGTCGACGGTCGTCGCGCGCTCGGCGCGACGCCGGTCGGCGGTCAGGCCAGCGGGGGCACGACCGGCGCAGGGCTGACGTCGCGGGGCCGGGCGGTCGCGACCGCGCCGATGGAGGCCGCGATGACGAGCGCGATCGCGATGAGCTGGACGCCCGTCAGCAGCTGCCCGAGCACGACGAGCCCGGCGAGCGCCGCCACGGCCGGGCCGAGACTCGACAGCACGCCGAAGACGCGCGTGGGCATGCGCTTGAGGGCCAGGAACTCCAGGGCGTACGGCACCGCCGAGGTCAGCACGGCGATGCCCGCGAAGGTGAGCAGCAGCACCGGCTGCGCGCTCACCGCGGTCGCGGCGGGGGCGGCGCCGAGCGGCACGACGACGAGGGCGGCGACGAGCATCGCCATCGCGAGCCCGTCGACGCCGCGGGCGCGCGGGCCGAGGCGCGCCGAGGCCACGATGTACAGCGCCCAGAACGCCGCGGCGCCGGCCGCGAGCAGCAGGCCGAGCAGGTCGAGCGAGCCGGTCTCGTCGAGCCCGAGCAGCACGACGCCGAGCGCGGCGAGCGCGACCCAGGCGAGGTCGCGCGCCCGCCGGGTGCCCGCCACGGCGACGGCGAGCGGGCCGAGCAGCTCGACGGTGACGGCGACGCCGAGCGGGATGCGGTCGATCGACAGGTAGATGAGCGCGTTCATGCCGGCGAGGCCCGCGCCGAGGGCGACGACGCCGAGCCAGGTGCGACGATCCCATCCGCGCACCCGGGGCCGGATCACCGCGAGCAGGATGATCGCCGCGAAGCCGAGGCGCAGCGCCGCGGCGCCGAGCGGCCCGACCTCGTCGAAGAACGAGCCGGCGATCGCGTTGCCGAACTGCACGGAGACGATCGCGGTGACGGCGAGCAGCACGGGCGGGGCGGGGGCGCGGCTCACCGGGACAGTCTGCCGCAGCCGCGGAGCCGCGCTCGACCGCGGCGCCACCGCGACCGCGCAAGCGGAACGCCCGACGGCCCTGGGTGGGGCCGCCGGGCGTTCCGGGGGAGGGGAGGCGCGACCCGAACGCGCGTCCCGGGTCGAGGGGTCTAGTCGCTCGAACCGACCGAGGCGGGGCTCTGCGCCGAGACCGGCGAGGCCGGGCTGACGGGCGAGGCCACCGACACCGGCGAGGCGGGCGAGACCGGCGAGGGCACCGAGACCGGCGAGGCCGGCGTCTGCACCGAGACGGGGCTCTGCACGCTCTGCACCGACACGGGCGAGATCGGCGAGGCGGGCGTCGCGGGCGAGGGGGTCACGATGCTGTCGCTCTGCACCGAGAAGCTGACGTCGGCGCTCTGGCCGCTGCCCTTGAGCTCGGTGGGGCGGTCGCTCAGGCCGGGCACGGTGGCGCCGGTGCTGCCCTCGGTGAGGCTCATGGCGTTCGCGGCGGCGGTCGCACCGCCGGCGAGCAGGCCGAGGCCGAGCACGGAGGTGGCGCTGACGGCGATCCAGGTCTTCTTCTGCATGGTCTTCTCTTCTCTATCGTCGAACGGGAGTCGGTGGGGGAGGGGGCTTCCCTCCCGATGACTCCATGGTGCTCACCGGGCATGAGACGCGAAGGAGGCCCCCGTGAGAGGCCTCTCATCCGCGAGATCCGCGAGACCCGCGAGGTGCGCGACGAGCCCGCGGATCAGCTCCGCGCGGCCGCCTTCACCTGCTCGTACGCGTCGAGCGCCTGCTGGCGCGAGAGCGTGAGGTCGACGATCGGCTCGGGGTACGCGGGCGTGCCCGCCTCGGGCACCCACCGGTTGACGTACAGTCCGTGGCCGTCGAACTTCTTCGCCTGCAGCTCGGGGTTGAACACCCGGAAGTACGGGGCCGCGTCGGCCCCCGAGCCCGCCACCCACTGCCACGAGGCCGAGTTGTTGGCCTCGTCGGCGTCGACGAGGCAGTCCCAGAACCACGCCTCGCCCTCGCGCCAGTCGATGCGCAGGTTCTTCGTCAGGAAGCTCGCCGTGATCATCCGCACCCGGTTGTGCATGTAGCCGGTGCGCCAGAGCTCCCGCATGCCCGCATCGACGATCGGGATGCCCGTCCGCCCGTGCTGCCAGGCCTCCAGCTGCCCGCCCTCGGGCCGCCGCCACGGCATCGCGTCGAACTCGGGGCGGAAGTTCTTCGTGCCCAGCTCGGTGAAGTGGAACAGGATCGTGTACGAGAACTCGCGCCAGCCCAGCTCGCTGAGGAACTTCGCGCGGTTCGCGCGGGCCGGGGCGTCGAGCCCGTGCCGCAGGCGATGCCAGATCTGGAAGGGGCTCAGCTCGCCGAACGTGAGGTGCGGGCTGAGCATGCTCGTCGCCGGTACGGCGGGCTCGTCGCGGCGGTGGTACTCGCCGAGGTGCTCCTCGGCGAAGGCCTCGAGCCGCGCGTGCGCCCCCGCCTCGCCCGGGGTCCACGTCTCGCGCAGCCCCTCGGCCCAGTCGGGCGCGGTGGGCAGCAGCTCCCAATCGTCGAGGTCGTCGCTCGCGAGGCCCTCGACGCCCTCGAGCGCGGTCGGCGCCGCGAGCGGCTCGCGCGGCTCGCCCGCCGCGAGGCACGCGCGCCAGAACGGCGTGAACACCTTGAAGGGGGTGCCCGAGCCCGTGCGGATCGTCCACGGCTCGAAGAGCAGCGAGCCCTGGAAGCTCTGCACCTCGAGCCCCGCCTCGGTGAAGCGGGTCTTGAGCTCGGCGTCGACCTCGCGGGCGGCGCCGTAGCGCCGGTTCCAGTAGACGGCGCCGGCGCCGGACTGCTCGACGAGGGCGGGCAGCTCGGTGAGGGCGCTGCCGCGGCGCAGGGTGAGGTCGGCGCCGAGCTCGCGCAGGGCATCCCGCAGCCGCGTCAGCGAGTGGTGCAGCCACCAGCGGCTCGCGGCCCCCAGCGGGCGCACCCCCGGCGAGGAGTCGTCGAGCAGGTGCAGCACGATGACCGGCCCGCCCCGCCGCACCGCGGCATCGAGGGCGGGGTTGTCGGCGATGCGCAGGTCGTCGCGCAGCCACACGATGCTGGGGGATGGCCTCATAGCGGTCAGGCTACGGGCACCCGGGGGTAGCCTCTCTGGAAGGTTCCGGAATGGTCGATGACAGCCTGAACGCTCGCCCCGGCATCGCGCCGACCGCCGCCCGTGACGATGCACGCGCGGCCGTCCGCGGTGTGCTCGACCAGGCGGCCCGGCTCGGGGTGCGCGCCCTCATGGCGGGCGGCCCCGTCTTCGTGCTGCACGGCCTCATCTCGCCGCGGCCCTCGCCCTCGACGAATCTCATCATCGATCCGGCGGGCGAGACGGCGCTGCTCGGCGCGCTCGGCGCCGACGGCTGGGCGCCCGCGCCCGTGCGGCCCTCCCTGGCGCCCGGCGGGGCGCTCGGCCTGCGCCACGGCCCGAGCGGCGCGCTGCTCAACCTCTACCCGCTGCTGCCCGGCTTCGGCGTGCACCCGGCGGTCGTCTTCGAGCACCTGTGGGAGTGGCGGGTGCCCATGCGGGCCTTCGACCGCGACGGGCACGCGGTCGACCGGCTCGTCACCATGATCCTCGCCGTGCACGACAACCTCGGCCCGCGCGCCGCCGCGCCCCCGCCCGAGTCGGTCACGGCGTTCCTCATCGACCACTTCCTCGCCGAGATCAGCAACGACGAGCTCGAGCGCCTTCCCGTGCTCATCGACGGGCTCGGCGCGCAGGCCGTCATGCGCCGGTTCTGCGACGCGCTCGGGCTGCCGCCCATGGCCGCGCGCATGCCCTCCCGCGCTTACGCCGCGCAGCGCTGGGCGCGCGACGACGTCGACCCCGGCGATCGTCTGCTGCTGGCCTCGCTCGATGCGACTCCGGGCTATCGGGGCGCGGTGCAGCGCGACGTGCGCTGGGCGCGGCGATGGATGCTCCCCCGCGGTCCGTTCGCGGTGCCGCACCTGCTCGGCACCCTGCTCGGAGCATCCCGCCGCCGTCGTCGCCGCCTGCGCGACGCCCTCGGGCTCAGCCCCGCAGCCGGTCGCAGAGCTCGGTGAGCCGCACGAGCTCGTCGGCGTCGAGGCTGCCCCCGACGCGGCGGGCGATCGAGTCGGCGTGCACGACGGCGACGCGCTTGAACAGCCGGTAGCCCTCGTCGGTGAGGGCGACGATCGTGCCGCGCGCATCGCTCGGGTCGGACTGCTTCTCGACGAGGCCGCGGCCGGCGAGGCGGTCGATCATGCGGCTGACGCTCGGCTGGCTCAGCAGCAGGTGCGGGATCAGGTCGCGGATGCGCATGCGGCGCGCGGGCTGGCGGCTGAGGTTGAACAGCACGTCGTACTCGGTGAACGAGATCTCGGCCGTGGGGAACTCGGCGGAGAGCTGCCGCAGCACCGAGACCTGGGCGCGGAACAGCGATTCCCATGCGTCGATGGCGAGGCTCTGGTCGGTCACGAGCGCAACTCTATTCACTCGCATGGGGTTCGTGTGCGCATCGCGCACGCGGAACGTCACAGAGGCGGCGGTGGAAAGCACCCCGGACATGGTGAAGGCCCGGCCGCCGAGGCGAGCGACCGGGCCTCTTCCCTTGCACCAAAAGTGTCCTGCAATCACATTCCGCGGAGGCTGCCACAGCAAACAACCTCTGCTGACACCGACTGTATAACGGCCAGGTAACGGTGTCTAGTTACCGGTTCGTTATTTTTCTGGGAGATCCCTATGCGGGCTGCCGGGCCACACGCCGGCTCACGTTGCGGGCCTAGGGCGCTCGATGTCGGCCCGGCCCACCACAATGAGAATGTGTCCGTACTCGCCTCCGCGCTCACCGTCCGTCGACTTATCGACGAGCACGCCGCTCTCCGCATGTTGCGCGCAGACACCCTCGCGATCATGGCGGCGACCCTCGGTGCGCACCTCGGCTCTCCCGGTGCTCGCCTGCCCTCCGTCGAGTTGCACGAACTCCTTGATGGCGATCTCGAGCAGCTGCGCGGCCATTTCCCGATATCAGCCAAGAACGGGAAGGCGTACTGCGACGATTGGCGCGCGTCGGGCATTCTCATTCGGCGGCCGGCCGGCGCATCCCGGGGCGAGACGTACGAGCTGTCCGCGGCGGCCTTCGATGCGCTCCGCATCATCGACCAGATGGATGCACCACGCACGACTGTGACCGAATCGCGCCTCGTCGGCCTTGCGACGACGCTGCGGCAGCTCGCGGTCGACACCGATCCAGATGCTGCCCGCCGCCTCGCCGTGCTCGAAGCTGAGCGTGACCGGCTCGACACCGAGATCCAGCGGCTTCGCGGGGGCGGTGAGTTGACGACGCTTGACGCGCGGGGCGCGCGCGAGCGCGTGATCGAGATCCTCATGCTCGCTCAGGATCTCCCCGCCGACTTCGCCCGCGTCCGCGCCCGGTTCGAGGAGATCAATCACGACCTCCGCAGCAGCATCCTCGCAACGGACGACGCCCAGAGCACTGTCCTCGACGATGTATTCCGAGGGGTCGACCTCATCGAGCAGTCCGCCGAGGGGAGCACCTTCGCCGCGTTCTCCGCACTGCTGCGCGATCCGGAGCGCTATGCGGCGTTCGATGCCGACATCGCAGCAGTGCTTGACCGCGACTTCGCGCGATCCTTGAGCGTGGAGACACGTCGGGCGCTGCGATCGCTCGTTCGTGAGATGAAGACCGGAAGCCGTGACGTGCACGGCATCCTCACGGAGTTCGCCCGTGGGCTCCGACGCTACGTTCACTCGCAGGAGTTCCAACGCGACCGGATGCTGCGCACCCTGCTGCAAGAGGCGCTGGCGGCGGCCGTCCCCGCGCGACGGGAGGTGAAGCCTTACGCCGACGTAGATCTCGAGCTCGAGATCTCGGCCATGCGCCTGTTCAGTGTCGGGGAGATCATCCCGCACGACCCAGCCGAATTCGACTCGGGAGACGCGTTGGAGGACGCCGACCACAGCACGATCGACTTCGCCGAGCTGGCCCGTATTGCGCGCGAGAGCGAAATCGACTTCTCGGAACTGGTGCTAAGCGTGAACTCCACGGTTGAGGCGGTCGGTCCGACGAGCATCGCGGAGGTTCTGGCTCGCCACCCCGCGACCCAGGGGCTTGCGAGCATCGTGGGGCTGTTGTCGCTAGCGGCGGCACAGGGGACGGTGGACGAAAGGCAGAGCGAGGTGCTCACTTGGCACGGCCCGCGAGGCAGCGTCTCCCGCGCTGAGGTGCCGCTGCATCTATTCACGGGAAAGGTCGAGGGATGAACGACGACGAGATGACGACTGGTCGGGATCCCCTGTGGCCCGGCGATTCGGGAACGCTCCACGAGCAATCACGACGCGCTCTGCTTGAACTCCTCAAGGGGCCGTACCTCTCGGGCGGTCAGCAGCCGCAGCTGTGGGTGGCGCTACGCGCCGATGAGACGGCGATCCGATCACGCCTTCACGATCTGTTCCTTGACCTTGTCGTGGACGACGTCGACGAGTTCGCCTTCGCCCGGAAAGTGCGCGGATCCGATCGTGACCTGCCGAGCGCACTCCGCACCGAACGACTCACATTCATCGACACCGCGATGCTGCTCGTACTGCGTCAGTTGCTGCTCGCATCAGGAGGTGAGCGCCGGGTGATCGTCGGGCAGGACGAGGTGTACGAGCGGCTCGCCGTGTACCGCGATGGCGACGATGAGGCGACCTTCACGCGCAATCTCAACGGCGCCTGGGGTCGCATGATGAATCGCTTCCGGGTCCTCCATGGGGCGGGTGAGGGTCGAGTCGAGGTGTCGCCGATGGTGAAGTTCATGATCGATGACGAGCAGGTGCGCGCCCTCACGGCCGTCTACCGGAGGATCGCGGGGGAGGAGCAGGCATGACCGCGACGATCGAGCTCGATGATGTGAACGGCCAGTGGCGGTTGGCCGAAATCCAGGTCGCAAACTGGGGCACGTTCGACGGTGCGATTTACCGTTTTCCGGTTGCTCGTAGAGGGCACCTCATTACAGGGCCGTCCGGATCCGGCAAATCGTCTCTGCTCGACGCGATCGCCGCCGTCCTGACTCCCGACAAGTGGCTGCGATTCAACGCCGCCGCGCAGGGGGCCGGCACGCGCAGCGATCAGCGCAGCATCATGAGCTACGTGCGAGGCGCCTGGTCGCGTACGACCGACGAGTTCGAGGACAGGGTGGTCAGCGCATATCTGCGGCCCACCGCGACGTGGAGCGGCATACTCCTTCGATTCGAGAATGAGATCGATCGGCCCGTCACACTGTGCCGCATCTTCTTCGCCAGGGGCACGTCGACCGCAGCCGCTGATCTCGCCGATCTGTGCTTGATCGAGCGGGCACCACTCGATCTGCGCGAGATCGAGCCTTTCGCCCGCAGCGGGATCGAGACGAGGAGGGTGCAGGCTCAATGGCCCGACGCGGTGGTGTCAACGGGAGGTTCGCACGCGAAGTTCTACTCGCGCTTGCGTGCCTTGTTCGGCATCCCGCACGATGACGCTCTGCAATTGCTGCACAAGACGCAATCCGCCAAGAGCCTCGACAGCCTCGACCAGCTTTTCCGCGAGTACATGCTCGAGCGGCCCACAACCTTCGACCTTGCGCAGACCGCTGTCGACCAGTTCGGCGAACTGCGCGACGCCCACGACCACGTCGTCCAATTGCGCGAGCAGCGCGATCACCTGCTGCGACTACGAGTCGAGTCCGATGCCTTCGATGCGGCGCACGAAGCGGCGCAAGCCGCACGAATATTGACTGACGCGGTCGCGCCGTACCGTCTTCGTCGTGGAGTCGAGCTGGCGCATGATGAGCTCTCGGAGATGAGGGAGCGACTCATCGGCTTACGTGCCGACGCCCAGCTCGCCAGGGAGATCGCCGATCGCATCGCTGACGATTACGACGTCGCCCAGCGCCGCACGGTGGAGCTCGGCGGCGGCGATGTTGTGCAGCTCGAGCACCGCATCGGCACCGCCCGGATTCACGCGCAACAGACAGAGGAGCGCGCACAGCGGTTCGCCCGGCAGTTGGGCGCCGCGGGCATTCATGGTGTTCCGTCCGGCACGCAAGAGTTCGCCGAGCTGATGGCGGAGATCGATCGCATGCTCTCGACTTCCCAGAACGACGCTCCCGGTGCGACATATGCGCAGCAGGACCGGTTGTCCCGAGCCCGAGGTCGCCGGGACCGGATCGACCGCGCGATCGACGTGCTTCGCCGAAGCGGCACCAGCGTGCCCGGGCCGCTGCTCGCCGTGCGGGACGAGCTGTGCGAGGCGACGGGACTGCGGGCGTCTACGCTTCCCTTCGGCGCCGAGCTGATCGACGTCCGTCCCGAGTTCGAGGCGTGGACGGGCGCCATCGAACGCGTCCTTCGCCCCCTTGCCCTCACCATGTTGGTGAGGAGTGAGAATCTGCCGTCGGTGCGTCGCTGGGTCGATACGAACCCTGTGCGCGCTCGACTCGTTTTCGAAGAGGTGCGCACGGACGCTGCTCCAGTGCGAGCCGCCCGCGCGCCAAGTTCGATCGTGAACAGGGTCCGCGTATCGGCCGGCCCCTTTGAGACGTGGATCGCGAGCACCCTGTCCGACCGCTTCGATTTTGCCTGTGTGGATCACCCTGATCAGCTCGACGACCACTCCCGCGCGATCACGATCAATGGCCAGATTAAGTCGTCGCGAACGCGGTACGAGAAGGACGACCGTGTTGCGCTGGACGATCGCGGCCACTGGGTGCTGGGTGATCATCACGCGAAACTCGAGGCTCTCGTCGCTCAGCGCGTTGACGCAGATCTCGAGCTGGGCGACGCCCGTGCAGTAGTGGACGACGCGAACCGGCGACGGGATGCCGCGCGCGAACGCCTCGGAGCCCTTCGAGCTATTCGTGAGCAAAGCTGGCGGGATCTCGATGTGTCGGCGGCCGCGTCGGACGTGACGTCGCTAGAGCACAATCTCCGGCAGCTCACCCGCGGCGATAGCGATCTGCAGGCAGCGATCGCCGACGCTGCTGCGGCGAGACAGTCCAGAGACGACTCTGCCCGTCGGCACGAGGACGCGCGAGTTGCGGTGCGACGGCAGGACGAGCGTTGTCGCGAACTGGAGATCATGATCGAAGAGGAGACGGGGGCGATCGCTTCGGGCGACGTCATGGAGGTCGCCGCGGAACTAAGAGACGCACTGGATGCTCGCTTCCGCGCGGTGCAGCGCCTCATCACCCGCACGACGATCGCTGAGGTGGCCCAGGAGGTTACGACTCGACTCATCGGCGAGCGAGACCGCGCAATGGGTAATCAGACGAGAGCTGGAAACGCCCTGCAGCACCTGATCACCGAATTCAGTGGCCGCTGGCCAGCGGTCTCGGTCGATCTCGCTCCTGAGATTGCGGATCGTCGGGGCTATCTCGATCTTCTCGACCGAATTGTCGCGCATGGTCTGCCCGAGTATGAATCTCGATTCCTGCAACTGCTGCGCGAGCGCTCACGCGACTTGATCGGCGAGCTCGTCAGCGACATCCTCGGCGCTCCACGCGAGATCGAGGAGCGAGTGCATCCCCTAAATGCCTCTCTGCGGCGCTCGTTCTTCGACGAAGGACGCTTCCTCAAACTGCGCGTCAAGGTGCGGCGCAGTGACACTGTGACACGCTTCATCAAGGATCTGCAGTCGATTTCGGCGGGCAGCTGGGGGGACGACGATCACGCGACAGCGGAGTCTCGATTCGAGACTCTCGCGGAACTTATGCGGCGTTTCGCCTCCAGCGACCACATCGACCGAAGCTGGCGCTCTCAGTGCCTCGACACCCGACTGCACGTCACCTTCCTGGCGGAGGAGATCGACGAACACGGCCGCGTCCACGCGACGTACGACTCGGGGGCGGCCATGTCAGGCGGGCAGCAGCAGAAACTTGTTGTGTTCTGCCTTGCGGCGGCCTTGCGTTACCGGCTCGCCGAGCCCGACGACGAACGCACCAGGTTCGGCACGATCGTGCTCGATGAAGCCTTCGACAAAGCCGATACCCGTTACACGCGAATGGCGCTCGACGTCTTCGTCGAATTCGGCTTCCATCTCGTACTGGCGACGCCGCAGAAGCTGCTGCAGACCATCGAGCCCTACGTCGGCGCGGCGACGTCGATTGAGAACCCCACCCGTAAGCGTTCGCAGCTGGTGACGGTCCGATGGAGCGAAGAGCGGACATGATCACTGTTGCCGAAGCTCGGACGATGGCGCGCATTCGATTGCAGGCGCGCTGGGCCGCGTGGGCGGCTGGCGAAGTCGAGTCGACCGCGCCAGGCGCCCCTGCGATGGCTGTGGCGCTGCATCCGCCGACGGAGCGTGAAGTGCTCGTCGATCAGGCGGGCGCAGAGCAGTGGGCGCGCGAGTGGGGCGCTCTCAAACTGCTGGACGGGATCGAGGTCGAGTGGACGACTCGATCCTGGCCAAGCGCTGGTCGGCAGAGGGTTCCCGTACGGCTGAGGCTGATCGACCCCGATGCCATCGCAGAGTTCGTGGGCGGCGAGCAATTGCGGGCGTGGCGACGGATGCGCGATCGCGCCCGCGCCGTGAGGGAATCGCTCGGGGAGTCGGTCGCTGTCCGTGCCGCGATCCGCTCTCACGCCACCGCGATCGCCGGCTTCGATGACGAGCGCTTCGCCACTCTGCTTGACGTGGCGACCTGGCTGGTCGTGAACACAGTTGACGGGTTGCGCCCTCGCCAGCTGCCGATCCGGGGGGTCGACACGAAGTGGTTTCAGGCGCATCGCAGTATCGTCGTCCACCTTCACCGGGCCGCCACGGGATCGGACGGGCTCGGCATCATCGAAGCCGATCCCCTCCTGCGTGTTCGCCTTCTCGACGCCGCGATGGCGGACAACGGGCCGTCGGACTACGCGGCGTCGGCAGCCTCTCTCGGTGAGCTCACCTACAGACCGGCCGGGATCTTCGTATTCGAGAACCTTGAGTCTGTCCTCGCGATGCCGCCTTGGGTGGGCGCTATCGCGGTGCACGGGTCCGGCTACGCAGTCGATGTCGTCGGTCGCATCCCCTGGGTGAGGAAAGCCCCCGTCGTCTACTGGGGCGACCTGGATTCCGACGGCTTCGCGATCTTGCACCGACTGCGGGCGCATCACCCACGGGTGACGTCGGTGCTGATGGACGAAGCGACGCTGATCGAGCATCGAGATCTCTGGGTGCCCGAGCGTCGACCGAATCGTGGAGCTTTCCCCACTCTGCTCGAGAACGAAGCGACGGCATTGGCCCGGATCCGGTCAGAGGGCGACGTTCGTCTCGAGCAGGAGCGAATCCCTTGGGAGTTCGCGCTTGCTCAACTCAGGTGCGCCTGGGAAAGTGTGCAGCCCTGACGTTCGGAGCCCCGCAGCCGAGCGCATGGGTGCCTGAAGGGTCCGGCCAGTGACGCCCGCGCGTAGCCCCGATGACGGGTCCGTGTCAACGGCCTGACGCGGCCGCCCCCGCGCGGATACCGTCCGACGATGACCGAATCCCGCCTCGCGACGGCGTTCCCCGCCGCCCCCTCGAAGCTCGCCCGCGCCATCACCGGCCCGCTGCTGTTCCTCTTCATCCTCGGCGACGTGCTCGGCGCGGGCGTGTACGCGCTCACTGGGGTTCTCGCGCAGGATGTGGGCGGGGCGCTGTGGGCTCCCATGCTGCTCGCGCTGCTGCTCGCGCTGCTCACGGCGGGCTCCTACGCCGAGCTGGTCACCAAGTACCCCCGCGCGGGCGGTGCTGCGGTCTTCGCGCAGCGGGCCTTCCGCTCGCCCCTCGTCTCCTTCCTCATCGGCTTCTGCATGCTCGCCGCAGGCGTCACGAGCGCGGCCGGCCTCTCCCTCGCCTTCGCCGGCGACTACCTCGCCACCTTCGTCGAGATCCCCCCGGCGCTCGCCGCGGTGCTCTTCCTCGCCGTCGTCGCCGCGCTCAACGCGCGCGGCATCCGCGAGTCGCTGCGCGCCAACGTCGTCATGACCGTCATCGAGCTCACCGGCCTCGTCATCGTCGTCGTGGTCGCGGCGATGCTGCTCGGCGGGGGCGGCGGCGACCTCGCCCGCGTCGGCGAGTTCCCCGCCGGGGCGAACCCGGCGCTCGCGACCCTCGCCGCGGCGATCGTGGCCTACTACTCCTTCGTCGGCTTCGAGGTCTCCGCGAATGTCGCCGAGGAGGTGCGCGACCCCGCGCGCATCTACCCGCGCGCCCTGTTCGGCGCGCTCATCACGGCCGGCGTCATGTACCTGCTCGTCGGGCTCGCCGCGGGCGCGGTGCTGCCGGCCGACGAGCTCGCCGAGTCGAGCGGGCCGCTGCTGGCCGTCGTCGAGGCCAGCGGCGCGGGCATCCCGCCCTGGATCTTCTCCCTCATCGCCCTCGTCGCCGTCGCGAACGGCGCGCTGCTGACGATGATCATGGCGAGCCGGTTGACGTTCGGGATGTCCGAGCAGGGCCTGCTGCCCGCCGCGCTCGGCCGCGTGCTGCCGAAGCGCCGCACCCCCTGGGTCGCCATCCTCGCCACCACCCTCGTCGCGATGATCCTGACGCTCATCGGCGACCTCGCGCTGCTCGCCGAGACCGTCGTGCTGCTGCTGCTCGTGGTCTTCATCAGCACCAACGTCGCCGTGCTCGTGCTGCGCAAGGACCGCGTGGAGCATCGCCACTTCACCGTCTGGCGCGTCATCCCGGTGCTCGGGGTGCTGTCGTGCCTGCTGCTGCTGAGCCAGCAGAGTCTGCGCGTCTGGATCAGCGGGGCGGTGCTGCTCGCCATCGGCGCGGTGCTGCACCTCGTCGCGAGGCGCACGAGCGGGCGGAGCAGCGCGTCGACGGAGGACGCGACGTCGGAGGCGGCGTCGACGGACGCGGCGACCGGGTCGGAGGGCACCGAGGGGCACTAGCAGACCGTCGCGCGCGGATCCACAGCCACTCCTCGGGCGCGATCCGGAATGCCCCGCGGGCCGGCCCCGGTTGTCCTGCGAGGCGGCCACCGCGGCCGCGGAAAGGCATCGACCCCATGACTCTGCTCTCCCCGCTCGCGCTCGGCGCGATCACCCTGCCCAACCGCCTCGTGATGGCGCCCATGACCCGCACCCGCTCCGGCGACGACGGCGTGCCCGGCCCGATGGTGGCCGAGTACTACGCCCAGCGCGCCTCGAGCGGACTCATCATCACCGAGGGCGTCTACCCGAGCCGCGAGTCGCGCGCCTACGCCGGGCAGCCCGGCATCGTGACCGACGAGCAGCAGGCCGGCTGGGCCGCGGTCGCCGAGGCCGTGCACGAGGCCGGCGGCCGGGTGTTCATGCAGGTCATGAACGGTGGACGCGTCTCGCACACGAGCATCACCGGCACCGAGCGCATCGTCGCCCCCTCCGCGATCGCCATCGAGGGCGAGGTGCGGCTCGGCGACGGATCGAAGGCGCCCTACCCGGTGCCCGAGGCCCTCACGATCGAGGGGCTCGCGCAGGTGCGCGACGAGTTCGTCGCCGCCTCCCGCCGCGCGATCGACGCCGGCATCGACGGCGTCGAGCTGCACGCGGCCAACGGCTACCTGCTGCACGAGTTCCTCTCGCCGGCCTCGAACGTGCGCGACGACGCCTACGGCGGATCGCCCGAGGCGCGCGCCCGCTTCGTCATCGGGGTGGCCGAGGCCGTCGTCGCCGAGGTCGGCGCCGACCGCGTCGGCATCCGCATCTCGCCCTCGCACAACATCCAGGACGTGCTCGAGACCGACGCCGACGACGTGCGCCAGACCTACACGGCGCTCGTGCGCGGCCTCGCGCCGCTCGGCCTCGCCTACCTCAGCGTGCTGCACGCCGAGCCGGCGGGCGAGCTCGTGCAGTCGCTGCGCGCCGAGTTCGGCGGGGTGCTCATCGCGAACTCCGGCTTCGGCGTCGTCACGACGCACGACGAGGCCACCGCCCT
Source organism: Microcella flavibacter (assembly GCF_012530535.1). Taxonomy (NCBI): domain Bacteria; kingdom Bacillati; phylum Actinomycetota; class Actinomycetes; order Micrococcales; family Microbacteriaceae; genus Microcella; species Microcella flavibacter. Next base: position 281,493 of record NZ_CP051299.1, read on the forward strand.
CGTCACCGACGAGGTCGCCGACGCCGTGGCCGTCGGCCGCCACTACATCGCCAACCCCGACCTGCTCGAGCGGTGGGAGCGCGGGGCGGAGGAGAACGAGGTCGTCGCGGCGACGATCTACGGCGGCGGAGCATCCGGCTACACGGACTACCCGCGCCTCAGCGCGTGATCGGCGGCGGCGCCGGCCGGGCGCGCGGTCGGCGCCGCTAGAAGAAGTCGGGCGAGGGCGTCGAGGCGTACCGGATCGACACGTCCGCGTGGCGGTCGAACCGGTAGCCCGCGCCGCGCACGGTGCGCACGATGTCCTCGTAGCCCTCGAGCTTCGAGCGCAGGCGGCGCACGTGCACGTCGATCGTGCGCTCGTTGGGCACGTCGTCGCCCTCGGCCGCATCGGCCCACAGGGCACTGATGAGCTCGGCCCGCTCGACCGTGCGGCCCTCGCGCAGCACGAGGTACTGCAGCAGCTCGAACTCCTTGTAGGTGAGCGGCGAGGTCTCGCCGTCGAGCACGACGCGCTTGCGCGAGATGTCGATGACGACGCCCTCGACCGGCTTCTCGGGCGCGGGCTCGGTGCGGCGGTAGCGGGCGAGCGCGGCCGGATCCTGCAGGGCGAGGCGCACGACGTCGACGTCGCGCCCGCCCGCGCCCGCGGGGGCGAGGGCGACGGCGGCGTGCGTCTCGGCGCCGGGCGCGAGGTCGGCGGCGACGCGCTTGAGCTCGCTCACGAGCCGGCCGAGGTCGATGCCGGCCGCGGCCGCCTTCTTCTCGTCGAGGCCGACGTAGAGCACGAAGCCGCGCGCCTCGGTGCCCTCCGGCACGGCGCGCAGGCGGGGGTTCTGGCCCGGCGCGGTCGCGGCGGGGCCGGCGGGCGGCGCGGGGCGGAGGCCGGGGGCGGGGGAGCGGTGCGGGGCACGGGAGTCGAGTGCGGCGAGGGACATGGTCGAGATGCTTTCTGCGGAGTCGAACGGCTCGTCGCGCGCAGAGGCGACGGGGTTCGGCAGCGATGATGCGGCGGGATGCGCGGCGCGGGTCGACGGGGTCGACCCCGCCCCGGGGAGCTCAGCGGCGTCGCGGTCGGTCATGACGACGGGACGGCGATCGGCGGCAGCTCGAGCGAGGGGTCGGTCACGCCGGCATTCGACAGGACGACTCGGCGCGCGTCGGCATCATCATGCCGGCGTTCCCGGGGGCCTCGAAGGAGGTCGGGGAGTACGCGGAGTCGGTCATGCGGCCAGTATCGTCGCGCGACGACGACGGGGTCAAGTCGCGGCGGGCCGGGCGTGCAACACGGCGCAACACGACGGCGGTCGCGAGCGGCGAGGGGATGCCCCACCGGGGCTCCGGCGTCGGGGACCTAGTGCACCGTGCCGTACAGGCGGTCGCCCGCGTCGCCGAGGCCCGGGACGATGTAGCCGTGCTCGTTGAGCTTCTCGTCGAGCGCGCCGAGCACGATGGTGACGTCGCGGCCCTCGACGGCCTTCTCGATCGCGGCGAGGCCCTCGGGGGCGGCGAGGATGCAGACGCAGGTGACGTCCTGCGCGCCGCGGGCGAAGAGGTACTCGATCGCCGAGAGCAGCGAGCCGCCGGTGGCGAGCATGGGGTCGAGCACGAAGCACTGGCGGTTGGAGAGGTCGTCGGGCAGGCGCTCGGCGTACACGCTCGGCTCGAGCGTCTCCTCGTTGCGCACCATTCCGAGGAACCCGACCTCGGCGCTCGGCATGAGCTTCACCATGCCCTCGAGCATGCCGAGGCCGGCGCGCAGGATGGGCACCACGAGCGGGCGCGGCTCGCTGATCGCGACGCCGACGGCCTGGGTGACGGGCGTCTGGATGGTGACCTCCTCGACGCGCACGTCTCGGGTGGCCTCGTAGGCCAGCAGGGTCACGAGCTCCTCGGTGAGGGCGCGGAACGTCGGCGACGACGTCCTCTCGTCGCGGAGCACCGTGAGCTTGTGGGTGATCAGAGGGTGGTCGGCAACATGCACTCGCATAGGCTCAATCTAACGGAGGATGCCATGACCGCAGTGCGCGAGATCGACCGCGCGGCCATGCGCGAGGCGCTCGTCGAGGCCCGCGCGGCCCTCGCCACCGACGACGTCCCGGTCGGCGCCGTCGTGCTCGACCCGGCGGGCCTCGTGATCGGCCGCGGCCGCAACGCCCGCGAGGCCGACGGCGATCCCACTGCGCACGCCGAGGTGCTCGCCCTGCGCGCGGCGGCGGGCCGCTACGGCGACTGGAACCTGGAGGGATGCACGCTCGTCGTCACCCTGGAGCCCTGCGTCATGTGCGCGGGCGCCATCCTCTCGGCCCGCGCCGCCCGCGTGGTCTTCGGCGCCTACGACGACAAGGCCGGAGCCGCCGGGGGCGCCCTCGACGTGCTGCGCGAGCGGCGCCTGCCCCTGCGCGTGGCCGAGGTTGTCGGGGGCGTGCTCGAGGAGGAGTGCGCATCCCTGCTGTCGGCCTTCTTCGCCGATCGCCGGCCCGACCGCCGCCCCTGACCGCGGGCGACGGGCCGCGCGCCGACTACCAGAAGACGGCGAGCACGACGTTGACGAGCGCGAGCCCGCCCGCGGCGTGGAAGAAGGGCTTGACCGAGCGGTCGTTGCTCTTCTTGGCCTTGCGGTTGCCGATGAGGGCGGCGACGAAGACGGCGATGCCGATGACGAGCTTCGTGATGATCTTGCCGTAGTCGAGGTCGTAGTCGAGCGGCTCGGCGAGGCCCGTCATGGCGATGCCGGTGATGAGCTGCACGCCCGCGCCGGCGAGCAGCGCGCCGGTCGCGAAGTCGCCGTTTTTGCGCATCTGCAGCAGGAACGGGCCGACGATCGCGGCGAGCCCGATGAAGTGGGCGACGACGAGGAACGAGAAGACGACATCCATGCCGCTACCATATCGGCGCGGCGCCGCCCCGGCACAGGGGCCTTGGTCCTCAGGTCAGTCGGCGCCGCGGATGACGATCGTGTCGGTGGGCGGGTCCTGGTCGTCGCGCGGGGCGGCGACCTCCGGCTCGAGCACGATCGCGTTCGCCTCGGGCATCGCGGCGCGGATGCCGCGCTTGACCTCGCGCAGCACGGCGACGACGTCGGCGTTGGGGGTGCTGGGGCCGAATCCGAGGGTCGCGGTGACGAGCATCCCGCCCCTCTCGACGCGGTGCACGATCACCTCGCCGACGGTCTGCACCCCGGGGGTGCCGATGAGCACCTCGCGGATCGCCTGCGCCTGCTGGGGGTCGACCCCCCGTGCGCCGAATCGGTTCCAGCCCGTTGCGCTCATGCACTCACCCTCTCGTCGTCGATGCCGCTCGTCGGTGTGACCGCCCAACCTACACTCGTGGCATGAGCACCCCACTGCCGTCCATCGCCATCATCGGCACCGGATCGATGGGGGGCGCGATCCTGCAGGGCCTGCGCCGCCCTGAGGTCGAGACGGGCGCCGTGCGCGTCACGACGCGCTCCGAGGCCTCGGCCGCGGCGCTGCGCGCGGAGGGCGTCGACGCGCGGGCGACCGAGCACGAGGCCGACGCGAACCGCTGGGCGGTGCGGGATGCCCGGCTCGTGCTGCTCGGCGTGAAGCCCGCGCAGATCGTGGCCGTGCTCGACGAGATCGCCGACGCCCTGCACCCGGAGGCGCTCGTGCTGAGCGTCGCGGCCGGCATCCCGACCGCCGCCATGGAGGCCGTCGTGCCGAACGCCGTCGTGCGCGCCATGCCGAACACGCCCGCCCTCGTCGGTCGCGGTGTCACGGGCATCTCGGGCGGCGCGCGAGCGACGGCCGCGCATCTCGCGCTCGCCGACGACCTGTTCCGCACCGTCGGCACCGTCATCGAGCTGCCCGAGAGCCAGATCGATGCGCTCTCGACGATCTCGGGCTCGGGCCCCGCCTACGTCTTCCTGCTCGTCGAGGAGTTCACGCGGGCCGCCGAGGCGATGGGCTTCGACGACGGCGTCGCGCGGTTGATGGTGCAGCAGACCTTCTTCGGCGCGACCGCGCTGCTCGAGGCCTCCGACGACGACCCGGAGGAGCTGCGCCGCCGCGTCACGAGCCCGAAGGGCACGACCGAGCGCGCCGTCGCGGTGCTGCAGCAGGCCGAGCTCGCCGAGCTCTTCACCCGCGCCGCCGAGGCCGCGCTCGCCCGGGCGCGCGAGCTCGCCGCCGGCGCCTGAGCCGACCCGGCTCTTCGACTCCTCATAGCGCTCGCTCGACCCGGGCATAGTGCAGACCGGCGGTGCGCATAGCGCGCGGTCCGAGGGTGGATGCCGTCCCCGCGACGAGCGCGGGCCGGACCGAGAGGCACCCGCGATGAGCGCTCCGACCACCCCCGCCGACCCCGACCAGCCGGAGCGCGCCGACGCCGCGCCGGCCCCGACCTCCCCGGTCTCCCCGGTGGCCGCTCCCACCCCGTCCCGCGCCCCGCGCGCCCTCGCCATCGCGGGCATCGCCGTCGGCGGCGCGCTGCTGCTTGCCGCGACCTTCGGCACCGGCGCGCTGGTCGGCCGGCACCTGCCCGGCCCCGGCCCCGTCGGGTTCGCCGGTGCGGTCGAGCGCGGCGGCGCGTTCGGCGACGACGGCCGCAGCGGACCGGGCGAGCGCGGCGACCGTCTCGGCGCCCTCACCGAGGAGCAGCGCGAGCAGATCCGCGAGTGGATCGAGGAGGGGATGAGCGGCTGAGCGCCGCGTGATCAGTGGTCGAGCGAGGCGAAGCGGTCGATGTCGCCCTCGGTGCCCGAGACGATGATGAGGTCGTGGTTCGACACCACGGTCTGCTCGGTCGCGTAGGTGAAGGGCTTGCCCGGGCTCTTCACGCCGACGACGGTGATGTTGTACTTCGAGCGCACCTTCGAGTCGGTGAGCGAGAGGCCGCGGATGGGCTTCGGCGGGTACATCTTCACGAGCACGAAGTCGTCGTCGAACTCGATGAAGTCGATCATGCGGCCCGAGACGAGGTGGGCGACGCGCTCGCCGGCCTCGGCCTCGGGGTAGATGACGTGGTTCGCGCCGATGCGGGCGAGGATCTTGCCGTGCGACTGGCTGATCGCCTTGGCCCAGATCTGCGGGATCTTGAGGTCGACGAGGTTCGCGGTGATGAGCACGCTCGACTCGATCGACGAGCCCGTGGCGACGACGGCGATGGAGAAGTCGCCCGCGCCGATCTGGCGCAGAGCATCCACCGATCGCGCGTCGGCCTGCACCGTGTGGGTGACGCGCTCCGACCACTTCTGCACGAGGTCGGGGTTCTCGTCGACGGCGAGCACCTCGCGACCGAGCCGCTGCAGCTGCCCGGCGGTGGCGGCGCCGAAGCGCCCCAGGCCGATGACGAGCACGGGCGCGTCGTGGCGGATCCTCTCAACCAACGATGGGCCTCTCCTCCGGTCGGCGGAACAGCTGTCGCCGTTCGCTCGCGGCCAGCGCCGCGGCGAGGGTCACTGTACCAACGCGCCCGGCCCACATCGTCGCCGCGAGCACGTACTTCGCGGGTTCCTCGAGGTCGGGCCCGGTGAGCCCCGTCGAGAGCCCGCAGGTGGCGAACGCCGAGATGACCTCGAACAGCACGTAGTCGAGCGGGTCCTTCGTGATGTGCAGCACGATGATCGTCGAGGTCGCCACGATAGTCGCGCCCCACAGCACGATGCTCACCGAGAGGCGCAGCACGTCGACGGGGATGCGGCGCTCGAACGCCTCCATGTCCTTCACGCCGCGGGCCTCGGCGATCGCCGCGAGGAACAGCACGGCGAGCGTCGTCACCTTGATACCGCCGGCGGTGGATGCCGAGCCGCCGCCCACGAACATGAGCATGTCGAGCACCATGAGCGTCGAGCCGTTCATCTCGCCGACGTCGACCGTCGACAGGCCGCCCGACCGCGACATCATCGAGGTGAAGAACGCCGTCATCGGGCGCACGATCGGCTCCTGCCCGCCGAGGGTGCGGGTGTTGTCCCACTCCAGCAGCCCGATCGCGACCCAGCCGATGACGAGCAGGATGCCGGTGACGACGAGCGTCAGGCGGGCGTGCACGCTGAGCTTCTGGCGGCGCTTGACCCAGCGGGCCAGGGCGAAGATGACGGGGAACCCGATCGCGCCGAGGAAGACGGCGATCGACAGCACCCCGAGCATCCACGGGTCGGCGGCGAATTGCTCCATTCCCGCGGAGAAGGGCACGAAGCCGGTGTTCGTGAAGGCGGAGAGCGAGATGTAGAAGCCCTGCCAGATCGCCGTCCAGAGGTCGAAGCCGACGAGCAGCAGCCGGGGGAAGACGAGCGCGAAGATCGCCAGCTCGATGACGATCGCGCTGATGGCGACGGTCGCGAGCAGCGTGCCGATCTCGCCGAGCCGCACCGCCTGCGACTCGCTGACCGGTCCCGAGTGCACGCGCGAGGGGTTCGTGTCGGATGCCGCGAGCAGCTTCGCCCGCAGGCCCATGCGGCGCGCCACGACGAGGCCCAGGATGCTCGCGATGGTGAGCACGCCGATGCCGCCGACCTGCATGGCGAGGATGATCACGACGTTGCCGAAGGGCGACCAGTAGGTCGACATGTCGACCGTCGTCAGGCCCGTCACGCAGATCGCCGAGACGGCCGTGAACAGGGCGTCGGCGAGCGGCGTGCCGCTGCGCTCGCCCGCGCGCGCGATCGGCAGCGTCAGCAGCACCGTGGTGATGAGGATGAGCGCCGTGAAGACGAGGATCGCGAACCGCGCCGGGGAGGAGGTCGTGAGCCCGACGATCGCCTGCCGCGTCTGGCGCAGCGGGCCGACGCGCTGATCGCGGCGCAGACCCGGACGGGTCGCAGTGGACATCGTCCCTCCTCGGGGCCCGCAGGCCGCTGTCATGGTACTCCGGCCCGGCGCTGGATTAGGTTAGTCGCTATGGCCGACATCTTCGACGTGATCGCCGACGGCACCCGTCGTGAACTGCTGCAGCACCTGCGCGACGCGACGGGGGAGGACGGCCCCGGCGAGCTCAGCGTCGGCGAGCTCGTCGAGCGCATGGACGCGACGCAGCCCACGGTCTCGAAGCACCTCAAGGTGCTGCGCGAGCACGGCCTCGTGCACGCGCGCGAGGAGGGGCAGCACCGCTTCTACTCGATCGACACCGCCCCGCTCGAGACGATCGAGGACTGGATCATCCCCTTCCTCGCCGAGGACGACGCCTACGCCTTCGCCGGCCCCGCCTCGCCCGTCTTCGCCGCCTGGGCCGACGCCGACCTCGAGCAGGCCGGCAGCAGCGTCGGCCGCCGCGCCGCCGAGGCCTCGCACCAGGCCCGGCAGGCCCTCACCGGCGCGCAGGAGCGGCTGCACGAGGTGCAGGAGCGCCTGCACGGCGTGCAGGAGAAGGTCTCGCGCCGCCTGCCCTGGCGCCGCGGCGACGGCTGATCCGTCTCCGCCCGCGGTGCTGCCCACCGCCCCCGTTCGGGCGTCTTTACACCCGCCCCACCAGCACCTAGGGTTGCCACGCGCGCCACCCTCCGTCGTCGCGCGAGCCCCCGGATGACAGGACGAGGAATGAGCGGCGATCTCAGCGACATGCGCTTCCTCACCGTCGCCGAGGTGGCCGACATGATGCGGGTCTCGACGATGACCGTCTACCGCCTCGTGCACGCGGGCGAGCTGCCCGCCATCCGCTTCGGTCGCAGCTTCCGCATCCCCGAGTCGGCGGTCGCCGCGGCCGTGCGCCCGGGCATCGCCGACGTCGGCTGAGCCGGGCCCGCGCCGGGCATCCCGCGGCCGCCCCTGCACGGCGCGCCTCGAGCCTGCGCTAGACTTCTGCGGTACATGACCGGGTCTGAACGGGCCACCGGTTCGTTCAGACCGAAATCAGAGGTATTCCATGGGTTCTGTCATCAAGAAGCGCCGCAAGCGGATGGCGAAGAAGAAGCACCGCAAGCTGCTGCGCAAGACGCGTCACCAGCGTCGCAACAAGAAGTAGGGCGCACCGCCCGTCACGAAGCGCTCGACCTCGAGGGGTCGGGCGCTTTTGTGTCGGTGCCGGCGGTGCGGTCCGGGTGCCGTGCGGGATGCTCGCACGCCGCTCGCGGCGGCGCAGGTCGAGCGGCTCAGGCCGGGGGCTGCGCCGCCTCGGGGGCGACCGTGCGGCCCTCGCGGCGGATGCGGCGGCGCGCGGCTCGCACGCTCGCGGGCTTCGCGGTGAGGATGGGCCAGCCCTCGGCGGTGGCGTGGCGCTCGAGCGCGGAATCCGGATTCACGACCACGCGGTTGCCGGCGAGCGTCAGCAGCGGCAGGTCGTTACGGCTGTCGCTGTAGGCCCAGCAGTCGGCGAGCGGCGCCCCGCGGTCGCGCGCGAGCTCGGCCGCCCGATCGGCCTTGCGCTGGCCGTGCATGAGCGAGTCGACGAGGTTGCCCGTGTAGACGCCGTCGACGATCTCGGCCTGGGTGCCGACGCCGCCGGTGAGCCCGAGCCGCTCGGCGATGACCTCGGCCATGACCTGCGGCGTCGCGCTCAGCAGCCACACCTCGTGCCCCTTGTCGCGGTGCTCGTGGGCGAGGGCGACGGCGTCGGGGATGAGGCGCAGGTGGATGGAGCGGTCGTAGGTGTCGTTGGCGAGCTCGATCAGATCCTGCTCGGTGCGCCCCTCGACCATGCGCAGCGCACCCGCGCGGGCGGAGGCCTGGTGCCGGGGGTTCTCGCCGACGGCGGTGAAGCGCACCTGATGCCAGAGGAACTTCGCGACGTCGCGCCCGGTGACGAAGCCGCGGCGCCAGGCCGCGGTGCCGATGTGGAAGAGGCTCGCGCCGCGCATCAGGGTGTTGTCGATGTCGAAGAACGCCAGCACGGGCGGGGCCGTGGGGGCGTCGTCGCTTCCTTCAGGGGCGGACATCACCCACCAGCATAGGCATCGCCGTAGGCTGATCGGGTGCCCGCCGTCGCCGTGACCCTGCTGACCAAGCCGGGCTGCCACCTCTGCGACGACGCCCGCGCGATCGTCGAACCGCTCGTCGGCGAGGTCGACGGCGTCGTCCTCGAGGAGCGCTCGATCCTCGACGATCCCGAGCTCAACGCCCGGTACTGGGACGAGATCCCCGTCGTGCTCATCGACGGCGCCGTGCACACCATCTGGCGGGTCGACCCGGCCCGCCTCCGCTCCGCACTGCAGGAGGCCACCGCATGATCCGCCACATCGTCTGCTGGACGTTCCAGAGCACCGACCCCGACGAGCGAGCCGCCGCCCTCGCTGGCATGCGCGAGCGCCTCGAGCCGCTGCCCTCGGTCGTGCCCGGGCTGCGCTCCCTCGTCGTGCGCGCCGACCTCGGCGACACGGAGTCGAACTGGGACGTCGTGCTCGTCTCGGAGCACGACGACCGCGCGGCGCTCGCCGCCTACACCGACCACCCCGAGCACCTCGCGGCGGCCTCCTTCGTCCGCTCGGTCGTGGCCGAGCGCGTCTGCGTCGACGTCGAGCTGTAGGGGCGACCATGTGCGGGCGCTACGCGAACACCAAGAGCGGCGAGGAGCTCGGCCGGTACTTCGAGGCCGATGAGGTCGACGCGGTCGCCATGCCGCCGAGCTGGAACATCGCCCCCACCCAGCAGGTGCCGATCGTCGTCGACCGGCTGCCGAAGGACGACCCCGAGGGCGTGCCCTCCCGCTTCGTGACGAGCGCGCGCTGGTCGCTCGTGCCGCGCTTCGCGAAGGAGCTCGCGTCGAAGTACCCCACCTTCAACGCCCGCAGCGAGACGGTCGCCGAGAAGGCCTCGTTCAAGCCCTCGCTCGTGCGCTCGCGGGCGATCCTGCCCGCCGACGGCTACTACGAGTGGCACACGGTCTCCGGTCCGGACGGCAAGCCCGTCAAGACCCCGCACTGGATCCACGACCCGGAGGAGGGCGAGCTCGCCTTCGCCGGCCTCTACTCCTGGTGGCGGCCGCCGGTCGCCGAGGGCGCCGATCCCGGCCCCTGGATGCTCACCGCGACCATGCTGACGCGCGCCGCCCACGGGCCGGCCGCGAGCATCCACGACCGCGCCCCCGTCATGCTGCCGCGCGAGACCTGGGACGACTGGCTCGACCCGACCATCGAGGGCGACGAGGCCCTCGTCGAGATGATCGTCAACGAGAGCGACGCCGTGCTCGAGCGGCTCGAGCTGCACGCGGTGGCGCCGCTGCGGGGCGATGGGCCGGAGCTGATCCAGCCGGTCGGCTAGCAGTCGCGCGGCCTCGGCGGACGCGTGGCGGCGTCGGTCGCCGACGCGGTCAGCAGGCGCCCCAGAGGCCGAGACCCGCGGCACGGGCATCCGCCTCGGCCTGCTGCAGGGCGGGCCAGATCTGGTCGTTGGGCTCGAACAGCACCGCGCGGCCGGCGCCCTGCTCGACGAGCGCGAGGTTGATGACGTGCCCGTCGGCGGTGCGCAGGTACATGAGCTCGCGGCCGTACTGGTCCTGCGGGTCGAGGTCGTAGGCGTAGCCGACGGTGCTGCCGACGGGTGCGAGAGCGGTGAGGGCCGCGGTGGCCTCCGCGCCGAAGCACTCGACGGGGTCGCGCACCTCGGGGGTGTCGACGCCGATGAGGCGCACGCGCAGCTCGACCCCGTCGACGTCGAGGCGCAGGGTGTCGCCGTCGGTGATCGAGACGACCGTGCCGGTGCCGCCCGCGGTGACCTCGCCGCCGCCGTCGCCCGGGCCGTCCGTCGCCCGGCCGCGCTCCGCGGTCGTGGCGTCGCCGATCGTCACCCCGGCGCAGCCCTGCAGGCCGGAGAGCAGCGCGAGGGCGCCGCCGAGGAGGACGAGGGGGAGGGAGGCGCGCACTCTGGGACTGTACCGGGGGTCGGGTGCGTCGACGGCGCCCCGGTCTAGGCTGACCGCGTCGGAGCGGACCGCGTCGGAAGGATGCCCGTGGCAGAGGATCGTTCGGGGGCGCTCGACCCCCGGTTCCCCGAGGTGTTCCAGCGCGCGGGGGCGTCGACGCCCGCACTGCGCGCGCCCGGCGTGCCGCCGATGCCCAGTAGCGGGACGGGCCGCGGCGACGCCGCCGACCGTCGTGATCGCAGCGCGCGCCCGGTGCTCGACGCGGGCGTGGCGAGCCCCGGCGCCGGCGTGGTGGCCGACCGGGCGGAGTCGCGGGCGGGCGAATCCGGCCGCCCCGAGCGGGTCTACGAGATCGTCGCCGCGGGCAACCCGTGGCTGCGCGGCATGTGGGTGCTCGGATCGCTCGTGGTCGCCGCCGGCATCGCGTTCCAGTGGATCGCGCAGTCGATGTTCTCGACGCCGCCGCCCGAGGGGCAGGTCGATTACGTCATCCCGCAGGTGCTGTTCTCGCTCTCCGCCCCGCTCATGACGGCCGGCGCGATCGCGCTCGTCGCCGCCGCCTCGCTGCGGATGGCGGCGTGGCGCCCGCGCAGCCGCCGCGAGGTCGACGCGGACTGAGCGCTCGGCCCTTCCGGGTGCGCGATGCGCGCCGCGCGATATCGCCGATCCGGGATGCTCAGCGCTGGCAGCTCGGGCAGTACCAGGTCATCCGCTCGGTGAGCGCGGTGTCGCCGAGGGTGCCCTGCCGCACCGGAGTGCCGCAGCGGCGGCACGGCTGCCGCTCCCGGTGCGCGACCCAGAGCCGGCGCCCTCGGCGCGTGTCGCCGGTGGTCGTGCGCTCGACGCGGTCGCGGTTGGCGCGGATGAGCCTGACGGCGAGGTCGACCGCGGCAGCGGCATCCACCTCGCCCACCGGGGTCTCGGGCAGCACCCCGCGCAGGAACAGCGTCTCGTTGCGGTAGTCGTTGCCGAGCCCGGCGATGATGCGCTGGTCGAGCAGGGCGAGCCCGATGGGGCGCGCCGGGTCGGCGGTGAGGCGGGCGAGGGCCAGGGTGCGGTCCCAGTCGGGGCCGAGCGGGTCGGGGCCGAGGTAGCCGACCATGTCGTCCTCCTGCGCGGTGGGCGCGATCTCGAGCTCGCCGAGCGCGAAGCCGACCGCCTGCCAGCCCTGCTCGTCGCCGGGCGCCGCTCCGACCTCGAGCACCATGCGCGCCTCGAAGGCGGGGCGCCGCCAGCGGGCGCCGGGCCGGTAGACGTGCCAGGAGCCCTCCATCTTGAGGTGCGAGTGCACGGTCGTCGTGCCGATGCGCATGAGCAGGTGCTTGCCGCGCGCGACGACGTCGTGCACGGGCTCGCCGCTGAGGTCGACGGTCGCGTACTGCGGCACGCGCACGTCGCAGCGCACGACGGTGCGGCCGGCGAGCGCCTCGTGCAGGCGCCGCGCGGCCCGGTGGACGGTGTCACCCTCGGGCACGGGCATCCCCCTCGCGCATCATCGGGCGCTCACACCCGCAGCCGCAGGCCCTGCGGGGTGGCAACGAAGCCGGCGGCGGCGAGCGCCTCGGCGAAGGGCGTGCCGAAGGCGCTCTCGCCGTTCACGCGCTCGACGCGCAGGCTGCGCAGCCGTGCGCGCACGACGGCGGCGAGCTCGACGGCGGCGGCCTCGAGCACTGCGGCGTCGTCGCTGAAGGTCAGCACGGTCTTGCCGCCGCGCTCGAGGTACGCGGCGAGGTGGCCGTCGACGAGCAGCACGAGCGAGCCGGCCTTGCGCCCGGGTCGGTGGGCCGTCGCGCTGCGCGGGGCGCGCGGGGCCGTGGTCGTCGCGATGCTCGTCGCGGTGCGGGCGGGGGATGCCCCGGCCGGGCCCGCGACCGCGCTCGACCCCGCGACCGCGCTCGACCCCGCGGCGGGGCCGTCGGCGCTCTCGCCGCCCGCGGCCTCCTCGCCGACCGGGTCGCGCCCGGGCCACGGCAGCGCGGCCCCGTAGGGGTTGGCCGGATCGGTGGCGGCGAGCACGAGCGCCTCGAGCGCGGGGGCCGCGTCGGGGTCGCGCGCGTAGGTGCGCAGCCGGTCGACCGTGGCGGGCGTCGCGAACTGGGCGGCGCCCAGCCGGTCGACGAAGTAGCCGCGGCGCACCGAGCCCGACTCCTCCATGCGGGCGAGCACCTTGTAGAGCAGCGCGAAGCCGCCGCGCACCTCCTCGGCCTGGGCGGCGCCGCGGGTGACGACGCCGTGCCGCTCGAGCATGCTGTCGGCGAGGTGCGCGGCCCGCCGGGTGGCGTCGGCGTCGCGCTCGGGCAGCAGCGACCAGCGGCCGGCGGCCGTCGGCGGGCCGGCCTGCATGACGGCGGTCGGGCGGGAGTACCCGCGGTAGGCGCGGAGTCGGGGTGCCCGGCGCCCGCTCGACCTCACCGGACCGCCGAGCATCGCGCGCACGGGCGCGAGCGTGTCGTTCGTGAGCCGCCCCGCCCAGACGAGCTGCCAGAGGTCGTCGACGAGCGAGGCGTCGTCGGTCGAGCCCACGGCGTTCGACAGCTGCCGGAAGAAGAAGCCCCCGCCCCCCGAGAGCGCATCGAGGATGCCCTGCTGCCGCTCGCTCGGAGCCTCATCGACCACGTCCTCGAGCGACAGCGGCGCGACCCCGGCGAGGTGCAGGCTGATCCAGCCGTCGCTGCCGGGCAGGGAGCCCGACCCGGCCCAGACGAGCTCGCCGCTGGCCGTCAGCTCGTCGAGCCACGCCGGCGAGTAGTCGCGCACGCGGCTCGGCAGCACGAGCGTCTCCCACGCGGAGGCCGGCAGCGCGAGCCCCTGCAGCTGCTCGACGGCCTGCAGCACCCCGTCGATGCCGCGCAGCGCGCCGCCGCGGCGGGCGGCGGGCCGTGCGGCCGAACCCGTGGCCGAGGAGCGGCCCGCGCGCGCTCCGGCACCGCCCGAGCCCGGAGCGCCGGGATCGTCGCGACCGGCGCCGCGCGGCGCGGCCCCGAGCCCCGGCTCGCCCGCGGCCGCGCTGCCGACGTGCTGCCAGGCGGGCAGGAACCGGGCGAGCGTGCCGGCCGTGACCGGCTCGATCTCCTTGCGCAGAGCGGCGAGGCTGCGCGAGCGCAGCCGGCGCAGCACCTCGGCGTCGACCCACTCGGTGCCGCTCGCCCCGGGGCGGAACTCGCCCTCGATGACCCGGCGGTCGGCGGCGAGACGGCGCAGCGCGTCGACGACGACGGCGACGCCGAAGCCGAAGCGCGCGGCGACCTCGCTCGCGGCGAAGGGCGCGTGGGTGCGGGCGAAGCGGGCGACGAGGTCGCCGACGGGGTCGGGCACGGGGTCGAGGAAGGCCGAGGGCACGCCGTGCGGCACCGGGGTGCCGAGGGCGTCGCGCAGGCGGGCGGCGTCCTCGACGCCGGCGTAGCGCTGCTCGCCGGTGAGCGTGACGCCGAGCACGCGGTTCGCGCGCGTCAGCTCGGCGAGCCAGGTCTCGACGTCGGCGCCGTCGACGGTGCGCAGCCGCAGCTCGTCGAGGCTCAGCGGGCCGAGGATGCGCAGCAGGTCGACGACGCCCTCGGCGTCCTTCGCGCGGCGATCGGGGGCGAGGCGCTGCAGCTCGGCCTCGGTCTGCGCGATGACGGCCGGGTCGAGCACCTCGCGCAGCTCGGCGCGGCCGAGCAGCTCGGCCAGGAGGGTCGGGTCGATGCTGAGCGCGGCGGCGCGCCGCTCGGCGAGAGGGCTGTCGCCCTCGTAGAGGAAGGCGGCGACGTAGCCGAAGAGCAGCGAGCGGGCGAAGGGCGAGGGGCTCGGCGTCTCGACCTCCACGAGCCGCAGCTCGCGCCGAGCGATCTGCGCGGTCAGCTCGGTGAGAGAGGGCAGGTCGTAGACGTCGCTCAGCACCTCGCGCACCGTCTCGAGCACGATCGGGAAGCTCGGGAACTCGCGCGCGACCTCGAGCAGCTGGCTCGCGCGCTGGCGCTGCTGCCAGAGCGGGCTGCGCTGCCCGGGATTGCGGCGGGGCAGCAGCAGGGCGCGGGCCGCGCACTCGCGGAACCGGCTCGCGAAGACGGACGAGCCGCCGACCTCGGCGGTGACGATCTCGGCGAGCTCCTCGCCGTCGAAGAGGAACAGCTCGGCGCCGGGCGGCTCGGCCTCGGTGTCGGGCAGCCGCACCACGATGCCGTCGTCGGCCGCGATCGCGGCGCCGTCGAAGCCGTGCCGCTCGCGGATGCGCGAGGAGATGGCGAGGGCCCACGGGGCGTGCACCGCGAGCCCGTAGGGCGAGTGCAGCACGACCCGCCAGTCGCCGAGCTCGTCGCGGAACCGCTCGACGACGAGGGTCGAGTCGGTGGGCAGCTGGCCGGTGGCGCCCTGCTGCTCCGCCAGCAGGGCCTCGAGGTTGCCGATGGCGCGGTCGTCGAGACCCGCGGCCTGCAGGCGCTCGCGCCGGGCATCCGGCCTCGCCGCCGCGAGCTCGCGCGTCGTCTCGCCGAGCGCGCGCCCGAGCTCGGCCGGGCGGCCCAGGCCGTCGCCGCGCCAGAAGGGCACCTTGCCGGGCTGCCCGAACGCGGGGGTGACGACGACGCGGTCGTGCGTGATCTCCTCGATGCGCCAGCTCGTGGCGCCGAGCGCGAAGACGTCGCCGACGCGCGACTCGTAGACCATCTCCTCGTCGAGCTCGCCGACGCGGCGGCCGACACCCTCGCCCGCGAGGTAGACGCCGAAGAGCCCGCGGTCGGGGATGGTGCCGCCGCTCGTCACGGCGAGCCGCTGCGCGCCCGGGCGGCCGGTGAGCTGTCCGCTCACGCGATCCCACACGATGCGCGGACGCAGCTCGGCGAAGCGGTCGCTCGGGTAGCGGCCGCTCAAGAGGTCGAGCACGGCGTCGTAGGCCGAGCGCGGCAGGGTCGCGAAGGGGGCGCTGCGGCGCACGGTCTCGAACCACTCCTCGATGTCGGCGCTCTCGAGCGCGACGTGGGCGACGGTCTGCTGCGCGAGCACGTCGAGCGGGTTCGCCGGCACGCTCAGCTGCTCGATGCGCCCGCCGAGCATCCGCTCGCTCGTCACCGTCGCGTGCAGCACGTCGAGCCGGTGCTTCGGCATCATCACGCCGCGGCTGATCTCGCCCACCTGGTGGCCGGCGCGGCCGAGCCGCTGCAGCCCGCTCGCGACGCTCGGCGGCGCCTCCACCTGGATCACGAGGTCGACGGCGCCCATGTCGATGCCGAGCTCGAGGCTGCTCGTCGCGACGACGCAGCGCAGGATGCCCGACTTCAGCGCATCCTCGATATCGGCCCTCTGCTCCTTGCTCACCGAGCCGTGGTGGGCGCGCGCCAGCAGGGGGGCGGCCTCGTCCGGCTCGCCCTCGGGCCGCGCAGCCGCGAGCCGGTCGGCCTGGATCTCGTTGAGCCTCGCGGTGAGCCGTTCGGCGAGGCGCCGGGAGTTCGCGAACACGATCGTCGACCGGTTCTCGAGCACCCGGTCGACGATGTCCTCCTCGACGTGGGGCCAGATCGACGGCGTCGCGGGGGCGCCGGAGCTGCTGCCGCCCTCGTCCTCGTCCGTCATGGGCGGCGGGGCCGTCATGTCGTCGACGGGCACGACGACCCGCAGGTCGAAGGTCTTCGTCGAGGGCGGCTGCACGATCGTGACCGGTGTGCTGCCGCCGAGGAACCGCGCGACCTCCTCGACCGGGCGCACGGTGGCCGAGAGGCCGATGCGCTGCACGGGCTGCGCGAGCCGAGCATCCAGCCGTTCGAGGCTCAGCGCCAGGTGCGCGCCGCGCTTCGTGCCGGCGACGGCGTGCACCTCGTCGACGATGACGGTGCGCACGCCGTCGAGCGTCTCGCGCGCGCTCGAGGTGAGCATGAGGTACAGGCTCTCGGGCGTCGTGATGAGGATGTCGGGCGGCGAGGTCTGCAGCGTGCGGCGCTCGGCGCTCGGGGTGTCGCCCGAGCGCACGCCGACGGTGACGGACGGCGGCTCCGAGCCGAGGCGGCGGGCCGTCTGGGTCACGCCGATGAGGGGCGAGCGCAGGTTGCGCTCGACGTCGACGCCGAGCGCCTTGAGCGGCGAGATGTAGAGCACGCGGGTGCGCTGCCGCGGGTCCTCCGGCGGGCCCTCGGCGACGAGCCGGTCGATCGCCCAGAGGAAGCTCGCGAGCGTCTTGCCCGAGCCCGTCGGCGCGACGACGAGCGCGTGGCGACCGGTCGAGATCGCGTCCCAGGCGCCGAGCTGCGCGGGCGTCGGCGCGGGGAACGCGCCGGAGAACCACTCGCGCGTCGCGGGAGCGAAGCGCTCGAGCACGGCGGCGGCGTCGGGCTCGGTCATCCGCTCATCATGCCCCCGACCGCCGACACCGCGCTGGGCGGCGTTCAGCCGGCGCTCGGGCGGTAGAAGGGTCGCAGGAAGGCGAGCACGTCGGCGAGCTCCGGCTCGCTCACGCCGTGCCCGAGCCCCTCGTAGATGCGCTCCGTCAGCTCGACGTGCTCCGGCAGCCAGCGCTGCGTCGCCTCGACGAACGCGCCGGGGATGACCTCGTCGCGGGTGCCGCGTCCCCAGAACACGGGCGGGCGCGCGGCCGCGAGCCGGGCATCCGCCGGTGCCTCGCCCGGCACGACGAAGCCGGCCAGATTGACGGCGTAGGCGAAGCGCTCGGGGGCGTGGCGCAGCAACTGCATGCTCACGGCAGCGCCCTGGCTGAAGCCGAGCAGCCCCACGCTCGTCGCCTGCTGGCCGTCGAGCCAGTGCAGCACCCCGCGCGCGGCGGCGTCGGCGCCGTCGGCCCGGTCGGCGCTGAGACTCGGGTCGAGGGCGTACCAGGCGTAGCCGAGCCCCTCGCGCAGCGGCGCCCGCAGGCTCGCGATGACGGGCTGCAGCGGCAGGTGCGGGGCGAGGCCGAAGAGGTCGCCCTCGTGGCTGCCGTAGCCGTGCAGCAGCACGAGCAGCGGGCGGCCCGCGCGCTCGGCGGCCGGCGCCGACCACATGATGGCGGACTCGTCGATCAGCTGCATCGCGCTCATGCGGCCATCGTGGCAGTCCCGGCTGGATGCCCGGCGGCGGCCGCGACCGGGCCCCCGCTCGACGGCGCGGGGCGCGCGGCCCCGGGCGGCGACGGTTTCGGGTGAGAATGGGGGTCATGTCGAACACGCGCACCCCCGACCCGAACCCCGGCTGGTTGTCGGACGACGAGCTCGAGCAGATCCGGCGCCGCCTGCCGCTGCTCTACGTCGAGGCCGTGCCGGTGCGCGTGGACGGCATGGGCCAGGTCACCGAGGTGGGCGTGCTGCTGCGCGTGAACCCCGCCGGCTCGATGACCCGCACGCTCGTGTCGGGCCGCGTCATGTACGGCGAGACCCTGCGCGATGCGCTGTTCCGCCATCT
Organism: Microcella flavibacter; assembly: GCF_012530535.1. Taxonomy (NCBI): domain Bacteria; kingdom Bacillati; phylum Actinomycetota; class Actinomycetes; order Micrococcales; family Microbacteriaceae; genus Microcella; species Microcella flavibacter. Next base: position 299,607 of record NZ_CP051299.1, read on the forward strand.
CGAGAAGGATCTCGGGCCGATGGCGTTCCCGCAGCTGCCGATCTCGCCGACCCCGTTCCACGTCGCCGAGTACTTCCCGATGCCGGGCGTCTCGCGCTTCCACGACGACCGCCAGCACGCCGTCTCCCTCGCCTACGTCGTGCCCGTCACCGGCACGTGCGACCCGCGGCAGGACGCCCTCGAGCTCACCTGGCTCACGCCGGAGGAGGCGGCCTCCGAGCGCGTCGTCGCCGAGATGGAGGGCGGCCGCGGCGTGCTGCTGCGCTCGGCCCTCGCCTCGGTGGGCGCGCTGCCGTAGTGGTCGCCTCGGCCGGCCCCGCCGGTTCGGGATGCTCGGCGCCGGCCGCGCCTCAGCGCACCATGCGGCTGCAGTGCGCGTCGTGCCACGGCGCGTAGACGTTCGCCGCGCCGTCGAGCGCGAAGCCGTGCTTGGCGTAGAACCGCTCGGCCCGCGCGTTCGCCGTGACGATCCAGAGGTACGCCGGGCGGTCGCCGAGCACGCCGTCGAGCAGGAGCGCGCCGAGGCCCGAGCCGTGCGTGCGGGCCCGGGTGTAGAGGCTGTCGAGCTTCTCGGGGCGCACGGCGTCGGCGTCCTCCGCCGGCGCGCTGCGGGCGAGGCCGACGACCTCGTCGCCGTCGAGCGCGAGCAGGATGCGCGAGCCGGGCAGCGTGCGCTCGGCCGAGCCGGCGGCGAGCATCCCGCGCCATTCGGCGGTCGCCCTCTCGACGGTGTTCTCGGCGAGGAAGGCCGCGTCGAGCACGCCGGCGTAGGTCTCGGCCCAGCACGCCATGTGCAGGGCGCCGAGCGCGGGGGCGTCGTCGAGGCGGGCCTCGCGCAGCGTGAAGCGGGAGGCGGGGGTGGCGCGATCGGGCACGGGCCGAGGGTATCGGCGCTCGCCGGGGAAGCGGGCGGGGAGGCGGCTCAGCGCACCATCCGCCGCTGGAGCTGGTTCTCGAAGTCGGGCAGCGTCTCGGTGGCGCCGTCGAAGCGGAATCCGTTGCGCTCGTAGAAGGCCGTCGCCCGCGGGTTGCGGTCGAGCACCCAGAGGAACGCGGGGCGCCCGCCGATCGTGGCATCCAGCAGGCGCTGGCCGAGTCCGGTGCCGTGGGCGGATGCGCGGGCGTACAGCGCGTACAGCTCGGTCTCGCGGGGCGCGTCGTCGACGCGGGCGGCGCCGCCCATGGCGAAGCCGAGCAGCGCGCCGTCGAGCTCGGCGAGGAGGGGCGGGGAGCCGCCCTCGCCCACGACCCGGGTGATCGTCTGAACCCAGCGGTCGGCGCTCGACTGCGGCGTCGCCCGCGCCAGGAACTCGGCGCTGAGGTGCCCGGCGTAGGCCTCGCGCCAGCACGCCATGTGCAGGGCGCCGAGGGCGGGTGCGTCGTCGACGGTCGCGGGGCGGATTGTCTCGCTCATCGTCCGAGTGTAGAGGATTCGTCGGAACAGGGCGGGGAGCGACGGACCGCACGCGAACGGCCCCGTCGCCGCGCGCGGCGGGGACGGGGCCGTTCAGGAGTGCGGGGTGCTGGCTAGCGTCAATACCGTTCAGTTAAGGGTTTGAACGTGAACTCGGGGACTGTTCGCGGGTTGTGGCCAACGACTGTGGTGGTCGCGTTTGGCAAGCCATTTGGAGATCTTGCGTTTGATCACGCGGGGGTTTGAGCGCTGTCGGCGCGCAGGGTTCAGGCGTTTGAGAAGGCTGAGGATGGCGTGACGCCATGCGGCGACGGCAGTGTCAGGGCGCTGAGGGGGAAAAAGAGCCCGAGGCGACTGAGCGGCGGGCTATGCGTAGCGCTGCGACGAACGAGACCCGGTCGGGGTCCCGTCCGGCGTGGGCGGCGGCGTCGACCATGAGGGTGCGGATGGCGTAGTGGCAGCACAGGTGCCCCCAGATTTCTTGTTGGACCAAATCGGGAGACTTGGAGCGCAGCACGCCCCTGGGGCCACGCTGATGTGTCTTCAACTCGTCAAAGGTGGACTCGATCTCCCACCGCTCGGAATAGGCCGCAGCGAGGTCTTCGGCGGTCACCTCGGCTGGATCCAGGATCGTGGTGAGCAGCCGATACGACTCGGGGTTCTCCCTCCCGTCCTCGATCGTGTAGTCGATGACCCGCACCTTCAGCGGCGGTGTCGACTTCCGGTCGGTGCCGGAGGTGGGGATGATCTCCGCCAACCATGACCCGTCGGGTAGAGCTTCCCGAAACCGCGGGCGCAGGTTCGTCTTGACCCGCCAGAGCAAGTCTGCACCCGTGGCCGCGGCTTGCTGCCAGAGTGTGAACCCGTAGAAGCCTCGGTCGGCGAGCACCAGCATTCCAGGCTCCAGCCTGTCGAGCAGTTCCCGAGACAACGCGATCTCCGAAGTGGTGCATGGGCCGATTTCAGCGTCGAGGATGGCATGGGTGCCGCACTCGGCCAACGCCACCAGCCGGGCCTGCGGAAACGCGGCATGCTCACCCCGACTCGACGCGGGGCGGCCGAAGAAGTCGACATTCGCCGGCGTGTCAGCCAGATCCAAGACCGTGCCATCGATCGCGACCAGTCTTCGTCCGGCCAACCACGAACCCGGTGTCGCCGGCCTGGCCAGCGGGCGCGCCACCCGGGTGAACAGGTCACGCACGGGTTCGAATCCGAGCCGGGAGCGGGCTTGGAAGATCGCCGACTTCGACGGCGGCGACCATGACTCGGCCCAGCCCGAGGACCATGCCAGCCCATCCGTCAGCTGGGCGAACACATCCTCGTAGGAACCCTCCGAGTGCAACGCCATCCCGATCGAGAAATACGCCATCACCCGCGCCGGCAACGACCGATTCCGTTGCTCGGTACGCCCGGCATCAGCAATCACCTGATCAACAACCTCCGCAGGAAACACCCGTGTCAGCAAACCCACCGACACCAAATCCGACAACCGGCGGTCAGAAACCGGCTTCACCCAACCAGAACGAGGCATACCCCAAAACTACCGCACGAACCCTTAACTGAACGGTATTGTGGCTAGCGTCCGCGGCGCTGGCCGCCGGTGCTGCCGGAGCGCACGACCTGGCCGACGCGCAGGCCGCCCTGACCGCTGCCGCTGGGCGAGGATGCCCGGCGCGAGCCCTGACGGGTGCGGGGCGCGGCGGCCGTCGCCTCGGCGCGCGGGGCGTCGGAGCGGTAGACGGGCGTGCTGCCGGCCGCGCGGGCCGGAGCCGCCTGGCGGCGCTCGCCGCCCGCGGTCGAGGCGCCGGAGCCGGCCTGGGCCGAGCGTCCGCCGCGGCCGGAGCCGCCGTTGCCGCCGCGTCCGCGACCGCCCTGACCGGCGGGCGCGCCCTCACGGGCGGTGCGCTTGCGCTGGGCGTTGGCGCCCTGCGAGCGTCCGCCGCCCTCGGGCTGGCGGCGCAGCACGGCGGGCAGCGCGTCGAAGGCGACGGGGGCAGCGACGTCGCCGATGAGGCGGTGCACGGAGGCCGAGTCGGCGTGGACCTGCTGCGGCTGCACCGAGATGGCGGCCTTCTTCAGCAGGGCCGCGGTGTCGCGGCGCTGCTCGGGCAGCACGATGGTGACCACGTCGCCCTCGGAGCCGGCGCGGGCGGTGCGGCCCGAGCGGTGCAGGTACGCCTTGTGCTCCATGGGCGGGTCGACGTGGATGACCAGCTCGATGTCGTCCACGTGCACGCCGCGCGCGGCGACGTCGGTGGCGACGAGCACGCGCACGCTGCCGTCGCCGAAGGCGGCGAGGTTGCGGTCGCGGGCCGGCTGCGACAGGTTGCCGTGCAGGTCGACGGCGGGGATGCCCTGCTCGGTGAGGCTCTTGGCGAGCTTCTTGACCTGGTGCTTGGTGCGCATGAAGAGGATGCGGCGGCCCTGGCCCGAGGCGAGCGCGGTGATCATGCGCTTCTTCTCGTCGACGCCGGCGACCTCGAACACGTGGTGGGTCATGGCGGCGACGGGCGAGTTGGCCTCGTCGACGGAGTGCATGACGGGGGTGTGCAGGAACTGCTTGACGAGCTTGTCCACGCCGTTGTCGAGGGTGGCGCTGAAGAGCAGGCGCTGGCCGTCCTCGGGGGTGGCCTTCATGATGCGCGTGACGCCCGGCAGGAACCCGAGGTCGGCCATGTGGTCGGCCTCGTCGAGCACGGTGATCTCGACGGCGTCGAGCGACACGAACTTCTGCTTCATGAGGTCTTCGAGGCGACCGGGGCAGGCGACGATGATGTCGACGCCGGCGCGCAGCGCCGAGACCTGGCGGCTCTGCGAGACGCCGCCGAAGATCGTGGTCGTGGTGAGGCCGTAGGCCTTGGCGAGCGGCTCGAGCACGGCGTTGATCTGCGTGGCGAGCTCGCGGGTCGGGGCGAGCACCATGCCGAGCGGGCGGCCGGGGCGGCGGCTGCCGCCGGCGAGGCGCGTGCCGAGGCGGGCGATCATCGGGATGGAGAAGGCGAGGGTCTTGCCCGAGCCGGTCTTGCCGCGGCCGAGCACGTCGCGCCCGGCGAGCGTGTCGGGGAGGGTGTCGACCTGGATGGGGAAGGCGTCGACCTTGCCCTGCGCGGTGAGGACCTCGACGAGGGGGTAGGGAACGCCGAGGGCGCTGAAGGTTGCAGTGGTGCTCATGGTGGTGCCTTTCGGGCATGCATGATCCCGGCGCACGCGGACCGGATGGTCAGGATGCGCGGCGCTCGTCGCGAGGGACGGCACGGGATTCGGATGGCGACGGCGGCAGTGGCCGCAATCAGTTCGCCGTGAGAAAGTATCGAATCGCTGCGCGCGAGTCAGTGCGCGAGGGCGAGAAGAGGAGGCGTTCTACGACGCAGGGAAGCCGTCGTGGCTTCGCAAGTACCTCAACCGTAGCAGGTCGCCCTCCGCGGGCCCGTTCGTGGGGCCGCCGCGAACCGGCCCGACGCGCTCACGCGAGCGTCGCGCGCCCGTCGCCGTAGCGCTCGCCGACGGGGATCTCGACCTCGACGACGTTGCCGGGCGGGGCGAGCGGGCAGGCCCACGCCGGGTCGTAGGCGCAGGAGGGGTTGTAGGCGAAGTTGAAGTCGAGCGTGATCGAGCCCTCGGCCCGGCCGGGCCCGAGGTCGGCGCCCTTGACCGAGTCGACGAGGTAGCGGCCGCCGCCGTAGGTGCCTCCGTCGACGCGCGAGAGGGCATCCCGAACCGGGATGAACAGCCCGCCGCCGTAGCTGCGCAGCCGCCACACGTCGAGCGAGCCGACGCCGGGCACGCTCACGAGGCCGATGCGCTCGAAGGGCACGACGCCGTCGGTGCCCGTGGGCACGTCGAGGGATGCGGGCTCGGCGGCCTCGATGACGGCCTCGACCCGCCAGGCCCGGTCGTAGGGCTTGACGCGCAGGCCGGTGAAGCGCGCGCGGTCCTCCGGCAGCAGCGGCGAGGCCGGGTGCTCGAGGAACAGCCGGTCGCGCTCGCGCCGCCACAGGTCGTGCGCCGACTCGAGGTCGGTGGCCCGGCGCACCTTCTCGTAGATCGAGAAGGTCGCCCGACGCCAGCTCGCGACCTCGAGCGCCGAGCGGGCGGCGGGGGCGGGAGCGGGGGTGGCGGCCATGGGTTCAGTCTGCCCCGCCCGGGCGGAGGAGGCGCGCGACTCCGGGTCGTCGCTCAGGCGGCGAACTGCCGCGCCCAGCCCGGGGCGAGGCGCGTCAGCTGCCGGGCGCGCAGCTGCCAGAAGACCCAGAACCCGATCCAGGCCACCGGCGTCAGGAGCCCTGCGCCCACGTCGAGCGTGTCGTGGAACCGCGTGCGGCCGCGGCCGTCGTCGCGCACGGCCATGCGGTGATGCCAGCGGCGCACCACGCGCATCCCGCCCGAGAGCGGCCCGCCCGTGTCGTGCACGATGCGCTCGACGCCGCCGCCGCGCAGGGCGACCGTCTCGTCCGACAGCCGGATCAGCTGCGAGCCCATCGGCAGCACGCCGAGCATCGAGAGCCGCACCCGGTGCTGCTCGTCGGCCCAGCGCTCGGGGAACCCGCCCGGCTCGAGCGAGGCGGCCGGCGTCAGCGGCCCCGAGACGGCGCGGAACACCGCGGGGGAGTGCACCGCCTCCCACGCCGCGTCGGGCGGGCAGTCGAGCAGAAGACGAAGGGTGACGCGCATGGGGCCCAGTCTGCGCCCGCTGGCTACCATCGACCTGTGACCGACGCCCGACCCGCCGCCGCGACCCCGTCCGCCCCGCTCGACCCCGCCGATCCCGCCGCGCAGGAGCGTTATCAGGTGCGCTTCGACGTGGGCCTCGACGGCGCTCGCCGCATCGGCTCCTCCGCCCACCTGCTCGTCTGGTGCGATGCGATCGCCGCCGAGCCGGTGCCGGTGGATGCTCTTCCCCACCGCCTCGAGGTCGTCGACGCGCGGCTCGGGTCGGCGGGCGCGATCGCCCAGCGACTGCTCGCCCTGCAGGCCGAGCGCGGCGAGCGCACCATGGTCGCCGTCGTCGCGGCGGGCGCCCCGCTGCAGAGCCCCGAGGGCTTCCCCGTCGAGGACGTGCTGCTCGCCGGCGCGGTCATCGACGCGCTCGGCGCCGTCGGCATCGACGCGACGAGCCCGGAGGCCGCCGCGGCCGCCGCGGCGTTCCAGGGCCTCCGCGGCGCCGTCGGCCACATGCTCACCGCCTCGACGGCCGGCCGCGCGCTCGCCGCGGCATCCGGCCCCCAGGCGGTCGCCGAGGCCCGCGCGCGCCTCGAGGAGGAGGCGCTCGTCGTCCTGCGGGAATTCAGCCCCGCCGCCTAGCGTTCCTCCGAAGGACCACCGAACCCCCGGGAGGAACACCATGAAGGCTCACGTCAACGGCACCGTCATCGCCGAGGCTCCGCAGGAGGAGCTCATCCAGATCGAGGGCAACTGGTACTTCCCGCCCTCGAGCGTCAAGAGCGAGCTGCTCGAGAAGAGCCCCACGCCGTACCACTGCCCGTGGAAGGGCGACACGCAGTACTTCACCGTCGTCGTCGACGGCCAGAAGCTGCAGGACCGCGCGTGGAGCTACCCCACCCCCATCCCGACGTCGTTCGACCGCGTCGGCAAGGACTACTCGAACTACGTGGCCTTCTGGAAGGAAGTCAGCGTCTCCGAGTAGGGGATCGCGCGGGTGACCGCGCCGCACGACCACCGCGAGAGGCGCGGGAGTTCAGGCTCCCGCGCCTCTCGCGTCCGTCCAGCGGATGAGGTGCGCACGGCTGAAGGTGCGCGAGCACTTCCCGCACGAGACGGGCTTCGCCGGTCGGCGGAACCGCACGTGCTCGTGCCCGCTCGGGCAGCGCCCGCGCCAGCGCGCCCGCTCCTCCGCGACCGGGCCCGTGTGCGTGGTGCCGCCGACGTAGCCGAGCTCGGCGGCGATGCGCTTCCACTCCGGGCCGTGGTTGGTGCCGGGCCCGGCGAGCGCGTGCGCGACCTCGTGCAGCAGCGTCTGGTGGATCTCGTCGTCGTCCCAGCGCGCGGCCAGGTGCCGCGAGACGGTGATGCGCCTGTCGGTGTAGTTGCACAGGCCCGCGCGCCGGGTGGCGTGGTCGAAGCCGAACGACCAGCTCGGGTCGAGGTGCAGGCGGATGAGGGCGTCGGCCCACACGCGCACCCGATCCAAGTCGCTCACCCGTTCAGGGTAGGCGCCGCCTCCGACGTCGGCCGTCGAGCCGCGCGGCCGTTCAGGCCGAGGGCGCGAGCTCGACCCGGACGAGCCGGTCGTCGAGCTCGCGCGGAGCGCCGCGTCCGTCGGTGTTGTTCGTGAGCATCCACAGGGCGCCGTCGGGGGCCGCGACCGCGTCGCGCAGCCGGCCCAGCTCGCCGGCGAGGTACGGCCGCGGCTCGCCGCCGTCGACGTCGACCGCCCACAGCCGCTCGCCGCGCAGATTCGCGATGAAGACCGTCGCGCCGACCACCGCGATGCCGCTCGGGCTCGCCTCCGAGGTCGCCCACTGCGCCACCGGCTCGACGAAGCGGTCGTCGCCGCCCGCGCCCTGGACGACGGGCCAGCCGTAGTTCGCGCCGGGCTCGATGCGGTTCAGCTCGTCCCAGGTGTTCTGCCCGAACTCGGCGGCCCACATCGTGCCCTCGGCGTCCCAGGCGATGCCCTGCGGGTTGCGGTGGCCCATCGAGTAGACGAGCGAGCCCGGCATCGGGTTGTCGTCGGGCACCGCGCCGTCCGGCGTCATGCGCAGGATCTTGCCGGCGAGCGAGCCCGGATCCTGCGCCGCCTCGACCTGCTGCGCGTCGCCGGCGGTCGCGTAGAGCATCCCGTCGGGGCCGAAGGCGATGCGCCCGCCGTTGTGCGTGCGGTTCTTCGGGATGCCCGTCAGCACCTCCTCGCCCGCCCCCAGCGTCAGCGAGCCCGCCCCGCCGCTGAGCGGCAGGCGCACGATGCGGTTGTCGTCGGCCGCCGTGAAGTAGGCGTACACGGCCGACGCCCCGCCCTCGGGAACGGCGATGCCCAGCAGGCCGCCCTCGCCGCCCGGCACGACGCCGGGCACCGTGCCGACCTCGCGCACCTCGCCGGCCGCCGTCGCCTCGAGGATGCGGGCGCTGTCGCGCTCGGTGATGAGCGCCGAGCCGTTCTCGAGCGGCACCACCGACCACGGCGCCGACAGGCCGGAGACGAGGGTCTCGGTCGCGCCGGTGGGGGAGAGCGGCACGGCCTCGGCGGGCTGCGGCTCGGGGGAGGGGGAGCTCGTCGCGGGCGGGCGGGGCACGGCGGCGGGCGTGCGCTCCGGCTCGGGGGCGGCGCAGCCGGCGAGCAGCAGGGCGCCGGCCGCGCCGAGGGCGAGCGCCGGGCGGAGGGCGGGGCGGGGGCGGGGCATGGCTGCTCCTCAGGAGGGGCGACGGCGGAGCATCCACTGTCGCGCGATCGCCTGATGGCGACCCGAGCGCGGGATGACGATCCCTCGGTCGCCACCCGAGCGGGGGGTTTGCAGGCGAGGGGCGAGGGGCTAACGTCGCTGACGACCGGAACCGGCGAGCCGAGGGGGAGAGCGCGCGTGGCACTGTTCCAGCGGCTCGGCGGCCGCGACGGAGTCGAGGCCCTCGTCGAGGATCTCGCCGTGCGCGTGCGCGAGGACGCCGAGATCGGGCACTACTTCGCCGAGGTCGACGAGGTCGAGCTCAACCGCCACCGCACGATGTTCTTCTCCGCGCTGCTCGGCGGCTCGGAGGAGTACGGCGGGCGGTCGATCCGCGCCGCCCACGCGCCGTTCCGGCTGAGCGAGCACGACTTCGACGTGTTCATCCGGCTCATCACGCAGACGCTCGCCGGATCGAGCGCGAGCCCGCGCGACCAGCGCTCGATCCTGCGCGCGCTCGAGCGCCTGCGGCCGACGGTCGTGCACAGCTCCGTGCCCGAGCAGGTCACCCGGCGCGCGATGCGCTGACCGGCGTCGCTCTCAGTCGCCGCGCTTCGTCGCGAACAGCGTGCGGTTCGGCGTCGGCGACGGCACCGCGGTCTGGTCCGTGACGATCGGCGCCCCCGCGATCCAGTTGCGCAGGTCGCGCCCGCTCGTCACCGTCGCCGGATGCGGGCCGCGCGCCATGAGCCGCGGCATCCACTCCAGCGGCAGGGCGCTGTTCGCCGCCACCAGCACGACGTTGCCGAAGCGGCGGCCCTTGAGCACCCCCGTCTCGGCGAGGGCGGCGACGTCCTCGAAGACCGTGCCGAGCGTCGCGGCCTGGCTGCGCGCGAAGGCCAGGCCCGGCCCGTCGGCGATGTTGACCGCCACGATCCCGCGGGGGGAGAGGAACGCGGCGAGCTCGGTGTAGAACTCCAGGCTCGTCACGTGGGCCGGGATGCGCGCGCCCGCGAACACATCGACCACGACGACGTCGACGGCGCCGGTGAGGGCGGCGGGCAGGCGCGCGAGCATGGCGCGGGCATCCCCGTACCGGATGCGGATGCCGCTGTTCCTCGGCAGCGGCAGGTGCTCGCGCACGAAGCCGATCAGGGCCTCGTCGAGCTCGATCACCTGCTGGCGCGAGCCGGGCCGGGTGGTGTGGATGTAGCGGGGCAGCGTCAGCGCGCCCGCGCCCAGGTGCAGCGCGGTGAGGGGCTGCCCGGGGTCGCCCCACTCGTCGATCACGTGGCCGATGCGCTGCACGTACTCGAAGAACAGCCGGCTCGGGTCGTCGAGGTCGACGTGGGACTGCGGCGTGCCGTCGACCACCAGCTGGTAGCTGCCCTCGGCCCAGCGGTCCTCCTCGATGACGGCCCGCAGGCCGCTCGGCAGCACGGTCGCGCGGGGCTCGGAGGGCATGCGATCAGCGTGCCACAGCGCACGGGTAGAAGCATGACGCGCGGTTATAGCGCAGACCTCGAACGAGGTCAAGAATCCGACTGGACACGGCGGGTGGAGCGCGCCTAGTATTGAGGTTTGCGCTCCCGATGATGTCAGCCGTCACATGACGGTCGGCTGACGTGCCCCGAGTATAGCGGCGGGGTGGGCCCTCGAGGCCCTGGTGGGAACCGGATCCGCATGCGGATCCGTGCGTGCAACTCGACCGTGTTCATCTGTCGCTTCGCCGACGGTATCCGGGCTCCCATGCCCACGGAGGTTAGTTCCTTGGCTGCTTCGCGCACCGCTAAGAATTCCCAGTCCCCCAAGAGCGGTCGCGATGCGTCGCGGCTCTCGTTCGCCAAGATCAGCGACACGCTGACCGTCCCCGACCTGCTCGCCCTCCAGACGGAGAGCTTCGACTGGCTGGTCGGCAACGACATCTGGAAGGCCCGGGTCACCGAGGCCGAGGCCGCCGGCCGCACCGACGTTCCCGGCCGCAGCGGCCTCGAGGAGATCTTCGAGGAGATCTCCCCGATCGAGGACCTCGGCGAGACGATGCAGCTCTCGTTCACGAACCCGTACCTCGAAGAGCAGAAGTACTCCATCGACGAGTGCAAGGAGCGCGGCAAGACCTACGCCGCCCCGCTCTACGTCGAGGCCGAGTTCATGAACCACATGACGGGCGAGATCAAGACCCAGACCGTGTTCATGGGCGACTTCCCGCTCATGACCGAGCGCGGCACCTTCATCATCAACGGCACCGAGCGCGTCGTCGTGTCGCAGCTCGTGCGCAGCCCGGGCGTCTACTTCGAGCGGTCGATCGACAAGACCAGCGACAAGGACATCTACACCTCGCGCATCATCCCCAGCCGCGGCGCCTGGCTCGAGTTCGAGATCGACAAGCGCGACCAGGTGGGCGTGCGCATCGACCGCAAGCGCAAGCAGTCCGTCACCGTCTTCCTCAAGGCCCTCGGCATGACCACCGAGGAGATCCGCGAGGCATTCGCCGGCTACGACTCCATCGAGCAGACGCTCGAGAAGGACACCGTGCTGACGAAGGAGGAGGCGCTCAAGGACATCTACCGCAAGCTCCGTCCGGGAGAGCAGGTCGCCGCCGAGGCCGCCCGCGCGCTCCTCGACAACTTCTACTTCAACTCCAAGCGCTACGACCTGGCGAAGGTGGGTCGCTACAAGATCAACCGCAAGCTCGGCGTCGACGCGCCCCTGAGCGACTCGGTGCTGAGCGTCGAGGACATCGTGGCGACCATCCGCTACATGGTCTCGCTGCACGAGGGCCGCACGAACCTGCCCGGCCAGCGCGACGGCAAGCCCGTCGAGCTGCGCCTCGACGTGGACGACATCGACCACTTCGGCAACCGCCGCATCCGCGCCGTGGGCGAGCTCATCCAGAACCAGGTGCGCACCGGCCTCAGCCGCATGGAGCGCGTCGTCCGCGAGCGCATGACGACGCAGGACATCGAGGCGATCACTCCGCAGACCCTGATCAACGTGCGTCCCGTCGTCGCCGCGATCAAGGAGTTCTTCGGCACCTCGCAGCTGTCGCAGTTCATGGATCAGAACAACCCGCTCGCGGGCCTGACCCACAAGCGCCGCCTCTCGGCCCTCGGCCCGGGCGGTCTGAGCCGCGAGCGCGCCGGCGTCGAGGTGCGCGACGTGCACCCCTCGCACTACGGCCGCATGTGCCCCATCGAGACCCCTGAGGGCCCGAACATCGGCCTCATCGGCTCGCTCGCCTCGTTCGCGCGCATCAACGCGTTCGGCTTCATCGAGACGCCGTACCGCCGCGTGGTCAAGGGCAAGGTCACCGAGCACATCGACTACCTGACCGCCAGCGAGGAGGACGACTTCGTCGTCGCCCAGGCCGGCGCGCCGCTGTCGAAGGACGGCAAGTTCGTCGAGGAGCGCGTGCTCGTCCGCCGCAAGGGCGGCGAGGTCGAGCTCGTCCCGAACGAGCAGGTCAACTACATGGACGTCTCGCCGCGCCAGATGGTGTCGGTCGCGACCTCGCTCATCCCCTTCCTCGAGCACGACGATGCGAACCGCGCGCTCATGGGCGCGAACATGCAGCGTCAGGCCGTCCCGCTGCTCCGCTCCGAGTCGCCGCTCGTCGGCACCGGCATGGAGGGCTACGCGGCCGTCGACGCGGGTGACGTCATCACCAACGAGAAGGCCGGCGTCGTCTCCGAGGTCTCGGCCGACGTCGTCACCGTCCAGCTCGACGAGGGCGGCACGCAGCAGTACTTCCTGCGCAAGTTCGACCGCTCCAACCAGGGCACGAACTACAACCACCGCGTCGTCGTCAGCGCGGGCGACCGCGTCGAGGCCGGCGAGGTCATCGCCGACGGCCCCGCGACGGAGAACGGCGAGCTCGCGCTCGGCAAGAACCTCCTCGTGGCGTTCATGTCGTGGGAGGGCCACAACTTCGAGGACGCGATCATCCTCAGCCAGAACCTCGTGAAGGACGACACCCTCTCCTCGATCCACATCGAGGAGTACGAGGTGGATGCGCGTGACACGAAGCTCGGCAAGGAGGAGATCACCCGCGACCTCCCGAACGTGAGCCCCGACCTCCTGGCCGATCTCGACGAGCGCGGCATCATCCGCATCGGCGCCGAGGTCCGCCCCGGCGACATCCTCGTCGGCAAGGTGACGCCCAAGGGCGAGACCGAGCTCTCGGCCGAGGAGCGCCTGCTGCGCGCGATCTTCAACGAGAAGTCGCGCGAGGTGCGCGACACCTCGCTGAAGGTGCCCCACGGCGAGCAGGGCACCGTCATCGGCGTCAAGGAGTTCAGCGCCGACAACGACGACGAGCTCGGCTCGGGCGTCAACCAGCGCGTGGTCGTCTACATCGCCCAGAAGCGCAAGATCAGCGAGGGCGACAAGCTCGCCGGCCGCCACGGCAACAAGGGCGTCATCTCGAAGATCCTGCCCGTCGAGGACATGCCGTTCCTCGAGGACGGCACGCCGGTCGACATCGTGCTCAACCCGCTCGGCGTCCCCGGCCGCATGAACTTCGGCCAGGTCCTCGAGATCCACCTCGGCTGGGCCGCCTCGCGCGGCTGGAAGGTCGACGGAGCGCCCGAGTGGGCGAACCGCCTGCCCGAGGTCGCCCGCGAGGCCGCGCCCGGCACCAAGGTCGCCACCCCGGTGTTCGACGGTGCCAGCGAGGAGGAGATCGCCGGTCTGCTCGACTCGACGACCCCCAACCGCGACGGCGTGCGCATGATCGACTCGACCGGTAAGGCCCGTCTCTTCGACGGCCGCTCGGGCGAGCCGTTCCCCGACCCGATGTCGGTCGGCTACATGTACATCCTGAAGCTGCACCACCTCGTGGACGACAAGATCCACGCGCGCTCGACGGGCCCGTACTCGATGATCACCCAGCAGCCGCTCGGCGGTAAGGCCCAGTTCGGCGGCCAGCGCTTCGGTGAGATGGAGGTCTGGGCGCTCGAGGCGTACGGCGCGGCCTACGCGCTGCAGGAGCTGCTGACGATCAAGTCCGACGACATCCTCGGCCGCGTCAAGGTGTACGAGTCGATCGTCAAGGGCGAGAACATCCAGGAGCCCGGGATCCCCGAGAGCTTCAAGGTGCTCATCAAGGAGATGCAGTCGCTGTGCCTGAACGTCGAGGTGCTCTCGGCCGACGGCACCGCGGTGAGCCTCAAGGACAACGACGACGAGGTCTTCCGCGCAGCGGAGGAGCTCGGCATCAACATCTCCTCCCGCTTCGAGTCCTCGTCGATCGACGAGATCTGATCCGGGCCTCACCGCCTCACTGACTGACGTTTTAACGGAAGAAGAGAACACACGTGCTCGAAGCAACAACTTTCGATGAGCTCCGGATCGGCCTCGCGACCGCTGACGACATCCGTCGCTGGTCGCACGGCGAGGTCAAGAAGCCGGAGACGATCAACTACCGCACCCTGAAGCCGGAGAAGGACGGCCTGTTCGGCGAGCAGATCTTCGGCCCGTCGCGCGACTGGGAGTGCTCCTGCGGCAAGTACAAGCGGGTGCGCTTCAAGGGCATCGTCTGCGAGCGATGCGGCGTCGAGGTCACGAAGTCGTCGGTGCGCCGCGAGCGCATGGGCCACATCGAGCTCGCCGCGCCCGTCACGCACATCTGGTACTTCAAGGGCGTGCCGAGCCGTCTCGGCTACCTGCTCGACATGGCGCCGAAGGACCTCGAGAAGGTCATCTACTTCGCCGCGTACATGGTCATCGCCGTCGACGAGGAGGGCCGCCACGCCGACCTCCCCGGGCTCGAGAACGAGCTGCGCCTCGAGGTCAAGACCCTCGAGGACCAGCGCGACTCGATGATCGCCTCGCGCCTGCAGAAGCTCGAGACCGAGCTCGGCGAGCTCGAGGCCGAGGGCGCCAAGGCCGACCAGAAGCGCAAGGCCAAGGACTCGGGCGAGAAGGAGATGGGTCAGCTCCGCAAGTCGTTCGACGAGCAGATCGCCCAGCTCGAGCGCGTGTGGGAGGACTTCCGCACCCTCAAGGTCGGCGACCTCAAGCCCGAGGACTCGGTGTTCCAGGAGCTGCAGGACCGCTACGGCCTGTACTTCGAGGCGCACATGGGCGCCGAGGCGATCAAGAAGCGCCTCGAGGCCTTCGACCTGGCCGCCGAGAGCGAGCTGCTGCACGAGCAGATCGCCACCGGCAAGGGCCAGAAGAAGATCCGCGCCATCAAGCGCCTCAAGGTCGTCAACTCGTTCCTGCAGACCGGCAACTCGCCGGCCGCCATGGTGCTCGACGTCGTCCCGGTCATCCCGCCGGAGCTGCGCCCGATGGTGCAGCTCGACGGCGGTCGCTTCGCGACCTCCGACCTGAACGACCTGTACCGCCGCGTGATCAACCGCAACAACCGTCTCCGTCGTCTGCTCGACCTCGGCGCGCCCGAGATCATCGTCAACAACGAGAAGCGGATGCTGCAGGAGGCCGTCGACGCGCTGTTCGACAACGGCCGCCGCGGCCGTCCCGTCACGGGCACCGGCAACCGCGCGCTCAAGAGCCTCAGCGACATGCTCAAGGGCAAGCAGGGCCGGTTCCGCCAGAACCTGCTCGGCAAGCGCGTCGACTACTCGGGCCGTTCGGTCATCGTCGTCGGCCCGCAGCTCAAGCTCCACCAGTGCGGCCTGCCGAAGCTGATGGCGCTCGAGCTGTTCAAGCCCTTCGTGATCAAGCGCCTGATCGACCTGGGCCACGCCCAGAACATCAAGAGCGCCAAGCGCATGGTCGAGCGCTCGCGTCCGCAGGTGTGGGACGTGCTCGAGGAGATCATCCGCGAGCGCCCCGTCATGCTGAACCGCGCGCCCACGCTCCACCGTCTGGGCATCCAGGCGTTCGAGCCCCAGCTCGTGGAGGGCAAGGCCATCCAGCTGCACCCGCTCGTCTGCGCGGCGTTCAACGCCGACTTCGACGGCGACCAGATGGCCGTGCACCTGCCGCTGTCGGTCGAGGCCCAGGCGGAGGCGCGCATCCTGATGCTCGCGTCCAACAACATCCTGAAGCCCTCGGACGGCCGCCCGGTCACCGTCCCCACGCAGGACATGATCATCGGTCTGCACCACCTCACCACCGTGCGCGAGGGCGCCGCCGGTGAGGGCCGTGCCTTCTCGACGATCGCCGAGGCCACCATGGCCATGGATCAGGGCAGCCTGCACCTCAACGCCGTCGCGCGCATCCGCCTCTTCGGCGAGAAGTACGCCGACGGCCGCGAGCTGAAGGAGACCACCCTCGGGCGGGCCCTGTTCAACGAGCTGCTGCCGGCGGACTACCCGTTCGTCGACCAGGTCGCCGACAAGGGCACCATCTCGCAGATCGTCAACGACCTGGCCGAGCGGTACCCGAAGACGGTCGTCGCCGCGACCCTCGACAACGTGAAGGACGCCGGCTTCTACTGGGCGACCCGCTCCGGCGTCACCGTGGCGCTCAGCGACGTCATCACGCCCCCGAAGAAGAAGGAGATCGTCGCCGAGTACGAGAAGCGCGCGGCGAAGATCCAGGGACAGTTCGAGAAGGGCCTCATCACCAACGATGAGCGCCGCGTCGAGCTCGTCGCGCTCTGGAGCGAGGGCACGAAGGCCGTCAACGACGAGATGCGCAGCAACTTCCCGGTCGACAACACCATCAACCGCATGGTGACGTCGGGCGCGCGAGGCAACTGGCTGCAGGTCGGCAACATCGCGGGTATGCGAGGCCTCGTCTCGAACCCGCGCGGTGAGATCATCGCCCGCCCGATCATCAACTCGTACCGCGAGGGCCTGTCGGTCGCCGAGTACTTCATCGCCACGCACGGCGCCCGCAAGGGTCTCGCCGACACCGCTCTGCGCACCGCCGACTCGGGCTACCTCACCCGTCGTCTGGTCGACGTCGCGCAGGACGTCATCATCCGCGAGGACGACTGCGGCACGAGCAAGGGTCTCGACTTCCCCTTCGCCCACCAGGTCGACGGCGCGTGGGTGCGCGACGAGAACGTGGAGAACCTCGTGTTCGCCCGCACTCTCGCCACCGACGCCGTCAACGAGAAGGGCGAGGTCATCGCCGCGGCCGGCTCCGACGTCGGCGACGTGCTCATCAACGAGCTCGTCGCTGCGGGCGTCGGCGCGATCAAGGTGCGCTCGGTGCTCACGTGCGAGTCGGCGGTCGGCGTCTGCGCCGCCTGCTACGGCCGCTCGCTGGCCACCGGTCAGCGCGTCGACCTCGGTGAGGCCGTCGGCATCATCGCGGCGCAGTCGATCGGCGAGCCCGGCACGCAGCTCACGATGCGCACCTTCCACACCGGCGGTTCGGCCTCGGCCGACGACATCACGCAGGGTCTGCCCCGCGTGACCGAGCTGTTCGAGGCGCGCACCCCCAAGATGGCCAGCCCCATCGCGGAGAGCGCCGGGCGCATCGTCATCGAGGATGCGGACAAGCAGCGCCGCGTCATCCTCACCCCTGACAACGGGGACGAGGAGGTCGTGTACGTGGTCTCGAAGCGCTCGCAGCTGCTCGTCGAGGACGGCCAGCACGTCGAGCTCGGTCAGCAGATCATCGTGGGCCCGGTCGACCCGAAGGAGGTGCTGCGCGTCAAGGGCGTCCGCGCCGTGCAGCAGCACCTCGTCGAGGGCGTGCAGGGCGTGTACCGCTCGCAGGGCGTGCCGATCCACGACAAGCACATCGAGGTCATCGTGCGGCAGATGCTGCGCAAGGTCACCGTCGTCGACCACGGCGAGACCGACCTGCTGCCCGGTGAGCTGGTCGACCGCTCGAAGTACAACGAGCTGAACCGCGGCGCGCTGTCCGAGGGCAAGAAGACCGCCTCGGCGCGTCAGGAGGTCATGGGCATCACCAAGGCCTCGCTGGCCACCGAGTCGTGGCTGTCGGCCGCGTCCTTCCAGGAGACGACCCGCGTGCTCACGCAGGCCGCCATGGAGGGCAAGCGCGACCCGCTGCTGGGTCTGAAGGAGAACGTGATCATCGGAAAGCTGAT
Source organism: Microcella flavibacter (assembly GCF_012530535.1). Taxonomy (NCBI): domain Bacteria; kingdom Bacillati; phylum Actinomycetota; class Actinomycetes; order Micrococcales; family Microbacteriaceae; genus Microcella; species Microcella flavibacter. The sequence continues at coordinate 317,338 of NZ_CP051299.1, forward strand.
CCCGGCCGGTACGGGGCTCGCCGCGTACCGCAACGTGTCGGTCGAGGCCACCGAGGAGGCGAAGGCCGAGCGGTACCCCAACCGCATCTTCGCCGACGACTCGACCTTCTCCGAGGCCGACCTCTCCTTCGTCGACTTCGACTCGTTCTCGAGCGACGACTTCACGCCGGGCACCTACAACTAGGCGCTCCGGAGCACTCCTCTCGAACGGCCCTCGCCTCACGGCGGGGGCCGTTCGGCGTTCCCGGGCGCCAGGACGAGGTGAGCGATGCCCAGCCTCGGCTAGCATCGGGCGGGGTGGTGACCGCTCCCCATCGACACCCCGACGGGGGTGCGATGGGATGACTGCGGCGGTGGACCCGCCCCGCCGACCCTGTCCGACCCCGACCAACGGAGCCCGCGTGCCGATCACCGCCGAGGTCGACGACGCCCCCACGCCGGGGCTGCGCGACGACGGCACGCCCGATCCGGCCTACGCCGCGGGGCTCGGGCTGCGGGCCGCGAGCACCGGGCGGCGCTCCGCCGCCTTCGCGATCGACGCCGCCGCCGGGGCGGTGCTGAGCAGCCCCGCCGCGGTGGGGGTGCTGCTCGCGGTGCCCGCGCTGCTCGAGTCCGCATCCCCCGCCGACCCCGCCGCGCTGCTCGGAGCGCTCGGCGGCAGCGCCGTGCTCATCCTCGTGGGGCAGGCACTCGCGCTCGCCTTCGGTCTCGTGCAGCTCATCATGCACGGCCGCCGGGGCGTCACCCTCGGCAAGGCCCTCATGGGTCTGCGCTCGGTCAACGTCGCGACGTTCGCGCGGCCCGGCTTCTGGCGGGTCGCCCTGCGGGCGCTCGTGCTGCTGCTCTCGACCGTCGTGCCCGTCGTCGGCCCCGCGCTGCTCTTCGCCTCAGGCCTGTGGGACCGGGAGCACCGCGGCCGCAGCTGGCTCGACCGCCTCGCCCGCGCCTGGGTGGTCGACGCCCGCGGCGCGCTCGACCCGTTCGACGTCAAGGCGATGCGGCACGCGCGGAAGGCCTACGAGGCGCCCGAGCGCGTCGAGGCGGCGCCGCTGCCGTCGCTCGCGACCATCGGCGGAGCGCCGACCGCGTTCGTGCCGGTGCAGCGGTCGAACTCGGGCGTCGTCTCCGGCTCGCCGGAGGCCGCGCGGTGGGCGCCGCCGGCCGAGCTCGACGCGGCGTCGGCCCCCGTGGGAGATGCTGGTCCTGGGTTGATCCCCGCCGCGCCCTTCGCCGCGCCGCCCGGTGCCGCGCCGGCCGCTGCCGCCGCTGCCGCCGCACCCCACGTGGCCTCCCGCCCGCCCGCCGTGAGCCTCCACCTCGACGACGGCACCGTCGTCCCGGTGCCCCGCACCGCCCTCCTCGGCCGCGACCCCGAACCGCAGCCCGGCGAGCACGCCGACCTGCTGCTGCCCCTCGTCGACGCGAGCATGCAGCTCTCGAAGACGCATGCGGCGTTCGGCATCGATCCGGCTGCGGGCTTCTGGATGCTCGACCGAGGCTCGTCGAACGGCACGCGCGCGACCTCGGCGGCGGGCGAGCTCGTGCTCGCGCCGGGCGAGCGGACGAGCATCCCGACCGGCAGCACCGTCACCGTCGGCGGCCGCACCTTCCGCGTGGTCGCCGAGCCGTGACCCGCCCCCTCCGCACCGACGCCCCGAGAGGCCTCCGATGAAGCTCAAGCTCGCGCTGCGCCGCCACGGCGCCCCCGACGTCGACGTCGTCATCACCGCCGATGCGACCGCGACGGTCGCCGACGTCGCCCGCGCGATCGCGGCGACCGACCCGCAGTCGGCGCAGTACCAGCGCTTCGCGGGCATGCCGCTGACGCTCGCGGTCGCGCCGCCCGTCGTCGACGAGCTCGTGCCGCTGCAGCCCGACCTGCTCATCGCCGACGCGCCCCTCGGCAGCGGCTTCCACGCCGCCGTCGCCGCCCACGCGACGGCCGAGCGCTCGCGCACCGCGGCGGCCGTCATGCGCGTGCTCTCGGGGCCCGACGCGGGCCGAGAGTTCCCGCTCGGGCGCGGCCACAGCGTCATCGGCCGCGACCCGGCCACGGGCGTGACGCTCGCCGATCCGCTCGTGTCGAAGCGGCACGCGCGCGTCGAGATCGACCAGAGCATCGAGCTCGTCGACCTCAACTCGGCCAACGGCCTCGTCATCGACGGCGGCCGGGTGCCGCGCCTCACGGTGCAGCCCGGCCAGGTCATCACGATCGGCGACACGGACGTCGCCTTCACGATGCTGGCCGGCGCCGAGACGGGCGAGAAGGATGCCGTGCTCGAGCGCGGCGGCTCGCTGCTGTTCAACCGCTCGCCCCGGGTCGAGATCCGCTACCCCGGAACCGAGTACCCGCACCCGGCCATCCCCTCCGAGTCGGATCCGCGCCTGTTCCCGTGGCCGATGATCATCGCGCCCATCCTGCTCGGCCTCTCGATCTACTTCGCGACGGGCCGAGCCCTCGCCCTGCTCATGGTCGCGATGTCGCCGGTCATGCTGCTCGGCAACTTCCTCGGCCAGAAGCGCCAGCAGGGCCTCAAGCTCACCCAGGAGATCGAGACCTTCGAGGAGCAGATCGAGAAGCTCGAGGAGGACCTCGCCGAGCAGACCATCGTCGAGCGCGAGCGCCGGCACGCCGAGGCCCCGCCGACCGCGGTCGTCTACGAGGACGCGATGCGGCTCGGCCCCCTGCTGTGGACGCGCCGGCCCGAGCACTGGAGCTTCCTCGGCCTGCGCCTCGGCGTCGGCCGGGCGCGCAGCCGCAACTCGATCGCGACGAGCGCCGACCCGAAGGGGATCGCCCAGTACTCGCGGCAGGTGCAGGTGCTGCGCGAGCGCCACGAGTTCCTCGACGACGTGCCCCTGGTCGAGATGCTGCCGAGCTCGGGAGCGCTCGGCATCGCCGGCTCGCGCACGCTGGCGGCGGATGCCCTGCGCGGGCTCGGCGTGCAGCTGTTCGGCCTGCACGCGCCGAACGAGGTCGTCACGGCCGCCATCGTCGATCCCGGCTGGACCCGAGAGCTGGAGTGGCTCAAGTGGCTGCCCCACACGACGACCCCCCGCTCTCCCTTCGCCGAACTCGCGCTGGCCGACAGCCCCTCGGCCGGCACCGCGCTGCTCAACGCGCTCGAGGAGATCGTGCTGCAGCGCTCGAGCGGCACGCCGAGCCGGCGCGGCCCGCTGAAGACGCAGGACTCGACGCTCGCGCTCGGCGCGCGCGTCGGCGAGGGCATCCCGCGAGAGCTCAGCCTGCCGGGCGAGATGGCGATCGTGCTCATCGTCTCGGGCGATGCGCCCGTCGACCGCTCGCGGCTGACGCAGGTCATCGAGCGCGGCGCCGACGTGGGCGTGTACACGATCTTCCTCGCGCCGACCGTCGAGTCGCTGCCCGCCGCCTGCCGCACCTTCGTCGACGTCACCGAGGGGCTCGAGAACGGCCGCGTCGGCTACGTGCGCGCGGGCGAGAGCTATGCGCCGGTCGTGGTGGAGGGCGTCTCGAACGCCTACGCCGAGGTCTTCGCCAAGCGCATCGCCCCCGTGGTCGACGTGTCGAGCGTCACCGACGACGCGAGCGACCTGCCCCGCAGCGTGTCGATGCTCACCCTGCTCGGCAGCGAGCTCGCCGTGCAGCCCGCGGCGGCCGTCGAGCGCTGGCGGCAGAACAGCTCGGTGCTCGACCGCACGCGCGGCACGAGCCGGCCGCGGCTCAAGCGCGCGAGCACGCTCAAGGCCTTCATCGGCCAGGGCAGCCCCGATGCGATGACCCTCGACCTGCGCACGCAGGGCCCGCACGCCCTCGTCGGCGGCACGACCGGCTCGGGCAAGAGCGAGTTCCTGCAGGCCTGGGTGCTCGGCATGGCGGCCGAGTACAGCCCCGACCGCGTCACCTTCCTCTTCGTCGACTACAAAGGCGGCTCGGCCTTCGCCGACTGCGTCGAGCTGCCCCACTGCGTCGGGCTCGTCACCGACCTCAGCCCGCACCTGGTGCGCCGCGCGCTCACGAGCCTGCGCGCCGAGCTGCACCACCGTGAGCACCTGTTCAACCGCAAGAAGGCGAAGGACCTGCTCGAGCTCGAGAAGCGGCAGGACCCGGACACGCCTCCGGCCCTCGTGCTCGTGATCGACGAGTTCGCGGCCCTCGCGGGCGATGTGCCGGAGTTCGTCGACGGGGTGGTCGACATCGCCCAGCGCGGGCGCTCGCTGGGCATCCACCTGATCATGGCCACCCAGCGGCCGGCGGGCGTCATCAAGGACAACCTGCGGGCGAACACCAACCTGCGAGTGGCGCTGCGGATGGCCGACGAGAGCGATTCCAACGACGTCGTCGGCGATCCGGTGGCGGGCACCTTCGACCCGTCGATACCCGGTCGCGGCATCGCGAAGACCGGCCCGGGCCGGCTCGTGCCCTTCCAGTCGGGCTACGCCGGCGGCTGGACGAGCGACGAGCCCGAGCAGGCCCAGGTGCGCGTCGCCGAGCTGCGGTTCGGATCCCTGCTCGTGTGGGAGGGCGAGGGCGGCCCCGAGTCGCTCGAGGAGGACGGCGACCTCGGCCCCAACGACCAGAAGCGCCTCGTCTCGACGCTCATCGCCGCCTCGGCCCAGGCCGCCATCCCGGCCCCGCGCCGGCCGTGGCTCGACGACCTGCCGGCCACCGTCGACCTGCGCGCGCTGCCGCTCGAGGGCGACGGGCGCATCGCGCTCGGCCTCGCCGACATCCCGGAGCGGCAGCTGCAGGCGCCGGTCTACTTCGAGCCCGACACCGACGGGCACATGCTCGTCTACGGCACCTCCGGCTCGGGCAAGTCGACGGCGCTGCGGTCGATCGCGGTCGCCGCGGGCGCGCGCCCCGAGGCGGGCCGCAGCATCGTCTACGGCGCCGACTTCGGCACCGGCTCGCTGCGCTCGCTCGAGAGCCTGCCCCACGTCGGCTCGATCGTCGCGGGCGACGACGCCGAGCGCGTGCAGCGCCTGCTGCGCACCCTGCGCTCGATGCTCGACGACCGCTCCCGGCGCTTCTCCGAGGTCAACGCCGCGAGCCTCACCGAGTACCGGCGCCTGAGCGGGCGGCCCGATGAGCCGCGCATCATCGTGCTCATCGACGGCTTCGGCACGTTCAAGCAGGAGTGGGAGGCCACCAGCGCGCGGGCCCCGTTCTACGGCATCGTGATGCGCGCGCTCGGCGAGGGGCGCCCGCTGGGCATCCACATCATCGCCACGGCCGACCGCTACGGCGCCGTGCCGACGGCCGTCAGCGCCAACGTCTCGAAGCGCATCGTGCTGCGCATGAGCGACGAGAACGCCTACGCCGCCCTCGGAGCCCCGAAGGACGTGCTGACCGAGCGCAGCGCGCCCGGCCGCGCGATCGTCGACGGCGTCGAGACCCAGATCGCGGCGATGGGCGGCACCGTCAACGTGGCCGAGCAGTCGACGGCGATGGACGCCTTCGCGGCGCAGCTGCGCCAGCGGGGGGCGGTGGATGCTCCGGGCATCGGCGCGCTGCCCACCGAGCTGAACCCCGCCGACCTGCCCGACAGCGTGGGCGGGCAGCCCGTCATCGGCATCGCCGACGACGAGCTGGGCCCCGTGGGGTTCGAACCCTTCGGCACCTTCGTCGTGGCCGGTCCTCCGCGCAGCGGCAAGACCACCGCCCTGCGCGCGCTCGTGCGCGCGGTCGAGCGGGCCGAGCCGGGCACCGAGTTCTTCCACATCGGCGGTCGGCGGGCCGTGCTGCGGGAGGAGCGCGCGTGGGCCGGAACGGCCTCGAGCATCGACGACGTGCGCGCGCTCGCCAAGCAGCTCACGCCGATCGTCGCGGCGGAGGGCGCGGAGCACCGCATCGTCATCGTCGTCGAGAACGCGACCGAGTTCGGCGACACCGACGCCGAGCGGCCCCTCAAGGAGCTCATGCAGGCGATCAACCGCAGCGACCACCTGCTCATCGGCGAGGGGGACGTGAGCCTCATGGCGAGCGGCTACGGCCTCATCGGTGAGCTCAAGGGCGGGCGTCGCGGCATCGTGCTCAAGCCCGAGACCTACGACGGCGATGCGATCTTCAAGGTGCCGTTCCCGCGCGTGCAGCGCCACGAGTTCCCCGAGGGGCGCGGCATCTTCGTCGAGAACGGCCGCGCCGTGACGGTGCAGCTGCCGCTCGTGCCGTGAGCGGCGGTGAAGTGGGGAGGGCTCCCCATCGTGCTGCCGCGCGCGACCCTCTAGCGTGGTGCCAGGACGTGAGGAAGGGACGACGATGACGGCCGATGTCGATCTGGATCTGGATGCGCTCGAGCTGACGCTCACGAGGCTGCAGACGGTGCTCGAGGACTTCTCGAGCGTGTCGTCGACCGTCAACGACGTCGAGGACGCCATCGGACGGCCGCACGGGCGGGGCGATCTGCGCTCGCGCGTCGGCGACTTCGAGAGCGGCTGGAACGGCAACCGCGAGGTGATCCAGGAGAACCTGCAGGCGGTCTTCGACCATCTCCAGGCCATCATCGACGGGTTCGCGGAGGCCGATGCGGCGATGGTCGCGCCGGCAGAGGGTGAGGGCTAGGAGCGATGGTGTTCAAACCGGAAGAGGGTTTCGGCTGGCTGCGATCGCCGGCGTCACGGCCGTGCCTCACCATCGAGGGCGACGCCGATGCGATCGAGGCGGCCGGTGAGGCCTTCCGCTCCGTCGGACGCGCGATGCGCGGCGCCGCGCGGGAGCTCGGCAAGCTGAGCCGCGAGGAGAGCTACCGCGCGCAGTCGTTCGACGCCATCCGCGATGAGGCCGGGCAGGCCGAGACGGATCTCGAGCAGGCCGCCATCCGCTACGTGGGCTCCGACGGCACGACGGGCACGGCCAAGGCGCTCTGCGACTACGCGGTGTCGCTGCGCCGCGTGCAGTTCCTCGTCGGGCCCGGCCACGTCGAGCACATCCGCCGCGCGCACGAGGCCAACGAGGAGCGCCAGAGCGCGCTCGCGGCCGCGCAGCGCGAGGTGAACGGTCTCGACTCGCCGTTCCAGTTCACCGAGCCGACCCCGGAGGAGCGACGGACGGCCGGCAGCGCCCTCACCTCGGCGGAGACGCTCGCCAGCGGGGCGGACGAGCTCCTCACCGGGCTCTGGGAGAACTTCGACAGCGCGATCGCCGAATGGGAGACGGCGTACGACGACGCGGTCGCGGGCATCGAGGGCGCCATCGACCTGTCGGACATCGACGACTCGTGGTGGGAGGACGCGCTCGACGTCGTCATCCAGGTGATGACGGTGGTGGGAGTGCTCGCCGCTCTGGCCGCGATGGTGGTCACCGGTCCCTTCATCGCGATCTTCGCGGCGCTCGCGACGATCGCCGGTCTGATCGTCCTGCTCGCGACCGTCGTCATGGCGCTCGGCGGGCGGCGCAAGGACGGTGTCGACGTCGCGTTCGCGATCGTCGGCGTCATCCCCTTCGGCAAGGCGCTGGGTTCGGGCCAGGGCATCTCGCGGGCGATCGGCCTCACCGGCCGGGCGAGCTCGACGACGGCCGCTGCCGGACGCGCGGCGATCATCGACGACCTCGCGATGTGGGGTTCCCGCGGCTCCACTCACGCCGCGGCCGTCGCCAACGCGGGCAACCGGGCCGCGCGCGTCGCCAGCGCGCCTCGAGTGGCCGACGCGATTCTCGACTCGCGTCTCCCCGGGTGGGCCCAGCGGATCGCGACGGGCATACGCACGGGCGGGGGGCGGTACGACATCGACGCGATGCGCGTCTCCATGGCCATCACCAACGGCTGGGACGTCGCCGGCGGCCGGGCGGGCGGGCGCAGCCTCGCCTACGCCGCGGAGCACGCCGCGCCCGGCCTCGTGGACCAGGGCGTCAACGTCTGGAACTTCTCCGTCGGGGCGATCGACTCCGTGACCGACGGCGCCGCTTCCGACGTCGCCGGCGGCGGCGTCCGCGATCTCGTCGGCGCCGTGGAGGATCGTGTGACCGGCCGATGACCTCGACGAGCGCCGGCGCGGTGCCGGAGGCCCCTCCGCGCGCGTGGTCGATGCTCGCGCCCCCCGGATGGCAGCGTCGGCGCGCCGACGACGTCATCGCGCAGAACCCCCTCATGGACATCGAGAGGCGGGCGCGCGACGCCGGCCGCGCGGATCTCGTGCTCCAGGCTCGATCGCTCGCTGCCGAGCTGCGGTCATCCCTTCGTGAGGGGAGGGTGCTCGAGCTCTACCTGCCCGCGACGATGGAGGCGGCCGAGGCGGCACCGGCCTCGCTCGCGATCGCGCTGTACCGCACCGAGGAGGGCGTCTCGCCCGAGGCGGCCGCCGCCCGCATCGCGAAGTCGCGCCCCGTCGAGCGCGTCGAGGATGCGGGCGCGCTGCACTTCCGGTTCTCCGCCGAGTCGAGCCGCTATGCGGCCGAGGGGCTGCACGCCAGCCACACCCTCGCCGTGTTCCCCCGACCCGCGTCGACGGGGGGACTCCTGGCGACCTTCACCGCCCTCCACGACGGATCCGGCGCCGAATCCGTGCTCGCGCTGGGCGACGTGATGCTCGCGAGCCTGACCTGGCGGTCCGCATGATGCGGGCGCCGATCACGGTGGACCCGGGTCGCTGGATCCGGGTGCCGCTCGACTTCGCCGAGGAGCGCTGGGAGGACGCCGCCGCCTGGGCGGTGTGGGTGAGCGCCGCGGCCGTGCCTGACGACGCGGAGCGCCGGGAGGGCATCCGCGCGTTCGCGCTCGCGATCGCCGAGCTCGACTCCTCCCGCGCGACTGCTCGCTACTGGCACTTCCCCGACGACGGCGAGCCGGGGATGGCGCTCGACGTGCATCTCGCGGTCGACGATGGCGCGGGGCTCCTGCCGGAGCCCGCGGATCGGGTCGTCGTGGAGCCGCTCGAGACGGCCGTCGAGGTGTCCGGCTTCTCACGGGCCGCGCGACGACGCAGCCTCGTGCCCGTCGGAGACTCGACGGACGGCGACGCCCCGGTGCTCGCGCTCGTGGAGTGGGCGGCCGCCGTCGACGGTATCGTCGTCGGGATGATGGCGACCGACACCGATCCGGCTCGGCTCCACCGCCTCATCGTCGACGGGGATGCGCTCCTCGCGGGGCTCGACGGCCGAGCGCTCGCCCGCATGGTGCGGGGATGAGCGACGCCGATCTGGCGCGCGTGCGCGAGCAGGTCGCCCAGCTGCCCCCGCGCCTGCGCGGACGTGCGGCGGTCGCTGCGGGGCGCGGCATCGCCGCGGACGCGGTCATCCGCACGGAGGCACCTCGCGGGGTGGTGAGCGAGGGGGATCTGAGCGGCGTACCCGCCCGGTGGATCGTGTTCGCCGCGCTCCAGCTGCTCGCGGCGATCCTCGCGGGTGCATCGCACCTGGGGGGTCGAGGCGGGCGCCTCGACCCCGAGCCCGCGGCGAACCTCGCGGTGGTCGCCACGGTGGCCGCCGTCGGGCTCGGAGCGCTCGCCGTGCGCCTCGGGCCATCGATGCCGATGGTGCTGCGGGCGGCCCGGCGCACGCCCCTGCTGGTCGCCCTCGTGCTGCTGCCGATCGGTCTCGTGCTCGGACTCGTCCGGCTCGCGCTCGGCGAGGCGTCCGACGACGGCGCCATGATCCGGGCCGCGGTCGTGCAGGTTCTCGGCGTCGTCGCCCTCGTCGTGATCCTGCGTCGAACGCCCGGCCCGGCTGCCGCACGCGCGGGGGGCGCGCTCTCCGACGCTGAATGCTCGGCGCTCCGCCGAGACGACCCGACCTTGGCGCAGCGGATGAAGGACGCCGAGATCCAGGCCCTGCTGGCGCTGACGGCTCTCGGTCAGGTCGATCAGCAGCTCGCGGAGCGCGAGAGCGCGAGGATCGACGAGCGCTGGGGCGCCGGCCTCGTCGACGAAGCGTGACGCGAAACTGGGGAGTCCTCCCCATCGACCTGAGGAAATCTGCCGCACTACGGTGGAGCCATCGGGGCCCGCAGGGGGCCGCACACGAACGAAAGGGTCATCATGGCTGACTTCAAGGCCACTTACAGCGAGATGGAGCGCATGTCGAGCCGCCTGGAGGCAGGCCGTGAGGACATCGCCGAGATCCTGCGCTCGCTGCAGCGCGAGGTCGAGGCGCTCACGAGCGACGAGTTCCGCACGCAGCAGGCCTCGGGCAAGTTCAACGACGGCTACCGCGAGCTCACGACCGGTCTCGAGAGCGCCATCGAGGGCGTCCGCGACATGGGCGAGTCGCTCACCAAGATGATGCGCGCGATCCAGGACACGGACGCGGCGCTCGCCGGCAACTAGCACCACCAGCACCAGCACCGGCATCGACGGAAGGGCGGGGGAGACCCCGCCCTTCCGTGCGTGCGGGGACGAGCATCCCCCTGTGACGAATGGGGGAGGAGTGGCTGGCGAGTCCTCCCACCCCCGAAAGCGGGACTACTACCGCATGACCCCCTGACATACCGTCAACCTCGGGGACGGCGCGTGTCGCGGATTCGCGGCCCGCGCTCAAGGGGGGAGTCACGCATGCCATCACTGACCGAGGTGCTCATCATCCGCGGCATCATGCCGATCGAGACGCTCGACGTGATGAGCAACGATCCCCTCGCCGAGGCGCACATCGTGCAGATGTTCCTCGACGAGGGGCGCGTGACGGCATCGCAGATCGCCTCGGCGCGGGCTGAGGTGGCCGGGCTCTCGTTCGTCGAGTTGACCGACTACCCGGTCGACGGCACCGCGGTGAGCCTCGTGCCGGCGGCGATCTGCCGCCGGCACGGCATCCTGCCGATCCACGCCACCGCGGCCTCGCTCACCCTCGCGATGACCGATCCCGGCAACGTGCTCGCGCTCGATGACGTCCGCGCGGTCACGCGCCTCGCCGTCGTGCCCGTCGTCGCCGAGGCGAACGACCTGCAGACCGCGATCGACCGGTACCACCGCGCCGACGGCGAGCTGAGCAGCCTCACCACCGAGATGGTCGAGGATTCGAGTCTCTCGACGAGCACCGAGATGGAGTTCGCCGATGCGCGCGAGGACGACGCGCCGATCGTGCGCTTCGTCAACCTGCTCATCAGTCAGGCGATCTCCGACCGGGCGTCCGACATCCACATCGAGCCGGCGGAGCACGATCTGCGCGTCCGGTACCGCATCGACGGCGTGCTGCACGAGATGCAGCGGGCGCCGCGCAGCATTCAGAACGGCGTCATCTCGCGCCTGAAGATCATGAGCGACATCGACATCGCCGAGCGCCGCAAGCCCCAGGACGGTCGGCTCTCGGTCAACCACGACGGGCGCAAGATCGACCTGCGCGTGGCGACGCTGCCGACGGTCTACGGCGAGAAGATCGTCATGAGAATCCTCGACAACTCGTCGACGAGCCTCAGCCTCGAAGACCTGCACCTGCTCGAGCGCAACGCCGCGGCCTACCGCACCTCGTACGAGAAGCCCTACGGCATGATCCTCGTCACCGGCCCGACCGGGTCGGGCAAGTCGACGACCCTCTACACGACCCTCAACGCCGTCTCGAAGCCCGAGATCAACGTCATCACCGTCGAGGACCCGGTCGAGTACCGCCTCGCCGGCATCAACCAGGTGCAGGTGAACCCCAAGGCGGGCCTCACCTTCGCGAGCGCCCTGCGCAGCATCCTGCGATCCGACCCGGATGTCGTGCTCATCGGTGAGATCCGCGACCAGGAGACCGCCCAGATCGCCATCGAGGCATCCCTCACCGGCCACCTCGTGCTGTCGACCCTGCACACCAACGACGCCCCGAGCGCGATCACCCGTCTCACCGAGATGGACATCGAGCCCTTCCTCGTCGGATCGGCCCTCGACAGCGTCGTCGCCCAGCGTCTCGCGCGCCGGCTCTGCGACCGCTGCAAGGAGCAGTACCAGCCCGAGGTGCACGAGATGGTCGGCCTGCGCGTCGGCTTCGACCCGGCCGTGCACGGTCTGCCGACCCTGCACCGCCCGGTCGGCTGCCAGACCTGCGCCGGCACCGGCTACCGCGGCCGCATCGCCCTGCACGAGGTCATGACCGTCACCGAGGAGATCGAGCGGCTCGCGGTGCACCGCGCCTCGAGCGCCGAGATCCAGAAGGTCGCGATCGAGCAGGGGATGATCACCCTCCGCTACGACGGATGGATGAAGGTTCATCGGGGTCTGACCTCGATCGAGGAGATCCTGCGGGTCGTCGCATGACGATCGCGCCCGCAGCGGAGAGGACTGCATCATGACCGACGACGCCACCAGCACCGAGCGGCCCGTGTTCGAGCCCTTCACGAGCGGCTTCGCGCCGACGACGCCCGCGCCGCCCGCGCCCGCCCCGGCCCCGGCGGCCGCAGCCGGGTACGCCGCGCCGCCCATGCCCTCCTTCGACGACTTCATCGCCGCGGCGATGCAGCCGGAGGCGGCCGAGGCGGCGTCCGCCCCGTCCGCCCCGTTCGGCGCCGAGCTCGGCGCGCAGCCCGCGGCCGCCGCCGCACCTCCTGCCGCACCCGCGCCGTCGGTCGTCCCGCCGAGCCCGGCGCCGACCTCCGAGCCGTACGCCGCTCCGGCGGCGGCGTTCCCGCCGCCGGCGAGCGCGCCGCTGGAGTTCGCTCCGCCTGCCGCGGCCGCGACGGCCGCCCCCGCCGCGGCATCCGCCCCGGCTCCCGCCGTGTCGCAGCCGGCGGCCGCGCCCGCCTTCACCGCGCCGATCTCCGACTTCACCCCGCCGCCGCCGCGCTTCTCGGCGCCGGAGCCGGCCACCGGGCCGATCGCGCACGCCGAGCCGGCGTCCGCCGCCGCGCTCGACGCCGAGGTCCGCGCCGCCGCTGCCGTCGACGACGGCACCTGGCACTCCGCGCCGCCGCCCTCGCCCGAGTCGGCCCTGCCGATCCCGGTCGCGGTGCCCGCCGCCACTGCCGCATCGGCGGCCGCCCCGGAGCCGGTCTTCGCCGCGCCGCCCGCCGCGCCGCCCGCCGTCCCGGCCTCCACCGCCGTCCTCGCTCCGAGCGAGCCGGAGCCCGCCGCAGCGGTGTTCGCCATGCCGTCGAGCGCGTCGCCCGGTTCGTCCGCCCCGCCCGCTCCCGAGCACGACGCTGCCGCTCCCGCACCGGTCTCATCGCCCGCCGCCGAGGCGCGCGCCTCCGCCTCCGAGGGCCGCCGCTCCGCGCGCAGCCACGCCGACCCCGATCTGCTGTGGGCGCTCGCCCAGGTCGTGTCGCAGGGCGGCTCCGACCTGCACGTGGCGGTCAACGCGCCCCCGCGCATCCGTCTGCACGGTGCTCTCGAAGACCTGCCCTCGACGGTGCCGTGGACGCCGGAGAAGATGGAGGGCGCGCTGCACAGCATCATGACGCCCGCGCAGCGCGAGACCTTCGAGCAGCACCTCGAGCTCGACTTCGCGTTCACGCTCTCGGCCGACAGCCGGTTCCGTGTGAACGTCTATCAGCAGCGCGGCAACCTCGGCGCGGCGTTCCGCCTCATCCCGACCGAGATCAAGCCGCTCGCCGACCTCGGCGTGCCCGCCTCCGTCTCGCGCTTCGCCACGCTCGCCCGCGGCCTCGTGCTCGTCACCGGCCCGACCGGTTCGGGCAAGTCGACCACGCTCGCGGGCCTCATCGACCTCGTGAACCGCACCCGAACCGATCACATCGTGACGGTCGAGGATCCGATCGAGTTCATGCACGAGAACAAGAAGTCGCTCGTGAACCAGCGCGAGGTCGGCAGCGACACCCACTCCTTCGCCAACGCACTCAAGCACGTGCTGCGGCAGGACCCTGATGTCATCCTCATCGGCGAGCTGCGCGACCTCGAGACCATCTCCGTCGCGCTGACCGCAGCCGAGACCGGCCACCTCGTCTTCGCGACCCTGCACACGCAGAGCGCCGGCCAGACGATCGATCGCGTCATCGACGTGTTCCCGCCGCACCAGCAGGGCCAGGTGCGGGCGCAGCTCGCCTCGACGCTGCAGGGCGTCGTCTGCCAGACCCTCATCCCGCGGGCCTCGGGCGGCGGCCGCGCGGTCGCGACCGAGATCCTCGTCGCGAACGCGGCCATCGGCAACCTCATCCGCGAGGGCAAGACCTTCCAGATCCCGTCGGCGCTGCAGGCGGGCCGCGAGCTGGGCATGCACACGCTCGACCAGCACCTCGCCGATCTCGTCAACCACGGGGTCATCACCCACCAGGCCGCGATGGAGAAGGCGCAGGATTCCGAGAACCTGCGCCAGCTCATCCACCGGGCCGAATCGGGCGGCTCGATGGCCGCCGCCGGCATGAACGGGAACTTCTGACATGACCATGACTTCGCAGTCAATGAAGACGTGGGCCTACTCCGCGCGCGACGCCAGCGGCAAGGTCGTCAAGGGCAAGCTGGATGCTCCCACCGAGAGCGCCGTCGTCTCGCGCCTGCGCTCCATGAACATCGCCCCGATCTCGATCGAGGAGTCGGCCGCGACGGGCCTCAACCGCGAGATCAGCATCCCGGGTTTCGAGAAGCGCGTGATTCTGAAGGACCTCGCGGTCGCGAGCCGGCAGATGGCCACGATGCTCGCCTCGGGCCTCTCGCTCCTGCGCACGCTCACGATCCTCAGCCAGCAGACCGAGAACCCGAAGCTCGCCGAGGTGCTCGGCAAGGTGCGCAGTGACGTCGAGACGGGCTCCTCGCTCTCCGACGCCCTCCACCGGCACCCGCTCATCTTCCCGCGCCTTATGATCCACCTGATCAAGGCGGGCGAGACCGGCGGCTTCCTCGACCGCTCGCTCGAGTCGATCGCGAGCAACTTCGAAGCCGACGTCAAACTGCGGCAGACGATCAAGTCGGCGCTCACCTACCCGATCGCCGTGCTCTGCATGGCATTCGCGGCCGTCATCGCGATGATGATCTTCATCGTGCCGGTGTTCAAGGGCATGTTCGAGGGATTCGACAGCGAGCTGCCCGCGCCGACGCAGTTGCTCGTGACCCTCTCCGAGAACATGTTCTGGATCGTGCCGGTGCTGCTCGTCGTCATCGTGTCGTTCAACGTCTGGTGGCGGCGCAACAAGCACACCGACGAGGTGCGCTCGAAGGTCGACCCGCTGTTCCTCAAGATGCCCGTCTTCGGGCAGCTGTTCCGCAAGGTCGCGATCGCGCGGTTCTCGCGCAACTTCGCGACGATGATGGCGGCCGGCGTGCCCATTCTGCAGTCGCTCGCGATCGTCGGTGAGACCTCGGGCAACTGGGTCATCGAGCAGGCGCTCGTGAAGGTGCAGGACAGCGTGCGCACCGGCCGCTCGATCGCCGCGCCCCTCATGGAGGAACCCATCTTCCCGGCCATGGTGACGCAGATGGTCTCCGTCGGTGAGGACTCCGGCTCGCTCGAGATCATGCTCGAGAAGGTCGCCGACTTCTACGACGAGGAGGTGCAGTCGACCGCCGAGTCGCTCACCTCGCTCATCGAGCCGCTCATGATCGGCGTCATCGGCGTCGTCATCGGCGGCATGATCGTGGCGCTCTACATGCCCGTCTTCTCGATCTTCGCTGAGATCGGCTGAGCCGACGGGCTGTGCTCCGCTGATTATCGGCACTCGCGCGCCGCTCTCACCCCCGCACTGGGGGTTGAGGGCGGCGCGCTAGTCGTTCCACCGCCCCGAAAGGGGGGTCTGACCAGGGAGAAAACCCCCCGAACACGGGATTACCCCGCCCCCCGAGGCGACGGAGTATTGCTTCCGGGGGGCCACAGACTCAGCGCTCGTGTCCCACGCTCCATCACCTTCGACAGGAAAGAGACACCAGCCATGTTCACCAAGATCAACACCTCGATCACCGAGCGTCTCGACGCCCGCCGCGCCGGCGACAAGGGCTTCACGCTCGTCGAGCTGCTCGTCGTCGTCATCATCATCGGCATCCTCGCGGCGATCGCCATCCCGGTCTTCCTCAACCAGCGCGAGAGCGCCTGGCGCGCCTCGGTCGAGTCCGACCTCAAGAACGCCGCCATCGCGGCGGAGACCTACGCCACCCAGGAGAACGGCTCGTACACCGATCTCGTAGTGGCGGACCTCACGGCCAACGGCTACGAGGCCACCGACGGGGTCACCGTCACCGTGACGTCGGCTGACACCAGCGGATTCGTCCTCGGCGCCACGCACCGGGACCTCACGGGCGAGACCTTCTCGTACGACTCCGAAGCTGGCGGCCTGCAGGACTAGTAGTCCTGTACTCGCCGGCCCCGGCAGCCTCCCGAAGGCTGCCGGGGCCGGCACACACCTGTCACACCACCGCTCCAACCGCAGCACCGCACGAGACACCGAGGGGGGTCGAACTCGTGATCACCAGCATCCGCCGCCGGCTCACCATCGCCGCGCACGACGACCGGGGCATGAGCCTGCCCGAGGTGCTCGTCGCGATGGTCATCTTCGCCATCATCTCGACCGGTCTGCTCTACACGATGCTCTCCGTGCTCTCGCTCGGCCGCGACTCCCGCGCCCGCGAGGTCGCCCTCAATCTCGCCGCGGAGGAGATCGACATCTCCCGCGGCTTCGCCGACGTCTTCGCCCTGCAGGACGCCACGCGGTCGCTCGACCTCAACGGCGACACCTTCACCGTCGCGCGCACGACCCGCTGGGTCTCCGACCCCGAGATCGACCTTCAGTGCGGCTCGGGCGGAGCCCCGCTGCGCTACAAGCGCGTCGAGGTCGAGGTCTCCTGGACCAACATGCGCGACGACGGCGCGACCGTCCGCACGTACACGGTCATCGACCCGAAGAACCGCATCAACGATCCCACCAAGGGCACGATCCTCGTCTCCGTCCTCGGCGGTTCCGGGGCGGGCTCCGCCGGCGTGACCGTCACCGCGACGCCGGCGAGCCCCGCCGACGGCGCGACCGCCCTCGCCGAGGCGCCGCTGCCGACCGATGCGCAGGGCTGCACGTACATCCTCAAGGTCAACCCCGGCAACTACAACGTCACCGTCTCCCGTTCCGGCTACGTCGACGTCGCGCAGAACGCGACCTCGACGATCACCGTCGGGGTCGAAGCCGGCGCCGCCGCCTCGGTGGGGTTCCAGTACGATCGCGCCGCGACGTTCACCGCGCAGTACGCCCCGGGCATCACAGGGCCTGCGCCGGTCATCCCGAACAACATGGTGACCACCTTCCTCAGCTCCTACGGTGCTCACCAGTCCACGGCGACCAACGCCAACATGACGCGGAACATCCCCCTCCACCCCTTCGCCGCCGGGTACGAGGCCGTCGCGGGCGCGTACGCCGCCCCGAACGAGGCGAACCAGGGATGCCTCGCGCCCGACCCGGCGGCCTGGCCGTCGACGGAGCAGGCGGGCGTGACCTACGTCGGGCGCCGCGCCGAGGCCGCTGCTGCCGTGCCCGGGGGCGCGACGACCATCGATGTGCCGATGGGCACCTTCCAGCTCACCGTCAACAGCGCCAACCGCTTCGTACGGGCGATCTCGCTCAACACGGGCCCCGGGCCCGGATGCGCGATCGCGATGGAGTACCGCTGGAACGAGCTGCCCTCGGGCACCACCCGCCTCGCGCTGCCCTACGGCAGCTGGGAGATCCGCACCGGCAACAGCAGCGGCAGCCGCAACAACATCCCGGGCCTCGGAGCGATCCAGGCCGAGGGCACCGCGCTCCTCCCGGCGCTGCTGGGCGTCGTGACCCTCGACCCGCGGGTGCCGGAGTGAACCGCCTCGTCGCGCGCGTCGTGCGCCGCCTGCACCACGACGACAGGGGCTTCAGCCTGCCCGAGCTGCTGGTCACGATCTTCGTCCTGGGCGTGCTCAGCACCGTGGTCGTCTCCTTCTACGTCGCCATGACCGGGGCCTTCACCGAGGACCGCGCGGCGACCGACAGCACCTCGACCGCCTCGGTGGGCATGACCAACCTCACCCGCGTGATCCGCGCCGGCACCGAGATCCGCGTGCAGGGCCAGTCCCTCAACAATCCCGTCTTCGTCGAGGCGCGCAATGAGGACCTCACGCTGCACGCCTACCTCGACACCGACAGCACCGATCCCCGCCCGATCAAGGTGCGCTTCTGGATCAACGGCCAGCGCGAGCTGATGGAGACCCGGTGGGACAGCACGCGGGTGAACGGCTCCTACTTCGTCTTCAACACGACCCCGAGCTCGACGCGGGTCATCGCCCGCACGGTCGCGGCGCGAACCGGCACCGAGCCGTGGCTGTTCACCTACCGCACGCCCGACGGCACGATCATCCCGGTGCCGACCACCGGCTCGTTCACGACGAACCAGCTGCGCAACATCGCCTCGGTGCAGGTGCGGCTCACCGTGCAGGCCGACGTCACGCTGCGCGCCGCACCGGTCACGCTGCAGAGCACCGTCGGCATCCCGAACCTCGGCATCTCGAGAGTGAGCCCCTGACAATGCTGCGAATCCTGCGCGCCCGCCTGCGGGCGACGACCCGGCCCGACGACGAGGGCATCGCCCTCGTGCTCGTGATCTCGATCGGCGCCGTGCTGACGATCATGATGACGGCGGCGATCGCCTACGGCCTCGGCGCGTTCCGCAAGGCCGACTCCGACGCCTCGTGGAGCTCGGCGATGGCGGCGGCGTACGCGGGCATCGAGGAGTACCAGAGCCGGCTGGCGAACGACCCGACCTACCTGCAGTACGGCAACTCCGCCTCCCGCTTCACGAACGGCGCCGAGAACGAGTCGGGCGAGGCGAGCATCGTCTCGCTCCCCACCGGCACCGCCGAGAACCGGGCCTTCGGGGTCGGGGCCGCCGGCACGTGGGCCGATGTGCCGGGATCCGACGGCGAGGCCTCGTACCGCTACGAGATCGACAACTCCCAGTACTACGAGACCGGCACTCTCTACCTGCGCTCGACGGGCCGCGTCGGCGACGAGACCCGCACGATCGTGGCCGACCTGCGCCAGCAGGGCTTCATCGACTTCCTCTACTTCACCGACTACGAGATCCAGGATCCGGTGATGAGCGGCGACGCCGCCTCGTGCGTGCGGTACGCCTACGCGGGTCGCGGCTCGGGATGCAGCGAGATCGCCTTCGGATCGAACGACGTCGTCGACGGCCCCGCGCACTCCAACGACCGCATCCGCATCTGCGAGGCGCGCTTCAAGGGGGCGCTGACCACCTCGTACAACCCGTCGTCGGGCCTGCGGTACAACCCGCGCAACTCCCTCAACAACTCCTGCGGGGGGCAGGTCTTCGACCTGGCCGGGTCGCCGGCGTACAGCCCGGTCATCGGCATGCCGCAGACCAACTCCCAGCTCAAGCGCGAGGTGCGCAGCGACCTGGCGACCGAGGTTCCGCTGCCCGGGTGCCTCTACACCGGGCCCACGAGCATCCAGCTGAACGCCAACGGCACGATCACCGTCCGCTCCCCGTGGACCCGCGCGACGCGCGTCACGGGCGATCCGGCGACGAGCGGATCGCAGCCCGCCGCCTGCGGCGCCATTGCCAGCCTGCGCTCGGCGGGCGGCGCCACCTTCACCCCGCCGGCCAACAACGTCATCTACGTGCAGAACGTGCCGACGGTGGCGTCCGATCCGAACTTCACCGCCTCCGGTTCGATGCCGTTCAGCGGCTTCGCGTGCAACGGGCTGAGCGGCAGCTCGCGCGTCGGCGGCGGCAGCGCGAACGGGTACGGCAACGGCATCGGCTACCCGACCACGAACGAGCGCATGACGCGCAACGACGCCTACGAGTGCCGCAACGGCGACGCCTTCGTGCAGGGAACCCTCGACGGGCAGCTGACGATCGCCGCCGAGAACTACATCTACGTCACCGGCAACATCGTCTACGAGGACGCCAACGAGGACATGCTCGGCCTCATCGGCACCGATGCGATCTGGATCTGGAACCCGGTGAACTCCAGCAGCAACTCCGTGCTCGGCGGCTCCAACCGCCGGGTCGACGCGGCGATGCTCTCGGTGGCGCACACCATGCAGGTGCAGAACTACGACCGCGGCGGCAACCGCGGTACGCTCACCGTCAACGGCGCGATCGCGCAGAAGTTCCGCGGCATCGTCCGCAGCGGATCGAACGGCTACGCCAAGAACTACCTGTACGACGAGCGCCTGCGGTACACCGCGCCGCCCAAGTTCCTCTCCCCGGTGACCACGACGTACGGCGTGACGGTGTGGATCGAGGTCGGCAGAGCCTTCAACGGTGATGGCACGGTGGCGGGATGACCGACCTCCTCGCCCTGCTGCCCCTGCTCGTCGCCCTCATCGGCGTGCTGGGGCTGCTCATCGGCTCGTTCCTCAACGTCGTCATCCATCGCGTACCGCGGGGCGAGTCGGTGGTGTCACCGCCGAGCAGCTGCCCGGGGTGCGGCGAGCGCATCGCGGCCTACGACAACGTGCCGGTGCTCTCGTGGCTGGTGCTGCGCGCCAAGTGCCGGAGGTGCGGAGAGCGCATCTCGGCCCGCTATCCGCTCGTCGAGGCCGCCACGGGCGTCGCCTTCGCCGGGGTCGCCCTCGTGTTCCTGCCGCCCGTGCTCGGGGCGGCGACGACGCCAGACGCGCTCGCGGCGATCGCGCAGCTGCTCGCCTTCCTCGTGCTGGCCGGCTCCGCCGTCGCCCTCGCCGCCATCGACCTCGACACGCACCGCCTGCCGAACCCGATCGTCTACTCGACGGGCATCGCGGGCCTCGTGCTGCTCGCGCTCGCCATGCTCGGCGACGCGCAGGCGGGCGACCTGGGTCGTGCGCTGGCCGGCGCGGGCATCCTCTTCGCCTTCTACCTCGCCCTCGCGCTCGCGCGACCCGGCGGGATGGGGCTCGGCGACGTCAAGCTCGCCGCCGTGCTCGGGCTCTACCTCGGGTGGGTCGGATGGGGGGCCCTCGCAGTGGGGGCTTTCGCCGCCTTCCTCATCGGTGGCATCGTCGGACTGCTGCTGATCGCAGTACGACGCGCACGGCGCGGAACGGGCATTCCGTTCGGGCCGTGGATGCTCGCGGGGGCGTGGATCGGCATCGTCGCGGGGGAGCCGCTCTT
The DNA here is from genome assembly GCF_012530535.1 of Microcella flavibacter. NCBI lineage: Bacteria > Bacillati > Actinomycetota > Actinomycetes > Micrococcales > Microbacteriaceae > Microcella > Microcella flavibacter. Next base: position 338,242 of record NZ_CP051299.1, read on the forward strand.
CACGGGCTACCTCGGTGCGGTCGGGCTCGTCTGAGGCCGACCGCCGCACAGCAGCGCAGCAGCATTCCTAGGGGGGAACAGCACATGAGTACATCCATCGTCGGAGTCGACATCGGCGGGGCGAGCCTTCGCGCCGTCGAAGTCAGCGGCGCAGACGGCGCCAAGCCGACCATCAGCCGCATCGCCGAGGTCGCCCTTCCGCCGGACGCCGTCCGCCGCGGCGAGGTCGTCGAGCCCAACACCGTCGCGGCAGTGCTGAAGAAGCTCTGGTCGACGGGCGGATTCTCGACGAAGAACGTCGTTCTCGGGATGGGCAATCAGAGGGTGCTCGCCCGCGATCTGTCGATGCCGAAGATGCCGCTCAAGCAGATCAAGGAGTCGCTGCCCTTCCAGGTGCAGGACATGCTACCGATGCCCGTCATGGATGCTGTGCTCGACTTCTACCCGGTCTCCGAGTCGATGGGCGAGCAAGGGCCGGTGGTCAACGGCATTCTCGTCGCCGCGGTCAAGGAGGCCGTGCTGGCCAACGTCAACACCGTTCGCCTCGCCGGGCTCAAGCCCGTCGGCGTCGACCTCAACCCCTTCGCGCTCAGCCGTGTCATCGGTCGTACCGAGCACGGCGACGGCGCGATCGCCGTCGTCGACATCGGCGGCTCGACGACGAGCATCCTCGTCATGACCGATGGCGTGCCCCAGTTCGTGCGCATCGTCGGTAGCGGCGGTGACGACATCACCCGGGCCGTCTCGACGCGCATGCAGATCGAGCTGCCGGAGGCGGAGCAGGCCAAACGGGCTGTGGGTCTGACCGATCAGCCGATCCCTGAAGAGCAGCGTCCGGCGCTCGAAGCCGTGTACGCGGCGGCCGGTGAGCTCGTCTCCAACATCCGCAACACGATCACCTTCTTCGACTCGACGCACGAGAAGCGGCGCGTCGTCCGCATCGTGCTCGTCGGCAACGGCGCGCGACTCGCCGGGCTGCCGAAGGCCCTCGCCGACTACACCCGCGTGCCGGTGACCTACGCCGACCCGCTCGGGGGCATCCCGCTCAGCGGTGCCGCCCAGAAGGCCGACCCGGCCGGACAGCACTCGCTCTCGCTCGCGCTCGGCCTCGCACTCGGAGCCGCCGCGTGAGCGCCCGCGGCACCGCGAGCGCCGGCGACCTCGTCATCGGCGGGATGCCGCGGGTCGACCTGCTGCCGAACGAGGTGCGCGTCGCCCAGCGCGGCGCCCGTCAGCGGGTGTGGCTCGGCGTCGCCGTGGTCGGCGCGCTGCTCATCACGGCCGGCGGGTACGGCGCGGCGAAGGTCACCTCCCTCGCGGCGGCCCTCGAGCTCTCGCGCGAGCAGGACCGCACGGTCGAGCTGCTCGCCGCCCAGTCGGAGTACTCCGAGCTGCGCACGCTGACCGGAACCCGGCAGGCGCTGCAGGACGCGCGCATCGCCGGCGCCTACTCCGAGATCGACTGGATGGCCCGGGTCGCCGAGGTGCAGGCGGCGCTGCCCGCCGACGCGGTGATCATCGAGATGGCGCTCGACAGCGGCGATTCGATGGTCGCCTACCCGCAGCCGACGACGCCGTTCTCCGCTCCCGTGAGCGCCGTCATGACGTTCACGGCCGTGACCCCGACCGTCCCGCGCGTCGCGGACTGGCTCGACGCCCTCGAGACGTCGGTGACCGGGTTCTCGGCGGCCGGCACGAGCGGCGTCTCGTGGGCGGAGGACGTCCAGCTCTACACGACCGGCATCGCCGTCGGCGTGACGCAGGGCGCGTGGAGCGGCCGGTACATCCCCGACGAGGTGATCGCCGCCGCGCAGGATCAGGCGGCCGAGCCCGTCGAGGCGACCGACGAGACGACCGACGCGGCAGGAGGAACCCCGTGAACCAGAACAGGCTCTGGGCCATCATCAGCGGTGCCCTCATCGTCGCCGTCGTCGCGCTCGGCCTCTTCCTGGGCGTGCAGCCCGAGCTCGCCGCCGCCGACCGCGCCCGCGACGACCGCGAGGCCGTCGAGGCCCAGAACCGCGGCCTCGAGGCGACGCTCGCGTCGCTGGAGGAGCAGGCGGCCGAGATGCCGACGATCCAGGCAGACATCGAGACGCTGCGCGAGAACGTGCCCGACCAGGTCGACGAGTCGACGCTGCTGCGCGAGCTCGACGCGATCGCCTCCTCGTCCGGCGCCCGTCTGCTGACGTACACGCCGCAGGAGCTCGTCGCCTACCTCGCCGCACCCGAGTTCGCCGGCGCCATCCCGAGCGGGGTGACGGGCGACACCTTCGCGGTGAAGCCGTTGACGATCTCCGCGCAGGGAACCCTCGAGCAGGTGACGGCCTTCGTCTCCGGCGTCCAGTCGGCCACCCGGCTGCTGCTCGTCAGCGACGTCGTCATGACCGTCGACGTCGAGGCCGGTCTGTACACGGCCGATCTCACGGGCAGCGCCTACGCGCTCGCCGAGGGCGCGCAGCCCGCGGCGGCCCCCGCCGAGGAGCAGCCGACCGGGGCGCTCGACGAGTAGCACCCCGCGCGACCCGCGACCGGCGCGGATGCCCCCCTCGGGCATCCGCGCCGTCGTCGTTGCTAGGGTTGCCGCGATCCGACTCCCAGCGAAGGGCTCCGCGATGTCCACCACCCCCACCCCGTCGGAACCCCGCGACGAGCACGATCCGACGATCGCGCACGATCGGGATGCCGCTGCCGGCCCGTCCGCCGCGACCGAGCAGCACGGCGCGCCCCTGATCGCCGACGAGCCCCGGGCCGAGGCCGAGCCCGAGCAGCCCGCCGCCGAGCCGACCGCCTCCGAGCCCGCCGACGACAGCCGCTGGGCCCCGCCGCCCGTCCGCCCCGAGCCGACCCCCGCCCTGGTCGACCCGGAGCCCGCGCCCGCGTCGCTCGCCGCCGACCCGACCCCCGACCTCGTCGAGCCGCAGCCCGCCGCCGCCCCGGTCGCCGGCTCCGCGACCGAACCCCGCACGACCGCCGGCGTCGACGTGCCCGAGCACGCTCCCGTCGTCCACGGTGCCGAGCGGCCCGCGCACGAGCCCACCGCCCCGGCGGACACCGCCGTGCAGCAGGCCGCCGTGCAGCAGGATTCCGCGCACGAGACCCCCGCCCACGAGACCCCCGCCCACGAGACCCCCGCCCACGAGCCCGCCGCCGTCGCCGCGTCCGCCGCCACCGCGGCCGCAGCCGCACCCGCCGCGCCCACGCCGACCGCCGATGCGTCGCCGCAGGTCGTCTACGTGCCCGCCCCGACCCCGCCCCGCAAGAAGGGCAACCGCGGCATGGGCGTGGGCATCGCGCTCGCGGCGACCCCGGTCTTCGCGGTCGTGTACGCGGCCTTCGCCCTGCTGTTCGTGGCGATCGCGGGCGGCGGCATCGTCGCGAGCGAGGCCGTCGACTTCTTCCTCACGCCCAGCTACTACCTGCCGATCGTCGCGTTCGCGCTCTTCTACGTGCTGCTCGCGCTCATCGTCAACCGCGCGGGCTGGTGGGCGCACGTGCTCGGCGGGTTCATCGTCGCCGCGCTCGTCTACCTGGTCTTCATCGGGTCGTCGCTGCTGACGGCCAACGCGCTCGGGGCCCCCGCCGCGCAGGTGCAGCTGTTCATCACCCAGCAGCTCGTGAACCCCATCGGCTGGGCGGCCGCGATCGCCGCGCGTGAGGTGCCGATCTGGGTGGGCGGGCTCGTCGCGAAGCGGGGCCGCACCGTGAAGACCCGCAACGTCGAGGCGCGCGAGGCTTACGAGCGCGAGCTCGCCGAATCGCGCGCCGCGCGCCCCGCGGCCTGACCTGCCCTGCGGTGTGACCCGCACTGCGACGTGACACGCGGCGACCTCGCGACGAGGCGACCGCGCGGTCGCGGCGCGGTCGTCGGGCGCCTACCGCGACTCCCCACGATCGCCGTTTGACCGCTCTGCCCGCGCCGCGTACTCTTGACCACGTGTGTGCGTGAGCGCGCGCCTGAGTCGTGCCACCGAGGTGGGGCGGGCAGCGCGGGCGAGAGCATCCACGATCGAGGGCCACGGGGCCGAGCAGCGCGAGAGCGCGACGCGCGGCCCGAGACGCCCCCACGGCATATCCGTCACCAGGGTCGAGCAGTCGACCACCGGCGGATTCGCGTGAGCCCGACCCGGTGAGAACCGCGCGTCGGGTTTGACCACACCGCAACCGCTGTCACCGTGCAGCACTGTCAAGGAGCAATTTTGCCCACAATTCAGCAGCTGGTCCGCAAGGGCCGCACGCCGAAGGTCGTCAAGACCAAGGCGCCGGCCCTCAAGGCCAACCCGCAGCAGCGCGGCGTGTGCACTCGCGTGTACACGACCACGCCCAAGAAGCCGAACTCGGCCCTCCGCAAGGTGGCCCGCGTCAAGCTCTCGAACGGTACCGAGGTCACGGCCTACATCCCCGGTGAGGGCCACAACCTGCAGGAGCACTCGATGGTGCTCGTCCGCGGCGGTCGTGTGAAGGACCTCCCCGGCGTGCGCTACAAGATCGTGCGCGGCGCGCTCGACACCCAGGCGGTCAAGAACCGTAAGCAAGCGCGCAGCCGCTACGGAGCGAAGATGGACAAGAAGTAATGCCTCGTAAAGGACCGGCCCCGAAGCGGCCCGTCGTCGCAGACCCCGTCTACGGCGCCCCGATCGTCAGCCAGCTCGTCAACAAGATCCTCCTCGATGGCAAGAAGGGTCTCGCCGAGCGCATCGTCTACGGCGCGCTCGAAGGCGTCTCGGCCAAGAACGGCCAGGATGCCGTCGTCACGCTGAAGAAGGCCCTCGACAACGTGCGCCCCACCCTCGAGGTGCGGTCGCGTCGTGTCGGTGGATCCACCTACCAGGTGCCCGTCGAGGTCAAGCCGCACCGCGCGAACACGCTCGCGCTGCGCTGGCTGACCAGCTACGCCAAGGCTCGTCGCGAGAAGACGATGACCGAGCGCCTCATGAACGAGATCCTCGACGCATCGAACGGCCTCGGCGCCGCGGTGAAGCGTCGCGAGGACACCCACAAGATGGCCGAGTCGAACAAGGCCTTCGCGCACTACCGCTGGTAACGACCAGCTCGCGAGCGGGGGCGGCGGGCCCCGCCCCTCGCCCCTGCTCGCACCCGCACTTTTTATCGAACCGGAGGAACCCCCTGTGGCACAGGACGTGCTGACCGACCTGAACAAGGTCCGCAACATCGGCATCATGGCGCACATCGACGCCGGCAAGACGACCACGACCGAGCGCATCCTGTTCTACACGGGCGTCAACCACAAGATCGGCGAGACGCACGACGGCGCCTCGACCATGGACTGGATGGCGCAGGAGCAGGAGCGCGGCATCACCATCACGTCAGCGGCGACGACGTGCTTCTGGAACAAGCACCAGATCAACATCATCGACACCCCCGGCCACGTCGACTTCACCGTCGAGGTCGAGCGCTCGCTGCGCGTTCTCGACGGCGCCGTCGCGGTGTTCGACGGCAAGGAGGGCGTCGAGCCCCAGTCCGAGACCGTCTGGCGCCAGGCCGACAAGTACGACGTGCCGCGCATCTGCTTCGTCAACAAGATGGACAAGCTCGGCGCCGACTTCTACTTCACCGTCGACACGATCATCAAGCGCCTCGGGGCGAAGCCGCTGGTCATCCAGCTTCCGATCGGCTTCGAGAGCTCCTTCGAGGGCGTCGTCGACCTCGTCGAGATGCGCGCGCTCACGTGGCGCGGCGATGCGAAGGGCGACGTCGCCATGGGTGCGAAGTACGAGATCGAGGAGATCCCGGCCGACCTCGTCGAGAAGGCCGCCGAGTACCGCACCGCGCTGCTCGAGGTCGTCGCCGAGACCGACGACGCGCTCATGGAGAAGTACTTCGGCGGTGAGGAGCTGACGGTCGCCGAGATCAAGGGCGCCATCCGCAAGCTCACGATCGCCTCCGAGATCTACCCCGTGCTCTGCGGCTCGGCGTTCAAGAACCGCGGCGTGCAGCCCATGCTCGACGCGGTCGTGGACTACCTGCCCAGCCCGCTCGAGGTGCCGCCGACGATCGCGCACGACCCGCGCGATGAGGAGAAGGAGATCGAGCGCCGTCCCGACGCCAGCGAGCCCTTCGCGGCCCTCGCGTTCAAGGTCGCCGTGCACCCGTTCTTCGGCCGCCTCACCTACGTGCGCGTCTACTCCGGCAAGATCGACTCCGGCGCCCAGGTCATCAACTCGACCAAGGGCAAGAAGGAGCGCATCGGCAAGATCTTCCAGATGCACGCCAACAAGGAGAACCCGGTCGACAGCGTCACCGCCGGTCACATCTACGCGGTCATCGGCCTCAAGGACACCACGACGGGCGACACGCTGTGCGACCCCAACGAGCAGGTCGTCCTCGAGTCCATGACCTTCCCCGAGCCCGTCATCGAGGTCGCCATCGAGCCGAAGACGAAGGCCGACCAGGAGAAGCTCGGCACGGCCATCCAGAAGCTGGCCGAGGAGGACCCGACGTTCCGCACGGAGCAGAACCAGGAGACCGGTCAGACGGTCATCAAGGGCATGGGCGAGCTGCACCTCGACATCCTGGTCGACCGCATGAAGCGCGAGTTCAACGTCGAGGCCAACGTCGGCAAGCCCCAGGTGGCCTACCGCGAGACGATCAAGAAGACGATCGAGAAGTTCGACTTCACCCACAAGAAGCAGACCGGTGGGTCGGGCCAGTTCGCGAAGATCCAGATCCGCCTCGAGCCCCTCGAGGTCACGCCCGAGACGAGCTACGAGTTCGTCAACGCCGTCACCGGTGGTCGCGTTCCGCGCGAGTACATCCCCTCGGTCGACGCGGGCATCCAGGACGCGATGCAGGTCGGCGTTCTCGCCGGCTTCCCGACGGTGGGCGTCAAGGCGTCGCTCCTCGACGGCGCGGCGCACGACGTCGACTCCTCGGAGATGGCGTTCAAGATCGCCGGCTCGATGGCCTACAAGGAGGCCGCTCGCAAGGCGACCCCCGTGCTCCTCGAGCCGCTCATGGCGGTCGAGGTGCGCACCCCCGAGGAGTACATGGGCGACGTCATCGGCGACCTGAACTCCCGTCGTGGGCAGATCCAGTCGATGGAGGATGCGACCGGCGTCAAGGTCGTCCGTGCCCTCGTCCCGCTGTCGGAGATGTTCGGCTACGTCGGAGACCTGCGGTCGAAGACCTCGGGCCGGGCCGTCTACTCGATGACCTTCGACAGCTACGCCGAGGTCCCGAAGGCCGTCGCCGACGAGATCGTCCAGAAGAGCAAGGGCGAGTAACCTCTCGCTCTGCGGTGCTCCCACGAGCATCGCTACGATGAACACACACCCAACAGCAGAGCGTCCGAGACCTTCGGATGCTGGCAACCGAGTCCTGAGGAGGACCCACAGTGGCTAAGGCCAAGTTCGAGCGGACCAAGCCGCACGTCAACATCGGAACGATCGGTCACGTCGACCACGGCAAGACCACGCTCACCGCCGCCATCTCGAAGGTGCTTGCCGACAAGTTCCCCTCGGCGACGAATGTGCAGCGTGACTTCGCGTCGATCGACTCGGCTCCCGAGGAGCGTCAGCGCGGCATCACGATCAACATCTCGCACGTCGAGTACGAGACGCCCAAGCGTCACTACGCTCACGTCGACGCCCCCGGCCACGCCGACTACATCAAGAACATGATCACCGGTGCCGCGCAGATGGACGGCGCGATCCTCGTGGTCGCGGCGACCGATGGCCCGATGGCCCAGACGCGCGAGCACGTGCTCCTCGCCAAGCAGGTCGGCGTGCCGTACCTGATGGTCGCCCTCAACAAGAGCGACATGGTCGACGACGAGGAGATCCTCGAGCTCGTCGAGATCGAGGTGCGCGAGCTCCTCTCGAGCCAGGGCTTCGACGGCGACAACGCCCCCGTCGTCCAGGTCTCGGGCCTCAAGGCGCTCGAGGGCGACGAGAAGTGGGTCCAGGCGATCCTCGACCTCATGGCCGCCGTCGACGAGTCGATCCCCGACCCGGTGCGCGACAAGGACAAGCCCTTCCTCATGCCGATCGAGGACGTCTTCACGATCACCGGTCGTGGAACCGTCGTCACGGGCCGCGCCGAGCGCGGCACCCTCGGCATCAACTCCGAGGTCGAGATCGTCGGCATCCGCCCGACGCAGAAGACCACGGTCACGGGTATCGAGATGTTCCACAAGCAGCTCGACGAGGCCTGGGCCGGCGAGAACTGCGGTCTGCTCCTCCGCGGCACCAAGCGCGAGGACGTCGAGCGCGGCCAGGTCGTCGTGAAGCCGGGTTCGGTGACCCCTCACACGAACTTCGAGGGCACCGCGTACATCCTCTCCAAGGACGAGGGTGGGCGTCACAACCCCTTCTACACGAACTACCGCCCGCAGTTCTACTTCCGCACCACCGACGTCACCGGCGTCATCTCGCTGCCCGAGGGCACCGAGATGGTCATGCCCGGCGACACCACCGACATGACGGTTGAGCTGATCCAGCCCATCGCCATGGAGGAGGGCCTCGGCTTCGCCATCCGCGAGGGTGGCCGCACCGTGGGCGCCGGCACGGTCACGAAGATCATCAAGTAGTTCTTCGCAGCACCACGAGCGGGGGTCGGGCGCAAGCCCGGCCCCCGCTTCGTCGTTCCCGCAGCGATTCAGCCGCCCTGAGCGCCATTCCGGCACGCGGGGCGCTACAGTCGCGGCAGAGCGTCCGTCACGAGGCTGATGCCCGGCGAAGGGCGGCACGCATGGGCAGGCGGATCCTCACCGAGGTCGGCTCGATCCTCGGCATCACGATCGTCCTCGCCCTCGTCGGGCTGTCGATCGTCACTGCGGGAGACGCCGCCGCACCGGGCGACATCGTTCCGAACGCCGCCCGGTTCCTCTTCGGCGCGACCGGCATCGCGATCGGCCTCTGGACCCTCCTGCTCATCGCCGGGTCCGTCGCGCTCCGCCACCGCCCGGTCGGCGTCCGCATCGGCGTGCACCTGCTGACCGCGGTCGTCGCGGTCGGCGTCAACACCGGCCTGCTCGCGCTGGTCGCGGGCCCGGCCGACAGCGGCTGGTCGGGCCTCATCATCGCGATCGCGCTCGGAGCGGGCGCCGTCCTCCTGGTCGCGGCCATCATCGCGGTACTCGTCACCGAGCTGCTGATCGTTTCCCCCCGTCGCAGGAGCCGGTGACCCACGCGAGTCAGCCCGCCGGGTCGCCCGCGGCACGCATCCCGGTGTCAGTAGCCGATGAACTCCTCCGTGAAGATGTCCCGCTCCGGCACCCCGAGACCCCGGAGGTCGGCGACAGCGCTACCCACTCGAGTGGGAGGGCCGGAGAGGTACCAGATCGCGTGCGGGTGCTCGTCACGAGCCCGCTCCAGGTCGGCGAGAGCCAGTGAGGAGGATCGAGCGAGAAGCCGGATCGCGGGGTTCTCCGCAGCGCACCGAGTGAGTTCATCCGCATAGGCGACGCGCCTCTCGTGATTCGCGACGTGCAGCACGGCGATGGGGACGGTCAGCGCCTCCTCGGAAGCGAAGCGAATCATGCTCACGTGAGGGGTGATTCCGACGCCGAACGCGACCAGGACGCGGGGCCTGTCGGACTTCCTCGTCAGCGTCACGTGGCCGTAAGGTCCCGACAGCCTGACCGTCGAACCGAAGGCGAGGCCGGCGAGGGTCCGCTTGTAGGCGCTCGGAGACCGTCGAAAGGCGACGGCCAGGATGTCTCTGTCGCTGGGCGACGAGGTGATCGAGAAGACGCGCGAACGGCCATGCGGGTCGCGTCCGTCCAGTGCGAGGACGCCCAGTTGTACGTGCTGCCCCGCGTCGAAATCGAAGCCCGGGGGGCGGCTCACCGAGATCTCGATCACATCCGGAGCGATCACTCTCCGATCCACGATGCGGGTCAGCCATGAACGTCGCCGAGCGACGTGCCCTCTCACCGACGATCCCTGCGTCTCCACGGCCTGCGGCCGGTCATCGCCCCGCACCCTACGGCCCGGCCGGCGTCACGACGGCGTCGGGGGGGAGCGTGAAGATCGCCGGATCGATGGGGTCATCCACTGCGTGGATGACCACGTTTACCGTGGTGCCGTCAGCGAGAGGGATCTGCTGCTCCCCCGCCCCGAACTGCGCCGCCCACTGCGCCGGTCCAGCGGAGAGATCGGGGAGCCCGAGGGCCTCCGGCTCCACAGGAGACAGCACGGACCAGGCCGGCGCGTCCGGGGATCCGTCATCCGACGTGTAGAGGGCGCGCTCATCGAATCGGTAGATCTGGTCGGACACGACCGTGCCGCCCGCTGTGATGGTCTGACGGAAGAACGGTTCCGTATCCAGGTCGACCAGCCACAGATCGATCGTTCGCTGCTCCTCGAGGATCGTCATCGCGAACGTCTGCGCGTAGGGAGCGGCGGTCTCGCTCTGCTGTGCCGCGGACGCTCTGCTGGTCACCTGCTGCTCGGCCGCGACGACGACGACCGACAGCAGGGCGAGAGGGAGGACGAGGCTCAGTCCGATCAGCGCGAGACCGGTCGCTCGCAGTGCACCTCTCATCGGGGGAGCTCCGCGCCAGGTCGACGCCTGTTCGACCGCATCAGAGCGCTCCGACCTTCTGTCGGCGCCAGACGGCGGCGGTGAATGCGGAGGCCTGAGCGCCGACCGCGGTCAGGAACAACGCCAGGTAGTAGTAGCGGAGCGGATTCGGTTCGTAGATCGTCAGCCTCGTCGGTGATGGCGAATAGTGGATGAAGGCGAAGTAGAGCACGTGCAGCGTGACGAGGTAGAAGGCCGCATAGGCCAGAGTGTGCATCCACTTCCATGAGCCGATCCCGAGAAACGCGACGGCACGATCGAAGGATGTCGCGGCGAGCGCGAGGCCGAGTCCGAGCGCAGCGACGCCGAGGAGGTTGGCGAGGCCGAAGCCGGGCTCTGCTCGCAGGTAGAGTCCCGACTCCGGTGAGAACTGGTACCCAAGAAGGCCGGCGACATCCCACCGGGCCCAGCCGTCCCAGACGAGGTAGCCGTGGAGCGCGCTGACGAGAGCGAACCAGATCCCGGCCTCTCGTCGCCAGGGGACCAGCCCGGAGAGTCGAGGCCACAGGCGGGCGAGCGGTCCGATGATGATGGCCCACCAGAGCAGCCCGATCGCCGACACCCCGAGCGACTTCCAGAGCCTCATGTCGGCGCTCCAGGAGCTGTACAGCGCCCAGGCCGCCCCCGCGAGCGCGAGGGCTATCGCCGCCATCACGAGGTGTCGGAGGGCGACCGTGCCCCCCGATCGTGCTCCTAGCATCATGGCCGATCCTCCTCGTCGCCCTTCCCCATGCAGTGAATCCTGTCACGCGTGACAATTGAATCCGCTCAGCGCCCCGTGAGACGGGCCGTCAGGGCGTCGGCGGCCGCGCGCACCGCGCGCGCGAGCGCGGCCTCGGCGAGGGCATCCACCGCCTCGCCCCGATAGGTCAGGCCGATGCCCGCACTCGGGTAGCCGGCGCGGTCGGTCGCCGCGGCGGCGACGGAGGAGTAGTCGGGCGTGATCTCTCCGTGCTCGCCGGCCCAGCCGCGCCCGCGCGCCTCGGCGAGGATGCCATCGAGCTCGCGCAGCGTCGCCGGGCCGATGCCGTGTCGCGTGATGAGCGCGTCGCGGTGCGGGTAGAGCGCCCGCACCTGCGCGGCGGGCAGCGCGGCGAGCATCGCGCGTCCGGTCGCGGTCAGGTGCGCGGGCAGGCGAACGCCGAGCCGCGCGACCGTCGTCGGCGCACGCGGAGCCGAGGCCTGGCCGACGTACGAGACGTCCGACCCGCTCAGCACCGCGAGCTGCGCGACCGCGGGCACGGGGGCCTCGGCGACGAGCCGCTCGATGAGCGGGTTGGCGAGGCGCGCGAGCCGGCTCGCCTGCAGCACGCTCGACCCGATCTGGGCGACGACCCCGCCGAGCCCGTACGCGCGCAGCTCGGGGTAGTGGACGACGTACCCCTCCTCCTGCAGCACGCGGATGAGCTGGTACGTCGACGACCGCGGCAGCCCGAGCTCGCGCGCGATCGTCGAGGCGGGCACGGGCTCGCTGTGGTGCGCGAGGTGCGTGACGATGCGCAGGGCCGCGCGCGCCGCGGGAACATCCGGCATCGCCCGGCCTCCGCTCTCTTGACCATCGCTCTCGTGAACATCGTCTGAAATCTCAGACACATTATCGCGCCGGGCCGGTGTCGCCGACGCGCGCGAGCGCTTCACTGGGGCCATGCGCATCACGGTCGGCTCCCGCACCCTCACTCGCGACGAGGTCGTCGCCGTCGCCCGCCACGACGCCGAGGTCGTCATCGACGCGGATGCCCTCGCCGCCATGACCGCGACGCGCGCGCTCATCGTTGGGCTGGCCCACGACACCGTGCCCCACTACGGCGTCTCGACCGGGTTCGGCGCCCTCGCGACCACGCACATCCCGCTCGCGAAGCGCGCCGAGCTGCAGCGCTCGCTCGTCCGCTCGCACGCCGCGAGCTCGGGGGCCGAGGTCGAGCGCGAGGTCGTCCGCGCGACGATGCTCCTGCGCCTCGCGACGCTCGCCACCGGCCGCACCGGCGCGCGCCCCGTCGTCGCCGAGACCTACGCGGCGATGCTCAACGCGGGGCTGACCCCGATCGTCGGCGAGTACGGCAGCCTCGGCTGCTCGGGCGACCTCGCGCCGCTCGCGCACTGCGCGCTCGCCGCGATGGGCGAGGGCTCGGTGCGGAACGCCGCGGGAGACCTCGTGCCCGCCGGCGACGCGCTCGCGGCGGCGGGCATCCGCCCACTCGAGCTCGAGGAGAAGGAGGGCCTCGCCCTCATCAATGGCACCGACGGCATGCTCGGGATGCTCTGCCTCGCGCTCGCCGACCTCGACGGCCTCGTGGCCACCGCCGACCTCGCCGCAGGTATGAGCGTCGAGGGCCAGCTCGGCACCGACGCGGTCTTCGCCTCGGATCTGCAGCAGCTGCGCCCCCACCCCGGCCAGGCGACGAGCGCCGCGAACCTGCGCGCCGTGCTCGCCGGATCGGCGATCGTCGCGAGCCACAGGACCGACGACTGCACGCGCGTGCAGGACGCGTACTCGCTGCGCTGCGCGCCGCAGGTGCACGGCGCCGTGCGCGACACGATGGCGCACGCCGCGCTCGTCGCGACCCGCGAGCTCGCGAGCGCGATCGACAACCCCGTCGTGACGCTCGACGGGCGGGTCGAGTCGAACGGCAACTTCCACGGGGCGCCCGTCGCGTTCGTTCTCGACTTCCTCGCGATCGCGGTCGCCGACCTCGCGAGCATGAGCGAGCGGCGCACCGATCGGTTCCTCGATAAGGCGCGCAATGCGGGGCTGCCGCCGTTCCTCGCGCACGACCCCGGGAGCCTCAACTCCATCGACAGCACCGACCCGGCCGCGGCGTTCCTCTCCGACGCGCCGTCGCTGATGTTCGGCGCCTTCTGATCGCACTCGCGCTGTGGACGGTGCTCGTGATCGTGGGGAACGTCCTCCATCGCAACCGCCGCCCCGGGGCCCGGGTGCTGCACAACCTGCTCTCCGCGCTCGGCGCGTCCCTGGTCAACGTCGTCGTGTTCGTGGTGATCGGCCTCACCGCCGGCGGGTGGGCGATGCTGCTCGTCGCCATCGTGCTGATGGCAGCCATCGCCTTCCTCGTGGCGGCCGCCATCGCCATCCCCGTGACGCACCTCGCGCTCTTCCGGAGAGCGGGCGCCGCTCGGGCCGATCACAGCGTGCTCATGCCTCCATCGACGAAGAACATGCCGCCGGTGGCGTAGGACGCCTCGTCGCTGGCCAGGAACACCATCACCCCGGTGACGTCGTCCGGCGTGCCGGACCGGCCGAGCGGGACTCGTCCGACGATGGCCGCCGCTGATTCCGGATCGTCCGCGATGGCGGCCACGAGGGGCGTGGCGGTGTATCCGGGAACGACCGTGTTCACGCGGATCCCGCTGCGGGCGTAGTCCGCAGCGACGGTGCGCGCCAGCCCATGTCCGCCCGCCTTCGAGGCGGAGTAGGCGGTGAATCCCGCGCCCTCCCCGGTGACCCCGGTCGGGCTGCCGGTGACGATGATGGAGCCTCCCCGGCCGAGCATGGCCCGCACGCCGTGCTTCAGGGTCAGGAACGTGCCGGTCAGGTTCACCTCGATGGTCTTCCGCCAGGCCGCGAGGTCGAGCTCGGCAACCGGCGCGTCCTCGCCGAAGGCCTGGATGCCGGCGTTCGCCACGACCACGTCGAGCCGTGCGCCCGCGGCGGCGACGGCGGAGAACGCGGCGACGACCGACGGCTCGTCGGCGATGTCGACGTGGAGGGCGTGCCCGCGACCCGCCGCCTCAGCCGCGGCCTCCTGTGCGGCATGGAGATCCCGGTCGGCGAAGAACACCTCGGCGCCCTCCCCGGCGAACGCGAGCGCCGCGGCGCGGCCGATTCCGGAGCCGGCGCCCGTCACGAGCGCGGTCTTGCCCGCGAGTCTGCCGTGCGGTCGCTCCGTCACGCGTCCGCCCCCGGTTCCGCCGACTCCGACGGACCAACGCTGCTGTAGTAGTGCCTCGAGTCCTCCAGATGGTCGTCCATGGCGTTCCGGGCCGCCGTTGCGTCCCGATCGCGGATCGCCTTCAGCACCGAGGCATGCTGGGCGACCGCCAGCGCCGGCCTGCCCTCCACCTGAAGGCTGCGCACCCGGATCGAGCGCATGGTGGCGTTGATCGACTCGATCAGCGTCACCGCCAGCGCGTTGTGGGTCGCGACCGCGATCAGGCGGTGGAACTCGGCGTCGTGGACCGCGGTCTGCTCGGCGCTCGCCCCGTTCTTCATGGCGTCGAGCTCGCGCTCCATCGCGTCCACATCGTCGTCGGTGGCTCGCTCGCACGCCAGCTCGACGAGCCTCAGCTCGAGCGTGATGCGGATCTCCGCGATGTGGCCCGGCTGGATGATGTCCTGGGATTGCGCACCGCGCAGGTAGCGCTCAAGCGTCTCCGCAGCGTGGGTGCCGGAGACGACCGCCACCGTCGCCCCACGTGGCGACTTGATCTCCAGCACGCCGTTCGCCTCGAGACCGCGGACCGCCTCGCGGATCACCGTCCGGGAGACCCCGAACTGGGCACTGAGCGCACGCTCGGTCGGGAGAGTGGCGCCCGGCTGAAGGCGGCCGGAGGCCATGGCGTCGAGGAGCTCTTCGGTGACCTGAGTCGCGAGCGACGGCCGACGCGGGATCGCACTGAATTCGCTCATCCTGCTCCACTTCCGGGGTTCAACATCACTGCTCGCTGTGGAAACCGTACCGCATAAAGGGTTTGGCATACCAAGATCCATGCGCGGATGTGTGCACCGCGCGGCGACGGCATTTCACGGCCGGATTCCGCGCCGAGCCGAACCCGCACCCAGGTCTTGCCCAGCAAAACCGCGAAACCATGCGAATCACCCGACACGCTGGGCCGCGGTTGTGGTCTCGTGCCAGCCACGCTACGTTGTGGCATACCAAAGACGAACAACGCTGGTTGTTCTGAGTCATGGTTGTTCTGAGTCAAGGAGGCCTCATGGCAAGAAAACGATCCATCGCGTTCGGCGCAGCAGCGCTCGTCGCGGTCACAGCACTCGCCGGCTGCGCGACGACGGGTGGTGGCTCATCGTCCGGCAAGCCCGCCGAGGACATCAGCGTCGACGTCGGCGGTGACCTCTCCGGGAAGAGCATCTGCTTCGGGTTCTCCGGCAGTGAGACGGAGTTCTGGGCGGCCGGCATCAAATCGATCACGGACTCCCTGGAGGCGGCGAACGCGAAGGTCATCTCCCACAACTCGAACGAGGACCCGAACCGCCAGCTCGAGCAGGTGCGCGACTGCATCACCCAGGGCGTCGACGGCATCATCGTCATCCCCGAGGACGGGTCCAGCGCGCTGACGATCATCGAAGAAGCCAACGCCGCAGACATCCCGATCGGCATCTTCAACCGCCCGCCGGCGAGCGAGGACGGGGCGGCGCTGGTCGCGGTCGCGGACAACCGGGACATCTCCAAGCAGACCAACGAGTACCTCGCCGAGCAGGCGAAGGAGCTCGGCCGCAAGGTGCAGCCCCTGATCATGGTCGGGAACCTCAGCGACCAGAACGCCGTGGAGCGCCGGAACGGCTTCTACGACGTGATCGAGGCCAACCCGGACCTCTTCGAGGAGCCGATCGAGGTGCAGACCAACTGGGACGCCGCGACCGGTCAGTCCAACCTGGCGGCGGCGATGCAGGCGAACCCGGACGTGGATCTGCTGTTCACCTCGAGCGACTTCCTGTTCCCGCAGATCCAGTCGGTGCTCGAGCCGCTCGGCAAGTGGGTGCCGGTCGGCGAGGAGGGGCACGTCATCATGGGCGGCCTCGACGGTGACAACCGGGCGTGCAGCCTGATCAAGGAGGGCTACGTGGACGCCACCGGCGTGCAGGACCTCTTCTACGAGGCGGAGTCGCTGCTGAAGGCGCTCGCCGAGGCGATCAACGCCGGCGAGACGCAGCCCGACGAGCTGCTCATCGATCCCGGGTTCGCCCTCACCCAGGCGAACCTGGCGGACCGCGAGAAGGACATGTGGGGCTGTGTGATCACGCCCCCGAACAGCTGACCCGCCCCCCCAGGCCCGGCACCCCGGACGAATCACCTCGTCCGGGGCGCCGCGCCGAGCCGCCCCCTGCTCCGGCCGCACCAGTGGCCCGGACGACGATCTCCCCCGATTCGAAGGAAGGAGCCTGAGTATGTCCACCGTTCAGGCGCCGCATGCCGCGGGCAACCAGGAACCAGGAACGGCTGATCATCGCCGAAACGCGGTGCGGCGGTTCCTGGCCGGCGAGGGATTCGTCGCCGTGCTCATCGTGGTCTACATCCTGGCCATATCGCCGTTCGCGAGCGGGATGCTCACCGAGCGCAACGCCCTGAACGTCATGTCGAACCTCTGGCCGCTCGCGATCATCGTCGTGGGGCAGACCTTCGTGCTCATCCTCGGCGGCATCGATCTCGCCCAAGCGGCGACGATCAACATCACCAACACCTTCGGTGCGCTGCTGCTCACCCAGGCCCTCGAGCCGGCACTGTTCGGGAACACGGCCTTCTGGGGCACCCTCATCGGAGAAGACGGCGGCCCGCTCGCCGGCTCGGCGGCCGGGATGCCGCTCGCCGTGCTCATCATGCTGCTGATCGGAGGCGCCCTCGGCGCCCTGAACGGCTTCGCGGTCGCCAGGCTGGGCATGCCGCCGTTCATGGTGACGCTCGGCACGCTGCTTCTCTTCAGCGCCATCTCGGTCTGGATGACCCGCAGCGAGAACGTGCCCGGGCTCCCCGCCGCTTACACCGCCCTCGGCAGGGAGGCCATCTGGGGCCCGATCACCTACCCGATGATCGTCGCCCTCCTGGTCGCCGCGGCGGCCCACTTCGTGCTCAGCCGGACCACCTTCGGCGGCTGGGTCTACGCCTCCGGCACGAACAGGTCGGCCGCCATCATCTCGGGCGTCCCGTACCAGCGCGTCGTCATCTCCGCCTACATGCTGAGCGCCATGTTCGCGACCCTCGGCGGCATCCTCTACTCCATGCGGCTCGGCGCCGGTCGGCCGACCCTCGCCGACGACATGCTGCTCGACGTCATCGGAGCCGCGGTGATCGGCGGCATCTCCCTGTTCGGCGGCAAGGGGAGCGTGCTCGGCGCGTTCCTCGGAGCGCTGTTCTTCGTCGTGCTGGCCAACAGCCTGAACCTGATGAACCTGCCCTTCACCGTGGTCTTCATCGTCAAGGGGCTCGTCATCGTTGCGGCAGCCCTGCTCGACGTCGCCCGCACCCGGATCCTGGGAGGTGTTCGGTGAGCGTCCCCCGTCTCCAGCTCGACTCGATCTCACACAGCTTCTACGGGGTCACCGTGAACCGCGACGTGAACCTCACGGTCGGGCCGGGCGAGGTGCTCGGGCTGGTCGGCGAGAACGGCGCCGGCAAGAGCACCCTGATGAACATCGTGGGCGGCCTGATCCGCCCCGTGGAGGGGAAGCTCTTCGTCGACGGTGAGCCGTACGCTCCGCACAGCCCCGCCGAGGCGCGCCGCCACGGCATCGCCCATGTGCACCAGGAGCTGAACCTCTTCTCGCAGCTCTCCGTCACCGACAACGTCTTCCTCACCGCGTTCCCGAGGAAGGCCGGGGTGTTCACGGACCGGAAGCGCGCTCGGCAGCAGACGATCGAGGCCCTGGCGCTGCTGGACCTGGAATTCCCGCCCGGCACACTGGTGGAGAACCTCAGTCCTGGGCAGCGCCAGATGCTCGAGATCGCGAAGGCGGCGGTCGGCGACCCCAAGCTCATGATCCTCGACGAGCCGACCACGTCGCTCACCTCCCGCGAGACCAGGAAGCTCTTCGAGCTCATCGGGCGGATGACCTCCAACGGCACGTCGATCATCTACGTCTCCCACATCCTGGAGGACGTCAAGCGGCTGTCCGACCGCATCGCGATCATGCGCGACGGCGCGCTGGTCGAGGTGCGGGACGAGCAGGCGCTGCCGACGGCGGAGCTGATCACGCTGATGGTGGGTCGCTCGCTGGACAAACGGTTCCCGGATCGCAGTGGTGCACCCGGAGCGGACACCGTGCTCGCTGTGGACAAGCTCTCCGCCACCGGCGTCGTGGAGGACGTCTCGCTCCGGGTGAACGCCGGCGAAGTGGTCGGCCTCTTCGGCCTCATGGGGGCGGGGCGGACGGAACTCGCCCGCCTCATCTACGGACTCGACGCCGCCGACAGCGGCACCATCACGATCGGCGGGCGGGACATCACCGGCGCCACCACCCGCAGCCGCATCGCGAGCGGGCTCTCGTTCGTGACGGAGGATCGGCGCGGCGAAGGCCTGCTGATGGACTACGCCGTCACCACGAACGCCGCGCTGCCGTCGCTGCGGAGATGGGCGAGATGGCTGCTCGGCCCGCTGAACCGCAGGCAGCTCGGCAACGACGTCGCCGAGGTCACGTCCGACCTCCGTCTGAAGGCCGCCAACCTGACCGAGTCGCCGGTCCGTTCGCTCTCCGGCGGGAACCAGCAGAAGGTCGTGCTCGCCAAGTGGCTGCTCACCCGACCCAAACTCCTGATCCTCGACGAACCGACCCGCGGGGTCGACGTCGGGGCCCAGTACGAGGTGTACCGCACCGCGCTCGAACTCGCCGACTCCGGCACCGGTCTGCTGGCGATCTCATCGGAGCTGCCGGAACTCATCGGAATCTGCGACCGCATCCTCGTCATGCGGATGGGGCGGATCGTCGCGGAGTTCCCGCGCGATCGATTCGAAGCCAGACGAATCCTTGGGGCCGCCTTCGGTGAGGCCCCACCGGTCCCGAGCGAGGTGGCATGAGCATGCAACGACTGAGGAACATCGCACTGCACAACGTGCCGGTGCTGCTGCTCGTGCTGGTCTTCGTGATCTTCTCCGTGCTCGACAACCGGTTCTTCGACGTGCAGACCCTCGCGACCGTCGCTCGGGGCACGGCCTACATCGGCATCGTCGCGGTCGGGATGACGCTGGTGCTGATGACGGCGGGGATCGACCTCTCGGTCGGCGCGATCCTGTACCTCACGGCGGTCGTCGTCGGACAGACCGTCAACGCGTACGCGGTTCCGGTCGCGCTCGTCCCGGTGATCGCCATCGCCGTCGGCGTCGTGCTGGGCTCGATCAACGGCTTCACCGTCTCAGTGCTCAGGGTCATCCCGTTCATCGTGACGCTGGCGATGCTCACGGCGTTCCGGGGGTTCGGCCTTCAGCTCTCCGGATCCCGGGAGGTGAACTACCCTCCGGTGATCGGGCAGCTGGGCTCGGAGGCGATCCTCGGCGTTCCCCTGCCGGTGTGGATCTTCGCCATCGTGGTTGCGCTCGCCCATGTCGTCGTCACCCGCACACCGTTCGGGCGCCAGCTGCTTGCCACCGGTGAAGACCGCGCCGCGGCAGAGCGTGCCGGCATCCCGGTGCGCCGCATCCTGTTCGCCGTCTACGTCATCTCCGGCGCTCTGGCGGGGCTCGGCGCATTCGTCGCCATGACGCAGCTGCGGACCGCGGCGCCGGGCTTCGGCACCGGCGACGAGTTCGACGCCATCGCCGCGGCGGTCCTCGGTGGCACCAGCCTGTTCGGCGGCCGCGGATCCGTGTTCCCGGGAACCGTCGTCGGAGCCCTGCTCATCCAGCTGATCCAGACGGGGCTGCAGTTCATGCGCGTCGACCTGTACGTCACGCCGATGGTGCAGGCGGCGATCATCCTGCTCGCGGTGTTCGCTGACAGTCTCCGCACGAAGCGCCTGGAGAAGCTCACCCGCCGTGTGGTGACCTCCGGCCGGGCCGAGGAATAGCGTGGTCAGCTCCCCGGCGGCCCCTCCCGTCAACGACGCGGGGCTCAGCCTCACCTACTACGGCGACGACTTCACCGGCTCGACCGATGTTCTGGAAGCCCTCACCCTGGGCGGCATCCCGACGGTGCTGTTCCTCGACGTTCCCACCCCCGAGCAGGTGGCCCACTACCCGCACGCGGCGGCGGTCGGGGTCGCCGGCATCAGCCGCACCATGACCCCGGAGCAGGCCGGCATCGAGCTCCCCCCGGTCCTTTCCGGCTTGGCACGGCTCCGTGCGCCGCTCTTCCACTACAAGGTGTGCTCGACCTTCGACTCATCGCCGTCGCTCGGCAGCATCGGGCGCGCGGCCGAGCTCGTCAGGGAGGCGTTCCCGGGAAGTCCGCTCCCGCTCGTCGTCGGGGTTCCGGTGCTCGGCAGGTACACCGCGTTCGGGACGCTGTTCGCCAAGTTCCGCGGCAAGGTGTACCGGCTCGACCGGCATCCCACGATGACCGTTCACCCGGCGACCCCCATGACGGAGAGCGATCTGCTGGTGCACCTGGCGGAGCAGACTGATCTCAGCTCTGCGCTCGTCGACGTCACCGATCTGGCGGGGGACGCGCACACCGTCGACGCCCGCGTGGACGAGGTGATGGGCTCCGGAGCGGACATCGTGCTCTTCGACGTGCTCGACGGCGCATCCGAGCGACAGGTCGGTCGCACGCTCGACCGGCTGGTGCGGGCACGGTTCCAGGCCACGGGGTCCTCGCTGGCCGTGCTCGGCTCCTCGGGCGTGGAGTACGCGCTCCGCACCGCCTGGCGCGGCACCTCGCCTGAGTGGAGCCCGGCGGGCGACGTGGCACCGCCCAGCCAGACGCTCGTGATCGCCGGCTCACGCGCCGCCGCGACGGATGCGCAGGTCGCCCACGCACTCGCCGCGGGATTCGCCGACGTGCCGGTCGACCCGGTCGCGGTGACGGATCCGCTCACCGGCGACCGCGCGCGGGCCCGCGTGACCGAGGCCGCCGTGACCGCCCTCGCCGGCGGAGGCCACGTGCTGGTGCGCACCCCGCCGAAATCCGCCTCGGCGCCCGTCGACGGCACCACGCTCGCCCGGGCGCTCGGAGACATCGCCGCGGCGATCGGCCGCCGACACCCGATCCGGCGCCTGGTGGTCGCCGGCGGCGACACATCGGGACTGGTGGCGCGCGCGCTCGGCATCGAGGCATTGGAGCTCATCGCGCCGCTCGCCCCCGGCGCGCCGCTGTGCCGAGCCTCCGGCCGACACCGCGGCCACGACGGTCTCGAGGTCTGCCTGAAGGCCGGACAGATCGGCGAGCCCGACTACTTCGTGCGGGTCGCTGAATACGGCCCCGCACATCCGTCCACGACATCAAGCCACGAAGGAAGGAACTCCACTTGACCACGATCGCTCTGCTCGGTGCCGGAGGAAAAATGGGCACCCGGCTCACCGACAACCTGCTGAAGACCGACTACCGGATGCTGTTCGTCGAGCCGAGCGAGGCGGGCCAGGCACGCCTGGCCGAACGCGGCGCCTCGGTCACCTCGCTCGACAGCGCGGTCGCCGAGGCCGACCTCGTCATCCTCGCGGTGCCCGACAACCGCATCGGGCAGGTCGCCCATGAGGCGGTGCCGAAGATGAAGGCAGGCGCGACCCTGATCGTGCTGGACGCCGCGGCACCCCACGCGGGTCATCTCCCTCAGCGGGAGGACGTCAGCTTCGTCGCCTGTCACCCCTGCCACCCGTCGGTGTTCAACAACGACGAGACGGACCCGGAGGCGCAGACGGACTACTTCGGCGGGATCGCGGCCCGCCAGGACGTGGTGATCGCCCTGATCTCCGGCACGGAGGAGGACTACACCCGCGCGGAAGCGGTCATCCGGGCGTTCTTCGCCCCCGTCGTGAACGCGCACCGCATCACCGTCGAGAACATGGTGCTGCTCGAGCCGGTGCTCGCCGAGACGACCGCGGCCACCTGCGTTGTCATCATCAAGGAGGCGATGGATGAGGCGGTGCGGCGAGGCGTGCCGGCGGAGGCGGCGCGCGCGTTTATCCTGGGGCATGTCAACGTGGAGCTCGCGATCGTGTTCGGGGAGATCGGCTCCCCGTTCTCCGACGGCGCGCTGAAGGCGATCCAGACGGCGAAGAGCATCCTGTTCAAGGACGACTGGAAGCGCGTCTTCGACGAGGACGTCATCATGGCGAGCATCGACGAGATCGTCGGCCAGTAAGCGGCGTCGGCGATGCAGATTCGGCAGGTGCGAGCCGGCGCCTGGACGGCCCGGTTCAGCCCCGACGGCTCCCTCTCGCACGTCCGGGCGGCGGGGGTGGAGGTGCTCCGCGGGCTGTACGCGGTGGTCCGGGATGCGGCCTGGGGAACCGTGCCGGGGCGGGTGGAGATCACCTCGGAGGTGCTGCGTGAGGACTCCTTCGAGATCACCTTCAATTCTGTCCACCGTGCGGGGGAGATCGAGTTCGACTGGGCGGGTCGCCTGACCGGCACGCCCGACAGCCGCATCGAGTTCCAGTTCAGCGGGCGGGCACGCTCGGATTTCCTCAAGAACCGCATCGGACTGGTCGCTCTGCACTCGCTCAACTGGTCGGGCCGCCCGGTCACCCTGCTGCACCCGGACGGCTCGACCACCGATACGGTGTACCCGCTCCAGGTGGCGCCGCATCAGCCGTTCCTCGACCTCGCCGGCGTGCGGCAGCGCCTCGACTCCGGTGGCGTGGTGGAGCTGAGGTTCGAGGGGGACGTCTTCGAGACGGAGGACCAGCGGAACTGGTCCGACGCATCCTTCAAGACGTACTCGACGCCGCTGGCGCTGCCGTTCCCGGTGCCGATGGCCCCGGGGGACCGGGTGGAGCAGTCGGTGGTGCTCACCATGGCCCCGGCCACCGTGCCATCGCCCGCCGCCGCGCCCCCTCCCGCGGGCCCTGCGGTGGTGACGGTGGACACCTCCGTGGTCCGGCGCTGGCCGGCGGTCGGGGTCACCGTCGGCCCGGACGACGACATCCGGTCGGTGGCGCCGCAGCTGGCGGCGATGGGCGCCGCCCACCTCAGGGTGGACGTGGCGGCCGACGGTGGCGTGCTGCGCGGTGGGTCCCGCCTCGAGGAGGTCGCCGCGACCGGCATCCCGGTGGAACTCGCGGTGCACGTGGGCGCCG
This sequence comes from Microcella flavibacter, assembly GCF_012530535.1. Lineage (NCBI taxonomy): Bacteria > Bacillati > Actinomycetota > Actinomycetes > Micrococcales > Microbacteriaceae > Microcella > Microcella flavibacter. The sequence continues at coordinate 361,705 of NZ_CP051299.1, forward strand.
ATCCGGACGCCGGCCTGGAGGCACTCCGCCGGACGATCCTCAGCACCTCCGTCCGCATCGCCGCCTTCGCCATCCTGGACTCCACCGCGCCCGCCACGACCGCGCGGGCTCTCGCCGCCGCGCGGCGGAGACTGCGGGAGGTGCTGGAGGGGGTCCCCTTGCTGGTCGGCACCGACGATAACTTCGCGGAACTGAACCGCAATCGGATCGTGCCGGGCGAGGTCGGTGCCGACGCGGTGCTGTTCAGCCTCAACCCGCAGGTGCATGACGCCCGCTCCACCGCGGTGATGGAGAGCACCGAGGCGCTGCCCGCGATGATCGACACCGCCCGCGGCTTTGCGAATGGAGCGCCGGTCGCGGTCGGCCCCGTGACGCTGAAACCCCGCCGCAACATCTACCGATCCGGTGCCGTCGACCGGCTGGGCCGCGACGACGACGCCACCGACCCGCGGCAGGAGTCCCCGTTCGCGGCCGCCTGGCTGGTCGCCACCCTCGAGGCGCTCGTGACCGCCGCTGTGGACCGGATCACCCTGCTCGAGGCGACCGGTCCGCGCGGGGTCATCGCCCGGGACGCGTCCGGGCGCGAGGCGCGGCACCGCACCGCGCTGCACTCCGTCCTCACCCAGCTGAGCGAGGCCGTCGGGTCCATGCCCGCCGCCGTCCAGCCGGGCGGTGCGATCCGCGCGCTCGCGGTGCGCACCCCGCACAACGTCCGCCTGCTGATCGCCAACACGACCGACGAGCAGCAGACGGCGCGGCTGGCCGGGAGGGCGGGCGACCTCCGGCTGGCGCCGTACGAGGTGCGTGCGATCGATCTCGGCTCCGCCGAAGGCGGGCGCGGACGACCGGACAACGACGACGAAGGAGGTGCCGCGTGACCGAGGAGAACCGGATCCACGCCACGTATTCGATCGAGACCCCGTACGCCCCCGAGGCGGCGGCCGCCGCCATGGCCGGGGAGCAGTCGACGGGGACCTTCATCGCGGTGCCGGGCGAGACTCCGGAATTGCACCGGCGGCACGGGGCACGTGTCGAGCGGGTGAGGACGATCGGCGAGCGGGACACGCCGACGCTGAGCGGCGCACGCTCGGCCGGCCCGTTCCGGCAGGCGGAGGTGGAGCTCTCCTTCCCCCTCGACAACGTGGGCACCGCGCTGCCGAACCTGCTCGCCACGGTGGCGGGCAACCTGTTCGAGCTGGAGCAGCTCACCGGCATCCGGCTCGAGGATCTGCGGCTTCCCGCGGCGTTCTCCGCCGCGCACCCCGGCCCGCAGTTCGCCATCGACGGCACCCGGCGACTCGCCGGAGTGCAGCGCGGACCCATCATCGGCACCATCATCAAGCCGAGCGTCGGCCTCACCCCCGACGAGACCGCGGGCCTGGCTGCGCGGCTGGCGCGGGCAGGACTGGACTTCATCAAGGACGACGAGTTGATGGCGAACCCGCCGCACTCACCGTTCGCCGAGCGGCTCGACGCGGTGCTCGCCTCCCTCGACGAGGTGGCGGAGGAGACCGGGCGGCGACCGCTCTACGCCATCAACGTCACGGACGAACTCGACCAGATGCTGCGCCACGTCGACCGGGTGGCCGAGCGCGGCGGGAACTGCGTGATGGTCAGCGTCAACGCCGTCGGCATCGCCGCACTGCGCCAGGTGCGGCTGCGCAGCTCCCTCCCGATCCACGGGCACCGCAACGGCTGGGGGGCGCTCACCCGCCACCCCCTGCTCGGCTACTCCTATCGGGTGTGGCAGCAGCTGTGGCGGCTCGCCGGCGCCGACCACCTGCATGTGAACGGGCTTCGGAACAAGTTCTGGGAGCCGGACGAGTCGGTGCTCGGCTCCGCCCGCGACCTGCTGCAGCCGGTGAACGGCGGTCCGCCGGTGATGCCCGTCTTCTCGTCGGCGCAGTCGGCCGACCAGGCCGCGGACACCTGGGCGGCGCTGGGGTCGGCGGACCTGATGTATGTCTGCGGCGGCGGCATCATGGCGCACCCGAGCGGCGTCGCGGCGGGCGTCGCGAGCATCCGGCAGGCATGGGAAGCGGCGCTCGCCGGGGTGCCGGCGAGCGACTACGCGGCGACGCACACAGAGCTCGCCGAAGCGCTCGCACTGTTCTCCGCGGGCCGGCGCCGATGATCGGCATCAGCACCTACGCCTACCAATGGCGGCTCTCCGACCGATCGCCGCGACCGCTCACGCTCGCGGCCATGCTCGAGGACACGGCGGCACTCGGGCTCGGGCTGATCCAGCTGTGCGACTACCCGCCGCTGGAGACCATGAGCGCCGCGGAGCTCGACGACGTGCGGGAGCGCGCCACCCGGCTCGGCATCGCGCTGGAGGTGGGCACGAAGGGCATCGAGCCGCAGCACCTGAGACGATTCCGCCGGATCGCATCCCGGCTCGGGTCACCGGTGGTGCGCTCGATGCTGCACTCGGCTTCGTACCGGCCCGACCCGGACACCGCGGAGCGAGACCTCCGGTCGGTGCTTCCCGATTACGACGAGCACGGCGTCACCCTGGCGCTCGAGACGTATGAGCAGGTTCAGACCGCCACCCTCGTCGAGATCGTGCGGCGGGTGGGCAGCCGGAGCCTCGGCATCTGCCTCGACCCCGGCAACGTCATCGCCGCGCTGGAGCACCCCGCAGCCGTCGCCGAGCTGACGGCGCCATACGTCGCGAACATGCACGTGAAGGACTTTTCCTTCACCCGAAACGACGACATGGTCGGGTTCCGGCTCGCCGGCTGCCCGCTCGGCGAGGGACTGCTCGACTACGACCACCTCATCGCGACGGTTCGGCCGGAGGAGCGCGGCATCAGCCAGATCATCGAGCAGTGGTGCCCGTGGCAGGGCTCCATCGACCGCACCGTCGCCACCGAGACCGCGTGGGTACGGCACGCCGTCGACTACCTCGGCACCCGATCCCGAACCCCGTGAGCGGGGCCGTCCGGGTCAGCCCGCCCGGCCGAGGAACGCACGGTAGTCCTCGGCGTAGGCGGTGAGCGCGGCGGCGAGCGAGTCGAACGCCGGACGCACGCCGAGCTGAGTTCGCACGGGTCCCATGTCGAGCATCCCGCGGTAGTTGCTCTCGACCCCGGTCGGGTCCAGCGCCTCGTCCCCCATCGTCACGTCGCCGTCCGGGAACAGCGCCTGAACGGTGCGCAGCAGCTCGTCGCTCGAGACGAGCGCGCGGCCCGTGCCGGCGTAGACCACCCGATCCGTCTCCGGCGGGCAGTCGACCAGCGCGGCGACGACCGCGGCGACATCCTGCACGGGGGTGTAGTCGCGCGGCGGTGCGTGCCTGGCGATCACCGCCGGCTTCCCCTCGACCAGATTCTCGATCACCGGCTTGATTCCGATGGGCCACTGCATCCCGAACCCGAACACGGCGCTCGGCCGGACGCACCTGAAGTCCACGCCGAACGCGGACGCGTACGCCAGGCCGAGCAGCTCGGACATCGCCTTCGACGTGCCGTAGAACCCGCCCCCCGATCCCTCGGTCGGAAGGACGATCGGATGGCGCGCGTCGATCGGCTCGTATTGGATCGTCGGCAGCACCGCGATGGAGGAACTGAACACCAGCCGGCCGCACCCGAACTCGCGGGAGAGCTCGAGCAGGTTCATGGTCTCCATGACGTTGTACTCGACCGCGCGCAGCGGATCGGTCTGCAGGGCCACCGGGTTCACATAGGCGTCGAGGTGGATGACCGTGTCCGGCCGGTATCTCGCGAACAGCGGACGCAGCGAGTCGCTGTCGCGCGGATCGGCCCGTTCCAGTCGCGGCACGTTCGGCCCCAGCACGAACAGCGACTCCGGCCGGTAGTCGTAACGGCTGGTCGCGATCACCTCGTGGCCGGCATTCAGGAGCCGACGCTGCACGTGGGCGGCGATGAATCCGGTGCCCCCGGTGACGAGGATCACCGGCGGTTCGGCACAGCTGTCGGAACGAGAAAAGCCACGGTGCTCCTCGACTGGGATGTGGGCGGCAGACGCTGTCCCGAGCCTAGAGCCAGCGGCCGGCCGGGCGCATCGGCCAGCCCGCAGCCGAGCGCGACACGCCCGGGTTGCAGCAGTTTCCTGCCTGTGGCAGACTCTTCTAGTTCCACACGCCGTGCTTCGTCGCGCGGCTCACTGCCAGGCAGTGCATAGGACGAGCAGCTCGCAGGTGCGGGTCGCGATGAGCCTAGGCCGCAGGCAGCAGAACACGACTTAAACCGACAACCATTTCGCACGGGGAGATCTCTGTGCCTGGCGAGGGCGACACGCCCGAGCGCGGGGGTCGGTGACGAGCAGAGGTCCAACCCAGCGAGGAACCCGGGTCGGGAGCGATCCCGAACCGGCTTGCGGCAGCAGATCGATGTTTGACAGAAGAACAGTGGTGCGACAGCGAGAGCGCTCCGCGCAGATGGGCCCGTCAGGGTGCATCACGTCCAATAAGGAAGAGAGTTGAGCATGGCGGGACAGAAGATCCGCATCCGGCTTAAGTCGTACGACCACGCAGGTCTCGACGCATCGGCGCGCAAGATCGTCGACACCGTGACCCGTGCGGGAGCCACCGTGGTCGGCCCCGTGCCGCTGCCGACGGAGAAGAACGTGGTCGCCGTGATCCGTTCGCCCCACAAGTACAAGGACAGCCGCGAGCACTTCGAGAAGCGCACCCACAAGCGGCTCATCGACATCATCGACCCGACGCCGAAGGCCGTCGACTCGCTCATGCGTCTCGACCTACCCGCCGACGTCAACATCGAGATCAAGCTCTAAGGAACCCGAGAATGTCTGCTACCAAGACGACCAAGGGTCTGCTGGGCACGAAGCTCGGCATGACGCAGGTGTGGGACGAGAACAACAAGCTCGTGCCCGTGACCGTCGTGGAGATCGCGCCCAACGTGGTCACCCAGGTCCGCACCCCCGAGATCGACGGCTACGCCGCCGTCCAGATCGCGTACGGCGCCATCGACCCGCGCAAGGTCACGAAGCCCCTCACGGGCCACTTCGAGAAGGCCGGCTCGACGCCCCGTCGCCACCTCACCGAGGTGCGCACCGCCGACGCCGCCGAGTACACGCCGGGCCAGGAGCTCGCCGTGGACATCTTCGAGGCCGGCCAGCTGGTCGACGTCGTCGGCACCAGCAAGGGCAAGGGCTTCGCCGGCGTCATGAAGCGCCACAACTTCAAGGGCGTCTCCGCCTCGCACGGTTCGCACCGCAACCACCGCAAGCCCGGCTCGATCGGCGCCTCGTCGACCCCCAGCCGCGTCTTCAAGGGCATGCGCATGGCCGGTCGCATGGGTGGCGAGCGCGTCACCGTCATGAACCTGAAGGTCCACTCCGTCGACCTCGAGAAGGGTCTGCTGCTCGTCAAGGGCGCCGTGCCCGGTGCTCGTGGCCGTCTCGTGTTCGTCCGCAACGCCGTGAAGGGAGCGTAATCGCCATGGCCACATCGCTCGACGTACTCGACGCCGCCGGCAAGAAGACCGGTTCGGTCGACCTGCCCTCGGCCGTCTTCGACGTTCAGACCAACGTGCCGCTGCTGCACCAGGTCGTCGTCGCCCAGCTCGCCGCCGCCCGCCAGGGCACTCACAAGACCAAGGGTCGTGGTGAGGTCTCCGGTGCCGGCCGCAAGCCGTTCAAGCAGAAGGGAACCGGTCGCGCTCGTCAGGGCTCGATCCGCGCCCCCCAGATGACCGGCGGTGGCATCGTCCACGGGCCCGTGCCGCGCAGCTACGCGCAGCGCACCCCCAAGAAGATGATCGCCGCGGCTCTGCTCGGCGCCCTCTCCGACCGCGCGCGCGGCGACCGCCTGCACGTGGTCGAGGGCTTCGGCGTCGACGCGCCCTCGACGAAGGCCGCCGCCTCCGTCATCGGCACCCTCACCTCGGGCCGCAACGTGCTCGTCGTGATCGAGCGCGATGACGAGCTCAGCCTCAAGAGCGTGCGCAACCTCAAGAACCTGCACGTCATCAACCCCGACCAGCTCAACGCGTACGACGTGCTGGTCAGCGACGACATCGTGTTCGTGAAGGGCGCCTACGAGGCGTTCGTGGCGAGCAAGACGAACAAGGAAGAGGCCGGCGCATGAGCATCCACGCTGTCTCCCAGAACAAGGACCCGCGCGACATCATCATCGCGCCCGTCGTGAGCGAGAAGAGCTACACGCTCATCGACGACGGCAAGTACACGTTCCTGGTCGACCCGCGAGCCAATAAGACCGAGATCAAGCTCGCCATCGAGAAGATCTTCAACGTCAAGGTGGCCTCGATCAACACCCTCAACCGCCCCGGCAAGACCCGCCGCACCCGCTTCGGCCTCGGCAAGCGCAAGGACACCAAGCGCGCCATCGTCACGCTGAAGTCGGGCACCATCGACATCTTCACGGCCGTCGGCTAGGGATCGAAGGAATAACGACATGGCTATTCGCAAGTACAAGCCCACGACCCCCGGTCGCCGTGGCTCGTCGGTCGCCGATTTCGCGGAGATCACGCGCTCGACGCCCGAGAAGTCGCTGCTGAAGCCGCTGCCCAAGACGGGTGGCCGCAACAACACCGGTCGCATCACGACCCGTCACATCGGTGGTGGCCACAAGCGCCAGTACCGCATGATCGACTTCCGTCGCAACGACAAGGACGGCGTGAACGCCAAGGTGGCGCACATCGAGTACGACCCGAACCGCACGGCGCGCATCGCGCTGCTGCACTTCGTGGACGGCACGAAGCGCTACATCCTGGCGCCCAACAAGCTGTCGCAGGGCGACGTCGTCGAGTCCGGTCCCGCCGCCGACATCAAGCCCGGCAACAACCTGCCGCTTCGCAACATCCCCGTGGGTACCGTCATCCACGCCATCGAGCTCCGCCCCGGCGGCGGCGCGAAGATGGCCCGCTCGGCGGGCGCCTCCGTGCGCCTCGTCGCGAAGGACGGCCCCTACGCCCAGCTGCGCCTCCCCTCGGGCGAGATCCGCAACGTGGATGCCCGCTGCCGCGCCACCATCGGCGAGGTCGGCAACGCCGAGCAGTCGAACATCAACTGGGGCAAGGCCGGCCGCAAGCGCTGGAAGGGCGTCCGCCCGACCGTCCGCGGCGTCGCGATGAACCCGATCGACCACCCGCACGGTGGTGGAGAGGGCAAGACCTCCGGTGGTCGCCACCCGGTCAGCCCCTGGGGCAAGGCCGAGGGCCGCACGCGTCGTCCCAACAAGGAGAGCGACAAGCTCATCGTCCGTCGCCGCACCGTCGGTAAGAAGCGCTAGTAGGAGTCGAGAAGAATGCCTCGCAGTCTCAAGAAGGGCCCGTTCGTCGACGACCACCTGCTCCGCAAGGTCGTCACCCAGAACGAGGCCAGCACCAAGAACGTCATCAAGACCTGGTCGCGCCGCTCGATGATCATCCCGGCAATGCTCGGGCACACCATCGCCGTGCACGACGGTCGCAAGCACATCCCCGTGTTCGTGACCGAGACCATGGTCGGGCACAAGCTCGGCGAGTTCGCGCCCACCCGCACCTTCCGCGGCCACGAGAAGGACGACAAGAAGGGTCGCCGCCGCTAACGCGGTGGCGGAAGGAGGAGAGAAATGGTGGAGTCGATCGCACGCGTGCGTCACATCCGCGTCACCCCCCAGAAGGCCCGTCGCGTCGTCGCCCTGATCCGCGGCAAGCAGGCCCTCGAGGCCCTGGCCATCCTGAAGTTCGCGCCGCAGAGCGCCAGCGAGCCCGTGGGCAAGCTCGTCGCGGCGGCCATCGCCAACGCGCGGGTCAAGGCCGACGCCTCGAACACCTTCCTCGACGAGCAGGACCTCTACGTGTCCCGCGCCTTCGTCGACGAGGGCACCACCCTGAAGCGGTTCCAGCCGCGCGCCCAGGGCCGGGCATTCGCTATCAAGAAGCGCACCAGCCACATCACCGTCGTGCTCGCCACGCCGGACGAGGCTGTCGCTGCGGGCTCGAGCACCAAGAAGAAGGCGAGCAAGTAGACATGGGTCAGAAAGTCAACCCGTACGGTTTCCGTCTCGGCATCACCACCGACCACGTGTCGCGCTGGTTCTCCGACTCGACGAAGCCCGGTCAGCGGTACTCCGACTACGTGGCGGAGGACGTCAAGATCCGTCGGATGCTCACCACGAGCCTCGACCGCGCCGGCGTCGCCCGCATCGAGATCGAGCGCACCCGCGACCGCGTCCGCGTCGACATCCACACCGCCCGCCCGGGCATCGTGATCGGTCGCCGCGGCGCCGAGGCCGAGCGCATCCGCACCGACCTCGAGAAGCTCACCGCCAAGCAGATCCAGCTGAACATCCTCGAGGTCAAGAACCCCGAGGCCGAGGCTCAGCTCGTCGCGCAGGGCGTCGCCGAGCAGCTCAGCGCCCGCGTGGCCTTCCGCCGCGCGATGCGCAAGGGGCTGCAGGGCGCGCAGCGCGCCGGCGCCAAGGGCGTCCGCATCCAGGTCTCCGGGCGCCTCGGCGGCGCCGAGATGAGCCGTTCCGAGTTCTACCGCGAGGGCCGCGTGCCGCTGCACACCCTCCGCGCGAACATCGACTACGGCTTCTACGAGGCGAAGACCACCTTCGGCCGCATCGGCGTGAAGGTCTGGATCTACAAGGGCGACATCACCAACAAGGAACTCGCTCGCGAGCAGGCGAACCAGAAGTCGTCGCGCCCCGAGCGACGTGACTCGGACCGCGGTCCCCGTCGCGGCACCGGCCGTCCGGCCGAGGCCACGGCGCCCGTCGCGGCCGGAGCGGAAGGCTAAGGAACATGCTGATTCCCCGCAAGGTCAAGTACCGCAAGCAGCACCACCCCAAGCGGAGTGGGCACGCGACCGGTGGAACCGAGGTCTCGTTCGGCGAGTTCGGCATCCAGGCCATCACCCCCGCGTACGTGACGAACCGCCAGATCGAGGCGGCGCGTATCGCGATGACCCGTCACATCAAGCGCGGCGGCAAGGTCTGGATCAACATCTACCCCGACCGTCCGCTCACCAAGAAGCCCGCGGAGACCCGCATGGGCTCCGGCAAGGGCTCGCCCGAGTGGTGGGTCGCCAACGTCAAGCCGGGACGCGTCCTCTTCGAGGTCGCGGGCGTCAACGAGGAACTCGCTCGTGAGGCCATGACCCGTGCAATCCACAAGCTGCCCCTCAAGGCACGCATCATCAAGCGCGAGGGAGGCGACGCGTAATGGCGATCGGATCCAAGGAGCTGGCACCTGCCGAGCTCGATACCTTCGAGGACGAGCGCCTCATCGACGAGCTCAAGAAGGCCAAGGAGGAGCTGTTCAACCTGCGCTTCCAGGCCGCGACCGGGCAGCTCGAGAGCCACGGCCGCGTGCGCGCCGTGAAGCGCGACATCGCTCGCATCTACACGGTCATCCGCGAGCGCGAGCTGGGCATCCGGGCCACGCCCGCCCCCATCGAGGCGCCCGCCAAGGCGACCAAGAAGTCGGCGAAGAAGGCTGAGGCCGACAAGGCCCCCGCCGCCGAGACCGAGGAGAAGAACTGATGGCTACGGCTGAGAAGAAGACCGCTGCCGGCCACGAGTCGGCCGCGCACGACGTTCGCGACGCCGAGGCCCGCGGGTACCGCAAGGCCCGTCGCGGCTACGTCACCAGCGACAAGATGGAGAAGACCATCGTCGTCGAGGTCGAGGACCGCGTGAAGCACCCGCTCTACGGCAAGGTCATCCGCCGCACCTCGAAGGTCAAGGTCCACGACGAGCAGAACAGCGCCGGTATCGGCGACCTGGTGCTCATCTCCGAGACCCGCCCCCTGTCCGCCACGAAGCGCTGGCGCCTCGTCGAGATCCTCGAGAAGGCCAAGTAGGCCCGCGCCTGCTTGACCTTAAGGAGTAGCAAATGCTGCAGCAAGAATCCCGCGTCAAGGTCGCCGACAACACCGGCGCCAAGGAGCTGCTCACGATCCGTGTGCTCGGCGGCTCCGGCCGTCGGTACGCCGGCCTGGGTGACATCATCGTCGCCACGGTCAAGGACGCGATCCCCGGCGGCAACGTCAAGAAGGGCGATGTCGTCAAGGCGGTCATCGTGCGCACCGTGAAGCAGACCCGTCGTCCCGACGGCTCGTACATCAAGTTCGACGAGAACGCCGCCGTCATCCTGAAGAACGACGGGGACCCCCGCGGTACCCGCATCTTCGGACCGGTCGGTCGTGAGCTTCGTGACAAGAAGTTCATGAAGATCGTCTCCCTGGCCCCGGAGGTGCTGTAACCATGGCGAAGATCAAGAAGGGCGACCTCGTCCAGGTCATCACTGGCGCCACGCAGGCGCGCGGCGGCGACCGCGGCAAGCAGGGTCGCGTCCTCGAGGTGATCGCGGAGAAGAACCGCATCATCGTCGAGGGCATCAACCTCGTCACCAAGCACGTGCGCGTCGGCCAGACCCAGCGCGGCACGAAGACCGGTGGCATCGAGACCCACGAGGCGTCCATCCACGTGTCCAACGTGGCCGTGGTGGACCCCAAGACCAAGAAGCCGACGCGCGTCGGGCACCGTGAGGAGACCGTCGAGAAGGACGGCATCAGCAAGACGGTGCGCGTGCGCTACGCCAAGAATTCGGGTGAGAAGCTCTAATGACCGACACCGCTACCGCCACCGGCGCGGCGACGACCGAGAAGGTCCAGCCGCGTCTGAAGCAGAAGTACCGCGCCGACATCACGAAGGCGCTCACCGAGGAGTTCGGGTATACCAACCCGCACCAGGTCCCCGGGCTTGTCAAGATCGTCGTCAACACGGGCGTCGGCGAGGCCGCGCGCGACAGCAAGGTGATCGACGGTGCGATCAAGGATCTCACCGCCATCACCGGGCAGAAGCCGCAGGTCACGAAGGCCCGCAAGTCGATCGCGCAGTTCAAGCTGCGCGAGGGCATGCCCATCGGCGCGCACGTCACCCTCCGCGGTGACCGCGCGTGGGAGTTCCTCGACCGTCTGCTCTCGCTCGCGCTGCCCCGCATCCGCGACTTCCGCGGCCTGAGCGCCACGCAGTTCGACGGCAACGGCAACTACACCTTCGGTCTCCAGGAGCAGAGCGTGTTCCACGAGATCGACCAGGACAAGATCGACCGCGTCCGCGGTTTCGACATCACCATCGTGACGACCGCGAAGACGGACGACGAGGGACGCGCCCTGCTGCGCTCGCTCGGCTTCCCCTTCAAGGCCGCCGACGCCTCCTGACCGAGGCGATCCACTCCACCCGGCCCGAGCACTCGGGCCCCGATCGGCTAGGTCCGTCCCCGTGTAACGGGTCCGGAAACCGGACGAGAACAGGAAAATCATCATGACGATGACAGATCCGGTCGCAGACATGCTGACCAGACTGCGCAACGCCAACTCGGCGTTCCACGAGACCGTGGCGATGCCGAGCTCCAAGCTCAAGAGCCACATCGCCGAGATCCTCAAGCGCGAGGGCTACATCTCCGACTGGGCCGTCGAGGACGCCCGCGTCGGCTCGACGCTCACGCTGTCGCTGAAGTACGGCCCGAACCGCGAGCGGTCGATCGCCGGCATCAAGCGCGTCTCCAAGCCCGGTCTCCGGGTCTACGCCAAGAGCACCGAGATCCCCACGGTCCTCGGCGGGCTCGGCGTGGCCATCCTGTCGACTTCCTCCGGTCTGCTCACCGACCGTGAGGCGATGAAGAAGGGCGTGGGTGGGGAAGTCCTCGCCTACGTGTGGTGATCTGACATGTCCCGCATCGGACGCATGCCCATCGACATCCCCGGCGGTGTCGAGGTCACGGTGGACGGCCAGGCCGTCACCGTCAAGGGCCCCAAGGGTCAGCTCTGGCTGACCGTGGCCAGCCCCATCGAGGTCGCCATCGAGGACAACCAGGTCGTCGTGACCCGTCCCGACGACGAGCGCGCTTCGCGCTCGCTCCACGGCCTCACCCGCACGCTCATCGCCAACAACATCATCGGTGTCACCCAGGGCTACTCCAAGGGCCTCGAGGTCGTCGGCACCGGTTACCGCGTTCAGGCGAAGGGCGAGGGCGTCGAGTTCGCGCTCGGCTTCTCCCACCCCGTCACGGTGAACCCGCCCCAGGGCATCACGTTCACCGTCGAGGGCAACAACAAGCTCACCGTCAGCGGCATCGACAAGCAGGCCGTGGGCGAGGTCGCAGCGAACATCCGCAAGATCCGCAAGCCCGAGCCGTACAAGGGCAAGGGCGTGCGGTACGCCGGCGAGATCGTGCGCCGCAAGGCCGGAAAGAGTGGTAAGTGATCATGGGTCTCGGAACTAGAGGCAAGAGCAAGACCGCGGCCAAGGGCCGCCGTCACGCGCGTCTGCGCAAGCGCATCACCGGCACGGCCGACCGGCCGCGCCTGGTCGTCACGCGTTCGGCCCGGCACGTCTTCGTGCAGGTCGTCGACGACGCGAAGGGCCACACCGTGGCCAGCGCCTCCACCATGGAGGAGAGCATGCGCACGTTCGACGGCGACAAGACCGCCAAGGCGCGCAAGGTCGGCGAGCTCGTCGCCGAGCGCGCGAAGCAGGCGGGCGTCGAGGCCGTCGTGTTCGACCGCGGTGGAAACCGCTACGCGGGTCGCGTCGCGGCCATCGCCGATGGAGCGCGAGAGGGTGGACTGAGCCTGTGAGTGAGACCGAGAAGGAGCAGACCGTGGCGGCAGAGGCCCCCGTGGAGACCGCTGCGTCGTCCGAGCCGTCGACCGAGCCCCGCGAGGCCCGTCGAGGCAGCCGCGAGCGCAACCCCAACCGCGACCGCGGTGCGCGCGACACCGAGAAGAGCCAGTTCCTCGAGCGCGTCGTGACCATCAACCGCGTGTCGAAGGTCGTCAAGGGCGGCCGTCGCTTCAGCTTCACCGCCCTCGTGGTGGTCGGAGACGGCAACGGCATGGTCGGCGTCGGCTACGGCAAGGCCCGCGAGGTGCCGACCGCGATCTCGAAGGGCGTCGAGGAGGCGAAGAAGAACTTCTTCCGCGTCCCGCGCGTCGCCGCGACCATCCCCCACCCCGTCCAGGGTGAGGCCGCCGCCGGTGTGGTGCTCCTGCGCCCCGCCGCGGCCGGTACCGGTGTCATCGCCGGCGGCCCCGTGCGCGCCGTGCTCGAGTGCGCCGGCATCCACGACGTGCTGAGCAAGTCGCTCGGCTCGTCGAACACGATCAACATCGTCCACGCGACGGTCGCGGCGCTGAAGCAGCTCGAGGAGCCGCGCGCCGTCGCCGCCCGTCGTGGGCTCGATTTCGAGGACGTCGCGCCTGCGCGCCTCGTCCGCGCCGAGGCCCTCGCGGCCGAGGCCGCAGCCGGAAAGGCGGGTGCATGATGGCCGTCCGCCTGAAGGTGACCCAGATCAAGTCTGTTATCAGCGAGAAGCAGAACCAGCGCGACACCCTCCGCAGCCTGGGCCTCAAGCGGATCGGCGACTCCGTCGTCCGCGAGGACAGCCCGGTCAACCGCGGGTACGTCCGCACGGTCGCTCACCTCGTCAAGGTCGAGGAGATTGACTAATGACTGAAGAGAAGAAGGACGGGGCCGCGAAGGCTCCGGCCAAGAAGGCGCCCGCCAAGGCCGCCGCCGAGAAGGCTCCCGCCAAGAAGGCTCCGGCGAAGGCCGCTGCCGACAAGGCTCCCGCCGAGAAGGCTCCCGCCAAGAAGGCTCCGGCGAAGGCCGCTGCCGACAAGGCGCCGGCCGCCAAGGCCCCCGCCAAGAAGGCCCCGGCGAAGGCCGCCGACACCGCCTCCTCCTCCGACGCCTCGGCGACGAAGGCTCCGGCGAAGAAGGCCCCGGCCGCGAAGAAGGCCGCTCCGGCCGAGGTCGCGCGCCCCCAGGTCCTCAAGGTGCACCACCTCCGCCCGGCCCCCGGGTCGAAGAAGGAGCGCACCCGCGTCGGACGCGGTGAGGGCTCGAAGGGCAAGACGGCCGGTCGCGGCACCAAGGGCACGAAGGCGCGCTACTCCGTGCGCCCCGGCTTCGAGGGCGGCAACCTGAACTTCGTCATGCGCGCCCCGAAGCTGCGCGGGTTCACCAACCCGTTCCGCGTCGAGTACCAGGTCGTGAACCTCTCGACCCTGGCCGACCTGTACCCGAAGGGCGGCGACGTCACCATCGGCGACCTGGTCGCCAAGGGTGCGGTGCGCAAGAACGAGAAGGTCAAGGTTCTCGGCGACGGCGACATTGCGGTTAAGCTCAATGTGTCGGTCGACAAGGTCTCGCGCTCCGCCGAGCAGAAGATCGTGGCCGCCGGCGGTTCCATCAAGTAGTCGATCGGGCGGCCCCCCCACCGCGGGGGCCGCCCGGCTCTTGGCCCAACCAGGGTCGCCGCATCCCCTGCCGCCGGGCACGGGATGCTCATGGTTTTTATACGGGAGGTCTCGTGTTCAGAGCTATCGGGCGGATCTTCCGCACGCCCGACCTCCGCCGGAAGATCGGTTTCACCCTGGGCATCGTCGCCCTCTTCCGTCTGGGTTCATTCATCCCCGCGCCGTTCGTGGACTACCAGAACGTGCAGGAGTGCTTGAGCGGCAACGCGGGCACCACCGGGCTCTACCAGCTCGTCAACCTCTTCAGCGGCGGCGCTCTGCTGCAGCTCTCCATCTTCGCGCTGGGGATCATGCCGTACATCACGGCCTCGATCATCACCCAGCTGCTGCGCGTGGTCATCCCGCACTTCGACACCCTCTACAAGGAGGGCCAGGCGGGCCAGGCCAAGCTCACCCAGTACACGCGCTACCTCACGATCGCGCTCGCCGTGCTGCAGTCGACGACCCTCATCACCGTCGCCCGCGCCGGAGCGCTGTTCCCCACCACCTCGGGCATCCCGCAGTGCAGCCAGCTGATCACCAACGACGCCTGGTACGCGATCCTTCTCATGGTCATCACCATGACCGCGGGCACCGGTCTCATCATGTGGCTGGGCGAGCTCGTGACCGAGCGCGGCATCGGCAACGGCATGTCGCTGCTGATCTTCGTGTCGATCGCCGCGACCTTCCCGTCGGCGCTCTGGGCCATCGCCGTCGCGCAGGGCCCGAACATCTTCGTGATCGTCATCGCCGTGGGCATCCTCGTCATGGCGGCCGTCGTGTTCGTCGAGCAGTCGCAGCGCCGCATTCCCGTGCAGTACGCCAAGCGCATGGTGGGTCGCCGCACCTACGGCGGCAACAACACCTACATCCCGATCAAGGTCAACATGGCCGGAGTCGTGCCGGTCATCTTCGCCTCGTCGCTGCTGTACCTGCCGGCTCTCGTCGCGCAGTTCAACCAGCCGCAGGCCGGCCAGACCGCCCCCGAGTGGGTCGTGTGGATCCAGAACAACCTGGTCTCGGGCGACAACCCGATCTACATGGCGGTGTACTTCCTCCTCATCGTCGGGTTCACGTACTTCTACGTCGCGATCACCTTCAACCCGGAGGAGGTCGCGGACAACATGAAGAAGTACGGCGGCTTCATCCCGGGCATCCGCGCCGGCCGCCCGACCGCCGAGTACCTCGACTACGTGCTGACCCGCGTGACGCTGCCCGGCTCGCTGTACCTCGGCCTGCTGGCGCTCATCCCGCTCATCGCCCTGGCGACCATCGGCGCCAACCAGAACTTCCCCTTCGGCGGGGCGAGCATCCTCATCATCGTCGGCGTCGGCCTCGAGACGGTGAAGCAGATCGACGCGCAGCTGCAGCAGCGCCACTACGAGGGGCTGCTGAAGTGAGCGCCCGCCTGCTGCTCATCGGGCCGCCCGGCGCGGGCAAGGGCACCCAGGCGGTGCGGCTCTCCGCCTCGCTCGGCGTCCCCGCGATCTCCACCGGCGACATCTTCCGCGAGAACGTCCGCAGCGAGACCGAGCTCGGCACGAAGGCCAAGGCGTACATGGACGCCGGCGACAACGTTCCCGACTCGCTCACCAACGACCTCGTGCGCGATCGGCTCGCGCAGAGCGACTGCGCCGAGGGGTTCCTGCTCGACGGCTACCCGCGCACGACCGACCAGGTCCGCGCGCTCGACGAGTTCCTCGCCGAGCACGGCACGGCGATGGACGTCGTCATCGAGCTCGTCGCCGACCCCGACGTCGTCGTGGAGCGCCTCAAGAAGCGCGCGCTCGACCAGGGCCGCAGCGATGACGACGAGTCCGTCGTGCGCCACCGGCTCGAGGTCTACCGTCAGCAGACGGCGCCGCTGATCGACCTGTACGACGGTCGCGGGATGCTCGCGAAGGTCGACGGCATCGGCGAGATCGACGAGGTCACGGCCCGCATCTCCGAGGCGCTCGCCGCCCGCGGCATCCTCGTCTCCGACTGAGACGGGCCGGAGCGACACGCCCGAGTTGCTCGGCGCCCGCTCTATCACCTAAGCTTGACCCTTGGTGCTTTCGGCACGCCTTCGGCGTGTCGACGTAACGCGTCTGACGTGCAGTTGACGCGACCTTCGACAGGTGCCATCGAACCGCACGACCAGCGAATCCCCAACTTTTAGCGACGAAGAGGCTATGGCCAAAAAAGACGGTGTCATCGAAATCGAGGGCGCAGTGGTTGAAGCACTGCCCAACGCCATGTTCCGCGTCGAACTGACCAACGGACACAAGGTTCTCGCCCACATCTCGGGCAAGATGCGTCAGCACTACATCCGCATCCTCCCGGAGGACCGCGTGATCGTGGAGCTGAGCCCCTACGACCTGACCCGCGGCCGGATCGTCTACCGCTACAAGTAACGGGACCGCTGCACAAGGAACGGCCCGGGATCCCACCCGGCGCACGAGGCCAGCGAAACCCAAAGGAAGAACCATGAAGGTCAACCCCAGCGTCAAGCCCATCTGCGACAAGTGCAAGGTGATCCGCCGCCACGGCAACGTGATGGTCATCTGCGAGAACCCCCGCCATAAGCAGCGTCAGGGCTAGCGCCCTGCCGCGTCGCGGCGCTCACAACTGAACACGAACACAAGGCAGCTCCACTAGACCGCTTCGGCGGTGGACACCCCGGGCGGGAGGCCCGGGCACCGGAGCTGCTCCACACCTCCCCGCATCACAGAAGGAGCCATCATGGCCCGTCTTGCCGGAGTCGACATCCCGCGCGATAAGCGCGTGGAAGTCGCCTTGACCTACATCTACGGCGTCGGCCGCACCCGTGCGGTGCAGACCCTCGACGCCACCGGGATCGACCGCAACATCCGCGTGAAGGACCTCACCGACGACCAGCTCGTCAGCCTCCGCGACCACATCGAGGGCACGTTCAAGGTGGAGGGCGACCTCCGCCGCGAGGTCGCCGCCGACATCCGCCGCAAGGTCGAGATCGGCTCCTACGAGGGCATCCGCCACCGCCGCGGCCTGCCCGTGCGCGGTCAGCGCACCAAGACCAACGCTCGTACCCGCAAGGGCCCGAAGCGCACCGTCGCCGGCAAGAAGAAGGCGCGATAGTCCCGGGGTCACCCCGCGACCATCCCTTCGACCTCGTTCTAGGAGAAAACCATGGCAGCACCGAAGTCGGCCGCTCGCAAGCCGCGTCGTAAAGAGAAGAAGAGCATCGCCGTGGGCCAGGCCCACATCAAGTCGACGTTCAACAACACCATCGTGTCGATCACCGACCCCAGCGGGGCCGTCATCAGCTGGGCGTCGTCCGGCCAGGTCGGCTTCAAGGGCTCGCGCAAGTCGACCCCCTTCGCCGCGCAGCTGGCCGCCGAGTCGGCCGCCCGCCAGGCGCAGGAGCACGGCATGAAGAAGGTCGACGTCTTCGTCAAGGGCCCCGGCTCGGGCCGCGAGACCGCGATCCGCTCGCTCCAGGCCGCCGGCCTCGAGGTCGGCTCGATCAGCGATGTGACGCCCCAGGCGCACAACGGCTGCCGGCCGCCCAAGCGCCGCCGCGTCTAGTCGCACCGCAGTCCGGTCGCACGGGGGAGCGCCTCACCGCCTCCGCCGTGCGACCGCCCCGGCGGCGCCCCGTGCCGCTCGTACGACCTCATAACTCAACACACTCGACGAGCCAGCCACTCGTCGCGCCACAAGTGTCATATAGCGGACACTTCGCCGAAAGGAATCAATAGTGCTCATCGCACAGCGTCCCACCCTGACCGAGGAGAGCGTCTCCGAGTTCCGGTCGCGCTTCATCATCGAGCCGCTCGAGCCCGGCTTCGGCTACACCCTCGGCAACTCGCTCCGCCGCACGCTCCTCTCGTCGATCCCGGGTGCCGCGGTCACGAGCATCCGCATCGACGGCGTGCTGCACGAGTTCAGCACCATCCCGGGCGTGAAGGAGGATGTCACCGAGATCATCCTCAACATCAAGAACCTGGTTGTCTCGAGCGAGCACGACGAGCCCATCACCGCCTACCTGCGCAAGACGGGCAGCGGCGAGGTCACGGCCTCCGACATCTCGGCCCCGGCCGGCGTCGAGATCCACAACCCCGAGCTCGTCATCGCGACCCTCAACGACAGCGCGAAGTTCGAGCTCGAGCTCACCATCGAGCGCGGCCGCGGCTACGTCAGCGCGACTCAGAACCGCAGCGAGTTCAGCGAGGCGGGCCAGATCCCGGTCGACTCGATCTACTCGCCCGTGCTCAAGGTCACCTACCGCGTCGAGGCCACCCGTGCCGGCGAGCGCACCGACTTCGACCGCCTCGTGGTCGACGTCGAGTCGAAGCCCGCCATCACGCCCCGCGACGCGATCGCCTCGGCCGGCCGCACGCTCGTCGAGCTGTTCGGTCTCGCCCGCGAGCTGAACACGCAGGCCGAGGGCATCGAGATCGGCCCCGCGCCGGTCGACGCCGTGCTCTCGACCGAGCTGTCGATGCCCATCGAGGACCTCGACCTCTCGGTGCGCAGCTACAACTGCCTCAAGCGCGAGGGCATCAATACCGTGAGCGAGCTCGTCGCCCTGTCGGAGACGCAGCTCATGAACATCCGCAACTTCGGGCAGAAGTCCGTCGACGAGGTCAAGGACAAGCTCGTCGAGATGGGCCTCTCGCTGAAGGACGCCGTGCCCGGCTTCGACGGCGCGCACTTCTACGGCGGCAACGAGGACGACTACGTCTGAGGCTCGTCGTCCCGACAGCCCGAGAACCCCTGACACTGGAGAACACTGATCATGCCTAAGCCCACCAAGGGTCCCCGCCTCGGAGGAGGCCCGGCGCACGAGCGCCTCATGCTCGCGAACCTCGCCACGGCGCTGTTCACGCACAAGCGCATCACGACGACCGAGACGAAGGCCAAGCGCCTGCGTCCGCTCGCCGAGCGCCTCGTGACCTTCGCCAAGCGCGGCGACCTGCACGCGCGTCGTCGCGTCATGACGACCATCCGCGACAAGAGCGCCGTGCACGAGCTCTTCACCGAGATCGCTCCGCTCATGGCCGAGCGCGAGGGCGGCTACACCCGCATCGTGAAGACGGGCTACCGCAAGGGCGACAACGCCCCCATGGCCGTCATCGAGCTCGTCCTGGAGCCCGTGAACCCGAAGCCGAAGTCGGCGAAGAAGACGGCCGCTGCGGCGGCCGCCGCGGCGCCGGCCGCCGAGCAGCCCACCACCGAGGAGACCGAGGAGGTCGTGGTCGAGGAGACCACCGCCGACGACGCGGCCGCCGAGGAGACGAGCACCGACGAGAGCAGCACCGACGAGTCGGCCGCTGCCGAGGAGTCGAGCAAGTAGTACCGCGCACGGCGCGACAGTAGGGCCCCATCCGTCTCGGGTGGGGCCCTACTCTTGTCTGCCATGAGCGATCCCGTCCCCTCCGCCTCGGCTGCCACGACCCCGCTCCGCGAGCGGGTGCCCGCGCCCGGCGAGGTCGTCCTGCCGGAGGGGTGCGAGGGCGTGCGCTGGCGGCCCGCCGTCGCCGGCGACGCCGCGGCGATCACCGGGCTGCTGGCGGCCATGAGCACGCGCGACCACCCGAGCTGGAGCGAGACCCTCGAGGAGATCGAGGAGGAGCTCGCGCACTCGTGGATCGACCTCGAGCGCGACACGGTCGTCGCGTTCGCCGACGACGGCACGATGGTGGCGCACGGCATCGTCATCGAGACGCCCGAGCCCGAATCGATCGTGCGGGTGTTCCTGCACGGCGGGGTGCACCCGCAGCACCGGGGCCGCGGCCTCGGGCGGGCGATGCTCGCCTGGCAGCTCGCGCGCGGCCACGAGCGGCTGTCGACGAGCGAGCACCGGATGCCCGGCTGGCTGCTCTCCTCCGCGGCCGACCGGGCGCCCGAGCACGGCGCCCTGCTGCGGGCCGCGGGCTTCACCGCCGCCCGCTACTTCACGACGCTCGAGGCCGCGCTCGACGTCGAGCTGCCGGATCGTCCGCTGCCCGCGGGAGTGCGGGTCGTCCCGTTCAGCGCGGAGCTCAGCGAGCGCGTGCGGCTCGCCAAGAACGCCTCCTTCGCCGACCACTGGGGCAGCCAGCCCGTCGTCGCCGAGTCCTGGGACGCGAACGTCGCCCTCCCGACCTTCCGCGCCGATCTCAGCCGGGTGGCGCTCGTCGGCGAGCAGGTCGTGGCGTTCGCGACGGTGGAGGTCAACGAGGAGGACTGGCCGCGGCAGGGCTTCACGAGCATCTACATCGGGCTCGTCGGCACGCTCCGCGAGCACCGGGGCCGCGGGCTGGCCGGGGCGCTCCTGGCCGAGGTCATGCGGGCCTCCCGGCAGGCGGGGCTCGAGCGCTGCGTGCTCGACGTCGACACGGAGAACCCGACCGGTGCGCTCGGGGTCTACACCCGCCTCGGGTTCACGGCCACCGACCGCGACGTCGCGTACGCGATCGAGTACTGAGGAGCATCCCGACCCCACCGCCCCGCCTCGGGGCCGCGCGCCGCGCTCAGGACAGGTCGGCGAGGTAGTCCTGGAACCGGGGCAGCGCCGTCAGCCGTCGCACCGCGCCGTCGACGGCGTCGGCGTAGACGCGCGCCCCCGCGCTGCCCGGGTGGATCTGATCGCCGGCCAGCAGGGCGAGCTGCGGCTCGATCGCCGAGCGCCAGTCGGCCAGCTCGACCGCGCGGAACCGAGCGGCGAAGGTCGTGAGCTCGCCGTTGACCCCGGGGGTCCAGTCGCGGGGGGCCTGCGCGCTCACGAGCACGAGCGTGCGCGAGGGCCCGAGGATGCGCCGCACCTCGTCGAGCGTCGCGGCGTCGATCGGCCCGTTGGTGCCCAAGCCGAGCACGACGGTCGACCGCAGCTCGCCCGCGGCGGCGTACCCGCGCAGCAGATCGGGCGCGGCGCGCATCTGCCGCGAGACGGCGGCATCGATGAGGATGCCCGGGAAGCGCTCCTGCAGCGCCGGGGCCGAGGCGAGCATCACCGAGTCGCCGATCGCGATGATCTCGTCGCCCGGCGGCACCGTCGGCGCGGGGCTCGGAGCGGTGAGCACGAGCGGCTCCGGCGGCACGGTCGGGGCGGGCCGGCGCTCGAGCTCGTCGAGGGCGGTCTGCCCGGCGAGGATTGCGGCCGCGGCCTGCGACTCCGCGGGGGCGCGCACGACGGCGGCGGTCGTGCCGGCGAGGAGCAGGGCGGTGACCGCGGTGGCGACGAGCGCCACGGCCCACGGGCGGCGCGCGATCGGGGCGGGGGCGGGAGCGCCGGCGGCAGGGGAGGGCGCGCCGGACGGCGACCCGGCGGCGGGGGAGGGCGCGACCTCGGCGCGGCGGCCGACCCCGAGCGCCGCGAGCCCGTGGCGGCGCACGGGCTGCTCGAGCCAGCGGTACGAGCCCGCGGCGAGCGGCAGCGAGATCGCGAGGGCGAGCAGGCCGAGCATCCACCCCGTCGCCCCGGTGCGGTCGATGCCCGGCAGCGCCGCGCCCAGCAGGACGACGACCGGCCAGTGCCACAGGTAGAGCCCGTACGAGCGCTCGCCGACCCATCCGGCGGGTCCGCGGTCGATGAGCGGGGCGACCCGGCCGCCCGGGTGGTCGAGCGCGAGCAGCAGCACCGCGGTGAGCAGCACGACCGCGACCATGCCGCCCCGGTAGGCGGCGGCGCCGTCGATGGCGAGGATGCTCGCGAGGGCGACGATGCCGACCGCGGCGGTGATCGCCCCGGCGTCGGCGACCGCGGCGGGGATGCGCCCGGCCGCGCGGTCGGCGGGGAGGGCGAGCGGCCGCCGCGCGAGCGCGAGCCCCGCGCCGACGAGCAGGCCGAAGCCGTGGGTGAGGGTCGAGAAGTAGGCGCTCGAGGCGGCCGCGCCGTCGGCGGCGGGGTCGCCCGCGACGAGCCCCATCGCGACGGCCGACGCGACGGCGAGCGCCACGGGCACGGCGACGCGCATCCATCGCCGGGGGAGGACGAGCAGGCCCGCGAGCGCGAGGGGCCACAGCAGGTAGAACTGCTCCTCGACGGCGAGCGACCAGAGGTGGCGCAGCAGCTCGGGGCTGGTCTGATCGAGGTAGCTGGCCCCTTGCGCGATCGCGACCCAGTTGCTGGAGAAGGTCGCGGCGCCGAGCAGTTGCCAGTCGATGCCGACGAGCACGTCGCCGCCGATGAGCGCGGCGACGCCGGCGCTCGCGCCGACGACGAGCAGCAGGGCGGGCAGCAGGCGGCGGGCGCGGCGGCGCCAGAAGCGGCCGAGGCGGATGCCCCCCTCGCGCGCGTGCTCCGCGAGCAGCAGCGCGGTGATGAGGTAGCCGCTCACGACGAGGAACACGTCGACCCCGACGAACCCGCCGGGGGCGAGGCCGGGGACGAGGTGGTAGGCGAGCACGAGCACGACGGCCAGGGCCCGCACCCCGTCGAGACCGGGGAGGCGGGCCCGGGTGCCGATCGGGGGTGTCGCGGGACTGCTGCTCATCGCCCCTCCAGGGTCGCGCCGCGGGCTCGCGAGGTCAAACCGGCCGCGCCGTAGACTCCTCCTTCGTGGAGAACGTGCGGCTTCGACTCGACCTCGGGTACGACGGCTCGGCGTTCTCGGGATGGGCGCGCCAGCCGGGGCTGCGCACGGTGCAGGGCGAGCTCGAAGCGGCCCTCGCGACGGTGCTGCGCGGCCGAGAGGGCGTTCCGGAGCCGCCGACGCTCACGGTGGCCGGCCGCACCGACGCCGGCGTGCACGCGACGCACCAGGTGGCGCACGTCGATCTCACGCCCGCGCAGTGGCACGGCCTCGTGGGGCCGCCGCGCGGCGGCCACGTCGCGGCGCTCGGCCCGGAGGCGGCGCTCGGCCGGCGCCTCAACGGCCTCGCCGGCGGCGCGGGCGACGTGGTCGTCCGCTCGGTCGCCCGCGCGCCCGAGGGCTTCGACGCCCGCTTCTCGGCGAGCTGGCGGCGGTACGAGTACCGCATCGCCGACGAGGCCGCCGAGCGCGACCCCCGACGGCGCAATCACACCCTGTGGCACTCCGGCGAGCTCGACGTGGCGGCGATGGACGCCGCCTCGCGGGCGCTCACCGGGCTGCACGACTTCGCCGCCTTCTGCAAGCCGCGCGCCGGGTCGACGACCATCCGTACGCTGCTCGACTACTCGTGGCGGCGCAACGAGGAGGGCGTGCTCATCGGCCACGTGCGCGCCGACGCCTTCTGCCACTCGATGGTGCGCTCGCTCGTCGGGGCGGCCATCGCCGTGGGGCTCGGCCGCATCGACGCCGATCGGGTGCAGGAGGTGCGCGACCTCGCGGAGCGCTCGAACGACGTCGCCGTCGTTCCGGCCAAGGGGCTGACGCTCGCGGAGGTCGCGTACCCGCACGACGAGGAGCTCGCCGCGCGCGCCGTGCAGACGCGAGCCCGGCGGGAGCCGGCGACGGGCTCCGGCGCAGCATCCCCCGCGAATTGACCGGCGGGCGGGCGTGCCGTAGTCTCGCTCTTTGGTGTCCGCCGTCGGCGGGCATCCGGTTGAGCCCTCCACCAGGTGGTTCCGCGCGATCCGCGCGTGAACAGCCCCCGGAGCGGGATTCACGAACTCCTCGACAAGAAAGCACGTACTGTGACGCGCACTTTCAGCCCCAAGCCTGCTGATGTTCAGCACGACTGGGTCGTCATCGATGCAACCGATGTCGTCCTCGGCCGTCTGGCCAGCCACGCCGCCGCGCTCCTCCGCGGCAAGCACAAGCCCACCTTCGCCCAGCACATGGACATGGGCGACTTCGTCATCATCATCAACGCCGACAAGGTCGCGCTGACCGGCTCGAAGCTCACCCAGAAGATGGCGTACCGCCACTCGGGCTACCCGGGCGGCCTCACGGCCACCTCGTAC
The DNA here is from genome assembly GCF_012530535.1 of Microcella flavibacter. Taxonomy (NCBI): domain Bacteria; kingdom Bacillati; phylum Actinomycetota; class Actinomycetes; order Micrococcales; family Microbacteriaceae; genus Microcella; species Microcella flavibacter. The sequence continues at coordinate 385,781 of NZ_CP051299.1, forward strand.
GCCGAGATGCTCGAGAAGAACCCCGAGCGCACGGTCGAGAAGGCCATCCGCGGCATGCTGCCGAAGAACTCGCTGGGCCGCGCCCAGATCAAGAAGCTCAAGGTCTACAAGGGTGCCGAGCACCCCCACGCGGCGCAGCAGCCCAAGACCTACACCCTCGACCAGGTCGCCCAGTAGCGGCCCGCAGACTCTAAGGATCACCATCGTGGCGAACGACACCAGCACTGACGTGGCTCCCGAGAGCTACACGACCGAGTCGTCGGCAGCTCCCGCTGCCGCGACCCCGCGCCCGGCCCTCACCGTCTCCGGTTCGGCCGTCGGCCGACGCAAGCAGGCCATCGCCCGCGCGCGCCTCGTCCCCGGCTCCGGCACCTTCGTGGTGAACGGCCGCACCCTCGAGGACTACTTCCCGAACAAGCTGCACCAGCAGCTGATCAACGATCCCTTCACGATCCTGCAGCTCGCGGGCGGCTACGACGTGACGGCGAAGATCACCGGCGGCGGCCCCTCGGGCCAGGCGGGCGCCCTGCGCCTCGCCATCGCGCGCGCCCTCAACGAGATCGACCGCGAGAACAACCGCGCGACCCTCAAGAAGGCCGGCTTCCTCACTCGTGACGCCCGCGTCATCGAGCGCAAGAAGGCCGGTCTCAAGAAGGCCCGCAAGGCTCCTCAGTACTCGAAGCGCTAGTCGGACGGGGCGGACCTCATGGGTCGTCTCTTCGGCACGGACGGGGTCCGGGGGCTGGCCAACGGTGATCTCACCGCTGACCTGGCCCTGGGCCTCGCCCAGGCCGCCGCGCTCGTGCTCACTCAGGGGCGCCACGCGGAGGACCTCCGCGCGCAGGGCAAGCGCCCGCGCGCCATCCTCGCCCGCGACCCCCGCGTCTCGGGCGAGTTCCTCGGGGCCGCCGTGGCCGCCGGGCTCGCCTCCTCGGGCATCGACGTGCTCGACGCGGGCGTCATCCCGACCCCCGCGGCCGCGTTCCTCGTCGGCGACATCGGCGCCGACTTCGGCGTGATGATCTCGGCCTCGCACAATCCGGCCCCCGACAACGGCATCAAGTTCTTCTCCTTCGGCGGGACGAAGCTGCCCGACGAGGTCGAGGATCGCATCGAGCAGGCGCTCGAGGGGCCGAAGCTCGCTCCGACGGGCGCCGGCGTCGGCCGCATCCGTCGCTTCGCCGACGCCGAGGACCGCTACACCCTGCACCTGCTCGGCACGCTCGACGTGCGCCTCGACGGCCTGCACGTCGTGCTCGACTGCGCTCACGGGGCCGCCGCGGGCATCTCGCCGCAGGTCTTCGTCGACGCCGGCGCCGAGGTCACCGTCATGGGCGCGGAGCCCGACGGCCTCAACATCAACGACGGCGTCGGTTCGACCCACCTGACCAAGCTGCAGGAGGCCGTCGTGGCGCTCGGCGCCGATCTCGGCATCGCGCACGACGGCGACGCCGACCGCTGCCTCGCGGTGGATGACCAGGGCCGGGTCGTCGACGGCGACCAGATCATGGCGATCCTCGCCGTCTCCATGAAGCAGCGCGGCCTGCTCGCGCACGACACCCTCGCCGCCACCGTCATGAGCAACCTCGGGCTCAAGCTCGCGATGGCCGAGCACGGCGTGCGCATGGTCGAGACCAAAGTCGGCGACCGCTACGTGCTGGAGGCTCTCGCCGAGCACGGTCTGAGCCTCGGCGGCGAGCAGAGCGGCCACGTCATCTTCAGCGATCACGCGACGACGGGCGACGGCATCCTCTCCGGACTGCAGATCGCGGCCGAGATGGCGCGCACCGGCAGGACGCTCGCCGAGCTCGCGTCGATCATGACGGTCTTCCCGCAGGTGCTCATCAACGTGCGCGGCGTCGATCGCACCGGGCTCGAAGGCCATACGGTCATCGCCGCGGCCGTCACCGAGGCGGAGGCCGAGCTGGGCCGCACCGGCCGCGTGCTGCTGCGGGCGAGCGGCACCGAGCCGATGGTGCGCGTCATGGTCGAGGCCGCGGACGAGGCGACCGCGCAGGCGGTCGCCGAGCGCCTGGTCGGCATCGTGCGCGAGCAGCTCGCGGTCTGAGGCACGGGCGCCGGGCATCCGGCAGCGGGTCGGCCCGAGGGGTCAGATCTTGCGCAGCAGCACCGTCGAGACGGCGTGGTCGCGCTCTTTGCGCAGTACGAGCGAGGCGCGCGCCCGCGTGGGCAGGATGTTCTGCACGAGGTTCGGCTCGTTGATCTCGCGCCAGATCTCGCGCGCCTTGCGCACGGCCTCGTCGTGATCGAGCGCCGCGTACCGGTGGAAGTAGCTGCGCGGATCGGCGAAGGCTCCCCGCTGCAGCGCGAGGAAGCGATCCTCGTACCACTGCGCGATGTCGCTCGTGCGGGCGTCGACGTAGATCGTGAAGTCGAAGAGGTCGCTGACGGCGAGCGAGGCGTCGGCGCCGGGCGGCTGGAGGACGTTGAGCCCCTCGACGATGAGGATGTCGGGGCGGCGCACGATGATCTCGGCGTTCGGCACGCGGTCGTAGGTGAGGTGCGAGTACACCGGTGCGCGCACCTCCTCGGCGCCCGCCTTGATGCGGGCGACGAAGCGCAGCAGCGCGCGGCGGTCGTACGACTCGGGGAAGCCCTTGCGGTGCAGGATGCCCCGGCGGGTGAGCTCGGCGGTCGGCAGCAGGAAGCCGTCGGTCGTGACGCGCTCGACCCGCGGGGTGTCCTCCCAGCGGGAGAGCAGCTCGCGCAGCAGACGCGCGATCGTCGACTTGCCGACGGCGACGGAGCCGGCGACGCCGATGACGAAGGGCGTGTGCGGGCGGGCATCGCCGAGGAAGGCCCGGGTCGCGGTGTGCAGCTGACGAGCGCCGACGGCGTAGAGGCTGAGCAGCTTGCTGAGCGGCTGGTAGACCTCCTCCACCTCGCGCAGATCGAGCTGATCGCCGAGCCCGCGCAGCTGCACGAGCTCACGCTCGTCGAGGGGGTGCGGGGTCGCCGGGGCGAGGGCGGACCATCGGGCCCGGTCGATCTCGACGAAGGGGCTCTGGTCGCGGGGACTGGATTCGCGCGCCGCGCTCGCCTCGGACATCCGGCCCACAGTACCGCCACGGCGACGCCCGCCTCCGCGCGGCCGGCCGCCGGAATCGCTGCACGGCGGCGTCGAGCCCTAGAATCTCGTCTCATGTGCGGAATCGTGGGATACGTCGGGAATCGGGCCAGTGTCGATGTGCTGATGGGCGGGCTGAAGCGTCTGGAGTACCGGGGCTACGACTCCGCCGGCGTCGCCGTGCTCGATCCCGACGGCAGCCTCGACACCCGCAAGCACGCCGGCAAGCTCGGCGTGCTGCGCGACGACCTCGCGGCGACCCCGCTCTCGCGCGGTACCACGGGCATCGGGCACACCCGCTGGGCGACCCACGGCGGCCCGACGGACGAGAACGCGCACCCGCACCTCGGTGACGAGGGCCGGCTCGCGCTCATCCACAACGGCATCATCGAGAACTTCAGCGAGCTGAAGGAGGAGCTCGCGGCCGCCGGTCACTCGTTCTCCTCCGAGACCGACTCCGAGGTCGCCGCGCTGCTCGTCGGCGACGCCTACCGCGCCTCGGGCGACCTCACCACCGCCATGCTGCAGGTCGTCGGCCGCCTCGAGGGCGCCTTCACCCTGCTCGCCGTGCACGCCGACGCCCCCGACGTGGTCGTCGGCGCGCGTCGCAACTCGCCGCTCGTCATCGGGCTCGGCGAGGGCGAGAACTTCCTCGGCTCCGATGTCGCCGCCTTCGTCGAGTTCACGCGCCACGCGATGGAGATCGGGCAGGACCAGCTCGTCACCATCCGCCCCGGATCGGTCGAGGTCGTCGACTTCGACGGCAACCCGGTCGAGACGAAGACCTTCGAGGTGGACTGGGACGCCTCCGCCGCCGAGAAGGGCGGCTGGTCGAGCTTCATGGCGAAGGAGATCAGCGAGGAGCCGGAGGCCGTCGCGAAGACCATCCTCGGCCGCGTCGAGGACGGCCTCGTGCGCATCCCCGAGCTCGCCGGCCTCGACGACGAGACGATGCGCGCGATCGACCGCATCATCATCATCGCCTGCGGCACCGCGGCCTACGCCGGCATGGTCGGCAAGTACGCGATCGAGCAGTGGGCGCGCGTGCCCGTCGACGTCGAGCTCGCGCACGAGTTCCGCTACCGGGATCCGGTGCTCTCGCCGAACACGCTCGTCGTCTCGATCAGCCAGTCGGGCGAGACAATGGACACCCTCATGGCCGTGAAGTACGCCCGGAAGATGGGTGCTCGCACGCTCTCGATCTGCAACACGCAGGGCGCGACCATTCCGCGCGAGTCCGACGCGATCGTCTACACGCACGCCGGCCCCGAGGTCGCCGTCGCCTCGACGAAGGCCTTCGTCGCGCAGATCACCGCGACCTACCTCTTCGGCCTGCAGCTCGGCCAGGTGCGCGGCTCGCTCTCGCCCGAGGCCGCGCGCGAGCTCGTCGCCGAGCTGCAGACCGTGCCCGAGAAGCTCGCCGAGGTGCTCGGCAATGGCGAGCGCATCCGCGAGCTGGCCAAGTGGATGGCCGACACCCGCTCGGTGCTGTTCCTCGGGCGCCACGTCGGCTACCCGGTCGCCCTCGAGGGAGCGCTCAAGCTCAAGGAGCTCGCCTACATCCACGCCGAGGGCTTCGCCGCGGGCGAGCTCAAGCACGGCCCGATCGCGCTCATCGAGCCCGGCCAGGTCGTGTTCGTGATCGTGCCGAGCCCCCGCGACGAGAACTCGCTGCACGCGAAGGTCGTCTCGAACATCCAGGAGATCCGGGCCCGCGGCGCGCGCGTCATCGCCATCGCCGAGGCCGGCGACGTCGCGGTGCTGCCGCACGCCGACGAGGTCATCCGCATCCCGCTCGCCTCGCGCTTCTTCGAGCCTCTGATCGCGGTGGTGCCGCTGCACATCTTCGGCATGGAGCTCGCCGCCGCGAAGGGCCTCGACGTCGACCAGCCGCGCAACCTGGCGAAGTCCGTCACGGTCGAGTAGTCGGCGTGCGGGTCGGGGCGCCATCGTGATCGCGGGCATCGGCGTCGACGTCGTCGACCTCGCCCGGTTCGAGCGCGCCATGACCCGCACCCCTGGCCTGCGGGACCGCCTGTTCGCGGAGCCGGAGCGCGCGCTGCCCCTGCGCTCGCTCGCCGGCCGCTTCGCTGCGAAGGAGGCGCTGCTCAAAGCGCTGGGGCAGACGGACGGCGTGCGCTGGCACGATATGGCCGTCGTCGCCGACACGGAGGGCGACCCCGACTTCATGCTCGCCGGGCGGGCCGCCGAGATCGCGGCCGCGCGCGGGATCACGCGCATCCACGTGTCGATGTCGCACGACGCCGGCATCGCCACGGCCTTCGTCGTCGCCGAGACGGGCGAGCGATGACCACGCGCCCCTTCCGCGAGGCGCGCGTCTCGATCGCGGCGATCGCGCACAACGTCGCCCTGCTGCGCCGTCTCGCGCCGAGCCCGCACCTGATGGCGGTCGTCAAGGCCGACGGCTACGGGCACGGCGCGGTCACCGCCGCGCGCGCGGCGCTCGAGGCGGGGGCCGACCATCTCGGCGTCGCCGACGTCGCCGAGGCGCTCGAGCTGCGGGCGGCGGGCATCGACGCCCCCGTGCTCGCCTGGCTGCTCGACCCGCACGGCGACCTCGAGCCGGCGCTCGCGGCGGGCGTGGCGATCGGCGTGAGTTCGCTCGCGCAGCTCGAGCGCGTCGCCGCGGCCGGGCACCGGCCGGCCGTGCACCTCAAGGCCGACACCGGGCTCAGCCGCAACGGGGCGGTCGAGGCCGAGTGGGGGGCGCTGCTCGAGCGCACGGCGGCGCTCGTGGGCTCCGGCGCCGTGCGTCTGGAGGGCGTCTTCAGCCACGTCTCCGGCACGAGCGCCGACGACGACCGCGCGCAGCTCGCCGCCTTCGAGCGGTTCCTGGATGCCCTGCAGGCGCACGGCCTCGAGCCGGGCATCCGCCATCTCGCCGCCTCGGGCGCGGCGCTCGACCTGCCCGAGGCCCGCTACGACATGGTGCGCGCCGGCATCGCGCTCTACGGGCTGCCGCCCGCGCCGCACCACCGCTCCCTGGAGCTGCGGCCGGCCATGCAGCTGAGCGCCGCGGTCGCTTCGGTGAAGCGCGTGCCCGCGGGCAGCGGCGTCTCGTACGGCTACCGCTTGCGCACGGGGGAGGCGTCGACGCTCGCGCTCGTGCCGCTCGGCTACGCCGACGGCGTGCCCCGTGCGGCCGAGCACGCCCCCGTGCTCATCAACGGCCGCACGTTCCCGGTGGTCGCCCGCATCGCCATGGACCAGCTCGTCGTCGACGTCGGGGATCACCCCGTGGCCGTCGGCGACCGCGCGGTGCTCTTCGGGGATCCGGCGGAGGGCGAGCCGAGCGCCGAGCACTGGGCCGACGCCGCGGGCACGATCGGCTACGAGATCGTCACCCGCATCGGCCGCCGCGTGACGAGGACGCGCGCGTGAGCATCCGTCTGCGCATCGTCGACCCGGAGGCGATGGAGGCCCTCGGCGCCCGCATCGCCGGCGAGCTGCGCGCGGGCGACGCCGTGCTGCTGTCGGGCGAGCTCGGCGCGGGCAAGACGACCTTCACCCGCGGGCTCGGTGCGGCGCTCGGCGTGCGCGGCACCGTCACGAGCCCCACCTTCGTGCTCGCCCGTACGCATCCGCGCGAGGACGGGGGAGCGCCGCTCGTGCACGTCGACGCCTACCGGCTCGGCGACGCGGCCGAGCTCGACGACCTCGACATCGACTTCGCCGGATCGATCGCCGTCGTCGAGTGGGGCGCGGGGCTGCTCGAGCACCTCGTCGACGAGTGGCTGAGCATCACGATCATGCGGCCGACGGGCGCCGGGGCTGCGGGCGCCGCCGACGACGCCGGTACCGACCCCGACGAGGCCCCCGTCGAGCCCCGCGAGGTGATCATCGAGGGCGTCGGCGAGCGCTGGTCCGACCTAGGCTGGCTGCATGCTGCTGGCGATTGACACCTCCGCGGGCACCGCGGTCGCGATCGTCGACGACGACGGCCGGATGCTCGCCTCCCGCTCCACCCCTGACACGCGCCGGCACGCCGAGGTCATCGGGCCGTTCCTCGCCGAGGTGCTCGCCGAGGCCGGCTCCGCACCGCTCACGGGCGTCGTCGCCGGCATCGGCCCGGGCCCGTTCACCGGCCTGCGGGTCGGGATCGCCGCCGCCCGCGCCGTGGCGCTCGCCCGCGGCGTGCCCCTGCACGCGGTGCCGAGCCACGACGCGGTCGCCCTCGACCGCGTCGTCGGCGGCGTCGCGGCCGGCCGGTTCGCCGTCGTCACCGACGCCCGCCGCCGCGAGGTCGCCGTCACCGTCTACACGGCGCAGCTGCCCGTGCCCGTCGTGCTCGAGCCGCCGCACCTCATCGCCCGCGCGGCCTTCGCGCCCGCGCACGACGTACCCGCCTACGAGGTCGCCGAGATCCCCGCCGTCGAGCTCGCGCGGGTGGCGCAGGCGCGGCTCGCCGCCGGCATCCCGCTGCCCGAACCGGCGCCGCTGTACCTGCGCGCCCCCGACGTGACCCTGTCGAGCCCGAAGCGGGTGACCGGGTGACCGCGGCCGAGGCGGGGCGCGGGGCGGGCATCCGGCTGCGCGATGCCGAGTTCGCCGATCTCGACGCGATCATGGCCCTCGAGACCGCGACCTTCCCGACCGACGCCTGGAGCCGCGACCTGATGGCCGCCGAGCTGGCGAGCCCGCACACCGCCTACCTCGTGGTCGAGTCGGGCGACGAGGTCGTCGCCTACGCGGGGCTGAGCGCGCCCGCGGGGTCGGAGCAGGCCGACATCCAGACCATCGCCGTCGACGGCACGCATCGCCGGCTCGGCATCGGCACGGTGCTCGTCGAGCAGCTGCTCGGGGCGGCCCGGTCGCGCGGCGCCGCCGAGGTGTTCCTCGAGGTGCGCGCCGACAACCCGGGGGCCGAGGCGCTGTACGCGCGGCACGGCTTCGCGCGCATCGCCGTGCGGCCGCGGTACTACCAGCCCGACGGGGTCGATGCGATCGTCATGCGGAAGATGCTCAAGGATGCGTGAACCCTTGGTCCTCGGCATCGAGACGAGCTGCGACGAGACCGGCGTCGGCATCGTGCGCGGCACCGAGCTGCTCGCCAACGTCATCGCGAGCTCGATGGACGAGCACGCGCGCTTCGGCGGCGTTGTGCCCGAGATCGCCGCGCGCGCCCACCTCGAGGCGCTCGAGCCGACGATCCGGGCGGCGCTCGCCGAGGCGGACGTGACCCTCGACGAGCTCGACGCCGTCGCCGTCACGAGCGGGCCGGGCCTCGGCGGCGCCCTCATGGTCGGCGTCGGCGCCGCCAAGGCGCTCGCGATCGCGCTCGAGAAGCCCTTCTACGCGGTCAATCACCTGGTGGGGCACGTCGGCGCCGATCTGCTGCGCGATGATGCGGGGGATGCTCCGCTCGAGCTCCCGACGATCGCGCTCCTCGTCTCGGGCGGGCACACGAGCCTCCTCCACGTGCGCAGCCTCACCGACGACGTCGAACTGCTCGGAGAGACCATCGACGACGCCGCCGGCGAGGCCTTCGACAAGGTCGCCCGCCTGCTCGGGCTGCCCTACCCGGGCGGTCCGCAGATTGACCGCGCGGCGGCCGAGGGCGACCCGCGCGCGGTGCGGTTCCCGCGCGGGCTGAGCCTGCCGAAGGATCTCGAGCGGCACCGCTACGACTTCTCGTTCTCGGGGCTCAAGACCGCGGTCGCCCGGCACGTCGAGGCGCTGCGCGACCGCGGCGAGGAGGTGCCCGTGGCCGACATCGCGGCGAGCTTCCGCGAGGCCGTCGCCGATGTGCTCACGGCGAAGGCGATCGCGGCCTGCCGCGACCTCCGGGTGCCCCGGCTGCTGCTGGGCGGCGGGTCGTCGCCAACGCCCGGGTGAGGGCGCTCGCCGCGGAGCGCGCGGAGGCGGCGGGGGTCGCGCTGCGCATCCCGCCGCTGTCGCTCTGCACGGACAACGGCGCGATGATCGCCGCGATCGCCGCCCAGCGGATCATGGCCGGGCACGGCCCCTCCGACCTCGGGGTCGGCGCCGATTCGACGCTGCCCGTGACCGTCGTGCAGGCCTGAGCGCTCGCGTTGACACCCCGCGCCGCGCCCTGACACAGTGGAGCCGACGCGTCCTCGCGTCGCGCTGACCACCCCAGCCCCAGGAGCACACCCCATGACCGACGTCCCTCCCGCACCGCAGCCGCCCGAGCAGCCGGCGACGCCCGGCGGAACCACGCCGCCGCCCGCCGCTCCGTCCGCCCCGGCCGCGAACCCCTACGCGCAGCAGTCCTCGGCGCCGTACGGCCAGCCCGTCGCCGCGCCCTACGGCGGCCAGGGCTACGGCGCTCCGCAGGAGAAGACGAACGTGCTCGCGATCGTGTCGCTCTGCCTCGGCATCGCGGCCTACGTGATCATCCCCTTCATCGGCTCGATCGGCGCGATCATCACCGGTCACATGGCGCTCGGCCAGATCAAGCGCACCGGCGAGAAGGGCCGCGGGATGGGCCTCGCCGGCCTCATCCTCGGCTACGTCGGCATCGCGCTGGGCCTGCTGCTCGTCATCGGCTTCATCGCGCTCATCGGCGTCGCCGGCACGGCGTCGTACAGCACCTTCGACGACTTCAGCTGACACTCACGCGTCACCCGACGGCCCGCTCGCGCACCCGCGCCGGCGGGCCGTCGTGCGCGCGGGCGCGCTAATCCGGGATGCGCAGCGCGGGCGGCGCGATCGGCCCGGCCGCGCGCGGCCTCAGTCGCAGCGCTCGACGAGCAGCGCCGCGCGCTCGCCCGCGAGGCGCGTCAGCACGAGCGTCGCCGAGCCCGAACCCGTCGGCTTGAGCTGCTTGCGGAACGCCGCCGGGTCGATGTCGACCCCGCGCTTCTTGATCTCGACGGTGCCGATGCCGCGCTGCTTCAGCTCGCGGCCGATGCGCTTGGCGTCGAGGGGCCATCGCTCCAGCACGCGGAACGCGCGGGCGAAGGGGGTGGGCTCGAGCCGGTCGGCGGTGATCCACGCGATGGTCTCGTCGAGCATCCGGCCGTCGAGGCGGCGCGCGAGGTCGCCGATCAGGCGGGCGCGGATGACAGCGCCGTCGGGCTCGTAGAGGTACTCGCCGAGCGCGCCGGCGGCCGCATCGGCGCTGTCCGCGGGGGCCGTCAGCTCGGCCGAGCCCTCGGCCGTGAGCACGAGCGCCGCGCGGCCGATGCCGTCGCGGGCGAGCGCGCCGCTCCACAGCACGAGCTCGACGACCTCGCCGCCGTCGCTCACCCACTGCGCCTCGAGGCCCTCGGGCAGCAGGGCGCGGTCCATGCCCGGGGCGAGCTTGATGCCGGTGGGGCGCTGCGCCGCGAGGGCGAGCGCCGCGTCGAGGCTCGGCGAGAAGTCGTCGGGGGCGGAGAGCCGGCGCGCGCCCTCCCGTCGGGCGGGGTCGAGCCAGAGCCCCTCGGCGCGCTCGACGTCGAAGGCCGTCGCGTCGCCGAGCTCGACGGTCGTGCGCACCCAGGGCGCGAGGTTGTACGAGGCCACGGCTGCGGTCGGCTCGTCGCGCTCGACGGCGGTCACGCGCAGGTCGAGGGCCGAGAAGGCCATGCTGTCGCCGCCGATGCCGCAGCCGAGATCCGCCACCGACCCGAGCCCGGCGGCGCGGTAGCGCCCCGCGTGCTGCGCCGCCACGGCGAGCCGGGAGGCCTGCTCGAGGCCGGGCGCGGTGAAGAGCATCCGCTCGGCGAAGGGGCCGAACTTCGCGACGGCCTTGCGGCGCAGCCGGTACTGGGTGAGCACGGCGGCGACGCGGGCGGGGGGATGCCCCTCCTTCCGCAACCGGCTGACGAGCCGCACGGCGTCGGGCGCGCCCTCGCTCGGCGGCAGCTGCTCGAGCAGCCCCAGCGCCTCGGGGGTCAGCAGCTCGCGCAGCTCGCTCGTGTCCATCCCCCGATCCTGCCAGGCGGGGTGCGCGCCGGGGCGCCGCGCTATTGGCACTCGGATTGCACGAGTGCTAATCCCTTGGGTACAGTGGAACTGGCACTCGCACCTCGAGTGTGCCAACTCCCTCATCGTCTTAGGAAAGAAGAGGTCAACCGTGTCGGTCTCCATCAAGCCGCTCGAAGATCGCATCGTCATCACGCAGGTCGAGGCGGAGCAGACCACCGCCTCCGGGCTCGTCATCCCCGACACCGCCAAGGAGAAGCCCCAGGAGGGCGAGGTCGTCGCCGTGGGCCCCGGCCGCATCGACGACAACGGCAACCGCGTGCCGCTCGACGTCGCCGTCGGCGACAAGGTCATCTACTCCAAGTACGGCGGAACCGAGGTCAAGTACGACGGCCAGGAGTACCTGGTGCTCTCGGCCCGCGACATCCTCGCGGTGATCGTCCGCTAGGACGCAACCCTCGCCGAACGGCCCCCGCTCCTCCTCGGAGGGCGGGGGCCGTTCGCATGCCGCAGCGGCGGGGATGCTCCCGTCGCGGCCCCGGCGGACGGTCGCCCGACGCGTCCGGGGCGGCGGTCGCGCGGGCGTACGCTGGCACTCGTGACCGAGCCCCGCCCCTCCTCCTCGGGCCTCCTGCTCGCGATCGGCGCCTACGGGCTGTGGGGCTTCCTGCCCGTCTACTTCCTGCTCCTCGCGCCGAGCGGGCCGATCGAGATCGTCGCCTGGCGCATCCTGCTCTCGCTCGTCTTCTGCGGGCTGCTCATCGCCGTCATGCGCGGCTCGAGCGGCGTCGGCCGGCTCGTGCGCGACCCGCGCATCCTCAAGCTCAGCCTGCTGGCGGGCATCCTCATCGCCGTCAACTGGCACGTGTACCTCTACGCCTCGCTCAACGGCTTCATCGTCGAGGCCGCGCTCGGCTACTTCATCAACCCGATCGTCACCGTCGCCCTCGGCGTGGTGCTGCTGCGCGAGCGCCTGCGCCCCGGCCAGTGGGCCGCGGTCGGCATCAGCATCGTGGCCGTCATCGTGCTCGCGGTCGGCTACGGCGAGCTGCCGTGGATCTCGCTCGTGCTCGCCTTCTCGTTCGGCTTCTACGGCTACGTCAAGAACCGCATGGGCACCGCCGTCACCCCCGTCGGCGGGCTCACGCTCGAGACGGCCTGGCTCGTGCCCATCGCGATCGCCGAGCTCGTCTGGGTCGCGAGCCTCGGCGGCGGCATCACCCTCGGGCAGGAGGGCGCCGGCCACGCCGTGCTGCTCGCACTCGCGGGCGTCGTCACCGCCGTGCCGCTGCTGCTCTTCGCGGCCGCCGCACGCCGCCTGCCGCTCTCGGTGATGGGATTCATCCAGTACTTCGCGCCGCTGCTGCAGTTCGCCTTCGGGGTGTTCGTCATGAACGAGCCCATGCCGCCCGAGCGCTGGGCCGGCTTCGCGCTGGTGTGGGTGGCCCTGGTGGTGCTCACAGTCGAGGCGATCCGGCACCGGCGCCGGTCGCGGCGGCCGCAGCCCGCGCCGATGCCCGAGACCGGGCCCGTCACGACCGTGTGACGAGGGCGGTTCGGGATGCCGCTGCCGGGCATCCCTCGCCCCCTCAGGCGCGGCGCGCACCCGGTGCCGCAACCCGGCAGTAGCGTGCTGGCGACGGCCGCGCGCTCCGCGGCCGCCGTCGAAGCTCCTCTGCTGGAAGGACCGGCCCATGCGCCTCCTCACCGCCGTGCTCGCCTCGGCCGTCGCCCTTGCGCTCGCCGTCTCGCTGGCCGCGTGCACGCCGGCCGCGCCGGAGCTCGAGACCGTCGCGGAGCCGAGCCCGACCCCGACCGCCGTCGCACCCGAGCCCGCCGGCGACGGCGTGCTGCGCGTCGCCACCCTGCTGCCGAGCCCCGGCGATCTGGCCGGTACCGCGCCCGCGCGGATCGCCGCCGTCGAGGCCGCCGTGCGCGACCTCAACGCCGCCTCGGGCGTGCTCGGCGCCCCCGTCGAGGTGCTGCACCGCTCGGCCGGCACCGCCGAGGGCGACCAGCTCGACGCCGCGTTCGCCGACCTCGTCGCGCGCGGCGTCGACGTCGTCATCGGTCCCGCCGATGCCGCGCTCGTCGAGCGGATGCTCCCGCTCGCGACGGCGGCGGGCGTCGCCGTGATCGTGCCCGCCTTCGACGGCGCCGCCGCCACGGCGGGCGAGGAGGCCGACGAGTCCCTCGCGCAGCGGCTGCGGCAGTCGGATCCGGCGGTGCAGTCGACCGCCTCCGCACCCGAGGCGTACGACGCCGTCGTGCTCGCCGCCCTCGCGGCCGTGCTCGCCGACGACGACGCCGGGGTCTCGATTGCCTTCGCCATCCCTTCGGCACTGGCCGGAGGCATCCCCTGCGCCTCGTACGGCGCCTGCCTCGCGGTGCTCGAGACCGAGCCCGTCATCCTCCTCGAAGGCCGCACGGGAGGGCTGACGGCCGCCGAGGCGCCCGGATCCGACGGTCTCGTGGTGGGGCTCGCCGCGAGCTGATCGATCGGCGCCGGTGATGCGGAATCCGTCGCGCCGGGGCCGCAGAGCGACAGAATCCGTACCCGCGAACGGGGGGTTCGCTCGTTTCCCGGTGTTACAGGGATGTAATGCCAGCGTATTGTGCGCGTGCCCCGCCCCCCGTACGGTGACAGGACGGCGACGGCGCCATGTCGTCGCTTCCTGAACACATTCCCTTACGCAAGGAGCACCATGGGCGTTTTCACCACGGCTAAGGCCGGCCGCTCGCGCGGCGCCAAGGCAGCACTGAGCGGCTTCGCTCTTCTCGGCGCCAGCGCCCTCATCCTCAGCGGCTGCGCGGCGACCCCCGCCGCCGAGGAGACCACGGACGAGCCGACGGGCCCCCGCGAGGACCTCACGCTCAACATCGGCACGATCCTCCCGCAGTCGGGTGCGCTCGCGTTCCTCGGCCCGCCCGAGGAGGCCGGTGTCGCTCTCGCCGTGCAGGAGATCAACGACGCCGGTCTCGGCATCGAGATCAACCCGATCTACCGCGACTCCGGCGACACCACCACCGACACCGCCACCGTCTCGGTGACCGACCTCCTCTCGCAGGACGTCTCGGCCATCATCGGCGCGGCCTCGTCGGGCGTCTCCTTCACGGTCATCGACCAGATCACCGGCGCCGGCGTCGTGCACTTCTCGCCCGCCAACACCTCGCCCGACTTCACCACCTACGAGGACGACGGTCTCTACTTCCGCACCGCCCCGAGCGACCTGCTGCAGGGCGAGGTGCTCGGCAACGAGATCGCGGCCGACGGCAACTCGACCCTGGGTCTGCTCGTCCTCAACGACGCCTACGGCACCGGCCTCGCGGCCGCGCTGACCGAGACGTTCGAGGCGGCCGGCGGCGAGGTCGTCGCCGAGGAGCTCTTCAACGAGGGCGACACCAGCTTCGACGCGCAGATCTCGTCGATCACGGCGGCCGACCCCGACGCGATCGCGGTCATCACCTTCGACCAGGCCAAGGTCGTCGTGCCGTCGCTCGTCGGCGCCGGCTACCCGGGCGAGAACCTGTACTTCGTCGACGGCAACCTCGCCGACTACAGCGCCGACTTCGAGCCCGGACTGGTCGAGGGCGCCAAGGGCACCCTTCCCGGCCCGGCACTGGACGACTCCTTCCAGGAGCGTCTGCTCGAGGTCGACCCCGAGCTCGATGACTTCAGCTACTCGGCCGAGTCGTACGACGCCGTCATCCTCATCGCGCTGGCTGCGCTCGCCGCCAACTCGACCGAGGGCGCCGACATCGCGGCCCAGCTGCAGGAGGTCTCCGGTGGTTCCGGCGACGGTGAGACCGCGACCGACTTCGCGTCGGCCGCGCAGATCATCCTCGACGGCGGCACGGTCGACTACGACGGCCCCTCCGGCCCGGTGACGTTCGACGAGAACGGCGACCCGACCGAGGCGACCATCGGCATCTACCAGTACCTCGCCGACAACACCTACGAGCGCATCAACTAGTCACAGCAGCTAGGCGATCGTTCGCCGAAGGGCCCCGGCTTCGTGCCGGGGCCCTTCTTCGTGCGCGGGGCGCCGGCGCAGCATCCCGGATCGGACCGCGAGGGACTGCCGCCCACCGACGCAGGCGCAACGACGAGGGCCCCGCCGGATCGCTCCAGCGGGGCCCTCGTCGCGTCGTGCGGCGCCTAGTCCTGGCCGAGCGTGCCCAGGTAGAGGCCGATGACCTTGGGGTCGTTCAGCAGCTCGCGGCCGCTGCCCTCGTAGGCGTCGCGGCCCTGGTCGAGCACGTAGCCGCGGTCGCAGATCTGCAGGCAGCGACGGGCGTTCTGCTCGACCATGATGGTCGTGACGCCCGCCTTGTTGATCTCCTTGACGCGGATGAACGCCTCGTCCTGGCGGACGGGGGAGAGGCCGGCGCTCGGCTCGTCGAGCAGGATGACCTCGGGGCTCATCATGAGCGCGCGGCTCATGGCGACCATCTGGCGCTCGCCGCCCGAGAGGGAGCCGGCGCGCTGCGGGAGCCGCTTGCCGAGCTCGGGGAAGATCGCCGTGACGAACTCGAGCCGCCCCTGGAACTCCTTGGGCTTCAGGAAGATGCCCATCTCCAGGTTCTCCTGGATGGTGAGGGTCGGGAAGACATTGTTCGTCTGGGGCACGAAGCCGACGCCCTTGGCGACGAGCTTGTTCGCCTTGAGGTTGGTGATCTCGTCGCCGTAGAGCGAGATCGTGCCCTCGCGCACCTTCACGAGGCCGAAGATCGCCTTCAGCAGCGTCGACTTGCCGGCGCCGTTCGGGCCGATGATGCCGATGAGCTCACCGGCGCGCGCGGTGAGCGAGCACTCGTTGAGGATGTTGACGCCGGGCACGTAGCCCGCGGTGACGCGGTCGACGTGGACGACCATCGCTCGGGTGTCCACCGGCGTCGCCGCTTCAGTGCTTGGATTCGTCGGCGTCGTCATCGGCCAGCTCCTTGATCGCGTCGACGACCCCGGTGTCGAGGTCGCCCAGGTCGGTGTCGTGGTGCGAGCCGAGGTAGGCGTCGATCACGGCCGGGTTCGCCATGACCTCGTGCGGGTCGCCCTCGGCGACCACCTTGCCCTCGGCCATCACGATCACCCAGTCGGCGATGTGGCGCACCATGTGCATGTCGTGCTCGACGAAGAGCACGGTCATGCCCTCCGTCTTGAGGTTCAGGATGTGGTCGAGCAGGCTCTGCGTCAGCGCGGGGTTCACGCCGGCCATGGGCTCGTCGAGCATCACGAGGCTCGGCTCGCTCATGAGGGCGCGCGCCATCTCGAGCAGCTTGCGCTGCCCGCCGGAGAGGCTGGCCGCGTAGTCGTCCTTCTTGGCGTCGAGCTTGAAGCGCGCGAGCAGGTCCATCGCCCGCGCCTCGATCTCCTGCTCCTGCTTGCGCCAGATCCACGGGAAGAGGGCGCGGAGCAGGCTCTCGCCGCTCTGGCCCTTCGCGCCGAGCTTCATGTTGTCGAGCACGGTCAGCAGGCCGAGCGCCTTCGTCAGCTGGAAGGTGCGCACCTGACCGCGCCGGGCGACCTTGAAGGCCGGGATGCCCGAGATCGACTTGTCGTCGAAGGTCCAGGCCCCCGTGTCGGGCTTGTCGAAGCCGGTCAGCAGGTTGAAGAGCGTCGTCTTGCCGGCGCCGTTCGGGCCGATGAGCGCGGTGATGGCGCCGCGGGGGATCTCGAGGTGCTCGACGTCGACCGCGGTGAGGCCGCCGAAGCGCCGCGTGATGTTGTCGGCGACGATGATCGGGTCGACCTTCTTGACCCCGGGAGCCGGCTCGCCGATGTGGAGGCCGGTGGACTTGATCGGGGCGCCCTGGGCGCCAGCGCTACTTGACAAAGGCCAGCTCCTTCTTGTTCCCGAATATGCCTTGCGGTCTGTAGATCACGATCGCCATGATCGCGATGCCCACGAGGATGAAGCGAAGCTGACCGGCCTGGACGTTCGTCATGAAGGGCAGCCAGTCCGCCTCGACGGCGCGGGCGATGAAGCCCGAGAAGAACGACAGCAGCACCCAGAAGATGATCGAGCCGACGATCGGGCCGAGCACGGTCGCGGCGCCGCCGAGCAGCAGGATCGCGTAGATGAAGAAGGTCAGCGAGGTCTGGTAGTTCGAGGGCACGACCGCGCGGGGCAGGATGAAGATCATGCCGGCGAGCGAGCCGAAGACGCCGCCCAGCACCAGCGACTGCATCTTGTAGTAGTAGACGTTCTTGCCGAGCGCGCGCACGGCGTCCTCGTCCTCGCGGATGCCCTTGATGACGCGGCCCCACGGGCTCTTGATCAGGCGCCAGGTGATGATCGCCGCGATGATGACGACCGACCAGCCGACGATGCGCAGCCACCAGTCGTACTCGTTGTAGACCCACGGGCCGAAGCCGTAGGTGCCCTCGGGGATGGGGTTCGTCGCGGCGAAGCCGTTCTTGTAGCCCTGCAGGCCGTTCGCCGAGCCCGTGATGGGCTCGAAGGTGTTCGTCGTGAACAGCAGCCGCACGATCTCGGCCGCGGCGATCGTCACGATGGCGAGGTAGTCGGCCCGCAGCCGCAGCGTCGGGATGCCGAGGATGAGCCCGAAGACGACGGAGGCGAGGACGCCGGTGAGGATCGCGGCCCAGATGGGCGCGTCGAAGCTCAGGGTCGCGATGGCGAAGCCGTAGGCCCCGAGCATCATGAAGCCCGCCTGACCGAAGTTCAGTAGGCCGGTGAAGCCGAAGTGGATCGCCAGGCCCAGGGCGGCGAGCGCGTACGCCGCCGTCGTGGGGCTGATGATCTCCTGCGCGGCGTTGGAGATGATTTGCAACCAGTCGATCATGGGGGTCTCCTAGCCGATTCGTTCTTTGCGACCGAGGATGCCCTGCGGGCGCAGGAGCAGAACGAGGATGAGAATGACGAGCGCTCCGACGTACTTCATGTCGGCCGGGATGATCAGCGTCGACATCTCGACGAAGAAGCCGACGATGAGCGAGCCGACGAGGGCGCCGAACGCCGTGCCGAGACCGCCGAGGGTCACGGCGGCGAAGGTCAGCAGCAGGATCTGGAAGCCCATGTCCCAGCTGACACCGGGTCGGAAGTAGGCCCACAGGATGCCCGAGAGCCCGGCGAGCCCGCCCGCCATCACCCACACGATGCGGATGACGCGGTCGACGTCGATGCCCGAGGCGGCGGCGAGCGAGGGGTTGTCGGAGACGGCGCGGGTGGCCTTGCCGATGCGGGTCTTGAGCAGGAAGTAGGCCACGGCGAGCAGCACGATGATCGAGATCGCCATCGAGCCGACGTCGATCCAGGAGAGGCCGAAGACGCCGATCGACAGCGTCGAGTCGGTCGCGCCGGGCAGCTGCGAGGTGCCGCCGCCGACGAAGTACTGGTAGACGTAGCGCACGGCGAGCGAGAGGCCGATCGAGACGATCATCATCGGGATGAGGCCGACGCCGCGGGCGCGGAGCGGCCGCCAGAGGGCCGCGTCGTTGACCCAGCCGAGCCCCGCGCTGAGCACGAGCGCGATGGGGATCGCGATCCAGATCGGCATGCCCAGGATCGAGCCGAAGAGCAGGGTCATGAGCCCGCCGAAGGTGATGAGCTCGGCGTGGGCGAAGTTGCTGAGGCCCGTCGTGCCGAAGATCAACGAGAGGCCGATGGCGGCGAGCGCCAGGAGCAGGCCGAAGTTCAAGCCGTTGAACACCCGCTCGAGCACCTGGTCGGCGAGGCTGACGGTGTTGCGCTCGCCCTCGCCGATGAAGAAGTTGGCGACGGTGCTGCCGCTCGGCCCGATGGTGACGTCGCGCACGTTGGGGGTGTCGTCGAGGCCCTCCTCGTCGATGACGGCGATGCCCTCGGGCAGCGTCTCCTCGTCGAGGGTG
Organism: Microcella flavibacter; assembly: GCF_012530535.1. NCBI lineage: Bacteria > Bacillati > Actinomycetota > Actinomycetes > Micrococcales > Microbacteriaceae > Microcella > Microcella flavibacter. The sequence goes on from NZ_CP051299.1 coordinate 404,614, forward strand.
ACGGAGTAGTCACCGTTCTCGGGCACGCCAACGGCCCAGCGGCCCTCGGCGTCCGTCTCGACCTCGACGTCGAAGCCGTTGCCCTCGATGACGAGCAGCACGTCCTCGAGGGGCTCGCCGTCGAGCTGCACGTTGCCCACCACGCGGAAGTCGTACTCGTCGAGCCCGACCTCGTCGGCCATGGCGGGGGATGCCCCCGCGAACGTCAGCGCGGCGAGCGCTGCCACGAAGATGCCGGCCATCAGGCGGGGTGCACGGCGCGGGTGCGGTCTGCCAGCAGCGTGTGCCACGAAACCTCCAGGTCGTTTCGGGTGAGGCGCGCGGCCCCGCGGGCCGGACGGCCCGATTCGTCGACGGTGACGATACGGATCCGATGTTGCATCCGTGTTTCCACTGACGGTATCCGAACCCGGCCCGTCATTATGGCCTCGGAATACGTCGGCGTCGAAATCGTTAAGATGGAGCACCGGCATCCAGCGCAGCATCCGGGCCCACTGCCGCACCCGCACGGCACCTTCTTCGCTTACAAGGGGACTCATGGACCAGCCCGACCCGTTCGGCTTCATCGGACTCACCTACGACGACGTGATGCTGCTGCCGGCGCACACCGACGTGATCCCCTCCGAGGCGGAGACGGGCTCGCAGCTCACCCGCCGCATCCGGGTCTTCGCCCCGCTCCTCTCCTCCGCCATGGACACCGTCACCGAGGCGCGCATGGCGATCGCCATGGCCCGCCAGGGCGGCATCGGCGTGCTGCACCGCAACCTCTCCATCGAGGATCAGGCCGCGCAGGTCGACAAGGTCAAGCGCTCCGAGTCGGGCATGATCACGAACCCCGTCACGACGACCCCCGACGCGACCGTCGCCGAGGTCGACGAGCTCTGCGGCCGCTTCCGCATCTCCGGCGTGCCCGTTGTGGAGGGCGACGGCACCCTCGTCGGCATCGTCACCAACCGCGACATGCGCTTCGTCTCGCGCTTCGAGGCCGCGACCACCCTCGTGCGCGACGTCATGACCGCCGCCCCGCTCGTCACCGGCCGCCCCGGCATCGGGCAGGACGAGGTGCTCGCGCTCTTCGCCCAGCACAAGATCGAGAAGCTGCCGCTCGTCGACGACGACGGCCGCCTCACCGGTCTCATCACCGTCAAGGACTTCGACAAGAGCGAGCAGTACCCGAACGCCACGAAGGATTCCGAGGGCCGCCTGCGGGTCGCCGCGGCGATCGGCTTCTTCGGCGACGCGTGGGAGCGCGCCGAGGCGCTGCGCGACGCCGGCGTCGACATCCTCGTCGTCGATACCGCGAACGGCGACAGCAGCGGGGTACTCGAGATCATCCGCCGCCTCAAGTCCGACCCCTCCTTCGCCCACATCGACGTGATCGGCGGCAACGTCGCCACCCGCACGGGGGCGCAGGCCCTGGTGGATGCCGGCGCGGACGCCGTGAAGGTCGGCGTCGGCCCCGGCTCCATCTGCACGACCCGCGTCGTGGCGGGCGTGGGGGTGCCTCAGGTCACGGCCGTGTACGAGGCCTCGCTGGCGGCCCGGCCGGCCGGCGTGCCCGTCATCGCCGACGGCGGCCTGCAGTACTCGGGCGACATCGCGAAGGCGATCGTGGCCGGCGCCGACACGGTGATGCTCGGCTCGCTGCTCGCGGGCACCGACGAGAGCCCGGGCGACCTCATCTTCGTCAACGGCAAGCAGTTCAAGTCGTACCGCGGCATGGGCTCGCTCGGCGCGCTGCAGACCCGCGGCAAGAAGACCTCCTACTCGCGCGACCGCTACTTCCAGGCCGACGTGCCGAGCGATGAGCAGCTCATCGCCGAGGGCATCGAGGGCCAGGTGCCCTACCGCGGCCCCGTCGGCTCGGTCGTCTACCAGCTGCTCGGCGGCCTGCGGCAGTCGATGTTCTACACCGGCGCGCGCACGATCGACGAGCTCAAGATGCGCGGCAAGTTCGTGCGCATCACGGCCGCCGGTCTCAAGGAGTCGCACCCCCACGACATCCAGATGGTCGTCGAGGCGCCGAACTACCGCCGCTAGCTGCGCGCCGGGAGGCCTCGGCACCGCCCGCTAGGCTTGCCGGGTGACGGAGATCGAGATCGGCCGAGGCAAGCGGGCACGGAGGGCGTACTCCTTCGACGACATCGCGGTGGTGCCGAGCAGGCGCACGCGCGACCCCCAGGACGTCTCGATCTCGTGGACGATCGACGCGCTGACCTTCGAGATCCCGGTGCTCGCCGCGCCCATGGACTCCGTCGTGAGCCCCGCCACCGCGATCGCGATCGGGCGCCTCGGCGGCCTCGGCGTGCTCGACCTCGAAGGCCTCTGGACCCGCTACGAGGATGCCGAGCACCAGCTCGCCCGCATCCACGAGCTCGACCCCTCCCACGCCACGGCCGAGATGCAGCGGCTCTACGCCGAGCCCATCAAGCCCGAGCTCATCAGCGCGCGCCTCGCCGAGATCCGCGCCGCGGGCGTGCCCGTCGCCGGCGCACTCAGCCCGCAGCGCACGCAGGAGCACCACCAGGCGGTCATCGACGCCGGCGTCGACCTGTTCGTCATCCGCGGCACCACGGTGAGCGCTGAGCACGTGTCGAAGTCGACCGAGCCCCTCAACCTCAAGAAGTTCATCTACGAGCTCGACGTGCCCGTCATCGTCGGCGGCGCCGCGACGTACACCGCGGCGCTGCACCTCATGCGCACGGGCGCGGCCGGGGTGCTCGTCGGCTTCGGCGGGGGTGCTGCGAGCACGACGCGCCTCAGCCTGGGCATCCACGCGCCGATGGCGACCGCGGTGAGCGACGTCGCCGCCGCCCGCCGCGACTACATGGACGAGTCGGGCGGCCGCTACGTGCACGTCATCGCCGACGGCGGCCTCGGCACGAGCGGCGACATCGTGAAGGCGGTCGCGATGGGCGCCGACGCGGTCATGCTCGGCTCGGCGCTCGCGCAGTCGACGGATGCTCCCGGCAAGGGCTGGCACTGGGGCGCCGAGGCGCACCACGGCGAGCTGCCGCGCGGCGAGCGCGTGCGCGTCGGCCAGCTGGCCCCGCTCGAGCAGCTGCTCTTCGGCCCCAGCCACCTCGCCGACGGCCAGGTGAACCTCATGGGCGCCCTGCGCCGCTCGATGGCGACGACCGGGTACTCCGACCTCAAGGAGTTCCAGCGCGTCGAGGTCGTCGTCGCGCCGTACCGCTCGCGGTAGCCGCCGGCCCGCTCGGCACGACCCCGGATCGGTCCGCCGCTCGCGGGCGCTCCTCAGCACGCCCCGGCTACCCTTATCGGGTCGTCGTCATCCGCTCAGAGAGGGTCCCCGCCGCCGTGTGGAGCATCGCCCGCCGCCCCAAGTGGATCGCCCTGCTCGTGCTGGCCCTCGGCGTCGCCGCGGCCTTCGCGGCCCTCGGCCAGTGGCAGTTCGAGCGGTCGGTCGACGCCGCGACGGTCGTCGAGCGCGACACCGAGTCGGCCGTGCCGCTCGACAGCATCGCCGAGCCGCAGCAGATCATGACCTCTGACGCGAGCGGCCGCATCGTCACGGTGAGCGGTAGCTGGGTCGAGGGCGACGACGTCGTCGTCACCGGCCGCGAGAGCGCGGGCGAGCCCGGCGACTGGATCGTGCGCCACTTCGCCACCGATGAGGGCGCGAGCCTCGCCGTCGCGGTCGGCTACGTCGAGCCCGGCGAGGGGATGCCCGAGCTCCCGACCGGCGAGGCGCAGCTCACCGGCCGCTACGTTCCGAGCGAGTCGCCGCAGCAGAGCGACTTCGAGGCGGGGGAGCGCACCGTCATCGCGGTCGCCGACCTCATCAACCTGTGGCAGCAGGCCGACCTCGTCTACGCCGGCTACCTGACGCTGACGGATGCCCCCGCCGGGGTCGAGGCCATCGCCGCCCCGCCGCCCGAGCTCGACGCCGAGCTCAACCTGCTGAACCTCTTCTACGCGCTCGAGTGGGTCATCTTCGGCGGCTTCGCCGTCTACCTCTGGTGGCGCCTCGTGAAGGACGAGTGGGAGAAGGAGCAGGAGCTCCAGCGGCAGCCGGCCGCGGAGGAAGCGCTCGACGCCCGGCCCTAAACTGACTGCATGGCGATCGGCCCGAAGGCTTCTGACATCCCCCTCATCCGGCGCACGCTCGCGGTCTACAAGGTGTCGTCGGTGCTCACCGGCACCTTCCTCATCGGCCTCGTCGTGATGATGATCACGCGGTACGGCTTCGACCGCGACATCGAGCTCAACGGCCCGAGCGGGTTCCTCGCGCTCAGCCCCGTCGACACCCTCACGGGCATCAACGTGTCGATCTTCCTGCTGGCCGTGCACGGCTGGCTCTACGTGCTCTACCTCGGCTGCGACTTCGTGCTCTGGCGCGTGGCGTACCGGGGCATGCACCCGCAGCCCTTCCTCAAGTTCCTCTGGATCGCCATGGGCGGCATCATCCCCTTCCTCTCCTTCGTCTTCGAGCGCCAGGTGCCGCGCGAGGTCGAGGCGATCATCGACCGCATCGAGCAGCCCGCCGGCCCGGCATCCTCCGGCCCCGGCCCGACCAGCCAGGAGGCCCCCGCGTGAGCGAGACCGACCACCGCCCCGTCCTCGTCGTCGACTTCGGCGCCCAGTACGCGCAGCTCATCGCGCGCCGCGTGCGCGAGGCCAACGTCTACAGCGAGATCGTGCCGCACACGATCTCGGCAGAGGAGGTCGCGGCCCGCAACCCCGCCGGCATCGTGCTGAGCGGGGGGCCGTCGAGCGTCTACGAGCCGGGCTCGCCCGACCTCGATCCGGGCATCCTGCAGCTCGGCGTGCCCGTCATGGGCATCTGCTACGGGTTCCAGGTGATGGCGAAGCAGCTCGGCGGCGAGGTCGCCAAGACCGGCCGCCGCGAGTACGGCGCCACCCCGATGACGGTGCACGGCGACGGCGGCGCGCTGCTCGACGGGCAGCCCGAGGCGCAGACCACCTGGATGAGCCACGGCGACTCGGTGTCGAAGGCGCCGGAGGGCTTCGCCGTGCTCGCGAGCACCGCCGACACCCCGGTCGCCGCGTTCGCGAGCGATGAGCGCCGGCTCTACGGCGTGCAGTGGCATCCGGAGGTGAAGCACTCCGAGTTCGGGCAGCGCGTGCTCGAGAACTTCCTGCACCGCGCGGCGGGCATCCCGGGTGATTGGAACAGCGGCAACGTCATCGCCGAGCAGGTGGAGCGCATCCGCGCACAGGTCGGCTCGGCCCGCGTGATCTGCGGCCTCTCCGGCGGCGTCGACAGCGCGGTCGCCGCGGCGATCGTGCACGAAGCGGTCGGCGACCAGCTCGTCTGCGTCTTCGTCGACCACGGCCTGCTGCGCGCCGACGAGCGCCGCCAGGTCGAGGAGGACTACGTCGCCGCGACCGGCATCCGCCTGGTGACGGTGGATGCCCGGCAGCAGTTCATGGACGCGCTCGCCGGCGTCACCGATCCCGAGCAGAAGCGCAAGATCATCGGTCGGGAGTTCATCCGCACCTTCGAGAACGCGGCCGAGGCGCTCGTGCTCGAGGCCCAGGGCGAGGGCGAGAAGGTCGAGTTCCTCGTGCAGGGCACCCTGTACCCCGACGTGGTCGAGTCGGGCGGCGGCTCGGGCACCGCCAACATCAAGAGCCACCACAACGTCGGCGGTCTGCCCGACGATCTGCAGTTCCAGCTCGTCGAGCCGCTGCGCACCCTCTTCAAGGACGAGGTGCGCGCCATCGGCCGCGAGCTCGGCCTGCCCGAGCCGATCGTCGGCCGCCAGCCGTTCCCCGGGCCGGGCCTCGGCATCCGCATCATCGGCGAGGTCACCGAGCACCGTCTCGAAATCCTGCGCCACGCCGACGCGATCGCCCGCGAGGAGCTCACCGCGGCCGGCCTCGACGGCGAGATCTGGCAGTGCCCGGTCGTGCTGCTCGCCGACGTGCGCTCGGTGGGCGTGCAGGGCGACGGCCGCACCTACGGCCACCCGATCGTGCTGCGCCCCGTCTCGAGCGAGGACGCCATGACGGCGGACTGGACGCGCCTGCCCTACGACGTGCTCGCCCGCATCTCGAACCGCATCACCAACGAGGTCTCGGACGTCAACCGGGTCGTGCTCGACGTCACGTCGAAGCCGCCGGGGACCATTGAATGGGAATAGTTTCCCGGCTCGGGTGAGCCGCTGAGGAACGGGTTCCGACTCCTGGAACGAAGAAAGGGCCGCCCCGAGGGGCGGCCCTTTCGCATCCCTGAATGGATGCGCGGTACTGGTTACTCGCCGCCGCGCAGGATCGCGAGCATGCGCAGCAGCTCGAGGTAGAGCCAGACGACGGTCATCATGATGCCGAAGGCGGCGGCCCATCCGAAGGCTGCCGGGGCGCCCTGGCGAACGCCCTGCTGGACGGAGTCGAAGTCGAGCACCAGGGAGTACGAGGCCATGAGCACCACGAACACCCCGATCAGCAGAGCAACGGGGATGCCGAAGATCTCGCCACCGCGAAGGCCCCAGGGGTCGGTGTTGGCACCGAAGACGATGAGGCCGATGTTGATCAGGGAGAAGACCGCGTAGCCGACCATCGCGATGAGGAAGATCTTGGTCGCGCGCTTGGAGGCGCGGATCTTGCCGCTGCGGAACAGGGCGAGCACGACGCCGACGATCACGAGCGTGGCGATCACGGCCTGGCTGACGACGCCCTCCATGTTGGGCATGGCCTCGAAGATCGCCGAGATGCCACCGACGAAGAGCCCCTGCATGGCCGAGTACGCGAGCGTCAGCGGCGCGCTCGGCTTCTTCTTGAAGATGAGCACGAGTGCGAGCACGAAGCCGGCGATGGCGGCGGGGATCGCGAGGACGGGGACGACCCAGCCGAGCGCGGCGCCGGCGAGGAGGACGACGAACGCGATGACGATCTTGGTGATCGTGTTCTCGTAAGTCATCCGCTCGGTGTCGGCGGCGGTGGCCGAGGGGCGGCCGTACATCTCGTCGAGCTGCTCGGCGGTGGGAGCGTTCGCGACCTGCAGGCCCTTGGTGGCGCCGGTCGAGAAGGCGGGGTTGCGTGAGAAGGCGGGGTTGGAGCTGCTGCGTGCCATGGTTTCCTCTTCCATCGTGTCGGCCTGCAGGAGGCGTCTCCCGGTCGGCACTGTGCATTCAGTGTAGAGAAAAGCTCCCGCGCCCGGCAGTGCGGGGGCTATGCGCTCGCTGAACGCGAGAGCGCGGCGGCCCACCACGCCGAGCCGACGAGCACGAGCGCCGAGACGGCGAGGGCCAGGGGCATCCACGCGTAGTCGCGGGTCAGCGTCGCGAACAGCACGCCGTTGAGCACGACCGGCCCCGCCGCGATGAGGCTGCGCCACGGGCGGTGCCGCACGAGCAGCCAGCACAGGAACGGCACGATGAGGGTGATGACGGCGGCGGGCCCGGCGAGCAGCAGCCAGACGACGAGCGTCGACGGCAGCAGGGGCACGAGCCGTCGCCAGCCGCGCGCGGGCATGATCAGCCAGCCGGCCATGTGCGCCGCCGAGCCCCAGATGAGCGGGATCAGGTCGTAGGTGATCGCGCCCTGCAGCTGCATGAGGCCGCCGGCGATGAGCACGAGACCGATCGCGATGCGATCCCGGTAGCGGCCCCAGCGCAGCGGCAGCAGCGAGGCGGGGTCGGGATGCCGCTGCCGCGGTCGCCCGCGACGGCCGAGCCGGGGCGGCGCCGCCGTCACAACCCGCCCTGCAGTGCGACGGCGACGGCGGCCGCCCCCACGATGAGGGCGGCGAGGGAGAGCCAGCCGAGCGCCACGGCGATGCCGGCGAGGCGCATGCCGCGCTCGTCCCGCCCGCCGGGGCGGCGGGATCGGCTGATCTGCCCGATCGCGAGGTGCCCGAAGAGCGCGGCGAGCGGGCTCAGAAGGATGCCGAGCACGAGCGAGACGACGGCGAGGGCGTTGACGGGGCCGCGGGCGCGGTGGGGGAGCTCGGCGGCGCGATCCGACTCGGGGTCGCCGCCGGGCGCCGCATGGTCGGGGCCGGCGGGCGACGGGGCGGGCGCGGCGGCGGGGGCGGGCGGCGCGGCCTCGGTGAGGGGATGCCCGGCCGGGGCATCCCGCCCGGAGCGCCGCGGGCGCAGGGGCGCGTCGGCCCACACGGGGCGCTCGGGCGTCTCGGCGCTCATGGCCGCGAGGCTACCCCGTAGGCTCGTCGCCGTGATCGAGCCCACGCCCTCCGGCCCGGGCCGACCGCTCGTCGTCGCCCACCGCGGCGCGAGCGGGCACCGGCCCGAACACACCCGCGCCGCCTACGAGCTGGCCGTGACCCTCGGCGCGGAGGCGATCGAGCCCGACATCGTCGCCACGCGCGACGGCGTGCTCGTGCTACGGCATGAGAACGAGATCAGCGGCACCACCGACGTCGCCGACCGGGCCGAGTTCGCCGCCCGCCGCACGACGAAGACGATCGACGGGCAGCGGCTGACCGGCTGGTTCACCGAGGACTTCACCTGGGCCGAGCTGTCGACGCTGCGGGCGCGCGAGCGCCTGCCCCAGGTGCGGCAGGCCTCGAGCCGCTTCGATGGGCGCTACCCGGTGCTGCGCCTGCGCGACCTCGTCGGCATCCTCGACGCCGCTCCGACCCCCGTGCGGATGGTCGCCGAGATCAAGCACGCCACGTACTTCGCGAGCATCGGGCTGCCGCTCGACGAGCTGTTCGCGGCGGAGATCGCCGGCTGGGCATCCCGCGACCGCCTCACGATCGAGGCCTTCGAGCAGACCGTGCTGCGCGAGCTCGCCGGGCGGGGGGTGCCAGCGCAGTACGTCTACCTGCTCGAGAAGGCGGGGGCGCCCGCCGATCTCGTCGCGCGGCACGGCGCCGCGGCGCTCGACTACGCCGGGCACCTCACCGACGAGGGGCTCGCGCGGCTCGCGGGCTCGGTCGACGGCATCAGCGTCGACACGGCGCTCATCGCGAAGCCCCCGCGGAGGGGCGAGATGCCCGTCGCCTCCGACCTCGTCGCGCGGGCGCACGCCGCCGGGCTCGCCGTGTACACCTGGACGCTGCGGCCTGAGAACCGCTTCCTGCCCGGCGCGCTGCGCATCGGCACGGCGCCCGCGGCGCACGGCGACTGGCTCGCATGGTTCCGGCTGCTCATGGGCACCGGGCTCGACGGGGTCTTCGCCGACCACCCGGATCTGGCGCTCGAGGCGCGCGCGGCGCTGTAGCGCGGGGGCGCCCGGGCTGGTGGCGGTGCCCTGATGTTCCGAACGCCGGAGATGCGTGCGCTCTCCGTCGAAAGTCCCGTTCACTGGCTTCGCGCGCGGATGGTTCTCCGACGTTCGTCACCGCGCGTCCGGCCCGGTTGCATGCTCGAGTACCCCGTCACCAGTGATCGCCCCGCGCGAGCGCCGCGCGAATGGCGGCTTCGACCTCCGCCCATCGTCCGAGCACCTGGGCATAGCTGAATCTCAGAACCCGATAGCCGAGCGCGCTCAGCATCGCGTCGCGCCGCCGGTCGCTCTCGAAGGTCGACGCGGTGTCGTGAAACTCACGCCCATCGATCTCGATGATCAGACGGTCACCCAGCATGAAATCGACGCGTCCTACGGCGGGGATGCGCACCTGACGTCGAGCGCCGAGGGCGCGAAGCAACCGATACCAGGCCATGAACTCCGTCCCCGACTCGCACCGGCCGTCCACCCCGTCGCTGAGGAGGCCGGCAGTCAGCAGCTCGCTCCGGAGGTCGGGACGCAGCCGAAGAGCAGAATCCACTGAGGCGAGCGCGTGCAGGGGCACTGCGCACCTCGAGTAGTCGGCGAGAGCATCCACCAGCCCGGAGACGACGCGGTCGTCGGACGTTCCGGGGCGCCAGTGCACGACGACGTCGTCGGACGCCGGGGCGTACAGGGGGATCCGCGCGTGAGGGCCTCGTCGGAGATGCACGGCGGAAGCATGGATCGCCCAGACCCCGTGCGCTCGGAGAGCGCCGGTGCACGTGAGCACACCGCCGGCGGCGAGGGCGATGCGAGCGGGATCAGCGATGTCAGGACGGGTGAGCACTCCGCGACGAACCCGGAGCAGCTGACCCCCGTCAACTGCTCGCGCGATGTCGCGCGCCGTGAACCCCGCGCGTCGCAGCTCGCTCGTCCGGAGCGCGCCTCCGTGCTGAGCGAGGAGAGCTGTCAACGAACACATGAACGAGAGGATCGGCCACTCGAGCGGGCGCGGACCGGTCGCCGTCCCACTTCGGGGATCGACGGGCTTCGGTCGCTCTGGGGAGGGGTGATCCGCCAGTCGTCCGTGTCGGCGAGGGTGCGGAACGTCGGAGATCCGAGGCGGATCGAGCGATTCGCCGTCGATACAGGCGCACAATCGGCCTGCAGTCCGACGTTCGGTGCATCGTGAAACCTCACGGAGGTCGAAGCGAGCGGTGGCGGGGCGCGCGCGGCGCAGCGGCGCGGCAGGCGGGCGGCGCGCAGGCCGCGGGCGGGGCGGGATGCCCGGCTCGGGCGGCGTCGGCGGTGCGACCTAGACTGAGGCGGCCATGAGCTTCCTCCCCGACGACACCCTCGACGCCCCGGGCGGCTGGCCGACCGGCAGCGCCGCTCCGGCCCGACCCACCGCCGCGACCGCGGCCGCACGACCCGCCGCGCAGGCCGGTGCGGCAGCGCCCGGCGCCGCCCCGCAGGGCTCCGGCGACCGGCCCGATCCGCTGCTCGACGGGCTCAACCCGCAGCAGCGCGCCGCCGTCGAGTCGCGCGCGCAGGCCCTGCTCATCGTGGCCGGCGCCGGCTCGGGCAAGACGAGCGTGCTCACCCGCCGCATCGCGCGCATGCTGCGCGATCGCGAGCTGTGGCCCAGCCAGATCCTCGCGATCACCTTCACCAACAAGGCCGCGGGCGAGATGCGCGAGCGCGTCGGGCACCTCATCGGGCGCGACGCCGCCGAGGGCATGTGGATCTCGACGTTCCACTCGGCCTGCGTGCGCATCCTGCGTCGCGAGGCGCAGCAGTTCGGCTTCACGCAGGCCTTCACCATCTACGACTCCGCCGACTCGCGCGCGCTCATCAAGCGCATCGTGAAGGATCTGCAGGCCGACACCATGGGCCTCACCGTGAGCGCCGCCTCGGGGAGGATCTCGAAGCTCAAGAACGAGCTCGTCGACGTCGAGGGCTACAGCAGGCAGATCAACGCCAACGACCCGGCCGAGGTCATGTTCCTCGAGATCTTCCGCCGCTACACGCACGAGCTCGCGCGGGCCAACGCCTTCGACTTCGACGACCTCATCGCGCAGACCGTCTACCTGTTCCGCGCGTTCCCGCAGGTGGCGGCGCTCTACCAGCGCCGGTTCCGGCACGTGCTCGTCGACGAGTACCAGGACACCAACCACGCGCAGTACGCGCTCATCCGCGAGCTCACGCGGCCGGTCGACCCCGTGCACGTGCCCGCCGACACCCGCATCGAGACCGACGCGAGCGGGGGCATCCCCTCGGCCTCGCTCACCGTCGTCGGCGACTCCGACCAGTCGATCTACGCCTTCCGCGGCGCCGACATCCGCAACATCGTCGAGTTCGAGCGCGACTTCAGCAACGCCGAGGTGATCCTGCTCGAGCAGAACTACCGCTCGACCCAGACCATCCTCGACGCGGCCAACGCCGTCATCGGCAACAACTTCGACCGCATCGCCAAGAACCTCTTCACCGAGGTGGGGGCCGGTGAGCTGATCGTCGGCTTCACCGGCTACAGCCAGCACGACGAGGCGCAGTTCGTCGCCGACGAGATCCAGAAGCTGCACGAGGCGGGCACGCCGTACAACCAGATCGCCGTCTTCTACCGCACCAACGCCCAGACGCGCGCGCTGGAGGAGATCTTCATCCGCTCGGCGCTGCCCTACCGGGTGCTCGGCGGCACCAAGTTCTACGAGCGCGCCGAGATCAAGGACGTCATGGCATACCTCATCGCCGTGGCGAACCCGGCCGACGGCCTCGCGCTGCGCCGCATCCTCAACACCCCCAAGCGCGGCATCGGGCCGGCCACCGAGACGGCGCTCGCGAAGCACGCCGACGAGCTGGGCGGCGGCATGCGGGATGCCCTGCGCGACGCCGCGGCGCTGGGCACGGGCCCGAAGGTGACCGGGGCCATGCTCGAGCTCGCGCGCATCCTCGACGAGGCGACGGCCACGATCGACACGGCCGCGGTGCCCGACGTGCTCACGGGCATCCTCGAGAAGACGAAGTACGTCGAGCTGCTGCGCGCCAGCCGCGACCCGCAGGACGAGGCGCGGGCCGAGAACGTCGAGGAGCTCGTCGCCGTGACGCGCGAGTTCCAGCGCAACAACCCCGAGGGCCGTCTCATCGACTTCCTCACCGAGGTGGCGCTCGTCGCCGCGGCCGACGACCTCGACGACTCGAGCGGCACCGTCTCGCTCATGACCCTGCACACCGCGAAGGGCCTCGAGTACGACGCCGTCTTCATCACCGGGGTGGAGGAGAACCTGCTGCCCCACCAGATGAGCGCGAGCGAGCCGGGCGGGCCCGCGGAGGAGCGCCGCCTGTTCTACGTCGGCATCACCCGCGCCCGCAAGCGCCTGCACCTCTCGCTCGCCATGACGCGCTCGACCTTCGGCGAGACCCAGGTCGCCGCCCCCAGCCGGTACCTGCAGGAGATCCCGACCGAGCTCATCGACTGGCGCGACTCCCCGGGCATGGGGATGCGCTCCAGCCCCGGCGCGCCGCGCGCCGTCGGCGGCGGCCGTCGCGAGGAGTTCGGCTACAAGACCTCGCTGCCGCCCGGCAAGCCGAAGACCGAGTGGGCCAACCGCGTCACCGCGACCGTGCGCGACAACGGCGACCTCACGCTCGTCGCCGGCGACCGCATCCGCCACGTCGACTTCGGCGAGGGCCGCGTCAGCGGCATCAGCGGGAACGGGCCTAAGAGCATCGCCGAAGTGCAGTTCGACACGGCGGGGCGCAAGCGGCTGCTCATCAAGATCGCCCCCATTGAGAAGTTGTAGCCGGCTCTTCAAGCGTCTTCCTCTGCTCGACGCTCGTCCGCGTCGAACCTGATCGAGAAGCTCCGAACCCCTTCGCACGACCCGTGGATGCGGGGGAGCGCGCACGGCACTCGGCGCGACATGATGGGATGACGCGGGACACAGCAACGCGCACCACCCCGAATGAGGAGCTGGCATGGAAATCGCCGTCGTGCACCACCCGGAAGGCATCGCCGAGGTCCGGCTCGCGGGGCGGCTGAACATGGTCACGGCCGCGCGGGTGCGCGAGAGCATCCATGAGGCCATCATCGGCAACCACCCGCGGATCGCCGTCGAGATGTCGGGCGTCTCCTTCCTCGACTCCTCCGGGCTCGGCGCGCTCGTCTGGGCGTTCAAGGCGGCCCGGGAGGCCGGCGGCGGACTCGTGCTCATCGAGCCGACAGAGCAGGTGCAGCTCGTGCTCGAGCTCACCAACATGAGCTCCGTGCTCGCCTCGGCACCGTCCCTGGCGGAGGCGTACCCGTCGTGAGCACTCTCGTGGCGCGCTCGAAGCGCTTCGCCACGCCCGCGGAGGATCTCGACTCGGTGCACGAGCTGCTGCAGGAGGCCTGGGCCGCCAGTCCCGAGCTCGACGACCGCGACCGCATGTCGGTCGAGACGGCCGTCGCCGAGCTCGTGGCCAACGTCATCCAGCACGCCGGCGGCGGCGGCGATGTGGCGTTCACCCTCACGGTCATCGTCGAGGACTCCCGCGTCGAGGTGACCGTCAGCGACTCGGGCGTGGAGGTCGACGTCGACCTCACGGGCAAGCGCGTGATGCCCGACCCGCTCGCGGAGTCCGGCCGAGGGCTTCCGCTCATGCAGCTGCTGCTCGACTCGGTCGAGTACCACCGCGTGGAGGAGATGAACCACTGGACGCTCATCCGCACGCGCGGCGAGCACGGGGGCGAGCATCCCGACGGCGCGGCCGTGCCGGTGAAACGGCAGCTCCCCTCCATCTCGATCAGCGGCGTCATCGATGAGATGGCCCGCCAGCGCGCGCTGGACGAGCTCGGCATCGTCGACACCCCGCCCGAGGAGCGGTTCGACCGGGTCACCCGCCTCGCGCAGCAGCTGTTCGGCGTCGAGAGCGTCGCCATCAACATGATCGACCGCGACCGCCAGTGGTCGAAGTCGATCGTCGGCCCGGCGGCGGCGGAGAAGCCGCGCGTCGACTCGGTCTGCACCGTCACCATCGAGTCGGACGAGACGCTCGTCGTGCCGGATCTCACGCTCGACCCGCGGTTCGCGCGCCTCGCCGACCCGAGCGTGCTGCAGTTCTACGCCGGGCATCCGCTCTACGCACCCGGGGGGGAGCGCATCGGCTCGTTCTGCATCTACGACTCGCACCCGCGCGCGTTCGGCGAAAAGGAGGCGGCGATGCTCAAGGACCTCGCCGCCTGGGTGCAGCAGGAGCTCTCGGTCAGCCAGGAGCTCAGCCGCGCCGCCGAGGTGCAGCAGGGCCTGCTGCCGCAGCAGCTGCTGAGCATGCCGGGGTGGGAGATCGCGGGCATGTGCCTGCCCGCGCGCGCCGTCGGCGGCGACTTCTACGACTGGTACCCGGTGGGCGAGGGCGCGGCCTTCACCCTCGCCGACACGATGGGCAAGGGCATCGGCTCGGCCATCATCGCCGCGACCGTGCGCGCGGTGCTGCGATCCTCGGCGCGCTTCGGCGACGTGCGCGGGGCCGTGGAGGCGGCCGCCGCGGCGCTCACGGCCGACCTCGACAGCGCGGGCCTCTTCGTCACGCTGTTCCACGGCCGCCTCGACATGGACACGGGCGAGATGACCTTCATCGACGCCGGCCACGGCCTCACGATCGTCATGCGGGTCGACGGCTCGGTGGAGCGGCTGAAATCGACGTCGCCGCCCTTGGGCATCGATGCCGAGACCGAGTGGATGCCCCAGACGGTGACCCTCGAACCCGGCGAGACCCTCATCGCGATGAGCGACGGCGTGCTCGATCTCTACGACGGCTCGCTCACGTCTCTCGACAACGTGGCCGCCCTGGCGATGCTCGCCGGCAGCGCCGAGGAGATCGTGCAGGCCATGCGCACCCGCGCCCGGGGCGTCGCCCCCGACGATGTGACGGTGATGGTGATCCGCCGTGACGCGTGAGCAGGCGCTCCCGTGTGGCGCTCCCGGCAGCGCCCGGCGCCGCCGGCGCCCCCGGCCGACGCCACGGTCGACGTCTTCATCACGACCTACAACGAGCCGGAGGAGCTTGTGCGCGCGACGGCGATCGCGGCCCGGGCGATCCGGTACCCGCACGAGACGTACATCCTCGACGACGGCGCCCGGCCGACCGTGCGCGCGCTGGCCGATGAGGTCGGCGTCGGCTACATCACGCGCAGCGACGCCTGGGCGGGCAAGTCGCGGCACGCGAAGGCGGGCAACCTCAACAACGCGCTCATGCAGACCTCGGGGGAGTTCCTGCTCGTGCTCGACGCCGACCAGGTGCCGAGCCCCGAGACGCTCGACCGCACGCTCGGGTACTTCTCCGACCCGGCGGTCGCCCTCGTGCAGACTCCGCAGGTCTTCTCGAACGTCGCCGCGGGCGACCCACTCGGCAGTCAGGCGCCGCTGTTCTACGGCCCGATCCAGCAGGGCAAGGACGGCTGGAACGCCGCCTTCTTCTGCGGGTCGAACGCCGTGCTGCGCCGCGAGGCGCTCATGCAGCTCGGCATCGTGCGGTACGTCGTCGAGGTCGAGAAGGCCGTCCGGCGGGCCGTCGACGGCGCCATCCGCGTCGTCGTGCGCGCGCGCCGCAGCCGCCGCTCCCGCGATCCGCTCGTGCAGGATGCTCTCGCCGAGATCCTCGAGGCGCTCGAGCGCACCCGCGCCGACGTGCGCGGCGGGGCGGCGCTGGCGCACGCGACCTACGACCTGCAGGAGAAGGTGCGCGCAGCATCCCGCCGCCTCGTCGACAACGACATGAGCCTGATCGCGGACGACCTCGCGGCGATCGCCGCCCTCGACGAGGCGGCCGGGCTCGAGCAGGAAACGCCGTCGGTCGATGCGCCGGACGGCGGCATGCGCACGCTGCTGCTCGCGGGCATCGAGGAGAACGCGGCGATGCTGGCCTCGCGCGACCTCAGCCCCCTCGGCGCGCTCGCCGCGGTCGAGCGCCTGCTGCGCCTCATCGACGTCGATCGCGCGGACGAGGCGCAGCCGCTCATGCCGCTCGCCACCGTCTCCGTGACCGAGGACATGGCGACCTCGATGCGGCTGCACGGGCTCGGCTGGCGCAGCGTCTACCACCACGAGACCCTCGTGCTCGGTCTCGCCCCGGAGGACCTCGGCACCGCCCTGCGGCAGCGCCTGCGATGGGCTCAGGGCACCGTGCAGGTCATGCTGCGCGAGAGCCCGTGGACCCAGCGCGGCCTCACCCTGGCGCAGCGGCTCATGTACTCGGCCACCATGTGGAGCTACCTCAGCGGCTTCGCGACGCTCGTCTTCATCGCCGCTCCCGCCGTCTTCCTGATCTTCGGCATCCTGCCGGTGAGCTCGACGGCCGCGGAGTTCTTCCTCCGCTTCCTGCCGTTCCTCATCCTCAGCCAACTCATGTTCCTGGTGGTCGGGCGCGGGATGTCCACCTGGCGGGGTCAGCAGTACAGCCTCGCCCTGTTCCCCGTCTGGATCACGGCGTGCTGGACCGCCGTCATGAACGTGTTCTTCGGCCGCCCGCTGGACTTCGTCGTGACCTCGAAGGAGCGTCAGCGGCTGCCGAACCCGCTGCTCGTCGTGCGGTGGCAGGTCGTCGCCTCGGTCGTGCTGCTGGTCGCGACCGTCGTCGGGGTCGTCCGACTCGCCATGGGCGTCGGGGAGCCGCTCGGCACGGCCATCAACGTCGGCTGGGTCGTCTTCGACCTCGTCATGTTCTCCGTCCTCGTCTCCGCGGTCCGGTTCCGCGGCTACGAGGCGGCCCCGCAGTCCGAGAGTGCGCGGTTCGAGAGCGCGCAGTCCGAGAGCGCGCAGCCCGAGAAGAAGGAAGCATCATGAACCAGTCCACCGAGTTCCGCGCCGATGGGGTCGCCGTCATGCACCTGGACGGCCGGCTCAACATGGTGACCGCCGCGGCCTTCCGGGAGGAGGTCGCCGCGCTCGTCGCGGGCGGTCACGCGCGCATCGCGGTCGAGCTCACCCGCGTCGATTTCATGGACTCGTCCGGCCTGGGCGCGCTCGTCGGCGGGCTCAAGTCGACGCGCCAGGCGGGCGGCGACCTGCGCATCGTCGCCCCGAGCGAGCAGGTGCTCATGGTCATGAAGCTCACCAACCTCGAGCGGGTGCTCTCCCCGGTCTCGTCCGTCGACGAGGCCTTCCCGCGTGGCTGACGACCCGGTGCCGGCCGGCTCGCGGCACGAGTGGGCGCTCGCCGCCCCGCCGGACGACGTGAACACGGCGCTCGACTTCCTGCGCGGTATCTGGGCGGTCAACCCCTCGGTGCCGGCGGTGGACCGGGCCGCGGTCGAGACCGCGCTCGTCGAGCTCACGGGCAACGTCATCGAGCACGCGGCCGAGCGCACGCCGGATCTCGTCTGCCACATCGAGGTGATCGTCGACGCCGCCGCCGTGCGGGTCGACGTGCGGGATGCCGGGGGCGAGGTCGAGGTCGACTTCGCGGGCATCGCGATGCCCGGCGATACCGCCGAGTCGGGCCGGGGCATCCCGATGATCAGGGCGCTCGTCGACGAGTTCGCGTACGAGCGGCGGGATGCGGTGAACCACTGGCGCCTCGTGCGGCTGGTGGGCGCGACCCGCGCCTGACCGGCCGGCCGGATCGGTCGGGCGGCCGGGCCGCCGGTCGCACGAGCGCCGCCGCCCGTCGCGGGCGTGCGCTCGACCGCGACCCGACGGGAGTACCCTGGTCGCGGTCGTGAATATCTCGACGTCGAGCGATCTCGCCCGGCGCCGTGGCGGCCGAGTCCCCAGTACATCGCACGCGGATGGGAAGAGCAGAGCGTGGATCTTTTCGAGTACCAAGCCCGGGACATGTTCGAGAAGCACGGTGTCCCCGTGCTCGCGGGCATCGTCGCCGACACCCCCGAGGAGGTGCGCGCGGCGGCTGAAAAGCTCGGCGGCGTCACCGTCGTCAAGGCGCAGGTCAAGGTCGGAGGCCGCGGCAAGGCCGGCGGCGTCAAGGTGGCCAAGACCCCCGCCGACGCGGAGGAGGCCGCGAAGGCCATCCTCGGCCTCGACATCAAGGGCCACGTCGTGCAGCGCGTCATGGTCGCCGCGGGCGCCGACATCGCCGAGGAGTTCTACTTCTCGGTGCTGCTCGACCGCGCCAACCGCAACTACCTCGTGCTGTGCAGCTACGAGGGCGGCGTCGAGATCGAGCAGCTCGCCGAGGAGCGCCCCGACGCCCTCGCCCGCGTCGCGGTCGACCCGGGCCGCGGCATCGACCTGGAGAAGGCCCGCGAGATCGCCGTCGAGGCGAAGTTCCCGGCCGAGCTCGTCGACAAGGTCGCCCCCGTCTTCGTGACGCTCTACGAGGTCTTCACGGCCGAGGACGCGACGCTCGTCGAGGTCAACCCGCTCGTGCTCACCGGCGCCGGCGACATCATCGCCCTCGACGGCAAGGTCACGCTCGACGAGAACGCGGCCTTCCGTCAGCCCGGCCACGAGGCCCTCGAGGACGCGGCCGCGGCCGACCCGCTCGAGGCCAAGGCCAAGGAGCACGACCTCAACTACGTCAAGCTCGACGGCGAGGTCGGCATCATCGGCAATGGCGCCGGACTCGTCATGTCGACGCTCGACGTCGTCGCCTACGCGGGCGAGAAGCACGGCGGCGTCAAGCCCGCCAACTTCCTCGACATCGGCGGCGGCGCCTCGGCCGAGGTCATGGCCGCCGGCCTCGACGTCATCCTCGGCGACGCGCAGGTCAAGAGCGTGTTCGTCAACGTCTTCGGCGGCATCACCGCGTGCGACGCCGTCGCGAACGGCATCGTCAAGGCCCTCGAGATGCTCGGCGACACCGCCACGAAGCCGCTGGTCGTGCGCCTCGACGGCAACAACGTCGAGGAGGGGCGCCGCATCCTCGCGGAGGCCGCCCACCCGCTCGTCACCGTCGCGAGCTCCATGGACGAGGGCGCCGACAAGGCCGCCGAGCTGGCTTCGAAGTAAAGGACCGTAAGAGAATGTCGATCTTCCTGACCAAGGACTCCAAGGTCATCGTCCAGGGCATCACCGGCGGCGAGGGCACCAAGCACACGGCGCTCATGCTGAAGGCGGGCACCCAGGTCGTCGGCGGCGTGAACGCGCGCAAGGCCGGCACGACCGTCAGCCACGGCGACGTCACCCTGCCCGTCTACGGCACGGTCGCCGAGGCGATCGCCGAGACCGGCGCCGACGTCTCGATCGCCTTCGTGCCGCCGGCGTTCGCGAAGGACGCCGCCATCGAGGCCATCGACGCGGGCATCCCGCTGCTCGTCATCATCACCGAGGGCATCCCCGTGCTCGACTCGGCCGAGGTCTGGGCGTACGCGCAGGCCAAGGGCAACGTCACGCGCATCATCGGCCCGAACTGCCCCGGCATCATCACGCCGGGCGAGGCGCTCGTCGGCATCACCCCGGCGAACATCACGGGCAAGGGCCCCATCGGGCTCGTGTCGAAGTCGGGCACCCTGACCTACCAGATGATGTACGAGCTGCGCGATCTGGGCTTCTCGACCGCCATCGGCATCGGCGGCGACCCGATCATCGGCACGACGCACATCGATGCGCTCGCCGCGTTCGAGGCCGACCCCGAGACGAAGGCGATCGTCATGATCGGCGAGATCGGCGGCGACGCCGAGGAGCGCGCGGCCGACTTCATCAAGGCCAACGTCACGAAGCCGGTCGTCGGCTACGTCGCCGGCTTCACCGCCCCCGAGGGCAAGACGATGGGCCACGCCGGCGCCATCGTCTCGGGCTCAGCGGGCACCGCGCAGGCCAAGCAGGAGGCCCTCGAGGCCGCCGGCGTCAAGGTCGGCAAGACCCCCAGCGAGGCCGCCGCGCTCATGCGCGAGATCGTCGCCGCGCTGTAGCCGCAGCCGCACCGCTCGACTCGAGAGCCCCGTCGCCGTCCTGGCGGCGGGGCTCTCGTCGTGCGCGCGGGCGCCGCCGCTCCCGACCCTGGTGCCCGGCAGGAGGCGGGTCTAGGGTGGCGGGCGAGCGCGGGCCCGCTCTCGCGGGGCTGCCGAGGCGTCCGTTCGACGAGGAGAGGGCATCCACCATCATGAAGAAGCTCATCAACGCACCCGAGGCGGTGCTGGCGGATGCTCTCAAGGGCATCGAGGCCGCCCACCGCGAGCTGCGGGTCGACCACGAGAACCGCGTGATCCTGCGCGCGACGCCGAAGGAGCACGGCACCGTCGCCCTGGTCTCCGGCGGCGGGTCGGGCCACGAGCCGCTGCACGGCGGCTTCGTCGGCTTCGGGATGCTCGACGCGGCCTGCGCGGGCGAGGTGTTCACCTCGCCGACGCCCGACCAGATGCAGGCGGCGACCGCGGCCGTCGACCGGGGCGCGGGCGTGCTGCACATCGTCAAGAACTACACCGGCGACATCATGAACTTCGAGATGGCGGCGGAGCTCGCGGCCGCGGAGTCGAGCATCGAGGTGCGCACCGTCATCGTCGCCGACGACGTGGCCGTGCAGGACTCGCTCTACACGGCCGGCCGCCGCGGCGTCGGGCTCACCGTGCTCATGGAGAAGATCCTCGGGGCGGCGGCCGAGCAGGGCTACGACCTCGACGCGCTCGTCGAGCTGGCCGACCGCATCAACGCCGGCGGGCGGTCGATGGGCATGGCGCTCACGAGCTGCACGGTGCCCTCCGCCGGTGCCCCGACCTTCGACCTGCCCGAGGACGAGATGGAGATCGGCATCGGCATCCACGGCGAGCCCGGCCGGCACCGCGTGCCGCTCGGCACCGCGGCCGAGATCGCCCAGCAGCTCGTCGAGCCGATCCTCGCCGACCGCGACTACGCCGGCGCCCCCGTCATCGTGCTGCTCAACGGCATGGGCGGCACGCCGCTCATCGAGCTGTACCTGATGTTCGGCGAGGTCTCGGCGCTGCTCGCCCAGCACGGCATCACGGTCGAGCGCTCGCTCGTGGGCGACTACATCACCTCGCTCGACATGGCCGGATGCTCGGTGACGCTGCTGCACGCCGACGACGAGATGCTCTCGCTGTGGGATTCGCCCGTCGAGACCCCCGGCCTGCGCTGGGGCCGCTGAGCCGAGCGCCCCTCGCGGCCTCCGGCAGAATGAGCGCACGATGAGCACCGACACCCTCGACCTCGCCCGCCTGGAGCAGTGGATCGCGCGGTTCGCCGCCCTGGCGGAGGAGCACAAGGCGCACCTCACCGCCCTCGACTCGGCGATCGGCGACGCCGACCACGGCACCAACATGGCCCGCGGCACCGCGGCCGTGCTCGCGAAGCTCGAGGCGAGCCCGCCCGCGACGATGGGCGAGCTCGGCAAGACCGCGGGCATGACCCTCGTGAGCGCCGTCGGCGGATCGGCGGGGCCGCTGTACGGCACCTTCTTCCTCCGGCTCGGGGCGAGCATCGGCGACGCCGCCGAGCTCGACGCGGCGGCGCTCGCCGCGGCCCTACGCGCGGGGGTCGAGGGCATCGTGGCGCGCGGCAAGGCCGAGGCGGGCGACAAGACCATGGTCGACGCCTGGCTGCCGGCGCTCGCGGCGCTGGATTCCGCGGTCGCGAGCGGGGCATCCCTCGTCGACGCCGTCGCCGCCGCCCGCGATGCCGCCGCGGCCGGCCGCGACGCGACCGAGCCGCTCGTCGCCCGCAAGGGGCGCGCGAGCTACCTGGGCGAGCGCAGCGCCGGCCACATCGATCCGGGCGCGGCCTCGACCGCCCTGCTGCTGGATGCCCTCGCCGAGGTCGCCGCCGCGTGAGCAGCTCGCCCCGCGTCGGTCTCGTCGTCGTCAGCCATTCGCCCGCCCTCGCCGCGGCTGCCGTCGCCCTGGCCTCGGAGATGGTCGCGAGCGACCCGCCGACCATCGCCGTCGCCGCCGGCACCCCGGAGGGGGAGACGGGTACCGACGCGGCCCGCATCGCCGAGGCGATCGGCGAGGCCGAGGAGGGCGCGGGAGTCGTCGTGCTCATGGATCTCGGCTCGGCGGTGATGAGCGCGGAGCTCGCGCTCGAGTTCCTCGATCCCGAGGCGGCGGAGGGCGTGCGCCTCGTGGCCGCCCCCTTCGTGGAGGGGCTCATGGCGGCGGCGGTGCGCGCGGCCGGCGGCGCGGCGCTCGACGAGGTGGTGGCCGAGGCGCGGTCGGCGCTGGCCCCGAAGACGATGCACCTGGGGGAGGGCGAGGACGCCGTCCCCTCTGCCGAGGCGGGGCCCGAGCCCGTCCCCGGTTCCGCGGACGCGCCCCGCGCCGCGACGACGCCCGGCACGGCCGACGCCGGTGCGGCGCCGCCCGCCGTCGCCGACCTCGTCGTGCGCAACGTCGGCGGCCTGCACGCGCGCCCCGCGGCCGTCATCGCCGACGCCGTGCAGTCGTTCGCGGCGACCGTCACCCTCGCGGTGCCGGGCAAGCCCCCCGCCTCGGCGGCGAGCCCCATCGGCATCGCCATCCTCATCGCGACCGCGGGCACGCCCGTGCGCGTCGCCGCGACCGGCCCGCAGGCCCGCGAGGCCATCGCCGCCGTCGTCGCGCTGCTCGAGGGCGGCTTCGGCGAGGAGCTCATCGACGCCGGAGCGCCCGGCACCGCCGACTCGACGGCGTCGAGCCACCCGACCCCCGCCGCGGGCGCGCCGCTCGGCGTGAGCTCGGGCCGCGTCGTCGGCCCGGCGGTCGTCATGACCCACCAGGTGATCGAGCCCGACGCGGACGCCCGGCTCGAGGCCGAGGCGCGCGGCCCCGCCCGCGACCGACTGCGGCAGGCCATGCTGCAGGTCGCCCGCACCATGCACGGGCAGGCCGATCGGCTCGGCGGGCAGCGCCGCGAGGTGCTCGAGGCGACGGCGGCCATCGCCGCCGACCCGGCGCTGCACGCGGCGACCGAGGCGCACGTGCGCGACGCGGGGCTCACGCCCGAGCGCGCCGTCTGGGTCGAGCTCAGCCGCACGGCGCAGCAGTACCGCGAGGCCGGCGGGCGGTTCGCGGAGCGCGCCACCGACATCGCCGACGTGCGCGACCGCATCATCGCGGCGCTGACCGGGGTCGAGCCGCCCGGGGTGCCCGTGCGCGAGCATCCCTTCA
Organism: Microcella flavibacter; assembly: GCF_012530535.1. Classification (NCBI taxonomy): domain Bacteria; kingdom Bacillati; phylum Actinomycetota; class Actinomycetes; order Micrococcales; family Microbacteriaceae; genus Microcella; species Microcella flavibacter. Next base: position 427,808 of record NZ_CP051299.1, read on the forward strand.
TCCTCGTCGCCGACGACCTGGCCCCCGCCGACACCGTGGGGCTCGACCCCGCGCACTGCCTCGCGATCGTGACCGAGCAGGGCGGCCCGACCTCGCACACGGCGATCCTCGCGCGCGAGCTGGGCCTGCCGGCCGTCGTCGGCGCTGCGGGCGTCACGGCCCTCGCCGAGGGCACGGTGCTGCTCGTCGACGGAGACACGGGCGAGGTCATCGAGCAGCCCACCGACGAGCAGCGCGCCACCGCCACGGGCGTCATGACGCTGCCCCCGTGGCAGGGCCCGGCCGCCACCGCCGACGGGCACCGGGTCGTCCTCGGCGCCAACGTCGGCGCCCCGCGCGACACCCGGCGCGCCGTCGAGCGCGGCGCGGAGGGCGTCGGGCTCTTCCGCACCGAGTTCTGCTTCCTCGACCGCCGCACCGAGCCGAGCATCGACGACCAGGTGGCGGCCTACCGAGAGGTGTTCGCCGCCTTCCCCGGTGAGAAGGTGATCGTGCGCACGCTCGACGCCGGCAGCGACAAGCCCCTGCCGTTCCTCACCGCCGACGACGAGCCCAACCCGGCGCTCGGGGTGCGCGGGTTCCGCACGGCCCGCCGCGACGGCGCCGTGCTCGACCACCAGCTCGTGGCGATCGCGCGCGCGGCCGAGGCCGAGAGCGCCGAGGTGCAGGTCATGGCCCCGATGATCGCCACCGTGCAGGAGGCCGAGGACTTCGTGCAGCGCGCGCGGGCCGCGGGCATCCCCTCGGTCGGCGTCATGATCGAGACCCCCTCGGCCGCGATGGTCGCCGACGAGCTCATGCGCGCCGTCGACTTCGTCAGCATCGGCACCAACGACCTCTCGCAGTACACGATGGCCGCCGACCGCCAGTCGGGCGAGCTCGCCGCGCTCGCCGACCCCTGGCAGCCGGCGCTGCTGCGCATGATCCGGCTCATCGGGGCCGCGGGCGAGCGCACCGGCACCCCCGTCGGCATCTGCGGCGAGTCGGCCGCCGACCCGGCCCTCGCCCCCGTGCTCGTCGGCCTCGGCGCGACGAGCCTGTCGATGTCGGCCCGCGCGGTCACGGCCGTGGGCGTCGCGCTCGGCCGGTTGCCGCTGTCGCGGTGCCGGGATGCCGCTGCCGCGGCCTGCGCCGCCCTCGACCCCGCCCGGGCGCGGGCCGCCGCCGCCGAGGTGCTCGCGGGCTGAGGACCGGCCGCCCGCGGTCGGCGGGTCGGATCCTGCCGGCCCTGCGCGTGTCGCGGCCGCGCCCGCGAGGCGGCCCCGGCCGCGCGCCGCCCCGCGGCTAGGGTGGCCCCGTCATGAACCGCCGTCTCACCGCCGCCTTCGCCGCGCTCGAAGCGCTGCTCGTCGTCGGCATCGGCATCGGCCTGCCGCTCGCCGTGCTGACCCTCATGTGGGCACTCCAGTTCGGGTTCCAGCTCGACTGGCTGGTGTTCTGGCGGGCCGCCGTCGACGTGTGGCTCATCGGCCACGGGGTCGACGTGCGCATCGCCCTCGATCCGGCGGCGGGGGTGCAGCTCGGGGTCGTGCTCGAGCCGTTCCCGATCACGCTCGCCCTGCTGGGCGGGGCCGTGCTCACCGCGGGGGCGGGCGTCGTGCTGGGCGGCCGGCTGCGCGAGCAGCCGCACCGCGGCCTCGGCACGGGCATCGCCGTGGCGGGGGTCGTGCTGCTGTCGTGGCTCGCGACGACCTCGGCGCAGCATCCCGTGGCGCAGGCGGACGTGACGCAGGGCACCGTGTTCCCCGCGGCCGTCTTCGCGCTGGGGCTGCTCGTCGGGCTGCTCATGGCCGAGGCCCGCTCGGCGACCCGCGGCCCCGGCGCGACCGGCGCGGCCGCGCGCCGCTCACCCGCCGACGGGCGCCTCGCCGCCGCGCGCGCGACCCTCGACGCGACGGCCGCGAGCACCCGGCGCCGCGTCGAGCGGGGCGCGCAGGCCGTGCGCGACCGCATCGACGACCTGCCGCGCGGACTGCTCGGCGCCCTCGCCGCCGGCTGGCGCGCGGGCCTCGGCGCCGTCGTCTCGGTCGTCGTCGCCGCCTCGGTGCTGACGACCGCCGCGCTCGTCGTCTCGTACGGCCAGGTCATCGCGCTGTACGAGAGCGTGCAGGCCGAGGTGCTCGGCGGCGTCGCCCTCACCGTCGGGCAGCTGCTGCTCGTGCCGACCGCCGTGCTGTGGTCGTTCTCGTGGCTCATCGGCCCGGGCTTCGCGCTCGGCACCGGCTCGAGCGTCAGCGCCCTCGGCACCACCGTCGGCCCGCTGCCCGCCATCCCGCTGCTCGGGGCGATCCCCGCCGCGGGGGAGGGGCCCGGGTTCGTCGTGCTGCTCGTCCCCGTGCTGCTCGCCTTCGTCGCCGGGCTCGCCGTGCGGCCCCGCCTCGTCGCCGAGCTGCCGGCGGGAGCGCCCTGGCGCCGCTGGGCGCTCGCCGCGGCCGTGCTCGCCGCCCTCATCGCCGGGCTGCTCGCCGCGGGGCTCGCCGCGATCGCCGCCGGCTCCGCCGGGCCGGGGCGACTCGAGCAGATCGGGCCCGACGGCGTCGCGGTGGGGCTGTGGATGCTCGCCGAAACCTTCGTCGGGGTGCTGCTGGGCCTGCTCGCGGGCGGGGTGCGCGTGCCGTTCGCGGGGCGCGGCGAGCATCCCGCCACCGAGACCGAGAGCCGGAGCGGCGCGGCCGCCGAGACCGCGGGCAGCCCCGCCGCCCCTGCCCCCGCACGCAGCAGCGCCGCCCCGACCGATCGGCCGGCCTTCCGCATGCCCGACCGCCCCGCGCCGCTGGCACCCGCCGCGCCGCTGGCGCCCGCCTCGCCGCCGCGCCCCGCCCCTGCCGCGGCGCCGGCAGCGCCGCCCGCGCCCGCACCCGCCTCGCCCGCCGACCCCGCTCATCCGCGCACCGAGCCCCCGCGCGACCGGTAGCCTGGAGCGGTGCTGCGGGTCGTCGTTCTGATCTCGGGCGGCGGGTCGAACCTGCGCGCTCTTCTCGAGCGGTCGGCGCACGACGACTACCCGGCCCACATCGTGGCGGTCGGCGCCGATCGGCAGGCCGACGGGCTCGAGCACGCCGAGCACTTCGGCATCCCGAGCTTCACCGTGCCCTACGGCTCGTACCCGAGCCGCGAGGCCTGGGGCGACGAGCTGCTGACGACCATCCAGGAGTGGCAGCCCGACCTCGTCGTGCTGAGCGGCCTCATGCGCCTGCTGCCGGCCGCCGTCGTCGAGGCGCTCGCGCCCGCCCTCATCAACACGCACCCGGCGTACCTGCCCGAGTTCCCCGGCGCCCACGGCGTTCGCGACGCCCTCGCCGCCGGCGTCGAGCAGACCGGGGCGAGCGTCATCGTCGTCGACGCCGGCGTCGACAGCGGCCCCATCCTGCGCCAGGAGCGCGTGCCCGTGCTGCCCGGCGACACCGAGCACAGTCTGCACGAGCGCATCAAGCCGGTCGAGCGCCGCCTGCTCATCGACGTCGTGCACGACATCGCCACCGGCGCCATCGACCTCGCCGCCGCGCGCCCCGCCTGACGCCGCGCCTCCCCTCACGACCAGTCCAGTCCCGCCACCGCACCCCACGACCCCGAGGAGCCTCCCCATGGCCGGCCACGCCATCGATCCCGCCCTGTACCGCCCCCGCGACGTCGTGCCGGTGCGCCGCGCGCTGCTGAGCGTCAGCGACAAGTCCGGGCTGCTCGAGCTGGCCGCGGCGCTCGCCGAGGCGGGAGTCGAGATCGTGTCGACCGGGTCGACGGCGTCGACGATCGCCGAGGCGGGGCATCCCGTCACCGAGGTCGCGAGCGTCACGGGCTTCCGCGAGGCGCTCGACGGCCGCGTCAAGACCCTGCACCCGGGCGTGCACGCGGGCATCCTCGCCGACCTGCGCCTCGAGGACCACGAGCGGCAGCTCGACGAGCTCGGCATCGCGCCCTTCGAGCTCGTCGTCGTCAACCTGTACCCCTTCGTCGAGACGGTCGCGAGCGGCGCCGAGCCGGCGGCCGTCGTCGAGCAGATCGACATCGGCGGCCCCGCGATGGTGCGCGCCTCGGCCAAGAACCACGCGAACGTCGCGATCGTGGTCGACCCCGCCGACTACGGGATGCTCACCGCGGCCGTGCGCGCGGGCGGCACCTCGCTCGACCAGCGCCGGCAGCTCGGCGCGAAGGCCTTCGCCCACACCGCGGCCTACGACGCCGCGGTCGCGGCGTACTTCGCGGCGACGATCGCGCCCGCCGATGCCGTCCCTGCCGAGGCCGGAGCGGACGCCGCCCTCCCCGCCCGCCTCGAGGTCGCCGTCGAGAAGGCCGCCGACCTGCGCTACGGCGAGAACAGCCACCAGCCGGCCGCGCTCTATCCGCTCGTCGACGGCGCCGGCATCGCCCAGGCGGTGCAGCTGGGCGGCAAGGAGATGTCGTACAACAACTACGTCGACGCCGACGCCGCCGTGCGCGCCGCCTTCGACCACTCCGGCCCCGCCGTCGCCATCATCAAGCACGCCAACCCCTGCGGCATCGCCGTCGGCAGCTCGATCGCGGCGGCCCACGCCGCCGCGCACGCCTGCGACCCGGTCTCGGCCTTCGGCGGCGTCATCGCCGCCAACGGCGTCATCACGCTGGCGGCCGCCGAGTCGATCGCCCCGATCTTCACCGAGGTCGTCGTCGCCCCGGGCTTCGAGCCGGCCGCGCTCGAGGTGCTGCGCGCGAAGAAGAACCTGCGCCTGCTGCAGCTGCCCGAGGGCTTCGCGCCCGTCGACCTCGAGCTGCGCCAGATCTCGGGCGGCTACCTCGGCCAGCGCCCCGACCGGCACTTCGCCGAGCCGGCGGACTGGCGGCTGGTCTCGGGCGAGGCCGCCGACGAGCAGACGCTCGCCGACCTGGCCTTCGCCTGGCGGGCCTGCCGCGCGGTGAAGTCGAACGCCATCCTGCTCGCCGACCACGGCGCCTCGGTCGGCGTCGGCATGGGCCAGGTCAACCGCGTCGACTCGTGCCACCTCGCGGTCACCCGCGCGGGCGCCCGCGCCGCGTACTCGGTCGCCGCCTCCGACGCGTTCTTCCCGTTCGCCGACGGCCTGCAGGTGCTGCTCGACGCGGGCGTGCGCGCGGTCGTCCAGCCGGGCGGCTCCGTGCGGGACGAGGAGGTCATCGCCGCGGCGCAGGCCGCGGGCGTCACGATGTACCTCACGGGCGAGCGGCACTTCTTCCACTAGGCGCGGGCGCCGGGCGCGACGTCGCCCAGCCAACGCGGAGCCTCCCGCGGTCGACACCCCCGACCCGACCGGTCTAGTCTGAAAGGCTGCGCCGAGCCGGCAGCGGCATCCCGCACCATCACCGCACCGTCGCCACGACGCGCCCCAGCGCGCCCCCGCATCCGTGCGCACCGCACGCCCGCACCGCTGCCTCCCTCACGAGGGGAAGCGTTCTCCCGAGGAATGATCGTGTCGACCACCGCCGTACCGAAGCCCCGCCTCAGCACGTTCCGCGCCATCGCGCGGTTGTACCCGTACGCGAAGCCCGCCATGCCGCGCATCTACCTGGGCATGGTCGCCGCCCTGCTCGCCGGTGTCGTCGCCCTCGCCATCCCGCTGGTGCTGCAGGTGCTCATCGAGGGCTCGCTGCAGTCCGGCGACGCCTCCGGCATCCTGCCCGCGGTGCTGCTGGTGCTCGCGCTCGGCGTGCTCGAGGCGATCATGATCGCCCTGCGCCGGTGGTTCGTGCTCACCCCCGGAACCTTCATCGAGGCGCGCATGCGCAACGGCCTCTACGCGAAGCTGCAGGATCTCCCCGTCGCCTTCCACGACCGCTGGCAGTCGGGGCAGCTGCTGAGTCGCGCGGTGAGCGACCTCAACCTCATCCGCCGCTGGATCTCCTTCGGTCTCGTGCTGCTCATCGTCAACATCGTGACGATCATTATCGGTTTCGGGGTGCTCATCTACTGGAGCGTGTGGCTGGGCCTGCTCTTCCTCGTCACCTCCATCCCGCTGTGGGTCTACGGCTACCTGTTCGAGAAGAAGTACTCGATCATCGCCCGGCGCGCGCAGGACCAGCAGGGCGATCTCGCCACCGCCGTCGAGGAGAGCGTTCACGGCATCCGCGTGCTGAAGGCCTTCGGGCGCGGCAAGCACTCCCTGCTGAAGTTCGCCGACCAGGCCGAGATGCTGCAGGGCACCGAGATCGCCAAGGCGCGCGCGATCGGCGGCATCTGGTTCTGGCTCGTGCTCGTGCCCGATGTGACCTTCGCGCTCGCCCTCTTCGGCGGCGTCGCGCTCACGGCCGCCGGCGAGCTGCAGGTCTCCGAGCTCTTCGCCTACTTCTTCACCGCGACCGTGCTGCGGTTCCCGATCGAGTCGATCGGCTTCCTGCTGTCGATGACCTTCGACACCCGCACGGCCGCCGACCGCTTCTTCGAGGTCATGGACGAGGAGAACACGATCACCGACCCCGCAGCGCCGCTGACGATCGCGGCGCCCGAGGGTCGTCTCGCCTTCGAGGGCGTCGAATTCCGGTACCAGGATGCCGCGCTCACCGAGCCCGCCACGCTCGCGCGCATCGACCTCGCCCTCGAGCCGGGCGAGACGATGGCGCTCGTCGGCATCACCGGCAGCGGCAAGACGACGCTCACGGCGCTCGCGACGCGCCTCTACGACGTCACAGGCGGGCGCGTGACGCTCGACGGCGTCGACATCCGCGACCTCAGCCGGCCCGAGCTGCGGCGCCACATCGCCATGGCCTTCGAGGACGCGACGCTGTTCTCGGCGAGCGTGCGCGACAACGTGCTGCTCGGCCGCCCCGACCTGACGCTGAGCGACGACCCCGCCGACGCGGCCGAGGCCGAGCGGGTGCTCGCCGAGGCGCTCGACATCGCGCAGGCCGCCTTCGTGCACAGCCTGCCGAAGGGCGTCGACGCGATGGTGGGGGAGGAGGGGCTGAGCCTCTCCGGCGGTCAGCGCCAGCGCCTCGCGCTCGCGCGCGCCGTCGCCGCCGACCCGGCCGTGCTCGTGCTCGACGACCCGCTCAGCGCGCTCGACGTCGACACCGAGGCACTGGTCGAGGCGGCGCTGCGCCGCGTGCTCGCCAAGACCACGGGGCTCATCGTCGCGCACCGCCCCTCGACCGTGCAGATGGCCGACCGGGTCGCGCTGCTGCAGGAGGGGCGCATCACCGACATCGGCACGCACTCCGAGCTGCTGCAGCGCAACGAGCACTACCGCTACGTCATCTCCTCCCTCGAGGACGAGGAGCTCGCGCAGATCGAGCGCCTGTCGCGCGAGAAGAAGCTCGCCGAGGAGGAGGGCCGCCGCCGCGAGGACTTCGAGCGGGAGAGCCACGTGATCGAGCGCAGGAACGGGGAGGTCAGCCGATGAGCGTCACCGGAGTGCAGGGCGAGGAGCGCGACGACTTCACCCGCGACGAGAGCCGCCAGATCCGCGACCGCTCGCTGCGCCTGCTCGGCTCGCTGCTGCGCCCGCGCCGCAACCGGGTCATCGTCACGATGATCGTCATCATCGTCTCGACGGCCCTGCGGGTCGCGGGCCCGGCGCTCATCGCCTTCGGCATCGAGCGCGGCCTCCCGGCCCTCGTGGACGAGAACGACTGGATGCCCCTCTCACTGATCGTCGGCGCCTACGTGCTGAGCGGCGCGGCCGGGGCGGCGCTCATCGCCGCGTACACGGTGATGAGCGCGCGGCTGAGCCAGGCCATCCTGCTGGATCTGCGCAAGCGCGTCTTCCTGCACACCCAGCGCCTCTCCCTCGAGTTCCACGAGTCGTACACCTCGGGCCGCATCATCGCGCGCCAGACGAGCGACCTCGACTCGATCCGCGAGCTGCTCGACTCGGGCCTCAACCAGCTCGTCTCGGGGCTGCTCTACATGGTGTTCACGGCCGTCGCGCTCGTGCTGCTCGACCCGACGAGCGGCATCGTGCTCGCGATCGCGCTCATCCCGCTCATCGCGCTGACGCGGTGGTTCCAGGTGCGCTCGCAGACGCTGTTCCGGCAGACCCGCGTGGCCTCGGCGCGCCTCATCGTGCACTTCGTCGAGACGATGACGGGCATCCGCGCGGTGAAGGCCTTCCGCAAGGAGGGCCGCAACGCCGAGCAGTTCGGCGAGCACGTCGAGGACTACCGGCACGCCAACGCCCGCGTCATCCAGCTGTTCGGCATCTTCGATCCCGGGCTCGTGCTCATCGCCAACGTCACCGTCGCGGCGGTGCTGCTCGTCGGCGGCTTCCGCGTGGTCGACGGCGGCCTCGCCCTCGGCACGCTGCTCGCGGTCGTGCTCTACACCCGCCGCTTCTTCGACCCCGCGGAGGAGATGGCGATGTTCTACAACTCGTACCAGTCGGCCGCCGCGGCGCTGGAGAAGATCTCGGGTGTGCTCGAGGAGGAGCCCTCCGTGCCCGACCCCACGACGCCGATCGACCTGTGGAAGGCGCGCGGCACCGTGCACTTCGACCAGGTGCGGTTCCAGTACACCGAGGACGCGGTCATCCTGCCCGACCTCGAGCTCGAGATCCCGGCCGGGCAGACCATCGCCCTCGTCGGCACGACGGGCGCCGGCAAGTCGACGCTCGCGAAGCTCATCGCGCGCTTCTACGACCCGACCGACGGCGCGGTGACGCTCGACGGCGTCGACCTGCGCAAGCTGCACCCGAAGGATCTGCGGCGGGCGATCGTCATGGTCACGCAGGAGGCGTACCTGTTCTCGGGCACCGTCGCCGACAACATCGCGCTCGGCAAGCCCGAGGCGAGCCGCGACGAGATCGTACGGGCGGCGAAGGCGGTCGGCGCGCACGCCTTCATCGAGGCGCTGCCCGACGGCTACGACACCGACGTGAACAAGCGCGGCGGCCGCGTCTCGGCCGGGCAGCGGCAGCTCGTGTCGTTCGCGCGCGCCTTCCTCGCCGACCCGGTCGTGCTCATCCTCGACGAGGCGACCGCCTCGCTCGACATCCCGAGCGAGCGTCTCGTGCAGCAGGGTCTGCAGACCCTCCTCGCCGACCGCACGGCCGTCATCATCGCCCACCGCCTCTCGACGGTGGCGATCGCCGACCGGGTGCTCGTCATGGAGCACGGCCGCATCATCGAGGACGGCACGCCCGTCGAGCTCATCGCCGGCTCGGGCAAGTTCGCGCAGCTGCACGCGGCCTGGCGCGAGTCGCTCGTCTAACCCGCGCCGGGCATCCCGTCGTCGACCGGCCTCAGATGTGGCGTCGGCGACCGAAGACCATCAGCGTCCCCGACAGGAGTGCGAGGGCCGCGAGCCCGGCGAGAGCCGGTGCGCTCGCGCCCAGTGCCGAGCCGGTGCTCGCCAGGGCGTCGGGCTCAGTGCCGTTGCTCACCGGGGGCTGCTCGACGGGCGCGACGACGGGGACGACGTCGATCGTCACCGATGCTGACACCGCTCCGAGCGTCGCCGTGATGGTGTGGGGGCTCGCGGTGGGGAACGTCACCGACAGCCCGTCCACGACATCGGTGGGGACCGACGAGGTGAGGACAACGCCGCGTGTGTCGACCGCGTTGCCGAACTCGTCCTCGCCGGTGACGGTGAAGGACAGCGACCCGCCCTCGGCGACCGAGGTGGCCGACGGCGTGATCTCGAGAGAATCGGCGTCCGCGGCGACCACCGTGATGTCGAATTCGGTCGCGGGCGAGAACGGACCCCAGGTCGAGGTCGCTGTGATCGTGCAGACGCCGGCCGTCTCGAAGACCGCATCGCCCGTGAAGGGGCAGTCGCTCGAGGCGAAAGTCACGGCCGGTTGCGGCGACACCGGGTCGCCGAGGGAGTCGAGGACCGTGACGGGGGGCGTGAACGGCTCGCCCGCCGTTGCGGTGAGGTCAGCGGGCTCAGCCGACACGGCGACCGAGCCCGCGCCCGCGGCGAAGAGCGGGGTGGTGCCCGACCCCGAGGTGTCGGTCGCGCCGGTGAACCAGGTGCCGGTGCCGTCGGGGGACGTGTTCCACGCGGTGCCGGTGGGGGGATCGGCGAGTGCGCGGAACCCTGCATCGAGCGTGGGCCCGAAGACCGTCGTCGACGGGGTCGCGTCGCTGTAGGTCAGCGTGCGGCTGTTCCCGGTGACGAGTTCGGCCGCCGGGGCCAGCGCGATGACGCCGTTGTTGGTGATCGTCGCAGGGCCGACGAACGAGGCGCCGACGGTGGGCGTCAGCTCGGAGCCGAGGATCCGCCCGGTCGCGCCCACGGTGATCGAGGTGCCGCTCGGCATTCGGAGGATCCCGGACGGGATGCGGAGGTCGCCGTCGACGACGACCGTGCCCGGGGCGCCTTGAGCGACGTTGAAACTGGACAGGCCCGGCCCGAATACCGTCGATCCGGAGCCGACTCCCGAGCTCAGGACGACCGCGCCTTCCGCGCCGATGGTGAGCGACCCTGCGCCGCCCGTCGAGACGCCGTACGCGTCGCCCCCGCCGAGCGTGGACGCGCCGGAACCCGTGCCCGATGCCGTCAGCACGCCGCCGGTCACGGTGATGTCGGCGCCGCGGCCACCGGGCGTTCCCGCACCGCCACCGATCGCGACGCCGTAGGGCGAGGTGGTCGACGCGAAGACAGAACCGCCGGTCACTGTGACGACGCCGCCATCGCCACCTGGGTTGCCTCCTCCGTTCGCGCCCCCGATGGCGCTTCCGTACACGGCACCGCTCACCGCGGTGACGGTGCCGCCCTCGACGATGAGTTCTCCGGCGGATTGCCCGATCCCGCCCGCGCCGATGCCGCCGCCGTAGATTCCGCCGGTAGCGAGGATCGCCCCTCCGGCCACTCGGAGTGTGGCGCCCGTGGTCAGGATGCCGGCCTGCGTGAGCGAGCCGGAGGCGTTCGTCGTGAGCAGGCCTTCCGTACCGTCCGACGGGCCGGTGATCGTGAGCTCTACGCCGGTACCGATGGCGATCGATAGGAGGGTGAGGTCGTGGGTCGTGAGATCGATGGTGGTGTCGCACGGAACCTGGAGCTCAGTGGCCGCGGCCACGATGTCGGCCCCGATCACGATGGTGTTCGGAGCGCTCGAGCAATCGGCGAGCGCGGTGGTGAGGTCGGTGATCGTCGTCACGGTCGACGTCGCCGCCGCGGCCGGGGCGACGGTCGACCCGAGAACGAGGGCGGACGTCGCGGCGAGGAGAACAACGGTTCGAGGTGCGCGCAAGGGGGGTCCCGTCGTCGGCGACAAGTGTCGGAGAGCCTCAGTGTAAGCAGGGGGAGTGCCGTAATGACAGCACGGGATCGCCCGCATGCAAAGGGCGGCTGCAGGATGCCCGGCGCGAGCCGCGCGTCAGCCCACGCCCTCCGGCGCCCAGCGGCACGCCGCGAGGTCGAGGCGGTAGGCGTCGGGCTCGCCGCGCGGGCCCCGCCACCGGAGCGGAGTGGACTCGCGCTCGTAGTGCTCGAGCGCCGCGGCCTCGTGGCCGGCGGGAGGGCGCGCGTCGGCGCGCACGACCCGCCACCACGGCAGGCTCGAGCCCTCGCCGGCCATGACGCGGCCGACCGCCCGGGCTCCGCGGGAGCCGAGGGCGGCGGCGACGTCTCCGTAGGTCATGACGCGGCCGGAGGGGATCTCGGCGACGACGACCAGCACGGCGCCGCCGAAATCGAGCGGCGCGGGTGCGTCGTCGCGCGCGGGCTGCGGGCGGGCATCCATCGCAGGGGAGGGGCGGAGGGGCGAGCGGGAGCGGCGGCGCTAGATGCCCAGCGAGCCGATCTTCTCGCCGTACTCGGTCTCGCCGACCTCGACGAAGCCGAGGCGCTGGAAGAAGGCGCCGGGGCCGTCGTCGCCGGTCTCCCAGATGACGGTGATCGCGTCGAAGCCGCGCGACTTTGCCTCGGCGGCGAGCTCGTGCACGGCGAAGCGGCCGACCCCCTGGCCCTGCTTGGTGGCGTCGACGTTCACCCGCCAGATGCAGGCGCGGAACTCGGGGCGGTCGTGCTCGGCGTCGAAGTTGCCGCGGATGAAGCCGACCACCTCGTCGCCGCGCAGGACGACGCGGGCCCAGGTGGTGGTCGGATTGAGGTACGCGTCGGCCGCCGAGTACGAGACGGGCGTGACGTACTGCTCCTGCCCGGGGCGCAGGGTGAGGCCGTTGGCCGCCACGATGGTCTTCGCCGACAGCTCTTCCAGCCGCAGTTCGCTCATGTCCTCAGGCTATCGAGATCCCCGCGGACGGGGGCGGGAGATTTATCTCGATATCGAGATACCTCGGGCGAGCCGCTAGACTTCTGCGGGCTCCGCCGCAGGTGCGACGGACACCAGAAAGGACCCCGTGCAGAAGATCAAGGTCGAAGGAACGGTCGTCGAGCTCGACGGCGATGAGATGACCCGCATCATCTGGCAGTTCATCAAGGACCGCCTCATCCACCCGTACCTCGACGTCACGCTCGAGTACTACGACCTCGGAATCCAGCACCGCGACGAGACCGACGACCAGGTCACGATCGACGCGGCGCACGCCATCCAGAAGCACGGCGTCGGCGTCAAGTGCGCCACCATCACGCCCGACGAGGCGCGCGTCGAGGAGTTCGGCCTCAAGAAGATGTGGCGCAGCCCGAACGGCACGATCCGCAACATCCTCGGCGGCGTGATCTTCCGCGAGCCGATCATCATCTCGAACATCCCCCGCCTCGTGCCGGGCTGGAACAAGCCGATCATCATCGGCCGTCACGCCTTCGGCGACCAGTACCGCGCCACCGACTTCCTGTTCAAGGGCGAGGGCACGCTGACCGTCGAGTTCACCCCGAAGGACGGCGGCGAGGCCCAGAAGTTCGAGGTCTACCAGTCGCCCGGCGACGGCATCGCGCAGGTGCAGTACAACCTCGACGCCTCGATCATCGACTTCGCGCGGGCCTCGCTCAACTACGGCCTCTCGCGCAACTACCCGGTGTACCTCTCGACGAAGAACACCATCCTCAAGGCCTACGACGGCCGCTTCAAGGATCTGTTCCAGGAGATCTACGAGAACGAGTTCAAGGACAAGTTCGAGGCCGCCGGCATCACCTACGAGCACCGCCTCATCGACGACATGGTCGCGAGCGCGATGAAGTGGGAGGGCGGCTACGTCTGGGCCTGCAAGAACTACGACGGCGACGTGCAGAGCGACACCGTGGCCCAGGGCTTCGGCTCGCTCGGCCTCATGACCAGCGTGCTCACGACGCCCGACGGCAGGATCGTCGAGGCCGAGGCGGCGCACGGCACGGTCACGCGCCACTACCGTCAGCACCAGCAGGGCAAGCCGACGTCGACCAACCCGATCGCGTCGATCTTCGCCTGGACCCGCGGGCTCATGCACCGCGGCAAGCTCGACGGCAACGCCGAGCTCATCACCTTCGCCGAGACCCTCGAGGACGTCGTCATCACGACCGTCGAGAGCGGCAAGATGACGAAGGACCTCGCGCTGCTCGTCGGCCCCGACCAGCAGTGGCTCACCACCGAGGCCTTCCTCGAGGCCCTCGACGAGAACCTGCAGCAGCGCCTGGCCTAGCGCCGAGCGCGCGGTCGTCGACGACGGCCGCCAGAACGAGGGATGCCCGCGACGACTCGTCGCGGGCATCCTGCGTTCTCGGCAGAGGGCGGGCTAGGCCGAGACCTCCGCGCGATCCTGGGTCGTGGCGACGCTGATCTTGCGCGGCTTCGCCTTCTCGACCACGGGGATCATGACGCTCAGCACGCCGTTCTCGTAGTGCGCCGAGATGCCCTCGGTGTCGATGTCGTTGCCGAGGGTGAGCTGGCGCAGGAACGAGCCGGCGGGGCGCTCACGGGTGAGCCACTGCACGCCCTCCTGCGAGCGCGGGGTGCGCTCGGCGCGGATCGTCAGCAGCTGCCCGTCGACGTCGACGTCGACCGAGCCCGGGTCGATGCCGGGCAGATCGGCGCTGAGCACGAAGTGGTCGCCGTCGCGGTAGAGGTCCATGGGCATGAGACGCGGGCTCTCGCGCCGGTCGAGCAGGCTGCCGGCCATGCGGTCGAACTCGCGGAACGGGTCGAAGAGCATCGACATGGGGATCGTCCTCCTGGGTGACTGCCGCCCTCGCGGGCGGGGTTCCGAGAGTTGAGTCGGGGCGACTCAACTGCGGATAAATTAGCACTCGACCCGCGAGAGTGCCAGCCCCCGCCGAGTACGTTCGTGCAGGGCGAACGGATGCCCCGCCGAGGCCGCCCGAGGGTGCTCAGTACCCCGCGAAGTAGTCCGTGCGCACGCGCTTCGCGCCGGCGGCGCGCAGGGCCGAGGCGCCCGCGGCGACCACGGCGGGGGAGCCCGAGACGTAGCCCCGGCGCTGCCCGATGTCGGGCACGTGCTCGCGCAGGGCATCCACCGTCAGCGCATCGCGATCGAGCACGACGATGCGCGCCCCCGCCTGCTCGAGCGTCTCGCGGTAGAGGTGCTCGTCGGGGCTCGAGGGCACGAGCACGGCGACGACGTCGCGCTGCTCGCCGCGGTGCGCGAGCTCGGCGAGCTGGCTCACGAAGGGGGTCACGCCGATGCCGCCCGCGACGAGCACCAACGGCGTCGCGGCATCCTTCGGCAGCACGAAGTCGCCGCTCACCTGCGTGGCGCGCACGAGCGAGCCCGGCTCGAGGGCGGCGAGCTCGCGCTTGAAGGACGAGCCCTCGGCGAGCATCCGGGTGCCGATGGCGACGTGCTCGGCGGACGGGGCCGAGGCGATGGAGAAGATGCGGCGGGTGCCGCGCACGTCGGCCTTGTGCGGCAGGTGCAGCTCGAGCCACTGGCCCGCCTCGAACGGCACCGGGCGGGTCGGGGTGAAGCGCAGCTCGACCGCGGAGTCGGAGAGGGGGCGCGAGTCGACGAGGCGCAGCGCGAAGCCGCGGCGGCGCGAGACCGCGAAACCGACGAGGTTGCCGACGACGAGGGCGAGCTCGGGGGAGTTCGCGAGCAGGAACGGGCCGACCGGCTGCGCGAAGGGCAGGAAGATGAGCAGGCCCGCGACGGCGGCGACGAGCACCTGCTGCCACCGCCGGGGCGGGAGGGTGAGGGGCTCGGTGAGCATGTAGCCGGCGAGGAACACCACGGGCGTCAGCAGCACAGCGTTCTGCAGCACGTCGAGCGCGGGCAGGCCGACCGCGATGCCGCGGCCCACGTACACGACGACCGCGACGGCGACGAAGACGACGCCGATCTCGAGCCGGCGCGTGCGGTCGAGCAGCAGCAGCGCGCCGATCGCGACCACCGGCAGCATCGCGGCGGTGCCGATCCACCAGATGCCGACGGTGAGGCCGAAGAAGCCCGCGATGAGGACACCGGTCGCCGCGGGGTTGAGCAGGTGCCGCCCGCGCCAGACGAGCAGGTACTTCGACAGCGCGGCGAGGACTCCGGCGGCGGCGGCGCCGACGAGGCTCATGGTCGTGGCCTGCGGCGGCACGAGGCAGGCGATGATGAGCGCGGTGATGACGCTCGACTCGCGATGCGGCACGACGCGCGCGAGGCGCGCCGCGACCTCGTTCGCGCCGATCGTGGCGACGAGCACCACGCCGGTGACGCCGAGCAGGCCGAGCGGGTCGACCCCGATGATCCCGACGGCGCCGAGCACGACGCCCATGACGATGACGGCGGCGAGGGCGCCGACCGTGAGGCGGTACATGCTGACGCGGCCCGTGACGGCGTCGATCGCGGCTCTCATCGGAACAGCTCACCCTTCCAGTCGGCGCTCGACTCGATCGAGCCGTCCGAGAGCATCCTCACCCATGCGACGCCCAGCCGGTCGCCGATCGCGTGCGGATCGCCGAGCAGCAGCGCGGTGGCCGCCCCGTCGGCCACGAGCGCCGAGTCGGCGACCGCGAAGGTGCCGATCACGCCCTCGTCGATCGGGCGGCCGGTGACGGCGTCGACGATGTGGTGCAGGCCCGCGCCCCAGCGGCGGCGATCGAGCGCGCTCGCGCACAGGGCGCGGCCGTCGGCGAGCTCGACGACGCCGATCGCCTTGGCCGGGTTGGCCGGGTTCTGCAGCGCGACGCGCAGCCCCGCACCGCCCCAGGCGCGCAGGTCGCCGCTCGCGTCCACGATCGGGTCGACCACGTCGTGCTCGCGCAGCACCTCGCCGACGAGGTCGACGAGCAAGCCCTTGCCCGCGGCGCCGACGTCGAGCGTCACCGGGGCGACGGCGTCGAGCCGCAGATCGCCGTCGGCGGAGCGCACGAGCGTGATCGCGTCCTCCCACACGGGCGCCGCGAGCGGCGGGCCCGAGGGTTCGAGCCGGTAGGCGGCGTCGTAGCCGAGGCGCTCGAGCGAGGCTCCGACGAGCGGGCTCATGCGGCCGCCGGTGAGGGCGTAGAGCTGCTCGTACAGGCCGAGCAGCGGTGCGGCATCCTGCGGCAGCGGCCACGAGCCGGGGGCGGCGGCGATGCGGGCGACGAGGGAGTCGTCACGGAACCGCGACCAGTCGGCGTCGAAGCGCGCGATGCGCCGGGCGACCGCCGCGCGCGCCTCGGCGGGGATGCCGCCGGGGGCCTCGATCGACCAGGGGACGCCGATCGCCTCGAACGTCCAGGCCTCATCGACCGGGGCCGAGGCCTCAGCCGACGAGAGCATCCGCCTTGATCGCCTCGAGGGCCTCGAGGAACCCGCCGCTCGTGAGCGACGAGCCCGCGACCCGGGTGACCTGCAGCTCGTCGATGTCCTTGCCGACGACCTCGGCCTCGATGCCGCCGACGAACTGGTCCTGGTAGTACTGCGTCGTCGAGTTGCTGCCGCCGGGCGTCACCGCCACGGCCGTCACGATGTCGCCCTCGAGGGTGAGCTGCACGATGACCGACTCGGTGCCGTTCGGCGACTGGTAGGCGCCGCTCGCGCTGTACTCGCCGTCGGTGTACTCGGCCGAGGTGTCGGCGGGGCCGGCGGGCCCCTCGGCGGCCGCATCGCCCGCCGCCGAGCATCCGGCGAGCGTGCCGAGCAGGGCGAAGGATGCCGCTGCCGCGGACGCGGGAGCGGAGAACGAGCGGGCGCGAGAGGTCATGGGGTCTTCCGGAGGAGGTCGTGGGCGTCGATGCGGGGCGAGGGCGACGTGATCAGCATCCCGACGCCCGGTGGGTATTCGCTGTGCTCGGTGGGAGCGATTGCTGCACGGTCGATGCGAGGCGCCGAGGATTCGGTGGATACCCCGGTGGACGCAGAGTTCACCCGGTGGAAACAGAAAGGGTTGTCTACCCGCTTTCGGGGGGCTTATGGTGAGGCCACCACCCGAGCCCGACGACGACGTCGGGCCGTTCACGCCCTCCACGAGAAGGATGCACACCGCTGTGACACTAAGGGAGAGCCGCTCGTCGGCCCAGCACCGTCCACACCGTCCGCTCGCCCGAACCGCCGCAGCAGCCGCCACCGCGGCGCTCGTGGCCGCGAGCCTGCTGACGGGCACCGCCGCGAACGCGGCCCCCGGCGCTCCGGGAACCGGGGTCGGCGCGATCGACTTCGAGGCCGGGCGCTACATCGTGACGCTCGCCGAGCCGGCGGTCGCCGCCTACGAGGGCGGCGTGCCGGGCATCCCCGCCACCGCCCCCGAGGAGGGCGAGCAGCTCGAGGCCCGCCGCGCCCCCGTCGCCGACTACCGCTCGCACCTGCAGCAGAAGCAGCAGGAGGTCGCGGCCGAGGCCGACGTCACCATCGACTCCTCGTACACCGTCGCGATCAACGCCTTCGCCGCCGAGCTCACCGCCGAGCAGGCGGCCGCGCTCATCACGAGCCGCGACGTGCTGCAGGTCGTGCCCGACGAGATGAAGCAGATCCAGGCCGAGACCGGCACCGAGTTCCTCGGGCTGGACGGCCCGGGCGGCGTCTGGGAGGCCGTCGGCGGCGCCGAGACCGCCGGGGAGGGCGTCGTCGTCGGGATCCTCGACACCGGCATCGCCCCCGAGAACCCGTCCTTCGCCGGTGAGGCGCTCGGCACCGCGCCGGGCTCCGAGCCCTACCTCGACGGCAGCAGCATCGTCTTCGAGAAGAGCGACGGCGGCACCTTCGTCGGCGAGTGCGTCGAGGGCGTGCAGTTCAGCGCCGACGACTGCTCGACCAAGATCGTCAGCGCGCGCTACTTCGTCGACGGCTTCGGTGCGAACCGCATCGGCGACGCCAGCACCGGCCCCGGCGAGTTCCTCTCGCCCCGCGACGGCGACGGCCACGGCTCGCACACCGGCGGCACCGCCGCGGGCAACCACCGCGTCGGCACGACCGTGAGCGGCATCGACTTCGGCCCGATCTCGGGCGTCGCCCCCGCCGCCAAGGTCGCCTCGTACAAGGTCTGCTGGAACGGTCCCGACGCGACGGTCACCACCGACGACGGATGCGCGACGAGCGACCTGCTCGCCGGCATCGACCAGGCCGTGCTCGACGGCGTCGACGTCATCAACTACTCGATCGGCGGCGGCGCGGCCACCACCACGTACTCGCCCACCGACGACGCCTTCCTCGGCGCCGCCGCGGCCGGCGTGTTCGTGGCCGCCTCGGCCGGCAACTCCGGCCCCGGCGCGTCCACGCTCGACAACGCGAGCCCGTGGATCACGACGGTCGCCGCGAGCACCATCCCCGCGTACCAGGGCACGGTCACGCTCGGTGACGGGCAGGCCTTCGCGGGAGCATCCATCACGGTCGACATGTCGGAGGACGCTGAGCCGCTCACCGGACCGCTCGTCCCGTCGCGCACCCTGGCGGCGGCCGGCGCGCCCGACCCGGAGCTCTGCGGACCGGGCACGCTCGACCCCGCGCTCGTGAGCGAGGGCGACATCGTGCTCTGCGAGCGCGGCGTCTACGACCGCGTCGCCAAGTCGGCCGAGGTCGCCCGCGTGGGCGGCGCCGGCATGGTGCTCGTCAACGTGACCCCCGGATCGGTGGACACCGACACGCACAGCGTGCCGACCGTGCACCTCGACGCCGTCTACTACGACGAGGTCACCGCCTACGCCGCCACCGAGGGCGCCACGGCGACCCTCACGGCGGGCAACTCGACCGACGTCGTGACCCCGGTGCCCCAGGTCGCCGGCTTCTCGTCGCGCGGCCCGGTGCTCGCCGACGGCAGCGACATCCTCAAGCCCGACATCTCGGCGCCCGGCGTCTCGATCCTCGCCGCGGTCTCCAACCGCGAGGGGGAGGACCCGGCCTTCGGGTTCCTCAGCGGCACCTCGATGTCGTCGCCGCACATCGCGGGCCTCGCGGCCCTCTACCTCGGTGAGCGCCCGACCGCGACGCCCGCCGAGATCAAGTCGGCCATCATGACGACGGCGTACGACACGCTCGCCGCCGACGGCTCGACCGTGACCGACCCCTTCACCCAGGGTGCCGGCCATGCCGACCCGACCCGCTTCTTCGAGCCGGGCCTGGTCTACCTCAACGGCGTTCCCGACTGGCTCGGCTACCTGCAGGGCATCGGCTACGACGCCGGCGTCGAGCCGATCGACGGCAGCGACCTCAACCTCGCCTCGATCGCCGTAGGTACGCTCACGGCGCCCGAGCAGGTCACCCGCACGGTGACGGCCACGCAGGCCGGCACCTTCGAGGCCAGCATCCAGGGCCTCGCGGGCATCGAGGCGACCGTCGAGCCCTCGACGCTCACCTTCGGCGCCGCGGGCGAATCGCAGGAGTTCACCGTCACCTTCGCCCGCACCGATGCGGCGCTCGACGCGTACGCCTCGGGCTCGCTCACCTGGGCGTCGGGCGAGACGACGGTGCGCAGCCCGATCGTCGTGCAGCCCGTCACGATCGTGGCCCCGGCCGCGGTCGAGGGCGAGGGCACGACGGGCTCGGTGGACATCGCGGTGACCCCCGGCGGCACGGGCGACATCGCCCTGTCGACGACGGGCCTCTCGCTCGGCGAGCGCCTGCCGAACGCGACCGACCCGGAGGCCGAGAACTCGGGCTCCGGCGTCACCGGCGACTTCGCGGAGTACGTGGTGACCGTGCCGGAGGGGTCGGCGTTCACGCGCTTCGACCTCGACTCGGCCGATGACATCGCCGACCTCGACCTCATCGTCTACCAGCTCGACGCCGCCGGCACCCCCATCGCGGGGTGGCAGTCGGCGACGGGCTCGGCCGATGAGCGGATCGACCTGGTCGAGCCGGCGGCGGCCGACTACGCCGTCTTCGTCGACGTCTACTCGGCAGCGACCGAGACGGCCTGGGACATGACCGTCACCTCGATCGTCGAGGGGGGCGCCCCGCTCGCCCTCGACCCGGCCGTCATCGCCGGCGTGCAGGGCGAGGAGTCGATCGTCACCGCCTCGTGGGCCGACCTCGAGGCGCAGAGCACCTACCTCGGCCTGGTGCGCTACGGCGACACCGGCGCCGCGACCACGGTGCAGGTCGAGACGGGCGACGCCCCGGAGGAGCCCGTCGCGCCGGTCGCGCTCGTGGCCCCCTCCGTCAGCGGCGACGCGAAGCCCGGCCGCGTGCTCACCGCCGATCCCGGCGAGTGGGACGTCGAGGGCCTGACGTTCACCTACCAGTGGCAGGCCGACGGCGAGGACATCCGCCGGGCGACCGGGTCGACCTACCGGGTGACCGGCGGCGACAAGGGCGACGTCATCACCGTCGTCGTCACCGCCTCGAAGGAGGGGCTGCCCGACGGCACCGCCACCAGCGAGGGCGTCGAGGTCGGCAAGCCGGGCAAGCCCGGCAAGCCCGGGCCGAAGGGCGGCGAGCGCGTGATCGACTGATCACCGCGCCCATGACCGCGGCGGGGTCGTGATCGTCTTCTCGACCCCGCCGTCACGGCAGCGGCCCGCATCCTTGTTCAGGGGGATGCGGGCCGCTGCGCTGCGCCGACCGGTGGCGCCGGCGGCGGGACGGGCCCGTCCGGCGACGCCCCGCGGGACAGCTCAGGAGGGCGGAGCGGCGTGCAGCTCGAGATCGGGCGCGGTCTCGCGCCAGTCGAGGAACCGCACCGCGAAGCCCGCGCGGGTGGGGCCGCAGAGCATGGGCCCGATGCGGGCATCCCCCTCGGGGAACCGGGCGACCCGCACGAGGCGCCAGTCGTCCGCGCTCGCAGGGGCCGCGCCGTCGGGGGCCGCGGCGTCAGGGGTCGCGGCGTCCGCATCGAGCGGGCGCGACCGGGCGCGGATCACGACGGCGTCGGCGATGCGGGATGCCCGCACCGTGACCGCCCGTCCCGTCCAGTCGTCGACGCGCCCCGTCGACCAGTCGCTCGCGCCCAGGGTGACGACGGCGCCCAGCTGCGGGTGCCCGTCGCTCTGCTCGACGCCCGCCTTGATCCAGGTGGCGTCGTCGACGACGATGACCAGTCCCGCCTGATCGAACTCGCCGGTGAAGCCCTCGAGCGCGAAGGTCACCTCCACGGCGGTGCCCGGAGCCCACGGCGCGAGCAGCCCGTGCCCGTCCTCGTGCCGGAACCCGTAGGCGGTGTCGCGCCACCAGTCGCTGCCATCGACGGCCTCGACCACGAGCGATCCCTCGGCGTCGAGCGCGGCGGCCGCGGGCTCACGCGTCCAGGAGCCGCGCGACCAGTCGGTCATGACGCGCTCGCCTCGACGGACTCGGCGACCGGTGCGGGGCCGACCTCGACGCCCGCGGCCCACACCCGCTCGACCCGCCAGCCCTCGGCGAGCACGACGACGTCGGCGGCGAAGCCCGCGGCGAGCATCCCCCACTCGCCCTCGCGGCCGAGCACGCAGGCGGGCGTCGCGGTGAGCGCGCGCACGGCGGCCGTCTCGTCGACGTCGGCGACCTCGATCGCGGTGCGCAGCGCGACGTCCTGCGTGAGGGTCGAGCCGGCGATCGTCGAGGTGCCGTTGAGCAGCGCGATGCCGTTCTGCACGGTGACGTTGAGCGAGCCGAGCCGGTAGAAGCCGTCGGCGCCGCCCGCCGCGGCCATCGCGTCGGTCACGAGGGCGACCCGGCCGGGCGCGGCGCGGAACACCATCTGCGTCACCGAGGGGTGCACGTGCACGCCGTCGACGACGAGCTCGAGCGTCACGCGGTCGTCGTCGAAGGCGGAGGGGATCGGCCCCGGTTCGCGGTGGTGGATGCCCGGCATCGCGTTGAACACGTGGGTCAGCAGGCGCGCCCCCGCATCGAAGGCCGCGCGCGTCACGTGCTCGCCCGCCTCGGTGTGCCCGACCGCGACGATGACCCCGGCCGCGACGAAGCGCTCGATCGCGTCGAGGGCGCCGGGCAGCTCGGGCGCGACGGTGACCTGCACGAGGGATCCGCCGGCGGCGTCGAGCAGGGTCTCGACGAGCTCGGGATCGGGCTCGACGAGGTACTCCTGCGCGTGCGCGCCGCGCCGGGCGACCGCGAGGAAGGGGCCCTCGAGGTGCGATCCGATGATGGTTGAGTCGGCGGCGGCCAGCGCGGCGACGGCGCGCAGGCCGGCGACGATCGTCTCGACCGGGTTGGCGACGAGCGAGATCACCGAGCGCGTCGTGCCGTGCGCCCGGTGCACGGCGAGGGCCGCGCGGATCTCGTCGGGCCCGTTGTCGTAGGCCGCGCCGCCGCCGCCGTGCGCGTGCAGGTCGATGAACCCGGGGGTCAGGGTGCGGCCGGTCACGTCGAGGACGACGTCCGCTGCGGGAGGGGGATCCGTGCCGACGGCGGCGATGCGGTCGCCGTCCAGCAGCAGCCAGCCGTCGCGGCGGCCGTCGGCGTCGAGCAGGCTGCCGCCCGCGAGCAGGGTGGTGGTCACGATGCCTCCTACTTGAAGATGATCGTGCGGTGGCCGTCGAGCAGCACGCGGTCCTCGGCGAACCAGCGCACGGCCTGGCTGAGGGTGCGGCTCTCCTCGTCCTGACCGATGGCGACGAGCTCGGCGGGCGAGCGGGTGTGGTCGACCCGCACGACGTTCTGCTCGATGATCGGGCCCTCGTCGAGGTCGCTCGTGACGAAGTGCGCGGTGGCGCCGATGAGCTTCACGCCGCGCGCGTGCGCCTGCTTGTACGGGTTCGCGCCCTTGAAGCCGGGCAGGAACGAGTGGTGGATGTTGATGATGCGCCCCTCGAGCGCGGCGCACAGCTCGGGGGAGAGGATCTGCATGTAGCGGGCGAGCACGACGAGCTCGATGTCGTGCTGCTCGACCACCTCGAGCACGCGCGCCTCGAAGGCGGCCTTCTGCTCGGCGCCGACGACGGGGTGCGACTCGAAGGGCACGCCGTAGAAGCTCGCGAGCTCGCCGAGGTCGGGGTGGTTGCCCATGACGAGCGGGATCTCGGCCGGCAGCTGCCCGGCGCGCTGGCGGAACAGCAGGTCGTTGAGGCAGTGCCCGGCCTTGGAGACGAGCACGAGCGTGCGCAGCGGGCGCCCGACGCGGTCGATGCGGCAGCTCATGCCGTAGCGCTCGACGATGGGGGCGAGCGCGCGCTCCATGCCGGCGTGGTCGGTCTCGGTCTCGGTCTGCAGCCGCAGGAAGAAGCGGCCGGACTCGAGGCTCGAGAACTGCTGCAGCTCGGTGATGTTGCCCTGCGCCTCGACGATCGCGCCCGTGACCGCGTGCACGATGCCGGGCTGATCGGCGCAGACGAGGGTGACGATCCAGTGGTTCGGGTTCTCGCTCACGGAATCAGCCTAGGCCTGCGCGCGCGGGCGGCCGCGCGGCACGGCGGTACGATCGTCGGTGGCGACTCGAATCGATTCGCCCCGGGCTCGTCGGCCCGCCACGCCGACCACGGAAGCACTCTCATCTCCATGAACCAACCCGATCGCCCCTTCCCCTGGCTCGGACTCATCACCCTCGCGACCGCGATCTTCGTCTGCGTCACGAGCGAGTTCCTGCCCACGGGCCTGCTGCCGCAGATCGCCGCCGACCTCGACGTCACCGAGGCGCAGGTCGGTCTGCTCATCACGATCTTCGCCGGCACCGTCGTCGTCACGACCGCGCCGCTCGCCGCCCTCACCCGGCGCTTCGACCGCAAGCACCTCGTCATCGTCGTGCTCATCCTCTTCGCGCTGGCGAACGTCGCCGCGGCGCTCGCCCCGAGCTACGCCTGGCTCGTCGCCGCCCGCGTGCTCGGCGGCGTCTCGCACGGGCTCTTCTGGGCGGTCGTCGGCGCCTACGCCGGCTACCTCGTGCCGAAGCACCAGATCGCCCGGGCGGTCGCGGTGACGAGCGCGGGCGGCACGACCGCCTTCGTGCTCGGCGTGCCCGCGGGCACGGCGCTCGGCACGGCCGTCGGCTGGCGCGCATCCTTCTTCGTCATCGCCGGCGTCGTCGCGGTGCTGCTGCTCATGATCGTCAAGTTCCTGCCCGCCGTCGACCACCGCCAGACGCTCGCCACCGGCGAGATCGCGCTGCCGGCGCGGCGCGACGCGACCTTCCCCGGCGTGCTGTTCATCTGCCTGCTCGTGCTCATCGTGGTCGGCGGGCAGAACATCTTCTACACCTACATCGCGCCCTTCCTCATCGGCTCGGCCGGTTTCGCGGAGGAGAGCGTCGGCGCGCTGCTGTTCGTCTACGGCGGTGCGGGCGCGGTCGGTCTCGTGCTCGCCGGGGTCGTCGGCTCGCGCTACCCCCGGGGCGGCCTCTACGTCATGCTGCTCGTCGTCATCGGCGCGGTCCTCGTGATCGGCTCCTCGGCGGGCATCCCGGTCGTCGTCATCGTGTGCCTCGTCATCTGGGGCGCCGCGTTCGGCGGCATCCCCGCCCTGCTGCAGACGCGGCTGCTGCACACGGCCTCGCCGCGCGTGCGCGACGTGGGCGCCGCCCTGCTGACGACCGCCTTCAACATCGGCATCGGCGGAGGGGCGGCGATCGGCGGCGCGCTCTTCGACGTCATCCCCGTGCCCTCGCTCGCCTTCGTGCAGGCGGGCGTCATCGCGCTCGGCGTCGTGCTGCTCGTCGTCGCCGACGGCCGGCGCGCCGCGGCCTCGCGCGGTGCAGCCGCGCGCGAGCGCGAGGTCGAGGTGCTGCCCGAGTACACGAGCGAGATCCCCGTGCCGCCGCAGACCGGCTCGATCCCGCGGCAGCGGCCCTCCGGGCGGTAGGGGCGGCGGGTCGGCCCGGCGCCGACGGTCGCGCGCGCTCGCCGGGCTGTCGCGCCCGCGGCGTCGTCGCGCCCGCGTCTCAGCCCCGCGAGGCCTCGCCGCGACGACGGCGCAGCGCCGTATCGACGGCCGCGGCCGCGAGCAGCACGAGCGAGGCGGCCCCGGAGAGCGCCCAGGCGGGCACGATCGCCGCGAGGGGCAGCAGCAGGGCGACGACCACCGCGGCGCCGAGCAGCACCGCCGCGCCCGGGGCCTCGACCACGCGCCGGAACACCGCCGAGCCCATCAGGAACAGCACCGGCCCGCCGAGCACCGTCGTGACGGCGAGCGCGCTCATGACCTCGGGCTCGCCGATCACGGTCTTGTCGGCGACGCCGGTGAGGATGATGCCCGCCACGATGGGCACGTGCCCGTAGGCGTAGGCCGCCCGGGCCACGGCGCCCGTGCGCGAGGAGCGCTCCATGCGATCCTCGCCCTGCTGCTCGCCGCGGTCGAAGTACAGCCACCACATGCCGGCGGCCGCGAGGAACGCGCTCGCGAGCGCCGCGATGCGCGCGGGGCTCGACTCCTCCGCGACGAAGGCGAACCCGGTCACGAGGAACGACTCGCCGAGCGCGATGATGATGAAGAGGGATGCCCGCTCGGCGATGTGCGCCGCCGATACGTCCCAGCCGTCCATCGATCCGCGCCCGAGCCCCGGCAGCGCGTAGTCGGTGCGCGCCACGGCGTAGTCGACGGCGACCGCGGCGCCCCACAGCGCGACGAGCGCGACGCCGCCCAGCAGCGCTCCCGCGATCCAGGCGGCGCCGGTGAGGAGGAACCAGGCGGTGATGCGCATGAAGTCCGCGGCGACGGCGGGCTCGTGCCGCAAGGTGGCGATGATCATGAGCAGCGAGCGCACGACCTGCAGCCCGACGTAGCCGAGGGCGAAGGCGAGCGCCCGCTCGCCCCCTGACTCCTGGATCGACGTCGAGACCACGAGGCCGGCGAACGCGAGGGCGACGACGACGATGCGGACGGGCATCCGCGCCGGATCGAGCCAGTTCGTCACCCAGGTGGTGTTCATCCACAGCCACCACACGGCCCCGATCAGGATCGCCGCGCGCACGCCGTCGAGCGGCGTGGAGACGGCGGCGACCACCTCGCTGATCTGCGTCAGGGCGAAGACGAAGACGAGGTCGAAGAAGAGCTCGACGAAGGCGACGCGATCGCCTCGCTCGCGGTCGGAGGGGCGCATCACGTTCGTGCGCATCCCGAAGCGCACCGGCGAGCTCGTCATGCCGCGATCATCGCACGCCGGGGGTGCGCGGCCCGCGGCGCGAGCGGGCGGGCTCCGGGCGGATGCCCTGGCTGGCGTCGGGCGCGGGCGCGTACACTTGACCCGTCGCGACTGGCGTTGAGATGGGGCACCATCAGGGAGCGACCGACACGGTGAGCCGCCGTCCGCCTGGGCTGCTCGTCCACACACCCGCGAGCGCCCGCGCGCCCGCCAGTACCTGAGGAGCATCCCGTGTCCAGCCTGCCCAGTTCCTTCAACGACGCGCTCATCGACGTCGACCCCGAGATCGCCGCCGTGCTCGAGCAGGAGCTCGGCCGTCAGCGCGACACCCTCGAGATGATCGCGAGCGAGAACTTCGTCTCGCGCGCCATCCTCGAGGCGCAGGGCTCGGTGCTCACCAACAAGTACGCCGAGGGCTACCCCGGCAAGCGCTACTACGGCGGCTGCGAGTTCGTCGACATCGCCGAGAACCTCGCCATCGAGCGGGCCAAGAGCCTCTTCGGCGCCCAGTTCGCCAACGTGCAGCCCCACTCCGGCGCCTCCGCGAGCGCCGCCGTGCTGCACGCCCTCGCCCAGCCGGGCGACACCATCCTCGGCCTCGAGCTCGCCCACGGCGGCCACCTCACCCATGGCATGAAGCTCAACTTCTCGGGCAAGGTCTACAACGCCACCAGCTACGGCGTCGACCCCGAGACGATGCTCGTGGACATGGACGTCGTGCGCGCCAAGGCCCTCGAGGTCAAGCCGACGGTCATCATCGCGGGCTGGTCGGCCTACTCGCGCCAGCTCGACTTCGCCGCCTTCCGCGCCATCGCCGACGAGGTCGGCGCCAAGCTCTGGGTCGACATGGCCCACTTCGCCGGCCTCGTCGCCGCGGGCCTGCACCCCTCGCCGCTGCCCCACGCGCACGTCGTCAGCTCGACCGTGCACAAGACCCTCGCCGGCCCCCGCTCGGGCATCATCCTCAGCAACGACGAGTCGCTGTTCAAGAAGCTCAACTCGGCCGTGTTCCCGGGTCAGCAGGGCGGGCCGCTCATGCACGTCATCGCGGCGAAGGCCGTGGCGTTCAAGCTCGCGGCCCTGCCGGAGTTCGTGGAGCGCCAGGAGCGCACGATCGCCGGCGCGCGCATCCTCGCCGACCGCCTCACCCAGGATGACGCGATCGCCGCGGGCGTCAACGTGCTCACGGGCGGCACCGACGTGCACCTCGCCCTCGTCGACCTGCGCACCTCGCCCCTCAACGGCCTCGAGGCGGAGGACCTGCTGCACGAGGTCGGCATCACCGTCAACCGCAACGGCGTGCCCTTCGACCCCCGCCCGCCGATGGTGACGAGCGGTGTGCGCATCGGCACCCCCGCGCTCGCGACCCGCGGATTCGGCGAGGAGCAGTTCACCGAGGTCGCCGACATCATCGCGCGCACCCTCATGCCGAGCCCCGACGTCGCCGCCCTGCGCGGCCGCGTCGCGGCGCTCGCCGACGCCTTCCCCCTGTACCCGGGTCTGTGAGCGGGGGCTCCGGGATGCCCGCCCAGCGCCTCGACGGAACCGCCACCGCCCGCACGATCAAGGCCGAGCTCACCGAGCGCGTCCGCGTGCTCGCGGGCCGCGGCATCGTGCCCGGACTCGCGACGGTGCTCGTCGGCGACGACCCCGGATCCCGGTGGTACGTCGGCGGCAAGCACAAGGACTGCGCCGAGGTCGGCATCGCGTCGATCCGCCGCGACCTGCCGGAGTCGACGACGCAGGCCGAGCTTGAGGCCGTCATCGACGACCTCAACGCCGACCCCGCCGTCACGGGCTTCATCGTGCAGCTGCCGTTGCCGAAGCACATCGACACCGACGCGATCCTCGAGCGGGTCGACCCCGCGAAGGACGCCGACGGACTGCACCCGACGAACCTCGGCCGGCTCGTGCTGCGTGCGAGCCGCGAGATCGACACCCCGCTGCCCTGCACGCCGCGCGGAGTCATCGAGCTCGTGCAGCGCCACGGCCTCTCCTGGGACGGCCTCGACGTCGTCGTCATCGGCCGCGGCGTCACCGTCGGCCGCGCGATCGGCGCGCTGCTGACCCGGCGCGAGATCAACGCCACCGTGACGCTCACCCACACCGGCACCCGCGACCTGCCCGCGCACCTGCGCCGCGCCGACGTCATCGTCGCCGCCGCGGGCGTGCCCGGCATCGTCTCGGCCGCCGACGTGAAGCCCGGCGCGATCGTGCTCGACGTCGGCGTCTCGCGGGTCGTCGACGCGGAGACGGGCGAGTCGCGCATCGCGGGCGACGTGGCTGACGACGTCGCCGAGGTGGCGTCGTGGATCTCGCCGAACCCGGGCGGCGTCGGCCCCATGACCCGCGCACTGCTGCTCGCGAACGTGGTGGAGACGGCGGAGCGCGCGGCGGGCATCCACTAGCCGGTCGGTCGACCTCCTCGGCGTGACCGGGGCGTGCACAGATTCAGGAGCACGGGGTCGGAGCCCGGCGTGTTGCCGCCTGCCCGAGGCCGACGCGCCGGATGGCTCCTGCATGTCGGCGAACGAAAGCGCGGCGCCCCGCCGATGGCGTTTCGGGATGCCCGGCGCGGGTTGACGCCCGCGCGGGGGTTCGCGTACCGTCGACCCCGACATGCTGATCTGACGTCGACGACCATCCCGCGCCCGAGGCCCTGCCCGGCGGGATCACTGCGACTCGACGGGCATCCCATGTCATCTCCCTCGTTCTCCTCGGCGGCCGCTGACGGCGCCACGACCATCGCGACCGCCGCGACCGACGCGATCATCGCGCGCGGCCTCGCCCGCTCCTTCGACCGCGGGCCCGTGCTCGACGGCGTCGACCTCGTCGTACCCGCGGGCGCGCGCATCGGTCTCATCGGCGAGAACGGGGCGGGCAAGTCGACGCTGCTGCGCATCCTCGCCGGGCTCGACCCGGCCGACGCGGGGGAGGTTTCCCGTCCCGCGCGGCTCGGCTACCTGCCGCAGGAGGTGCCCTTCGACCCGACGGCGCCGGTCGGGTCGCTCATCGACGCGGCGGTCGCGCCGCTGCGCGCGCTCGAGCGCGAGCTGGAGAGCGCGGCGGCCGGGCTGGCGGGGGAGGCCGGGCGGGCGGGGGAGGCCGGCGGCGCCGCTCCGGCGGCCGCCGCCGACCGGTACGCCGGGGCGCTCGCTGCCGCCGAACGGGTCGAGCTGTGGGGCTGGCCGGCGCGCCGGGATGCCCTGCTCGACGGGTTCGGCGTGGCGGGCATCCCGCTCAGCACGCCGCTCGGCGCCGTGTCGGGCGGGCAGCGCAGCCGGCTGGCGCTCGCGGCCCTGCTGCTGGAGCGCCCCGAGGCCCTGCTGCTCGATGAGCCCACCAACCACCTCGACGACGCCGCGGTCGCGACCCTGCGCACGGCCCTGCTCGGCTGGCGAGGACCGGTGCTGTTCGCGAGCCACGACCGCGCCATGCTCGACGAGGCGGCGACGGCGATCGTCGACCTCGACCCGGCGCGGCGGGCGCACGGCGGGCCCGAGGGGGCGGTGGCGCAGCGCTACGGCGGCGGGTTCAGCGAGTACCTCGTCGAGAAGGCGCGCGAGCGGGAGCGCTGGGAGCAGCGCTTCGCCGAGGAGCAGCGGGAGCTCGACCGGCTGCGGGGCGGCGTCGCGGTGACGGCCCGGGCCCTCGATACCGGGCCGCGCCCGCCGCGCGACAACGACAAGTTCATCGGGCACTTCACGGGCCGGCGCACCGAGGCGGCGACCCGCCGACGGGTGCGCAGCGCCGAGCAGCGGCTCGAACGGCTCGAGGCCGAGCAGCTGCGCAAACCTCCCGCACCGCTCACCTTCTCCGGCGTGCCGGCGGGCACGACGCCGATCACCGACGGCGTGCTCGTGCAGCTGCGCGGCGCTGCGGTGTCCGGCCGGCTCGCGCCGATCGACCTGCGCATCGGCGCGCTCGACCGCGTGCTCGTGACGGGGGCGAACGGCGCGGGCAAGTCGACGCTGCTGGCCGTGCTCGCGGGGGCGCTCGCGCACGAGGGCGTTCGGGATGCCCGGCGCGGGCTGCGCGTCGGAACACTCGAGCAGGACGCCCGCTTCGCCGACCCCTCGCGCACGCCGCGCGCCATCTACGCGGGAGCCATCGGCGAGCAGCGCGCCGCCGCCCTCCCGCTGCGCGAGCTCGGGCTCATCGCACCCGCCGACCTCGACCGCCCTGTCGGAGCGCTCTCGCTCGGCCAGCAGCGCCGGCTCGCCCTCGCGCTCGTCATCGCGCGGCCGCCGCACCTGCTGCTGCTCGACGAGCCGACGAACCACCTGTCGCTGCGGCTCGCCGGCGAGCTCGAGGCGGCGCTCGGCACCTACCCGGGCGCGGTCGTCGTGGCGTCGCACGACCGCTGGCTGCGGGCCCGGTGGGAGGGGCGAGAGGTCGCGCTCTGACCGGCTCCGTGCGCGCAAATGCAGGACTCAGCGGCGGGGGTTCGGTGTGTCGCCGCGTCGCCGGAGCCGACACGCCGAGCGAGTCCTGCATTCGTGCACGATGCGGGGGCTGCGCGTGCCGGGACGATGGCTTGAGAGGCAAGAGCCGCGCGGCTCAGCGGCGGCCGGTCGCGAGCCGCAGGCGCACCGGCTGGCCGGGCCGCAGCTGGGCGAGCAGGTCGAGCGCGGCATCCGTCACCACCGCGATGACGGGGTAGCCGCCGGTGACGGGCGCGTCGGGGCCGAGCACGGTGGGGGCGCCGTCGGGCGAGACCTGGATGCTCCCGGGCAGCATCCCCTCGCTGGGCAGCTCGCGCCCGACGGCCGAGGGCTCGCGCGCGAGCACCGGGCCGTCGAGCCGCACGCCCGTGCGGTCGCTGCGCGCCGAGACCGTCCACTCGGCGTCGAGCAGCGCCTGCCACGCGGCCCGCTCGAACCAGTCGCGGCGCGGACCGGGCCGCACCGCGAGCTCGACCGCGCCGTCCGTCGGCGGGTCGAGCGGCACGAGGTCGACGGCGGGCACGGGCGTCGGCGGCTCCGGGCCGAGGGGCAGCGCGTCCCCGGCGGCGAGGGGCGCCGGCCCGAGCCCGGCGAGGGTGTCGCGCGACCGCGAGCCCAGGGTGGCCGGCACGTCGACGCCGCCGCGCACGGCGAGGACGGCGCGCAGGCCGTGCTCGAGCATCCCGAGGCGCAGCTCGGCGCCGTCGCGCTCGGCGCGCACGGCGGTGCGCGGGGCGACGGGCCGGCCATCGAGGGTGACGGGGCCGGTGCCGCCGGTGACAGCGACCCAGGCGCCCGCCGGCAGGGCGAGCACGAGGCCGCCGAGCAGCACCTCGAGGGTCGCCGCGTGCTCGGGATTGCCGACGAGGCGGTTGGCGAGCCGGTGGGCGGCGCGGTCCATGGCCCCCGCCGCTCCGACGCCGAGGTGCGCGAGGCCGGGGCGCCCGAGGTCCTGCACGAGCGTGCGCGGGCCGGGGTCGAGCACGCGCAGGGCGCGGTCGGGCGCGATCGGCGCGGGCGGAGCATCCCGCGCCGCCTCTGCCGCGGGGCCCCCGATCGACTCGACCGGCACGAACCGCACCCGGTCGCCCGGCGCGATGAGCGCGGGCTGCTCGCGCGCCGCATCCCACAGCACCGCGTCGGTGCGCCCGATGAGCTGCCAGCCGCCGGGCGACTCGCGCGGGTAGACGCCGCAGTACTCGGCGGCGAGGGCGACCGCGCCGGCCGGCACCCGCGGCCGCGAGGTCGCGCGGCGGGGGAGTGCGGGCAGCGGGTCGGCGGCCTCTGCGTCGCTGAGCAGCGCGGCCGGGACGAGGTACGGGAACCCGGGCGCGAAGCCCGAGAACGCGCAGACCCACTCGACGGCCGCGTGCCGCTCGGCGACCTCGGCGACCGTGCACCCCCAGGCCTCGGCGACGGCCGCGAGATCCTCGCCGTCGTACTCCACGGCGATCGGGATGCTCCGCCCGCCCCGCGCACCGCGCGACCCCGCGCCGCCCTCGCCGGCGCTCGCGGTCGCACGCAACCAGTGCTCCGCGTGCCCGAGGCCGAGCACCGCCGGATCGATCCGCACGAGCACGGTGCGCGCGGCCGGCACGAGCTCGAGCACCCCCACGGGTGCATTCATGCCCCAGGCGGCATGTGCGGCGAGTGCCCCGGCGAGCGAGTCGAACTCGGCGAGCAGCGCGCGGTCGCCGGCGGGCAGCAGGCGCATCAGACGAGCGACTCGATCGCGATGCCGGCGTCGAGCAGCGCCGTGCGCACGGCCCGCGCGATCGCGACCGCGCCGGGGGTGTCGCCGTGCACGCAGAGCGAGCGCACGGGCAGCGCGATGAGCGACCCGTCGATCGTCTCGACGACGCCCTCGAGGGCGAGCCGAACGGCGCGCGCGGCGATGAGATCGGGGTCGTGCAGCACCGCTCCGGGTTCGGACCTCGGCACGAGCGAGCCGTCGGCGCGGTAGGCGCGATCGGCGAAGCCCTCGGCGAGGAACGGGATGCCCGCGGCCGCGGCCGCGCGCTCGGCGGCGCTGCCGGGCATCCCCATCAGCGGTACGCCCTCCGCGGCGGCGGCATCCGCGACGACCGCGGCCCGCGCGGGATTGTGCACGATGCGGTTGTAGAGCGCGCCGTGGGGCTTCAGGTAGCGCACCCGGCCCCCGGCGGCCTCGGCCGCGGCGGTCAGGGTGGCGAGCTGCGCGCGCAGCTGCGCGGCGAGCACGGCCGGAGCGACCTCGAGATCGCGGCGGCCGAAACCCGCGCGATCGTCGTAGGAGGGGTGGGCGCCGATCGCGACGCCGTGGGCGACGGCCGACGCGCAGGCCGCGGCCATGGTCGCGGGGTCGCCGCCGTGCGCGCCGCAGGCGAGGTTCGCGCTCGTGACGAGCGGCATCATCGCCGCGTCATCGCCGACGATCGCATCGCCGTACGACTCGCCGAGGTCGCTGTTGAGATCGATCATCGGCATACCGCGAGCCTAAGCCGCACCCCGGCTTGACAGACATTCGAACGTGTGTTCGAATGCTGCCATGCGGTGGAGCGGGCAGACGGTGGGGGCGCAGCAGGCGGATGCCCTGCCCGAGCTCGTCGACACCGCCGCGCTCGCCCGGCGCTCGGCCCTCGAGCGCAGCGGGCTCGTGCGCACGGTGCGGCCGCCGGAGTTCGCCGGCATCACCTTTCACGAGGTGCTCGCGAAATCGGCGCTCAACCGGGTGCCCGGCGGAGGCGGCTCGCTGCCCTTCGGCCACACCGTCAATCCGTACCGGGGCTGCACGCACGCCTGCGTGTACTGCTTCGCCCGGCCGACCCACGCCTACCTCGACCTCGACACGGGCGAGGGCTTCGACCGCGAGATCGTCGTCAAGGTGAACGTCGCCGAGGTGCTCGCGCGCGAGCTGCGCCGGCCGAGCTGGAGCCGCGACCCGGTCGCGCTCGGCACGAACACCGACCCGTACCAGCGGGCCGAGGGCCGCTACGGTCTCATGCCCGGCATCATCACGGCGCTCACCGAGAGCGGCACCCCGTTGAGCATCCTGACCAAGGGCACGCTGCTGCGCCGCGACCTGCCGCTGCTCGCCCGGGCCCGCGAGCACGTGCCCGTCGAGCTCAGCATGTCGATCGCGATCTACGACGACGCCCTGCAGCAGTCGCTCGAGCCGGGCACCCCCTCGACCGAGGCCCGGCTCGCCACGATCACCGCCGCCGCCGCAGCGGGCTTCGCACCGAGCGTGCTCATGATGCCGGTGCTGCCCGACCTCACCGACACCCGCGCGCATCTCGACACGGCCTTCGAGCGCATCCGCGCCGCGGGCGCCCGCTCGGTCATGGCCTCGGCGCTGCACCTCAAGCCGGGGGTGCGCGAGTGGTACCTCGCCTGGCTCGAGCGCGAGCATCCCGCCCTCGTGCCCCGCTACCGCGAGCTCTACGCGGGCGGCCCGCACCCGCCGGCCGGCTACCGCTCGTGGCTCGCCGAGCGGGTACGGGATGCCCGACGTCGCCACGGCCTCGGCAGCAGGCCGCTCGACCCCGCCACCGGCACGGTCGCGGCCGGGGCCCCGCTGCGCACGCGCGCCCTCGCCGCCGACCCCTCGGGGCCGCACCGCGGAGTGCGGCGCGGGATGCCCGCCGACGCGTCGGCCGCCGCATCCCCGCCGGCGACGAGCCCCGGCATGCTCTTCTGAGCCGTCGGCCGCGCGCCCGACCGCCCCCGGCCCGCCGCCGCCCGAGGCCCGCCCGTTCGGAATAGAGTCGTGGCCATGGAGACGAGGGTGCCCGCGACGGGGTCGGTGAGACTCGCCATCCTCGACGATCACGAGCTGCTGCTCGACAGCCTCAGCACGTGGATCTCGCAGAACGCGCCCGACTTCGACCTCGTGCTCACCGCGCCGACCTGGTTCGAGCTCGTGCAGAGCGACCAGTTCCCGACCGATCTCGTGCTGCTCGACTTCCAGCTGCAGGAGCCCGTGTCGATCGAGGCGCGCGTGCGCACCTGCCGCGCCGCGGGCGCGAAGGTCATCGTGCTGACGAGCCTCGACACCGAGGAGGCCCGCGAGCGCGCGCTCGACGCGGGTGCGGCGGCGTTCCTCTCCAAGGCGCTGCCGCTCGCCGACGTCATGGACGCCGCGCGGCAGGTCATGGGCATGCAGTCGAGCGGCGAGCCGGTGCGCGAGTGGCGCCCGCTGCCGAGCGGCGCCCGCAGGCCGCCCCGACCCAAGCTCTCGGTGAGCGAGCGCGAGGCGCTGAGCCTCTACGTCGCGGGCATGTCGACGGCGCAGGTCGCGAGCGAGATGCACGTGCAGTACGAGACGGCGAAGACCTACCTGCGCCGCGTGCGCGAGAAGTACGCGAAGACGGGGCGCCCCGCGAGCACGAAGACCGATCTGATCAGACGAGCAGCCGAGGACGGGTACCTGCAGTAATGGCGAAACTGTACTTCCGCTACGGAGCGATGAACAGCGGCAAGAGCACGGCTCTGCTGCAGGCCGCCTACAACTACGAGGAGCGCGGGCAGAAGGTGCTGCTCGCGAAGCCGCTCATCGACACCAAGGGCGAGCAGCTCATCGTCTCGCGCCTCGGCGTCTCGCGCCCTGTCGACTTCACGATCGGCGCGAGCGACGACGTCTACGCGGTCTTCCAGCGCGAGCGCGAGGCCGAGATCCGGGCCGACGGCGTCGACGTGGCGTGCCTGCTCGTCGACGAGGCCCAGTTCTTCAGCCCGCAGCAGGTCGACGATCTGCTGCGCATCGCCATCCGCGAGGGCATCCCGGTGCTGGCGTACGGCATCCGCACCGACTTCCAGACGGCGGCCTTCCCCGGCAGTCGCCGCCTGCTCGAGATCGCGCACTCCCTCGAGGAGCTCAAGACGATCTGCCGCTGCGGCCGCAAGGCCGTCTTCAACGCGCGCACGATCGACGGCAAGTTCGTCTTCGACGGCGACCAGGTGGCCATCGACGGCGTCGACGTGGCCTACGAGTCGCTGTGCGGGCTCTGCTACCTCGACGAGTCGGGCGACTCGCTCGCCTCCGGCTGGAAGGCCCCGGTCGCCCTCGGCGTCGAGCCGATGGGGCCCGACGCCGACTTCGCGTAGCGAGATCCCCGATGCGGGATGCCCCGCTCAGGCGCTCTCGCGCACGACCAGCTCGGTGCCGAGCGTCAGGGGCGTCGTCGGCCGGCCGGCGATCGCCTCGAGCAGCATCCCGACCATCTCCTCGCTGATGCGCTGCCAGGGCTGGCGCATCGTGGTGAGCGGGGGCTCGTGCGTCGCGGCGAGGCCGGAGTCGTCGAAGCCCGCCACCGCGATGTCGTCGGGCACGCGCATCCCGGCCGCGCGCAGCGTCTGGATCGCCCCGGAGGCCATGAGGTCGGAGGCGGCGAAGACGGCGTCGATGCGCTCGCCGGTCGCGAGCAGGCGGGCCATCGCGGCCGCGCCGCTCTCCATGCCGTAGTCGCCCTCGACAACGAGCTCGGGCCGGAACCGGCCGCCCATCTCCTCGCGGAACCCGTCGAGCCGGTAGCGCCCGCCCGGGGTGTCCTGCGGGCCCGCGATCATCGCGATGCGCTCGTGGCCGCGATCGAGCAGGTGGCGCGTCATCGTGCGGGCCGAGCCGATCTCGTCGACCGAGACGAAGGGGGTGTCGTGCTGATGGCCGAGGGGGATGCCGCAGCACACGGTCGGGATGCCCGCGCCGAGCAGCGAGCCGAGCAGCGGGTCTGCCTCGTGCGAGGAGATGAGCATGACGCCGTCGACGTGGCCCGCGCGCACGTAGTGCTCGATGGTCGCGCGCTCCTCGGGGGTGCCGGCGACGAGCAGTACGAGCGTCATGCGCCGCTGGGCGAGGGCGGCGGCCGCGCCGCGCAGCAGGAGCGCGAAGGTGGGGTCGTCGAACAGCAGGTGCTGCGGCTCGGTGAGCAGGAAGGCGAGCGAGTTGGCCCGCCCGGTGGCGAGGCTGCGGGCGGCGTGGTTCGCGGTGTAGCCGCTCGCGCGGATCGCCTCCTCGACCGCCTCGCGCGCCTCGGGCGAGACCCAGTGGCCGCCGTTGAGCACCCGCGAGACGGTGCCGCGCGAGACGCCGGCCGCGACGGCGATGTCGCGGATCGTGGGCCTGCGCGCGGGGGCGCTCGTCTCGGTCACGAGGGGGACTCTACCCGTCGCGGCCGCCGCGGCGATGGTCGCCCCGGTCGACGGGAGCGCACCGACTGAGACCGGTCACAGTCCGGTAACGAAACCGGCGGCGCGGTGGCGGGCCGAGCATCCCGTGCCGCAGGCTGTGACCGGTCCCAGTTCGATCCGATGGAGTGTCATGAACCGCAGTACCCCCTGGCCCGCGCTGCCCGGCATCGCCTTCGGCGGCGATTACAACCCCGAGCAGTGGCCCCGCGACGTCTGGCGCGAGGACGTCGCGCTCATGCGCGAGGCCGGGGTGAACCTCGTGAGCATCGGCATCTTCTCGTGGGCGCTCATCGAGACGAGCGAGGGCGTCTTCGACTTCTCGTGGCTCGACGAGATCATCGACCTGCTGCACGAGAACGGGGTGGCCGTCGACCTGGGCACGCCCACCGCCTCGCCGCCCGCCTGGTTCTTCGCCGCGCATCCCGAGGCCCGCGTCGTGAACCGCGACGGCGTCGTCATGGGCTTCGGCTCCCGCGGCATGGCCTCGCCCTCCTCGCCCGCCTACCGCGAGGCGATCGCCCGCATCGCCGACGCCCTCGCCGCCCGCTACGCCGACCACCCGGCCGTCGTGCTGTGGCACGTGCACAACGAGTACGGCGTGCCCGTCGGCGAGGACCACTCGCCGCAGAGCGCCGCCGCCTTCCGCGTCTGGCTGCAGGAGCGCTACGGCGACCTCGACGCGCTCAACGCCGCCTGGGGCACCGCCTTCTGGGGTCAGCACTACACCGACTGGCGGCACGTCGGCACGCCGGCCGCCGCCCCCTCGACCGTCAACCCCGCGCAGAAGCTCGACTTCGCCCGCTTCACCGACCACCAGCTGCGCGAGTGCTTCATCATCGAGCGCGAGGCCATCCGGGCGCACGCCCCGCAGCCGATCACGACGAACATGATGGCCAACCAGAGCTGGACCACCGACCTCTGGGCCTGGGGCGACGAGATGGACCTCGTCTCGGACGACCACTACCTCTGGGCCGCCGACCCCGAAGCGCACATCGGGCTCGCGATCGCCGCCGACCTCACCCGCTCGGTCGGCCGCGGCGCCCCCTGGATGCTCATGGAGCACTCGACCTCGGCCGTCAACTGGCAGCCGCGCAACATCGCGAAGACGCCCGGCGAGATGGCGCGCAACGCGTTCAGCCACCTCGGGCGCGGAGCGGACGGCATCCTGTTCTTCCAGTGGCGCGCCGGGCGCTCGGGCGCCGAGAAGTTCCACTCGGCGATGCTGCCGCACGCCGGCACCCGCTCGCGGGTCTGGCGCGAGGTCGTCGACCTCGGCGAGAAGCTCGGCCGCCTCGGCGAGCTGCGCGGCTCGACCGTGCGCGCCGACGTCGCCATGCTGTGGGACTTCGAGTCGTTCTGGGCGCAGGATCTCGACTGGCGCCCCTCGTGCGACGTCGACCACCGCGACCTCGTGCGCCGCTACTACGAGCGGCTCTGGCGCGACGGCCTCACGGTCGACTTCGTGCTACCGGGCGACGACCTCTCGGCCTACCCGCTCGTCGTCGCGCCGGCGCAGTACCTGCTGACCGCGGCCGACGCGGCGAACCTCGACGAGTACGTCGCACGGGGCGGCACGCTGCTCGTGTCGTTCTTCTCGGCCGTCGTCGACGAGCACGACGCCGTGCATCCCGGCGGGTTCCTCGCGCCGCTGCACGAGGCCCTCGGCGTGCGCGTCGAGGAGCACCTGCCGCTGCGCGAGGGCGAGACCGCCGCGCTGCGCTGGCAGCACGACGGCCCGGCGATCGAGCTGCCGGCCGACGTCTGGCAGGAGGACCTCGACCCGATCGGCGCCGAGGTGATCGCCCGGTACGCCGAGGGCCCCGCCGCCGGGGGCGCGGCCATCACCCGCAACGCGCACGGCGCGGGAACGGGCTGGTACGTCAGCACCCGCCTCGACGCCGCCGCGCTGCGCCCCGTGCTCGACGCCGTCTACGCCGACGCCGGACTGCGCGCGACCGGGATGCCCGAGGGCGTCGAGCTCGTGACGCGCGAGAGCGCGGAGGCCGACTACCTCATCGCCGTCAACCACACGGCCGAGCCCGTCGAGATCCCGGTGGCGGGGGAGGAACTGCTCACGGGCACCGCCTGCACCGGTACCCTCGCGCTCGCCGCCGGGGGCGTGGCGGTCGTGCGGGCGGTGCCGGCGCGCGCCGTCCGCGCGCGCGAGACATCCCGGCCCGACGGCGCCGCGCTGTCCGTCCCCTGATCCCCGCTCCGCCCCACCATCCGCACCACCTCCCGCACCGTCCACCGCACCACTGACCGCACCACCTCACACCACCCGGTCGTAACGACGCGACGCAGCCGCTTCGCGCACCGACCGCCTTCGAAAGGAACATCATGCGCAAGCACGTGGCAATGGGTGCCGCCGTCGCGGCGTCCGCCCTCCTCCTCGCCGGCTGCAGCAGCCCGGCGGCCGAGACCCCCGAGGAGTCGACCGGCAGCGCCGGCGAGATCGTCATCTGGACCGACGCCGAGCGCGAGGCCGCCATCACCGCCGCCGCCGAGGAGTTCGAGGCCGAGACCGGGGCGACGGTCACCCTCGTGCAGAAGAACTTCGAGGATCTGCGCAACGACTTCATCGCGCAGGTGCCGACCGGCGAGGGCCCCGACATCACCGTCGGTGCGCACGACTGGCTCGGTGCGCTCGTCACCGCCGGCGTCGTCGACACGATCGACCTCGGCGAGCGCGCGGCCGACTTCGAGCAGGTCGCCATCGACGCCATGACCTACGAGGGCCAGCTCTACGCGCTTCCCTACTCGCTCGAGACCATCGCCCTGCTGCAGAACACCGCGCTCGTGGGCGACGAGGCCCCCGCCACCTGGGACGACATGATCGCCAGCGGGCTCGCCGCCGGCACCGAGCGCCCCTTCGTCATCAACACCAACGGCGAGAGCGGCGACGGCTACACGATGTACGGCCTGCAGACCTCGTTCGGTGCCCCCGTCTTCGTGCAGGACGACTCGGGCTCGTACACGACCGAGGTCGGCATGGGCGGCGCGCAGGGCGAGGCCTTCGCGCAGTGGCTCGCCGAGAACGGCACCGCCGGCACCGGCTACCTGTCGACGACCGTCGACTACGACATCAACAACGAGCTGTTCAACAGCGGCCAGGCGCCGTACACGATCCAGGGCCCCTGGGCGATCAGCGCCTTCCCCGACGTCGACGTCGCCGTGAACCCCATCCCCTCGGCCGGCGGCGAGACCGCCGCCCCGTTCGTGGGCGTGCAGGGCTTCTTCCTCAGCTCGCAGAGCGACAACGCGCTGCTCGCGACGGACTTCCTCGTCAACCACCTCGCCACCGACGACGCGCAGCGCGCCCTGTACGAGGCCGACCCGCGCATCCCGGCCCTGACGGTGCTCGCCGACGAGGTCGCCAGCGACCCGATCATCGCGGGCTTCCTCGCCTCGGCCCAGGGCGGCGTGCCCATGCCGAGCATCCCCGAGATGGGCTCGGTCTGGGACTTCTGGAACGCCGCCGAGGCGCAGATCATCAACGGGGCCGACCCGGTGACGACCTGGAACCAGATGATCACCGACCTCGAGGCCGCGCTCGCCGGGTGACCTCCCCCCGGTGCGGGGCGGCCTCGCCGCCGCCCCGCACCGGGCTCCCGCACCACCACCCCCACGACAGGAGATGACATGACGGTGCAGCTCGACGCGCCGCGCACGACGGCGCCGATCGCCCGGCGCCCGCTGGAGCCGCGACGACGCGGATTCGGCTGGGGCTTCATCGTGAAGCTCGCGCTGCTGGCCCTCGTCAACGCGGTCGGCATCACGGTGATCCTCGCCGCGTGGCGCACCGAGGCGTGGGTCATCCTCATCGCCTCGATCGTGCTGCTCGTCATCGTCGACGCGGTCTACCTCGCGAAGCGCGCCCTGCCGCTGAAGTACTTGCTGCCGGGCCTCAGCTTCCTCCTCATCTTCCAGATCTTCACGCTCGGCTACACCGGCTACGTCGCCTTCACGAACTACGGCTCGGGCCACGCGGGCTCGATGGAGCAGGCCGTCGAGGCCGCGCTCATCCAGGGCGAGCAGCGCGTCGAGGGCGCGGCGACCTACCCGCTGGCGATCGTGCAGCGCGGCGACGAGCTCGGCTTCGCCATCGTCGACGACGGCGGGGTGCGCGTCGGCAGCGAGCTCGAGCCCCTGAGCGAGGCGGGCGGGGCATCCCTCGACGACGACCGCCCCGTCGACGTGCCCGGCTGGGAGGTGCTGCCCCGTGCGGCGGTGCTCTCCGACCCGGAGCTGCAGGAGCGCGTCGTGAACCTGCGCGTCGCGGTGTCGGACGACCCCGAGGACGGCTCGATCCGCACCCGCGACGGCACCTCCGGCTCGATCTACAGCTCGACCCTCTCCTGGGACGAGCAGGCGATGACCATCAGCGACAGCGAGACCGGCCTCGTCTACGCCGCCGACGACCGCGGCAACTTCGTCGCGCAGGACGGCTCGCGGCTCGCCGCCGGCTGGTACGTGCCCGTCGGCTTCGACAACTTCGTGCGGGCCTTCACCGACACCGCTCTCGCCGCCCCGCTCTTCGAGGTCACGCTCTGGACCTTCGCCTTCGCGATCCTCACCGTGCTGTCGAGCTTCGGCCTCGGGCTGCTCTTCGCGATCATCTACAACGACCCGCGGGTGCGGGCGCGCAAGCTGCTGCGCACGCTCTTCATCCTCCCGTACGCGTTCCCGGCCTTCATGTCGGCCCTCCTCTGGCGCGGGATGCTCAACAGCGAGTTCGGCGTCATCAACGACCTCTTCTTCTTCGGCGCCGACATCAACTGGCTCGGCGACCCGTTCCTGGCGAAGTTCGCGGTGCTCTGGGTGAACCTGTGGCTGAGCTTCCCGTACTGGTTCCTGGTCTGCACGGGGGCCCTGCAGGCCCTCCCCGGAGAGACGCTCGAGGCCGCCACCATCGACGGCGCGGGCCCGTGGCGGCGCTTCCGGTCGATCATCCTGCCGCTGCTGCTCGTGTCGACCGCGCCGCTGGCGATCGCCTCCTTCGCCTTCAACTTCAACAACTTCACGATCATCTACATGCTCACCGGGGGAGGGCCGGCCTTCCCGAGCTCATCCTCCGGACTCGGCTCGACCGACATCCTCATCTCGGCGATCTACCAGATCTCCGGCGTCGCGGGCGGCACGGCCGACTACGGCCTCGCGAGCGCCCTCTCGATCATCGTCTTCATCGTGATCGGCGTCATCTCCGCCCTGGCCTTCCGCCAGACCCGAAAGCTCGAGGAGTACCAGTGACGACGACGGCCCCCGCCCCCCGCGACGCGCGGCCCCCGCGCGGCCCCCGCCCTGCTGCCGCGCCCGCCGACTCCCGCGCCCCCGCCCGGCGGCGCCGGTTCTGGGCCGAGGTCGGCTGGAAGTACCCCGTCGCGGCGCTCATCATCTTCTACGCGGTGTTCCCGCTCGTGTACGTGCTGTCGGCGGCGTTCAACCCGCGGGGGAGCCTCGCCGGATCCAGCGCCCTGTTCAGCGCCGTGTCGGTCGACAACTTCGCGGCCCTCGGCGAGACCCGGTACTGGAACTGGATGATCAACACGCTGTACATCGGCGGGGCATCCGCCATCGGGGCCGTGCTCATGGGGGCCGCGGCCGCCTACGCCTTCTCGCGGTTCCGATTCACGGGGCGCCGCGCGAGCCTCACCGGGCTCCTCATCATCCAGATGTTCCCGCAGACGGTGGCCTTCGTCGCCGTGTTCCTGCTGCTGCTCGCGCTCGGGCAGGTGGTGCCGATCCTCGGCATCAACTCGACCGTGGCCCTGATCTGCGTCTACCTCGGCGGCGCGCTCGGGGCCAACACCTTCCTCATGTACGGGTTCTTCAACTCGATCCCCACCGAGATCGACGAATCGGCGAAGATCGACGGCGCCAGCCACGCCCAGATCTTCTGGCGCATCATCATGCCCCTCGTCACGCCCGTGCTCGCCGTCGTCGCCCTGCTGGCGTTCATCGCCTCCTTCGGCGACTTCATCCTCGCCCGCATCGTGCTCACGAGCGAGGAGAACTGGACTCTCGCCGTCGGCATGTACCAGTGGGTCTCCAACCAGCTCACGTCGCGCTGGGGGCTCTTCGCCGCCGGCGCCGTGCTCGCCTCCATCCCCGTGTTCGTCCTGTTCCTCTCTCTCCAGCGCTACATCGTGGGCGGGCTGACGCAGGGCGCCGTGAAGGGCTGAGCGCGCCGGGCCGCGCGGGCGGCCCGCATCCCTCCATCCCTCCGACCGCCGCGCTCGCGGCCCGCACCACCACCATCCGCACCCCTCACACCACCCGCACCCCTCGACCCGACCGCCCCCGCGGCTCGGGCCACGGTCGACCGCGCCCGCGGACGGCCGGTCAACGACGACAAGGAGTTCCATCGTGCTGCTCAGAACCCGGTTCGCGGCCGCGGCATCCGCCGCCGCCCTGCTCGCTGCGGGGGTCGGCATCGCGCCGGCCGCCGCCGCGGACGGCCCCGTCGAGGCGGGCATC
Organism: Microcella flavibacter; assembly: GCF_012530535.1. Lineage (NCBI taxonomy): Bacteria > Bacillati > Actinomycetota > Actinomycetes > Micrococcales > Microbacteriaceae > Microcella > Microcella flavibacter. Next base: position 471,086 of record NZ_CP051299.1, read on the forward strand.
ACCGTGCCCCGCGTCGAGGGCCTGCCCGCCGACTTCATCAACGGCGTCGACGTCTCGAGCGTGCTCAGCCTCGAGGAGTCGGGCGTCGTATTCCGCGACGCCGCGGGCGAGCCCGCCGACCTCTTCGACGTGCTCGCCGCCGAGGGCGTCACCGACGTGCGCGTGCGCGTCTGGAACGACCCCTTCGACGCCGAGGGCCGCGGCTACGGCGGCGGCAACACCGACGTCGACCGCGCGATCGAGATCGGCGAGCGGGCGACGGATGCGGGGCTCGGCGTGCTCGTCAACTTCCACTACAGCGACTTCTGGGCCGACCCCGCGAAGCAGCAGTCGCCGAAGGCCTGGGCCGCGCTCGACACCGCCGCGAAGGCGGAGGCCGTGGAGCAGTTCACCACCGAGGCGCTCGAGGGCTTCGTCGCCGCGGGGGTCGACGTCACCATGGTGCAGGTCGGCAACGAGACCAACGGCCGCGTCGCCGGCGTCTCGGGCTGGGACGGCATGGCGCAGATCTTCTCGGCCGGCTCGCGCGCGGTTCGCGCGGTGCTGCCCGAGGCGCAGGTCGCCGTGCACTTCACCAACCCCGAGCGCAGCGGCGCCTACGCCGGCTACGCTGCCGAGCTCGACGCGCGCGACGTCGACTACGACGTCTTCGCCTCGTCGTACTACCCGTTCTGGCACGGCACGCTGGCGAACCTGACCTCGGTGCTGAGCCAGGTCGCCACGACCTACGGCAAGGACGTCATCGTGGCCGAGACCTCGTGGGCGAACACCCTCGCCGATGGCGACGGGCACGGCAACGTCATCGACCAGCCGAGCGAGGCCACGCAGTACCCGGTGAGCGTGCAGGGCCAGGCCACGGCGCTGCGCGACGTCATGCAGGCGGTCGTCGACGTGGGGGATGCGGGGCTCGGGGTCTTCTACTGGGAGCCGGCCTGGCTGCCGGTGGGCCCGGCCGACGAGTACGCGGCAAACAGCCTGCTCTGGGAGCGCGACGGATCGGGATGGGCATCCAGCTACGCGGCCGAGTACGACCCGAACGATGCAGGGGAGTACTTCGGCGGCTCGGCCTGGGACAACCAGGCGCTCTTCGCCGCCGACGGCACGCCGCTGGAGTCGCTGCGCACCTTCGCCTACGCGCGCACCGGTGCGGTCGCGCCGCTCGAGGTGACCGACGTCGAGACGGTGACCCTCGCCCTCGACGAGACCCAGCCCGTCGCCCTGCCCGAGACCGTGACGGTCTCGTACAACGACGGCAGCAGCGAGGAGCAGGCCGTCACCTGGTCGTCGGCCGTCGATCGCATCGCCGGCCCGGGGGAGTACCGAATCCCCGGGACGACGAGCGCGGGTCTCGCCACGAGCGCCGCCATCACGATCACCGCGCGCAACTACGCGCTGAACCCGGGCTTCGAGCTCGGCGACACCGGCGCGTGGCAAAAGACCGGCACGGGCGGCACCGTCGGCTCGAGCTCTGATCCCCGCACGGGATCGCGCTCGGCGCACTTCTACTCCGGGTCGCCCTTCTCGGTCGGCTTCACGCAGACCGTCACCGGGCTTCCGGCCGGCGACTACGTCGCCTCGGGCTACGTGCAGGGCGACCTCGACGGCCCGGGCAGCGCGCTCGGGCTGACGCTGAGCTCGGGCGGGGAGAGCGCGACCGCGCCCTTCACCCTCGACGGCTACGCGAACTGGTCGCAGCCGACGACGGGCGCGGTCGCTGTCGCCGACGGGGGCTCGGCGACGCTGACCTTCTCGATCGACGATCTGCTCGCGGGCGCCTACGGCTCGATCGACGACGTGCAGCTCAGCCTCGCCCCGCCCGCGGCCGCCGACACCGCGCCGCTCGAGGCGGCCGTGGAGCGCGCCGAGGCGGTCGACCGCGCGGCGTGGACAGCCGAGACGCTCGCCGCGCTCGACGCGGCGCTCGCCGAGGCGCGCGTCGTGCTCGGCGCGGTCTCGCCGACCGAGGCCGACGTCACGGAGGTCGCGGCGCTCGTCGATGCCGCCATCGCCGGGCTCGAGGAGCTACCCGTCACCGACCCGACCGACCCCACCGACCCGGGAACGGACCCGACCGATCCCGGAACGGGGCCCGGCGAGCCGACGGAGCTGACTGACCCGACGGACCCGGGCGCCGATCCGACGCTCGACGAGCAGCCGACGGCCACCGTCTCCTCGACCGCGCTCGTGGCGGGCGGGACGGTGACCGTGCGGGCCGCCGGCTTCGAGCCCGGTGAGGCCGTGCAGATCTGGCTGCGCTCCGAGCCCGTGCTGCTGCGCAGCACGACCGCCTCGAGCGACGGCTCGGTCGTGGCGACCGTGACCATCCCGCGGGACACCCCGGCGGGCGCCCACCGCATCGAGGTGCGCGGCGCCGTCACCGGCTCGGTGCTCGTCGACGTCACCGTCTCGCCGCGCCTCGCCGCGACCGGGGCGACCGGGAGCGTGGAGGTCGCCCTCCTCGGCGGAGCGCTGCTGCTGCTCGGCGGTGCGCTGGTCGTAAGCCGGCGACGCGCGCTGAAGACGGCGGGCGCGCTCGACTGATGGACCGGGCGCCAGCCCGATGACGAAGGGCCCGGAACCGCGATGCGGTTCCGGGCCCTTCCGTGCTGTCGGGGTAACAGGATTTGAACCTGCGGCCTCGTCGTCCCGAACGACGCGCGCTACCAAGCTGCGCCATACCCCGGTGCGCCGCTTTCGCGGCAACCCGTCAAGAATAGCCGATGTCGTCGGGCACCAGTGTCACGAGCACCGCTTCGGGCGGGCAGGCGAAGCGGATGGGGGCGTAGATCGAGTGCCCGAGCCCCGCGGAGACGTTCAGGTACGAGGCATGGTGGGCGTGCTGCCAGAGGCTCAGACCGCGAGCCTGGCGACGGGGGATGTCGCAGTTGGTCACGATCGCTCCGAAGCCCGGCAGGGCGACCTGGCCGCCGTGCGTGTGGCCGGCGAAGATCACGTCGGCGGCCTGGTTCGTCAGGGCGTCGAGCACCCGGCGGTACGGGGCGTGGGTGACGCCGATGACGACGGCGGGGTCGTCGGTGTCGTCCTCGTCGAGCTCGCGCAGGGCATCCATCAGCCCTGGGAGTGCGTCGAGGCGGTCCCAGCCCCGGTGGGCGTCGTTCGTGCCCATGAACTCGATGATCGAGCCCTTGATCGTCAGCTGCGCGACGTCGTTGTTGAGCGAGTGCCAGCCGAAGCGCTCGGTGAAGAGCCGCTCCATGGCGTCGACGTCGAGCGGGGCGGCGGTGTCGCCGTGGCCGCCCTTCGACGGTCCGGTGAGATAGCGCAGCGGGTTCTTGAACTGCGGCTCGACGTAGTCGTTCGAGCCGTTGACGAACACGCCCGGCACTCCGTCGAGCGGGGCGAGGGCCTCCGCGAGCGCCGGCAGGGCATCCCGGTGCCCCATGTTGTCGCCCGTGTTGACGACGAGGTCGGGCTCGAGCGCGGCGAGCCCGCGCACCCAGTCGATGCGATGCTGCTGCCAGGGAGCCAGGTGCAGGTCGCTGAGGTGCAGCACCCGGATCGGGTCCGCCCCGGGCGCGAGCGCGGGCACCGTCTCGCGGCGCAGGCCGTAGGCGCGGGGCTCGACGAGCGTCGCGTAGGCGGCCGCGGTCACGGCGAGGCCGAGGCCCGCCGCGACCGCGATGCCGGCTCTACTCATCGTCGCCGCCGCCACCGTTTCCCGGAGGAGGCGTCGCGCCGCCGCCGTTGCCGCCGCCGCTGGCGCAGCTGACCTGCGACACGGCGATGGTGATGGTGGTTCCGCGGTTGGTCACGGTGCCGGGCGCGGGGTTCTGCGCGACGACGCGGCCGGCGGTGGCGGGGTCGGCGCCGGCCGGAAGTCCCTCGCAGACGACGGCGACGTTCGAGAAACCGGCGGCGGTCAGGGCCGAGCGGGCCTGGTTCTGGTCGAATCCGGGCGACACCACGTCGGGAACGCCGGCGTTCTGACCGTTGCTCGGGCGCAGCACCACGGTCTGACCGCGGGAGAGGGTCGAGCCCGGCCCCGGGTCGGTCTGGGCGACGACGCCCTCGGCGCGGTCGGAGTCGACGGGATCGCCGACCTGCACGCCGAAGCCGAGCGCCTCGAGCGCTGCACGGGCGGAGTCGATGTTCTGCCCGATGACGTTGGGCAGGGTCACGCCCGCGCCGCGCTGCAGCCGGTCGGAGGCGTCGGGCAGCGCCTGGCCGCCGTACTGCGCGTTGACGCCGCCCTGCAGGGTGCGCCAGATCTCGTGGCGGATGTTGCCGCCCAGCCCGTAGCGGCGCACGTCGATCCGCTCGATGATGTTGCCGACCCAGACGGCGGTCGAGGCGGAGGTGCTGCCGCCGACCATCCAGGTGTGCTCGGTGAGGTCGGTCGTGCCGGTCTTGCCGAACATCGGCACCCCGTCGCGCGGGTTCGAGCGGGTGCCGGTGCCGTTCGTCAGCACGCCCTCGAGGGCGAAGGTGGTCGCCGCGGCGATCTCCTGCGGGATGCCCTGTCGGCAGTCCTGCGCCTGACCGGGCAGCTCCTCACCGTCGCGGTCGACGATGCGCTCGACGGCGTAGGGCTCGCAGAAGAGGCCGCCCGCGCCGAGGGCGGCGGATGCCGCGGCCATCGTCATCGGGGCCTGCTCGTTCGAGCCGAGCACCGCGCCCGGGGTGACGCCGAGCTCGGCGCCGTCGGCGCGGTGGACACCGAGCGCCTCCGCGGAGTCGCGGATCGCGCACTGATCCATCTGTTGCGCCATGGCGACATACGCCGTGTTAATCGATTGAACGGTCGCATTGAGGACGGTCGTCCGTGCGGGCGTCGGTCCGGCATTCGCGGGGTTGTACGCGGCGCCGCTGAAGTTTGCGCAGGAGGCCGGGAAGGATGCCTGCGGGAACGGGCGGCGGCTCGAGTTCACGACCTCGTTCAGCCCGCGACCCTCCTGCAGCCACTGCACGAGCGCGAAGATCTTGTAGGTCGATCCGGTCGGGAACCCGGTCGAGCCGCCGTACTGCTGATCGGTCGAGAAGTTCACCGTCGTCTGGTTGATGTCGGCCGGGTCGAGGCCGTAGCGCTTGTTCTGGGCCATGACCAGGATGCGGCCCGTGCCGCTCTGCACGGTGACGGCGGAGGAGCCGAGGGCGAGCTGCGTGACGTCGCTCGGCGCGACCTCCCAGATCTTGTCCTGCGCGGGCTGCTGCAGCGTCATGTTCAGGGTCGTGTAGACCTCGTACCCGCCGGTGCGCCAGTTCGCCTGACGCTCCTCGGGTGTCGCGCCGAGCGACTCGAGCTCGGGCACGAGGCGCACGACGTAGTCGCAGAAGAATTTGGCGTAGTCGTTGCCGGCGATGCAGCCGGCACGCGGGGCGGAAGGGCGCACGAAGTTCTCGTCCACGGGGATCGCCACGGCCTCGTCGTGCTCGGCCTGGGTGATGAAGCCCTCGCTGAGCATGAAGCCGAGGATGACGTTGCGACGCTCCTGGTTCGCGGCGTAGTTGTCGGGCGTGCCGAGCGACCGGGCGCCGGGCTGCTGCACGATCGCGACGAGGCTCGCGGCCTGCGCGGGCGTCGCGTCGATCGCGTTGATGCTGAAGTACTGCTGCGCGGCTGCCTGGATGCCGTAGGTGTTGCCGCCGAAGCCCGCGATGTTGAGGTAGCCCACGAGGATCTCGTCCTTCGTGTACTCCTTCTCGAGGCTGATGGCGAGCTTCGCCTCGTTGAGCTTGCGCTCGAGGGTGCTGAGCTGGCACTCGTCGATGCCCGCGCGCTCGGCCTCGATGTCGCCGTTCGAGGAGACGATGGCCTCCTGGATGCAGACGTTCTTGATGTACTGCTGCGTCAGCGTCGAGGCGCCCTGCAGGCTGTCGCTCGTCGCGTTGTTGACCGCGGCGCGGATGATGCCCTGCGCATCCACCCCGTTGTGCTCGTAGAAGCGACGGTCCTCGCCGGCGATCGTGGCGCCGATGATGTACGGCGAGATCTCCTCCATCGACACCTCCTCGCGGTTCTGGTCGTAGACCTCGGCGATGGGGGTGTAGCCGGCGGCAGGATCGTTCGTGTTCTGGGCGAAGATCGTGTTGCGCTGCGAGAGCTCGTTGATGCGCACGTAGCTCGGCAGCGACTCGAAGATGCCGATCGTGTTGCTGGCGGCCATGCTCGTGACGGCGATGGCGGGGGTGACCATGACGGTCACGAGGAGCCCGGCGAGGGCGCTGAGCACCAGCAGACCGGTGAAGGCTCCTGCGGCGCTGGAGGCCGTCTTCTTCTGGGCAGACATAAGATCAAGGGTACGCGAGTTCGATGACGATCACTCTGAACGGAGCCTTTCGTGACCCAATGGGAGTACTTGACGACCCCCCTGATGATCCACACGACCGCCGCCATCCTGAACAACTGGGGCGAGCAGGGCTGGGAGCTCGTGCAGGTGGTCACCGGCCCCGAGGGCGGGCTGGTCGCCTACCTCAAGCGGCCCAAGGCGGTCTGAGGTGAGCACGATCGACGCGCGCCTCGCCGAGCTCGGCATCAGCATCCCGCCGCTGGCGAAGCCCGTCGCGGTCTACGTTCCCGCCGTGATCAGCGGCCACCACGTGTTCACCTCGGGCCAGCTGCCCTTCGTCGACGGCGCGCTGCCGGCGACCGGCAAGGTCGGCGCGGAGGTCGCGGCCGAGGACGCCGCCCGGTACGCCGGGCAGTGCGCCCTCAACGCGCTCGCCGCGGTGCAGAGCGTCATCGGCTCGCTCGACCGCATCACGCGCATCGTCAAGGTCACCGGCTTCGTCGCCTCGGCGCCCGACTTCACCGGCCAGCCCGCCGTGCTCAACGGCGCGAGCGAGCTGCTCGGCAGCATCTTCGGCGACGTCGGCGTGCACGCCCGCAGCGCCGTCGGCGTCGCGGTGCTGCCGCTCGACGCCCCGGTCGAGGTGGAGCTCGTCGTCGAGTTCGCCTGACGACCGACCGCACGACGAAGGGGGCCGCCCCGCAGGACGGCCTCCTTCGTCGTCTCCGATCTCGGGATGCTCTACCGCGAGGTCTCCCGGATCACGGTGACGACCGTGGTGTCGGTGAGGGTCGTCGTGTCGCCGATCTCGCGGCCCTCGGCGATGTCGCGCAGCAGGCGCCGCATGATCTTGCCCGAGCGCGTCTTCGGCAGCTCGGTGACGACGAAGATCTCGCGCGGCCGCGCGATCGCGCCGATCTGCTCGGCCACGTGCGCGCGCAGCAGCTGGCTCGCCTCGGCCGCCGTCACGCTCTTCGCCTTCTTCGAGCGCAGGATCACGTAGGCGACGACCGCCTGGCCCGTCGTCTCGTCGGAGGCGCCGACGACGGCGGCCTCGGCGACGATCGGGTGCGACACGAGCGCCGACTCGATCTCCATCGTCGACAGGCGGTGGCCCGAGACGTTCATGACGTCGTCGACGCGGCCGAGCAGCCAGACGTCGCCGTCGACGTCGAGGTGCGCGCCGTCGCCGGCGAAGTACAGCGGCCCGTCCGGCGCGTCGGCGAACTTCGACCAGTAGGTCTCGGCGAACCGGTCGGGATCGCCCCAGATGCCGCGCAGCATGCTCGGCCAGGGCTCGGTGACGACGAGCAGGCCGCCCGAGTCGAGCCCGACGTGCGAGCCGTCCTCGTCGAGCACGTCCACCGAGATGCCGGGGATGGGCACCTGGGCCGAGCCGGGCTTCGTCGTCGTGACGCCCGGCAGGGCGCTGATCATGATCGCGCCCGTCTCGGTCTGCCACCAGGTGTCGACGATGGGGGTCGTGCCGCCGCCGATGATCTCGCGGTACCAGACCCAGGCCTCGGGGTTGATCGGCTCGCCGACCGAGCCGAGCAGGCGCAGGCTCGACAGGTCGTGCGCGAGGGGGATCTCGCGCCCGGCCTTCATGAACGAGCGGATGGCCGTCGGCGCGGTGTAGAAGATCGAGACCTTGTACTTCTCGATGATCTCCCACCAGCGGCCGGGGTGCGGGGTCTCGGGCGTGCCCTCGTACAGCACCTGGGTGGCGCCGTTGGCGAGCGGCCCGTAGACGACGTAGCTGTGGCCGGTGATCCAGCCGACGTCGGCGGTGCACCAGTACACATCGGTCTCGGGCTTGAGGTCGAAGACGGCGCGGTGGGTGTAGGCCGCCTGCGTGAGGTAGCCGCCGCTGGTGTGCAGGATGCCCTTCGGCTTCCCGGTCGTGCCCGAGGTGTAGAGGATGAACAGCGGGTTCTCGGCCTCGAAGCCCTGCGCCTCGTGCTCCTCCGCCGCGCCCTCCATCTGCTCGTGCCACCACAGGTCGCGGGCGTCGTCCCACTCGACGTCGTTCTCGCCGCGGCGGACGACGAGCACGTGCTCGACGTTCGACTCGGCGGCCGCGAGCGCGGTGTCGACCGCGTGCTTGAGCGGGAAGACCTTGCCCTTGCGCCAGCCGCCGTCGGCGGTGATGACGAGCTTGGCATCGGCATCCTCGACCCGGGCGCGGATGCTCTCGGCGCTGAACCCGCCGAAGATCACCGAGTGGATCGCGCCGAGGCGGGCGACGGCGAGCATCGCGATGACCGCCTCGGGGATGAGGGGCAGGTAGATCGCCACGCGGTCGCCCTGCCCGATGCCGAGTCCGGCCAGCACGTTCGCCGCCTTCTTCACCTCGCGGGTGAGCTCGGCGTAGGTGATGGTGCGGGTGTCGCCGGGCTCGCCCTCCCAGTGGATGGCGACGCGGTCGCCGTTGCCCGCCTCGACGTGCCGGTCGAGGCAGTTGTAGGCGACGTTGAGCTCGCCGTCGCCGAACCAGCGCGCCACCGGCGGGTTCGACCAGTCGAGGGTCTCGGTGAAGGGGGTCGTCCAGTCGAGCTCGCGCGCCTGCTCGGCCCAGAAACCGAGGCGGTCGGCCCGCGCCCGGTCGTAGAGCTCGGGCTGCGCCACCGCCGCCGCGCTGAACGCGGGGTCGGGGGCGAAGCGGCGGATCTCGTGCAGGAGGCTGTCAATGGAAGTCGTGGACATCGTCATCCTTGGTCGATGTGCGGACTGAGCCTGGTAAGCCGCAACGGTGGGGGTTTACGGCTCGATCCTACGAGTCGCGGCGCTCGCGCCGGGTGCACGTCGGCGCGGTGCGATGAGCGCGCACGACGAGGCGACGAGCGGTCCGCAGGGCGCCACGAGGGGGTCTGCGACCCCGGGTGTTCGGCCCCCGAACGAGCGTCGGCACTTCGGGGGACAAATCGGGGGGCGTTTCGGCTTGACGTCGACCGCGTGAAGGGTGAGACTGATCACCGTCAGCAGCAATACTGACCACGCGGCGCGAACGATTCCCCCCGATCACGCGCCGCGGTGGCGGCGCCCCTGTCCCCCCCAAGTGCGGGCGCCGCCCCCCCTCTTCACCTGCATCACCCGCGACCGGCGCGGACTGCGACCCCGCAGCCCCTGCGCTCCCGCAGCCGTCGACGGCCCCTCCTCCCCAGGAGGGGCCGTTCGTCGTCGTCCCCGGATGCCCGCTCGCGCCCGGTCCGCGCTCCCGACCTCGTCGACCATCGTCGGGTGCATCCCGAGCCCTTCCTCCCCGTCGACCCGCGGCACCGCCCCCCTGCCGACCCCGGGTCGCGCGCGGCGGGGCCGCCCGGCCCCGCCGGCTCCGCTCGATCCGGCGACCGCCGGCTGGAGCCGGCGGTCGCCGAGGCCCTCGGCCCGCTCGCCCCGGTCGTCGCCGACGCGGCGGCGACCGACGTCTTCGTGACGGGCGACGGCCGCGTGTGGGCCGACGCCGGCGGCGGGGCGCGGCCCGTGCCGGGCATCCGCCTCGGGGCGGAGGACGCGAGGGCGCTCGCCGTGCGCCTGATCGAGGCGGGAGGGCGGCACGTCGACGAGGCGACGCCGTGCGCCGACGTGCGGCTGGGGGAGGGGATGCGCGTGCACGTCGCCCTGCCGCCGGTCGCCTGGGCGGGCACCGCGATCTCGCTCCGCCTTCCGCGCGTGCGCCGGGTCGCGCTCGACGACGCCGGGCTGCCTCGCGTGGTCGTGGAGCGACTGCGCCGCGCGCTCCGCGAGCGCAGCACGGTGCTCGTGACGGGGGCGACGGGCAGCGGCAAGACCACTCTGCTCGGCGCGCTGCTCTCCCTCGCCGACGAGCGCGACCGGATCGTCGTCATCGAGGACGTCGCCGAGGCGCCCATCGAGCATCCGCACGTCGTCGGCCTCGAGTGCCGGCAGGCCAACCTCGAGGGGGCGGGCGAGGTCGATCTGGCCCGCCTCGTGCGCGAGGCCCTGCGGATGCGCCCGGATCGCCTCGTTGTGGGCGAGTGCCGCGGCGCGGAGGTGCGCGAGTTCCTCGCCGCACTCAACACCGGGCACCGCGGGGGCGCCGGCACGCTGCACGCGAACTCCCTCGCCGATGTGCCGAGCCGGCTGGAGGCCGTCGGCATGATCGCCGGCCTCGATCCGCTCGCCCTCGCCCGGCAGGCGATGAGCGGCATCGACCTCGTCGTGCATCTGCAGCGCGATGCCGCCGGCGGGCGCACCGCGGCGCTCGGCCGCTTCGTGCTGGATGCCCGTGAGCGCCTCGCCGTCGAGACGGTGCCGCTCGACGTGCCGCTCGACGTGCCGCTCGATCCGCCGTCGCCCGCGCCCGGCGACCCCGGTGCCGCATGAGAGGCCGCGCCCCGGACCGGCCGGGGGATCTCGCGCGGCACGTCCACCGCGTCGCCGTGCTGCTCGCCGCAGGCACCGCGCCGGTCTCGGCCTGGCGATGCGTCGCCGAGGCGAGCACGCCGCCGGACCCGCGGCTCGACGGCATCGTCGCCGCGCTGGACGACGGCGCCCCCGTGGCCGAGGCGCTCGAGCGGGGGCCGGCATCGACCGACCGGGCGGCGCTCGCCGCCGCCTGGAGGGTGGCGGCGGCGAGCGGCGCCCCGCTCGCTCCGGCCCTGCGCGCCTTCGCCGGCGCCCTGCGCGACGGGGCCGCCGCCGCCCGCGACATCGAGGTCGCGCTCGCCGCCCCGCGGGCGACTGCCCGCATCGTGCAGCTGCTGCCGCTCGTCGCGGTGGGCCTGAGCCTGCTGACCGGGGCCGACCTCGCGGCGGCGCTCGGGCATCCCCTCGGCGTCGCCTCGGCGGTGCTCGGCCTGCTGCTCATCGTGCTCGGCCGAGCCTGGATGCGCCGGCTCGTGCGGGGCGCGCACCCGCCGCCGCCGACGACCGGGCTCGCCCTCGATCTGCTCGCCGTCGCCGCGGGCGGCGGCGGATCGCCGGAGGCCGCCCGCCTGCTCGTGCAGCGCGAGCTCGAGCGCGCCGACGTGCAGCTCGGGCACGAGGCGACGGAGCTCGAGGCGCTCGTCGTGCTCTCGCGGCGCTCGGGGGCGCCGCTCGGCGAGCTGGCCCGGGCCGAGGCCGCCGAGCAGCGCCTCCTCGCGCGCGACACGGCCCGCCGCACGGCCGAACGGCTCGGGGTGCGCCTCATGCTCCCGCTCGGGGCGTGCATCCTCCCCTCCTTCTTGCTGCTCGGCGTCGTGCCCATGCTCGTGGCACTCCTCTCCTCCACAGCGCTGCCGCTGCCGTGATCGCCCCGGTTCCGGCTCCCGCCGCGCGCCACCCGTCCGGGCGGGCGCACACTTCCCGAACGTTCGTGCCGCACCGCCGCCCCACCGGGCTCGACAGAACAGGAACCGCCATGACCCCCGCCCTCCCCCCGGCCCCGCCGCTCGCCTCCCGCGCCTCGCTCCTCTCTCTTGCGCGCCGCACTCCGCCGCGCCCGTCCTCGGCGTCGCACCGTGCGGCCGCCGGGCGATCGAGCGCGGGCCTCGTGCCGCCGCGGCTGGACCGCGCGCTCCTCACCGACGAGACGGGCGCCGCCACGGCCGAGTACGCCATCGCCACGATGGCCGCCGTCGGCTTCGCGAGCCTGCTCGTCGTCATCATGCGCAGCGACGAGGTGCGGGGCATCCTCACCGACATGGTGCGCGCGGCCCTCACCGTCGGCGTATGAGGGCCGGGCGCGATCGGGGCTCGGTGACGGCCGAGATCGCCGTCGCCGTGCCGGCGATCGTGCTCGTGCTGGCCGTCTGCCTCGGCGGGGTGTCGGCCGCGCTCGTGCGCGCCCAGGCGCAGGATGCCGCTGCCGTCGCCGCCCGCATGCTCGCGCGCGGCGAGCCCGAGTCGACGGCGCGCGCGCACGTCGGCCGGGTGCTGCCCGGCGCGACCCTGGCGCTGGAGCCCGCCGACGACCTGCGCTGCGCCCGCGTCACCGCCCACCCGCGCGTGCTCGGCGTCGCGCTCGCCGTCTCGGCCCGCGCCTGCGCGCTCGGGGGCGGCTGATGGCCGGGGCGCCGCTCGTCGTCGGCGCGCTCGCGGCCGTCGCCGTCGTCGGCGCCGCAGCGGTCGCGGGCGCCGGCGCGACCGCCCGGGCGCAGCAGCTTGGCCACGCGGCGGACGCGGCGGCGCTCGCCGCGGGCGACGTGCTGATCGGATGGTCGGCGGGCGAGCCCTGCGCGGCGGCCGAGCGGCTCGCGGCGGTGCACGGCGCCGCGCTGCGGGACTGCCGCATCGAGTCGAGCACGGTGATCGTGGTGGTCTCGGGGCCCGTGCTGGGCATCCCGATCGAGCGCGCCGCGCGCGCCGGGCCGCCGTCGTGAGCGGCCTCCTCTGGCCCCGGCGGGTCGGCGGCCTCCGCGGAATCCTGTGTATGGTGTGCCTGAATCGCGGTGCCGTCGTACCGCGCGGCCCGGGGTGCGGATCGAATCCCCCCGGGCCCCATCGAGATCGAGGAGTACCGTGCCGAGCACGAAGAAGCTGGTCATCGTCGAGTCGCCCGCGAAGGCGAAGACGATCGGCAAGTACCTGGGCGACGGGTACGAGGTGCAGGCCTCCGTCGGGCACATCCGCGACCTCGTCGAGCCCAAGAACCTCCCCGCCGAGCTGAAGAAGGGCCCGCTCGGCAAGTTCTCGATCGACGTCGACAACGGCTTCGAGCCCTACTACGTCGTCTCCGAGGAGAAGAAGCGCACCGTCGCCGAACTCAAGCGCGCGCTCAAGAACGCCGACGAGCTCTTCCTCGCGACGGATGAGGACCGCGAGGGCGAAGCCATCGCCTGGCACCTCCTGCAGGTGCTGAAGCCGACCGTGCCGGTGAAGCGCATGGTGTTCCACGAGATCACGCCCGAGGCGATCGCCCGGGCCACCGAGTCGACCCGCGAGCTCGACACCGCCCTCGTCGACGCGCAGGAGACCCGGCGCATCCTCGACCGCCTCTACGGCTACGAGGTCAGCCCCGTGCTCTGGCGCAAGGTCGGCCCCGGCCTCAGCGCCGGTCGCGTGCAGTCCGCCGCCACCCGGCTGGTCGTCGACCGCGAGCGCGAGCGCCTCGCCTTCGTCTCGGCCTCCTACTGGGATCTCGACACCACCCTCACCCCGCTCGACGCCGACACCGCCTTCACCGCGCGCCTCAACCGGCTCGACGGCCGCAAGATCGCGAGCGGACGCGACTTCGACGATCGCGGGCAGCTGAAGGCCGAGGCCACCGTCGCGCTCGACGAGTCGGGGGCGACCTCGCTCGCCGAGGCGCTGCGCGACCCCGCCATCGACGTCGTCGTGCGCAAGGTCGAGTCGAAGCCGTACACGCGCCGGCCCGCCGCGCCGTTCACGACCTCGACGCTGCAGCAGGAGGCCGCGCGCAAGCTGCGCTTCACCGCCCGCCAGACGATGTCGGTCGCGCAGTCGCTGTACGAGAACGGCTACATCACCTACATGCGCACCGACTCGTCCTCGCTCTCGCAGCAGGCCGTTGCCGCAGCGCGCTCGCAGGCGGCCGACCTCTACGGCGCCGACACCGTTCCGGAGAAGCCCCGCACCTACGCGAGCAAGTCGAAGAACGCGCAGGAGGCCCACGAGGCCGTCCGCCCCGCCGGCGACGTGTTCCGCACGCCGAGCGCGCTCGAGGGCACGCTGCGCGGCAACGACTGGAAGCTCTACGACCTGATCTGGAAGCGCACGATCGCGAGCCAGATGGCGGATGCCCGGGGCCAGACCGCCTCGGTCACCATCGAGGCCGGACCCACCCCCTCGAGCGCCACCCCGGCCGGGGTCGTCGCCGAGTTCGCGGCGAGCGGCACCGTCATCACCTTCCGCGGCTTCCTCGCCGCCTACGAGGAGGGCCAGGACGAGGATCGCGACGCCGAGAAGACCGCCGAGCCCGCCGAGTCGAAGCTGCCGCCGCTCACCGAGGGCCAGAAGCTCGGCGTGACCGCCGTCGAGGCGAAGGGCCACGAGACCAGCCCGCCCTCGCGCTACACCGAGGCGAGCCTCGTCAAGGCGCTCGAGGAGCGCGGCATCGGCCGACCCTCCACGTACGCCGCGATCATCTCGACCATCGTCGACCGCGGCTACGTCACCCCTCGCGGCACCGCGCTCGTCCCCAACTGGATCGCCTTCTCGGTCGTGCGCCTGCTCGAGGAGTACTTCGCCGATCTCGTCGAGTACGACTTCACCGCCGAGATGGAATCGGACCTCGACCGCATCGCCGGGGGAGAGGCCGACCGCACCGACTGGCTGAAGGGCTTCTACTTCGGCGACGCCACCCAGCCGGGCCTGCGGCCCGTCATCGACAACCTCGGCGAGATCGACGCGAAGGCCCTCAACTCGATGGCCATCACCGACGCCATCACCCTGCGCATCGGCAAGTACGGCCCCTACCTCGAGGTCGCCGAGGAGGGCAGCGAGACCCCGCGGCGCGTGAACCTGCCGCTCGAGCTCGCCCCCGACGAGCTCACCCCCGCCAAGGCGCAGGAGCTCATCGACGCCCCCGTCATCGGCGACCGCGTGCTCGGTCTGAACCCCGCGACCGGCAAGCAGGTCGTCGCGAAGGACGGCCGCTTCGGTCCGTACGTCACCGAGGTCGACCCCGAGCCGGAGGAGGCGGTCGACGCCGCCACCGGCGAGGTGCTCGAGACGGCTCCGGCCGACGCGTCGAGCGGGACGACGACCGCGACCGCCACCGCGAAGAAGGCCCCGGCCCGGAAGGCGCCCGCCAAGAAGGCGGCCGCGGAGAAGCCGCGCACGGCATCCCTCTTCAAGAGCATGGACCCGGCGACCGTCGACCTCGCGACCGCGCTCAAGCTGCTCGACCTGCCGCGCACCGTCGGCGTCGACCCCGAGAGCGGCGAGCCGATCACGGCCCAGAACGGCCGCTACGGCGCGTACCTGAAGAAGGGCACCGACACCCGCTCGCTCGACGGGGAGGACCAGATCTTCGTGATCGACCTCGCCGGAGCGCTCGCCAAGTTCGCCGAGCCCAAGTACGGCGCTCGCAAGGCCTCGAGCGCGCTCAAGGAGTTCGACGCCGACCCCGAGAGCGGCAAGCCGATCAAGGTGAAGGACGGCCGCTTCGGCCCCTACGTCACCGACGGCACGACGAACGCCACCATCCCTCGCGGGGAGGACGTCGAGTCGGTCGACTTCGAGCGCGCCGTGCAGCTGCTCGCCGACAAGCGTGCGAAGGGACCGGCCAAGAAGCCGGCCGCTCGCAAGCCCGCAGCGAAGAAGCCCGCCGCCAAGAAGCCGGCGGCCAAGAAGCCAGCCGCAGCGAAGACCGCGGCGGCGAAGACCACGGCAGCGAAGGCGACGACGACGGCCGCGAAGAAGCCGGCGGCCACGAAGCCGGCCGCCGCGAAGAAGCCGTCGGCGCGCACGACGGCCGCGACGAAGCCCGCGGAGTAGGCCGCGTGACCGGCCTCTTCCTCACCCTCGAGGGCGGCGACGGCTCGGGCAAGAGCACCCAGTCGGCGCTGCTCACGGAATGGCTCGGCGAGCAGGGCCGCACGGTCGTGCACGCGCGCGAGCCCGGCGGCACCGAGCTCGGGCTCGAGCTGCGCGAGATCATCCTGCACCGTCGCGGGTACATCGCCCCGCGCGCCGAGGCGCTGCTCTACGCCGCCGACCGGGCGCACAACGTGGCGACCGTCGTGCGGCCGGCGATCGAGCGCGGCGACATCGTCATCCAGGATCGCTACCTCGACTCCTCCGTCGCCTACCAGGGGGCCGGCCGCGTGCTGTCGACCGCCGAGGTTCGCGAGCTCTCGCTCTGGGCGACCGAGGGGCTGCTGCCGCACCTGACCGTGCTGCTCGACCTCGATGCGGCCACCGGCCGCGCGCGACTCGATGCGAGCCGCACCCGGTACGACCGGCTCGAGGCGGAGGCCGAGGCGTTCCACACCCGGGTGCGCGACGCGTACCGCGAGCTGGCCGCCGCCGAGCCCGAGCGGTTTCTCGTGCTCGACGCGACCCGGCCGGTCGAGGAGCTGCAGCGGAGCATCCGGGAGCGCGTGTCGGCCCTGCTCGCTAGCCTCGCCGCATGACCGCGTGGGATGAGCTGACGGGGCAGGACGCCGCGATCGCGCTGCTGCGCGAGGCCGCCGCCGATCCGGGCGCGATGACGCACTCGTGGCTCATCACGGGCCCGCCCGGCTCGGGCCGCTCGAACCTCGCCTACGCCTTCGCGACCGAGCTGCTGAGCGGTCTCGGCGGGGAGGACGCCGTGACGGCCGCGCAGGTCGCCGCGCGCACGCACCCCGACCTCGCCGTGCTCGCCACCGATCGGGTCATCATCTCGATCGACGAGGTGCGCCACCTCGTGCAGCAGAGCCAGTACTCGCCGAGCGTCGCCCCGTACCGCGTCATCGTCATCGAGGACGCCGATCGCATGACCGAGCGCACCTCGAACGTGCTGCTGAAGGCGCTGGAGGAGCCGCCGCCCCGCACGGTCTGGGTGCTCTGCGCGCCCAACGCGGCCGACCTCATCCCGACCATCCGCTCGCGCACCCGCAGCGTGCGCCTGCGCGTGCCGAGCGTCGCCGAGGTCGCCGATCTCCTCGTCCGCCGCGACGGCGTCGACCGCGCGCTCGCCGAGCAGGCTGCGCGCGAGTCGCAGAGCCACATCGGCATGGCGCACCGGCTGGCCACCGACGCGGATGCTCGCGAGCGCCGCGCGCGCACCCTCGACATCGCGCTCTCGGTCGCCTCGGTCTCGGGCGCCGTGACGGCGGCCGAGCAGCTCGTCTCGCTCGCCACGGCGGACGCCAAGGCCTTCACCGCCGAGCGCGAGGCCGAGGAGCGCGACGCGGCCCTGCGCTCCCTCGGCGTGGAGCCCGGCGGCACCGTGCCGCCCGCCCTGCGCAGCACCCTCAAGAACCTCGAGGAGGACCAGAAGCGCCGGGCGACCCGCTCGGTGCGAGACGGCATCGACCGCGTGCTCGTCGACCTGCTCTCCCTGCACCGCGACGTGCTCATGGTGCAGCTCGGCGCGGGCGTCGAGCTGGTCAACGAGGCGATGCGCGCGCGCATCGAGCAGGCGGCGGCCGAGCGCACCCCCGCGCTCTCGCTCGCCGCGCTCGACGCGATCTCCCAGGCCCGGCGGCGGGTCGAGGGCAACACGCCCCCGGCGCTCGCGCTCGAGGCGATGCTCATCGCGGCGAGCGGTCGGGTGCCGTCGCTAGGCTCCGCGGTGTGAGCATCCCGGCCGCCCCGCACCCCGCCCGCCGCGCATCTCGAGGCCGCCGCGCATCCCGAAGCCGTCGCGCATCCCGAGGCCGTCGCCGCACCGCGGGCCTCCTCGCCGCCCTGCTGGTGCCGGTGCTCGTGCTCACCGGCTGCGTGCCGGGCCTGCTCGACGGCATCACGGGCGCCGAGTCCTCCACGCCCACGGGCGAGGAGGTGCCCGAGAACGTGCGCCCCTACTTCAGCCAGGTGCTGCGCTGGGAGCGCTGCGGCGGGGGAGCCCAGTGCGCCACGGCCGTCGCGCCGCTCGACTGGGACAACCCGGGCGACGGCTCCGACATCGAGCTCGCCCTCGTGCGGCACCCCGCCACGGAGGAGGCGCAGGGCTCGCTCTTCGTGAACCCCGGCGGGCCGGGCGCCTCGGGCTTCGACTTCGTGCGCGACAGCGTCGATGCGGCCGTGAGCGCCGAGCTGCGCGCGCAGTACGACGTCATCGGCTGGGACCCCCGCGGCGTCGGGCGCTCGAGCGCCGTCACCTGCTACACCGACCCGGCGCAGATGGACGAGTTCGTCTACGGCGTTCCCGAGGCGGAGGCGGGCACCCCGGAGTGGGTCGACGAGCTCACCGCGAGCGCCGTCGACTTCGCCGAGGCCTGCGCCGAGAACAGCGGGCCGCTGCTCGAGTTCGTCGACACCGACTCCACCGTGCGCGACCTCGACCTGCTGCGCTCGATCGTCGGGGACGAGACGCTCACCTACTTCGGCTACTCCTACGGCACCGAGATCGGGGCGCGGTACGCCGAGGCGTTCCCCGACCGCACCGGCCGGCTCGTGCTCGACGGCGCCACCGATCCGACGACGAGCCAGTTCGAGGTCGTGCTCGCGCAGTCCGTCGGCTTCGAGGCCGCCCTGACCACCTACATCACCGAGTGCGCCGCGGCGCGCACCTGCCCCTTCCCGACCGATACCGCGGCGGCGCTCGGCATCGTCGAGCAGCTGTACGCGCAGCTCGACGACGAGCCCATCCCCGCCGCCGACGGCCGTCAGTTCACCGGCAGCACGCTGGACATCGCGATCGCGACGGCGCTCTACGACGAGGGCTCCTGGCCGTTCCTCAGCGACATGTTCACCGAGCTGCGCGACGGCGTCGCCGACACGGGATTCCTGCTCGCCGACTTCTACTACGGCCGCGAGGACGGCGAGTACGTCGACAACTCGCTCGAGGCCTTCATCGCCATCAACTGCCTCGACTACCCGGTCGAGCGCGACCCCGCGACGATCGTGGAGCAGAACGCGGCCATCGCCGAGGCGGCGCCGGTGACGACCGATCCGAGCCCGCTGGGCGACGTCGTCTGCCAGAACTGGCCGTACGAGTCGGATGCCGCTCTCGAGCCCGTGAGCGCCGAGGGCGCCCCGCCCATCCTCGTGGTGGGCACCACGGGCGACCCGGCGACCCCCTACGAGTGGGCCGTCTCCCTGTCGGAGCAGCTCGCGAGCGGCGTGCTGCTCACCTACGACGGCGAGGGGCACATCGCCTACGACGAGGGCGATCCCTGCATCAACGATCTCGTCGACGCCTTCCTGCTCGAGGGGGCCGTGCCGGCGGGGGCCACCGTCTGCCTCGGCTGAGCGCCCCCGTCGCGAGCACCCGGTCGGCATGGGCTAGACTCCATAGCCGTGCCACGGAGCGATCCGTGCCGCGCCGCCTTAGCTCAGTCGGCAGAGCGATTCACTCGTAATGAATAGGTCGTGGGTTCGATTCCCACAGGCGGCCCCACTGATTCACTCGCCGGTGTCCGACGCCCGGTCATCGGAGGAGGACCCTGCTCGTGCCGCCCTCCGAACGCCGCTCGCGGCTGATCACCGCCTCCGCCGCCGTCGTCACCGTCATCGCGGGCGTGGGCGTCGCCGCGCAGCACCGCGTCAACGGCGAGCTCGGGCAGCGCCTCGACGACGGCTTCACGGCCGCGCTCGTCTCCTTCACGCTGGGCCTCGTGATCCTGCTGGCGGTCATGGCGGGCAGCCGGCGCGGTCGCGCGGCCTTCCGCGGCCTCGGCGGCCGGGTGCGATCGGGCGAGCTGCGCGGGTGGATGCTGCTCGGCGGCCTCGGCGGAGCCTTCATGGTGCTCAGCCAGGGCCTCGTCGCGGGCATCCTCGGGGTGGCGATCTTCACGGTGGCGACGGTGACCGGCCAGACCGCCGTGGGCCTGTGGATCGACGCCACCGGCTTCGCCGGCGCCCGCCGCGCGCCCGTGACCCTGCGGCGCATCCTCGGAGCGGCGCTCACGCTCGCCGCCGTCGTCATCGCCGTGGCCCCCGAGCTCGGCGGGGCGATCCCGGTCGCGGCGCTCGTGCTGCCGCTGCTCGCGGGGCTCGGCGTCGGCGCGCAGGCCGCGGTGAACGGGCGCGTGCGCGCGGCGACGGGCTCGCCGCTCGCGGCCACGACCCTGAACTTCGTGGTGGGGGCGACGGCGCTCGCGGTCGCGACCGCCGTGCACCTGCTCGTCTCGGGCCTGCCGGAGGCGCTGCCCGCCGAGCCGCTGCTCTACGTCGGCGGCGCGCTCGGGGCGACCTTCATCGCCATCCAGACCATCACGGTCGCCCGCATCGGGGTACTGCTGCTCGGGCTGTGCCTCGTCGCCGGGCAGCTGCTCGGCGCGCTGCTGTTCGACCTGCTCGCGCCGATCGGCGTGCCGACGACGGCCTCGACGGCGATCGGCGCCGTGCTCACCCTCGTGGGCGTCGTCGTCACCGCCCTGCCGGCCCGACGCGCGCGCGGCGCCGCCGACCCGTCCGCCGCCTAGAAGAACGCCGACCGCGGCTCGGGCGCGACCCGCGCGACGAGCGGCAGCGCCCGTGCGACGGCGGCGTCGATGCGCCGCGTGATGTCGGGGTTCGAGACGCGGTAGTCGGTGAAGTCGGCGTCGCTCGCGTAGATCGCGTTCGGCAGGGTCAGCGACTGGAAGAAGCCGAACAGCGGCCGCAGCTGGTGCTCGATCATGAGACCGTGGCGCTCGCTGCCGCCCGTCGCGGCGAGCAGCACGGGGGTGCCGAGGAGCGCGTGCTGGTCGATGAAGTCGAAGAGGTGCTTGAACAGGCCGGTGAACGAGGCCCGGTACACGGGGCTCGCGACGACGAGCAGGTCGGCCGTCTCGATGCGCCGCAGCTCCTGCTCGACCGAGCTCGGCAGCGCATCCCGTCGCACCGTCCCGGCGAGCC
Organism: Microcella flavibacter; assembly: GCF_012530535.1. Classification (NCBI taxonomy): domain Bacteria; kingdom Bacillati; phylum Actinomycetota; class Actinomycetes; order Micrococcales; family Microbacteriaceae; genus Microcella; species Microcella flavibacter. Next base: position 491,734 of record NZ_CP051299.1, read on the forward strand.
CGGGCCCGATGCGGTCGACCTCGACGAGGTGCGTCGTCGTGCCTCCGGCGGCGCCGAGGCGGTCGCGGGCGACGGCGTCGAGCACCGCGCTCACGAGCGCGGTCGTGCGGGAGGGGGCGTGGGTGCTGCCGGAGACGCCCACGACGGCGAGCGGTCTCTCGAGGGTCTGCGCGGTCATGCGGGCCACGGTAGGCGGCCGCGCGCGGTCGCCGTCAGCGGGCCGTCACGCGCGGCAATCCGCCGTCACAGTGCGCAACAGGCGCATCCCGAACGGTCGGGGCTACTCGCCCTTGAAGTCCAGCGAGAGCGAGTTCATGCAGTAGCGGTCGCCGGTGGGGGTGCCGAAGCCGTCGGGGAACACGTGGCCGAGGTGCGACCCGCAGCTCGCGCAGCGCACCTCGGTGCGCACCATGCCGAGCGAGGTGTCCTCGATCAGCTCGACCGCGTCGGGGCGCACCGACTCGTAGAAGCTCGGCCAGCCGCAGCCCGAGTCGAACTTGGTGCCGCTCTGGAACAGCTCGGCATTGCAGGCCGCGCAGGTGTAGACGCCCGCGCGGCTCTCGTCGAGCAGCTCGCCCGTCCAGGCGCGCTCGGTGCCGGCCTGGCGCAGCACCGCGTAGCGCTCCGGGCCGAGCTCGGCCAGCCACTCCTCCTCGGTCTTCTCGACCTCGTAGGCGCCGCTCTTCTGCTCGTTCATGGGTTCCTCCCCCTCGCCCGAAGGCGGTTGATCTCCACCCCATTAAACTCCGAACCGTGCCCGACCCTTCCCTCATCGAGAAAACCTGGAGCCGGCTGACCCTCGACGAGTTCTTCGAGATCGCCTCGCTGCGCACGGCCGTGTTCTTCCTCGAGCAGCGCATCGACGAGGAGGAGCTCGACGCCCGCGACCGCGAGGAGTCGACGCAGCACCTGTGGATCCCCGACGAGCGGGGCGTCGCAGCGTACCTGCGCGTGGTCGAGAACGCGGTGCCGGCCGAGGGCGATCGGGATGCTCGGCGCCTCATCGGCCGCGTCGTCACCCGCCCCGACCGCCGCGGCGAGGGCCTCTCCAGCACCCTCATCGCCCGCGTCATCGAGCGCTTCGGCCGCGAGCCGATGGCCCTGCACTCGCAGAGCTACGTGCAGCCCCTCTACGCGCGCTTCGGCTTCGAGCCCTACGGCGAGGAGTACCTCGAGGCGGGGCTGCCGCACCGCGCGATGTACCGGGCCGCGCGCCCCTGATCGCCGCCGCCCGGATCGTGCCCGGCCGGGCCGGGCGCGCCCGAGCCGGCCCCGCTCTGGCAGGATGCGGGCGTGACCTCGACGGCCGAGCGGTTCCGGCGCTTCGCGCGCGAGGCGGCGCCGCGCTCGCGCACCTACGCCGCGTGGGCGGCGACGATCGCCGAGGACGACGAGCTGCTCGCCCTCATCGACACCCTCCCGCTCGCCGACCGCCAGCCCGTGCTCGTGCTCACGGCGGCGCGCTTCACCGGACTCCGCCCGCAGGGCGACGTGCGCACCTGGCTCGAGGGGGAGTGGGACGCCGTCGCCGCCGTCGCCCGCGCGCGCTTCACGCAGACGAACGACCCGCGGCGCACCGCGCCCCTGCTCGCCGCGCTGCAGGTCATCGAGGGCCCCATCGCCCTGCTCGAGGTCGGCGCCGCGGCCGGCCTCGGCCTGCTCGTCGACCGGTACAGCCACGAGCTCGTCGACGACGGGGGCGGGATGCACCGCCTCGACCCGCACGACGGGCCGTCGTCGCTCGTGCTGCGCACGACCCTCGGGCCGGGCGCGCCCGTGCCGCGGCGGATGCCCGAGATCGTCTGGCGCGCGGGCCTGGAGCGCAGCCCGCTGCGCCTCGACCGCGCCGAGGACGAGCGCTGGCTTCGCACGCTGATCTGGCCCGAGGAGCGGGAGCGCGCCGCGCAGCTCGACGCGGCCATCGCGATCGCGCGGGAGCACCCGCCGCACCTCGTCCCGGGCGACGCCGTCGAGGGGCTGCGCGCGCTCGCCGCGCACGCCCCGGTCGACGCGACGCTCGTGGTGTGGAGCCCCGCGGTGCTCGTCTACCTGCCTCCGGCCGATCGCACGCGCTTCGCCGCGCTCGCCGGCGACCTCGGCGGCACGTGGATCTCGCTCGACGGGAGGCGGGTGCTGCCCGAGCTCGGCGCGCGGGCCGACGCCGTGCTGCCCCTCGACGCGGCGGCGCGCGACGACGACTTCGTGCTGAGCCGCGACGGGCATCCCCTCGCCGTCGTCTCGCCCCACGGCGACCGCATCGAGCGCTGGGTCGGCGGCTGAGCGCCGCGCCTCCGCCGCCCCGGTGGCGCGCGGCCGTACCCTGACGGGATGAGCTCCCCCTCCCGCGCGACCGCCCCGGCCTCCGCCGCGGGCGACGCGGCGGCCGAGGATCGCCTCGGTGCCGTGCTGGAGTTCGAGCGGCAGTGGTGGGGCGCGGCCGGCGGCCGCAAGGAGAGCCGGATCCGGGCGGAGTTCGGCTGGAGCGCCGCCCGCTACTATCAGGTGCTGAACGCCCTGCTCGACACCGATGCCGCGCTGCGCTACGACCCCGTCCTGGTGGGTCGGCTTCGCGAGGTGCGCGCCCAGCGCGCCGAGGTCCGCCGCACGCGGCGACCCGGCGCCGGCGCCGCCTGAGCGGCACGAGCGCACGCCGAACCCGGAAGGCCCATCCCGCACCATGGCGAAGTTCCCGCGCGATCGGTTCGACGAGGTGCCCGAGCACGACGGCCGCGTCGGAGCCCACCGAGCGCCGCGCGACCCCCTCGCGCGCTGGCGGGCCCTCGGCGTCGCGGCGCTCGCCACCGGACTGCTCGTCGTCGCGGGCGTCGGCGGCCTCGCGATCATCAGCGATCGCGTCAACCTCGACCTCCCCGTCTCGCTGCCCGGCGCGGGCGAGCCCGAGCCGGCCCCGACCGAGGCGCCCGTCGAGACCGCGCCGCCCGTGACCGATCCCGCGACCATCACGCTGCCCGAGGGCTTCTCGATCACCGTGCTCAACGGCTCGGGCATCACCGGTCTCGGTCAGCAGGCCGCCGACGTGCTCACGCCGCTCGGCTGGCCGGTCGGCGCCGTGACGAACGCCGCGCAGGACGACCTCGCGACCACCGTCGTGTACTACGACGACCCCACCGAGGAGGGCATCGCGCGCGGCCTCGTGCAGCTGCTCGGCGTCGGCGAGGTCGAGTTCTCGGACGCGTTTCCGGGGGCGCGGGTCACCGTCGCCGTCGGCGCGGACTACGCGGGCTGAGGCGCGGCCCGCGCGGATCCGATCTCGTCGACCGCCGCGTCGTCGCGGCACCGGGTGCCACCGGGGTTATCGTGACCGCATGAGCGCCCTCCGTCACGGCAGACCGACCGACCGCAGCCCGCGCGCGCGCCGCGGCGGGGCATCCCGTCGCCTGCTCGCCCTCGCGGCGCTCGCGACCGCGTCGGGGCTGCTGGCGGGATGCACGGCTCCCGCCGCGGAGCCCGTCGCCGCCGCGCAGCCCACGCCGACCCCGACGCCCGAGTACGTCTCGACGTACGTCGAGCCGGCGGCGCCCGAGCTCGCGCCACTGACGGGGGAGCTCGTGGAGCCGGGCTCGCTCGCCCGCAGCGCCCTCGCCGCGAAGATCGACAACCACCCGCTCGCGCGCCCGCAGCTCGGGCTCGACGCCGCCGACGTGGTGTTCGAGGAGCTCGTCGAGGGCGGCCTCACGCGGTACGTCGGCGTCTGGCACTCGGACGTGCCGGCCGAGATCGGCCCGATCCGCTCGATCCGGCCGATGGATCCCGACATCATCTCCCCGCTCGGCGGCATCGTCGCCTACTCCGGCGGGCAGCAGCGCTTCGTCGACCTCATGCGCGCCACGCGCGTCTACAACGCCATCCACGGGCAGGCCGATACGGACTCGGTGATGTTCCGCGGCTCGAACGCGCCCGCCCCGCACAACGTCATCGTGCGCGCGCCCGAGCTGCTCGCCCAGCACGCCGACATCGCGGCGCCCGCCCAGCAGTTCTCGTTCGCGGCCGATGCCGCCTCGGCCACCGCCGCGAAGGACGGGCAGCCGATCACCTCGATGGCGATGACCTTCGGCTCGCTCGCCACGCCGTCGTGGTCATGGGATGCCGCGAGCGCGACGTGGTTGCGCTCCATGACCGGCGGGGCGCCCGACACCGCGGCCTCGGGCGCGCGCCTCAGCGCGGTCAACGTCGTGGTGATGCGGGTGCCGGTGCAGGTCATCCAGGACATCCCGACGACGCAGATGATCGGCAGCGGCGAGGCGTGGGTCTCGTCCGGCGGCAAGATCGTGCCGGCGACCTGGTCGAAGCCCGATCAGAACACCCCGCCGCGGCTCGTCGACGCCCAGGGCGTCGCCGTGCGCCTGGCCCCCGGGACGACCTGGGTCGAGCTCGTGCCGACCGCGGGGTCGTTCAGCTTCCAGTAGCCCGGCGGCTCCCTCCCGTCGGCTTGCACTCTCCCTGCGCGAGTGCCAGAATCGCAGTTAGCACTCGTGCTCCGCGAGTGCCAGAAGCTACCGGGCTCTCTGGGTCCGGGAGGGACGAAAGACACACATGGCTAAGATCATCGCTTTCAATGAGGAGGCCCGTCGCGGCCTCGAGCGCGGCCTCAACATCCTGGCCGACGCCGTCAAGGTCACGCTCGGCCCGCGCGGCCGCAACGTCGTGCTGGAGAAGAAGTGGGGCGCCCCCACGATCACCAACGACGGCGTGTCCATCGCCAAGGAGATCGAGCTCGACGACCCCTACGAGAAGATCGGCGCCGAGCTGGTCAAGGAGGTCGCCAAGAAGACCGACGACGTCGCCGGTGACGGCACCACCACGTCGGTCGTGCTCGCCCAGGCGCTCGTGCGCGAGGGCCTGCGCAACGTCGCCGCCGGCGCCGACCCCATCAGCCTCAAGCGCGGCATCGAGAAGGCCGTCGAGGCCGTCTCGGCCGAGCTGATCAAGAGCGCCAAGGAGGTCGAGACCAAGGAGGAGATCGCCGCCACCGCCTCGATCTCGGCCGCCGACCCCGCCATCGGCGCGCTCATCGCCGAGGCCATCGACAAGGTCGGCAAGGAGGGCGTCGTCACCGTCGAGGAGTCGAACACCTTCGGCACCGAGCTCGAGCTCACCGAGGGCATGCGCTTCGACAAGGGCTACCTGTCGGCGTACTTCGTCACCGACCCCGAGCGCCAGGAAGCGGTCTTCGAAGACCCCTACGTGCTCATCGTCAACGGCAAGATCTCGGCGATCAAGGACCTGCTCCCCGTCGTCGACAAGGTGATCCAGAGCGGCAAGCAGCTGCTCATCATCGCCGAGGACGTCGAGGGCGAGGCCCTGGCCACGCTCGTCGTCAACAAGATCCGCGGCATCTTCAAGTCGGTCGCCGTCAAGGCCCCCGGCTTCGGCGACCGCCGCAAGGCCATGCTGCAGGACATCGCCATCCTCACGGGCGGCCAGGTCATCAGCGAGGAGGTCGGTCTCAAGCTCGAGAACGCCACTCTCGACCTGCTGGGCCGCGCGCGCAAGGTCGTCATCACCAAGGACGAGACGACCATCGTCGAGGGTGCGGGCGACGCCGAGGCGATCGCCGGCCGCGTCAAGCAGATCCGCGCCGAGATCGACAACACCGACTCGGACTACGACCGCGAGAAGCTGCAGGAGCGCCTCGCCAAGCTCGCCGGCGGCGTCGCCGTCATCAAGGCGGGCGCGGCCACCGAGGTCGAGCTCAAGGAGCGCAAGCACCGCATCGAGGACGCCGTCCGCAACGCGAAGGCCGCCGTCGAGGAGGGCATCGTCGCCGGTGGTGGCGTCGCCCTCATCCAGGCCGGCAAGCTCGCCTTCGAGGGTGCCGCGATGAACGAGCTCGTCGGCGACGAGGCGACGGGCGCGAACATCGTCCGCGTCGCGATCGACGCCCCGCTCAAGCAGATCGCCCTCAACGCGGGCCTCGAGCCCGGCGTGGTCGCCGACAAGGTGCGCCACCTGCCCGTGGGTCACGGCCTCAACGCCGCGACCGGCGAGTACGGCGACATGCTGGCCGCCGGCATCGCCGACCCCGTGAAGGTCACCCGCTCGGCGCTGCTCAACGCGGCCTCGATCGCGGGCCTGTTCCTCACCACGGAGGCCGTCGTCGCCGACAAGCCCGAGAAGAACCCGGCGCCCATGGGCGACCCGAGCGGCGGTATGGACTTCTAAGTCCTCGCCCCGCCGGTCACCCGGCACCGCCAGAACGGGGCGGCTCCCACCAGGGAGCCGCCCCGTTCCGCGTTCCCGGCGTCGTCATCCGGGGGTCTGTCTCGCGCGCTCCGGCGCCGACTCGATCGGCGCTGCCCCGATCGGCGCTGTCCGGATCGGCGCTGTCCGGATCAGCGCAGGCCGGGTCAGCGCAGGCCGGATCAGCGCTGGAACAGCCGCGCGTTGGCCTGCTCGATCTCGGCGTAGTGCGTGCCCGCGCTGCCGAGCGCCTCGGTGATGCTCGCGAGCATCTGCTCGACCTGCCGCTGCGTCGCCGTCCACTCGCCGAGCAGCGACTGGAAGGCCGTCGCAGCCGGGCCCGTCCACGCGCCCTGCAGAGCGCCGAGGTCGGCGGTGAGGCCCGAGACCTCGCCCTGGATGCGCGCGATCGTGCCGCGCGCGGTGCTCACCGCGGTCAGCACCGCGTCGCTGTCGACCTGGTACCGGGTCATGGTCTCCTCCACTTCTCCGGCGGAGCCGCTCCCCGCCGTCGGGGGGAGGTTAGGAGACGAGCGGGGCGGGGCCGGTGGCGGCCACCGGCTCGGTGGCCTCGACGGCCTGCGCCGCGCTGGGGAGGAGCGGCAGCGCGATGCGGAAGGTCGCGCCGCCTCCCGGGGTGTCGAGCACCTCGACGCGGCCGCCGTGCAGGTCGATGATCGAGGCGACGATCGCGAGCCCGAGCCCCGACCCGCCGGTGTCGCGCGTGCGCGAGGAGTCGGCGCGGAAGAACCGCTGGAAGATCTTCTCCTTGAGCTCGGCGGGAATGCCCTCGCCGTGGTCGACCACGGCGAGCGTCGCCATCCCGGCGGGTAGGTCGAGCCCGACGACGAGCTCGAGCGGGGAGCCCGCATCGGTGAAGCGCATGGCGTTGCCGACGAGGTTCGTCACGACCTGCCGCAGCTTGTTCTCCTCGCCGACGACGACGGCCGAGAAGCCGGCGGCGGCGGGCTCGGGCAGCAGGGCGGGCGCCGACTGCTCGGGAGCGGATGCCCGGCGGCGGCCGCGGAGGCGCGCGAGCGCCGACACGGTGCGCCCGGGGGCGCGCTGCTCGCGCGGCGGCGGGGCGAGGTCGGGGTCGGCCGGGGGAGCGGGCTCCGCCTCGGCGAGCAGCAGCGCGCTCGCCTCGTCGATCACGACCTGCACCTCGCGGTCGGGCGCGCCGGCCATCGTGTCGAGGGCGGCGTCGCGGGCGAGCAGCACGAGGTCGACGGGGCCGGGCTCGAGGGGCTTCGCCTCGTCGAGGCGGGCGAGCGCGAGGAGGTCGCCGACGAGCGCCGACATCCGGATGGCCTCCTTCTCGATGCGCTCCATCGCCTGGGCGACGTCGGCCTCCTCCTTGATCGCGCCCATGCGGTACAGCTCGGCGTAGCCGCGCAGGCTCACGAGCGGCGTGCGCAGCTCGTGGCTCGCGTCGCCGACGAAGCGCCGCATCTGGGCGATCGTCGCGGCGCGGTCGGCGAAGGCGCGGTCGATGCGCGAGAGCATCGTGTTGAGCGAGCGGTTGAGGCGCCCGACCTCGGTGTTCGGGGTCGCCCCGCCGAGGCGCTGGCTGAAGTCGCCGCCGGCGAACCGCGCCGCGGTCGCCTCGACGTCGCGCAGCGGGCGGAAGGTCGAGGAGACGAGCAGGCGGGTGAGCGCGGCGCTGAGGATGACCGCCACGAGCCCGAAGCCGAGGAAGATCGACGCGAAGTTGCCGATGATCCCGTTGGTCGGGGCGAGGTCGGCGCCGATGACGAGCGTCGCGGGGCGCGGCGCGTTCTCGTCGTAGACGAGCGTGAGGGAGAAGGCCGCGAGCCGCCACTGGCCCGTGCGGTTCTCGCTCGCCACCGTGATGCCCTCGCCGTAGCGGGTCTGCACGTACGAGAGGGTGAGCTGGCTCGCGTCGGGCGCCTGGGCGCGCCGGGCATCCGTCACGTTGTCGTCGATGACCGCGCCGCTCGCGTCCACCGCGCCGAAGTACAGCGGCGAGGAGACCACGGAGGAGCCCGTGACGGGCGTGAAGGTCTCGTCGAAGTCGTCGAGCGAGAGTCGGTCGCCCTGCGCCCGCAGCTCCTCGGCGGCGAGCAGCAGCTGCCGGTCGACCTGGCCGACGAGCGTCTGCTGCAGCACCGTGATGGTGCCGGCGCCGACGACGAGCAGGCCGATGGTCACGACCATGACCGTCACCGCGGTGATCTTCGAACGGAGGGAGATCCCCTCCCACCACCTCGTCAGCTGCTCATGCATGGCGGGCCGAGGCTAGACCTTGGCCGCCTTAAGCATGTAGCCGAAGCCGCGCTTGGTCTGGATGAGCGGCTCGTCGGTGTGCTGGTCGAGCTTGCGGCGCAGGTACGAGATGTAGCTCTCGACGATGCCGGCGTCGCCGTTGAAGTCGTACTCCCACACGTGGTCGAGGATCTGGGCCTTCGACAGCACGCGGTTGGGGTTGAGCATGAGGTAGCGCAGCAGCTTGAACTCGGTGGGCGAGAGCTCGATGACGACGTCGCCGACGGTGACCTCGTGCGTGTCCTGATCCATCATGAGCTCGCCGGTGCGGATGATCGCGTCGTCCTCCTCCTGCATGGTGCGGCGGAGGATCGCCTTGATGCGCGCGACGATCTCGTCGAGGCTGAACGGCTTGGTGACGTAGTCGTCGCCACCGACGGTCAGACCCATGATCTTGTCGTCGGTGTCGTCCTTCGCCGTGAGGAAGAGGATGGGGCTCGTGTACCCGCTCGAGCGCAGCCGCTTCGTGACGCCGAAGCCGTTGATGTCGGGCAGCATCACGTCGAGGATGATCAGGTCGGGCTCCTCCTCGAGCACCGCCGAGATCGCCTGCGCGCCGTTGCCGACCGCGCGCACCATGAATCCGGCGAAGCGCAGCGATGTCGTGAGCAGATCGCGGATGTTCGGTTCGTCGTCCACGATCAGAATCTTGGGTCCGTCAGCCATGCGCCTAGTATCTGCGCGTTCGTTGCATGTTTCCTGAGAGGCGCGCCGATGCCGCTCCGCATTCCCCTGCATCCGGGCTCGGTGCGGGCCGGATGCGCGCGGCGCGCAGGGTGCGCGATGTCGGTGCGGCGGCGTAGCGTGCCCGCATGGACGTCCTCCTCATCCCCGGCTTCTGGCTCGACGGCGACTCCTGGCAGCCGGTCACCGAGGCGCTCGCCGCCGCCGGTCACCGGCCGCATCCCCTCACGCTGCCGGGCAAGGCGCCGGGCGAATCCGCCGCGGGCATCGGCCTGCGCGACCACGTCGACGCCGTGATCGCGGCGATGGATGCCCTGCCGCAGCCCCTCGTGCTCGTCGGGCACAGCGGCGGCGCCTCGATCGCCTGGGCGGCCGCCGACGCCCGTCCGGCGGCCGTCGCGCGGGTGATCCTCGTCGACGCGCTGCCCTTCCCCGCGGGCGGCCCCATCAACGACGAGCTGCCCGTCGTCGGCGACGCCGTGCCGCTGCCCGACTGGTCGGTGTTCGAGCCGGAGGATCTGGTCGATCTCGACGACGAGCTGCGGGCGCGCTTCACCGCGATGGCCGTGCCCGAGCCCGCCCGCGTGGCGACCGACCCGCAGCAGCTGCACGACGACGCGCGGTTCGCCGTGCCGATGACGATCGTGGCCTGCGAGTTCCCGGCGGCCATGCTGCACGAGGCGATCGCCTCGGAGGCGGCGTGGGGCGCCGAGCTGCGGCGGCTGCACGCGCTCGAGATCGTCGAGCTGCCGACGGGGCACTGGCCGCAGCTCACGCGGCCCGCCGAGCTCGCCTCGACCGTCGTCGCGGCGGTCGGGGCGGCCCCGGCGGCCAGCGCGCTCTAGGCGGCCAGGCCGATCGAGGTCGCGTCGAGGATCGTGTAGCTGTAGCCCTGCTCGGCGAGGAACCGCTGGCGGTTCTGCGCGAAGTCCTGATCGACGGTGTCGCGCGCCACGAGCGTGTAGAAGTGCGCGGGCAGTCCGCTCTTCTTCGGGCGCAGCAGGCGGCCGAGCCGCTGGGCCTCCTCCTGCCGCGAGCCGAAGGATCCGGAGACCTGGATGGCGACCGTCGCCTCGGGCAGGTCGACGGAGAAGTTCGCGACCTTCGACACGACGAGCACGGGGGTCACCCCGTCGCGGAACTCCTGGAACAGCCGCTCGCGCTCCTCGACGGAGGTCGAGCCGGTGAGCTGCGGCACCCCGAGCGCCTCGGAGAGCTCGTCGATCTGGTCGAGGTACTGGCCGATGATGAGGATGCGCTCGTCGGTGTGCTGCTCGACCAGGCGCTTCACGACGTCGAGCTTCGCCGGGGCCGTGGCGGCCATCCGGTACCGCTGGTCGTCGGCGCTCGCCGCGTACTCCAGCCGCTCGGTCGCGGGCAGGTCGACGCGCACCTCGTAGCAGCTCGCGGGGGAGATGAAGCCCTGCGCCTCGATCTCCTTCCACGGGGCGTCGAAGCGCTTCGGGCCGATGAGGCTGAAGACGTCGCTCTCGCGGCCGTCCTCCCGCACGAGAGTGGCGGTGAGGCCGAGGCGGCGGCGGGCCTGCAGCTCGGCGGTGAGCTTGAAGACGGGCGCCGGCAGCAGGTGCACCTCGTCGTAGACGATGAGGCCCCAGTCGAGCGCGTCGAGGAGGGCGAGGTGCGCGTACTGGCCCTTCCGCTTCGCGGTGAGGATCTGGTACGTCGCGATCGTGACGGGCTTGATCTCCTTGAGCTGGCCGGAGTACTCGCCGATCTCGTCCTCGGTGAGGCTCGTGCGGTTGAGCAGCTCGGTGCGCCACTGGCGGGCGGAGACGGTGTTGGTGACGAGCACGAGGGTCGTCGTGCCGGCCGCGGCCATGGCGGCCGCGCCGACGAGCGTCTTGCCGGCGCCGCAGGGCAGCACCACGACGCCCGAGCCGCCGTCGAAGAAGTGGTCGACGGCGGTCTGCTGGTACGGCCGCAGGCTCCAGTCGGCCTGATCGAGATCGATGGCGTGCGGGGTGCCGGGCGTGTAGCCGGCGAGATCCTCGGCGGGCCAGCCGATCTTGACGAGCTCCTGCTTCACCTGGCCGCGCGCCCACGCCTCGAGCTCGTAGGTGGTTGCGTCGATGCGGCGCACGAGCAGCGGGGCGACCTTGCGGTTCGAGGCGATCTCGGTGAGCACGGCGGTGTCGGTGCTGCGCAGCAGCAGCACGCCGTCCTCACCGCGCTCGACGACGAGGCGGCCGTAGCGGCCGACCGTTTCGGCGATGTCGATCGAGACCGACTGCGGCACCGGGAACTTCGAGTACTTCTCCAGCACGGCGAGCATCTCCTCGGCCGCGTGACCGGCGGCGCGGGCGTTCCAGAGGCCCAGCCGCGTGATGCGGTAGGTGTGCACGTGCTCGGGGGCGCGCTCGAGCTCGGCGAACACGGCGAGCGCGTGACGGGCCTCCTCCGCGAGCGGACTGGCGACCTCGAGGAGCACGGTTCGGTCGCTCTGGACGATCAGCGGGCCGTCGGGATTCATAGCGGGCCAGTCTAGGTGCGCCGCCTGGGAGGGCCCGACCGCGCCCGGGCTCAGTCGAGCGGCTCGAGCGCCGTGATGCTCGACACCGGCAGCGTGCGCTCGACGTCGGCGACGCGGTCGCGCCCGCGCACCCGCCCGGCCGCGGCTCCCGTGGGTTCGAGGTCGAAGGAGCGCTCGCCGCCGTCGGGCATGCGCACGGTGGCGCGCACGCCGAGCTTGCCGCGGATCGCGAGCTCCCACTGCCGCACGACCCAGGCGCCGCCGCTGTCGGGGCCGGAGGCCGCGGAGGACTCGCGCATGCGGCCCACCGCCGCGGCGACGGCGTCCACGGGCGTCGGCACGGTCGTGCGCACGGCGCCGCGTCGGGGCCGCTCGAGCGGCATGGCGCCGCCCTCGGGCGCGGCCGGGTAGCGGGCGTCGATGAGGGTCCACAGCACGACGGCGGGCTCGAGCCGGCTGACGAGGCGGTGCGGGCCGACGCGCACGAGGCCGAGCGGGGCGGCCGCGGTGTCGACGAGCAGGGCGTCGAGCATGCCCGCGTCGTCGCTGCGCACGGCGGTGCGGGCGCCGAGCTCGGCCATCTCCTCCGGCGCGAGCCCGGCCACGCGGATGGTGCCGTAGCGGCGGGCGGTCTCGCGCACGAGGTACTCGAGCGGCTGCGGCACGCCGGTGAGCGAGATGCCGGCGAGGAAGGCGAGGAGAGCATCCGCCGTTTCGCCCTGGGCGATCGCGCGACCGAGCGTCTCGGCGGTGATGCGGTACCGGCCGGCGAGGCCCGCGCTCTCGAGCTCGGCCATGCGGCGCAGTTGCTCGTCGACGCCCCCATCGAGCGGGCCGGGGGAGACGACCGTGAGGTCGTGCTGCAGGTACACCTTGTCGACCGTCGTCGGCACGAGCGGGGCGAGCGCGGCCGCGGCCGCCTCGGCACCGTGCGCGACGAGCGCCGCGCCGACGCTTGAGGGGCGGCCGTCGACGGCGATGCCGAGGCGGTCGCCCTGGGCGCCGCGGCGGCGCAGACGGATCAGCAGGGCCTCGTCCGCCGCGGGGTAGAGCCACGCCACGAAGTCGGCGATGCCGTCGCCCCAGCGGGCGTCCACGCGGTCGGCGAGCAGGCGGTGCAGCTCGTCGGGCAGCGTCGACACCCAGGCGTCGGCGAGCCGGGCCCAGCGCGCCGGCAGCGGCAGGCGGCGCCAGTCCTCGGCGTCGTCGAGGGCCAGCGTGCGGCCGTTCGACTCGTGCACGAGCCCGGCGATCGCGGCGAGGTCGAGCAGCAGGGGGATCTCGTCGAGCTCGGCCCCGCAGGCCTCGGCGAGGCGCTTGGCGTCGGGCAGCGACATGCCGCCCTTCGCGAGCATGCGGGCCGGCGTCGCGACGAGCGCCGCGACGATCTCGGCGATGCGCGTGGCGGTCGTGAACGCGCGCTCGGCGGCGCCGCGGTCGAGGAACCGGCGGTCGGTGTCGTCGACGGGCGCGAGGGCGGCGGGCGCCGGCGCGCTGCGCAGCTGCTCGGCGGAGGGCAGGCCGCGCTCGGGCCACGCGGCCAGCGCCTCGCCGACGGGGGGCCAGACGGTGACGCCCGCGGGCTCGAGCGCGCAGAGCGCCAGGGCGTCGGTGGCGGAGAGGTCGGCGGCGATCGCGGCCTCGGTGCGCTCCAGGGCTTCGGCGAGGGCGGCGAGGGGCATGGGCTCGTCGGGATGCTCGGCGGCGGTCGCGAGAGCCGCGAGACTGCGGCGGCCGAGGCCGGCGAGCGCGGCATCCACCGAATGCGCGTCGAGCAGCGCCTCGGCCAGGTCGAAGATGTCCTTCACCGAGCCGGGGCTCACCGACCGGCTCGTGATGAGGGCGGCGAGCTCGTCGTCGCTCCGGTCGCGCAGGCGCGCGGCGAGAGCGAGGGAGGCCGCGCTAGTTGCCGGCATCCTTGGCGGCCCGCCCCCGACGCACGGCGCTGACGACCAGCAGGACGATGATGAGGACGAAGCCGATCGGCAGGCCGATCAGCGGCAGGATGGTGACGAGCGGCCAGATGCCGGATGCCAGCCCCTCGCGGCCGATGCCGGCGGCGGTGCCGATGATGACGGCGATGAACGATGCCAGGCTCACCACGACGATCGCGGCCACCATGTAGGCGAGCACGCGTTCGACGCGATTGTTCATGACGATCGACTCTTCGGGCACGGATTCAGGATAGGTGCCCGGTACGACAGCGCAGTACCCCCGGTCCAGGGGGAGCGCTCACGCGGTATCCTCGGGGGTCGGGCTCATCCGGCCGACCCGCCCACCTCGAGGAGTACGTGCATGCCCACCGGCAAGGTCAAGTTCTACGACCAGGAGAAGGGTTTCGGCTTCATCACCTCCGACGAGGGCGCCGAGGTGTTCCTGCACGCATCGGCCCTGCCCGAGGGCGCCATGGTGAAGGTGGGCAGCCGCCTCGAGTTCGGCGTCGCCGACGGCAAGCGCGGCGCGCAGGCGCTGTCGGTGCGCGTGCTCGACCCGAAGCCGAGCGTCACCAAGATCAACCGCCGCCCGGCGCACGAGATGTCGGTCATCATCGAGGACCTCATCAAGCTGCTCGACGGCATGGGCGGCAAGCTCAAGGGCGGCCGCTACCCCGACTCCGAGCACGGACGCAAGATCGCCGCGGTGCTGCGCAAGGTCGCGGACGACCTGGATGCCTGACGCGGGCCCCTCGACGGCAGCGGGCCGCGACGCGCTCGCCGGCCGGCAGCTGCTCGAGCCCATCGCCCGGGCGGCGCTCGCCGAGATCACCCCCGAGTCGACGGTCGGTGCGTTCCGCGAGATCACCGTCGAGGACGCCGTCGCGACCGTGCGCTTCTCGCCGCGGATGGGCGGCTACCCCGGCTGGGTGTGGGCCGTCGCGATCGCCGTCAACGAGGGCCTCGAGCCGAGCGTGCTCGAGACCGAGCTCATCCCCTCCGACGGCGCGCTCGTGGCCCCCGATTGGGTGCCGTGGTCGGATCGCCTGGAGGAGTACCTTGCTCATCAGGCGGATGAGGATGACTCCGAAGGCGGCGACGCCGAGGGTGACGACTCCGGGGACGACGACCACGAGCACGACGAGGACGACCTCGACCCCGATGACGACGTCGACGGGGTCGACATCGACGCGCACGCGCCCGAGGACGACGACTCCGTCGAGGACGACGTCCACGACCGATCGCGACGCCCCCGAGGACTGACCCCATGACGACCACCGCCCGCGCGCTCCGCGCACGAACCCTCGCGGCGGTCGCCGCCACCGCGCTGCTCATCGCCGGCCTCGCCGGGTGCAGCGTCATCGACTCGATCACCGGGAGCGTCGAGCGCGATGAGACCGGGCAGGTCGTCGAGGGCGACGACGGCGCCGACGTCTTCTCGATCGTCGTCGGCGACTGCCTCAACGACGCGACCGTCGCCGAGGAGGTCAACTCCCTCCCCATCGTGCCGTGCGCCGAGCCGCACGACAGCGAGGTCTACCACGCGTTCGACCTGACGACGGCGGAGCTGCCGACCGATGCCGAGCTCGAAGCGGCCATCCTCGACAACTGCTATCCCGAGTTCGAGCGGTTCGTCGGCGTCGCCTACGACGCCTCGATGTACTACATCGGCTACTACAGCCCGAGCGTGGAGAGCTGGGCCGACGGCGACCGCGAGATCCTCTGCACCGTCTACGACGAGGCCGGGCAGACGACCGGCAGCCTCGAGGCCATCGGGCGCTAGCTGTACTCGGTCATGAGGTTGGTGACACTCGACTGATCGGGGGCAGGTCTTTGCAGGCGGTGTGGGGTCGATCGTAGTTGTAGTGGTCAAGCCAGGGCGCGAGGGCGTTGGCGCGTTCCTGGTTCGAGGTGAACGCGTGTCGATATGCCCACCCCTCCTGGAGGGTGCGATTGAAGCGTTCGGCTTTCCCGTTCTGCCAGGGCGAATACGGTCTCGTGAGCACGTGGGTGGCCGCCAACGACTCCATAACGCTTCGGAAGGCTGCGGAGTTTCGGTAGTTCATGGCGTTGTCGGTCATGACCTGCCGGATCCTGATCCCGTGTCCGGTGAAGAACGCAGCAGCGTTGTTGAGGAACGCCGCGCAGGTTTCGCCCTTTTCGTCCGGCAGCACTTGCGCGAACGCGAGCCGGGAGTGGTCATCGACCGCGACGTGGACGTAGTCGAATCCGAGCCTCACGGATCGTTTCCGGCCGATGTTGTGCTCGATCGTTCCCAGACCGTTCAGGCGCCATCCGCCGCCGTCAGGGATGCGGCCGAGCTTCTTCACGTCGATATGGATCAGATCACCCGGCTGCTCGCGCTCGTATCGAAGACGGGTCCGGCGGCCTTGACGGATGCGAGTCCCGGTGACCGGGTCCAACTCATGCAGGGCAGGCAAGCCGGCCCGGGCGATCAACCGGGACGCGGTCGAAGGGCTCACCGCGAAGCGTCGGGCGAGCTCATCGCGGCCGAGCCTGTCGTGTTCCCGGGACGCGATCAGCGCTGCGGCCAGCTGCGGGGAGGTGGTGGTGGGTGAGCGGTGCGGCCTGGAGGAGCGGTCCTCCAGCGCGCGGATTCCGTGCTCGCGGAAGCGGGTCACCCAGCGGTGAGCGCACTGGCGTGACACGCCGAGCTCTTTCGCGACATGCGACACAGGACGGCCGGACAGCACCCGTCGGACCAGGATCAGTCGGCCGGCGGGAGCAAGGGGAGAGTTACGGTGGACCACGAGAAGGCCTTCCTCTTCAGGGCGTTTAGACACCACCCAGAATGAAGGCCTTCTCCTCTGCCTTGTGTCACCAACGTGCTGACCGGGTACAGCTAGCTGTACTCGGCAGGGACGTTGGTGACACAACCGTTGTGAGACAGGGAGACCTCCTGGCTTAGTGGAGCTGTCTAGTTCTTCACTGCCAGGAGGTCTCGTGTCCCACGGTAATGCCCGCCTCAATGTCCGCGGGAGGCTGCTGCTGATCGACCGGGTGATCGGTCAAGGCCGCCCGGTCGCTCACGTCGCCTCCGAGCTCGGCATCTCCCGACAATGCGCCCATCGATGGGTCGGCCGGTTCCGGCAGGAAGGTGCCGCGGGGCTTCAGGACCGCTCCTCGCGCCCGCATCGCTCACCGAATCGAACACCGGCCCACCTCGAGCAACAAGTGTTGACTTTGCGACGCCGGCGCCGGGTCGGGCCGGCGAGACTTGCTGAGGAGTTGGGAATCCCAACCCGCACGATCGGCGCGATCCTTCACCGGCATGCCGTGCCGCGCCTGGCGGAATGCGATCCACTGACCGGGGCAGTGATCCGCGCCTCTCGCCGAACCGGGCTGCGTTATGAACGAGACCGGCCCGGCGAGCTGGTCCACATGGACGTGAAGAAGCTCGGCCGGATCCCCGACGGCGGCGGATGGCGCGCCCACGGCCGCAGCGAACAAGTCCGCGGCCGCGGCATCGGGTTCGACTACGTCCACTCCATGATCGATGACCACTCCCGGTTGGCGTATTCCGAGATCCTTCCCGACGAGAAAGGCATCACCTGCGCGCAGTTCCTGCTCCGCGCCGCGGACTACTTCGCCCAGCGCGGCATCACCCGCATCGAGCGGATCATGACCGACAACGCCTTCGCCTATCGCAAATCCCTCGCTGCTGCGGCGGCTCAACTCGGCGCGAAACAGGTCTTCATCCGTCCTCACTGCCCCTGGCAGAACGGCAAGGTCGAACGCCTGAACCGGACGCTGCAGATCGAATGGGCTTACCGGCAAGTGTTCACCTCCAACGACGACCGAGCGGCTGCGCTTGCGCCCTGGCTGGAGCACTACAACACTCAACGCATCCACACAGCCATCGGAGCACCCCCGATCAGCCGAGTGTCGCCAACGTGACTGCCCAGTACAGCTAGCTGTACTCGGTCATGAGGTTGGTGACACTCGACTGATCGGGGGCAGGTCTTTGCAGGCGGTGTGGGGTCGATCGTAGTTGTAGTGGTCAAGCCAGGGCGCGAGGGCGTTGGCGCGTTCCTGGTTCGAGGTGAACGCGTGTCGATATGCCCACCCCTCCTGGAGGGTGCGATTGAAGCGTTCGGCTTTCCCGTTCTGCCAGGGCGAATACGGTCTCGTGAGCACGTGGGTGGCCGCCAACGACTCCATAACGCTTCGGAAGGCTGCGGAGTTTCGGTAGTTCAAGGCGTTGTCGGTCATGACCTGCCGGATCCTGATCCCGTGTCCGGTGAAGAACGCAGCAGCGTTGGCGAGGAACGCCGCGCAGGTTTCGCCCTTTTCATCCGGCAGCACCTGCGCGAACGCGAGCCGCGAGTGGTCATCGACCGCGACGTGGACGTAGTCGAAGCCGAGCCTCACGGATCGTTTCCGGCCGATGTTGTGCTCGATCGTTCCCAGACCGTTCAGGCGCCATCCGCCGCCGTCAGGGATGCGGCCGAGCTTCTTCACGTCGATATGGATCAGATCACCCGGCTGCTCGCGCTCGTATCGAAGACGGGTCCGGCGGCCTTGACGGATGCGAGTCCCGGTGACCGGGTCCAACTCATGCAGGGCAGGCAAGCCGGCCCGGGCGATCAACCGGGACGCGGTCGAAGGGCTCACCGCGAAGCGTCGGGCGAGCTCATCGCGGCCGAGCCTGTCGTGTTCCCGGGACGCGATCAGCGCTGCGGCCAGCTGCGGGGAGGTGGTGGTGGGTGAGCGGTGCGGCCTGGAGGAGCGGTCCTCCAGCGCGCGGATTCCGTGCTCGCGGAAGCGGGTCACCCAGCGGTGAGCGCACTGGCGTGATACTCCGAGCTCTTTCGCGACATGCGAGACAGGCCGGCCGGACAGCACCCGTCGGACCAGGATCAGTCGGCCGGCGGGAGCAAGGGGAGCGTTACGGTGGACCACGAGAAGGCCTTCCTCTTCAGGGCGTTTAGACACCACCCAGAATGAAGGCCTTCTCCTCTGCCTTGTGTCACCAACGTGCTGACCGGGTACAGCTAGCCCGCCTCACGGCATCGGCGCCCGCGCGGCTCAGCCGAGCACGGCGCTCGTGACGTCGGCGACCTCCGGGTCGTCGCGCAGCGCCGCGCGCGCGGCGAGCCCGATGATCGCGCCGTAGGTCGGGTAGGCGAAGCGCACGGCCGCGAGGGTCGCGGCATCCGCGCCCGCCGCCATCGCGGTCGCCACGGACTGCACGATCTCGATCGCGTGCTCGCCGACGGCGTGCGCGCCGAGCACGAGGTCGCGCCGGCCGTCGACGACGAGCGTCAGGAACCCGCGCGTGCGATCGTCGATCACGGCGCGGTCAAGGTCGCTGAACGGCACCGTGACGACGATGCAGCGCGGGTCGCGCTCGCGGGCCTCGGCCACGGTCGCGCCGACTCCGCCGTAGTCGGGGTCGGTGAACCCGCCCGCGGGCAGCAGGCTGAGCATCGAGCGGCGGTTGACGCCGAGCACGGCGTTCTCGGCCGCCGCCTCACCCTCGAACTGCGCCCCCTGCACGAGCATGTCGCGGCCGTTGGCGTCGCCGACGACGAGGATGCTCGGCACGGGCGAGCGGTAGAAGCGGTCGACCTGCAGGAAGCCGCGCTCGGGTTCGAGCCCCGCCTTGTCGAGCGCGAGGGGTTTCAGGTCGGCGGGCCACCCCGTGGCCATGACCACGACGTCGACGAGGGTGCGCTGAGCATCCTCGCCCTGTCGCCAGTGCACCGCGATGCCATCATCGATCTGCTCGAGCCGGTCGACGCCGGCGATGCCCGTGCGCACGGCTACGCCGTCGGCCTCGAAGGCCTCGGCGATCGCGGCCGAGACGCTCTCGTCGCTCGTCATGAGCACGCGCGGCGCGAGGTCGAGCACCGTCACCTCGCTGCCGAGGGAGCGGAAGATCGTGACGAGCTGCGCGCCCGT
Source organism: Microcella flavibacter (assembly GCF_012530535.1). Lineage (NCBI taxonomy): Bacteria > Bacillati > Actinomycetota > Actinomycetes > Micrococcales > Microbacteriaceae > Microcella > Microcella flavibacter. The sequence continues at coordinate 511,255 of NZ_CP051299.1, forward strand.
ATTGCCCGCGCCGATGATCGCGACGCGGCGCGGCAGCTCAGGCAGGTCGAGCACGTGCTCGGGCACGGTCGCGAGCTCGGCCCCGGGGATGGGGATGCGGCTGGAGTGCCCGCCGACGGCGAGGATGACCGTCTCGGCGTGGATGCGCCGCCCGCTCTCGAGCACCATCGTGTGGGCGTCCTCGAAGCGCGCGCGGCCCTCCTGCACGAGCCGGATGCCCGCCTCGGCGAACCGCGCCGGCTCGCGCTTCATGTCCCGCACCGCCTGCACCGCCTCGCGCACGCGGCCGGTCGTGGCAGCCCAGTCGACCCGCTCGTCGACCGCGACGATGCCGTAGCGGCCGGCCGTGCGCACCTCGCGCATGAGGCGCGCGGCCTTCGCCAGCCCGCGCGTCGGCACGCAGCCGAGGTTGACGCAGGTGCCGCCCGTCGCGGCGGCCTCGACGACGGTGACGTCGGCGCCGAGCTCGCGGGCGCGGAGGGCGGCGGCCGTGCCGCCCGGGCCGGCGCCGACGACGAGCACCTCGGTGCGGATCTCGTCGAGGCCGCCCGCCTCGGCGGATTCGGCGGACTCGGCGGACTCGGCGGACTCGGCGGACTCGGCGGGGGTGGCGTCGGCGCGGCTGCCGGGGGCGAGCGTGTCGGTCATGCCGATCAGCGTGCCGTACTCGGGCCGCGCGCGCCCGTGTGGCGGCTGTGCGTCAGCCGAGCGGCGGGGTGACGGGGCCGATCGCCGGCCCGGCGCCGGGGTGCGCGGCCTCGGGAGGGGCGGCCGCGCTCCCGCGCTTGTCGTGACCGGTGCGCCGGGAGACGATCACGCCCGCGACGCCGAGCGCGATGCCGATGCCGATCGTGAGCAGGGCGCCCCAAGTGTCGATCGCGCCGGGAACCGCGAGCATGGCGAGGACGACGGCGAGGCCGAGCATCCACCCGCCCAGACCCACCCAGAAGGCGCGCGCGTCGTTCGTGCGCAGCGGCGCCGGCTCGGGCCGGCGCTCCTCCTGGCGGATCCAGAGGCGCACGGGGATCAGCCGGCCATCGCGTCGAGCACGAAGTCGATCGAGCGGGTGAGCTGCCGCACGTCGTCGGGCTCGATCGCCACGAAGGTCGCCACCCGCAGCTGGTTGCGACCGAGCTTGCGGTACGGCTCGGTGTCGACGATGCCGTTCGCGCGCAGGGTCGTCGCGACGAGCGCGGCGTCGATCGAGTCGTCGAGGTCGATCGTGACGACGACGGGGGAGCGGTGCGCGGGGTCGGCCACGAAGGGCGTTGCGAGCGGGTGCGCCTCGGCCCAGTCGTAGAGGATTCCCGAGCTCTCGGCCGTGCGCGCCCCCGCCCAGGCGAGCCCGCCCTCGGCGTTCATCCACCGGGTCTGCTCGTCGAGCATGACGAGCGTCGCGAGCGCCGGGGTGTTGAGGGTCTGCTCGAGGCGCGAGTTGTCGATCGCCGCCGTGAGCGAGAGGAACGGCGGGATGTAGCGGTCGGAGGCGTTGATCCGCTGCGCGCGCTCGATCGCCGCGGGGCTCATGAGCGCGAGCCACAGGCCGCCGTCGCCGGCGAAGTTCTTCTGCGGGGCGAAGTAGTAGACGTCGGTCTCGGCGACGTCGAAGTCGATGCCGCCGGCCGCGCTCGTCGCGTCCACGAGCGTCAGGGCATCGGGGGATGCCCCCACGCGCGTCACCGGAGCGCTCACGCCCGTCGACGTCTCGTTGTGGGGGTACGCGTAGACGTCGACGCCGTCGACGGGCTCGAGGGCGCCGCGCGTGCCGCCCGGCGTCGTCACGGCGTGCGGGGCCTCGAGCCACGGCGCGCTCGCCGAGGCGACGAACTTGGCGCCGAACTCGCCGAACGCGAGGTGGGCGCTGCGGCGCTCGATGAGGCCGAAGGCCGCGACGTCCCAGAAGGCGGTGGAGCCGCCATTGCCGAGCACGACCTCGTAGCCCTCGGGCAGGCGGAAGAGCTCGGAGAGCCCGGTGCGCACGCTCTTCACGAGGTTCTTGATCGGGGCCTGGCGGTGCGAGGTGCCGAGCACCTCGCGAGCGGCGGCGAGAGCATCCAGCTGCTCGGGCCGCACCTTCGAGGGGCCGCAACCGAAGCGGCCGTCGAGGGGGAGCAGATCGCGGGGGATGACGATGTCGGCCATGGCCTCCATGCTACTGAGCGGTCCGCTGCGCACAGACCGCGTCGATTAGGCTGGAGGTCTGCCCGCCAGGGCGGTGCGATGCCACCGGGAGGCGATCAATGACGGATCTCGTCGACACCACCGAGATGTACCTGCGCACGATCCTCGACCTCGAGGAGGAGGGCATCGTGCCCCTCCGCGCCCGCATCTCGGAGCGCATCGGGCACTCCGGCCCGACCGTGTCGCAGACCGTCGCCCGGATGGAGCGCGACGGGCTCGTGCACGTCGACGGCGACCGCCACCTGCAGCTGTCGGAGACGGGGCGGCACAAGGCCGTCGGCGTGATGCGCAAGCACCGCCTCGCGGAGCGCCTGCTCGCCGACGTGATCGGGCTCGACTGGTCGCTCGTGCACGACGAGGCCTGCCGCTGGGAGCACGTCATGAGCGAGCAGGTCGAGCGCCGGCTGCTGACGCTGCTCGGCGACCCCACCGAGTCGCCGTACGGCAACCCCATCCCGGGGCTGGAGGAGATCGGCGGCCCCGTCGCCGAGTCGTTCCTCGACGGCGTGCTGCCGCTGCCGCACGCGCTCGCCGCCGGCACGCTGCACTGCACCATCCGGCGCCTCGCCGAGCCCGTGCAGTTCGATCCCGACCTGCTGCACCAGCTGCACGAGGCGGGCGTGTTGCCCGGCGCCGAGGCCCGCATCCGCGCGGAGGCGAACGGCTACATCTCGGTCGAGGTGATCGGCCGCGCCGAGGGCATCGAGCTGCCGATCGAGGTCGCGCAGCATATATACGTCGCTGACTGACGAATAACCGCAACATCTGGGATCGGCCCGTCGCCTGCGAGGAGCGGTGAGATGCGAGAGCTCTCAACTCCTGATCCCAGCGAACACCACCGGCGACGTCGCCAGCACTTCTGCGGCGCGTCGACCCCTCCGTGACACCTGGCGGGGAACCGCCCTCAACGTCTGCGTCATGGCGGTGGCCACCGGCCTCGTCGCGACCCTGGCCCTGCCGGGCTACGCGATCGATCCGGTCGCGAACGCCGGCGGACTCGACGCGGCGACCGCGCAGGCCGAGCTGCGCGCCGCCGGGGCGCAGGAGCTCGACATCGAGGCGACGACCGCGCAGACCGTCGTGCGCGACGTCTTCACCGCCACCTCCATGGAGGAGCTCGAGGCGGCCCGCGCCGCTGAGGCCGCCGCGGTTGCCGCAGCAGCGGCCGCCGAGCGCCGCGCCGAGATCGCCGCCGCTCCGGCCGCCGCGAGCGCCGCGTACGGCGGGCCGTCCGTCGGCGACTACCTCGCCAACCCGGCCTACCCGAGCTTCAGCCTCGACGGAATCGTCGCGGTCGGTGAGCAGTACATCGGTACCCCGTACCGCTTCGGCGGCGCCGACCCCTCGGGCTTCGACTGCTCGGGCTTCGTGCAGTTCGTCTACGCCCAGTTCGGCGTCTCGCTGCCGCACTCCGTGGTCGGGCAGGACGCGATGGGCACCCGCATATCGCGCGCCGACGCGGCTCCCGGCGACCTCGTGATCATGCCCGGGCAAACGGCATCTACATGGGCAACGGGATGATCATGGACGCCCCGAAGCCGGGCGCCTACGTGAGCGTGCGCCCCATCTGGACGGACAACTACTGGATCGTGCGCATCGGCATCTGAGGCGCCCCGCACGCTCCCGCATGAACCGCTCGTGAACCGGCGCGCCCTCCTCGGACGGCGCGCCGGTTCATGGTTTACCCTGAACCCACTCGGTACCACCAAGAGGAGCCCGGGAGAGGCCATGTGCGAGCAGCGCGACATCCAAACCGTGGATGCGCGCGTCCTGTTCCGCATACAGCCCAGCGTTCGCCGGATCGTGCCCTGTCACGGTCGCGTCGAGATGAGCACTGCAGTCTGACTGCAGTGCTTTTTTTGTGCCCGCGCGAGCGGGAGCGCTGAACCCTCCCGCCGACGGCGGAACCGGCGAGTAGGACCGCCCGCAGGCCATGCGGGCCCGTTCACCCTGGAGGTTCCGCAGTGCGCACTCTCGTTCTCAACGCCGGCTACGAGCCGCTCGCCGTCGTGTCGTTCCGCCGGGCCCTGGTTCTCGTCATGAACGGCAAGGCCACCGTGCTGGTCCGTGACTCCGACCACCCCGTGCTGGGCATCCACGATTCGTGGGAGCGCCCGAGCGTCATCGTGCTGCGCCGCTACGTGCGATTGCCGCACAGCCGCCAGGTGCCGCTCACCCGCCGGGGCGTGCTGCGGCGCGACGCCAACCGCTGCGCCTACTGCGACGGCCACGCCACCACCATCGACCACGTCATGCCCCGCTCGCGCGGCGGCCGCGACTCGTGGGAGAACCTCGTGGCCTGCTGCCTGCGCTGCAACAACCTCAAGAGCGACCGCACGCCCGCCGAGATGGGATGGCGGCTGCGGGTGCAGCCGCGCGCGCCGCACGGCACCGCGTGGCTCGTGCGCGGCATCGAGCGACCGCAGCCCTCCTGGGACGAGTACCTGGCGCCGGCGGCCGCGTAGCCTCGGCGATCTGTCGACGCTCGCAAAGCGAACACCGCGCGGCGCGTCGGGAGGCATTCGGCACGGCGCGCGGCTCGGCGGGCAATACAGTCCCCCTAAAGGGGGCCTGACCGCCGACGCTCAGACCCCTAACCTGATGGCCGGGGGAACAAATGTCGTATTTCGGGAATGCGACGGTGGCACGATCCGGGGGGATCACTGCCGTTGAGGAGCCGCTGGCGCGAGCCGCGGGTCAGGATGCCGCGGAGCGGTGCCTTCGGGCGCAGTCCGCGGCCGAGGCCCGCGACTACGCGCTGCGGGTCGGCGATCGGGTGCGCCTGCATCCGGATGCCCGGCCGTGGTTCGACCGCGCGCAGGGCGAGATCGAGCTGGGGCTCGTGCTCGCGATGCTCGGTCCGGAGTGGACGGCGCTCCACGCCGTTCCGCTCGGGCCGCACGCGGCGCTCGCCCACCTGCTGATCGGTCCCACCGGCGTCTACGCCGTCAGCACCCAGCACCACCGCGGACTCGACGTGCTGGTCGACGATCACAGTCTCGAGGCCGGGTCGCGCCGGCTCGCGCGCTGCACCGAGGGCGTGCACGAGGCCGCGGCCGTCGGCAGGCGCCTCACCGCGGCGACCGGGGTGCAGGAGCCGGTCATCCCGGTCACCGTCATCATCGGCGAGCGCTCGTTCACCGACGCCCGCACGGATGCCCGCGATCTGCCGCACGTCATCTCATCGCGCGACCTGCTCTCGTGGCTGCAGTGGCGCCCGGCGGCCGAGTCGCCCACGCGCCTGCAGCTCGTGCGTCTCGCCGCCGAGGAGCGCCAGACCTGGTTCGCCGAGCCGTCGTCGTCGGCTGCCGCCACCATGACGGCGTTCGCCCGTCTCGTCGAGGGCGTCGAGCGCTCGGAGCGGCACCTCGGCTCGTTCGGCCGCACGCTGCCGACCGTCGCCGACCCGGCCGGCATCGACGCCCAGATCGACGCGGCGCTCGCCAGCGGGCTGATCGGCTCGGGCGCTCGATCCGACCGCGCCTACACGCCGGGCGGGCTCGTCGCCGCCGCGACGGCCGCACCCGCGCGCCGCACCCTCGGTGAGGCGTTCGGCGAGGGCGTCGTCGTCGCGATCTTCGGCGTGCTGCCGTCGGCAGTGACCCTGTTCGGTCTGGCCGCGTTCCTCACCAACGGGTTCGCCGCCTGACGCTCCGGCTGCGCACGTCATCGCCCAGCCCGTACAGTGGAGCGGTCAGCCTCTGTAGCTCAATGGAAGAGCAGTTCCGTCCTAAGGAAAGGGTTGGGGGTTCGAGTCCCTCCAGGGGCACCAAAGATTGCTTACTCGAACCCAGGGCCGAGTCCACGGGTTTGCGCCAGTGACCTTCGGTTGATTCACCACGTAACGACGCTTCGGCGTCGTTTTCGTTTGACCCGGCTCCGATGCCGAGGCCGAACGATGCCGCCCACTCGGCTTGTGCCTCCAGAAGCAGTCGAACGTGTTCCTGGAGCTCGGACTCCGCGCGGTCTTGGTCAATGACGAAGATGCGCGTGAAGATCGCCTGGTTGAGCTCGCGGCGCATGTCGTTGCTGGCTGTGCGGTAGAGCTCATAGGGGTCTCGCAACAGTTCGAGCCAGCCCTTAAGGAACTCCGCACCGATACTCAGGTCGTCTTCAATGGTTCCCAGGCGGGCCTCGAGCCCGGCGCGTTCCCGCTCGATCTCGGTGATCTTCTCGCGGGCCTTCGATCCAGCCAGTCCTCCATCGGCGACGAGGTCAATCAGGTTGTCGACCCTGGTCTGAAGCCGTGCGATCTGCCCCTGGATCTGGTCTCGAAGCTGACGACGAGAACCCGCTTGGTCTTGAAGCGCATTGTCGATCTGGCCGTGCACCCACTCGATGAACTCAGGCCTGAGCTGCACCATGCGGTAGTGCTCGATGACCTGGTCCTCGACGAGATCGAAAGGGATGTGGCGTGAGTTGCAGACACCTTGCTGCTTGCCTCGGCAGAAGAAGTAGAAGTACTCGCCACCGGTCTTGCCGATGGATCGTTGGATGATCATCCGCTTGTCGACCAGTCCGCGCACGGCGTAGCACTCGCCGCACCACAGCGAGCCTTTGAGATAGTGCGGGTAGACACGCTTGCGCTCACCGGCGCGTCCTGACGCCTCGAGTCGTTGCTGAACTCGAACGAAGAGGTCGCGGTCGATGATCGCCGGATGCCGCCCCTCGTAAGTTTCACCCTTGTAGACGATGTCGCCGACGTAGTACGGGTCGCGCAGCATGGCCGAGATCTTCGAACTGGAGACGGGGCCCGCAGGTCTGCGTGCCGTCGCTCTAGTCTCCAGGCCACGCTCGGTGAGAATGTCGGCGATGTCCTCCATTGAGAACTCGCCCTTGTCGTACAACTCGAAAGCGAGCTTGACGAAGGGGGCGCGTTCTTCGTCGACGGCGATGCCGCGGAACTCACGCCCTTCGATGCGCTCAAGGGTGTTGATGTAGCCGATTGGTGCCTTGCCGAGCGTGCCGCCATTCTTGGCTTTCTGGGCCATCTTGTAGGCGATGTCGGCTCCGTCTTCGCGTGACCGGTACTCGTTGAACGCGGCGAGAATGCCGTGCATGAGTTGCCCGACCGGCGTGGAGTCGATCGACTCGGTTGCCGATATCAGGGTGACGCCGCGCTTCTGCAGGTCGGCCATGACGATGGCGTCGTCGGTTCGGTTCCGGGCGAAGCGCGAGAGCTTGTAAACGATGACGTAGTCGACGTCCTTGTCGCGCCGGATACGCTCCAGCATCTGCTGGAAGGCGACCCGCTTGGTCATCTCTGTTCCCGAGATACCGGCCTCGACGTACTCGGCGACGATGGTCAGCCCGAGCTGCTCCGCCTAGCGTTGGCAGGACTGCCGCTGTGCGGGGATCGAGATCCCTTCGGGGTCGTAGTCGGTGTTGACCTGCCCCTTGGATGACACACGCAGGTAGACCACTGCGCGTGATCCGGCGGGCGCGACGACGTCGGCGATCGGGTTGATGATCGTCGTCTCGCTCGGGCCGACCTCAACGTGCGGGGCGATGTCGGGCAGTCGCGGTGGTGCTGCGACGAAGGCGGAGGTGGTGGGGTTCTCGGGCAGGCTCATGACTGCCCTCCTTCCGTGGGAGTGAGAGCAGTCTCGAAGCGGTGATTTCGAGAGAGAGGTGGTGGAGTGGGCGCCCCATTCAGGAATGGGCTGGGACGCTGGCCCGATGCAGTCTCGCACATCGGCTTTGGTCTCCGTTTACTCTCCCATTTTACCTCGCCAGGCCCGGAATTCCGGGCCTGTTGACGGTGACGTCCCGCTGAGTGGTGGAGTTTCTCAACACCGTGCGGGTCAGCTGTTGTGATTATGCCGCAGCGAGTTCCGGGATCGCGACCTCCTCTTCGGTGACGTTCAGGAGCTTCATGGAGTGCTCGCTGAAGTAGCGGCGGTCAGCGCCGTCCCATTCGTCGTGTTGCTCGATCAGGACGTGTCCGGCCAGGCGCAGCAACGCGGCGGGGTTGGGGAATGTGCCGACGACGTCGGTGCGGCGTTTGATCTCCTTGTTGACCCGCTCGAGCGGGTTCGTGGACCAGATCTGCCGCCAGTGTGTGGCGGGAAACTGACAGAACGCGAGGATGTCGTTCTGCGCGTCCTCGAGCATGCCGGCGATCTTCGGGTGCGACCTCGAGAGCATGCGGACGACTTCGTGGAATTGGGTGAACACGTGCTCGGTGTCTGGCTGGGCGAAGATCGTGCGGATGATCGACGCGACCATCGGCCCAGCGGTCTTGGGGACGTTGGCAAGCACGTTGCGCATGAAGTGGACCCGACACCGCTGCCATGACGAGCCTTGGAAGACGGTGTCGATCGCCGCGATCAGCCCGGTGTGCGCGTCGGAGATCACCAGCTTCACTCCGCCCAGCCCGCGGGCCTTCAGCGAGCGAAGGAACGCGGTCCAGAACGGTTGCGATTCGGTGTCCCCGACCTCGAAGCCGAGGACTTCCCTGCGCCCGTCGGCGGCGACACCGACCGCGACGACGACGGCTTGGGAGACGACCCGCCGGCCGACGCGGGCTTTGCAGTAGGTCGCGTCGAGGAACACGTACGGGTACGTGCTGTCCGCGAGCGGCCGATCGCGGAACGCCGCGACGTCCTCGTCGAGGTTGCTGCAGATCCGCGACACCTCCGACTTGCTGATCCCGGTGTCGGCACCGAGCGCCTTCACCAGGTCGTCGACCTTGCGGGTGGAGACGCCGTGGACGTACGCCTCCATCACGACCGCGAACAGGGCCTGATCGACCCGGCGGCGGCGTTCCAGCAGCGACGGGAAAAACGATCCCTGCCGCAGCTTCGGGATCCGCAACTCCAGCTCCCCCGCGGTGGTGGTGAGGGTCCGCAGCCGGGTCCCGTTGCGCTGCGTCGTACGGTCCGGGGAGCGTTCGAACGGGGCAGCGCCGATGAACGCAGCTGCTTCCGCGTCGATCAGCTCCTGGTAGAGCGTCTCGGTCGCGACCCGGATCCGGTCGTTCACATCGGTGAGTTTCAGTTCCCCGAGTAGCTCGAGGAGGGCAGACTGGTCAAGAGCCATCGTGCGTTTGTGTCCTTCCGTGAGATTCCTAGACAGTTCTCACTGACCATCGCACGATGGCTCACCACGTCCACGACGTGACACCCGAGCCGGGAAACTACACCAACCCAGGGGACGCCACCCCTGTTGACTATTCCGCATCGCTCGCAGTCTGCCGTGGGAGAACACCCCCGGAGGGTGATTCGGGACGCTGCGCGGGCTACCGAATGAAGGCATAGATGCGACCTTCCATCTCGACGACGTCGTACACCTCACGCAGTTGCGCGCTGATGACCGACCGATCCAGCGTCACCGCTTCGGCCGGCAGCCCGAGTTCGGCTGTCTGAATCGCCCCGGGTTTGATGGAGGGTCTGATTCCCCGAGAGGATCGGATCATGCCAGCACTGAGGAAGTATCCGCAGGAATTGCGGGAGCGGGCTATTCGGCTCGTGCAAGAGGCGCGTAAGGAGGATTCGGAGCTGTCGCTGAACGCGGCGGTGGTCCGGATCGGGCAGCGGACGGGGGTGAATGCCGACACGTTGCGTGGGTGGTGCAAGCAGGCCGCTATCGATGCCGGTGAGCGGCCCGGGACCACGACCGGCGATGCGGCTCGGATCAAGCAGCTCGAGGCGAGAACCGCGAGCTGAAGCGTGCCAACGAGATTCTGTTGGCGGCCTCCTCGTTCTTCGCGCGGGAGCTCGACCCGCGACTGCCGTGGTAGTTCAGTTCATCGACGATCATCGTGACCGGTTCGGGGTCGAGCCGATCTGCCGGGTGCTCTCCGAGCACGGCGTCAAGATCGCCCCGTCTGGTTACTACGCCTTCAAGTCCCGTCCGATATCGGCGCGAGCGGCCAGCGATGCGGAGCTCGTCATCGAGCTCCGCCGAGTCTTCACGGATCGGAGCCTCGGGCGCGGGATCAGCGGGGTCCGGAAGATGTGGCATCTGCTGCGCCGAGAAGGCATCGTGGTGGCGCGCTGCACTGTCGAACGTCTCATGCGGCAAGAGGGTCTGCGTGGGGTTCGTCGGGGCAAGCAGTTCGTCACGACCCGCTCTGACGACAAGGCGGCCCGCCCGGCTGATCACGTCGAGCGTTGCTTCCGCGCAGACCGTCCAAACGAGCTCTGGGTCGTGGACTTCACCTATGTTCCAACATGGTCCGGGATGGCGTTCACCGCGTTCGTCACCGATGTGTTCTCCCGACGGATCGTTGGCTGGCGCACGATGAATCGAATGCCAACCGAGCTGCCGTTGGACGCGCTCGAGATGGCACTCTGGGTTCGTGATCGCGCCGGTGAAGACGTCACCGGCGTGATCCAACATTCGGATGCGGGAGCGCAATACACCGCGATTCGCTACGCCGACAGACTCGCCGACGCCGGCGCGATCGCGTCGATCGGCACCGTCGGCGACAGCTACGACAATGCTCTCGCCGAGAGCGTGGTCGGGCTCTACAGGAACGAGTGCGTGAAGATCGACGGACCGTTCCGCGGGGTTGACGACCTCGAACTCGCGACCCTCTCCTGGGTGCACTGGTTCAACGAGAACCGACTGCACTCATCGATCGGATACCTCACACCCATCGAGATGGAGAACCAGTACTACCGTGAGATCAACCCCCAGCGTCAGCCGACGTTGGGAGAACCTGCCCTCCACTAAACCCGGGGCGATTCACCTGCCCCTGAACTCGCGCATGACCTTCCTATGGTGGTTCCACGTTCCGGAAGCCCGGCAGCGCGCAATGCTGGTTGGCAATGCCGTCATCGTCGGCGCGCCCGATGAGGAAGGCAACACGACCGATGTCCCTGAGGCGGTCGTCTCGCTGCTTATGGAGACCCGGGTCTACAGGGTTGAAGTGCAAGTAATTGGTGAGACCGAGTGGCACCGGAACGCTGCGAAGTACACCGACTACTGGGAAGCGGTCATCTGGGCGATGCTCTTGCTGGAGCGGTGGGCGCTGGTCACTGACGTCCGCGTCGTGCCCGTGCTCGACCAAGACGTGTTGCCCATCTTCAGAGAAGACATCCTCTGACACGGCGGCGACTGGCTGGACTGCAGAACCTCGAGTTCTGGTCTGGCCAGCGCCGCCTCTTCACGTTAGGGGAGCGCGAGGGGTGGGCGATCAGACGTTACGGTGATATAATCTGAACAATGCTCATATAAGTCCATGCGGCCTCGTGGCGCCCTTCAGGCCGTCGGCCGTCCGCGATAGGTTCGAGCCACCGACCAGGCGTCATCAATAAAGCGCTCAGGCGCGAGGAGTCCAATCAATGCCCCCAACCACCCGTGAATCACAGCGAGCCGAGCTTCATAAGACAATCTGGCGCATTGCGAATGACTTGCGGGGAAGTGTTGACGGGTGGGACTTCAAGACTTACGTCCTCGGCATGCTCTTCTACCGATTCATCTCAGAGAACCTCACCGCGTACATCAACAAGGGTGAATACGAGGCAGGCCACGCGGACTTCGACTACGCATCGCTTGCTGACATGGACGCAGAGTTTGGTCGTAAAGAGACGGTCGCCGAGAAGGGTTTTTACATCCTTCCCTCGGAACTGTTCCAGAACGTCCGCAGGCGGGCCGCAAGCGACCCTAACCTCAACGAGACACTCGAGCACGTCTTCAAGAACATTGAAGGCTCCGCCGTCGGTTCGGACAGCGAAGACGACCTCAAGGGTCTCTTCGACGACCTCGACGTCAACAGCTCAAAGCTTGGAAACACAGTCGCGAAGCGCAACGAGAAGCTAGTCAAACTACTCGAGGCAATCGGCGATCTGCCCCTTGGCAACTTCGAGGACAACTCGATCGACCTCTTCGGCGACGCCTATGAGTACCTCATGCAGATGTATGCGTCGCAGGCGGGCAAGTCTGGTGGCGAGTACTACACGCCCCAGGAAGTTTCTGACGTCCTGGCCCGCATCACCGTTATGGGCAAGAAGCGCATCAACAAGGTTTACGATCCTGCCGCCGGTTCAGGATCGCTGCTGCTCAAGTTCGCCAAGGTACTTGGCAAGGAGAACGTCGGCGGCTTCTACGGCCAGGAAATCAACCTGACCACCTACAACCTCGCGCGGATCAACATGTTCCTGCACGACGTGAACTACGAGAAGTTCAACATCGCCCATGGCGACACCCTCGCCGACCCGCAGCACTGGGACGACGAGCCGTTTGAGGCGATCGTTTCCAACCCGCCCTACTCCATCAAGTGGGACGGGGACGCTAACCCGCTGCTCATCAATGACGAACGATTCGCCCCGGCTGGTGTGCTCGCGCCGAAGTCGAAGGCAGACCTCGCCTTCACGATGCACATCCTCAGCTGGCTTGCTGTCAACGGCACAGCCGCCATCGTCGAGTTCCCAGGCGTGCTCTACCGCGGGGGAGCGGAGCAGAAGATCCGAAAGTACCTCATCGACAACAACTACGTCGACGCGGTGATCCAGCTTCCGCCGGATCTATTCTTCGGCACCACGATCGGAACCTGCATCATCGTGCTCAAGAAGTCCAAGTCTGACAATGCAGTCCTCTTCGTTGACGCCGCGGACGAGTTCAAGCGCGTCGGCAACAAGAACAAGCTCACGCCAGACAACCAGCAGAACATCTTGCTCGCGCTAGAGAACCGAGTGGATGAGGATCACTTCATTAAGTTGGTGTCGAACGAAGACATCGCGGCGAACGCCTACAACATCGCCGTTTCCTCCTACGTCGAGCGGGAAGACACGCGCGAAGTTGTTGATATCGATGTGCTAGAGCGAGATATCGAGGTCATTGTGTCGCGCCAAGCCGCGCTCCGTGCGGAGATCGATGCCATTGTCATGGACCTACGCAGTTCACGGTCTAGCGGAGCTCGGTCATGAGTGGAATTGTTCAAGTTGCAAAGCAGTTCCACTCGGAGACCGAGGCGTGGGACCTAAAATCTTATGTGCTTGGGGCGCTCTTCTACCGATTCCTATCGGAAGACTTGGCGGAGTACATCAATGCCGAGGAACGTGCCGCCGGGCGTGACGATTTCGACTACGCGAGTCTCGACGACAACACCGCGGAACAGGCGCGATTCACGACGATTGAGGAGAAGGGATACTTCCTCCTGCCGAGTCAGCTGTTTGCTGCCACCCAGGCTGCTGCGGCTGACGATGCGAACCTGAACGAGACGCTCGCGACGGTATTTAAGGCTGTCGAGGCGACTGCCGTCGGAAGTCCAAGCGAGAACGTTTACAAAGGCCTCTTCAGTGCCTTCGATCCAAACGCGCTTGTTCTTGGTGATTCGGTTCACGCCCGAAACAAGCGACTCTCGGCGCTCCTGACGTCCGTCGCCAGCTATGAGATGACGAACGCGGCGGATGACTTCGATGATCTGCTTCGCTATTACGTCACGACCGCAGGGAAAAAGGGCGGTGACCACTTCACGCCGCCAACTATCGCGGAGCTGGTGGCTCGGCTAGCAACCGGTGCTAATCCCGATGCTCGCAGTATTTATGATCCAGCGTTCGGCTCGGGATCGCTCTTGATCAAGGCTCGTCAGCATCTCAAACACGAGGCAACCGTGAGTGGACAGGAGCTCGTGCGAGCTAACTACAACATGGCGCGGATGAACTTGCTCGTGCATCGCATTGAGTTCAACTGGATCAATCTCGACGGTGGAGCCAGTACATTGACCGATCCGTCACACCGCGACGACGAGCCCTTCGACATCATCGTCTCCAATCCGAAATGGTCTCAGAAGTGGGCCGGCAAGGACGACGCGCTCCTAATGAACGATGAGCGTTTCGCGCCCGCGGGCGTTCTCGCGCCCAAGAAATATCACGACCTCGCTTTCACGATGCATGCCGCGTCCTGGCTTGCCACGGATGGTGTCGCTGTACTCGTGCAGTTCCCCGGCACTCTCTATCGGGGGGCCACGGAAGCGAGGATCCGCGAGTACCTGGTGGAGAACAACCTCATCGACACTGTAATTCAACTCCCACCCGACTGGGGCTATGGCGTTACTGTCGCGGGCGTGATCGTCATCCTGCGCAAAGCGAAACGCGATAACGCGGCTCTGTTCGTTGATGCTTCGAAGCAGTGCAAGCGAGTCGGCAATAAGAACGAGTTGTTCGAAGATCACCAGCGATCGATCCTCGATGCAGTTAGTGCGCGAGAGAACATAGAAGGTTTCGCTCGCCTCGTGCCAAACGAGGACATCGCGCTGGAGCAATTCGACCTTTCAGTCTCACGCTACGTGCAGCCCCTCGCTGAGCGAGTGGTCATTGACATCGCGGCCCTGAACTCAGAAATCACGCAGATCGTTCAGCGGCAGAACGAGCTTCGTCGGGGCATTGATGCCTCGGTCGCCGAGCTTGAAGGAGCAACGTCATGAGCCGGATTGACCAATTACTCAATGAACTAGCGCCAAGTGGTGTGCCGCTTCGGGCCCTTGGCGAACTTGGCGATTTCGTGCGAGGCAACGGTCTCCAGAAGTCTGACCTCAAGGAAGAAGGATTTCCCGCAATCCACTACGGTCAGATCCACACTCATTACGGTATCTGGGCTGACTCGACCAAATCCTTCACCGACCCAGCTCTCGCGGCCAAGTTACGGCGAGCGAGGCCGGGAGATCTCGTCATCGCTACAACGAGCGAAGATGATGCCGCGGTGGCGAAAGCCACGGCGTGGCTAGGTTCCGTCGAAGCAGCGGTAAGTGGGGATGCTTACATATATCGTCACAGTCTTGATCCCCGCTATGTGGCTTACTTCTTTGACTCCGGCTCCTTTCGGGAGCAGAAGCGCCGTCACATCAGTGGAACTAAGGTCCGGCGCATATCCGGCACCTCGCTCGCAAAGATCCGAATCCCAGTACCGCCGGTGGAGGTTCAGCGCGAGATCGTGAGAGTTCTGGATCAGTTCATTCGGCTGGAAGCGGAGTTGAAAGCGGAGTTGGAAGCACGACGCACTCAATACGGCTACTACCGGCATGCCCTGCTGAACGTGTCTGACGAAGAGGGAGTCCGGGAGCTTGCGCTCGGTGAAATCATTCGTTTGAACTTCGGCACGCGAATCACGAAGAAGGACGACGCGGGCTCGCTTTATCCGGTCTACGGGGGTGGCGGAGAGAGCTTCCGGACCGATGCATTCAACCGTGAAGACGAGTGGGTAATCTCTCGTTTTGCGATGTCAGCGAACTGCGTGCGTCGGGTTGTCGGCAAGTTTTGGATGCTCGACTCGGGGTTCACGTTCGACGTCATCGATGCATCCGTTGACAAGGATTTCGTGGGGCAACTCCTATTGAGCATGCAACCGATAATCTTTGCGACTTCGACGCAGTCCGCTCAGAAGAACATCGACGTGGATGGATTCAAGCGCTTGACTGTCCGGGTGCCATCCCTCGAGACGCAGCGCCGGGTCGCGCTCAGTCTGGCGAGTTTTGACAGCATTGTGAACGACTCGACCTATGGCCTCCCTGCCGAATTGAACGCCCGTCGGAAGCAGTACGAGTACTACCGAGATAGGCTGCTGACCTTCGAGGAGGCCGTCGCATGAGTGACGCTCCTTCCCGAAGATTCGAGCCGATTGCTGTTTCCGCGGAGAGCACGGTCGTTGCTGGGTACGTCCCGGACGCGCAAGCGGCAGCGGCGTATCAGTCGGAGTCTGCGCTTGAGCATGAACTGATCCGCCTCCTCCAGTCACAGGCCTACGAGTATCTGCCTATCGCGTCTGAGGCGCAGCTCGTCGCGAACCTTCGCGCTCAGCTCGAAGCGTTGAACCGCATCACCTTCTCGGATGCGGAGTGGTCGGACTTCTTTGAGAACAAAATTGCCGGGAAGAACGATGGCATCGTCGAGAAGACCGTGCGTATTCAGGAGGATCACGTCCAGCTCTTGAAGCGAGATGACGGTTCAACGAAGAACATCACATTGCTCGACAAGCAGAACATCCACAACAACCGGCTTCAGGTCGTCAACCAGTACGAGATCGGCCAAGGCGAGGGCGGCGCAAAGTACGCCAACCGCTACGACGTGACAGTTCTCGTCAACGGACTACCGATGGTGCACATCGAGCTCAAGCGTCGCGGCGTAGATATCCGTGAGGCGTTCAATCAGATCGACCGCTACCAGCGGGACAGCTTCTGGGCGGGCTCCGGCTTGTTCGAGTATGTGCAGCTCTTCGTGATCAGCAACGGCACTCTGACCAAGTACTACTCCAACACGACTCGCAACCAGCACCTCAAGGAAGGGCAGAAGCCTGGCAAGGGGCGTAAGACCTCGAACAGCTTCGAGTTCACCTCGTGGTGGGCAGACGCCCAGAACAAGCCGATCCAGGACCTGACTTCATTCGCGAAGACGTTCTTCGCCAAGCACACGCTGCTCAACATCCTCACTCGCTATTGCGTCCTCACCGCCGACCGCCTGCTGCTCGTGATGCGTCCGTACCAGATTGTCGCGACCGAGCAGATCCTGCAGCGGATCGATATCTCCACGAACTACAAGCAGCTCGGCACAGTCGCGGCCGGCGGCTACGTCTGGCACACGACCGGCTCGGGCAAGACGCTTACGAGCTTCAAGACCGCCCAGCTCGCGTCGAAGCTTCCGAGCGTCGACAAGGTGCTGTTCGTGGTCGACCGTAAAGACCTCGACTACCAGACGATGCGTGAGTACGACCGCTTCGAAAAGGGCGCCGCCAACTCCAACACCTCCACTTCCGTGCTGAAGAAACAGCTCGAGAACCCGAACGCTCGGATTATCATCACGACGATCCAGAAGCTCTCAACCTTCATCAAGGCGAACAAGGGCCACGAGATCTACGACGGCCACATGGTGATCATCTTCGACGAGTGTCACCGCTCCCAGTTCGGTGACATGCACACCGACATCACGAAGGCGTTCAAGCGCTACAACCTGTTCGGCTTCACTGGCACGCCAATCTTCGCGGCCAACGCGGGCGCCGGTGGCAACCCGCAGCTCAGGACCACCGAGCAGGCATTCGGCGAGAAGCTTCACACGTACACGATCGTGGATGCGATCACCGACAAGAACGTGCTGCCGTTCCGCATCGACTACGTCAACACCATCAAAGTCGGCAACCCTGACGACAAGCAGGTCTCTGCCATCGATCGAGAGAACGCGCTGCTTGCGCCGGAGCGCATCAGCCAGATCGTGAAATACACCCTCGATCACTTCGACCAGAAGACGAAACGTTCGTCGAGCTACGAGCACTCAGTCGTAATCAACGTTGCCGAATCGACCCGCGGCCGACGTCAGGCCGAAGCGGTGCGGGAACGTAGGCGCGTGCGCGGCTTCAACGCCATCTTCGCCACCGCGTCCATCGACGCTGCCCGCCGCTACTACAACCAGTTCCAGATCCAGCAGGAACAGCTCGCGCCGGATCGGCGGCTGAAGATCGGCATCATCTTCTCGTACGGAGCGAACGACGCCAGCGATGACGGCATTCTCGATGACGAGGCTTTCGACACCGACGCGCTCAGTATGGACGCACGCAGCTTCCTCGAGGATGCGATCCAGGACTACAACGGCGTCTTCGGCACGAGCTACGACACCAGCGCCGACAAGTTCCAGAACTACTACAAAGACCTATCTCAGCGACTCAAGAATCGTGAGCTTGACCTCGCGATTGTCGTCAACATGTTTCTCACCGGGTTCGATGCGACCACGCTCAACACGTTGTTCGTCGACAAAAATCTCCGTTCGCACGGCCTGATTCAGGCGTACTCGCGCACGAACCGCATCCTCAACTCGGTCAAGACCTATGGCAACATCGTCGCCTTCCGCAACCTCGAAGACGAGACGAACGCGGCACTCGAACTCTTCGGCAACAAGGACGCCCGCGGTGTTGTGCTCCTCAAGCCGTATGGCGACTACTACGGAGAGTACGCGGACAAGGTCAGCGAACTACTGGCCAGCTTCCCACTCGGTCAGCAGATCATCGGAGAGGCGTCTCAGAAGGAGTTCATCCAGCTGCTCGGCCATATCTTGAGGCTCGAAAACATCCTGACCTCGTTCGACGACTTCGCCGGCCACGAGATCCTCACCGAGCGACAGAGTCAGGACTACCGCAGTATCTACCTCGACCTTTACGCCGAGTTCCGCAAGGACAAGGACGCCGACAAGGAACTCATCAATGACGACATCGTCTTCGAGATCGAGCTGATCAAGCAGGTCGAGATCAACGTCGATTACATCCTGATGCTCGTCGCGAAGTTTCGCGACAAGTTCGGCGACGGAGACGACAAGGAGATTCGCGCGGAGATCTCGCGCGCCGTCGACGCCAGCCCGACGCTGCGCAACAAGAAGGACCTCATCGAAGCGTTCGTCGACTCCGTCTCTGTCGACGGAGCGATCGATGACGAGTGGCAAGCGTTTGTTGCCGCCAAGCGCGAAGCTGAACTCGAAGCGATTATCGACGAAGAGAGTCTTCGGGCCGAGGCCACACGCGAGTTCGTCGCGACTGCCTTCCGTGACGGCACACTCCGAACATCCGGGACCGCGATCACGAAGGTACTTCCGCCCGTGTCACGCTTCGCCAGTGATGGCGGTCATGGGGAGAAGAAGCAGCGCGTGATCGAGAAGCTCGGGACGTTTTTCGAACGATTCTTCGGGCTTGGTATAGATGAAAGGAACCGGTAGGTATTGGAGGGATCGTACGCACGTCGCCGAACCTTCCCAGTCATGGCCGCGCCAGTTGGGATTGTGATGTCCAAGACTAGCCTTGGTCAGGAGTTCTTATGAGTCCGAGGCCAGGGGGAGAAGCGGACAAGTTTGGGAATCGTTACGAGGCTGCATGGACGATTCGGCATGCGCTCTATTGCATTGGCGATGATGCGCGATCACTAACAATTGAAGATGTTGACTCTGAGATCGGAAAAGGGTCGGAATTCACTTACCGGAACGGTGCGGTAACGGAAGTCCATCAGCTCAAACGTCAGAATGGAAACAGCAACACCTGGACCGTTAGAAATCTAACGGACCTGCGTGTGTTTGAGAATGCTGCCGGTCATGTTGCAGCTGGCCGCATGTTCTGGTTTGTGTCTCTCGTTCCCTCTCGACAACTGCAAGAGATCGCTGACCGCTCTCGGCGATCGGCAGATCTTGCTTCTTTCACTCAATCTTGGTTAACAGAAGACCTTCGTTCACTCTTCGATCAACTGGCCGCGGAAGGTGTTCTCGGCAGCCCACAAAGGGCTTGGGAAACTTTGAGGGGGATGACGTTCTCTGTCCAGGACGAGCAGGATATCTCTCGAGTTAACGCGATGCTTGCTGCAATTCAACTGAGCGGTGCAACTGGGGAACTGATATCGCTGGCCATTGGGGAAATTCTTCTCGAGAACCTTGGCAAGGAGATAACGCGCGGCTACTTGTTGGAACGACTCAGTGAGCGCGGAATTCACCCGATCCAGTCAGCCGACCGCAATACTGCGCTTGATCAGGTACGTTCGATCACAGGGAGCTGGCTGACTTCGGTGCGCCATGAGTTGCTTGAGCCCCGCATTGAGCGTGACGAGGCTTCACAACTCCTCGAGACACTCAGCGCCCATCGGACAGGCTTCTTGGCAGGCGCTGCAGGAGGCGGCAAGAGCTCTGTACTAGAGCAGTGTGTGGAGTCGCTTCAAGGGGCTGGCGCAGAGGTGCTTGCAATCCGGCTTGACCGCCTTGACGCGTTCAAGTCAACGATAGAGCTCGGCAGACAGCTGGGACTGGAGGCCTCGCCAGCCGCGTCGTTGGCTTTGGCAGCGAATGGTCGAGACGCATACCTTGTGGTCGATCAGCTTGACGCAGTTAGCCTTGCGTCGGGACGCATGCCTGAAAGCTTTGATGTAATCGTCGAGCTCATAGGAGAAGCACTGTCGGTCACAGGCATGAGGGTGATTCTTTCCTGCAGGCAGTTCGATATCGACAACGACCATCGGATTCGAACATTAGCTGCTCGAGAAGACATCTCGACGATATCAGTCGGCGCGCTTCAGGATGATGCTATCGCCGCTGCGGTGGAAAGAATGGGTCTAGATCCTAAGGAGTTGAATTCATCCCAGCGCGAGATCCTGCGAACTCCACTGCACCTTGTGCTTCTCGCGTCGATCGCGGCGCACGGGGGCGCGCTCGATTTTCAGTCCAAGGGCTCATTGTTCGAGGCGTTTTGGGAGCGCAAGCGGCAAGCCTCTCGCGATAGGCGGCAGGGCGTCCGATTCCATGAGGTGATTGCCAAGGTTGCGAATGAAGCGAGCGATCGGCAGACGCTGTCAATACCAATCGAACTTCTTGACGAAGGGGAGTTGATTGAAGACGCCAACGTACTTGTGTCTGAGCATGTACTGGCGCGGGATGGCAATCGAATCGCCTTCTTCCATGAAACGTTCTTTGACTACGCCTTTGCGCGCCAATGGGCTTCAAGAGGGGAGTCGCTACTTGACTTCCTAATCCGGGACGAGCAAGAGCTGTTTCGACGTGCTCAGGTTCGGCAGGTCCTGCAGCACCTGGCTGAACGTGAACCTGATCGCTTTCGAACTGAGGTATCGGCCCTGTTGCTGAGCAATCAGGTGCGCTTTCACATCAAAGAGACAGTACTCGCCGTGCTTTCCGGCCTCCCCGTGCCTAGTAGCGAGGATGCAAGAGTCGTCCTGGAAGTTGCAGCATCGGCGCCATACATATCGGAGAAGCTTTGGTCAAGTACACGCCGGGCTCCTTGGTTCAGAACGCTGTGCTCGGATGGCCATGTTGGCGCCTGGCTCGACAGTAGCGATCCTGCTGTTCAGGCGCGGGCACTCAACGCGATGTTGGCCGGCGTCCGGGAGGAGCCCGCCAAGGTAGCTGAGCTTCTTCGCGCACGACGTTCCGCCCCTCAGTATCTGGATTGGGTGCGCTGGACCGCTGGAAGGGCGAACCTTCACCGGAGCCGTGAACTGTTCGACGTGGTACTCGATGCAGTCCGGGATCGTTCCTTCGACCTGCTAGCGAGCGAGATGTGGCTCACGTTTCATGACCTTGCGGAGCACGAACCTAGCTGGGCCGTAGAGGTCATAAGGGCAACGATCATCGATCACCCAGAGGGACTTCGACTGAACGGAGACGGGAAGGTCGCACTCCTAAGGCTCCGTGACTACAGCGCGTCTGCGTTGGTGCGTCAAGCGGCCGCTTCGGAACCGCTGGCATTTGTAAAGGAAGTTGTGCCGTACCTCCTTCGCGTAATGGCGGTTTCGGCATATGAAGCGCGTCTCGATGCCCCAGTGCGTGACCGTCACTTCTCCTTCCGGTTCGACGTTGACGACCCCGACGATCGTGAACTAGACGATGCGCTTTTCGCTGGTTCCTTGGGGGCCCTTGAGACCCTTGCGCGATCCGCGCCTGACGATATCCGCCCGTTGCTGGAGGAGCTTGCCGGTGACCCCCACGACTCTGCCCAGTTCTTGCTGTATCGAGCGCTTACTGAGGGTGCGGCCAACTTCTTTGACTGGGCATCGAGTCTGCTTCTCAGCGGAGGTGCTCGACTCGATTGCGGATACATGTCAGATTCGCACTGGGTAGCGCGAGAGTTGCTGGGGGCGGTGGTGACGTATGTGAGTGACGAGACACACGGGAAGCTTGAGGAGCTTTTTCGTGACCTGCGGAACCCATATGAGACGCTCCCCAGCTCGGGACTGACAGCATTCAAGTTTCTTTCAGCAATGGAAGAACATCGGCTGAGCCGAATTGGCGTTCGGAGGCTTGCGGAGTACCGGCGCAAGTTCCAGGAGACCACACCATCCAAACCAAGGGGCGTTACCGGTGGCACGATCGGATCTCCTATCGGCCCGGACGCAGCGAGCAAGATGACCGACGAGCAGTGGCTTCGCGCCATGGCAAGGTATGACTCCGATGAGACCAACTGGAGCACATTTACAGGGGGCCCTCGCGAACTATCGCACGTCCTTCGAGCTGCAGTTGCCGCGGATCCGGTCCGATTCGCCAAGCTCGCCCTCCGATTCACACCGGAGCTGAACGGGGCTTACGCCGATGGCATCTTGATGGGACTTGCCGATTCTGAGCGATCGGACGAAGCCGCACCTCTGGTCTACGACGCGATCAGGTACATCGCGACTCTCGGTCATGAAGGTGCTGACAGATGGCTCGGTGGCGCGCTAAGACGCTACTTACCTGAGGTTCCGCTTGACCTAGTTGAGTTGATTCTTAATCGCGCCCTTCACTCCTTGGACCCCGGCGACGACTCGCCGTTGTTCACCCGGGATGGGAACGACGGCAGGGGTGCTGCCGATATGAGGAGCAACTCCATCAACACAGCGAGAGGTAGCCTCGTCGAAGCATTGGGAGACCTTCTTGTCTATGACTCAGACGGCAGGCGTACGGAACTAGTTCGGCCCCACCTTCAAGAACTCGCGAGCGACTCGGTTGTCTTCGTCAGATCCTCTGTTGCGCACACGTTGGCGGCTGCTCTCCGATACGCGCGAGCGGACGCAGTCGCGGCGTTTCAGCGGTTGATTGAAGCTGACGATCGAATTCTGGCAGCGAGTCTGGTTCCAAGGCTCATGATCTACATCGGCAATGTCGAGCCGGCGATCGTCGACCCCGTTATCGAGCGGATGCTGGCGTCTTCGGACGAAGAAGTGCTCGAAGAAGGCGGAAGAATCGCAGCGTTTGCTGCGCTCGAGTGGAATCGTCCCCACCTAATGACCCGTGTATTGGCAGGTGACGCGAGGACAAGAAAAGGCGCCGCAGAGGTCTGCGTGAATCGTATTGACCACACCTCGAACCTGGAGCTCGCCGGTTCCACCCTACGAAGCCTGATGCAAGACGACGAAGCCGTGGTTCGTGAAGCTGCGTCTGGTCTGGCTTCTCATCTGCGTGACCATCCGCTTCGTCCGTTTGCCGATC
This sequence comes from Microcella flavibacter, assembly GCF_012530535.1. Classification (NCBI taxonomy): domain Bacteria; kingdom Bacillati; phylum Actinomycetota; class Actinomycetes; order Micrococcales; family Microbacteriaceae; genus Microcella; species Microcella flavibacter. The sequence continues at coordinate 534,306 of NZ_CP051299.1, forward strand.
TACTCGATGCGCTCATCGCGTCGCCAGCGTTTGAACAGGCGATGCCTCAACTTCTGATCACTCTGCAACGTGCGCCCGACAAGGTCGATGAACTAGTCCTGAAGGCTGCCCAACAGTTCCTTGCCGTGTTCGCAAGTGATGCGAGCGATATCCAAACTAGCGCTGCGGGCGACGCGCGCTACGTCAGCCAGCTTGTGGTTCGCGGACTATCTCAGTCCGGTGACAAGACACATCGGGCTCGGCTACTCGATGTTCTGGATAGCATGCTCGAGCTCGGTGCCTATGGTGTCGAGGAAGTGCTCGCCGTGACCGAACGCCATTAACAGCAGCGCTCGATTCCGCCCGAACTGCAAGCAGGCCCAAGAGAGCCTGGGGCGCGTGGCAACGTCGTGTCCGGTGAGCGGATCAGCTTTACCCACCTCGAACTTCACTTTTCCTGCTGGCGCGGATCCTTATCTTGACTCCACGACCTCTTAACGCGTTCAAGATCGTGTGGTTGTCGAATCCCAGCTGCTGCCCAATCACGGCGCTCGAGAGTCCTTGATCGTAGAGCTCGACTGCGACGGAAATCTGCGCGTCGGTCATCTTGCGGGAAGCGTCGATGCCGTGTTCGGTGAGGATGCGAGCGATGGTCGTTCGGGAGACCTGGAACTCTCTAGCTACGGTTCGGATGTTGCGGACAGCGAGGTAGCGACCAACGACGAGCTCGACTTCACTCGCTCGGAACTGCCGCGCGCGCCGGCGGGAGGTGCGGCTCGCCTCCTGTGGTTCCCGTGACGTCGATCGGAAGACGAGTTCTTGAGGTGCGACGACCCCGGGTGCGGGGTTCGAGTAAACCTGCAGCAGGTGCGCTGCGGGCCGATTGCGGAAATGTCGGATCTCGATTGCGGAAATGTCGCGGTCTGACCTGCCGCGGCCCGCCACCGCAGGCGCTCGATGGCCCTTGAGGGGACAGGGTGCCGACATCTGGCGGACAGGCTCACCCGACGCTGTCTCGACCTACGACGGAAGGTGACTCGCGTGAGGGACACGGGCAAGACGTATCGACCCACCCTGTGTCCGATCAGGTGCGGCGCGGTCACCCGGCATATACGTCACGACGACGGACGATGGTCGCGGTCCGCGCGGTGCCGACAGTGACGATCTCTGATCTGCCGCCTCCGCTTCGCAGGGCTCAGAGCATCGATCCGAGATCTGAGCCGAGTGAAGGGTACGTGGCGGTCACAGACTTCAACTGCCTCGTCGTCAAGCCCAGCTTCATCGCCATGCCGAACGTGTTGATGAGCTCGGAGTATCCGTGCCCGAGAAGGTGAGCTCCGAGCACCATGTCTGTGGCCGTGTCAATCACGATCTTCGCCGCAGATTCCGTCTCCCCGACCCGGTAACTGGAGTACCAATCGCTGGTATCGGTGAAGCGGACGTCGACATCGAATCCCTGAGCGCGCGCCTCATCTTCCAGTAGCCCGACCCGATTCAGTTCGGGGATGCTGAAGACGGTGGTAGGCACGCCGGTGTAGTCCGGCGCGGTGGTCGTGTCGCGGAGCATGTTGGACGCCGCAACTTTGCCTTCGAACACGGCGACTGGCGTGAGTGGGCGACCCGCTGTGTCGGCGGCGTCCCCTGCGGCGAACACGGCCGGATTGGTGGCGCTTTGCAGGTGGTCTGCAACCGTCACGCCGCGCGAACCGTAGGCGACCTCGGCCGCCTCTAGATCCAGGTCGTCTAGCGCAGCGACTCGACCCGCGCCGTGAACCACCAGGTCAGCATCGATCGTCGATGTCGTTCCGTCGGTCGCAACGAGGACCACGAACCCCGCCTGCCGCGGCTCTACCCGGTCGACCGAGGTGTTTCGCAGAACGCTGATGCCCGCTTGCTCGCTGCGTCGCACCAGCCGCCGAACGAGTTCTTCGTCGAATCCGCGCAACGGTCTCGGGCCGTGGTCGAGGATGATGCACTCCGCGCCTGCTCGGGCGGCAATGTGAGCGAACTCGAAAGAGATGAAGCCCCCTCCGACGAACACGATCCGCTTCGGGAGCCTGTCGAGGTCGAGGAACGAAGTGCTATCGATGACATGCTCAGCGCCCGGGAACTCGAGTGTCCTGGGTCGCGCTCCGGTCGCAACCAGGAACTTCTTCGACGTGTACACCCTGTCGTCGATTCGGACCTCCTGCCGACCAACGAACTGCGCCTGTCCGTGCAGAGTCGCCACGTTGTTGCCGATCAGCTCCTCCTCCAGAGCTGCCGGGATTCGCTCTGTGAATCGGCGCTTACGTCGCACCAGATCCGACCAGTCGATGCTGGTCTCGCCGTCATGGATGCCGTCGCCGTCGAGCAAGCGGGCGGCGTCGATGATCTCGGCGCCGCGGCGAAGGATCTTCTTTGGATCACACCCCCGCAGGGCGCACGTCCCGCCGTACGGCAACTCGTCTATGATCGCAACCCTCCATCCCTGCGCGGCGCACTTGTTGGCCGCCGAAGTCCCTGCCATCCCTGCGCCGATAACGATGAGGTCGTAGGCGTCGCTCATCGGTCGAACCGTCCTGCGGCATCGATGGCGGCGCGCAGTTGCTCGAGAGTAGGCGATCCGGCGAGCCCGCTCGGAGTCCGGTAAACGCGGCAGGCAAGGCCGGGCGTCGAGTCGGGTAGTTCGAACAGCGGTCTCCCGTCGATGAGGAAGGACGGCGATCCGTAGAAGCTCGAAGCATCCGCTTCGGCGGGAGTGGCGATTCGCTGCGTCCTGACTTCTAGGCTCGGGTTCTCACGCGCGAGCACCTGCAACAGCTCCTCGGCTTTGGTCCAGTTGGGGCATCCGTCGAAGTACTGCAGCGTGATCTCCATGGCCCGACTTTAGACATTGCAGTGGAGTACAAGGTCAAGTGGTTCGATAGGACGCATGCGAATAGGTGACCTTGCCGAGGCTTCGGGAGTGAGCGCTCAGACGATCCGCTTCTACGAACGGGAGGGGCTACTGCCTCCTCCTCACCGCGAGGCGAACGGGTACCGCCGCTACCAGGACGGCGCTGCCGCACGCATCCACTTCATACGTTCAGCGCAAGCTGCCGGGTTGTTGCTGAGCGAGATTTCGGATGTGCTCAAGCTACGCGAGTCAGGCCAGGCGCCCTGCTCTCACGTGGAGTCGCTCCTAGACGACAAGCTCACTGCGGTGCGCGCCCGACTGCGCGAACTTGCTCAGATGGAGGATCAGCTCGTCGCGCTCATCGACTCCGGAAAGGACGTCGACCCGATGTCGTGCTCCGAAAGCGGCATCTGCGACATCATCCCCGTCAACTAGGGCCGTGAGCCGCTGGATGCGACACAGGCGAACGGGCCGCCCGCCCGGTGCGCTGGGTCTCTCCAGCCGGAACGGAACGAGAAGAGGTGGTCCGTGCCGTGACTCTAATGGGATATCGTCGAGCCTCCGGTGGGATGCGCCCGATGTTCGATTGCAGAAATAGGCCATCTCACGCCGGACCGGGGCGGTAGCTGGGTCATTCCGCAATCGCCCCGCTGCGTCACAGCCTCCCCATCGCCTCCTGCCCGATGGAACCCCATGCGCAGGTTCGGAGAGGTGAAGGTGCATGGCTGAGTTCCTCGTGGAGATCGCCACCGAGATGGGCTGGGCGATCCCCGTCGCGATCGTGCTGTGGTTCCTCGCGCGCAGGTGGACGACCCTCGTGCCCGCCGCCGACGCATCGCCGGTTTCGCGCAGCAGGTCCACGCGCGCGGCATGGCAGCGCGCGATCGGGCTCGGCGCGGCGGCCGCGGCCCTCGTGGCGATCCTCATCGGCCTCGGCTCGCTGATCACCTCCGTCCTCACGCCGGTGCGCGACCTCGACACCGCGATCATCGACGGCTTCGTCGAGACCCGATCCGAGCCCGCCACCTTCTTCGCGCTCGTCTTCGACGCGGTCGGCGACACCCCCGGCATCATCGCGATCGTCCTCATCGCGGCGACCGTGGCCCACGCCGTGACGCGGCGGTGGGCGCCGGCCCTGATCATCGTGGTCGCCACCGCGGGGGAGACCGCGATCTTCCTCGCCACGCAGCTGGCGATCAGCCGCCCCCGTCCCGACGTCGAGCAGCTGGCAGCCGAACCGGCGACGTCATCCTTCCCCTCGGGTCACGTCGCCGCCACGATCGCCACGTACGGCTGCATCGCCCTGGTGGTGCTCGCGTGGAGCCGAGGAGGGCTGCGCGCGGTCGCGGTCATCGCGGCGGTCGGGCTGCCGCTGGCGGTCGCCTGGTCGCGCATGTACCAGGGGATGCACTTCCCGAGCGACGTGCTCGCGAGCTTCGTCTTCGCACCGCTGTGGCTGGCGGCCTGCTGGTGGGCGTTCCGGCCCATTCCCGGCGGGGAACGGGTGCGGTTCGGCGGAGCATCCGATCGCGAGCCCCGGGACGCGACGGAACCCGCTCGATAAGCGCACCTGCGCGCGCGTCAGCCGACCTGGCGGTTGCGCTCGGCCCATTCGAGGCCGTGCTCGGCCTGCTCGCGCGTGAGCGGGGTCGATGTTCCGCAGTTCGTGCAGACGACCGAGTGCCGGCGGCCGACGGTGAACAGCGGGATGAAGAAGAGCGAGAACCTCGTGGCGCGCTCGATGACCTGCTGCGGGGCGGCGACGCCGCAGGCCGTGCAGATGAATTGCACGACGGTGAGCACGCGATCGCGCAGGGACGTGCCGAAGAGGAGGAACATCACGCCAGCGTAGGGACGGCGGCCGAACTCGGGCAGGGGGTTGCGCGCGCGGTCAGCGCGCCTCGTGCGCCGCGAGCCGCCGCAGCCCCTCGTCGATCGACACGGTCGGCGCCCAGTCGAGGGCGGCGCGGGTCTCGCGCTGGTCGAACCAGTGCGCGGTCGACAGCTGCTCGGCGAGGAAGCGGGTCATGGGCGGCTCGTCCTCGCCGGGGCGCAGGGCCCAGGCGCGCTCGATGAGCGAGCCGGCGGTGCGGGCGACGCCGGCCGGCAGGCTCCAGCGCGGGGGCGTCACACCGGCCGCGCGGCACATGCCGGCGAGCAGGTCGGCGACGGGGCGCGGCTCGCCGTTGGTGATGACGAAGGCGCGGCCGTGGGCGTGGTCGGCGCGGCGGAGGGCCGCGACGATGCCGCTCGCGGCGTTGCCGATGTAGGTCGAGTCGATGAGGGCGCGGCCGCCGTCGAGGAGCGGCAGCCGCCCGCGCCGCGCACGGTCGAGGATGCGGCCGACGAGCTGCGTGTCTCCGGGCCCCCAGACGAGGTGCGGACGGACGACGACGACGCGCATCGCCGCGGAGTCGGCGTCGAGGGCGAGCAGCTCGGCCTCGGCCTTCGTGCGCGCGTACTCGCCCCGGGCATCCCGCGGCGATGCCGGCTCGGCCCCGACTCCGGTGAGCGCGTGCCCGGCGTGCGCGACGGACGGCGACGACACGTTCACGAACCGGGCGACGCCGGCGCGCTGAGCGAGATCGAGCAGCAGGCGAGTGCCCTCGACGTTGATGGCGCGGAACTCGGCCGGGACGCCGGCGAGCGAGACCTTGGCGGCGAGGTGGATGACCCCCTCCACCCCCTCGACGGCCCGAGCCACGGCTGCGGCATCGGTCACCGAGCCGAGCACGTCGGTGGCGCCCTCGACGCCCGAGGCCCGGCGCTGGAGCGTGCGCACCTCGTGCCCCGCCGCCACCAGCTCGGCCGCGACCGCCCGGCCGAGGTATCCCGAGGCGCCGGTGACGAGCACGGTCACGGCTGCTCGATCCGTCCGCCGGCGAGGGTGCGCTCGGCCCACGCCGACAGTCGCGTGCGGTCGATCTTCGAGTTGTGGCGGATGTCGGTCGGCAGGCTCGGCACGACGAGCACCGCGACGAGCGGGAGAGCGATGCGCGCGCGCAGGTCGGCGGCGAGCTCGGGCGGGGCGAGCGCGGGTCGCGCGGCGGCGGGCACGGTCTCGACGACGGCGACGGCCTGCCGCAGGCCGTGCGGTCCGACGCCGACGACGGCGGCCCGGCGCACGCTCGGCGAGACCTCGAGCCGCTGCTCGGGGCCGACCGGGGCGACGGGGCCCTCGGCGGTGACGAGGATGTGCGGCAGGCGCCCCTCGATCCAGAGCCGGCCCTCGGCGTCGAGGTGGCCGACGTCGCCCGTGCGGTGCCAGCGGCCGTCCTCGGGCGTTCCCGTCAGGGCGCCGCGGTCGGTGAGCCACAAGCGGTCGTAGCCGGTCTTGAGGTGCGCCGCCGAGATGACGACCTCGCCCAGCACGTGGGGCGTGGAGCTCGGCGCTCCGACGGCGCGGCCGTCGGCATCCAGCGCGCTGATCAGCACCCGGTTCGCCCCGATCGGTGCGCCGACGCAGACGCCCTGATCGGGCGCGGTCGCGGCGGCGCGGATGCCGTCGAGCGTGACGTCGGTGACGAGCAGGCACTCGGTCATGCCGTAGGGGGTGTGCGGCTCGGCGTTCGGCATGAGCTCGGCCGCGGCCGTCAGCAGCGGCTCTCCGACCGGGGCGCCCGTCGACAGGAACGTGCGCACCGTCGCGAGCGCGGCACGGTCGGCGGCGTCGAGGGCGTCGGCGGTCGCGACGACGTTGAGCACGGCGGCGGGGGAGAGGAAGACCATGCGGGCATCGGATGCGCGCACCGCGGCCGCGACCGCCTGCGCGGTGAGCGTGCGCGGCGCCGAGACGTCCATCGCGGGGGTCGCCGAGCGCGTGCCGAGGGCGGGACCGAGCAGGGCGAAGGGGGCGAAGCCGGTGACGAGCCCGGTGTCGCCCGCGATGCCGAAGTGGGCGGCGAGCACGTCGCGCAGGGCCGAGAGCTGCCGGTGCGTGTACGCGACGCCCTTGGCCGGCCCGGTCGAGCCGGAGGTGAAGAGGATCGCCGCGGGGTCGTCGGCCGCGGGCTCGGCGGGCAACGCCGCACCCGTCCCGCGCTCGAGCACGGTGGAGAGGCTGTGCGCGACGCCGAGAAGACGGGCGGATGCTCGCGGCAGCCGCGCGACGGAGATGCGCATCCCCGGCCAGCCGAGCGCGCGCGCCGCGGCGAGACCCTTCGCCTCGCCGATGACGACGTCCGGCCAGGCGCCCCGGACGGCGCGGGAGAGGCCCCTCACGCCGAGGCCGGCATCGGCGACGACGACGACGGCGCCCATGCGCAGGCAGGCGTAGACGACGGCGGTGAGGGTCGGCCCGGGCGGCACGAGCACCGAGACGCGCTGGCCCTTGCGCACGCCGACTCCGGCGAGTCCGGCGGCGAGGCGCCGCACGCGGTCGTCGAGCTGGCGCCAGCTGACGTGGCGCTCCTCGCCGCCGGGCGCGGACATGTCGATCACGGCGTCCGCGTCGTCGCCGCGGCGCGCGTCGAGGGCGGCCCACAGGGGGGTGAAGGCGGCCGCGCCGGGCGCGACGGGCGCGGGCATCGCCTCCGCGGCGGCCGCGACCGCCGCGCGGTCGCCCAGCCAGGTCAGCACCGCGGCGGCGTAGTCGCGCTCCTCGGCGATCATGTGGCCGGCGCCCTCGAAGCGGTGCACGTCGGCGTGCGGCAGGCGGTCGACGAGGTCGTCGAGGTAGCGGTCGCCGAAGATCGGATCCTGCGGGCCCCAGAGCAGCAGCGCGGGCACGGTCACCCGGGCGACGCCGGCGGCGATGCGCTGCAGCTCGGCGAAGCTCTCGTGAGCGGCATCCACCGGGATGTCGGCGACGAAGCCGCCGATGCCCTGCCGACGCTCGGCGGAGCGGTAGGGCGCCCGGTACGCGTCCCGCACGGCCGGATCGAGCGCGGGCCGCGCGAGCGCCAGGGTCGTCTCGAGGAAGGCCGGGGTGCTGACCGTCGAGCTCGAGAGCACGCCGCGCGCGCCCGCGAGCCGCAGTGGGGCCGGGATGGGCACGCCGGCCGGGTGGTGCACGGCCGTGTTGAGCGACATGACGCCCGCGAGCAGCTCGGGGTGGTCGACGGCCCAGCCGAGGGCGACGACGCCGCCCCAGTCGTGGCCGAGCGTCATGACCGGGCCCTCGAGCCCGAGCGCGTCGGTGAGGTCGCCGAGGTCGCGCACGCGCCGGGCCAGGGGGCGGTGCGTGCCGGTGCGCGCCGAGAAGCCCATGTCGAGCTGGTCGACGGCGACGACGCGCCACGCCTGCTCGCCCGCGCCGGCTGCGCGGAGCGAGGCTGACACGAGGCCGCGCCAGAGGTACGACCAGGTCGGGTTGCCGTGGACGGCGAGGATCGTGCCGGCGGCGGAGACGCCGCGGCGCTCCAGCTCGGGGCCCGTGTCGAGCAGGTGCCACTCGTGCGCGGCCTCGGAGCCCGACTCGGGCACGAGCAGGGTGCGGCTGACGTGCGGGGCGAGGCCGGGCATCCCGTCGAGAAGGCGACGGTGCTCGTCGTTCACCAGGCGAGTTCCAGCATGGCGGTGTTGAGGCCCGAGCCGACGCCGACGAGCAGTACGCGGTCACCCTCGCGCAGGCTCGACTGCTCCCGCTCGAGCGTGATGGGCACGGATGCCGGACCGATGTTGCCGAGCGTCGGGAACGTCGTCGGCACCTTCGAGAGGTCGAGGCTCACGGCCTTCACGATCGAGTCGGTGTGGATCGACGAGACCTGGTGCGTGATGTACCGGTTCATCGTCGACCAGTCCCACTCGCTCGAGGCCTCCTTCCACGCCGAGACGACGAGGTCGAGGCCGCCCTTGAGCAGCGCCTTCGCGTCGGTGAACATGCCGTCGACGCTGCCGACGCAGAGCGTGTGGAACTGGGTCGCGGCCCGCGTGACGCCGCCGAGCACGCGGTGGCCGGCGGGATGCTCGTCCGCCCGCCCGAGCACGGCCGCAGCCGATCCGGAGCCGAGCGTGAGCGTCGCGAACTCGCGCATGAAGTCGTCGCGGCTGCCCTCGGCGGCGAGGAGCCGCGCGATGGTGTTCACCTGGATCTCGTCGGCGTCCTCACCGGCGACGACGATCGCGTGCCGGATCTGGCCCGACTGGATCATGGTCGCCGCGAGCGACATGCCGTTGATGAACCCGAGGCAGGCGTTGGCGACGTCGAAGTTGATGGCCGAGCTCGGTAGGCCGAGCCCGTGGTGCAGGGCGACGGCGACGGAGGGCTCGAGGTTGGTGCGGGTCACCGAGGTGTTGATGATCAGCCCGACGTCCCTCGGGTCGACCCCGGCCTCGGCGAGGGCGCGCTTGCCGGCCGAGATCGTCGCGGCGTCGACCGTCTCGCCCTCGGCCCAGTTGCGCCGCTCGAGCACGCCGGCAACCCGGCGGAGGAGGCCGCGGTGCAGCTTGAGGCGCTTGAGCGACGGCTCGAGCTGCGCCTCGATCTGCTCCGACGTCGTCACCCGGCTGGGAAGAACGCTCGCGACGGAGAGCAGTGCGACGTTGTCGAAGCGGGCGGTGGCATTGCCGGACACGGGTCTCCTCGGGGGATCGGAAAAAGGCCCCCTAGTTTTCTATCTCACTTCGACTGTGCGCGCGCACCGGGCGGGGCTTGCGGGTTCCCGGTTGCGGCATATGGTCCCGGGCCGGTCGGCCCCGAGCTGCGCCGGTCGGCCCTCAGAAGAGATAGTCGGGGCGCACCTCGGCGTCGTCCCCGAGCGCGGCCTGAAAATCCGCGCGCAGCCTCTCGCCCTCGTCCCACCACTCCGCCGACGGGGCATCGCCCTCCTGGATGTCCTGCCACGCGTTGTTCCAGGCGAGCAGTCGCTCGACCAGCGGGTCGTCCCGACCCTCATCGAGCCCGAGGTCGGCGGGTTCGAGCCGGTACCGCTCGGTGACGCTCTGCGACACCAGCAGCCCGTCGCCGTACTCGGGGAACAGCCGGATCACCCGGCGACCGTCGGGCAGCACCGGCGCGAGGCCTCGTCGCACTCGCGCCCGGAGGCAGCGATCCTGCATGAGCGCCCGCGCCCGCCACTGCCGCGGGCCGTCGGGCGCGTCGTGGTAGTCCGTGCCCGAGAGCCAGAGCAGCCCGCGCAGGCCGCGCGCATCATCCTCGACGATCGCGAGCGACCAGAGCTGCGCGTCATCGTCGGCGCTGGCCGAGGCTGCCTCGAGCGCCTCGTCGATCGAGGCCTCGACGGCGTCGGTGGTCTGCACGGCGAACGACCCGGGGATCGGGTCGGCCTCGGAGGCCGGCGCCGTGAAGACGTAGATGCGGAACCGGGGGTCGTCGCGCTCCCAGGTCGAGTCGCGCTCGTCGGCCACGATCAGGTCCATGGCAGCACTGTAGAGCCAGGGCGGAGAGGCGACGTGGGGGCTTTGCCAGCGCGATCGCCTCTTCAGTCGTGAAAAGCTGTAACCGTGTTTACATGTTATTCTGTAAATGTAGTTTCAGGGAAAACTGATGGTGCGGGAGGGGACATCGTCATGAAGGGCAATGAGCTCGTGTGGCGCACGCTGGTAGACGGCGCGGTGAGTGGCAATCGCACATGGCGCAATGTCGGCGATCTCGCATTCGCGGCCGGAGTGCCGGCGAGCACCGCCTACCTCGCCCTGGAAAGACTCGAGAGCAACGGTTCCATCGATCGCTACCGTGGAGGGGGGCTGGCGGTCGTCAGCGTGGAGAAGGTTCTGACCATGCTGTGCGCCTGGCGGAACTTACAGCGGGACACCATTGTGATGACGACGCGTGCCGCTATCGAGCCTTTTCTGACCGATGATCAACGGCCGTACGCTCTTGGCGGCCCGGATGCCGCGAACGTTCACCTGAAGGGACGCGCCGTATCCGATTTCCATGAGCACATCGTCTACCTGCCCGATTCGCTCACGCTGCCTGAGCTGCCCGAAGGGTCGGAAGTGAGAGTGCTGGCCATGGATAAGCGCGCAATGAAGATGTGGCAGGGGTATTCAAGCATCGCCCAGACCTACGCGGATCTGTTCGCGTCACCCGGCTGGCAAGCATCGGAGTTCCGGAAAGCCCTCGGCGACGAGTACTTCAGCGGCAGGGAGTGGGTTGAAAGCGGTGTGCGTAGGTGACCGTCTTCACCACCGATGACGAGGGAAGGCTTCGCGCACTTCTCGACTCGCTCGGATACGACCTGGAGCCATCGATCCTGATCGGTGGATGGGCGACGAACGCCCGAGTCGGTGGAGAGATCAGCCATGACATCGACCTGATTATCACCGACCAGAATCTCAGGCGGACGCTTTCCGAGCGACTCACCGGGTACAGCGAGAACAGTCTGCATAGCGGCTCTCGCAAGGCACGGGGCGACGCGGATGGCGTTCATGTCGACGCGTATTTTCCCTACGAATCCAAGCTCGGCACCAGACTCCGGCTGAAAGTGGATGTACTCACCGAGCATGTCGATCCTGACTTCAGGGTCGAGGGCTGGTTGACGCTCACTCTTGATGCGCATATCGCGACGAAGATCGCCGCGCTCATCGATAGGCATGCCACGGAGAAGGGGAGGAAGGACGCGCGTGAGCTCGTGGCACTCATCGACCAGGGGGGAAGCGCCTCCAGTGTGATCGCGGTCATCCTGGCGGCCTCCGACGGGCCAGCGGGAGACGTGCCGGCCTACATCCGGCAGTTGTTCGAGCTCCTGCCGAAGTTGGCTGATCTCGGGAAGAAGGCTCGAGCCCGCTACGCGAATCTCGCCCGGGAATGGGCCGAGGAGGCCGAATTGCAGGTTCGCGCGCAGTCGGAGCGCTCAGGAATCTGAGTAGCGGCTCCTCAGCGCCCGGCGAGCGGCAGCAGCGAGCGCCCGTCCGCGGCGGCGACTGCCTCGGCCGGAATCCCGGCCGCGGGCTCGACCGCGCAGCAGCCGCCCGAGGTCGAGGCCGAGCCGATGTCGGTCGAGCAGACGCCCGTCTCGGGCAGTACGAGCTCGACGTGGCGCGCCGCGGCGGCATCCCCCGCCAGCTCGTCGGCGATGGAGCGCACCTGCTCGTAGCCGGTGAGCAGCAGGAAGGTGGGAGCGCGGCCGTACGACTTCATGCCCGCGATGTAGAAGTCCTGCTCGGGGTGCGCGAGCTCGGCGACGCCATGCGGGTAGACGGTGCCGCACGAGTGCAGGTTGGGGTCGATGAGCGGCGCGAGCGCGCGCGGCGCCTCGACGATCTCGTCGAGGTCGAGCCGCAGCTCGCGCAGCATGCCGAGCTCGGGCCGGAACCCGGTGGCGACGACGACCTCGTCGGCGTCGAGTCGTGCGCGCTCGCGGCGCTGCACACCCGACACCTCGACGGCGCCGTCGGCGGCGCGGGCGAGCCGATCGATCTCGAAGCGGTCGACGAGGGTGATGGCTCCGCTGCGCACGAGCTCGTGCACGCGCGAGCCGAGCTGTCCGCGCTCGGCGAGCTCGTCGTCGGCCGCGCCCGAGACGCGGGTCGGCCTGCTGCCGCGGATCGCCCACGTCACCGAACCGGCGCCGGTCTCGCGGGCGAGGGTCGCGAGCGCGATCAGGGTGCTCGCCGCCGAGTGTCCGGCGCCGACGACGAGGGTGCGGCGGCCGGCGAAGCGGGCCCGATCGGCGCCGAGCACGTCGGGCAGGGCGCCGTGCAGGTTCTCGGCGACCGTCTCGATGCCGAGCGGGTCGAGCCCGTTCGAGCCGAGCGGGTTCGGCGTGCCCCAGGTGCCCGAGGCGTCGATGACGGCGCGGGCGCGCCGCTCCTCGACGCCGGTCTCGGTCTGCACGCGCAGCACGAACGGCGTGCGGTCGCGGCGGGCGGTGCGGGTGCGGTCCGCGCGCTCCCGCGTGACGGCGATGACCGCTGAGCGGTAGTGGATGCTCGGCGCCAGCTCGGCGGTGGCGGCGAGCGGCGCGAGGTAAGCGTCGACGAGCTCGCGGCCCGTGGGCAGACGGGCGGCGGCCGGAGCATCCCACCCCGCCCGATCGAGCAATCGAGCCGCCGCGGGGTCGACGAGGTGCTCCCAGCTCGAGAACAGGCGCGCGTGGGCCCACTGCTGCACCGCCGCGCCGGCGGAGTCGCCCGCCTCGAGCACGATCGCCTCGATGCCGCGCTCGTGCAGCTGCGCGGCCGCCGCGAGACCGATCGGCCCGGCGCCGATGATCGCGACCGGCAGCTCGGCGAGGGCGGCGGGCAGGGGATCGGTGCGGGTCATGGGGTTCTCCGGGGTCGCAGGGGCATCGATGAAGGTCGATGGGCCGAGTCTGCTCCTGCATATCGACGCTTGTCAATATGCGGGGTACAGTGGGCGCATGAGCACCGCCGCGCCGCCGCTTGACGCCGAGTCCGCGCAGTCGCTGGCCCGCACGCTCAAGGCCGTGGCCGACCCCTCCCGGCTGCGGCTGCTGTCGATCGTCGCCGCGAGCACAGACGGCGCCGTGTGCGTCTGCGACCTCACCGACCCGGTCGGGCTCAGCCAGCCGACCGTCTCGCACCACCTGCGCGTGCTCGTCGAGGCGGGGCTGCTCGCGCGCGAGAAGCGCGGCAGCTGGGCGTACTTCTCGCTCGTCCCCGGGGCGGTCGGCGCGCTCACCGGCGCGCTCGGCGAGGTCGCCGCGGCACGCTAATCGCGCATCGCGCCGGGGCCTACGCGTCCGGGTCGTCCTGGAACGCCCGCAGCTCCTGATCGCAGCGGCACGCCGCGGCGATGCGCGCGGCCCAGGCCACGGCCTCCTCGCGCGTCGGCACGTCGATGATCGTGTAGCCGCCCTCGAGACGCGCCGTCTGCGGGTAGGTGCCGGGCGTCTCGACGCCGTCGGCCGAGACCCGCACGGGCGGCACGCTCTCGTCGACGCCGCCGGCCGTGAGGTACACGCCGGCCGCCTTCATGTCGTGCACGACCTGGTGCGACTCGCGCACCACATCCTCGAACTCGTGCTCCTCGAAACGCATCTCCCCGCTCGGGAACGAGATCATCCAGTGCGTCATCGTCGACTCCTCCTCGTCGGTCGCCCGCATCGGGCACCTGAATGCCAGCCTGGCCCTCGCCGACGTCGAGCGGAACCCCTCCGGCAGGATGGGGCCATGAGCGATGCCAGCGGGCGGTCCGAGCGGGGCGACGCCCTCGCGCGCCGTCGCGCCGAGGCCGCTGCTCGCGTCGAGCGCCTGCGCGCCGAGCTCGGTGCCGTCCGCACCGCGCGCGGCGAGAACTCCGACGACGACGAGCACGACCCCGAGGGCGCCACGATGTCGCAGCTCTGGTCGCAGTCGTCGGGTCTGCTCGACGCGGCTGTGCGCGAGCTCGACGAGCTCGACGCGGCCCTCGCGCGAGTGGCGAGCGGCGACTACGGCGTCTGCCGCCGCTGCGGGCGCGCGATCGATCCGGCGCGACTGGATGCCCGACCCGCGGCCGCGCTCTGCATCGACTGCGCCCGGCTCGCCGGCTGAGCCGGCCCGAGCCGGGCAGCAGAGCCGCTCAGGACGGGATGTACGGCGTGGCCGAGATGACCGAGCCGCGGACGGTGGCGCCGACCGGGCTGACGTAGCTGAACGCTTCGCCGGGGTAGCTGCCGATGATGGCCGTGCCGAGCGGGGAGGTGGGCGAGTAGACCTCGATGTCGAGGTCTACGGCCGCGATCTCCCGCTGGGCGAGGAGGAAGACGGTCTCCTCCTCGTCGCCGTCGAGCCGGATGCTCACGACCATGCCGGGCTCCACCAGGCCGTCGTCCGGCTTCGACGAGACCTCGGAGCGGCGCAGCAGATCCTTCAGCTCGTGCACGCGCCGCTCGACGGTCGGCATCGTCGGCGCACCGGGTCGCGTGATCGCGTCGAGCTCCTCCTGCAGGCGTGCGCGCGCCGCCGGGGTGAGCCAGAGGATGTCGGAAGATGCGGTGGTCATGGGGGCGTCCTGAGGGGTGCGGGCCGGGCACGGGCCGGGCGGAGAGGGTAAACCTCCAGATTAGCCCACTCCCGCACGGATCGCACTCCCGCACGGGGCCGGAGCCCGTGCGCCGCTCCGGGGCCCCGACGCGCTAGCGTCGGCGGAGGAGAACCACTCTGGGCTCTCCTCTCCCCACCGTCGAGAAGGTCCTTTCCGTCATGCCAGAACTGCACGATTCCCTGTCGCCGCTCTTCGACGAGCTGCTCGCGCGGAATCCCGGAGAGCGCGAATTCCACCAGGCTGCGCGCGAAGTACTGGAGAGCCTCGGTCCGGTCGTGGCCATGCATCCCGAGTACGCCGACGCGGAGGTGCTGCGGATGCTCTGCGAGCCCGAGCGCCAGATCATCTTCCGCATCCCCTGGGTGGATGACCGCGGGCGCGTGCAGGTCAACCGCGGGTTCCGGGTCGAGTTCAATTCGGCGCTCGGCCCCTACAAGGGCGGCCTCCGGTTCCACCCGAGCGTCAACCTCGGCATCGTCAAGTTCCTCGGGTTCGAGCAGATCTTCAAGAACGCCCTCACCGGGCTGCCGATCGGCGGCGCGAAGGGCGGGTCGGACTTCGATCCGAAGGGTCGTTCCGACGCTGAGGTGATGCGCTTCTGCCAGTCGCTCATGACGGAGCTGTACCGCCATATGGGCGAGTACACGGACGTCCCCGCCGGGGACATCGGTGTCGGCGGGCGCGAGCTGGGCTACCTCTTCGGGCAGTACAAGCGGATCACGAACCGCTACGAGTCGGGAACGCTCACCGGCAAGGGCCTCAGCTGGGGCGGCTCGCAGGTCAGGACGGAGGCGACCGGGTACGGGCTCGTCTTCTTCGTCCAGGAGATGCTCGCCGCCCAGGGCGGATCGCTCGACGGGATGCGCGTGGTCGTGTCGGGATCGGGCAACGTCGCCATCCACGCGATCGAGAAGATCACCCAGCTGGGCGGCACCGTGGTCGCCTGCTCGGACTCGGGCGGGTACGTGGTCGACGATCAGGGCATCGACCTCGACCTGGTGAAGGAGATCAAGAACGGCCGACGCGGTCGGATCAGCGAGTACCCGGAGGCCAGGCCCGGATCGCGCTACATCGCTGACGGCTCGATCTGGGACGTGGCCTGCGACGTGGCCCTGCCCTGCGCGACGCAGAACGAGCTGGACGAGGCGTCGGCGGGTGCGCTGATCCGCAACGGATGCACCGTGGTCGCCGAGGGGGCGAACATGCCGTGCACGCCGGGCGCGATCCGCCTGTTCGCCGAGCACGGCCTGCGGTTCGCCCCGGGCAAGGCGGCCAATGCGGGAGGCGTCGCCACGAGCGCGCTCGAGATGCAGCAGAACGCCTCGCGCGACGCGTGGCCCTTCGACTACACCGAAGCGCGGCTCGCGGGCATCATGCGCGGCGTGCACGAGCGTTGCCTCACCACGGCGGAGACGTACGGCTCACCAGGCAGCTACGTTGCGGGCGCCAACATCGCCGGATTCACCCGTGTCGCCGACGCCATGCTCGCGTTCGGGGTCGTCTGAGCAGCACTCGGGGGCGCCGCGCCGCGCTCCCGCCGCCGCGCTCTGCATCGACTGCGCCCGGCTCGCCGGCTGAGCTGAGTCATGGGCCGGCGCCGAGTCCGCCGCCTCCGCGCCCCAGGCCCGGATCGTCGGCAGCAGCGCCTCCGTCGCCGACCCCGGTTCGACCGTGTAGACGATGAGGCGCTGATCGGGGTCGAGCGGCGGCGAGACCATCTCCAGGCCGAAGCGCAGCTCGCCGGCGATGGGGTGCCGGATGATCTTCTGCGCGGAGGCGTACTCACGCACGCCGTGGTCGTTCCACCAGGCGTCGACCTGCGCGTCGGATTCGCGCAGCTGCCGCACGAGCGCCCGCAGTCGCGCATCCCGCGGGTGCCGGGCGATGTCGCGGCGCAGGGCGGCCACGGTGTACTCGGCGAAGCGCTCCCACTCGACGAGGCGCTCGCGTGCAGCGGGGTCGAGCAGCACCCAGCGGGCGAGCGAGGAGCCCAGGGGGAGGGGGCCGAGGACGGCCTCGAGCAGCGCGTTGCGGGCGAGCACCTCGAGACGCTCGCCGAGCAGCATCACCGGCACGGCATCCAACGTCGTCATGAGGCGCAGCAGGCTCGCGTCGGCCTGCTGCGGCGCGATGCGGCCGCCGCCGGCGCGCGAGGGCGGGGCGGCGAGGTCGCGCAGGTGGGCGCGCTCGACCTCGTCGAGACGAAGGGCGCGGGCGAGAGCATCCAGCACCTCGTTCGAGACGGCGGTCTGCCGGCCCTGCTCGATGCGGCTGTAGTAGTCGGCGCTGACGCCCGCGAGCATCGCGAGCTCCTCCTTGCGCAGGCCCGGCACGCGCCGCGGACCGGGGAACGCCGTGATGCCGGCCTGCGCGGGCGTGATGCCGTCGCGGCGCGAGCGCAGAAACGCGCCGAGGGCGGCGGCGTCGGAGGCGGCGGCGTCGGGGGCGGGCATGGGCTCACCCTAGGCGGGCTCCGTGGTGCGCGCCTGGCCCTGCCGTGCCCTGGTTGACCGAGGCCTGGTGCGGCGGCCGGTCGCCGACGAGTCTCGACCCATGACCTCCACGACCGCCGACCGTCCCCTCCGCCTCGCCGACCGCACCGCCCTCGTCACCGGGGCCACGAGCGGCATCGGCGCATCCATCGCCCGTGCGCTCGCCGCGGAAGGCGCCATCGTCGGTGTCGCCGGGCGGGATGCTCAGCGCGGCTCGCTCGTCGTCGAGGGCATCATCGCCGAGGGCGGCCGCGCCCACTTCGTCCCGATCGACCTCGCGGCGAGCCCGACCGAACTGCGCGCCGTCGCCGCATCGGCGTACGCGGCGCTCGGCGGCCGCATCGACATCCTCGTCAACAACGCCGGCATCTACCCCGCCCCGACGACGCCCGAGCTCGCCGACGACGACCTCGACGCCATGCTCGCCGTCAACGTGCGCGCCCCGCACGTGCTCGTCGCCGCCCTCGCCCCGGCCATGGCCGAGCGCGGCTCAGGCGCGATCATCATGATCGGCTCGTGGATGGCGCGGGTCGGCAACCCCTTCGCCGCCCTTTACTCGGCGACGAAGGCGGCCGACGAGCAGCTCACCCGCTCGTGGGCGGCCGAGTTCGGGCCGCGCGGCGTGCGCGTCAACGCCGTCGCGCCCGGCGTCACGCGCACGCCCGGCAACGCCTCGGCCGGCGAGGTGCTCGACGCCATGACCGCCGGAACCCCCGCGGGCCGCCCGGTGCGCCCGGTCGACATCGCGAACGCCGTGGTCTTCCTCGCCTCCGACGATGCGGCGATGGTGCACGGCGTCGTGCTCGACGTCGACGGCGGCATCAGCTCGACCCGCGCGGCATGAACGTGCGTCCCGATCGCGTCGTCACCCCGTTCGGCGAGCGCACGACGGCCGCCGAGGTGCTCACCGGCGTCGACCTCACCGGGCGTTCGATGCTCGTGACCGGCGGCTCGTCGGGAATCGGCCTGGCGACCGCGCAGGCGCTCGCCGCGGCGGGCGCGCGCGTGACGATCACGAGCCGATCGCACGACGACGGGATGCTCGCCGTGGCCTCGATCGAGCGCGCGACCGGCTCGGCCGTCGCCGTGTTGCTGCTCGATCTCGCCGACTCCGGCTCGATCGCACGCCTCGTCGCCGAGTCGGAGGGCCCGCTCGACGCCCTCTTGCTCAACGCCGGCGTCATGGCTCCGCCCCTCGCCCGCACCCCCGAGGGCTGGGAATCCCAGTTCGCCATCAACCACCTCGGGCACTTCCGGCTCGCCCTCGGCCTGTGGGCGGCGCTCGCCGCGGCCGCGGTCGAACGGGGCGAGGCGCGCATCGTCAGCCTCAGCTCGAGCGGACACGGCGCCTCGCCGGTGCTCTTCGACGATCCGCACTTCGAGCGCCGACCGTATGACGCGGGTGTCGCTTACGGCCAGTCGAAGACCGCGAATGCGCTCTTCGCGGTCGAGGCCGACCGCCGCTGGCGCGAGCACGGCGTCCGCGCGAACGCGGTCAAGCGGAGCCCCGCATAGTGGATGCTCCTATTGCTGTCAAGCGGCGCGCGGTGGGCGGAGCCGAGCCAGCGCGAGGGTGGCGCGTTGCTCGAGTTCGGGGTCGGCGCGGGTGCCGATTTCAAGTCGGCGGAGCCGCTGATAGGGGACTCCGAGAGAGGCGGCGAGCACGCTGATCGGAACGCCGATCTCCTGTCGTCTGGCTCGTAGTTCGCGTCCGACCGGATTGTCGGTGGCGGGGCTGAGCAGGATTGCGTAGATCTCGTTCGCGATGTGGCGTTTCAGGCAGCGCATGATGTCACGGTCGGTGAGCTGCTCGGCGCGGCGCCGTTCGAAATAGGCCATGGTGCGCGGCTCCCGGTGTCGCATACGCAGCAGCACGATCCGGTGCAGGGCGGCGTTCGCGTGCCGGTTCCCGCCGCGAGAGAGTCGGTGCCGGGTGCGCTGCCCGGACGAGGCGGGGATCGGGGCGACGCCGGCCAGAGCGGCGAAGCTGGCCCGGGTGGCGAGGCGTTCGGGGTTGTCGCCAGCGGCGACCAGCAACGTCGCGGCAGTGACCGGACCGACCCCGCTGAGCGACAGCAGAGCGGGGTTCACCTGCCGAATCAGGGCGTCCAGTTGTTGCTCGATGAGGTCGATCTCCGCCTGCATGGTGAGGTAGCGGACGGCCAGCCTCCGCAACGTCTGACGGGCAACGACTTCCGGATCAGCCGACGCGCTCGTGCCGGGGCGGGTCTTTGCGAGCGCGCGGATCAGTCGTTGCCCGCTGAGGGCGCGGAACGCCTGCCGGACCAGCTCGGGTGCGGTGATCAGCAGTGCGTGGATCTGGTTCATCGCCTGCGCCCGAGCCTTTGCCGCGGAGCGGCGCTCCCCGAGAAGGATCCGCATGGACTCGACAGCACCATCACCGGTCTTCGGAATCGCAGTGTTCGTGTCTGCCAGAACCGTCACTGCGGCCTGGTGCGCGTCCAACGGGTCGGACTTGCCCCGGAGCCTCCGAGCTCGCCGATCCTGCCTGGCGACTTCGACGACGCTCACTCCGGCCGCGGTCAGTGCCCGCGTGAGGCCAGCACCGTATGAGCCGGTGCCTTCCACGCCGACTCGATCGACTTCGCCGTGTTCACGGAGGAACGCGATGATCTGCGCGTAGCCGCGGCCGTCGGCGCGGAACTCACGATCCGCGACGGGCCTTCCGACGTGATCGAGGATCGCGACGTGATGCGTGTTCTTGTGCGTGTCGACTCCCGCGACCAGCCCGCCCGCCGATGAGAACAGGTTGGCCGGAGAAGGAGCGACTGTCATGCTCGTCATAGACGGGATTCCCTTCCAACGGTGATGAACGTCACCGCGGGTCGGGTAGGGGCAGACGGCACAAAGGCGAGACGACTTCCCGGTCAGGCTCCTATCAAGTCATGTTCCTGCCCGGCCCGCAGCGACCCCGGCGTCGACGGACAGATCCACAAAAAGACAGCCGCGAACGGCGTCCGTGTAATTTCGGGTCACGCCGGCGCCGGAGCCGAATCCATCATCTC
Source organism: Microcella flavibacter (assembly GCF_012530535.1). Lineage (NCBI taxonomy): Bacteria > Bacillati > Actinomycetota > Actinomycetes > Micrococcales > Microbacteriaceae > Microcella > Microcella flavibacter. The sequence continues at coordinate 554,574 of NZ_CP051299.1, forward strand.
TGTGTAACCCACGGTGGTCGCGCACGTCGTTGCTGACGTGAACGCGGTCACCGTGTGATCCTTCGAGAAGTCTCTTACCCCAACTCGAAAGGCATCAACACGATGACCGCTCCCCACATTGTCGACCCTGCAACGGTGCTCGGTGAAGCCCTTGCCGACGCTTCCCCGGATTTGATGCGACACCTGCTGCAAACGATGATCAACGCCCTCCTGTCCGCCGACGCCGACGCCGTGGTCGGCGCCGAATGGGGACAGCCGTCCCCTGACCGCCTCACCCACCGCAACGGCTACCGCCACCGCGATCTCGACACCAGGGCTGGCACGATCGATGTCGCGATCCCGAAACTGCGATCGGGCACGTATTTCCCGGAGTGGCTCATGGAGCGTCGCAAGCGCTCCGAGGCGGCCTTGATCACCGTGATCGCCGACTGCTACCTCGCAGGCGTCAGCACGCGGCGGATGGACAAGCTGGTGAAGACCCTCGGCATCCACTCGCTGTCCAAGTCGCAGGTCTCGCGCATGGCCGCCGATCTCGACGAGCACGTCGAGCAGTTCCGCCACCGCCCTCTTGGTGATGCCGGACCGTTCACCTTCGTTGCCGCTGACGCGCTGACCATGAAAGTGCGTGAAGGCGGCAGGGTGATCAACGCCGTGGTGCTGATCGCGACCGGCGTCAACGCCGACGGACGCCGCGAAGTCCTCGGCCTGCGGGTCGCCACCTCCGAAACAGGGGCGGCCTGGAACTCGTTCTTCGCCGATCTCGTCGCACGCGGCCTGGGCGGGGTTCGTCTGGTCACCTCCGACGCCCACCAAGGCCTCGTGGAGGCGATCGCCGCGAACCTGCCCGGCGCGAGCTGGCAACGATGCAGGACGCACTACGCCGCGAACCTGATGTCCGTGTGCCCGAAGAGCATGTGGCCGGCGGTGAAGGCGATGCTGCACTCCGTCTACGACCAGCCCGACGCAGCCTCCGTCCACGCCCAGTTCGACCGACTCCTGGACTACGTCGACGGCAAGCTGCCCGACGCGCACGAGCACCTCGACGCCGCGAGAGCGGACATCCTCGCGTTCACGCAGTTCCCCGAGGGGCTCTGGCAGCAGATCTGGTCCAACAACCCCAACGAGCGCCTGAACCGAGAGATCCGCCGCCGCACCGACAGTGTCGGCATCTTCCCCAATCGCGACGCGATCGTCCGCCTCGTCGGCGCGGTCCTGGCCGAGCAGACCGACGAATGGGCCGAAGGACGCCGCTACCTCGGCCTCGACATCCTCGCCAAGTCCCGTCTGAGCCTCGTGCCCGACACCGGAAACGAGGTGACTACCGACACCGTCCTCGAACTCAGCGCTTAACCCATCACTTCGAAGGACCGCGCTACACAGAGATGATGGATTCGGCTCCGGCGCCGGCGTGACCCGAAATTACACGGACGCCGTTCGCGGCTGTCTTTTTGTGGATCTGTCCGTCGACGCCGGGGTCGCTGCGGGCCGGGCAGGAACATGACTTGATAGGAGCCTGACCGGGAAGTCGTCTCGCCTTTGTGCCGTCTGCCCCTACCCGACCCGCGGTGACGTTCATCACCGTTGGAAGGGAATCCCGTCTATGACGAGCATGACAGTCGCTCCTTCTCCGGCCAACCTGTTCTCATCGGCGGGCGGGCTGGTCGCGGGAGTCGACACGCACAAGAACACGCATCACGTCGCGATCCTCGATCACGTCGGAAGGCCCGTCGCGGATCGTGAGTTCCGCGCCGACGGCCGCGGCTACGCGCAGATCATCGCGTTCCTCCGTGAACACGGCGAAGTCGATCGAGTCGGCGTGGAAGGCACCGGCTCATACGGTGCTGGCCTCACGCGGGCACTGACCGCGGCCGGAGTGAGCGTCGTCGAAGTCGCCAGGCAGGATCGGCGAGCTCGGAGGCTCCGGGGCAAGTCCGACCCGTTGGACGCGCACCAGGCCGCAGTGACGGTTCTGGCAGACACGAACACTGCGATTCCGAAGACCGGTGATGGTGCTGTCGAGTCCATGCGGATCCTTCTCGGGGAGCGCCGCTCCGCGGCAAAGGCTCGGGCGCAGGCGATGAACCAGATCCACGCACTGCTGATCACCGCACCCGAGCTGGTCCGGCAGGCGTTCCGCGCCCTCAGCGGGCAACGACTGATCCGCGCGCTCGCAAAGACCCGCCCCGGCACGAGCGCGTCGGCTGATCCGGAAGTCGTTGCCCGTCAGACGTTGCGGAGGCTGGCCGTCCGCTACCTCACCATGCAGGCGGAGATCGACCTCATCGAGCAACAACTGGACGCCCTGATTCGGCAGGTGAACCCCGCTCTGCTGTCGCTCAGCGGGGTCGGTCCGGTCACTGCCGCGACGTTGCTGGTCGCCGCTGGCGACAACCCCGAACGCCTCGCCACCCGGGCCAGCTTCGCCGCTCTGGCCGGCGTCGCCCCGATCCCCGCCTCGTCCGGGCAGCGCACCCGGCACCGACTCTCTCGCGGCGGGAACCGGCACGCGAACGCCGCCCTGCACCGGATCGTGCTGCTGCGTATGCGACACCGGGAGCCGCGCACCATGGCCTATTTCGAACGGCGCCGCGCCGAGCAGCTCACCGACCGTGACATCATGCGCTGCCTGAAACGCCACATCGCGAACGAGATCTACGCAATCCTGCTCAGCCCCGCCACCGACAATCCGGTCGGACGCGAACTACGAGCCAGACGACAGGAGATCGGCGTTCCGATCAGCGTGCTCGCCGCCTCTCTCGGAGTCCCCTATCAGCGGCTCCGCCGACTTGAAATCGGCACCCGCGCCGACCCCGAACTCGAGCAACGCGCCACCCTCGCGCTGGCTCGGCTCCGCCCACCGCGCGCCGCTTGACAGCAATAGGAGCATCCACTACCTGGGACTTGACCGATGCTGAACGAAGCGCGCGCTCACGGAGCGGGATGGACACCATTGCTCGGCGGGCTTTTCGGAGGAGACGAGACACGGGCGATCGCCGCTCTCGAAACGGTCAATGACTACGCCGCCCGCATCCGGTCCAACCGCTGGTGACGGATCAGTCCAGCTCCCTCGGCGCTGTCACCCTGGGGGCACTCTCTCGAGGAGATTTTCCACGACAACCCGATCCGCACCACTAAGCAGCGAGCGCAAGCCCCCCCGAAGTGGGGTAGGCAGAACGTTCTCCGCCCGTGCAGTCTTTGATCATTCATCACTCAAAGACTGGGGATCACGTGAAGCGGTTCGGCGCACTACTCATCACAGCCTTGATGGCGATCACCCTACTGAGCCCAGTCAGCCCCGCGAAGGCCGCTTCGATCTACGACCCCGTCGCGCTGTCGAGCTTGCGGAACATGGTGAACGCCATGACGTTCTACAACCTCTACTCCCCAAGAGCCTCCTACGAGGGGGTGACGCAGGCGGAGCTGCGAAAGCAAGGATGGTCTCCCGCCGCCAACGTCGCCTACGAAATCTGGATCGAAGGCACCGGGAAGCAATACCGCGCCACTGCACAGGACATCCGAAACGGAACGCTCTACTCGTTTTCCAGCAGCGGCACTTTCAACGGACGTAATGCCGGCTCGGTGGGCGCAGCCTCTCCGCAGCCCGGCTACGCGCCTCCCACGGCTGGCTTCATTGTGAACGACCTCAACTCCAGCCTCGACGTGGAGGCGCTCGCGGCGCTGATGGCTGGAGTGGCGCTCAACAAAATCTGCGAGGCAACGCTTTTCCAACCGGGCACGCGTAACGCTCGCTCGAGCGTGAGCGACCAAACCCTCGCATGTCAGGCCGCTGCCGCCGCGCCCGGCGCTACCGTCCGGTCGGTCCTCCTCGCAATCCGCACTGCCGGCGGCGCCGAGCAGCTGGCGATGCTCGCTGCGTACTTCGTCGGTGACGGCACGTCTCCTGCAACCGTCCCAGACTGGGTCGACGGCACGGACCGTGGTCCGCGCTCCTCGCCGCCAGTGCCGGAAACGCTTCCGCCTCTGTGGCGCCTGCCCAAGTCGGCACCGCAGTTCGGCACCCAGAACGGTCTCGGCGACGAAGCCGCGAAAACAGCTCTCAAGCAGTGCTACGCGCTCGTTGCATTCGCCGGCACTTTCGGCGACCCATACAAGACGTGCCGCACGTTGCCGATCTTCGCCTCGGGTCAATCCGACGTTCCCCAAGCGACCAACCACGACCTCGAAGCGCTACAGCAGACGCCTTCGTGGGTGAAGCTGGACTATCGCCCGAGCACGGAAAATCCTTCTCCGAGGAGCTGGTACACCGGGGATCCGCGCTGTGCGTCCGCGGACCCGGCCGAAGGAACCAGTTGCGATGAGTACCCCTTCTACTCGAGCGAGCAGGGCGGGCAGCTCGCCGTACCCGCGCCGAGCCTGAAAGTCATCGATAGCGGTCAAAACTCGTTCCAGGGGACGCTTTACAGCTCCTTCCTCGCCGCATGCAAGTTGACCGCGAAGCCCGTCGGCGAGCGGCAATTCCTGGCGATCCCGCTGCCTCCCGCCGCGTCGCCGTTGCCGACGCTCGCGATCTGCAATGGCAACTAAGCCGTGGCCTTCGACGAAGTCAGCGGCCTGCTTGAACAATATGAGCAGCTCGCCCGCGAACGGGGCTCCATCGCTGTCGAGTACTTGCGACCAGGGCTCTCACTGGGGCAGATTGACGATGTCGAACAACGCCATGGATTCACCCTCAGCGAGGACGTCAAAGCGATTTGGTCTTGGCATAACGGAATCGGCCCTCGACCGTCGCCCGAAACGCCCCGTCGGATCGGCGCGGCCTGGGACTTCATGGACCTCGATCGCTCCATCGATCACGCCAACAGTTCACTCCTCAACCGGAACAGCGGCGACGCAGATCGCTACGTGTTCAGTCGCTGGGTGACCTTCGCGGCCTCCTCGGTGAGTGCCGTCATCGAAACCAGCAACACCCGTATCCCCGACTCTCCTGTGCTCGTGGACGACGTCACGCAGTCGGTGCTGAACTACCCCATCGTGACCGTCGCCGAGAAGCTCCGCTGGTTCATTTGGGCTATAGAGAACGAGGCGTGGCACGTCGACGACAAGGGTGCCTGGCAGTCGAACTTCGACTTGTTCCCGAAGAACGCTTTCAAGGACGTCATCTGACCGCGGGCATATTTGCCGGCAAGCCCCATAGCGAGTGAAGGTGGCGGGCGCTGAGCCGTTGATGCTGATGGCGTGGGTGGAGGCATGTGCCGCTCGAGGTGATTATCGGCGCTGGCCTCTATGGACGTCACTTGGAGGCAGCGATGAGCTGGATGATTGCGAGCGGTGCGCCGTCAAGCAGGTAGGGGCGAAGGCCCTGCGGGTGGCGCGGACGTTGCCGGTGGTGACGGGCGCGATCGCGACGATGAAATCGAGTAGTGAACGAAAGGCGGGGCGCACTCGTGCCTATTTGGCGTTGATCAGATCGCGCTGGGCGGCTCGCTCGAGCGCGCGGTAAACCGTTGACCGCGCGACGCCGAACAACTCCGCGAGCTCACCCGAGGTGTGTGCGCCCGCATGGTGCAAGCTGACCAGGTGCGCTTCTTGCGTCGGCGAGAGCTTGGGCTGTTTCCCACGAAGCCGGCCTTTCGCGCGAGCGACGGCCATCCCCTCGCGCGTGCGGGCTCGGATGAGGTCAGCTTCGAACTCAGCGACCATGCCGAGCACGTTGAACAACAACCTACCAACGGGGTCTGTCGGGTCGTAGAGGCTTCCGCCGAGGCTCAGACGCACGCCCTTCGCAGCGAGCTCGTCGGCGATGTCGCGGGCGTCCGGCAGGGAGCGAGCGAGCCGGTCGAGCTTCGACACCACGAGAGTGTCGCCTTCGCGACACGCGGCGAGGGCCTCCCGCAGGCCCGGCCGAGCACGGTTCGTGCCGGTCAGTCCGTGGTCGACGTGGATGTTCCGTTCCTCGACCCCGAGCGCCATCAGCGCATCCCGCTGGACGGTCAGATCTTGCTCGATGGTGGAGACGCGTGCGTACCCGATCAGCATGCCGCGACTGTAGCGTTTGCCACCCCCTCACCGGGCAGATTTGCGGGCGGGTCTTACGAGAATCGCCGAGACGAGCATCCAGCCCGGTCTCGAGGACCGCTCCGCCCGAATCGGGGTGTCCCGGTGAGGGTACAGCTAGCGGGCACGACCGCGCTCGACCGACGCATGGCCTCCCTATCCTGAAGCGATGGAGCCGGGGCGCGCGTCGTGGGGCCCAGTGCGCGTTGCCTGGGCGTCCGTGCCCGGAGACGCATCGGACCGACCGACACTGCGTGAGGCGCGGCGGGTGCTCGCCCGCGAGCTGCTCACGGCCCTCGTCGCCGAGCTCGCGCTCGAGGGCGTGGCGACCGTGACCGTTTCCCGCCGCTGCTCGATTTGCGGTGCCGAGGACCACGGCTCCCCGAGCATCCCGGGCGCGCCGGTCGTCGTGAGCATCGCCTACGCCGGGGGCGCGGTAGCGGTCGCGGTCGCCCTGCAGACGGAGACCGCCGCGGTCGGGGTGGACCTCGAGCGCGTGACGGCCGCGGGCCGGCATGCGCCGCTCGGGGAACTGGGGGCGCTGTTCGCGCCCGGAGCTGCTCCGAGCCTGGAGGCGTGGACGCTGCTCGAGGCTGCGCTCAAGGCCGATGGCCGGGGGCTGCGGGTCGAGCTCGCCGACTGCATCATCCGAGAGGCGCCGGCAGCGGCATCCCGAGACGGCGCCGCCGAGTACGAGGTCGGTGCACCCGGCCGAGCAGGCCCGATCGAGGCCGCCGTCCTGCCCGGCCCCGAGGGCTTCGTGCTCAGCGTCGCGGCGATACCGCCGACGCCGCCGTCCTGACCGCGCGAGCGACCGCACGCCCCGCGCGCCCGGCCCTCGGCAGCGCCGGCAGTGGCAGCTCGTCGAGCCAGTCGTGCAGCAGCTCCGACACCGGCACGGGCGACAGCTGCTCGGCCAGCGCGACGAACTCGTCCGTCGTCGCCGTGCCCGAGGCGTGCTGCGCGCACCACGCCCGCAGCACCGCGAAGAAGGCCTCGTCCCCGGCCGTCAGTCGCAGCGCGTGCAGCGCGAGCGCGCCGCGCTTGTAGACGCGGTCGTCGAACATGAGGTCGGGGCCCGGGTCGCGCAGCAGCAGGTCCTGCGGCAGGGCGTCGAGGCGCGCGTGGTGGTGCATCGCGCGCTCGTGGGCGGTGTCGGCGCCCGAGTGCTCCGACCAGATCCACTCGGCGTAGCAGGCGAAGCCCTCGTTGAGCCAGATGTCGCTCCAGGCGGCGACGCCGACGCTGTTGCCGAACCACTGGTGCGCGAGCTCGTGGGCGATGAGCCGCTCGAGCCCGCCGACGCCGTCGATGTGACTCGCGCCGAAGACGCCGATGCCCTGCGACTCGAGCGGGATCTCGAGGTCGTCGGCGGTGACGACGATCGTGTACTCCGGCAGCGGGTAGGGCCCGAACCGCTCCTGGAAGAGCGCCATCATCGCGCCCAGGTCGGCGAAGTCGGCGTGCACGCGGTCGGCCAGGGGCCGCGGATAGAACAGGCGCCCGGTGCGGTCGTCGAGCGGCACCGTCTCCTCGACGAAGCGGCCGAGCACGACGGTCATCAGGTACGTGGGGGTCGGGATGCTCTGCTCGAACTTCCACGTCGCCGTGCTGCCGCGCCCGCCCTTCTCGACGCGCACGCCGCTCGCCACGACGGTGTACGCCGCATCCGTGCTGATCGTGAGCCCGTAGGTGGCCTTGTCGGAGGGCACGTCGTTGCAGGGGAACCAGGTCGGCGAGCCGGTGGGCTGCGAGGCGACGAGCGCGCCGTCCTCCAGCTCCTCCCACCCGATCGTGCCCCAGCGGGAACGGCGGGGCCGGGGTGCTCCGCCGTAGACGACGGTGAGCTCGACGCCGTCGCCCGCCTCGAGCGGTGCCGGCAGGGTGATGCGTAGCTTGCGGTCGCTCTGGTGGAACGCGGGCGCGCGCCGACCATCCACCAGCACCTTCGATGCCCGCAGCCCGACGAGGTCGAGCGAGACGGTCGAGATCGCGGCCGCCGCGTGCACGCGGATCACGGCGGTGCCGCTCAGCCGGTTGGTCGAGGCCTTGTAGTCGAGGGCGAGGTCGTAGTGGTCGACGCCGATCGAGGCGTCGCCGCTCTGCGGGGTGTAGCGGTCGCCGCTCATCCGTTCGAGGCCTGGTAGGCGCGCACGGTGACGGCGCGCCACGGGCCGATGGGGTTGCCGCTCCAGCGGCTGCCGACGGGCACGGTCTCGCCGCGCATGACGAGGGAGGCGGGGCCGACGGTCGCGTTCGCGCCGATGCTGGCCGCGGGCAGGATGACGCTGTGCGGGCCGAGGGTCGCGCCCGCCTCGAGGGTCACCGTGTCGATGCTCATCACCCGATCATGGAACAGATGCGTCTGAACCACACATCCGCGGTTGACGGTGGCGCCGTCGCCGAGGGTGACGAGGTCGGGCTCGGGCAGCCAGTAGCTGTCCGTCCAGACGCCGCGGCCGATCGTCGCGCCGAGCGAGCGCAGCCAGACGGCGAGGGCGGGCGTGCCCGAGGCGGCGTTGGCGAACCAGGGCGCGGCGACCATCTCGGTGAAGGTGTCGGCGACCTCGGTGCGCCAGACGAAGCTCGACCAGAGCGGGTGCTCGCCGGGGCGGATGGGGCCGACGATCGTCCACTTCGCGAGCGTCGTCGCGGCCGCGGCGAGCACGCTGGCGACGAGCAGCACGACGCCCGAGGCGAGCACGGCGACGAGCAGGCCGGCGTCGAGCACGATGCGGGCCAGCACGAGCAGCACGCCGAGCCCGATCGCGCAGGTGACGACGACGGGCACGATGCGGCCGAGCTCCCACAGCGCGCGGGCGAGTCGCAGCGAGCGGCGGGGGCGGTAGGTGCGCTCGAGGTCGGCGTCGTTCACGACGCGCCGCAGGCGCACGGCGGGCGAGCCGAGCCACGACGAGCCGGGCTTCGACTTCTCGGGCGCGACCGAGAGCACGGCGACGAGCCCGTCCTTCGGCACGCGGTGGCCGGCGCCCGCCATGCCCGAGTTGCCGAGGAACGCCCGCTTGCCGATGCGCGCGCGGCCCAGGCGCATCCACCCGCCTGAGAGCTCGTAGGTGGCGACCATCGTGTCGTCGGCGAGGAAGGCGCCGTCGTCGATCGTCGTGAGCGAGGGGATGAGCAGCACGGTCGACGCCTCGACGTCGCGGCCGACCTCGGCGCCGAGCGCGCGCAGCCACAGCGGCGTCAGCAGGCTCGAGTACAGCGGAAACAGCAGCGTGCGCGCCGAGTCGAGCAGCCGCTCGGTCGTCCACGCCTGCCAGGCGACGCGCCCGCGCACGGGATGCACGCCCTCGACGAGCCCGATCGACAGCAGCCGCACGAGCACCAGCACGGTGAGCGCGAAGACGAGGCCTGTCACGAGGGTCGCCGGCACGAGCCAGAGCAGCGCCGCCGGGACGGCCGCGGCGAGGGACTCGGCGCCGCGCATCCCGGTCGCGATGATGCCCGCACCGGCCGTCATCGCGACGAAGGGCAGCAGCCCGAGCAGGCTCGACGAGGCGCCGTAGGCCCACAGCCAGCGGCGCGGCGCAGGCGGGCGCTCGGGGGCGAGGGGGCGGGATGCTCCGCCGACGCGCACCGCCGGCGACCCCGCCCAGCGCTGCCCCGCGCGTACCCGGCCGAAGACCGCGGAACCCGGGGCGATCTCGGCCTCGCGCCCGATGCGCGTGCCGGGGGCGAGCGTGCTGCGCGAGCCGATCGTGGCGCCGGCCCCGATGCGGATGCCGCCGATGCGCACGGTGTCGCCGTCGATCCAGTAGCCCGAGAGGTCGACCTCGGGCTCGATCGCGGCGCCGTCGGCGATCGTGAGCATGCCGGTCACGGGCGGCAGCGAGTGCAGGTCGACGTTCGTGCCGATCGTCGCGCCGAGGGCGCGGGCGTAGTACGAGACCCAGGGCGCCCCGGCGAGCCCGACCGGGTCGATCTGGTGGGCGACCTGCTCGGCGAGCCACAGCCGCAGGTGCACGCCGCCGCCGCGCGGGTAGTCGCCGGGCTGCACGCCGCGCAGCAGCAGGCGCGCGATGGCGGCGGAGACGAACATGCGGCCCGCGGGCGTGATGAACAGCAGGAACCCGATGATGATGACCGGCAGCGGGGCGGCGGGCAGGAACTCGAAGCCGGGCATGAGGCGCAGGATCGCGCTCGCCGTGAGCAGCCACAGCAGCCAGCGCAGCCCGGCGAAGACGAACAGCGGCACGCCCGCGAGGGTCTGCACCCACTGCATGATGCGCGGGGTGGGGCGGGCGACGCTGAAGCCGTTCGGAACGGCGTCGAGCTCTGACGACTCCGCCTCGACGGCGTCGGCCATCTGGCGCAGGCGCGGCAGGTCGTAGACGTCGGCCATCGTGAACTCGGGCGCGCGCGTGCGGATGCGCGAGACGAGCTGCGCGGCCGCGAGCGAGCCGCCGCCGAGCTCGAAGAAGTCGGCGTCGTCGTCGGCGGGGCGGATGCCCAGCACGGCGACCCACTGCTCGGCGAGCCACGCGGCGGTGCCCGAGAGCGTCGAGTCGCCCTCATCGGTGCCGGTGAGCGGCCACGGCAGCGCGGCCTTGTCGACCTTGCCCGAGGTGCGGACGGGCAGGTCGTCGACGATCGCGAGCAGCGGGATGAGCGGCGCGGGCAGCGCGAGCGCGAGCTCGGCCCGCGCGGTCTGCCGGTCGAAGCCCTCGGCGGGCACGACGTAGGCGACGAGCAGCGGGATGCCGCCCTCCGAGCGCTGCACGACGACGGCGGAGGCGGAGATCGCGCTCAGCGCGTCGAGAGCCGCCTCGACCTCGCCGAGCTCGATGCGGCGGCCGCCGATCTTCACCTGGTCGTCGGCGCGGCCCTGGAATACGAGGCCCTCGGCCTCGAGCCGCACGAGGTCACCGGAGCGGTAGGCGCGATCCCAGCCGATCGAGGGCATGGGCGCGTACTTCTCGGCGTCCTTCGCCGGGTCGAGGTAGCGGGCGAGGCCGACCCCGCCGATGACGAGCTCGCCGACCTCGCCGAGGGCGACCCGCTCGCCGGTCGGGTCGACGACCGCGAGCGACCAGCCGTCGAGCGGCAGGCCGATGCGCACGAGCCCCTCGCCGTCGAGCAGCGCGGCCGAGGCGACGACCGTGGCCTCGGTGGGGCCGTAGGTGTTCCAGACCTCGCGGCCCTCGGCGACGAGCCGCGCGACGAGCTCGGGCGGGCAGGCCTCGCCGCCGAAGATCAGCAGGCGCACGTTCTCGATCGCGTCGCGCGGCCACAGCGCGGCGAGCGTCGGCACGGTCGAGACGACGGTGATGCCGTGGCCGACCAGCCACGGGCCGAGATCCTCACCCGAGCGCACGAGGGCGCGCGGGGCGGGCACGAGGCAGGCGCCGTGCCGCCAGGCGAGCCACATCTCCTCGCACGAGGCGTCGAAGGCGACGGAGAGGCCGGCGAGCACGCGGTCCCCGGGCCCGAGCGGAGCATCCTGCAGGAAGAGGCGGGCCTCGGCGTCGACGAACGCGGCCGCCGAGCGATGCGTCACCGCAACGCCCTTCGGTACGCCCGTCGAGCCCGAGGTGAAGATGATCCAGGCGTCGTCGTCGACCGTCGGCGGCGGCACGGTCGGGATCGCCCGCGAGGCGGGGTGCGGGGCGTCGCCGGCGAAGAGGGCGGCGCTCGCCGCGGCATCGGCGCCGGTCGCGGTGGCGGGATGCTCGCTCGCGGCTCCATCCACGCGCTCGAGCACCCCGGCTCCCGTCACGACCCCGACGACTCCGGCCTCGCCGAACACGAGCCGCGCCCGCTCGGGCGGATCATCGGCGTCGACCGGCACGTACGCCGCCCCGACCGCCATGATGCCGAGGATCGCGAGGTAGAGCTCCCGACCGCCGGAGGGCATCCGCACGCCGACGCGGTCGCCGCGGCGCACCCCCTGCTCACGCAGTCGAGCGGCGGTGCGGCCGACCTGCACGAGCAGCTCGGCGTAGCTGAGAGCCCCGGCGGCGTCCTCGATCGCGGAGGCCTGCGGGTGCCGTGCGCTCGTCTCGCGCAGGATGTCGAGGAGCGTGCGGGGCTCGGCGGCCAGCGCCCCGCGGTCGAGGAACTGCTGCACGATCGCCTTCGAGGTCGGGCCGGACGCGCCGGTCAGGAGGAGAGCCGGGCGAGCAGCTGCGCCTTGGTGAGGCGCGAGTAGCCGGTGATGCCGGCGGCGCGGGCGCGCCCGCGCAGCTGCGCGACGGTGAGCACGGCGAGGTCGACCGCGGGAGCGGCCGGGTCAGCCGGGGCGGCGGTGGGGTCCGGAGCCGGCTCGGTCGTCGTCGCCGCCGCGGGCTTCCTCTCCGCGACCTTCTTCTCCGGCGTCGCGACCGAGGTCTTCTTCGACGACGTCTTCTTCGACGCCTTCTTCTCCGCCGCCTTCTTCTTTGCGGCGGCAGCCTTGTCCGCCTCCTTGGCGGCGCGCTTCCGCTCGGCCTCGGCGGTCTTCGTGGCGGCGGCGGCGAGGCGGGCCTCGGCCTTGTCGGTCGCCTTCTCGACGCGGGCGATCGCGGCGACGGCCTTCTTCACGACCTTCTTCGGCGAGCGCTCGACGGATTTGCGCGAGGCGGTCGAGGCCTCCTTGGCGTCCTCGGCGAGCGTGCGCAGCTTCTTCGCGTCGCGCTTCGGCAGCGTCTTCGCGAGCCGCTTCGCGTCCTTCGCGGCGGCGGCCGCGGCGTCCAGCGCGGCGTCGGCCGCTCGCATCGTCTTCGTGGTCTTCGCCATGGTCCGCCCGTTCCGCTCGTGCTCCTGCGGGGCTCGGCATGCGCCGGCTCCGTGCGGGGTGAAGAGTACAGGGGGCGGGCGAACGGTTCGGGATGCCCGGCTCGCCCCGCGCGGCACCGCGGGGCCGCGTCGCTGAGCGTGCGCCGAGCATCCCGTCACCGGATACCGAGGCGGCTGGGCCAGGATGCCGGTATGAGACTCTCCGGCATCTTCTCCGCCGCGCGCCGCGCGCTCCAGACCGAGCAGGGCCGCAGCGCCGCCCGCAAGGCCGCCGATGCGGCCGCCGACGCCGGGCGCAGGTTCGGCGGCGGCAAGCACGCGCCCACCGTGGACAAGGCGCACCGCGCGGCGCGCAAGTACCTCGACGGCGGGCAGGGCGGCCCCGGTGCCGGCCGTCCCGGCGACGGCCAGCCGCCCCAGCGCTGACGCGGTCGGCCCTGCTGGCCGGCCCCGCTGACCGAACCCGCTACGGCAGGCGCGAGCTGATGACGACGTGCAGCAGCGGCACCGCCGAGGCCGCGAGCAGCACGGTCGCGAGCACCGGCTGCGCCGGGTAGAGCAGCGAGCCGGCGAGCAGCAGGGCCGAGAAGATGATGGCCGAGGATGCCCGGCCGAGGCTGCGCTCCACCGATCGCAGGCGGCGCTCGACCTCGGGCGATCGCGTCGACACGAGCCCGCGGTCGAGGCGGGCGGCGAGGTCGTCGAGCCGCCGCGGCAGGCGCGCGAGCGTCGTGGCGTAGCCGATCACCTGCTGCCCGGCCCCGATGAGGTTCGCCGTGGTGCCCGCGCTCACGAGGGTGCGGGCGAAGGGATCGATCGCGTCCCACATGTTGAAGTCTCGGTTGAGCGCGCTCGTCACGCCCGAGATGAGCGAGATGGTGCGGATGAGCAGGAGGAAGTTCTCGGGCAGCTGGAACGGCAGCGTGCGGATGGTCTCGCCGAACTGCGAGGCGAAGGCCTGCAGCTCGCGCGGGTCGATCTGCGTCAGCTCATTGACGCCGAGGCCGCCGAAGCGGTCGAAGAGCGCCGTCATGACCCGCTCGAGCTCTTCGACGTCGGCCGAGGGCAGCAGCACGCCGAGGCGCTGCATCGTGGCGACGAGCCCGCGGCCGTCGCGGCCGACGGCGGCGAGGATGAACTCGCGCAGGCCGCCCTTGAGGCTCTCGGTGATCTCGCCCATCATGCCGAAGTCGATGAAGGTGAGGCGCCAGTCGTCGGAGCCGCCCGGCCCGGGGGTGACGAAGATGTTGCCCGGGTGCGGGTCGGCGTGGAAGAAGCCGGCGACGAAGATCTGCTGGAAGGTGACGCGGGCGAGCTCCTGCGCCACGCGGTTCGGGTCGATGCCCGCGGCCTGCAGGGCGGTGACGTCGGTGATCTTGATCGCCGTGACGTCCGAGAGCGTGAGCACCCGGCGGGCCGAGCGCTCCCAGACGAGCGCGGGAGTGGCGACCCGGTCGTCGCCGGCGAAGTCGGCGGCGAAGCGCTCGGCGTTCGCGGCCTCCTGCAGGTAGTCGATCTCGTGCAGGCTCGTCGTGGCGAACTCCTCGACGAGCGCGGGCGCGTCCGTGCGGCGGTTCACGAGCTTGACCCGAGCGAGGATGCGGCCGACCCGGCGCAGCGCCATGAGGTCGACCTCGACGATGCGCTCGATGCCGGGGCGCAGCACCTTGACGACGACGCCCTCGAAGCCCATCTCCTCGGCGATGCCGGGGGAGAGCCGGGCGCGGTGGGCCTGCCCGAGCGAGGCGGCGGCGATGGGCGACTCCTCGAACGAGGCGAAGGCGCGCTCCATCGGGATGCCCAGCTCGCGCTCGATCTGCGCGACGATCAGGTGCAGGGGTTCGGGAGCCACCTCGTCCTGCAGCCCCTCGAGCTCGCGGGTGATCTCGGGCGGCAGGATGTCGAGGCGCGACGACATGAACTGCCCGACCTTGATCATGAGCCCGCCGAGGTCGACGGCGAGGTCGTGGAACTTGCGCGCGAGGCGCTGGAGGCGGCGGATGCGTCCGCGCGCGGCGAGCCGGCCGAGCCCGAAGCGGGGCAGCACGAGCTCGAACCACCAGGCCGAGACGAGCGCCCGCGTGGCGAAGCGCATGATGCGGCGGTATCGCGCCTGGAGCGCGCGGTCCTGCTGCTCGGTCGTCGGCGGAGCCGGAGGGGTGCCCGTCGACTCAGGGCCGGGGGTCGGCGCGGCCGCGACCGCGGGCGGCGGGGCGGCGTGCGTCGGTGCGGCGCTCATATCGCTGGCGGCGGTCCGCGTCGGGGTCGTCGGGGCAGCGCCGCCGGCGGCGGGCGGCACGCGCTCAGTCCTCGGCGAGGATCGCGTAGAGACGGCGGCGCGTCTCGTCGAGCAGCTCGACGGCGCGCTGGCGCTGCTCGCGGCTGCCGTTCTGGGCGACCTGCGAGGCGGCCTGCGCGAGCTTGACGCCGGCGCGCGGCAGGGCGGAGCCGCGCTCGGCGCGCTCCTCCCAGCGGGCGCGGGTGCTCGAGCCGTGGCCGTGGTCGTCGTGGCCCGTGCCGTGCTCGTGGTCGGCGTGCGCGTGGTGATCGGCCTCGGCGGCGACGCGGCCGGCCGCGGTCAGGCTGTAGACCCGGCGGTCGCCGTCGATCGCCACCTCGACGAGCGCCTCGTCGGTGAGCAGCTGCAGCAACGGGTAGACCTCGCCGGGGGCGGGGCGCCAGGCGCCGCCCGAGTTCGCCGCGACCGCGTCGATGACGGAGGCGCCGGTGCGGCTCTCGTCGAGCAGGGCCCGCAGAACGGCCGTGCGCACGTCGCCGTGGGCGCGCTTGCGCGGCGGCCGGGAGGCGAAGGTCTCGCGCATCTCGTCGACGATCTCGCGGAGGTCGAAACCGGAATCGGAGCGCATGACAGCCTTTCGCCGTGGGATACCGGGCGGCGAGCACCGCCCTGAGGACTTCAGCATGCGCCGCGCACCTGGGCGCAGGCTCGACGCGGATCCGGTGCGGGCTGGATGCGCGCGGTGCGCGGGCGGTGCGGCTCGGTCAGGCGGCGGTTGCCCCGAGCGGCCAGGTCGTCAGCCGCCCGCACATGCCGAACGCGGGGCGGCCCGGGCGGGCGTCCGCGTGCGCGACGCGGGCCTCGCCGAGCGCGCCGGTGCCGCCCGCGGCGAGGGTGGCGAGCTGCTGCGCGGTGCCGGAGGCGGCGCGCGCCGCGGACGCGTCAAGGATGCGCTCCCACTCGACGAGGCGCGGCCGCACGAGCGCCGCAGCGAGGGCGTGCAGCTCGGCGAGGGCCTCGGGGCCGTGCTGCTCGACCGCGGCGCTCCACTCGCGGTGGCCGCGCAGGGCCAGGTCGCGGCGGGCGCGGGCGCGGTCGGCGAGCAGGTGCTCGGGAGCATCCCGGATCTCATCGGCGGTGCCGAGCGACGCGGCCGCCGCGTAGGCCGCGGGATCGGCGAGCACGGCGGCGGGGAAGGTCATGACGGCGTCGCCCGCCTCGGGCAGCCCCGCGTTCGCCATCACGACGAGCAGCTCGAGGGCGTCGTCGTCCACGAGGCGGTGCACGGTACCGGGCTCGAACCAGACGACGCGCCCCGGCTCGAGCTCGTGCTGCCCCGCGCCCGCCGACGAGAGCGTCTGCACGGCGCCGCGCCCGGAGAGCACGACGTAGCCCTCGGCCGAGGCGGTGTGCAGGTGCGGGGTGCCGCCGCGCAGGCCGTCCTCCGCGGGCCAGTCGTACACGGCGAGGCGGCTGACCGAGACGCCGCCGGGGAAGATCGGGCGGGCATCCGGCGCGGTCTCGTCGGGGGCGCCGTTCGGGATGCTCGCCCGCGCCTCCCCGGAGGTCACAGGGCGAACTCCTCCGCGAGCGCGCGGATGCTCGCCGCATCGAGCCCCTCGTCGACGACGACGAAGCGGTGCCGCAGGTGCAGCTCCTCCTCCGGGGCCAGCACGATCTCCTCGGCGAAGGCGGGGGAGGGGGCGAGCACGGGGAAGGGCTCGGAGCGCACGAACCAGCGGATCGGCCCGGGCGCGGAGGAGGTGCCCGCGAAGGCGAGCAGGGTCGCCGCGCCGTCGATGTCGTCGTGCTCGCCGACGAGCGCCACCCAGGGCTGCTCGGTGCCCATGACGGCGTCGACGCCGCGGCTCGGGTCTCCCGTGCCCGCCTCGCCCGTGCCCGCCTCGGTGCCGAGGCCGACCGCGCTGTGCACGGCGCAGCCCGTCCACGAGCGCGGGGCGCGCCAGAACCAGCCCGTGTAGCCGGCGTTCTCGCGACCCGCGGTGGTGGGACTGCCGAGGCGCAGCTCGCTGCCGCGCACGTTGCGCAGCGTCGTCGCGACATCCAGCGCCCACAGGCCGCGGGCGGCATCGGCGTGGTGGAAGCGGTGCTCGCGCTGCTCGTCGAGCCAGCGCTCGCCCGTGCTCGTCACCCAGCCGAGCCGCTCGCGGAAGCGGGCATCCGCCCCCTCGTCGTGCTCGGCGGTGAAGCCCTCGTGCTCGATTCGGCCCAGGTTGTCCTGCCAGGCATAGCCGGTCTCCGGGGCGAAGGTCGGGCCGCCCCAGAAGTTCTGGCCGGAGACGTGCGACCACGTCATCTGCAGGCCTTGTGCCAGCGGTGATCCCATGGCCGGTGGCCCGTGACGATCGCACCGCCGAGCGTGCGCAGCGGGTGGAGGTAGGGCTTGGGCGCCTCGCTCGCAGGGGCGTCGGGGTGCAGAACGTAGCGGGCGATCTCGGTCTCGCCGGCGCGCACGACGAGCGCGCCCTCGGTCTCGGTGATGCGGAGCGCGGTCATGCTGCCCTTCGGTGGGATGGCGGCGGAAAGGGTTTTCCCGTCCGACGCTCGCGACGGTACCCATCGTGGCAGGGGCTGTCAACGCGGGGGAGGGACGACTCGGATAGGGCTCCGTCGGTCTGAGCTCAGACGATGCCGCGCTCGTCGAGTGCGAGCGTCGCGCTGCGGTAGGCGCCGCTCGCCCCGCTGAACGAGAGGCTGATCCACTCGCCCGGCGCGAGGCCGCCGATCGCGCGGCTCAGGTCGTCGGCGCTCGCGACGGGCGCGCCGTTGACGGCGGTGATGACGTCGCCGCGCTGCAGGCCGCTCTCCCCGGCCGGGGTGCCGTCGATGACGCCGGCGATGCGCGCGCCCAGCGGCGCGTCGGAGCTGCCGCCGACGACGACCCCGAGCAGGCCCGCCGCGGCGAGCGCGCCGACCGTGCCGAGGGCGCCGACGGCCGAGACGGGTGAGCGACGACGGCCCGCCGCGCCGCCGGGGGGACGGGCCGGCGCCTCCTCATCCTCCCCGCCACCAGTACCGGGGAGGGGGAGCCGCGGGCCGTCGTCGCTCATGACCCCACTCCACCGCCCGCGGCTATGGCGGCGCGGGGGGATGCCTATGCGCGGGCCGCGGGTGTGCGCGGTGCGCGCCGTGAGTGCCCGCGCCTAGGGTGGCCGCATGGCCGCGTCGCGCATCCTCATCCTCTCCGGCTCCGGCCGGCATGGCGACCCCTGGCACCCCTTCGCCCGCACCTCCGCCCTCATCGCCGAGACGCTCGCCGGCCTCGACGACGTGACGATCGAGGTCGATGACGACGCGGATGCCCGCCTGCAGCACCTCGACGGCATCGACCTGCTCGTGCTGAATCTGGGCGACGCGAGCCGCCCCGACGCCGAGCCCGCCCCCGCCGACCCCGAGGGCGCGGAGCGGCGGCGCACCGCGGCCGCCGCCTTCACGGCGGCGGGCGGCGCGCTGCTCGTCGTGCACGCGGGCAGCTCGAGCCTCGGCGAGATCCCGCCGCTCACCGCGCGCATGCCGGCGCGGTGGCTGCGCCCCGACGCATGGCATCCCGAGTTCGGCACGATGACCGCGGCGCCGACGGCGGCGGGGGAGGGGCATCCCGTGACGGCGGGCCTCGGGCCCGTCACGACGCAGGACGAGAGCTACCGCGGCATGACGCGGCACCCGGCGGCGGTCGCGCTGCTCGAGCACCGCGAGGACGGCGCGCACCCGATCGTGCTCGCGCTCGAGCAGGCCGCGCTCGAGCAGGCCGCGCTCGAACCGGCGGCGCCCGAGGGCGCGGGGCCCCGCTCGATCGCGGACCTGCTCGGGCACGACGAGCGCTCCTACGCCTCCGCCGCGCGACGCGCGCTGCTCGTGCGCGAGGCGGAGTGGCTGCTGCGGCGGCGCTGAGCCAGGCAACCATCGCCTGGGCGGAGGGCTCCGAACCGACTCAGCCCGTCATCGCTGACGGAACCCGGTTCCCCCTCTCGAAAGGCACATCATGGTCACGAAGAGCGGCACCCGAATCCTCAGCACGGGCGGAGCCCTCGGCATCGTCGCCGCGCTCGCCCTCCCCGCCGCCCCCGCACACGCCGAGACCGAGGTCGCCGAGCCGGCGAGCTTCAGGAGCGCGTTCACCGTCATGGCGACGCCCGACCAGGTCATCAACACCGAGGGCGTCGCGACCCCCGGCCAGGAGGGCGCGACGGGCGAGTTCACCTTCCGCGTCAACTCCGACCTCGAGATCATCTGCTACGACATCACCCTCGAGGGCGTCTCGGGCGACTACATGAGCCCGGCGATGACCGCCACCCACCTGCACGAGGCCGCCGCCGGCCAGTCCGGCCCGCCGCGCATCGCCTTCCCGAACCCGCAGCCCGTCGGTGAGGGCCCCCGCACCAGCTCCGGCTGCCTGCAGGGCCCCTTCACCACCGGCGTCGCCCCCATGGGCACCGACACGGGCGACGGCTTGAGCCTCGCCCGGATCGAGGCCAACCCGGCCGGCTTCGTCGGCGACTCGCACACGGTCGACTTCCCGGCCGGCGTCGTGCGCGGCCAGCTGCAGCAGATCCCCGTCGGGGGCATCGAGACCGGTGCCGGCGGAACCGCCGCCGATGCCGGCGTCGACGCGGGCGCCCTCGCCATCGGCGTCGCCGGCATCGGAGCCGCGGCACTCGCCGTCGGCCTCATCGCCAGCCGTCGTCGCGAGCTCGCCCGCGCGAGCCGCTGAACGGCGTCATGCGCTGCTCCTCGCGCCTGAGGCTCGCGGGCCCGGCGGTCACCATCGCGGTGATCGTCGGGCTCGCGGGCTGCGCGGGGGCGGTCGAGCCCGAGGGCGCGGGGCGGGATGCTGCGCCCGCGCCGAGCGCGGCTCCGAGCATCCCGACCCCGCCGCCCGCACCCGCACCGGCGGCCCCCGCCCCGCCGCCCATCGGCGTCGCCGTGCCCGCGATCGGGCTCGAGGCGCCCCTCATCGATCTCGGCATCGAGGCCGATGGCACCATGGAGGTGCCCGTCGACTTCGACGACGTCGGCTGGTTCACCGGCGGCGGCCGCCCCGGCGGCGGCCGCCCCGGCGGCTCGGGCCCGACGGTCATCGCGGCCCACGTCGACTCGCCGACCGGGCCCGCCGCGTTCATCGACCTCGACGAGCTCGTCGTCGGCGACGCCGTCGCGGTGACGGGAGGCGACGGCACCGTGCACGACTCCGTCGTCACGCGGGTCGAGCAGTACGCGAAGAACGCCTTCCCGACGGCCGAGGTCTTCGGCGCCTCCGCGCGCGACGAGCTGCGGCTCATCACCTGCACGGGCGTCTTCGATCCCGGGGCGTCGAGCTACGTCGACAACCTCGTCGTCTACGCCGAGCGCGTCGGCTGAGCACGCGCGACGCGGACGCGCATCCGAGCCGCGTCCGCGGGCTGCCCGGGGGGCTCAGCCCGCGGGCGCCTCGGGCAGCAGCTGCGCCACGCGGTGCGCGATGAGCTCCTTGAGCACGAGCGAGGTCGCCGTGCGCCGGATGCCCGGGCAGCGCAGCACCTGCTGGCCGATGCGGTAGAGGTCGTCGGCGTCGCGCGCGACCACCTGGCACAGCAGGTCGTCCTCGCCCGAGGTCGCCACGCACTCGATGATCTCGGGGATCTCGCGCAGCGCGAGCATCGCCTCGTCGAAGCGGCTCTGGTCGACCTCGGCCGTGACGATCGCGCGGATCGCGTAGCCGAGCGACTCCGGCAGCACCGTCACCGAGTGCGGGCGCAGCGTGCGGCCGTCGAAGAGCTGCCCGATGCGGTTCTGCACGGTGCCGCGCGCGAGGCCGAGCGTCTCGGCGATCCAGCCCACCGAGGCGCGCGGATCGCGGTCGAGCGCGGCGAGCACGGCGCGGGAGGTGCTGTCGAGGATTCTGGACGCTCTGACCATGATCGGGCCATGATACGGGCATCCATTGATCAATTCGACGATATCGAGGGGGCGGTCTAGCGCAATCTGCTCGATCGCGGTTCACTGCTCTCGCGAGGCTCACACGACGACGCCTCGCGACGGACCGCCCAGGAGGCTCTCGATGACGACCGCACCCCTTCCCGAGTTCACCCACGAGCGGGTGTCGACCGCCGTCGGCGAGCGCTCCGGCCTCACCATGACGGTGGCGCTGCACAGCTCGGCCATCGGCCCCGCGCTCGGCGGCTGCCGCCTGTGGCGCTACCCCAGCTGGATCGACGGCGTCGCCGACGCGATGCGCCTCGCGAGCGCCATGACGATGAAGAACGCCCTCGCCGGCATCGGTGCGGGCGGCGGCAAGTCGGTCATCGCCCTCGGCCCCGACGACGTGCTCGACGGCGACCGGCGACGGGATGCCCTGCTCGACCTCGGCGACCTGGTGCAGACCTTCGACGGCCTCTACCGCACGGCGGAGGACGTGGGAACCACCGAGCACGACATGCTCGTCGTCAGCGAGCGGACGGAGCACGTACTCGGCCTGCCCGCCGCGAACGGCGGCGCGGGCGAACCGGCCGAGGGCACCGCCCTCGGCGTCTACGTCTCGATCGAGCGCGTCGTCGAGCAGGTCTTCGAGAGCGGCATCGTCAGCGGTCGCAGCTTCGTCATCTCGGGTCTGGGGCAGGTCGGCTCGCGCCTCGCGACGCGCCTCGCTGCGGCGGGAGCCCGCCTGAGCGTCACCGACATCGACGCCACCAAGCAGGCCTTCGCCTCGAGCATCGGCGCGCGCTGGATCGCGCCCGACGAGGCCCTGACGACGCCGGCCGACGTCTTCGTGCCCGCGGGGCTCGGCGGCGTGCTGACCCCCGCCGCGATCGCGGCGCTGCCGGTCAAGGCCGTCGTCGGCCCCGCCAACAACCCGCTCGCCTACGCCTCGGGCGCCGAGCACCTCGCCAGCCGCGGCATCCTCTACGCCCCCGACTTCGTCGTCAACGCGGGCGGCGTCATCCACCTGGCGATGGTCGGCGAGGGCGCCTCCGAGCGCGAGATCGAGGGCCGCCTGCGCGGCATCGGCGACACCCTCTCCGAGGTCTTCCACGCCGCGCGCTCGCAGGGCGTCACGCCGCTCGCCGCGGCCCAGGCCCTCGCGGTGGAACGCGTCGAGCAGGCGCGCGAGCGGCGCGGGGCGCTGGTCTAGCGCGCAGGGCCGCTCGGGCGCTGCCTGCCGGCACCGCTGCCTGCCGACCCGTCGCAGACCGTCCGCGTGCACAAATGCAGGACTTCTGCGCCCGACATCGGCGTGTCGCCGCTGAGGTGAGGGCGACACGCCGAGCTGCTCCTGCATTTGGGTACGACGACGCGAGTGGGTCGGGCAGGAGAGGGTCGGGTGGGGCGTTTCGTCGAGGTTGCGCCGCCGCCGCGCCGCCCGCGGTCAGTCGGCGGGCGGGCGGCGGCGCTGCTGCTTGGTCGCCGACCGCTGCTGCTTCGCGGCGAGGTGCCGTCGCGCCGATCCGCGGGTCGGCCGCGTCGCCCGTCGACGCGGGCCGGGAGGCGCCAGCGCGTTGCGGACGAGCTCGGCGAGCGCCGCCAGGGCGAGCTCGCGGTTGCGCAGCTGCGAGCGCTCCTGCGAGGCGGTGACGGTCACGGCGCCGTCGACGAGCCTGCGGGCGAGGCGGTCGAGCAGCCTCGTACGCTGATCGTCGGTCAGAGCATCCGATCGGGCGATGTCCCAGGTCAGCTGCACGCGGCTGTCGGAGGTGTTGACATGCTGGCCGCCGGGCCCGGAGGAGCGCGAGAACCGCCAACTGAGCTCAGCGGCGCGGATCGTGAGGGCGGGCGACACCTCGAGGTCCATGCCTCCAGGGTCGCACGCCGGGCGATCCGGGGCGAGGTCGCCGCTCGCCGTCGGATCACGCAGCGCCTCAGCCCGAGAGCGCCCCGGTCTCCAGCCCGAGCTCGTGCTCGAAGGAGTGGGCGATGAGCTCGACGTTGACCCGGCCGGGTCGGTGCCCGATCACCGAGTGCGCGTTGAGCCCGTCGACCATGCCGAGCAGCTGCGCGGCCAGACGGTCGGCTGCCGCATCGGTGAGCGGCGGGTCGGCGGGGATGCGCAGCACCAGCGTGACGAGCCGGTCGTGCCACGCGCGCGTCTGCTCGAGCACCTCCTGGCCCAGGAGCGGGTGGCGGCGGGCCATGCTGAAGGCGTCCGTCCAGACGAGGTTGATGTCATCGCGCCCGCCGTCGAGCAGGGCGACGATGAGGATGCGCAGCGCGCGCACGGGGTCGCGCTGCAGTGACACGTGCCCGAAGACCTCGACGAGCTCCTCGCGCGCGATGGAGCGGAAGGTCTCGGCGATGAGCGCCTCCATGCTGGGCTGGTAGTGGGCGACGAGCGAGGCGGCGACGCCGGCGCGCTCCGCCACCGCGCGCTGGGTCAGGCCGCTGAGGCCGTCCTCGAGGGCGACCGCCCGGGCGGCGGCGGCGATCTCGGCCGACCGCTCGGCGGGGGCGAGCCTCGCACCGCGGTTCTCGGGGGCGGGCTCGTGCCCGGGCTCCTGCTCATGGGGGTCGTTCGTTGACACTGCGCCGCCTTCCTCGATACCGTCGGCACATCCTATTGACCAGGTGGTCAACAATGGAAGAGCCGCGACCCGCGAAGGAGCATCCATGACCTGGCGCATGCCCGCCGAGACGGCGCCGCACGACCGCATCTGGATGGCGTTCCCGCGCGAGGGCGAGACCATGGGCGACTCCTCCGCCGCGCGCGAGTCGACGTACGCCGCCTGGGCCGCGGTCGCCCACGCGATCCTGCCGTTCGAGCCCGTGACGATGGTGGTCGACCCGAGCGAGCGCGAGCGGGCGCGTCGTCTGCTCGACCCGGCGATCGAGCTGGTGGATGCTCCGCTCGACGACTTCTGGATGCGCGACATCGGCCCGACCTTCGTCGTCGACGACGCGACGGGCGCCCTCGGCGCGGTCGACTGGATCTTCAACGGCTGGGGGGACCAGGGCGGCTCCTTCGAGCGGGATGCGCGCATCGCCTCGTTCGTCGCCGAGCGCGCGGGCGCCGAGGTCGTGAGCTCGCTGCTCGTCAACGAGGGCGGCGCCATCCACGTCGACGGCGAGGGCACCGTGCTCGTCACCGAGACCGTGCAGCTCGATCCGCAGCGCAACCGCTACGCCACGAAGCAGGCCGTGGAGGCCGAGCTCGCGCGCACGATCGGCGCCCGCCACGCGGTGTGGCTGCCGCGCGGCCTCACGCGCGACTACGAGCCGCTCGGCACCCGCGGCCACGTCGACATGGTCGCCGCGATCGCGAGCCCCGGGGTGCTGCTGCTGCACGCGCAGCCCGATGCCGGGCATCCCGATCACGCGGTCATGCGCGAGATCCGCGCCGTCGTCGAGGCGTCGACGGACGCCGCCGGGCGGGAGTGGCGCATCGTCGAGCTGCCCGCACCCGCGCAGCTGCGCGACGACGAGGGCTTCGTCGACTGGAACTACGTCAACCACCTCGTCGTCAACGGCGGCGTCATCGCCTGCGGCTACGGCGACGAGCGAGCGGATGCCCGGGCCCGCGCCCTGCTGGGCGAGGCGTACCCCGGTCGCGAGGTCGTCACCGTCGACGCGCGCGAGATCCTCGCGCGGGGCGGCGGCATCCACTGCATCACCCAGCAGCAGCCGACCGTGGCGCCCGCGCGATGAGCCTGCCCCTCGTCGAGGCCTCGATCATCGAGCTGGGCCGCGCCCTCGCCGAGGGCCGCACGACCGCGGTCGAGCTCGTGCAGGGCTACCTCGACCGGATCGCCGCCTACGACCAGCGGGGGCCTCTCCTGAACGCGGTGCCGGTGCTCAACCCGGATGCCCTCGCCGAGGCCTGGGCGAGCGACGACCGCCGCGCGCTCGGGCGCGCGCTCGGGCCGCTCGACGGCATCCCGTACGCGGCGAAGGACTCGTACATGGTGCGCGGCCTCACCGTGGCGAGCGGCTCGCCCGCCTTCGCCGAGCTCGTCGCGCAGCGCGACGCCTTCACGATCGAGCGGCTGCGCACGGCCGGCGCGATCTGCCTCGGGCTCACGACCATGCCCCCGATGGCGAACGGCGGCATGCAGCGCGGGCTCTACGGCCGCGCCGAGAGCCCGTACAACCCCGACTACCTGACGGCGCCGTTCGGCTCGGGCTCCTCCAACGGCTCGGGCACGGCGCTCGCGGCGTCGCTGTGCGCCTTCGCGCTCGCCGAGGAGACCTGGTCGAGCGGCCGCGGCCCCGCTTCGAACAACGGGCTGTGCTGCTACACCCCGAGCCCGGGCGTGATCTCGGTGCGGGGCAACTGGCCGCTCGTGCCGACGATGGACGTCGTCGTTCCGTACACCCGCACGATGGCCGAGCTGCTCGTGGTGCTCGACGCGGTGGTCGCCGACGACCCCGAGCCGCGCGGCGACTTCTGGCGCGTGCAGCCGTGGGTGAGCATCCCGCCCGCCTCGCAGCTGCGGCCCGCCTCGTACCCGGCGCTCGCCGCGGACGCGTCGCTCGAGGGCGTGCGCCTCGGGGTGCCGCGCCTCTACATCGGCGGCGAGGCGGCCGAGCCGATCGCGACCCGGCCGAGCGTCATCGCGCAGTGGCAGCTCGCCCGGCGCGACCTCGAGGCCGCCGGTGCCGAGGCCATCGAGGTCGACCTGCCCGTCGTGGCCGACTACGAGTCGCGCGGCCGCACCCCCGACCGCTCGCTCGTCGCGCAGGGCTACGTGCCCGAGGGCTTCGCCGAGAGCGAGCTCTGGCAGCTGTCGATGCTCGGCTGGGAGGAGTTCCTGCAGGCGAACGGCGACCCCGCCCTGCACCGGCTCGTCGACGTCGAGCCGGAGCTCATCTTCCCGACGCCGCCCGGCAGCCTGCCCGGCCGCTACGACGACCACCTCAGCCGCTTCGCGCCGGAGGACGTGCCGCTCGAGGAGTACGTGCACCGCGCGCGCCGCGACGGCGTGCCCGCGCTCGAGGCCATCCCGCACCTCGCCGAGGGCGTGCCGGGCCTCGGGCGCGCGCGGCGAGAGCTCTTCGACGCATGGCTCGACGACCTCGGCCTCGACGCGATCGTCTTCCCGGCGGTCGCCGACATCGGCCCGGCCGACGCCGACGTGAATCCGGCCTCCGCGGAGATCGCCTGGCGCAACGGCACCTGGGTCGCCAACGGCAACCTGGTGTGGCGCCACCTCGGCATCCCGACCGTGCAGGTGCCGATGGGCCTGCTCAGCGACATCGGGATGCCCATCGGGCTGACCCTCGCGGGCCGCGGCTACGACGACGCGCGTCTGCTCGCGCTCGGCTGCGCCGTCGAGGAGGCAGCGACTCGGCCCGGCAGCGCGCTCGGAGCGACCCGTCGCGCGCCCTCGGCGACCCCGGAGCTCGCCGCACCATGAGCGCCGTCGACGACTACATCGCCCGTTTCCCCGACGACGTGCGCGCGATCCTCACCGCCGTGCGCCGGGCGATCCACGCGGGCGTGCCCGACGCCACCGAGCAGATCCGGTACGGGATGCCCGCCGTCATGCTCGGCGGCCGCTACGCGCTGCACTTCGCGGGCTGGAAGAACCACGTCAGCCTCTACCCCGTTCCGCGCGGGGATGAGGAGTTCGAGCAGCTCGTCGGCCCGTATCGCTCCACGAAGGACAGCGTGACGCTGCTCTACTCCAAGCCGCTGCCGGTCGAGCTCATCACCCGCATCGCGGAGGAGTGCGCCGAGCAGCACGGGTAGCCGGCCGGAAGCCGGAGCGGCGCGCGGCCGCTACTCGCGCACGATCGGCGCGCCCCACCCGTCGTAATCGCCGCGGCAGGCCTCGACGACGCCGAAGACCTGCTCGACCATGGCGTCGGCGGTCTCGACGTCGACCGTCGACACGCGCCGGGCGACGAGCACGGCCTGCAGCACGCGACGGCGCGAGACCTCGACGGTGAACCCGAGCTGCTCCAGCCGGCGCGCCGCGGTGCGGGCGTCCTTGATGTTCATGAAGTTGGCGAAGTGCTCGACCTCGCGCGGAGCATCCACGTCGTCGCGCATCTTGATGCGCTGCGTGTACTGCTCGACGTTCGTCGTCAGATGCGGTCCGATGTCGCCCACCCCGCGAGCGTAGACCAGGCGGGAGCGCGATCTGAACCCCGGCCGGTCACGACCCGGTCTCGACCGCGTCCGGCCAGGTCAGCCGAGAGGGGCGTCGTCGACGAGCCGCTTGCCGAGACTGACCGCGGCGTCGGGGGAGTAGCCGAGGGCGGCGTAGAAGCCCAGCGCCGCCTCGTTGTCGGCCCGCACCTGCAGGTTCAGCTTGGGGCAGCCGAGCGCCGTGAGCAGCCGCTCGATCTCGGCCATGAGGGCGCGCGCGTGCCCCCGGCCGCGGTGCGCGGGGTCGACGGCGAGGTAGTTGACCCAGCCGCGGTGGCCGTCGTACCCCGCCATCGCGCTCGCGATGACGCGCCCCTCGACCTCGCCGACGAGGAACAGCTCGGGCTGCACCGTCCGCTTGCGCGCGATGTCGCGGTGCGGGTCGTTCCAGGGGCGGGTGAGGCCCGCCGCGCGCCAGAGCGCGACCACGGCCTCGGTGTCGTCGTGGAAGGGGCGGATGAGCATCCCGCCATCATCGCGGGCGCCGGCGCGATTTCGAGAAACTGAGCAATCGTGATCTCATGTCCCTCATGACGCGCGCGATGACCTGGGGCGGCCTGCACAACGTCTGGGATCTCGGCGGCCTGCCCGCGGCCGAGGCCGACACGGTGCGCGGCCGGGTCTTCCGCTCGCCGCGGCTCGACGACCTCGACGCGGCGGGGTGGGATGCCCTGCTCGCCTCGGGCGTGCGCACCGTCGTCGACCTGCGTAACGACGACGAGGTCGCTCCCCTCGCGCTGCCCGCCGGCGTCACCGTGCACCGCCGCCCGGTCGAGGACCAGGGCGACGCCGCCTTCATGGGGGAGTGGGGCCGCCGCCTCAACAGCCCCGCCGCGTGGCGGCCGACGCTCGAGGCGTTCCCCGACAAGGTCGTCGCGGCCCTGCGCGCCGTCGCCGAGGCGCCGGAGGACGGCGCCGTGCTCGTGCACTGCGCGGGCGGGCGCGACCGCACCGGCCTCATCAGCGCGATGCTGCTGAAGCTCGCCGGCACCGCCCGCGAGGGCATCGTCAACGACTACTGGCTCGGCGTCATCGCCGCGAACTTCCACCTGCGCGACCATCCTCGGCCGCACGAGCGCGGGCGCACCGACGCCGAGCTCGGGCCCTGGCTCGACGAGGTCACCGAGCACCTCGAGGCGTTCCTCGACGAGGTCGACGCCGCCGACTGGCTGCGCGCGCAGGGGGCGGGCGAGCTCGTCGCGCCGCTGCGTCGCCGACTGCTGACGCCGGTGGGGCATCCCCTCGGCTGACCACCCGCGCGCCGGCGCCGCCGCTCCCGACCCGACTCCCCGCCCGCCCGCTCCGAATCCCGGGGGCGGGCGGCCTACGCACAGCAGTGCGGCCCCGCCGCCGCATCCCGAGCGAAGGAGCCCCGTGCCGACGCGACGCACCCCGCCGAGCCCGACCCCGCCGCTGCCGACCCGCGGGGCGGTCGTCACCGAGGCGCTCGACGCCCGCGCGCGCGAGCGGGCCCGCGCGGCCGCGATCGACGGCGCCGACAGCCGCGCCGCC
Organism: Microcella flavibacter; assembly: GCF_012530535.1. Lineage (NCBI taxonomy): Bacteria > Bacillati > Actinomycetota > Actinomycetes > Micrococcales > Microbacteriaceae > Microcella > Microcella flavibacter. Next base: position 583,154 of record NZ_CP051299.1, read on the forward strand.
TCGAACGCCCTGCTCGACGGCCTGCGGCAGGGCCGCTTCGGCCCGCGCGCCTGGGGCCGCTTCGCCGCCGAGATCACCGTGCGCAGCGTGCGAGAGGCCCGCAAGCGCCCGATCGCGGTCGCCGAGGCCACCGCGGTGCACCTCGCCATGGGCGCGCTCGCCCACCCGAAGGGCCGGGCCTGGGTGGTCACCAGCTGGGTCATGACGGTCACCCATCTCGGGATGCTCGAGCAGCGCCGCACGATGGGCATCCCCAATCTGCTCACCGTCGCCCGGGCCAATCTGCCGGCCGCCGCGCACCGCCTCGGCGACGCCGTGCCGGTGCTCGCTCTCGTCACCGACTTCGTCGACGGCAAGGTCGCCCGCGCCACGGGCACCGTCACGAGGTTCGGAACGCAGGGCGACTACCTCAGCGACACCGCGTTGTGGACGTGGTTCGTGCTCACGCACGAGAAGAGCCGGCCCTGGCAGGTCGCGACCTTCGCCGCCTGGGCGCTGCCCGTCGCCGCGCTGACCGCGGTGAGCATCGCGAAGGGCGGGGTGGTGGATCTGCCGCGCTCGCGCTGGATCCGGCCCGCGGCGCTCATGGAGGTGCTCATCGGCGGGCGGGTCGTCGCCCGGATGGTGCAGGCCCGGCGCGCGGGCTGAGGCGTCGCGCGGCCCGGCCGCTCGCCTCAGCCCGCGCCGGGCATCCCGTCGCCGCCTCGCAGCCCGCTCGCTAGGGTCGAGGCCATGCCCGCGACCCCCGAGCCCCGCGCCCTGCCCACCGACCGCTACGTGCTGGGGGAGGGCCCGCAGTGGGACGCCGGCACCGGCACGGTCAGCTGGATCGACGTCGAGGAGGGCCTGCTCGTCGTCGCGCGCCCGATGCCCGACGCCGGCATCGAGGTGCTGCGCACGCACGACCTCGGCGAGCGGGTCGGCTTCGCCACGCGCTTCGGCGACGCCAAGTTCCTCGTCGCGATCGAACGCCGCCTCGCGATCGTCGACGCGCTCGGCGAGGTCACGACGAGCCGCGAGCTCGTGCCCGATGGGCGCCGCTTCAACGACGGCGTCATCGACCCGCTGGGGCGCCTGCTCGTCGGCACCCTGACCCTCGACGAGTCGCAGCCGGGCGAGGGCAACCAGCTGCTGCGCCTCGAGCACGACGGCGCGGTCACCGTGATCGATGACGACCTGCGGCTCAGCAACGGGCTCGGCTTCTCGCCCGCGGGCGACGTGCTGCACCACGTCGACTCGCAGCGCTCCACGATCTTCGCCCGCTCCTACGACGCGGCCACGGGCGCCGTCGGCGAGCGGCACGCCCTCGTCGAGCTCGCCGACGCCATCCCCGACGGGCTCGCCGTCGACGCGGCCGGCGACCTCTGGGTCGGGCTGTGGGACGCCTCGGCGGTGCGCCGCTTCAGCGCCGACGGCACCGCGCACGGCGACGTGCCGCTGCCCGTGCCGCACGTCACGAGCCTCGCCTTCATGGGCAGCGCGCTCGATCACCTGCTCGTCACGACCGCGAGCCGCGATCTCGACGCGGATGCCCGGCACGCGGCCCCCGACGCCGGCCGGGTCTTCTCGATCGACCTGAGCGGGCTCGGCGTCACCGGTGCACCCACGACGCGCTGGCGCCCCGTACCGTTGCCGGTGTGAACACCCTCGAGTCGGCCTTCGACATCCTCCAGTGCCCGAGCTGCGGTGAGCCGCTCGCGCCCGCCGAGGGCGGCGCCACCTGCGCCAACCGCCACCACTTCGACAGCGCCCGCCAGGGCTACCTCAGCCTGCGCGCCGCGCACAAGGGCAAGGGCAAGCCGGCGAGCGGCGACACCGTCGAGATGCTCGAGGCGCGCGAGCGGTTCCAGGGCGCGGGGTTCCACGACGAGATCACCGCGGCCGTGCTCGCGCAGGTGCCCGCCGAGGCCTCCGGCTGGCTCGCCGACATCGGCGGCGGCACCGGGCACTACGCCGCGCGCATCCTCGACGACCGCCCGGCGATGCGCGGGCTCGTGCTCGACGCCTCCACCTCGGCCGTGCGCATCGCGACCCGCGCGCACGAGCGCCTCGCCGCGGTGAGCGCCGACGTGTGGACGGGCATCCCGCTGCGCGATGCGAGCGTCGACCTGGCGCTGCGCGTGTTCGCGCCGGGCAGCGCGGGCGAACTGCGGCGCGTGCTCGCTCCCGGCGGCACGGCCATCGTGGTGGTGCCCGAGGCGGAGCACCTGCGCGAGCTCGGGCACGGGCTCAAGCTCATGCGCGTGCCGGCCGGCAAGGCGGAGGAGATGGCGGCGAGCATCCCGGATGCGTCGTCGGTCGTCTCGGTGCCCGTGCGCCGTCGCGTCGAGCTCACCGTCGAGCAGGCGCTCGACGCCGTCTTCATGGGGCCGAACGCGTTCCACCAGGATCGCGAGAAGGTCGCCGCCGTGCTCGAGGAGTGGAAGGCGCCGATCAGCGTGACCATCGCCGTGACGGTCGTGGCGTTCACGGTCTGATCGCGCGCGGGGTGGCGCGCCCCCGCCGGATGCGGGGGTCAGCCCCCCTCTCGTTACGGTGGCGGGCCCGGTGGGATGCTGGGCGCACGATCGCGAGGCTGAAGGGGTCCTTCATCACCGACCACCAGGAGCTCCCCATGACCACCGCCGCCCCCGACACCTCGGCCCCCGGGCCCGACGTCGCCTCGTACCCCGCGCCCGCGCCGGCCGTCGCCGATCCCGCGCGCCCGCCCGTCGACTGGTCGTACGGCGCCCTATGGCGCGCCGTGCCCCGCGGCCTCGTCTACCTCGTCCCCACCTTCGTCATCGCGATCGCCGTCTCGGCGCTGCTCAACTCGATGTTCTCCGGCTCGGTGGGGCTGCTGCTCCTCGTCATCGGCGTGCCCCTGCTGCTGCTGACGCTGCTCGTCGCCCGCTGGACGGGCGCGCTCGAGGTGCTGCGCCTGCGCTGGGCCGGCCACGCCGAGATCGTCGAGCCGCACTGGCGCCTCGAGGGCGAGACGAGCGCGTGGCGGCGCATGCTGCACCCCTTCGCCAACGGCCACTACTGGCTGAGCCTGCTGCACGGCGCGATCGTCGCGCCGCTCATCGCGACGCTGACGTTCATCGTCACCGTGCTGTGGCTCTCGCTCATCGCCGCGCTCGTCGTCCTGCCGTTCTCCTTCATCGGCGGCTGGGACGGCCTGGTGGGCGTCGGCCCCTTCGACGGCGAGCTGCGCGCCGTCGGCATCGTGCTCGCCGTCGTGCTCGGCGTCGTCGCGCTCGTCACCCTGCCCTACGTCGTGCGGGCATCCGTCTGGCTGCACGCGGTCGTCGCGCGCCCCTTCCTCGGCCGCTTCAAGAGCGAGGCGCTCGAGAACCAGGTCTCGAGCCTGTTCAGCTCGCGCCAGGCCGCCGTCGCCGCCGAGGGCACCTCATTGCGCCGCATCGAGCGCGACATCCACGACGGCCCGCAGCAGCGCCTCATCCGCCTGCAGATGGATCTCGCCGCCGCCGAGCGCCGCGTCGACACCGCGCCCGAGGAGGCGCGCGAGCTGCTGCAGGCCGCCCGCCGCCAGGCGCAGGACGCGCTCGACGAGCTGCGCGCCCTCTCGCGCGGCTTCGCGCCGCCGCTGCTCATGGACCGCGGGCTGTTCGCCGCGCTGGAGTCCCTCGCGACGCGGTCGAGCATCCCGGTCAGCCTGCGCTCAACCCTCGGCTCGTCGGTCGACCTGCCCGACGAGGTCGCCCGCACCGCGTACTTCACCGCCAGCGAGCTCATCGCCAACGTCGCCAAGCACTCCGGCGCGACCGCCGCGACGCTCGAGGTGGTGCGCACCGAGGCCGAGCTCGTCATCCGGGTCACCGACGACGGGCACGGCGGCGCGGTCGAGCGCACGGGCCACGGGCTCGCCGGCCTGCGCGAGCGCAGCGCGGGCCTCGGCGGCACGATCGAGCTGTCGAGCCCCGCGGGCGGCCCGACCGTCGTCACCGTCAGCCTGCCCGTGCTCGGCGTCGCCCAGCCGGGTGCCTAGTCTGGTCGCTGTGCCAGCCCTTCGCGTCGCCGTCGCCGATGACTCGGTGCTGCTGCGCGAGGGGCTCGTGCGCGTGCTCGAGGACGCGGGGCTCGAGGTCGTCGGCGCCTACGGCGATGCGGATGCCCTGCTCGCGGCCCTGCCGACGCTCCAGCCCGACGCGGTCGTGCTCGACGTGCGCATGCCGCCGACGTTCCGCGACGAGGGGGTGCGCGCGGCGATCGAGCTGCGGCGGCGGCACCCGCGGGTCGGCATCCTGCTGCTCTCGCAGTACGTCGAGGTCGCCTACGCTCAGGAGCTGCTCGCGGCCGGCACGGGCGGCATCGGCTACCTGCTGAAGGATCGCGTTGTCTCGCTCGACGAGGTGCGCGAGGCCCTCGAGCGCGTGGCGGCGGGCGGCACCGTGCTCGACCCCGAGGTCGTGGGGCAGCTCATGGCCCGCCGGGTCGACCCGCTGCAGTCGCTCACCGGCCGCGAGCGCGAGGTGCTCGAGCGCATGGCCCAGGGCCGCTCGAACGCGGCTATCGCGCAGGCCCTCGTGATCCGCACCGGTGCGGTCGAGAAGCACATCTCGGCGATCTTCTCCAAGCTCGGCCTCGAGGAGGGCGGCGGCGACCACCGCCGCGTGCTCGCCGTCATCGCGTGGCTGCAGCGGGGCGCCGCGGGCTGAGCCCGGCGGCGCGCTCGCACCCCGATCAGCGCACCGATCAGCGCACCGACCCGCGCACCGACCCGCGGCGCGGCCCGCTCGCGCCCGCGCCCGCCGAGTCGCGGGTTCCGCGCCGAGATGAGGGTTCGGTCGGCGCAACTCGGCTGGAACGCGCAACTCGGCGTCGCGCCTCCGCCGCCGCGGGCCGGGTCGCCGCGCGGGCCGCGGCGCGGCGCTAGTACTTCGCGAGCACCTCGGCGTCGCGCGCGTGCACGAGCGCGCGCCGCGCCGCGTCGAGCGCCTCGACGGGGTCGTGCTCGTAGGCCCCGCGCGAGGCCCGCAGCTCGACGAGCGCGTCCTCCAGGCGGGCCCGCGCCGAGGCCGGGGCGCCGCCGCCCATGGCGTCGCGCGCGGCGGCGATCTGCGCCTCGGCCTGCACCCGGGCCGCGTGGTACGCCTCGCGCGCGTGGCTCAGCCGCTGCGTCTGCGTGCGACTCGAGGCCTGCGCCGTCTCGAGCCGGTCGAGCGCCTGCTGGATGCCCTCCAGCGCCCGCAGCGGATCCCGCGAGCCCTCCGCCGCATCCGCGATCGCGGCATCGGTCTCGGCGACGGCCCGGGTCAGCCCGTCCGCCGTCGCCGGGTCGGGAGCCGCCGCGACGGCGCCGAGCGCCTCGTCGCGCGCGAGCCGGGCGTCGAGCCGCAGGCGGTCGAGCGCCTCGGCCGCGTCGTCGAGCCGCGCGAGCCGGGCATCCAGGCGCTCGAGCCCTTCCTCCGCGGCGTAGAGCAGCCGCTCGGCGTCGGCGAGGCGCTCGGCGACGGCGCTCGCCGCGGAGGCGGCGAGCTGCGCGGCGGCCTCCGAGGCCAGGCTCTCGGCACGGGTCAGCTGGCGGGCGGCGCGCTCGGGGGCGTCGACCTCGGCGCCGAGCGCGGGGGCGTCGAAGGTCTCGCGCCGCGCATCCCGTCGCCGCGCCGCGGCCTCGATGCGGCGGCCGGTCTCGCCGATGCGGTCGCGCAGGCGCTGCAGCCGCTCGGGCGCGCCGGTCTCGACGGCCCGCTGCTGCCGGAACCGGTCGGCCTGCTCGCCGAGCCCGCGGTCGATGCGGTCGGCGAGCATGGCGATGCGCGCGGCGCGCTCGCGGTGACGCAGGTTGGCGCCGGGGTCGCTCTGCAGCAGCCCGTGCAGCCGGAACACCTCCTCGCGGTCGCCCTGCGCGCGGCGCAGCGCGGCGCGGTACTCCTGCGTGGCGCGCTCGCCGAACTGCGCGGCGGCGAACTCGAGATCCTGCTCGGCCTCGGCGACGCGGGCTTCGGCGCGCACGAGGGCCGAGCCGGCGGTGAGCCGAACCTCGTCGAGGGCCGCCTGCGGCTTCGGGCGGCGGCGCGCGACGATCACCAGGCCGCCGACGACGACGCCCGCGACGAGCACGAGCACGAGGCCCCCGGCGGCGACGAGGCCGCCCACGACCCCGCCGATCAGCTCCATGCGCCGCAGTCTACGAGCCGCGTCGGAGCGCCGACCGTGCGCGCTCCCGGGCCGCGCGGCATGATGTGGTCATGCTCCTGCGCCTCGCCCGCCGCTGGCAGTCGCTCGACGTCGAGCCCGCCCGCGTCGAGCGCGCCACCGTGGAGCACGGCACGGCCGGCGGCAGGGCGACGGGGGCGATCGTCGACGCGGCCGGCGGCATCGTGCTGCGCTACCTGGTGACGTGGGATGCCCGCTGGTGCACGCGCTCGGTCGACGTCGAGCGGGCATCCGGCCCCGCTCTCGCCCTCGTGGCCGACGGGCGCGGCGGCTGGGCCGATGCGGCCGGAGCCCTGCCGCGCCTCGACGGCGCCCTCGACGTCGACCTCGCCGGGTCGCCGCTCACGAACACCCTGCCGATCCGCCGCCTCCGGCTCGCGGTCGGCGGCACCGCCGACATCGTCACCGCGTACGTGCCCGACGACGGCGGCCCGGTCAGGACGAGCCCGCAGCGCTACGAGCGGCTCGGCGCGATGCAGTACCGCTACTCCTCGCTCGACAGCGATTTCTCGGCGCTCGTCGACGTCGATCCGGTCGGCATGGTCGAGCGCTACGAGGGGCTCTTCGCGCGCATCCCGTGACGCCCGGGGCGGTCGAGGCGCCCCAGCGGCGCCCGGATCCGCCTGATTCCGCGCCGGGCGGGCCGCAATGCCGCCCTCGGCGCCGCACCGCGCGTAGGGTGACCGCGTGTGGCGACCCGAGCGATATGACGACCCCGATGAGGTCGAGACCCCTGACGACGCCCCGACCCCCGACGCGACGAGCGCCGGCCGGGCCGGTGCGCTCACCCTCGGCGACCCCGCGGTGAGCGTCGGCAACATCGCGGCCCCCGTCTGGGAGCGCTGGCGCGACGAGATCGCCCACCTCGGCGGCGAGACCCCGCTGCTGCACTTCGACGACGCCGATCGCACCCGCATCGAGCTCGGCACGAGCCACCCCGGCGGTCTCGCCCGCTTCATCGCCGGCAGCCCGACCCTGCTCAGCAACCTCGTGCGCGACGACATCGCCCTCCGCCGCGCCCGCACCGCGGCCGAGCGCATCGCCGACAAGGGCCTCGAGCTCGCGAGCGTGCGCGGCCTCGACGCCGTCGCCCTCGGCATCGGCATGGTGCAGTGGAGCCACGGCGGCGTCGACTTCCGCGCCCCGCTGCTGCTGCGCCCGCTGCGCCTGCGCCGTCGCGGGCGCGACGTCGAGCTGACCCTGCGCGGCCGCGTGCAGGTCAACCCCGCCCTCGTGCGCTCGCTCGCCCAGCAGTTCTCGCTGCACCTCGACACCGAGGCCTTCGTCGCGCTCACCGACGACGAGGGCACCTTCAAGCCGAACCCGCCGCTCGACCGCCTGCGCGGCATCACGGCGCACCTCGACGGCTTCACCATCACGCCGCGGCTCGTCGTCAGCACCTTCGCCGAGGTCGGCGCGCCCATGGCGGCCGATGCCCACGATCTGGCGCATCCCGTGCTCGACGCCCTCGCCGGCAACTCGAGCGCCCGCTGGGCGGTGAAAGAGAGCGCGAGCCCCGTCGAGGTCACGCCCGCCGACCGCCGCGCCCCCGAGACCGACCTCATGCTGCTCGACGCCGACACCGAGCAGGAGACGGTCATCGCGCACATAGCGGCCGGCAACTCGCTCGTCGTCAAGACGCTGCCCGGCACGGGCGGCACGCAGACCGTCATCAATGCGCTCGGTCAGCTCATCGCGCAGAACAAGCGCGTGCTCGTCGTCAGCTCGCGCCGTGCGAGCCTGCGCTCGATCGCCGGCCGCTTCACCGAGATCGGGCTGCCCGGCGTCGCCGTGAGCCCGGCCGGCCTGCGCCGCGACCTCATCCGCGGCATCGGCCGCAACGAGAAGGCCGAGAAGCCGCAGGTGGGCGAGGTCAATGAGGCGCTCAGCCGCCTGCGCGGCGTGCTCGTCGACTACCGCGAGGCGCTCTCGCGCCCCGACCCCGCGCTCGGCATCAGCGTCTACGACTGCGTCACCGAGCTCAGCCGCCTCGCGCTGCTGCCCGTGCCGCCGACGACGCGCGCCCGCCTCAGCCGCACCGCGGTCGAGCTGCTCGCGCACGACCGCGCCCACGCCAGCGACGTCATGGTGAAGGCCGCGCAGCTCGGGCAGTTCAAGTACGGGCCCGACGACTCACCCTGGTTCAACGCCCGCTTCGGCACGAGCGAGGAGGCGCACCGCGCGCACGACCGCGCCAAGCGCCTGCACAGGGAGCTGCTGCCGCGCCTGCTCGAGCGCGCCGGCGCCCTCATCGCCGCCACGCCCATGCGGCCCTTCGACACGCTCGCCGAGCTCGGCATCTACCTGCGCCTGCTCACCGACATCCGCGACACGCTCGACAAGTTCCAGCCCGCGGTGTTCGACCGCTCGCTCAGCGAGCTCATCGCCGCGACCGCCCCGCGCCGCGAGGGCTCGAGCATGCCCGCCGCCACGCGCCGCCGACTCAAGGGCCTCGCCAAGGAGTACCTGCGCCCCGGCGTGCACGTCGGCGACCTGCACGAGGCGCTCACGCGCATCCAGCAGCAGCGCATCCTCTGGCAGCGCTACGTGCCGATCGGCATCACGCCCGAGGTGCCGGTGGGCATCGCCGACGTGCACCACGCGTATCAGCAGGTCGAGCAGGATCTCGAGGCGCTGGATGCCCCGCTCGGGCACGACGCCAAGGAGCAGCTGCTGCGCCACCGCCGCCTCGCCGACCTCGTCGTGCTGGTCGAGGGCCTCGCCGCCGACAGCGACGTGCTCGCGAACCTGCAGGAGCGCACCGCCCTGCTGCAGGAGATGGAGCGCTGGGAGGTCGGGCCGCTGCTGAGCGACCTCGCCGTGCGCCACGTGCCGCACGAGCAGGTCTCGGCCGAGCTCGAGCTGGCCTGGTGGCGCTCGGCCCTCGACGCCCTGCTGCAGGCCGACCGCGCCCTCCTCGGCGCCGACACCGCCGTGCTCGACCGCCTCGAGGCCGACTTCCGCCTCGTCGACGAGGCGCACGCCGCCGGCACGGCCGCCCTTCTCGGGTGGCAGCTCGCCGAGAGCTGGTCGATCGGCATCACCGACTGGCCCGACGAGGCCGCCGAGCTCAAGGCGCTGCTGAAGAGCGGCTCGATCACGGCCGCGCAGCTGCAGCGCGCCGCCCCGCACCTCAGCCGCCCGCTCGCGCCGGTCTGGCTCGCCTCGCCCTACGACGTGCACCGCATCAGCGACGACGTGCCCTTCGACACGGTCATCCTGCTCGACGCCGGGGCGGTCACCGTGCCCGAGGTCGCCGGGGCGATCCGGCGCGGGCGCCAGGTGGTCGCCGTCGGCGACCCCGTCACGCAGAGCCCCTCGCCCTTCACGGTCGGGCTGGGCGACGCGGCCGAGAGCGCGCAGGGCGACGGCGACGTGGATGCCCGGCACGCGGCATCCGCCCTGTTCCAGCTCGCCGACCTCCTGCCCGTCATGTCGCTCACGCGCTCGTACCGCGCCGGCGGCGAGGATCTCGCCGAGCTCGTCAACCGCCGCTTCTACGGCGGCCGCATCGACTCGCTGCCCTGGGCCGGCTCCTTCCTCGGCCACCCGAGCATCGCCGTCGACTACCTCGACGACGGCCACGGCATGCCCGACGACGAGTCGGGAGCGGTCGAGAGCGTCGACGTCGAGGTGCGCCGCGTCGTCGACCTCGTGCTCGAGCACGCGAGCGCCCGCCCCAAGGAGTCGCTCATGGTCATCACCGCGAGCGTCAAGCACGCCGCGCGCGTGCAGACCGCGGTGCTCGAGGCCATCGGCACCCGCCCCGACCTGCACGACTTCGTGCTCGGCGACCGGCCCGAGCCCTTCGCCGTCATGACGATCGAGCAGGCCGTCGCGCAGAGCCGCGACCGCGTCGTCTTCTCGATCGGCTTCGGCCGCACCCCGCACGGCCGCGTGCTGAGCGAGTTCGGCGCCCTCGGCCGACCGGGCGGCGACCGCCTGCTCGCCGTCGCGATGACCCGCGCCCGCCGATTCGTGCGCATCGTCAGCTGCATCCGCGCGGACGACCTCGACGACGACCGCCTGTCGCACGGCGCGCGCGCGCTCGCCGACCTGCTCGCCGACATCGAGGAGCGTCGCGCCGCCGTGCCGGTGCCCGACGACTCCGACCCGATGCTCGTCGACCTCGCCCGCCGCCTCGAGCTGCGCGGCATGCGCGTCGCCCTCGGCCACCGCGGCAAGTTCCCGCTCGTCGCGAGCCGCGGCGGCTACTGCGTCGCCGTCGACACCGATGCCGCGCTCGCGGGGACGAGCCTGCGCGAGTCGCTGCGCCTGCGCCCCGACCTGCTGCGCCGCCTCGGCTGGCACTACGCGCGCGTGCACGTGTTCGAGCTGTTCAGCCGGCCCGACGCGGTCGCCGACCACATCGCCTCGATGGCGGGCATCGTGCCCGGTCAGGCTCCGATCGACCCGGCTCCGGCCCCGCGACCGGCGGGCACCCACGCCAACGCCCGCGCCGCTGCGGCGATGGTCGAGACCCAGCCGATCACGACGGTCGGCTGAGCAGGGGCGAGCGCCGTCGCATGAGCACCGAGCCCGCCCCGCCCGGTCGCGGAGCGGACGCCGACTCCGCGCCGCCCCCCGACGAGGGTCGGGATGCTGACGCCGACGCCGCGGCCCCGGCGGAGCATCCCGCCGCCGAGTCATCGGCCGAGACCCTCGTCGCGCGCCGCCCGCGGCGACGCGCGACCACGTCGCCGCCCGCCGGCAGCGACCCGGCTCCCGCCCCCGAGCCGGAGCGGCACCGCCTCGACGAGAACGACGACCGCCTCCGCGCCGAGAAGCCCCCGCACTACTGAGCCGGGCGCGGGCGGCGGCGCGCGCGTCTACAGTGGAGCACCGCTCGCTGCGGCACCCCGTGCACGACCTCTGCTCCCGACCCCGCCGAGGAGGCGCCCGTGACCGATGCACTGCCGCACGGCGAGCGCGACCTGCGCCGCCTGCTCGGGGGACTCAGCCCGCGCCGCGAGCCGGGGGAGTGGGTCTTCGCCGTCATGCCCGAGCCCGCTCCGGACGCGCTGCTGCGGGTCGCCGCGATCACCGTGCGCGAGCGCGAGGGCCTCACCCTCGTGCTGCGCGCGGCCGATGCGGCCGCGGCCGGGGTGCCCGGCTCGGCCGCCTACGCCTGGATCACGCTCGACGTGCACTCGGCGCTCGACTCGGTCGGCCTCACGGCGGCGATCAGCACCGCCCTCGCGCAGGTCGGCATCAGCGCGAACGTCGTCGCCGGCTACCACCACGACCACCTGCTCGTGCCGCTCGCCCGCGCCGACGACGCGCTCGTCGTGCTGCGCCGGCTCGGCGCGCGCCCGCCGACGCGCCCGCTCGGCTAGGCGCGCGGCTCGTCCGGCGTCGCCTGCACTCCTGCCCGCGCCCGCACTCGCACCCGTAGCTCGATCGCCTCGTCGACTTCCTCGTCTGTCCGGCTGGCGCGGTCGAGCGTACGACGCGCCGACGTCGAAGGGCGGATCGCCGGTGTTGACTGCGATCGACCGCGCAGGCCGGACACCGCCCGTCCACTGCCGCGTCGCGACGAGCAGGAGGGACGGACGCCGGGGACCCCGCGACGGAACCCGGGGCTGAGGAGCTAGGCGCGCGGCTCGTCCGGCGTCGCGACGTGCGCGCCGGTCGCGGTCGAGTTGCCGGCCGCGTCGCGCTCGGCGAGCAGGTCGCGGATCTGCGCGAGCAACTCGATCTCGGTGGGCGGGGCGTTCTCCGACACAGCGGGTGCGCCCGCCTTGCGGCGGGCCTCGGCGCGGTGCGCGAGGTAGTTCATGGGCATGACGAGGGCGAAGTAGACGACGGCCGCGACGATGATGAAGTTGAGCACGGCCGCGACGACCGCGCCGAACAGCAGCTCGGCGTTGCCGCCGTCGAGGGTCGGGATGCGCACGACGAAGGCGTCGGCCAGGCTCTCTGCGTTGAACAGCGCGCCGATCGCGGGGTTGATCACCGCGGTGACGATCGAGTTCACCAGCGCGGTGAACGCCGTGCCCACGACGACCGCGACGGCCAGCTCGATGACGTTGCCGCGCAGGATGAATTCCTTGAAGCCCTTGAGCATGACGCTCTCCTTAATAATCTCTTCCGGCGTGCCCCCGGTCGGCACGACTGTAGCGTGCCGTCGGCAACGGCGGGGTCGGGATGCTCGGCGCGCGTCAGCCCGCAGCGGCGGGCGCGGCGCTCGACGACGAGCCCGAGCTGCTCGACCCCGCGCTCGAACCCGAACCGGAGGAGCTCTTCTCCCCGCTCGAGCCGGAGGAGCTCGAGGCACCCGTCTCCCCGCCCGAGCTCTTCTTCTCCCCGCCGCCCGCCGCCGCGCGGCTGTCGGTGCGGTAGAAGCCGGAGCCGTTGAAGGTCACGCCGGTGACCGAGAACAGCTTGCGCAGCTTGCCCTGGCAGGCGGGGCAGGCGGTGAGCGCGTCGTCGGTGAAGGCCTGCTGGATGTCGAACGCCGTCGAGCATTCGGTGCAGCGGTACGAGTACGTGGGCATGGATCCTCCGAGGGTCAAGGATACGGGCGGCCGCCCGTGCCCCCGACCGCGGACGCCCGCGCCCCGACCGCGAGCCGACCCGGCCGCCTCAGCGGTCGAAGCGCCGGATGCCGGTCGGCGTGACGACCCCGTCGACCCCCTGGTCGTGCGTCTCGGCCGGCAGCGCGTCGACCACCTCGTGGTCGAAGACGACGGCGAACACCGGCGGGCGGCGATCCATCGAGCCGAGGGTCTTGTCGAAGTAGCCGCGGCCCCAGCCCATCCGCATCCCCGAGGCGTCGACGGCGGCGGCGGGCACGAGCATGAGGTCGACCTCGTTGACGGCGATCGGGCCGAGCACCTCGCCGTCGGGCGCGGGCATCCCCTGGGCATCCTCGATCTCGTCGGCGTCGGTGAAGAGCGCCCAGTCGAGCAGTCCGTCCTCGCGCGAGACGGGGACGAGCACGCGCACGCCCCGCTCGCAGGCCCACCGCAGGAACGGCCGGGTGTCGGGCTCGTCGGCGGTGGAGAGGTAGCAGCTGAGGGATCGGGCGCCGAGCGTCTGGGCGAGGGCGACGAGCTGCGTCGTGAGGGCATCCCGCGCCTCATCGCGCTCGGCGCAGGGCCTGATCCGGCGACGCTCGCGCAGCTCCGCCCGCAGGGCCCGCTTGGCGTGGGCTGTGTCGCTCGACATGGGGCTCATTGTAGAAGGCCCCTCACCAGTACGCTGGGCCCCATGACCCGCCTCACCAAAGCCGTGATCCCCGCAGCCGGCCTCGGAACCCGATTCCTCCCCGCCACCAAGGCGATGCCCAAGGAGATGCTCCCCGTCGTCGACAAGCCCGCGATCCAGTACGTCGTCGAGGAGGCGGTCGCCGCCGGCCTCACCGACGTGCTCATGATCACCGGGCGCAACAAGACCGCCCTCGAGAACCACTTCGACCGCGTCGGCGAGCTCGAGGCCACCCTCACCAAGAAGGGCGACACCGAGAAGCTCGCGAAGGTCGAGTACTCCACCGACCTCGCCGACATGCACTACGTGCGCCAGGGCGACCCCCTCGGGCTCGGCCACGCCGTGCTGCGCGCCAAGATGCACGTCGGGCACGAGCCCTTCGCCGTGCTGCTCGGCGACGACATCATCGACCCCCGCGACCCGCTGCTCACCCGCATGAGCGACGTGCACGAGGCCCGCGACACCACCGTCGTCGCGCTGCTCGAGGTCGACCCCTCGCAGACCCACCTCTACGGAATCGCCACGGTCGAGAAGACCGACGAGAGCGACGTCGTGCGCATCACCGGCCTCGTCGAGAAGCCCGCGCCCGGCACCGCCCCCTCCAACTACGCCATCATCGGCCGCTACGTGCTCAAGCCCGAGATCTTCGGCATCCTCGAGACCACCGCGCCCGGCAAGGGCAATGAGATCCAGCTGACGGATGCCCTGCTCGAGCTCGCTGAGAACCCCGAGCACGGCGGCGTCCACGGCGTCGTGTTCGACGGCCGCCGCTACGACACGGGCGACCGCCTCGACTACATCAAGGCGATCGTGCAGCTCGCCGTCGAGCGCGACGACCTCGGGCCCGAGCTCCGGCCGTGGCTGCGCGACTTCGCCGCCGGGCTCGAGTAGCCCGGCCCCGCCGAGTCGAGACGTGAGCCAGACCGAGACGTGAGCCAGAGCATCCCGACCCTGCGCGAGGGGGCGACGACGCTGCGCCCCGTGCGGGTGCGCGATGCGCGCGCCCTCGAGCGCGAGCTGCTCGCGAACCGCGCCTGGCTGCGGCCGTGGGAGGCGACGAGCCCCGTCGCGCCCGTGTCGTGGGACACCAAGGGCTCGATCCGCAGTCTGCTCGCCGGCGCGCGGGCCGGCACGGGCATCCCCTTCGTCATCGAGACGGAGGGCGAGCTCGCCGGCCAGCTCAACGTCTCGGGCCTCACCTACGGCTCGCTCGCCTCGGCGACCATCGGCTACTGGGTGGGCGAGCGCTTCGCCGGCCGGGGGCTCACCCCCACCGCCGTCGCGCTCGCCACCGACCACATCTTCTTCGGCGCGGGACTGCACCGCATGGAGATCTGCATCCGGCCCGAGAACGCGCCATCGCTGCGGGTCGTCGAGAAGCTCGGCTTCCGCTACGAGGGGCTGCGCCGGCGGTACATCCACATCAACGGCGACTGGCGCGACCACTTCTGCTTCGCGCTCACCGTCGAGGAGGTGCCGCAGGGCGTGCTGCGCCGCTGGCTCGACGGGCGGGTGCCGCGAGGGGTCGCCGAGGTTCCCGAGGTCGATCGCATCGCGGCGCGCCGCGGCATCTCACTGGCCTAGAGCCCGCTCGGCCCTACCGTGAGCGCATGGAGTTCACGGGCGGCGGCACGGCCATCCTCATCGCGGCATCAGCGGTGCTCTGGCTCGTCTACCTCGTGCCCACCTGGCGCCGGCGCCGCGAGTACCTCGCGACCGAGCGCAACGCCATCCGCCTGCAGCAGACGCTGCGCATCATGGCCCAATCGACCGAACTGCCGCCCGAGGTGCGTGCCGAGATGACCGCTCGAGAGATCGCCGCCCAGGAGCGCACGCTCGCCGCCCGCCAGCGCGAGGAGGCCGCCATCGCCCGCGCCCGCGAGGAGGCCGCCCAGCGCGCCGTCCGCGAGCGGCTCGCGCAGACCGCTCCGGGCCTGGTCGCCGAGGTGGATGCTGCGCGCCGCGGTCAGGCGCGGCTGCGCCGATCCCGCGCCGCGACGTCGGCGCTCACGCTCGTCGCCCTCGTGGGTCTCGCCGCCGCCGTCGCGAGCGGAGCGTGGGCCTTCGCCGCGCTCGCCGCGTTCGTGGGCCTGAGCGGGGCATCCCTGCTCGTCGCCCTCGCCCGCGCGCACCGCCGTCGCGACGCCGTGACGGGCGAGGTCGCCCGCCCCGCCGCGCCGCGCTTCGTCGACCTGGCGCCCGCCGCGCGCGCCCCGCGTACCGCCGCCGGGGCCGAGCGCGCCTGGACGCCCGTGCCGTTGCCCCGCTCGCGCTACATGACGCAGCCCGACTACGACGAGGGCGCCCGCCCCGGGCTCGGCGGCATCGACCACACCGCGGTGCTCGCCGCCGCCGCCGTCGAGGCCGAGCGCGCCGAGCGCAGCGCCGCCGTCGCCGCCGCGGAGGCCGCGCGGCCCCGGCCGGTCGCCGCTCCCGCCGCGTCGGCGGCCGCTTCCGTCGCCGAGAGGCCGACCGCGCCCGCCCGCCTCACCGCCGTCGAGAACGCCCCCAGCCGCTTCGCCAGCATGGGAATCGTCGACGATCTCGCGGGCGGTGCGCCCGACCTCGACGAGGTGCTGCAGCGCCGTCGCGCCGTCGGCTGAGCGCTCCTCCCGCGGCCCTCGCGGCGGCCCGCGTGGTGCGAGCCGCCCGTTCCCGTGGTGATAAGGTTGACGACGTTCGAGGGCCTGTGGCGCAGTTGGTAGCGCGCTTCGTTCGCAATGAAGAGGTCAGGGGTTCGATTCCCCTCAGGTCCACCGAAACACGCGAGAACCCCGGTCACCCGACCGGGGTTCTCGCGTTTCCCGGCTGAGTAATCTCGGGCGTCAGGCCGCTCGCTCGTACGTGACCTGCACCATCCCGTTCGGGAACCGCCGCTCGCGCGCCAGCCGCAGGTCGAGCCGCACCCCGGGCGGGAACACCGGCGTCCCGCCGCCGACGACGGCCGGGCAGATGAGCAGCTCGACGACGTCGACGACGCCGAGCCGCAGGGCGTTCGCCGCGAGGGTCGGGCCTTCGACGGTCAGATCGCCCGGCGCCTCGGCCTTCGCCCGCTCGACCGCCTCGACGGTGAGGGCGCGCTCGATGCGCGTGCGCGAGGTCGTCACCGACTCGAGGGTGGTCGAGAAGACGACCTTCTCGGCGCGCGTCCAGACCTGGGCGAAGCGGGCCGACTCGGGCGAGCCCTCGGCCCAGGAGGGGTCGGTCTCCCACCCGGCCATCGTCTCGTACATGCGCCGGCCGTAGAGGTAGGTGCTGACGGATGCCGCATCCGCGGTCAGCGCGGCGATGACCTCCTCGTCCGGCATCGCCCATGCGAAACCGCCGTCGCCGTCGGTGTTGAACCCGTCGAGCGATGAGGCCACGGAGTAGATGATGCGTCCCATCGGCTCATCCAAGGCGGTCGCGCGACCGACCGCAAGGGGCGCGCGAGGCGGGGCTCGCGGCTACGCTCGACCCGCATGAGGGCATCCCGCATCGTCTCGACCGCCGCCGTGCTCGCCCCGCCGCTCGCCTGGGCGGCCGTGCACGCGAGCTCGCGGCAGGCGCGGCGCTGGCGCCCGGGCGAGGGGGAGCGGTCGACGGTCGCCGGACTCGGCGTGCGGCGCTTCGGCGCCGGGCAGCCCGTGATCGTGCTGCTCTCGGGACTCGCCTCGAGCGAGCGGATGTGGGGCGCCGAGTACGACGTGCTCGGTCGCCGCGCGACGGTCGTGGCGGTCGATCCGATCGGCTTCGGCGCCTCGATGAGCAGCCCGCTGCTCGACGGACCGCTCGATGCCGCGGCCCACGTCGACGCGGTGCTCGGCGTGCTGCGCGCGCTCGACCTGGATTCCCGCCCGACGATCCTCGTCGGCCACTCGATGGGGGCCTCGCTCGCGCTGCGGGTGGCCGCGCGCCTGCCCTCCGCCCGCGCCGTCGTCGCCTTCGACGCCCCGCTCTACCGCACGGTCGAGGAGGCGGATGCGCGCGTGCGGCACATGGGCTGGTTCGAGTCGCTGCTGGCGCAGGGCCCGCTCGCCGAGCGCGTCTGCCACTGGATGTGCGAGAACCGCGCCGTCGCCGAGTCGGTCGCGGTGGCCGTAAGCCCGCGCCTGCCCGTCGCCGTCGCCCGGGACGTCATCCGCCACACCTGGCGGGGCTACCTCGCCGGCTTCGACGCGATCGTGCGCGACGGCGGGTGGGCGGATGCTCTGCGCGCGCTCGACGAGCGCGAGGTGCCCGTGTGGCTCGTCGACGGCGTCGACGACCCGGTGCCCGTGCCGGGCCGCGCGGACGCGCTCGCCGAGGACTCCGCCTCGGTCACCGCCGCGCGCCTGCCGGGCAGCCACCGGCTGCCGCTCGACGATCCGATGGGGTGCGCCTCGATCGTGCTCGGCGTCGTCAGCGGGTACGCGGCCGCGCGCTGAGGCGCGCGACGTCGGCCGCTCGGGCCCGGTGGCTCAGTCGCGCAGTCCGCGGCGCCGGTGCACCACGGGCTTCGGCACGCGGTTGACGCGCATCGTGCGACGGCCGCGGCGCACGCGCTTGACGAGTGCGACGGGATCGGCGAACGGGCGCGCCGAGATCGGCACCGACGCCTCGGTGAGCAGCAGCACCCGCGAGCCCGGGGCGAGCGCGTAGCTGAGGTCGAGGTCGTCGTGCACCTCTGAGTCGTGGCGGTGCACGGCGTCGCGCGCCGCGAGCCACGTCTCGCGCGTCATGGCGAAGTTCGAGCCGAAGAGCGGCGGGTGCCCGAGCCGCTTCGTGAACACGCGGAAGTACGGCCGCATGTACAGCAGCATCGCGAGGCGGGCCGCAGCCGACGGCAGCGAGGAGAAGTCGCCCGGCCCCGTCACCGCGCTGAGGCCGGGGTCGGCGTCGAGCGCGCCCCCGAGCCGCTGCAGCCAGTCGTCGTGCGGCACGGAGTCGGCGTCGAGGCGCGCGATGATCTCGCCGCGCGCGGCGTCGTAGCCGGTCGACGCGGCGGCGGGGATGCCCGGCTCGGCCTCAACGACCACGCGGGCGCCCGCCGCGCGCGCGCCCCCGGCGCTGTCGTCGGTGCTGCCGTTGTCGACGACGACGATCTCGAGCGGCTTCCGGGTCTGGCGGGCGAGGGCGGCGAGGCAGACCTCGAGGTGACGGGCGTCGTCCTTGACCGGGATGACGACGGTGATCGTGCGGGGTGCGGAGGGCATCCCCCCATCATGATCGATCGCGGTGGTGCGCTGCGGGCCCTTGCGCGGTCGGCGAGGAGTGTGGCACCGGCCTGGCACGATGGCCCCATGACCGTCGCGCGCATCGCCATCCTGTTCGTGCTCGCCGCCGTCGCCGAGATCGGGGGAGCCTGGCTCGTCTGGCAGGCCGTGCGCGAGTCGAAGCCGTGGTGGTTCGCCGGGCTGGGGGTCGCGCTGCTCGGCGCCTACGGCTTCATCGCCGCGCTGCAACCCGACGCGAGCTTCGGGCGGGTGCTCGCGGCGTACGGCGGCATCTTCATCGCGGGCTCGCTCGCCTGGGGCGTCATCGTCGACGGCTTCGCGCCGACGCGCTGGGACTGGATCGGCGCGACGGTGGCGCTGGTGGGCGCCGCGATCATCATCGGCGCACCGACGGCCACGGCCACCCCGCCGGAGTGATGGTGGCGGAGGCGGCGCTCAGGCGTCGTTGCGCTGGAACCTGGTCCAGTCGGGCGACTGGTGGCCGAGCATGAGCGGCAGACGGAGCGACTTCGAGGTCGCGTGCCACACCCCGGGACGGCTCTCATCGGGGCTCAGACCCACCTCGCGCATGATCTCGAGCCGCGGCCCGGTCGGTACGACGGTCTGCACGGCGAAGCATTCCGCGCCGCCGAGCGACGCCCAGTCGATCATCGCCCACACCGCCTCGACGCCGTAGGTCATCCGATCGGCGACGTCATCGGTGAGGACGAGAGCGGTGAGCTCGCTCCCCTTGTCGAGCCCGCCCGGCGTGTACCCGAGGTCGATCGTGCCGATGCGCGTGAATGTCTCGAGCACGGAGATGGACCAGCGGCCGAGGAAGCGGCGGGCGCCCGCCGGCGGACTGACCGTACCGATGGCGTCGTCCGGCAGGCGCCGGAGCACGGTGTGCTGGCACCAGACGGTCTCGGCGATGGTCAACGGCACCCGGTAACCATAGGCGCGCGGGCCGAGGGCGGTTGACCGCCGCGCGAAACGTGGAGCGCGCATCCAGGCCCGCTAGCCTCGATCGCATGGATGCCCCCGCCGTCGTCGCCGTCGCCGTGCTGCTGCTCGGCGCACTGTTCAACGTCGTCGCCTGGCCGCGGTTCTACCCGCGGATCGCGGCGGACCCGCGCTCGCGCGACGCCGGGGGGCGGCGCACCGCGTTCTTCCGCGTGCACGTCGTGCTCATCACGATCGCGCTCGTGATCGCCGCGCTCTCGGTGCTCGCGGCGGTGCTGCTGCTGCTCGCCTGATCGCCCCTAGCGCTGGTGCTGCACCGCGCGGGCGATGCGGTTGCCGGCGACCTGCGCCAGTTGCACGAGCACGATGAGCGTGACGATCACGGCGACCATCACGAACCAGTCGAAGCGCTGGTAGCCGTAGGTCAGCGCGAGGCTGCCGAGGCCGCCGGCGCCGACCAACCCCGCGACGGCAGTGGCATCCACGAGCGCGACGAAGATGTAGGTCAGCCCGAGGGTGAGCGGGCCGAGCGACTCGGGGATCACGATCGTGAACAGCACGCGCGGGGGCGAGGCGCCCATCGCCGCGCCGGCCTCGACGGTGCCGGGGTCGACGGCGACGAGGTTCGACTCCGCGATGCGGGCGATCGCGACGGTCGCCACGAGGGCGAGCGCCGGCACGGCCGCGCTCGTGCCGATGCTCGTGCCGATGAGGGCCCGCGTCACGGGGATGAGCGCGATGATGATGATGATGAACGGGATGGGGCGGACGATGTTGATGGCGGCGTTGAGCACCGCGAACACGGCCCGGTTCTCGAGCAGATTGCCCGGGCGGGTGGCGTAGAGCAGGATCCCGAGCAGCACCCCCAGCACTCCCGCGATGATGAACGAGAACGTGATCATCTGCAGCGTCTGGAGGAGCGCCTCACCCAGTTTCGGCAGCAGGGTCTCGAGGTCGATGTCACGCACGGGCGAGCTCCTCTGCAGGGGTGGTGGCCGTGATCTCCGTGATGGCCGCGGTGATGGCGATGTCGGAGATGGCGAGGTCGACGGCGCGGTCGTCGCCCAGCAGCTCGACCGTGAGCGTGCCGAAGAGGCGCGACTGCAGCTCGCTCACGCCGCCGTACACGACGTTGTAGTCGACGCCCCGCTCGCGGGCGATGCGGGAGAGGAACGGGTCGTTCGACTCGCGGTTCTCGACGTGGATCTGCACGATGCGGCCGCGGTGCACCCGGCGGATGCGCTTGAGCGCGCCGGTGTCGGGGATGTGGTGGAGCACGGAGGAGACGAACCGGCGCGAGGTCTCGTGCTGCGGGTCGGCGAAGACGTCGTAGACGCTGCCCTGCTCGACCACCCGGCCGAGCTGCATGACGGCGACCTTGTTCGCGATCTCGCGGACGACCTCCATCTCGTGGGTCACGAGGGCGATGGTGACGCCGTACTCGGTGTTCACCCGGCGCAGGAGGTCGAGCACCTCGCCCGTCGTCTGCGGATCGAGGGCGCTCGTCGCCTCGTCGCTGAGGAGCACGTCGGGCCGGTTCGCGAGCGCCCGTGCGATGCCCACGCGCTGCTTCTGCCCGCCGGAGAGTCGCGCGGGGTACTCGAGCGCCTTGTCGGTGAGCCCGACGAAGTGCAGCAGCTCCTCCACACGGTCGAGGATCTGCTCCTTCGGCACCCCCGCCACCTGCAGGGGGTAGGCGATGTTCTTGTAGACCGTGCGCGATTGCAGCAGGTTGAACTGCTGGAAGATCATCCCGACGCGCTGGCGCGCGCGATGCAGGGGGCGGCCGCGCAGGGCCGACACCTCGATGCCGTCGACGACGACCCGCCCCGCGCTGGGGCGCTCGAGGGCGTTGATGGTGCGCAGCAGCGTCGACTTGCCCGCGCCGGAGTAGCCGACGATGCCGAAGACGTCGCCGCGCTCGATCTCGAGGTTCACATCGCTGAGGGCGGCGAAGTCGCGCTTGCCGACGGTGTAGGTCTTCGACACGTTCTCGAACGAGATGGCCGTGGTCATGGGGAGCCTTTCGACGGGGGCGGGTGAGCGGTCGGGGCGGCGTCAGCCGCCCCGACCGCGGTACGGCGCGACTACTGCAGCTCGCGGGCGAGCTCCTCGAGGTCGGCGAGGCGGTCGCGCAGGTCGTCCACCGAGACGTCGACGAGCACGCTGTTGCCGAAGGAGTCGGCGTCGAGGCCGGCGGCGACGCGCTCGTCCTGGTAGACCTCCTGCAGCACCTCGAAGGCCGGGTCGTCGACGTTGTCGGCGGTCGTCGCCACGACGTTCACGTACGGCAGCGAGGACTCGGCGAGCGAGTCGTCGAGGAACAGCGCGTCGTCCTTGGTGATGCCCTGCGAGGGATCGAAGTACGAGGTACCGACGACGACGGCCGCGATGCTCGGGTCGGAGTACTGCTGGGGGATGGTCGTGGCCTGCACGGGCACGAACTCGAGCGCGAGCTCGTTGCCGGTCACGTCATCGACGGTGGGGTACAGCCCCGCGTCGTCCGAGAGCTCGATGAGTCCGGCGTCCTCGAGGATGAAGAGCGCCCGGCCCCCGTTCGACGCATCGTCGGGGATGACCACCCGGTCTCCCTGCACCAGCTCGTCGAGGGCGGTGATCGAGTTCGAGAAGATGCCCCACTGCGTGATGACGGTCGAGAACACGGGGGTGAGATCCGCGTCGTTCGCGACGTTGAACGCGCTGAGGAAGGCGATGTGCTGGAAGGCGTTGGCGTCGACCTCGCCCGCGACGAGCGACGAGTTCGGCAGCACCCAGTCGTTCTCGAAGTTGACCCACTCGACGTCGAGGCCCTTCTCCTCGGCGACGAGCTCGATCGCGTCCTGGAACTCGCTCTCGCCGCTGCCGGCGATCGTGATGCTGAGCCGCTCCTCCTGCGCACCCCCGGCCGCGGCCTCCGCAGGGCCGGAGCCGTCGGAGAG
The DNA here is from genome assembly GCF_012530535.1 of Microcella flavibacter. Lineage (NCBI taxonomy): Bacteria > Bacillati > Actinomycetota > Actinomycetes > Micrococcales > Microbacteriaceae > Microcella > Microcella flavibacter. The sequence continues at coordinate 605,601 of NZ_CP051299.1, forward strand.
GAGCGAGGAGCCGAGCACCACGCCGCCGACGAGGAGTCCGACGCCGACGACGGAGCCTGCCCCGATGAGCACGTTCCGACGACGGCGCTTCGAGTCGTCGAGCGCGGCGCGGAGATCGCTGGACGGTGCGGGGGGCGGGGTGGTGGTGGACATGCTGCGCCTGCTTTCGGTGAGGGCGGCGGGATGCCCGCGACGGGCATCCCGCTCAGGAAGGTGATCCGCTCGATGCGGTGCGGCCATGCTGGGGGCGGCCTCGGGCGTGCCGCCAGTTCGTGGCGCACTGTGACGCGAGGTTTCGTAACAATTGCCGGCACCGCCGCGGTCGTGTGATCTAGGGGCCATGAGCGACTACATCGGCCTCAACCTCTTCGAGATGAACACCGTCGGCCACATCTCCCACGGCCTCTGGGTGCACCCCGAGAACACCCGCCACCGCTACGCCGATATCGACTTCTGGGTCGAGCAGGCGAGGCTCCTCGAGGAAGGGCTCTTCGACGCGGTCTTCCTCGCCGACGTCATCGGCGCCTACGACGGGTACCGCGGCGGGCCGGAGACGGCCATCCGCGAGGCGGTGCAGATCCCGAGCAACGATCCGCTGCTCGTCATCCCGGCGATGGCGACGGCAACGAAGCACCTCGCCTTCGCCGCGACGTTCAGCACGACGTACGAGCCCCCGTTCGCGTTCGCGCGCCGGGCATCCACCCTCGATCACCTCACCAAGGGGCGCTTCGGCTGGAACGTCGTCACCTCGTACCTGCCGAACGCCGCCCGCAACTTCGGCCTCGAGGATGAGATCGCGCACGACGACCGCTACGGCATCGCCGAGGAGTACCTGCAGGTGCTCTACAAGCTGTGGGAGGGCTCGTGGGACGACGACGCGGTGGTCGTCGACCGCGGCCGGCGCGTTTACACCGACCCGGCCAAGGTGCGCGCGATCGACCACGTCGGCGAGCACTTCCGGGTCGCCGGGCCGCACCTCGCCGAGCCGTCGCTGCAGCGAACGCCCGTCATCTTCCAGGCGGGCAGCAGCGACCGCGGGCGCGAGTTCGCCGCGCAGCACGCCGAGGGCGTCTTCGTCGGCGGGCGCTCGCTGGAGGTGTACCGCGAGAACGTCGCCGACATCCGCCGCCGGGCCGTCGAGCACGGTCGCCGCGCCGACGACGTCAAGACCTACGCGAGCGCCGTCGTCATCGTCGGCCGCGACACCGCCGACGCCCAGGAGAAGGCCTCGGAGTTCCGGCGGCTGTCGAGCCCGGAGGGCTACCTCGCGCACGCGGGCGGCGGCGGCATCGACCTCGCCGCTCACCCCCGAGACGCCATCGTCGACGACATCATCGCCGCCGAGGCGCGCGCCGGCCGCGACAACAGCCAGTCGGGCCGCCGCTTCCACGCCCCCGGCACGACCGTCGGCGAGGCGCTCGACGCCGTCACCGCCTTCGACCGCAACCCCTTCTTCGTCGCCGGCTCGGCCGTCGAGGTCGCCGATGCGCTCGAGCGCTGGACGGACGAGACCGGGCTCGACGGCTTCAACCTGCGGCAGTTCCTCACTCCCGGCACCGCCGAGGACTTCATCGAGCACGTCATCCCCGAGCTGCAGCGCCGCGGCCGGTACCGCACGCGGTACGAGGAGTCGACCTTCCGCGAGCGGCTGTTCGGGCCCGGCGCTCAGCGCGTGCCCGAGCGGCATCCGGCGGCGCGGTACCGCGGGGGCGCGAACCTCGGGCCGTCCGCCCCGGCGCGCGCCGCGCGCGCGAGCGTCGAGCGCGAGCGCATCGAGGTGGCCTCGTGACGGGCATCCTGCAGGTGGATGCTCACCGCCCGCACGACGCCGGCCGCGAGCCGACCCCCGCCGAGGTCGACGCGCGCATCGACCGAGCGTTCACCCCGATCCTCGCCGAGATCGCCGCCGGAGCCGCCGACCGCGAGACGCAGCGCCGGCTGCCCGTGGCCGAGGTGACGGCGCTGCGCGACGCGGGGTTCGGCGCGCTGCGCGTGCCCGTGCAGTACGGCGGCTGGGGGGCGAGCCTCGAGCAGCTGTTCCGCCTGCTCATCGCGCTCGGCGAGGCCGACGCGAACCTGCCGCAGTTGCTGCGCGGCCACATCGCCTTCGTCGAGACCCAGCGGGCTCTGCCGCCGAGCGCCCTGCGCACCGAGTGGCTGAGCCGCATCGCCGGCGGCGAGGTGCTGTTCGGCAACGCGCAGGCGGAGCGGGGCGAGTCGTCGACGGCGACCACCGAGATCGTCGAGGTCGACGGGCGTCTGCTGCTGCGCGGGCGCAAGTTCTACAGCACGGGCACGCTCTACGCCGACTGGATCTGGACGGGCGGCCGCTACGGCGAGCAGTTCGTCGCGCTCGCCGTGGCCGCCGACGCGCCCGGGGTGACCCGCATCGACGACTGGGGCGGCTTCGGTCAGCGACTCACCGGCAGCGGCACGACGGTCTTCGACGACGTCGAGGTCGACCCGCGGCACATCCTCGCGTGGAGCGACAACGACGAGAACCGGTCGCTGGCCTACGTCACCGGCCTCTACCAGCTCATCCTGCTCTCGGCGCTCGCCGGGGTCGCGAAGGCGATCGTGCGCGACGCCGTCGACTTCGTGCGGCCGCGCACCCGCACCTTCGGCGTGCCCGGTCTCTCGTCGCCGCGGCACGACCCGCTCGTGCAGCAGGTCGTCGGGCGGCTCGGGGCCCAGGCCTTCGCCGTCGAGTCGACCGTGCTCGAGGCGGTGCGCCGGCTCGACGCCGCCGACCGCGAGCGCCGCTTCGACGAGAGCGACGAGGCGCGGTACTACGGCGCACTGGCGCACGTGTTCGAGGCGCAGCAGGTGGTGATCGACCTCGTGCTCGACGCCGCGAGCCGCCTGTTCGAGGTGGGCGGAGCATCCGCCGTCGACGCCGATCGGGCACTCGATCGGCACTGGCGCAACGCCCGCACCCTCGCGTCGCACAATCCGGCGATCCTGCGCGCCCAGCTGCTCGGCGACTACCGGCTCAACGACGTGCTGCCGAAGAGCCCGCTGCATCGGGCCCGAGGCGACGCCGGGGAGAAGTAGCCGATCCGGCCCCGATACCCTGGTGGGGTGACCGCCGCCCCGCTCGAGCCCGCCGAGGTCGACGGCCTGCGCGCGCAATTCCCGATCCTCGCGCAGACGGTGAACGGGCATCCCCTCGTCTACCTCGACTCGGCCGCGACGGCGCAGAAGCCCGAGCGCGTCATCGCCGCCGAGGGCGCCTTCTACCGCGAGGCGAACGCGGCCGTGCACCGCGGCGCGCACACCCTCGCCGCCGAGGCGACCGAGCGCTACGAGGATGCCCGCGCCGAGGTCGCCCGCTTCCTCGCCGTCGACGAGAACGAGGTCGTCTTCACCTCGAACGCCACCGAGGGCCTCAACCTCATCGCCTACGCGATCGGCAACGCGAGCCTCGGCATGGGCGGCGCGGCGGCGGCGCCCTACGCGCTGCGCCCCGGCGACGAGATCGTCACGACCGAGCTCGAGCATCACGCGAACCTCATCCCCTGGCAGGAGCTCGCGGCCCGCACCGGCGCGACGCTGCGGCACATCCCCGTCGACGACGAGGGCCGCCTGTGGGTGGATGCCGCTGCCGAGGTCATCACCGAGCGCACGCGCCTGCTCGCCCTCACCCACGTGTCGAACGTCACCGGCGTCGTCTCCCCGCTCGAGCAGCTCGTGCCCCTCGCCCGGGCGGTCGGCGCGCTCGTCGTGCTCGACGCCTGCCAGTCGGCGCCGCACGGCGTGCTGCACCCGCGCGCGCTCGACGTCGACCTCGCCGTGTTCAGCGGCCACAAGGTCTACGGCCCGACGGGGATCGGCGTGCTCTACGGCCGCGCCGCGCTGCTCGACGCCCTGCCCCCGTTCCTGTTCGGCGGCTCGATGATCACGACCGTCACGCTCGAGAAGGCCGAGTACCTGCCCTCCCCGCAGCGCTTCGAGCCCGGAACCCCGCGCATCGCGCAGGCCGTGGGCCTCGCCGAGGCGCTGCGGTTCGTGACCGAGATCGGCATGCTGCGCATCGCCGCGACTGAGGAGGCGCTCGGTCGCCGCCTGCTCGACGGGCTCGCGGGCATCCCGGGCGTTCGCGTGCTCGGCGGCACCGACCCCGACGGCCGCGTCGGCCTCGCGAGCGTCGTCGTCGACGGCGTGCACGCGCACGACGCGGGCCAGTTCCTCGACGACCGCGGCATCGCCGCCCGCGTCGGCCACCACTGCGCCCAGCCCCTGCACCGCCGCCTCGGCGCCACCGCGAGCCTGCGCCTCAGCTGCGGCGTGCACACGACCGCCGCCGAGATCGACCTCGCGCTCGAGGCCGTCGCCGGCGTGCGCCCCTACTTCGGAGTCGCCGCATGAGCAGCCTCGATGCCCTCTACCAGCAGATCATCCTCGACCACTCGAAGCACCCGCACGGCCGCGGGCTCGAGGCGGGGGAGGAGACCAGCCACCAGCGCAACCCGGTCTGCGGCGACGAGATCACGCTCGCGCTGCGCTGGGAAGGGGATGCGCTCGCCGTTGTCGCCTGGGAGGGTGCCGGCTGCAGCATCTCGCAGTCGAGCGCCTCGCTGCTCGTCACCCTCGTCGAGGAGCTGCGCGAGGAGGGCCCGGTCAGCGCGGCCGACCTCTCGCAGTTGATCGAGGAGTTCCGCACCGCGATGCGCTCGCGCGGCACGATCGAGCTCGACGAGGAGCGCTTCGGCGACGCCGCCGCGCTCAGCGGGGTCTCCCGCTACGTCGCGCGGGTCAAGTGCGCGATGCTCGCCTGGGTCGCGGCCGAGGACCTGCTGGCCCGACGCGCCGCCGGCTGAGAGCCGCGCCGCGGCTGGGCCGCGCCACCGGTCCGCGTGCGGGAGGCCGCCCGACCCGAGCCGAGCGCCCCCGACGGTGCACAAATGCAGGAGCCGAGCATCCCGACCCGGCGTGTCGCCGCGGCGCTCCGACCGACACGCTGCGCGAGTCCTGCATTTGTGCACGCTGCTCGCGGTGCGGCTGCCCGCGATCAGGATGCGCGGGCTCGGGCTCGGCGTGTCGCCGCACTCATCGGGTCGGCACGCCGTGCGGCTCCTGATCGCGGGCAGCGCGCGGGCCGATCGTGCCTCGCCGCCGAGCGGACCGAGTCGGCTCAGGCCGCCGGCGCGCCAGGGTCGAAGGCCTCGAGCACGAAGATCGGGATGAGCCGGTCGGTCTTCTGCTGGTAGTTCTCGTAGTCGGGCCAGACCGCGCAGGCGCGCTGCCACCACGCGGCGCGGTCGGGGTCGTCGGCCCCGAGCTCGCGGGCGCGGTAGTCGCGCTTCTCGGCGCCGTCCTGCAGCTCGCAGTGCGGGTGCTCGACGAGGTTCGCGTACCAGGCCGGGTTCTCGGGGGCGCCGCCCTTCGACGCGACGACGAGGTAGTCGCCCTCGTGCTCGACCCGCATGAGGGCGGTCTTGCGCAGCTTGCCGCTCGCGGCGCCGACGGTGGTCAGCACGATGATCGGAACGCCGCGCAGCAGGTTCATCTCCTGCCCGTTCGTGCGCTCGTAGGTCTCGGCCTGCTCGCGCGCCCACTCGGATGTGCTCGGCGCGTACTCCCCGGTCAATGGCATGCATCGAGCGTATCGGGATGCCCGCACGCGGTCTTGGCGTGTCGCACCCGCTCGGCCTACCATCGGAGCATTCGAACACATGTTCGAACAGCTTCCACCCTCGACCACCCAACTAGACCCCGACGTCGGCCGGCCGTCGTGACAGGAGGATCCGTGTTCGCCGCTCGCCCCGCGACCGCTGCCTGCCCCGCCGCCGCCCGCCCCGCGGATCCCGCGGCGCACCCCCGCCCATCCGGCGCGCGCCCCGCCCCGCAGCCCGCCGTGCTCTGGGCCGACGCCGAGGGCCTCCCGCTGCGCCTCGTCGTCGGCGGCGAGCGTTGGCGCGTCTCCGACCGCCCGACGGTGATCACCGAGCCCATCTCGTGGTGGTCGCGGCTCGACCCCGACGGGGCGGCGCTCGCCGCGGCGCCGCGCACGGCGTGCGGCTGGCGGTTCCAGGCGACGGCGGAGGACGGCCGCTCGTGCGTCTTCGATGTGCGCGACGGCGGTGACGCCGCCCGCTGGCTCGTCGTGAAGGTCTACGAGTAGCGGCGACCCGCGAAGCGCGGCGCACCGCGCCCGCCGACGCGAGCGCCCCTAGCGCCCCTCGATGAGGTGCGCGAGCTCGGCGATGAAGCCGTCGAACCCCTCGGAGGTGCGCACGAGCTCGGTGACGTCGCGACGCGAGGCGAAGACGTCGACGAACTGGTCGAACAGGGGCTGGAACCGCGCCCGGCCCTCGGCGCTGAACGCGATGAGGGCGACGACCGAGACGCGGGCATCCCCCCATTGCACCGGCGTGGGGCAGAGGGCCACGGCGATGGCGGTGCGCGCGGCGGTGAGGCCCATGGCGTGCGGCATGGCGAGCGTCTCGGTGAAGGCCGTCGACGACATGCGCTCGCGCTCGATGGCGCCCTCGACGTACTCCTGCCCGACGGCGCCCGAGGCGGCCATCGCCTCGCCGAGCGCGCGGATGATCGACTCGGGGTCGTTGCCGGGCGGCTCGGCGAAGAACAGCTCGCGGTCGAAGTACTCGAGCAGCTCGTCGGTGATGCGGGCCCGGCGGCGCTGCCGGCGCACGCGCGAGATCGCGGCGCGGATGGCGTCGACGTCGTCGTCGGTGAGGAAGGGCTGCACCACCACGACGCCCTCGCGCAGGGCCGCGGTGGGGATGGTCGAGATGACGAGGTCGCTCGTGAGCTCGCGCGGGTCGACGTCGGTGCGCGTGACGACGAACTCGATCGACAGGTCCGCGCCGAGCTCGCGCTCGATGCGCGTGCGCAGGATGGCGTGCAGGTCGTAGTAGCTGGGGCAGACGATCGTGCCGGTCACGCGCTCCTCGCGGCGCGACATGCGCTCGAGGTGCGAGCCGAGGTGCAGAGCGATGTACGAGATCTCGTCGTCGTCGACCTGGATGCTGCGCTCGCGCTGCACGATCGAGGCGATGAACACCGCGATGTCGAAGATCAGCGGGTACGAGCTCTTGATGGATCGGGTGAGCGGGTTGCGGGTGTGCGCGTTCTCGCGGGCCCGCGAGACGAGGTTGCCCAAGTGGATGGCGAGCCGGGCGATGAAGGCGTCGTCGCGGAAGTCGACGAGGTACTCCTCGGCGACGAGGTCGACGATGCGCCGCACGGTCGCCAGATCCTCGGGGTCGACGGTCGGCGCGCTGCCGGCGTCCGCCCCGGGGGCGATGACGCGCGTGGTGAGCAGGCGCGCGAGGTAGTCGACGTCGCTGTCGGTGACCTCGACGGCGAAGTGCTCGGGGATCAACCGGTGCAGCGCGGCGGCGATCGGCGCGGTCTGCGCGACGGCGGCGGGGCGCGCGCTCGGCGGCAGGTGCTGGTCGCGCCGCACGCGGTCGACGGCGATGGCCACGTGCAGGATGACGGCGTCGATGCCGTACTCGTTGATGAAGAAGCCCTCGCCGTCGAGCGACTGGATCAGCTCGGTCTTGAACGCGCCGAGGCCGGCGAGCCCGAACTCGGCCTCGATGGCGTCGAGCTCGAGCACGCCCTGGGTGCTCTCGCCCTGCAGCAGCCGGCTGAGCAGCCGGCGCTTGGCCGACTCGGTGCCGCTGAGCTCGACGGTCGCGCCGCGGCGGCTCAGCACCGCCCCGCTCTCGTCGGCGAGCGACTTCACCTTGCGCAGATCGGCCTCGAGCGTCGACTCGCTCACGAACAGGCCGTCGGCGAGGCCGTGCAGGTCGAGCCCGCCCGGGGCCTCGGTGAGCCGGCGCACGAGGTGGTGCACGCGCGCCTGCGGTGTCTCCGGTCCGGACGCGCGGCCGCGGCTCAGCGCCGCGAAGTCGGCGTACGCCTCGCGGTTGAGGCGGTAGCCGGAGGTCGAGGCGGTGAGGATGGCGAGGGGATGCGCCGCCGACTTCGCGGCGGCGACGTAGCTGCGCACCGAGCGCGTCGTCACCCCGAGCTGCTCGGCGAGGTCGGCCGCGGTCACCCAGTCGTCCTGCTGCAGCAGGAGCTCGAGCATCCGCTCGTACTTGTCGGCCATCGTCTGGCCACTGTAGACCAGCGGCCGCCGCGCCGAACGGGGCCCGGCGGGCCCGAGCGCGCGGCCCCGAAGGCCGGGGCGGAAGCCCCTTTCCGCGGGGGAGGAAGGAAGTCTGCTGGAGCGCGCGGCGCGCGGCGGGCACGATCACTAGTGCAGGTGCTCTGCGCCCGCGCTCCACCCACCGTTCCCGCAGCACTGCTCGACAGCACGACGCTCACGACCGCGAGGAGGCGATCATGACCCGCACCGTCGCCGTCGTCTGCGGATCCGGGGTGTCGAGCACCTTCCTCGCCCGCGGCCTGCGTTCGCTGCTCTCCGCCCGCGGCCAGTTCTGGCACGTGCTGCCCCTCGCGCTCGACGAGCTCGACGACCGCGCCGACGAGCTCGACGTCGTGCTGCTCGGCCAGCACGTGAGCGCCGAGCACGCCGCCGTGAGCGCGCGCGTGCCCGGCGCGATCGTCGTGCCGCTGAGCGTCGGCGGCATCGACGAGCCCGCGGCGCGCGAGGCCCTCGATCTGCTGCAGGGCATCCCCTCGCCCGATACGTCCGACGCCGACGCATCCGTCGCCGCCGATCACCGTCCCGCCCCTCACGAAGGAGACCCCCATGGCTGATCGCACCCTCGTCGTCGCATCCGCGCACGGCCTGCACGCCCGCCCCGCCGCGCTGTTCGTCAAGGCGGCGACCGACTCGGGGGCCTCGGTGCACCTGCGCAAGGGCGATCGCACCGTCGACGCCAAGAGCATCCTCGGGGTCATCTCGCTCGGCATCGACCACGGCGACGAGGTCACCCTCGCCGTCGAGGGCGAGAACGACGAGGCCGTGCTGAACGAGCTCGCGGCCTTCCTCGAGCAGGACCACGACGCGTGAGCGCCCCCGTGAGCGCCCCCGCCCTGCTGCGCGGCACCGGCATCGGCCGCGGCACCGCCGTCGGCCCCGTGCTGCGCATGCCCGATCCCGTGCCCGACCCGACCGACACCCCGAGCGCCCTCACGCCCGATGAGGAGAAGGCGCGCGCCACCGAGGCGCTCGCCGCGACCGCGGCCCAGCTGCGCGAGCGCGGCCAGGCCGCCGGCGGCACCGCGGCCGAGGTGCTCGACGCCCTCGCCATGATGGCCGAGGACCCGTCGCTGGCGACGGACGTGCAGCAGCGCATCGAGAAGGGCGCGACCGCCGAGTACGCCGTCTTCGCCGCCATGGATGCCTTCCGCGAGCTGCTCGCCGGCATGGGCGGGTACCTCGGCGAGCGCGCCGACGACCTCGGCGACGTGGCGAGGCGCGCGATCGCGCGCCTGCAGGGGCTGCCCGCTCCCGGCGTGCCCGAGTCGGAGCATCCCTTCATCCTCGTCGCCCGCGACCTCGCCCCCGCCGACACCGCGACGCTCGACCTCGACCGCGTGCTCGCGCTCGTCACCACCGAGGGCGGCCCCACCTCGCACACGGCGATCCTCGCCCGAGAGAAGGGCATCACCGCGATCGTCGGCGCGCTGCAGGCCGCCGAGCTGAACGACGGCGACCTCGTGCTCGTCGACGCCGAGAACGGCACGATCGAGCTCGACCCGGCGCAGGAGCGCATCGACCTCGCCGTGCAGCGCACCGCGACGCTGCAGGCCATCCGCGCCGCGAGCTCGGGCCCGGGGCGCCTCGCCGACGGCCACGCGGTGCCGCTGCTCGCCAACATCGGTTCGCCCGAGTCGGCCCGCGAAGCCGCCGCGCGCGGCGCCGAGGGCGTGGGGCTCTTCCGCACCGAGGTACTGTTCCTCGGTGCCGAGAAGGCGCCCTCCGTCGAGGAGCAGGCCGCCACGTACCGCGAGGTCTTCGCGAACTTCCCCGGCCAGAAGGTCGTCGTGCGCGTGCTCGACGCCGGCGCCGACAAGCCGCTCGCCTTCCTCACCGACGCGGGGGAGGAGAACCCCGCGCTCGGCCGCCGCGGCCTGCGGGCGCTCGCCGCGCACGAGGAGGTGCTGCGCGACCAGCTGACCGCGCTCGCGCAGGCCGCCGAGGGCTCCGAGGCGGAGGTGCAGGTCATGGCCCCGATGGTCTCGACGGCGCAGGAGGCGACGTACTTCCGCGACCTCGCGCACGAGCTGGGCATCCGCATCGCCGGCGTCATGGTCGAGGTGCCGTCCTGCGCGATCATGGCCGACCACGTCGTGCCGAACGCCGACTTCGTCTCGATCGGCACCAACGACCTGACGCAGTACGTCTTCGCCGCCGACCGGCTGCTCGGCAGCGTCGCAGGATTCCAGAACCCCTGGCACCCGGCGGTGCTGCGGCTCATCCAGCAGGTCGGCTCGGCGGGCACCGAGCACGGCGTGCCGGTGGGCATCTGCGGCGAGGCCGCGGCCGACCCGCTGCTCGCCGTCGTGCTCGTCGGGCTCGGCGCCACCACGCTGTCGATGTCGTCGACGTCGATCGCCGACGTGCGCGCCGAGATCTCGCAGTACACCCTCGACGAGGCCCGCGCCCTGGCGGCGATCGCCGTCGCCGCCGACAGCGCCGAGTCGGCGCGCGACGCCGTCGCGGCCGCAGCCGACGAGCTCGACCCGGTCGAGCCCGCGGCTCCCTGACCCCTTCCCGCATCACCCACCACCACCAGCACTCCCAACCCACCAGCAAGGAGACCCACCTCATGACGACGACGTCAGCACCACCCGCCAAGGGGAACGCGCGCGTGCGCGTTCAGCGCTTCGGCACCTTCCTCAGCGGCATGATCATGCCGAACATCGCGGCGTTCATCGCCTGGGGATTCATCACCGCGTTCTTCATCCCGACCGGGTGGACGCCCGTCCCGCAGCTCGGCGGCTTCCCCGACGCCGACGGCAACGAGTACATCGGGCTCGTCGGCCCGATGATCACCTACCTGCTGCCGCTGCTCATCGCCAACACCGGCGGGCGCATGATCTACGGCGCCCGCGGCGGCGTGGTCGCCACGATCGCGACGATGGGCGTCATCGTCGGCAGCCCCGTGCCGATGTTCATCGGCGCGATGATCGTCGGCCCTCTCGCGGCCTACCTCATGAAGAAGGTCGACGCCCTGTGGGCCGGCAAGATCCGCGCCGGCTTCGAGATGCTCGTGGACAACTTCTCCGCCGGCATCCTCGGGTTCCTGCTCGCCCTCGGTGCCTTCTTCGGCATCGCTCCCGTCGTGACCGCGCTGAGCAACGCGCTCGGCGAGGGCGCGCGCTTCCTCACCGAGACCGGCCTCCTGCCGCTGGCGAGCATCGTGATCGAGCCGGCCAAGGTGCTGTTCCTCAACAACGCGATCAACCAGGGCGTCCTCACGCCTCTCGGCGCGCAGGAGGCGCAGGAGAGCGGCCAGTCGATCCTGTTCCTGCTCGAGGCCAACGCGGGCCCCGGACTCGGTCTGCTGCTCGCCTTCACCTTCTTCGGCGTCGGCATCGCGAAGGCCTCGGCGCCGGGTGCGATCATCATCCAGTTCCTCGGCGGCATCCACGAGATCTACTTCCCGTACGTGCTCATGAAGCCGATCCTCGTGCTCGCCCTCATCGGCGGCGGCGCCACCGGTGTCGCGACGAACCTGCTCCTGGGCGGCGGGCTCCGCGCCCCGGCCTCGCCGGGCTCGATCTTCGCCATCGCGCTGCAGTCCCCCGCGGGCAGCATCGTCGCCGTCATGCTCTCGGTCGTGCTCTCGGCGACGGTCACCTTCCTCATCGCGTCGCTCATCCTGCGCGCGAGCCGCAAGCGGGATCTCGCCGCGCTCGAGGAGAAGGGCGACTCCTTCACCTCGGCCGTCGACCAGAACGCGTCGAACAAGGGCCGCGACTCCGACGTGGGCCGCCTCCTCGGCACCGAGGGCGCTGCCGCCGGAACCGCCTCGGCGACCGACGTGCGCATCCAGAACATCGTGTTCGCCTGCGACGCGGGCATGGGCTCGAGCGCCATGGGCGCCACGGTGCTGCGCAAGAAGCTGAAGGACGCCGGCGTCGAGGGCGTGACCGTCACGAACAAGGCGATCGCGAACCTGGATGCTGAGGCCGACCTCATCGTCACGCACCAGGATCTGACCCCGCGGGCCAAGCAGGCCGCCCCCGGCGCCGTGCACGTCTCGGTCGACAACTTCATGTCGAGCCCGACGTACGACGACGTCGTCGCGCGGGTGCGCGCGCAGCAGTCCGAGTAGAGGCGGCGGCGCTACCCTCGCGCTGAGCCGGCCGCGGCCCCTGAGGTCGCGGCCGGCTCGGCCCCCGCCGCGCGGCACCACCCCGCTCGGCACCGACCGATCACGAGAGAGACCAGGCATCCCATGAGCTCCGCCGTTCTGACCACCGACCGCATCATCCTCGACGGGACCGCCCGCACCCGGGAGGAGGCGATCGAGGAGGGCGCGCGACTGCTGGAGCGCGCCGGAGCCGTGACCGCCGACTACGCGGCGGCGATGCACGAGCGCGAGGCGCTCACCTCCACCTACATGGGCAGCCACCTCGCCATCCCGCACGGCACGAACGAGGCGAAGGCCGCCATCCTCGCCTCGGCCATGACGGTCGTGCGCTACGCCGAGCCCATCGACTGGGCCGGCAACCCCGTGCGCGTCGTCGCCTGCATCGCGGGCAAGGACGGCGGGCACATGGCCGTGCTGTCCTCCCTCGCGCTCGTCTTCAGCGACGAGGCCGCGGTCGAGCAGATGCTCGCCGCCCCCGACGCCGAGACCGTGCTCGCCCTGCTCGGCGACGTCAACGACGCGGCGGAGTAGCGGCATGACCGCCGTGCACTTCGGCGCCGGCAACATCGGGCGCGGCTTCATCGGCCTGCTGCTGCACGAGGCCGGGCACGACCTCGTCTTCGTCGACGTCAACGGCCCGCTCATCGCCCAGATCGCCGCGGCCGACTCGTACCGGGTCATCGAGATCGGCGAGGACGAGCGCGAGAAGACCGTCACGGGCTTCACCGCGATCGACTCCTCCGCCGACCGCGACGCCGCCGTCGCCGCGGTCGCGAGCGCCGACATCGTCACCTGCGCCGTCGGCCCGACCGTGCTGCGCTTCATCGCGCCGGTGATCGCCGACGGCCTGCGCGCGCGCCCGGCCGAACTCCCGCCCGTCGTCGTCATGGCCTGCGAGAACGCGCTCGGCGCTACCGATCTGCTGCACGGTCACATCGCCGAGGCGCTCGGGGACGACGCCGCGGCCGTGCTCGCGCGCGGCGTCTTCGCGAACACCGCGGTCGACCGCATCGTGCCGGCGCAGGACGCGTCGGGTCTCGACGTGCGCGTCGAGCCGTTCTGCGAGTGGGCGATCGAGTCGGGGCCGTTCGCGGGCGCCGTGCCGAGCATCCCGGGCGCGCACTTCGTGCCCGAGCTCGCCCCCTACATCGAGCGCAAGCTCTTCACCGTGAACGCGGGCCACGCGGCCTGCGCCTACTTCGGCCACCTCGCCGGGGCGGCCACGATCGACGAGGGGATGCGCGTTCCGAGCGTGCGCGCCGCCGTCGAGGCCGTGCTGCTCGAGACCTCGCGGCTGCTCGTCGACCGCCACGGCTTCGCCGCCGCCGAGCAGGACGCCTACCGCGAGACCTCGCGAACCCGGCGCTCGCCGACGGCGTCGACCGGGTCGGCCGCCAGCCGATGCGCAAGCTCTCACGGGACGAGCGGTTCCTCTCGCCCGCGCGCGGCCTCGCCGACCTCGGCATCGCGCCGGTCGCGATCCTCGCGGCGGTCGGCGCCGGGCTGCGGTTCGACGTCGCCGACGATCCCGAGAGCGTCGCCCTGCAGCAGCTGCTCGCCTCCGAGGCGAGCGACGAGCAGATCGTCGCCGAGGTCATGGGCGTCGCCGCGGGGGAGCCGCTCGCGGCCGCGCTCGCGAGCGTCGTCGCCGAGGTGCGCGCGGGCTAGTCGGTCGCCAAGGGGGCCGGGGCGGACGCGGGCCCGGCCTGCGTCGGCTCGGCCGGCGTCGACATCGACGCGGATGCGGCTGCGGCGCGCGCGGCGTCGTGGCGCCGGCGCGCGCGCCGCAGCACGAGCAGCGCGATGAGCACGATCAGACCGATGGCGAGCATCCACGGCAGCAGCACGCCGACGGCGACGAGGGCGCCGCCGAGGAAGGCGAGCAGAGCATCCCACCCGGTCTCGAGGCCAGAGAGGAAGGTGTCGGGCTCGTCGACCGGCGCCGTCTGCTCGCTGCCGAGGGTGAGCCGCAGCGTCGAGAGGCTGACCTGGTCGGCGAGGGACCGCTGCTGCGACTGCAGGCTCTCGAGCTGCGCCTGCCGGTCGCTGATGGCGGTCTCGAGCGCGATGAGCTCCTCGACGTCTCCCGCCGAGCCCTGCAGGGCGAGCAGCCGCTCGACCGACGACGTCAGCGCGCCGATGCGGGCCTCGACGTCGCGCACCTCGCGGGTCACGTCGCTCGCGCTGAGGCTGAGCTCCTCCGACTCGCCGAGCTTCTGCAGCGACTCGATCACCTCGGTGAGCTGCGCCGACGGGATGCGGAGCACGAGCTCGGCCCCGCCCCGGTCGCCCTGCCGCGGTGCGTACTCGTCGCGGCCGTCGACGCGGCCGCCCGCGCGCTCCACGATCCGGGCCGCCTCGGCCGCGGCGTCCAGGGGCTCGTCGACGGTGACGTAGAGGCTGCCGGTGGTGATGACCTCGCGCCCCGAGCCGGAGCCGTCGACGAGGTCGCCCGTCCCGTCCCCGACCTCCTCGCCGAGCCCGCCGCCGGCATCCCCGTCGCCGCCGCCGCCGCTCTCGGCGGTCGGTGCCTCGATGCCGGGCTGGAACGTCTCGGCGGGCAGCGGCCCGCCGTCGATGCCGCCGAACCCGCCGCGCTCGTCGGCGGCCGAGTCGGCTGCGCTCGTGCAGCCCGCGAGCAGGAGCAGCAGCGCGAGCGGAGCGGCGAGGGCGGCAGCGCGGGCGCCGCGGGCCCCGCGGGGTGTGCGGGCGGCGCTGGTGCGCCGCGCACCGTGTGAATCGCAGGTGGAGCGCGCCGCGCCGGGGGCGACGGTGCGGCGGGGCGTCGTGCGGGCGTCGTGTGCGGTCATGGGGCGACCGTACGGAGCGCTCTCCGCGCGCCGCCACCCAACGTTTCGCGCAGAGACGTGTTCGTTATCTGATCGCTCGCCGACAGTGCACTGGGCGGATTCTGCAGACGAGCGGGCGAGGGCTTCGGCGTCGGTACGGTCTGACCAGGCCCTGTTCGCGACGCATCCGGGGAGGGCCGACAACCTGCGCGACTAGGGGTGGACGCGAAGGACGGAGGGGCCGGCTGAGCCGGCCCCTCCGTTGCGTTCCGCCTGCTGCGACGCGAGCCCGCGTTGCGAATCCTCGGGGCTGCCGGCTTTGCCGGCTGGCTCCCCGGCCCGCCTCCCGGACGCCGACGCCTCGCGTATTCCGTGCCGTCATCCTCGCGCCTTCCACTCTGCAGGACATGCTCGACGATTCGTCACCGAAGTCCTGCGCAGTGGAAGGAGCGCGAACACGAAACCGCCTCCGCCGGATCAGCGCCGGCGAGAGCGGGTCGGATCCGCACGCAGAACGCCGAGACACGTCATAGCCCCGCCCGCCATACTCGAGCCCATGGGCATCCTCGATCGCTGGCTCCGGCCGGCCCCCGAGCTGCACGTCGCCGGCGACACGGCCGATCCCGAGCGCGCCGGCGAGGGCGTGCCCGTCACGCCGCCCGACGCGCCGGGCCCCGTCGTCGTCATGATCCACGGCATCGCGAGCTCGTCGGTCACGTTCCAGAACCTCGTGCCGCTGCTCTCGCCCACGCACCGCTGCATCACGATCGACCTCCTCGGCTTCGGCCGATCGCCGGCTCCCGCCGACGCCACGTACACCCTCGAGGAGCACACCGCGGCGGTCGAGGCCGCCATCCGCGCCCTGCGCCTGCGCGAGCCCTTCGTGCTCGTCGGGCACTCGCTCGGCAGCCTCATCGCCACCCGCTACGCCGCCACCCACCGGCGCGAGCTCGAGCGCCTCGTGCTCATCAGCCCGCCCCTCTACCTGCCGCCGAGCGTCATCGGGGATCAGCGCGACCGCGCCTCGATGGGCCTCTACTTCTCGCTCTACGAGTTCATGCGCGCCAACCGGCAGTTCACGACCGCGACCGCGGCGGCGCTCGCGCGCATCGCTCCCATCAAGAACGTGCTCGAGGTGACCGAGCGCAACTGGCAGGCCTTCGTGCTCTCGCTGCAGAACGCCATCGAGACGCAGACCACCATCGCCGACCTCGCGTCCGTGCCCGTCGCCGTCGACGTCGTCTACGGAACCCTCGACCCCTTCCTCGCGCCCGGGGGCCTCAAGATCGCCGAGCAGCTGCGGCACGTCACCACCACCCGGGTGAACGGCGTCGACCACATCGTGCGGCGCAAGCTTGCGCGCGCGGTGGCGGCCATCATCGACGCGGCCCCGGCCGCTCCGGCGCCGCCGGCCTGAGCCGCGCCGCCGCGCGCCGCATCCCGCGCCGCCGCGGCTTGCCCCGCGCTCAGCCCGCGAGCAACGCCCGCACCGCGGCGAGCGCCGACTCGGGCACGTGGTGCTCGTTCCCCTCGCGCACGTCGAGCCGCGCATCCGCCCCCGCCGCCCGCAGGGCGTCGAGCGTCTCGTGCACGCGCCCGAGCGGCACCCAGGGGTCGTCGTCGGCCGCCTCCATGTAGACGGTCTGGCCCTCCAGCGAGCGCGACGACGCGACGACGGTACCGGCGGGGCCGATGAAGCCGCCGGTGAGCAGGGCGACCGGCCCGCGGATCCCCGGGCGGGTGAGCAGGTGGTGCGCGAGCAGGCAGGCGCCCTGCGAGAAGCCGACGACCGCGATGCGCGAGGGCTCGGCGCCCCGCGCGACGGCCTCGGCGAGCAGCGCGTCGATGCGGTCGAGCCCCGCGTCGAGCTGCGGCTGGTTGGCCTCGTAGGGCTCCATGAACTGCGCCGGGTACCAGGTGGCGCCGGGCGCCTCGGGCAGCATCCAGTGCAGCCCCGGGTCGTCGACGAGCGCCGCGATGCCGTGCATGAACACGGCGCCCTGTCCGCGACCGTGCACGCCGATGACGATGCGGCTGGCCTCCGCGGGGTCGGCTCCGTAGTGCAGCAGCTCGGTCATGGCGCTCCTTCCGGCGGGATGCGCGCGGGCCGCGCATCCGGCAATGTTCGCATAGCGGCTATTTGTCCGTAAAGCGGCTGAAATCGGCTCGCGCCTATTGTGCATGCATTTGCATGGATGTAGCGTCGGGCCCAGCGGCTCGAACCGCCTCGAACCGCCCGCGATCAAAGGAGATCACCATGGCCTTCATCCACGGCAGCCACCACATCACCCTCTGCGTCGGCACGGCGCAGGAGGACGTCGACTTCCACACCAAGACCCTCGGCATGCGCTTCATCAAGCGCACGGTGCTGTTCGACGGCGCCACGGCGATCTACCACCTCTACTACTCCAACGCGACGGGCGACCCCAGCTCGGTCGTCACGACCTTCCCCTTCGCGCAGGCCGGCCTCTACGGCAAGCAGGGCACCAACCAGGCTCGCGAGGTGCTGCTCTCGGTGCCCGCCGGCTCGGGGGAGTACTGGCAGAAGCGCCTCACCGAGCACGGCATCGACGCCGTCCGCGCCGACGTCGCCGGCACCCACCGCGTCGTCTTCACGCACCCCTGCGGCCTCGAGTACTCGCTCGTCGAGGTCACGGGCGACCCGCGCGAGGGCTACACGAAGAACGGCGTGCCGGCCGAGTACGCGGTGCACGGCATCTACGGCGTGGGCATCCACGTGACGACGCCCGACCGCACCGTCGAATTCGCCGACACGCTCTTCTTCAACCAGGCCGTCGGCGAGGAGGACGGCCGCATCACGCTGCGCCCGGGCGAGGCCCAGTACGGCAACACCATCGAGCTCATCCCCGACACGACGAGCGACCAGGGCACCTGGCACTTCGGCGCCGGCACCATCCACCACACCGCCTGGAACGCCGGCACGCTCGAGAACCAGACCGAGGTCAAGTTCGACATCGAGGGCGCGGGCTACACCGACATCTCGGAGCTGAAGGACCGCAAGTACTTCAAGTCGGTCTACGTGCGCACCCCCGCGGGCGCGCTCTTCGAGATCGCCGTCACCCACGCCGAGGGCGGCTGGGACTGCGACGAGTCGCCGGAGGAGCTTGGCTCGAAGTTCCAGTTGCCGCCGCAGTTCGAAGACCGTCGCGACGAGATCCTCGACAGCCTGGAGCCCATCGAGGTCTAGGTCGTCGACACGAGCACGGGCTCGGGTTCCGCGGGTGGTCGCGGGGCCCGGGCCCGTACCCCGTTCCGGCCCTTGTCAACCCCCTGATGCCGCTGCCCGGCCCTGCGTAGCGTTCGATCTCGTCAGCGATTCCCGATGAGAGGAGCACTCATGAGTGCCAGCACGATGAACGCGCAGATCGAGGTCGACGCTCCCGTGAGCGTCGTCTACAACCAGTGGACCCAGTTCGAGGACTTCCCCCACTTCATGGGCGCCGTCGAGAGCGTCACCCAGCTCGACGACACCCGTACCCGCTGGGTCACCAAGATCGGCGGGGTCGAGCGCGAGTTCGACGCCGTGATCACCGACCAGGTGCCCGACGAGCACATCGCCTGGGCGACCGAGGACGGCACCACGCACGTCGGCGAGGTCTCCTTCACGCCGGCAGGCGACGGCACCGCGATCACGCTGCGGATGGCCTGGCAGCCCGAGTCGTTCACCGAGAAGGCCGGCGCGGCATTGGGGCTCGACGAGCGCCAGGCCGAGTCCGACCTGAAGAAGTTCAAGGAGTTCATCGAGGAGCGCGGCGCGGCCACCGGCGGCTGGCGCGGCGAGGTGCACGGCGGCACGCCGGACAGCTCTACCCCCGCTCTCTAGAGCCCCCCTCCACGGGCCGCCCTCGCCACCCGGCGTCGGCGGCCCGTGGTGCGTCTGCGTAGGCTGAAGGCATGAAGACCTCCACCCTCGGCCGTACCGGCGCGACCGTCTCCTCCATCTCCCTCGGCACCTGGCAGCTCGGGGCCGACTGGGGCGATGTGAGCGAAGAGGATGCCCGCGCCGTGCTCGACGCCGCCGTCGAGTCGGGCGTCACCATGTTCGACACCGCCGACGTCTACGGCGACGGCCGCAGCGAGCAGCTGATCGGCCGCTACCTCGCCGACCGCAGCGATCTCGACGTGCTCGTGGCCACCAAGATGGGCCGCCGCATGCCGCAGGAGGTCGAGAACTACTCCGCCGAGAACCTGCGCGCCTGGAACGACCGCAGCCGCGAGAACCTCGGCGTCGACACGCTCGACCTCACGCAGCTGCACTGCCCTCCCACCGCGCTGTACTCGGTCGACCGCGTCTTCGACGACCTCGACGCCATGGTCGCCGAGGGCCGCATGCGCGCCTACGGCGTGAGCGTCGAGACGGTCGAGGAGGCGCTCGCCGCCATCGCCCGCCCGAACGTCGCGACCGTGCAGATCATCATCAACGCCTTCCGCCTCAAGCCGCTCGACGCCGTGCTGCCCGCGGCGATCGGCGCGGGCGTCGGCATCATCGCCCGCGTGCCGCTCGCCTCGGGCCTGCTGAGCGGGCGGTACACGAGCGAGACGACTTTCGCCGAGAACGACCACCGCACCTACAACCGGCAGGGCGACGCCTTCGACGTCGGCGAGACCTTCTCGGGCGTCGACTACGAGAAGGGCGTCGCCGCCGCGCAGGAGTTCTCGGCACTCGCCGCCGAGTACGACCTCGCCCCGGCGACCGCCGCGCTCGCCTGGCTCACCCAGCTGCCCGGCGTCAGCACGGTCATCCCCGGCGCCCGCTCGCCCGAGCAGGCCATCATGAACGCGGCGGCCGGCAGCGTCGAGCCGCTCGGCGCCGAGTTCCACGCCCGTGTCGTCGACCTGTACGACCGCAGCTTCCGCGCTGCCATCCACGACCGCTGGTGAGCGCGGGGTCGGCCGCGGCCGAGCCCCGCGGCCTCGGCCGCACCTTCGGCAACGTCTTCACCGCGAACCTCGTCTCGAGCCTCGGTGACGGCATCGCGCGCACAGCGAGCCCGCTGCTCGCGGCCCGGCTCACCGACGACCCGGTGCTCATCGCGGGGCTCGGCGCGCTGGCGATGCTGCCCTGGCTGTTCTTCGCGCTGCCGTCGGGCATCCTCGTCGACCGCATGGACCGCCGCCGCGCCCTCGCCCTCGCGGCCGGCGTGCGCACAGTGCTCGCGGTCGGCCTCATCGCGCTCGTCGCGACCGACACCCTCACGATCGCCTGGCTGTACCTGCTGATCTTCGTCTACGGCGCGTGCGAGACCCTCTACGACGGTGCCATCCGCGCGGTGGTGCCGAGCATCGTGCCGAAGGCGAAGCTCGCCCGCGCGAACAGCCGCATCGAGGGCGCCGAGCTCGTCGTGCAGAACTTCGCCTCGGCGCCGCTGACCTCGCTGCTGTTCGCCTTCGCCGTGCTGGTGCCGCTCGGGATGCTCGCCGTCGCCTTCGGCCTCGCCGTGGTGCTCGCGGTGCTGCTGCCGCAGGCCGCCTCGGGGCGCCAGTTCCGCACCGCCCGCCAGGGCGCGCCGGCCGAGCCCGTGGTGCCGTTCCGCCAGCAGTTCCTCGACGGCTGGCGCTTCATCGTCGGCAACCGCATGCTGCGCACCCTCTGGATCTTCACGATCGCGACCGGACTGCTCTACGCGGCCGCCTCGGCGACCCTCGTGCTCTACGTGCTCGACGAGCTCGCGGTGCCCGAGGCGGGGTTCGGCGCGTTCCTGCTCGCGGGAGCCGCCGGCGGCGTGCTCGGCTCCGTCGCCGCCGCACGGCTGAGCGCCCGTTTCGGCCTCGGCCCGACGATGGCGGCGGTCAACCTGCTCGCCGGCGTCAGCACGATCCTCATCGGCGTCTGGCCCGAGGTGGGGCCGGCCTTCGCGCTGTTCGCGATCGAGTCGGGCGCGATCACCGTGTGGAACATCCTGATGATGAGCCTGCGCCAGGCGGTCATCCCCGGCTGGCTGCTCGGCCGAGTGCACGGCACCTGGCGCACGCTTCTCTGGGGCACCATGCCGCTCGGCTCGCTCCTGGGCGGCGGTCTCGCCCTGCTGGGCCTCGGCGTGCCGTGGATCATCGGCGGCGCGGGCATCACGCTGCTCGGCCTGATCTTCTACCGCTTCCTCATGTCGCTGCCCGACCCCGAGACGATCGACAACGGCGACGAGCCGCCCGCCGCGACGGGGGCGATCCCGCACCAGAACCCGCCCTCCGAGCCCCCGGGGCGGCCGGCGGTCGAGTAGGCGCGCGATCGTCGACGACGGGATGCGCGAGCATGGAGTCATGACCTTCACCCTCGCGCGCCATCCCGCCGTCGTCGTCCCGCGCCGGGTGGCGCTCGCCGAGCGCACCGTGCTCGCCCCGGGCTTCGTGCGCCTGCGCCTGGTCGAGTCGTCGCCGGGGGAGCTCGCGGGCTTCGACGCGCCCGGATCCGGCGATCACTTCCGCATGGTCGTCGCCCTCGATGCGCAGGGCCAGCCGGCCGGTGCGTCGAGCACGTACACGGCCGTGGCCTGGCAGGTCGAGGCCGAGCCGCGCTGGGTCGACCTCGACGTCGTGCTGCACGACGACCAGGATGACGCGGTGGGGGAGCCCGCGGCCGAGCCCCGCGCCGGCGTGGCCCGCTGGGCCGCCTCGGCCCCGATCGGCGCCCCCGCCGTCATCGCCGGGCCGAAGGGCTCCGTGCTCATGACCGGCCGGCCCGAGCGGGCTCTGCTGGCCGGCGACGACACCGCCGTGCCCGCCCTGCGCCGCTACCTCGGGATGCTCGGCGCGGGCACCCGCGGCGACCTGCTGCTCGAGACGCGCCACGACCCGCGGGCGCTGGGGCTCGAGGTTCCGGCGGGCGTCGAGCTCAGCATCCTGCCCCCGGTGCCGCACGATCCGGGCGCCGCGATCACGGCCGCCCTGACGGATCGGCCGCGCCCCCTGCCCGCCCCCGACGCCGACGCGGGCGCCGACGGCCACGACGTCTTCGTCTTCGTCTGCGCCGAGCAGTCGGTCGTCGCGCCGGCCCGGGCGATGCTCGCGCGCTGGGGCATCCCGGTCGAGCAGGCCGTGGTCAAGGGCTACTGGAAGCGGTAGCGTGCGCCTTGCTCGGCGGTCGATCGCCGGGAACGAGGAGTCGGCATGACCGAGAGCGACGCGCCCTACCCGCCGAAGCCCGTGCTGGTGGCCTCCGAGAAGCCCGTCGCGCCGAGCGTGCGGCCGGCGGTGTGGCTCGCGGCCGTCGCCCTCGTCGCGATCGTCACCGGCGGCTACGTCGCGTCCGCCGCGGCAGGGATCGGGGCGATCGTCTTCGCGCTCGCGGCCCGTCGTGAGCTGCGGAGCAACAGCAGTCTCGCAGGAACGCTGCGCTCGCTCCTGGCGATGATCGTCGGCATCATCGCCGTGGGGCTCGGGCTCGTCTCCGTCGCGATCCCGTGGGCCTTCGTGGGATTCGCCTTCCTGAACGTGTAAGCGCGGGCGCGGCGCGTCAGCGCTCCGGCCCGCCGACCCTCGGCCGATCAGCCGTGGTCGTCGGGGTGCAGTCCGGTGCGCTCGCCGGTCTCGAGCGACGCGATCGCCACCATGTCGTCGGCGTCGAGCATCCAGTCGACGACGTCGGCGTTGGCGCGCACGCGCTCGAGCGAGGTGCTCTTGGGGATGATCACGAGCCCCTGCTGCACGTGCCAGCGCAGCGCCACCTGGGCCGCGGTGCGCCCGTGCTTCTCGCCGATCGCGTCGAGCACCTCGCGGTCGCGCGAGCCGGCCTCGAGCACGCGGCCGCGGGCGAGGGGGCTCCAGCTCTCGGTGAGGGTGCCGTGGGCGGCGTCGGCGGCGCGGATCGCGTGCTGCGGCAGGTGCGGGTGCAGCTCGACCTGGTTGACGGCCGGGGCGACGCCCGTCTCGTCGACGATGCGGGCGAGGTGGTGGGGCTCGAAGTTGCTGACGCCGATCGAGCGCACGACACCCTCCTCGCGCAGGGCGATCAGGGCGCGCCAGGCCTCGACGTAGCGATCCTGCGTCGGCGCCGGCCAGTGGATGAGGAACAGGTCGAGGTAGTCGAGCCCCGTCTTCGCCAGGCTCTCGTGGAACGCCCGCCGCGTCTCGTCGAGCCCGTGCCGGTCGTTCCACACCTTGCTCGTCACGAACAGCTGCTCGCGGTCGACGCCGCTCGCCCGCACGCCCTCGCCGACGCCCTCCTCGTTGAGGTACAGCGCGGCGGTGTCGATGTGCCGGTAGCCGGCCCCGATCGCGCCGTGCACGAGCGCCGCCGTCTCGTCGGCGGGCACCTTGTACACGCCGAGACCGATCTGCGGGATGCTGCGGCCGTCGTTCATGGTCAGCAGGGGTGAGAAGGCACTGGTCACCCCGCCAGTATCCCGGCATCCCCCGTCAATCGCGTGGGAGACCGCCCGGCCTCGGAGCGCTGCGCGCCGAGCTGCGCTTGGCTCGACCCATGACCCATCTCATGATCATCGTCGGCAGCACCCGTCCCGGCCGCGTCGGCCTCCCCGTCGCCGAGTGGGCGCGCGAGCACCTCGCGCGGCTCGACGGGGTGGAGATCGACTTCGTCGACCTCGCCGAGCTGGCCCTGCCGTTCCTCGACGAGCCGGCCCACCCGGCGAAGCGCGCCTACACGAAGCCGCACACGATCGCGTGGAGCGAGCGCGTCGACGCTGCCGAGGGTTTCGTCTTCGTCACCCCCGAGTACAACCACTCGTACTCGCCGGTGCTGAAGAACGCCGTCGACTTCCTCTTCCAGGAGTGGAGCGCGAAGCCCGTCGGCTTCGTCAGCTACGGCGGGCTCTCGGGCGGCACGCGCGCCGTCGCCGCCTACGAGCCCGTGCTCACGACCGTCGGCCTCGTCAAGGTGCCGGCGAACGTCGAGATCGCGGGCGTCGGCGGGCAGGTCGCCGACGGGGTGTTCGCGGGCGACGAGAAGGCGGTCTCCGCGCTCACGGCCATGGGGGAGCAGCTCGTCGCCTACAGCGCGGCGCTCGCCGGCCTGCGCGGCTGAGCCTGGCGCCCGCGAGGGGCCCGGCAGGGGCATCCCGTCGCCGTAGCGATCAGCTGATCGTCGCGACCGGTTCGGTGTCGGCCTGCGGGCTCGCGTCGCGTCCGCGCAGATCGGGGTGGGCGCGCACGAACACGATCGGGATGACCGTGCCGAGCAGCGCGAAGGCCGCACCCACGGCGAACCCGCCGGTGGCGCCGTACCCGTCGATGAGGAACCCGGCGGCGGCCGAGCCCAGGGCCGCGCCCACGAGCTGGCCCGTGCCGAGCCAGCCGTAGGCCTCCGCCGTCTCGCTGAACCGCACGCTCGCCGAGACGATCGCGAACATGACCGCGAGCGCCGGGGCGATGCCGGCGCCGGCGATGAGCAGGGTGATCGCGAGGCCCCAGAAGTCGAGGAAGAAGGCGGCCGCCGCGGTGCCGACGAAGACGACCGCCATGCGGCGGGCGAGCGCCCACGGGCCGATCGGGATCTGCCCAAAGGCGAGACCGCCCGCGAGCGAGCCGATCGCCCAGATGGCGAGCACGATGCCCGCCTCGGCGCCTTCGTCGCGGAAGTTCGCCACGACCGCGGCCTCGATCGCGGCGCAGGCCCCGACGAGCAGGAACCCCACCACGGTCGCGAGCAGCACGGGCGGGCGGGAGAGCACGACGCCGATCGAGCGGCGCGATCGCGGGATGCGCACCCGACCCACCTCGGGGGAGGCCAGGAACCACACCCCGCCGCCGATGAGGAAGGCGCCCGCGAGCATGATCGCGGCGACCGTCGAGACCTGCGTGGCGACGAAGGTCGTCATGACAGGGCCGGCGACCCAGATGATCTCCTGCGCGGAGGCGTCGAGGGAGAAGAGGGGAGTGAGCTGCTTCGAGGTGACCATCTTGGGGTAGATGGTGCGCACCGCGGGCTGGATGGGCGGGTTGGCGAGGCCGCCGATGAAGCCGACGATCATGTAGGCCCACAGCGGCAGGGCGACGAAGGCGACGACGCCGAGGCTCGCGGCGCAGACGACGAGGGTGAGGGTGATGACCGGGCGCATGCCCCAGACGCCCATCCACCGGCTCGTCAGCGGGCCGGCGATCGCCTGGCCGATGCTCGTCGCGCCGAGCACGAGGCCGGCGGAGCCATAGGAGTCGAAGATCTGCTCGATGTGCAGCAGGTACGCGAGCGAGATCATGCCCGAGGGGAAGCGCGCGGTCAGCTGTGCGCCGATGATGCGCGCGACGCCGCGAGTTCTCAACAGGTCGCCGTATCCGCTCACGGATCCACAGCCTAGACCGGCGCGGAGGAGGGCCCGCGACCCCCGGATTCCCGGCGCTCTCACGGCCTCGACGGCGTGTCGGTGGTGGGTGCCAGCATGGGGATAAGTCAGCGGACTTATGCACAGCTGTGGACGACACGCCCACTACATCTAGTGGTGTGTCAATCCCGCTGACCCCGATATATAGTGGCCAAGCCGCCGGGGGCGGACAACGGATTTCAGCACAGCACCGGGCCTGGAAGGGCGCGAGAGGAGAACGCACGTGAGCATTACGGTCGTCAAGCGAGACGGGTCGCGCGAGCCCTACGACGCCAACAAGATCAACCTGGCGATCGAGCACGCGGCCGTGGGTCTCGACCCCGACATCACGTGGGTCACGCAGATCGCGAGCGAGCTCGAGCTCACGCTGTTCGACGGCATCACGACGCAGCAGCTCGACGAGGCCGTCATCCAGGTCGCCCTGCAGAACATCAAGGACGACCCGGCGTTCGACATCGTCGCCGCGCGCCTCCTCCTCAAGACCATCTACAAGCGCGTGCTCGGCGACTACTCGACCCCGGCCGAGCTCAAGCAGCTGCACCGCGACCACTTCTCCGCGTACATCCACCGCGGCGTGGACGAGCAGCTGCTCGATTCGCGGTTCCCGGCCCTGTTCGACCTCGACCGCCTCGCCGCGGCCCTCGAGCCGGCCCACGACGAGCTGCTGAAGTACATCGGCGTCGTCACGCTCAACAACCGCTACGGCATCAAGGCCCGCAACAACGAGCCCCTCGAGACCCCGCAGTACTTCTGGATGCGCGTGGCCATGGGCCTCTCGCTCAACGAGGCCGACGCCACGAGCCACGCCATCGCCTTCTACGAGAAGATGTCGAAGCTCGAGTACCTCGCGGCCGGCTCCACCCTCGTCAACGCGGGCACCAGCTACCCGCAGCTCTCGAACTGCTTCGTGATGGAGATGCAGGACGACATCGAGCACATCGCCAAGAGCGTGCGCGACGTCATGTGGCTCACCAAGGGCACCGGCGGCATCGGCCTCTCGGTCACCAAGCTGCGCGCCCAGGGCTCGCCCATCCGCTCGAACAACACCTCCTCCACCGGTCCGATCCCCTTCATGCACACGATCGACTCGGTGCTGCGCGCGGTCAGCCGCGGCGGCAAGAAGTTCGGCGCCCTGTGCTTCTACATGGAGAACTGGCACATGGACTTCCCGGAGTTCCTCGACCTGCGTCAGAACTCCGGCGACCCCTACCGCCGCACCCGCACCGCCAACACCGCGGTCTGGATCAGCGACGAGTTCATGAAGCGCGTGCAGAACGACGAGGACTGGTACCTCTTCGACCCGCTCGAGGTCAGCGACCTCAACGAGCTCTACGGCAAGGAGTTCTCGACCCGGTACGCCGAGTACGTGGCGATGGCCGAGCGCGGCGAGCTGAAGATGTTCAAGAAGCTCGGCGCCCGCGAGCAGTTCAAGCAGATCCTCATCTCGCTGCAGTCCACGAGCCACCCGTGGCTCACGTGGAAGGACACGATCAACAACCGCGCCATCAACAACAACACCGGCACGATCCACCTGTCGAACCTCTGCACCGAGATCTGCCTGCCGCAGGACCGCGACAACATCTCGGTCTGCAACCTGGCCTCGATCAACCTCTCGCGCCACATCGAGAACGGGCGCATCGACTTCGCGAAGATCGAGGAGAGCGCCCGCCTCGCGGTGCGCCAGCTCGACAACCTCATCGACATCACCGTGTCGAGCGTCGACGAGGCCGACCACGCCAACCAGAACAACCGCGCCATCGGCCTGGGCGTCATGGGCTTCACCGACGTCGTCGAGAAGCTGGGCTTCTCGTACGAGTCGGAGGAGGCCTTCGACCTCATCGACGAGATCATGGAGCACGTCTCCTACGCGGCGATCGACGAGTCGACCGAGCTGGCGAAGGAGCGCGGCTCGTACGCGAACTTCGAGGGCTCGCGCTGGTCGCAGGGCCTCGTGCCGCTCGACACGATCGACCTCACCGAGGCCGACCGCGGCCTCGAGGTGCAGGTCAACCGCACGACGCGCCTCGACTGGGACGCGCTGCGCGCCAAGGTCAAGGGCGGCATGCGCAACGCGACGCTCATGGCCATCGCGCCCACGGCGTCCATCGGTCTCGTCGCCGGCACCACGCCCGGCCTCGACCCGCAGTTCTCGCAGATCTTCAGCCGCTCCACGAGCTCGGGCAAGTTCCTCGAGGTCAACCGCAACCTCGTCGCGACCCTGCGCGAGCACGGCCTGTGGGAGCGCGTGCGCGAGAGCATCCTGCGCAGCCAGGGCGACATCCAGAACATCGCCGAGATCCCCGACGAGATCAAGGCCACGTACAAGACGAGCTTCCAGCTCTCGCCGTACGCGTTCCTCGAGGTCGCCGCGCGCGCCCAGAAGTGGATCGACCAGGCCATCAGCCGCAACATGTACCTCGAGACGCGCGACGTCGACGAGATGGTCGACATCTACACCGCCGCGTGGAAGAAGGGCGTGAAGACGACCTACTACCTGCACATGAAGCCGCGCCACACGGCCGAGCAGTCGACGGTCAAGGTCAACAAGGCCGAGGCCATCAATTCGGGCAACGCGAGCGGGCGCAAGGGCTTCGGCGCCGCGTCCTCCTCGGCTCCGGCCGCTGCTCCGGCTGCCGCCGCCCCCGCCCGCAAGGGCTTCGGCTTCGGCGGCGCGAAGGCGGGCAGCTGATGTCGGGCACCGCGACGGCGCCCGTCGCCACGACGCCCGCCACCGAATACTTCGCCGCTGAGTCCTATTCCTACGTGGTCCCGATCGACCCGATGGACGAACTGCACTGCGAGAGCTGCCAGTAGGCCGTTCTCGCAGCATCCACCCCGATCATCTCCCGTACGCAACTCATCACGAAAGGCTCGACACCATGGGCATTCTCGGCACCGGCATCCAGGAGGGCCTCCTCCTCAAGCCCGTCACCTATCAGTGGGCGATGGACCTCTACGACCAGGCTGTGGCCAACACCTGGTTCCCCAACGAGGTGCAGCTCGGCGAGGACATCGCCGACTTCAAGAAGATGACGGACGAAGAGCGTCACGCCATCACGTTCCTCATGAGCTACTTCAACCCGAACGAGCTGCTCGTCAACAAGGCGCTCGCGTTCGGCGTCTACCCCTACGTCAAGGCTCCCGAGGCGCACCTCTACCTCGCGAAGCAGATGTGGGAGGAGGCGAACCACTGCATGAGCTTCGAGTACGTGCTGGAGACCTTCCCGATCGACCGCGTGGCCGCGTACGACAGCCACATCGACGTCCCCTCGATGGCGCGCAAGGAGGAGTTCGAGGTCAAGTTCATCAAGCGCATGACCGAGGACACCCTCGACATCACCACCACCGAGGGCAAGCAGGACTTCATCCGCAACCTCGTGGCGTACAACGTCATCCTCGAGGGCATCTGGTTCTACTCGGGCTTCATGGTGGCGCTGTCGTTCCGCCAGCGGAACCTGCTGCGCAACTTCGGCTCGCTCGTCGACTGGATCGTGCGCGACGAGTCGCTGCACCTGAAGTTCGGCATGAACCTCATCCTCACCGTGCTGGAGGAGAACGAAGACCTTCAGACGGAGGAGTTCGCCGCCGAGATCCGCCAGATGATCCTCGACGCGGTCGAGATGGAGTCGGCGTACAACCACGACCTGCTGCCCAACGGCATCCTCGGTCTGAACGCCAACTACATCAACCAGTACGTCAAGTACCTGGCCGACCGTCGCCTCGAGGAGCTCGGCTTCGAGCCCGAGTACAACGTGTCGAACCCGGCGAAGTGGATGGCGACGGCGAACGACACGCTGCAGCTCGTCAACTTCTTCGAGTCGACGAACACCTCCTACGAGGTCAACGCCAAGACCTCGGCGTAGTCGACCGTCTGAACCCCTGGCGCTCGCGCCCTTTCCCAACCCCCAGCCCGCGGCCCGTGCCCCACGCAGACCTCCTCCTCACCGGCGGAGTCGTCTACGCGGGGCCGGGCCGCGGTGCTGCTCCCGCGGGTTCTGCGGCGGAGGCGTCTGCGGGGGGCGACGTTCCGCAGGCGCTCGAGGTCGCCGTCGTCGACGGGCGCATCGTCGCCATCGGGGCCGACCTCGCTGACTGGCGCGGCCCCGGCACGGTCGTGCACGATCTCGCGGGCGGGATGCTGCATGCCGGCTTCGTTGACGCGCACATCCACCCCATCCAGGGCGGCCTCGAACGGCTCGGCTGCGACCTGAGTTCCGGCGCTACCGCGACCGACTACGGCCGGATCATCCAGCGCTACGCGACCTTGAACCCGCCGCGCGGCTGCGACGCCTCCCGCGCGTGGATCACCGGCGGCGGCTGGGCGATGAGCGCCTTCCCCGGCGGCACGCCGACCGCGGCCGTGCTCGACGAGATCGAGCCGATCCGGCCCGTGTTCCTCTACAACCGCGACCACCACGGCGCCTGGGCCAACTCGGCCGCCCTCGCGCTCGCCGGCATCACGGCCGAGACCCCCGACCCGGCCGACGGCCGCATCGAGCGCCTGCCCGACGGCCGCCCGAGCGGCACCCTGCACGAGGGCGCCGCGGCCCTCGTCGCCGCTGTCGCCCCCGCCGCGACGCCCGACGACGAGTACGCCGCCCTGCTCGAGGCGCAGCGCTACGCCCTCAGCCTCGGCATCACGGGATGGCAGGACGCGATCGTGGGCGACTACTTCGGCGCGAGCGACACGGCGCTCGTCTACCGCCGGGCGCTCGCCGAGGGGCGCCTCGCCGTCGACGTGGTGGGCGCCCTGTGGTGGGACAGGGCTCGCGGGGTCGAGCAGCTGCCCGAGCTTGTCGCGCGCCGCGAGCGGCACGCGGCCGAGCTCGGGCCCGACTCCCGCTTCAGGCTCAGCGCCGTCAAGATCATGGCCGACGGGGTGGTCGAGAACGGCACCGCGGCGATGCTCGACCCGTACCTCGGGGCGGTGGCCTCGGAGGAGCATCCCGCCGGCATCGCCTTCGTCGGCGGGCGGGCGCTCGTCGACGCGATCGTCGCCATCGACGCCGCCGGCTTCTCGGCGCACGTGCACGCCATCGGCGACCGCGCCGTGCGCGAGGCCCTCGAGGGGTTCGCCGCCGCCCGCGCCGCGAACGGCTGGGCGACGCCCGGGCGGCACTGCATCGCGCACCTGCAGGTCGTGCACCCCGACGACGTGCCGCGGTTCGCCGAGCTCGGCGTCGTCGCCAACGCGCAGGCGCTGTGGGCGGCGAACGAGCCGCAGATGCGCGAGCTCACCGTGCCCGTGCTCGGCGCCGAGCGGGCGGCGCACCAGTACCCTTTCGCCTCGATCGCGCGGGCGATAGTGCCGTTCGCGGGCGCCGATGCGGGGCGGGATGCTCCGCCGGGGCTCGCCGCGGGCAGCGACTGGCCCGTCAGCACCCCCGACCCGTGGCAGGCCATCCACGTGGCGGTGAACCGGCAGCACCCGGAGAGCGACGCCGACTTCGACCCCGAGCCCCTGCTGCCGCACGAGGCGCTCGCGGTCGCCGAGGCCCTCGACGCGTACACGGCCGGGTCGGCATGGCTCAACGGGCGGGGGCTCTCCGACTCGGGGGTCGCGGCGCCGAGCGGCGTCATCGCCGTGGGCGCGGTGGCCGACCTGGCCGCGACCGACCGCGACCCCTTCGCGGGGCCGGCGGCGAGCATCCACTCGACCCGCACGGTGGCGACCTGGGTCGCGGGTCGCCGCGTCATCGGCGGATAGAAGGGACGCGTTTCTCATGTGACCACGTCGACGTCACCCGGGCCAGGACGATCAGGGCGACGGCGGCGCGTGCCGTCCGCTCACTGGCCGGAAACGCGAGCGCCGAAAGCTGCGATCTGCCGGCCGGACGCTCACCGAGCGCAACTCGAGCTCAATCGAGGACGCGGTATAGAGAGATCGTCCCCTTGGTGTCAAGCAGCGAATCGGCGAGGTCGTCAGGTCCCAGAACGTAGTCGCGAGACTCCACGAGCTCCAGTCGATCGGCATACTCCTCTGCCCAATCGAGCACGCATGAGGAGTCGGTCAGGATCCAGCCCGTGCCCGACTGCTCCGCCGCCTCGAAGTCGAACTGCCCGTCGAGTCGAGACTGGACGATCGCAGCGACCGCCTCATACTCGTCGGGCCACGCCATCCCGAGGTGGTAGTAAGCGATGCGGGCGCTGCTGCTGACTTTCGTCGTGCGAGGGTCGATGCAGGGGTCAACGGCGATGAGCGCGTCCTCACGATCCTGCGCCGCCGACGCGAGATCGGCCTGCGCCCGCTCCCGCTCTGTGCTCGGATTCCAGACCGCTCTCAGGCGCTCGTCGGTGGCGTACGACCAGAAGTCCGGAGCTGTCGCGCCTGCGGCGATCAGGGTGACCCCAGCGAGCACGGTGACCGCTCGACGGTGGGTGCGCAGGCCGTCAGCCGCCTCCGACCGGCGAATCAGACGGGGCACGCGGCCGAGCATGCGCGAGAGCCCCAAAGCGATCGCCACGAGGGCCAGCAAGTAAGTGTTGATCCACAGGCGGTACGGCTCGGCGTTCGCGCCCCATAAGTCGTTCACGGAGACGAGGATCATCGTGAAGGCGAGCCCAGCACCGCCGCCGATGAGGGCCGATTGCCTGCGCCACAGCCCGTATACCGCGATCGCCAGCAGCCCGACGGCGGCGACCCCGGAGGCGGCGATGGTCCGCCAGAAGATGATGCCGAGGTCGACATTGGATGCGGTGCGGAAGGTGAGGAACGGATCTCCCGCCGCGACGCCGAGCATTGTGATGACGATCTGGGGCGCCGCGAAGATGACGGCGATCGCGCCCACGAGTGCTAGGCGCCCCCGCGTGGTGACGGCTAGCGCCAGCAGGCCCGGCACGAAGGGAAGGAGCCCGAACATCAGCGTCGGGAGCTGCCCGGTCGCGGCAGACACGGCAGGTCCGAGGATGAAGACCAGGATGGTGGCGACGGCGGTCGCGACGAGCAGTGGCACGCTGCGCCGACGATGGATCTCGATCGCCGCCAGGATGCCGCCGATCGCGTAGATCGACGCGAGGAACGAATAGGTCTGGAAGTTCGCGAGCGAGCCGATGGCGGCGGCGCTGGCCGCGGAGGTGATCCATCGGGCTCGCGGGCTCGCGGGGCGCAGCCACGCCATCGCGAGTGCCGCGAGGACGATCCCCCCGATGCACAGGCCCGCGGCTTCGGCATTCAGCGAGAACAGCGCGAGGAATGGGCCCCACAGCACGGCGTGGGACTGCAGAGGGATCGACCAATCGCCCGGGAAGAAAACCCACGCGAAGTTGCCGACGAGAAAGGGAAGGGGGGCGAGCAACGCCATCCACGTCCGCCGCGAGATCACTGCCATGGCGATGCCCAGGACGAACACCATGGCGAACTGCAAGGTCAGAGCGGTGCCGTTCCACGCCTGGACCGGGTGGAGATCAAACGTTCGAGCCACGAGACCGACAGCCGTGTAGTAGGCACGCGGGTAGGTGTTCGACCCGGTCTCGGTATCGGGCTCGAGGGCGTTTATCCGCCCGTCGGCGACGTTCGACACCATGCTGAGATAGCCGAGCTGGTCGTGTGCGAACCACACTCTCAGCGAGCCCAGACCGGTCGAGAGGATGGTCCAGGACTGGAGGAGCGTGTGGGAAACGCCCGCGATCGCCGCGAACATCGCGAGCTGCACTCGGCGATTGCTCGTGAATGACCGCATGGTGGTCAAGACTACCGACCGTTCCGTTCGCGTCGGACCGGCGCCTATCCTTCGAGCGCCTTGCGGATGCGCGGCACCGAGATCGGCCCGTGCGCGCCGAGCGGCTGCGCGAAGAGCGAGATGCGCAGCTCCTCGAGCATCCAGCGGGCCGTGACGAGGCGGGCCGGGGCGTCGGAGGGCAGCGGAAGCGTGCCGCCCGCGCGGGTCAGCAGCTCGGTCGCCTGCTGCACCTCGGCGCCCGCGGTGCGGTCGCGGCCGACGTTCTCGGCGAGGCGCTCGACGCGGTGCGTGATGCCGCCGAGGTAGGTGACGAGGCGGGGGAGCCGCTCGAGGCCGGTGCGGCTGACGAAGCCGTCGAAGACGAGGGCGTTCAGCTGCTCGCGCGCGTCGGCGAGCGGCGCCATGAGCGCGAGCGAGGAGGCGCGGCCGATCGCGACGTCGGCCTCGCGGGCGGCGGCGAGGATGCGCGCCGTCGTGCCGACGACGCGGAACAGGCGGTCGGGCAGGCCAGCGTTGACGCGGTCGCGGAGGGCCTCGAAGGCGGCCCGGTCGAAAGGTATTCCTCCGGCGGCATCCAGTTCGGCATCGACCGCGGCCCGCAGCGCATCGTCGATGAGTGCCGCCGTCGAGCGGTACGGCGAGGCCGCGAGGGTGAGCTTCTCGGTGTGGGTGAGGTGCTGCTGGATGTACGACAGCGGCGAGGGCACGCCGAGCTGCACGAGTCGGCGCACGCCGGCGCGGTGGGCGCGCTCCTGGTCGGCGGCGGTGGCGTGCAGGCGCACCCCGACCGTCGACCCCTCGTCGACGAGGGCCGGGAAGGCCCGGATGGTGGTGTCGCCGCGGCGAGCATCCAGCAGGCGGGGGAGGGTGCCCGCCGGTCCGCCCGCGCCCGCCCCGATCTCGTCGGTCCAGGCGGTGAGGCCGCCGCGCTCGATCGGGCTCTTCGCGACGGCGGTGGCGACGCGGGCGACCGAGTCGCGCGTGCGCTCCTTGAGCTTCGACTGCAGGGCGGTCAGGTCGGTGCCGCGCGCGAGCCGGCCGCCGCGGTCGTCGACCACGGCATAGCCCATCCGAAGGTGCGAGGGCAGGCGCGTGAGGTCGAAGTCGTCGGGCTCGACCGGCGTGAACGTCTGCCGGCGGATCTCACGCGCGAGGAACTCCGTGATCGACAGCTCGCGCAGGTCGGCGCCCTCGGGCACGGCGGCGAGCAGCTTATGCGCCCAGTCGTTCGCGGGCACGACGTTGCGGCGGATCGCCTTCGGCAGCGACTTCAGCAGCGCCGCGACGAGCTCGTGCCGCAGGCCGGGCACCAGCCAGTCGAAGCCGGCGGTGTCGAGGCGCGGCAGCAGCGGCAGGGGCACGGTGACGGTGACGCCGTCGTCGGCCGCTCCGGGCTCGAAGCGGTAGCCGACGCTGAGCGTCTGATCGCCGAGCGTGAGGCGGGTCGGGTAGGCGCCCTCGTCGTGCTCGGGCAGCTGCTCGGGCTCCACGAGGTCGTCCCGGCTGAGGGTGAGCAGGTCGGGATGCTCCTGCCGGGCATCCCGCCACCACCGCTCGAAGCGGCGCACGTCGGTGACGTCCTGCGGGATGCGCGCATCGAAGAAGTCGACGATGCGCTCGTCGTCGAGCAGGATGTCGCGGCGCCGCGCGCGCTCCTCCAGCTGCTCGAGCTCGCGCCGCACCCGGCTGTTCTCTCGCAGGAACGCCGTGAGGCGCTTGTCCATGCGCGAGACGTCCCAGTCGCCCTCGACGAGCGCGTGGCGGATGAACAGGTGCCGCGCGTGGGCCGGATCGGTGCGCGAGAGCTGCACGCGGCGGCGCGGCACGATGGGCACGCCGAAGAGGGTGACGCGCTCGTCGGCGACGGCGGCGCCCTGGCGCTTCTCCCAGCGCGGTTCGCCGAATTGGCGCTTCACGAGGTCGCCCGCGAGCGGCTCGGCCCAGGCGGGGTCGATGACGGCGACGGTGCGCGCGAAGAGCCGGCTGGTCTCGACGAGCTCGGCGGCCATGACGGCGGTGGGCTGCTTCTTCGCGAGGCCCGAGCCGGGGAAGAGCACGAAGCGGCGTTGGCGGGCGCCGAGGTAGTCGCGCTTCTCGGCGTCCTTGATGCCGATGTGGCTGAGGAGGCCGGCGAGCAGCGAGCGGTGGATGGCGTCGGCGTCGGTCGAGGGGCCCCCGACGGTGAGCCGCAGCTGCTTCGCCTGCCTCGTCAGCTGGCGGTAGACGTCCTGCCACTCGCGGATGCGCAGGTAGTTGAGGTACTCGCCGCGCACCTCCTTGCGGAACTGGTTGCCGCTGAGCTCCTTCTGCCGTTCCTGCAGGTGGTTCCAGAGGTTCAGCAGGGTGATGAAGTCGCTCGTGGGGTCGCGGAAGCGGTTGTGCAGAGCGTCCGCCTGCTCGCGCTTCTCGACGGGGCGCTCACGCGGATCCTGGATGGAGAGCCCCGCGACGATCGCCATGACCTCGCGCGCGACGCCGTGCTTGCCGGCCTCGACGACCATGCGGCCGTAGCGGGGGTCGAGCGGCAGCTGCGCGATGTCGCGGCCGACGCGGGTGATGCGGTTCTCACCGTCCTTCTGGGTCACGGCGTTGAGCTCGAGCAGCAGCTCGAGGCCGTCCTTGATGCCGCGCTTGTCGGGCGGCTGCAGGAACGGGAACCGCTCGATGTCGCCGAGCCCGAGCGAGATCATCTGCAGGATGACCGCCGCGAGGTTCGTGCGCAGGATCTCGGGGTCGGTGTACTCGGGCCGCTTCTCGTAGTCGAGCTGCGAGTACAGCCGGATGGCGATGCCGTCGCTCGTGCGCCCGGAGCGCCCCGAGCGCTGGTTGGCGCTCGCCTGCGAGATCGGCTCGATGGGCAGCCGCTGCACCTTCGCCCGCGCGGAGTACCGGCTGATGCGGGCGGTTCCGGTGTCGACGACGTAGCGGATGCCCGGCACGGTGAGGCTCGTCTCGGCGACGTTCGTCGCCAGCACGATGCGGCGCCGCACGCCGCCGGGGGCGCGCTCGAAGACCCGGTGCTGCTCGGCCGCGCTGAGCCGGCCGTAGAGCGGCAGCACCTCGGTGGCGGCGCCGCGGGCACCCTGGCGCTGCAGGTGCCCGCGCAGGGCATCCGCCGCGTCGCGGATCTCGTTCTCGCCGCTGAAGAAGACGAGCACATCGCCGTCGCCCTCGCGGCCGAGCTCGTCGACCGCGGCGATGACGCCCTCGATCATGTCGATCGCGTCGCCCGGGGTGGCGGGGCCGTCGGTGTCGGCGTCGTCGTCGGCGTCGGCGCTGCCGCCCGGGTCGACCACGTCGGGCACGAGCGGCCGGTACCGCACTTCGACGGGGAAGGTGCGCCCGCTGACCTCGATGATCGGCGCGGGGCGGCCGTCGGGCTCGGCGAAGTGCGCGGCGAAGCTCTCGGGGTCGATCGTCGCGCTCGTGATGACGACCTTGAGGTCGGGGCGACGGGGGAGGAGCTGCTTGAGGTAGCCGAGCAGGAAGTCGATGGTGAGGCTGCGCTCGTGCGCCTCGTCGATGATGATGGCGTCGTAGTTCTCGAGCTGCCGGTCGCCGCGGAGGGCGGCGAGCAGGATGCCGTCAGTCATGAGGGTGACGCGGGTGTCGCGGCCGACCTGGTCGGTGAAGCGCACCTTGTAGCCGACGAGCCCGCCGAGCCCGCTGCCGAGCTCCTCGGCGACGCGCTCGGCGATGGTGCGCGCGGCGATGCGGCGCGGCTGGGTGTGCGCGATGCGCTCGCGCCCGAGCTCGAGCAGGATCTTCGGCAGCTGCGTCGTCTTGCCCGACCCGGTCTCGCCCGCGACGATGACGACCTGGTGGTCGCGGATGGCGGCGGCGATGTCGTCGCGCCGCTGCGACACCGGCAGGTCAGGGGGGTACCTGATCTGCAGGGTCGGGATGCGCGGCGCGGGGCCGCTCTCGGGCGCAGTCATGAGCATTCCAGTCTACGCCGGGCTTCCCGGGGCGGCGGCCGGGCGGAGCCGCCCGCCCTTCGCCCGCCCCCCGCTCCGCCCAGTCCCGCCCGGCTCCGCTCGGTTGGCCCACTCCGGACGGGGCCACACTTTCCTCCTCGGCTATGTGCGCTCAAGGCTCCGGAGCCTTGAGCGCACATTCGCTGAGGGGAAACTCCCGCCCCAGAGCAGTGACCGGCGCTTCGCGTGGTGGGCGGAGTACCCGTCGCTTGCTCCGACTTCGCGACCGGCGCGTCTGGACGACGCCGTGCGCTCCTGACTCCTCCCCGCGGCGCATCGATACCCGCGGTCCACCGATTCCGACCACCCCTCCCGACGGTCGCGGGCGCACGGGCAGACTCGCGCCATGTCCCACGCCGCCGTCCTCGCGCTGCTCGGCAACCCCGTCCGCTGGCGCATCGTCGAGCTGCTCGCCAGCGGGCCCTCCACTGCGGGGGAGATCGCCGACGAGATCGGGTCGAGCTTCCGGATCGCCCGCGAGAGCGCATCGAGGCACCTGCAGCTGCTCGCGCGGGCAGGGCTCATCGAGTGCGAGCGCGACGCGACCGCGCGGCTCTACCGGCTCAGCCCGCGGCTCATCGGCGCGCTGCAGGCGCTCGTCGACCGGCTCGTCGAACTGCGCGAACCCGCGCGGTACGACGACCTCGGCACCGAGGCCAGCGCCGGGCTCGAACCCGCGCCGCACCCCGACGACCTCGACGACGAGGGCTGCTGGTGTATACGAAAGTCGCACGAACTGGCGCCGATATCGACGCGAGCGTCGCCAATGTATACATTGGGAGGGTGGTAGCGAGCGAGGGGACGATGCGCGAGACGAGCGCGCGCGCAACCGCCGGCGGCGGGGAGTTCGCCGCGCGCGCCGAGAGCTCCGCCGTGCGCGTCCACCGCGCGCTCCGCGCCGAGATCATCGAGGGCGTGCTGGCCCCCGGCGCATCCCTCACCGAGACCGAGCAGGCCGCCCGCCTCGGCGTCAGCCGCACCCCCGTGCGCGAAGCGCTCGCCCGGCTCGTCGCCGACGGCCTCGTGACCGAACGCGGACCCCGCACCCTCGTCGTCAGCAGCATCGACGCCGACGACGTCATCGCCCTCTTCACCCTGCGGCGCGCGCTCGACGAGCAGTCCGCCCGCGTCGCCGCCGAGCACGCCGACGCGGCCCAGCGCAGCACCCTCCGCGCGCTCGCCGCCCGCTTCGCCGCCGTCGACCCCGCCGCCCTCGCCGCCGCAGACGACGACGGACGCCACGGCTACTACGCCCTCGTCGCCGAGTTCGACGCCGCCGTCGACGACGCCACCGCGCACAGCCCCTACCTCGCCGCCGCCACGGCGGGCGCCCGAGTGCACCTCGCCCGCGTGCGCCGCCTCGCCCGCGACGACGACGAGCGCCTCGCCGCCTCCGCCCGAGAGCACGCCGCCATCGCCGACGCCATCGCCGACGGCGACGCCGAACGGGCCGCCCACGCCACGCACCTGCACCTGCACCACGCCCTCACGAGCATCCTCAGCCACCTCGGCCAAACCCGAACGAACGCGACGAAGGAGACCCCATGAAGACCCACCCCCTGCGCGTCTACAAGAGCACCGAAGAGCTGCCCGTCGCCGAGCAGCTCGCCGGCAAGCTTGCCGCGCTCGCCGCCGACACCGCGCGGCCCCTCGACGAGCGGGCCATCGACATGGTCATCAACCGCGTCATCGACAACGCCAGCGTCGCCGCCGCGAGCATCCACCGTGCCCCCGTCATCGCCGCCCGCACGCAGGCCGAAGCCCACCCCTACCGGCCCGGCGCCACCGTCTTCGGCACCGCCGCCGACGCCCGGTACAGCCCCGAATGGGCCGCCTGGGCCAACGGCGTCGCCGTGCGCGAGCTCGACTACCACGACACCTTCCTCGCGGCCGACTACTCGCACCCCGGCGACAACATCCCGCCCATCCTCGCGGTCGCCCAGCACGCGGGCCGCAGCGGCGCCGAGCTGCTGCGGGGCATCCTCACCGGCTACGAGATCCAGATCGACCTCGTCAAGGCCATCTGCCTGCACGAGCACAAGATCGACCACGTCGCCCACCTCGGCCCCAGCGCCGCCGCCGGCATCGGCACCCTCCTCGGCCTCGACGAGGCGACCATCTTCCAGGCCATCGGCCAGGCCCTCCACACCACCACCGCCACGCGCCAGTCGCGCAAGGGCGAGATCTCGACCTGGAAGGCGCACGCCCCCGCCTTCGCCGGCAAGATGGCCGTCGAAGCGGTCGACCGGGCCATGCGCGGCCAGACCAGCCCCAGCCCCATCTACGAGGGCGAGGACGGCGTCATCGCCTGGATGCTCGGCGGCCCCGAGGCCCGCTACGAGGTGCCCCTGCCCGAGGCGGGCGAGCCGCTCGTCGCCATCCTCGACTCGTACACGAAGGAGCACTCGGCCGAGTACCAGGCCCAGGCCTGGATCGACCTCGCCCGCCGCCTCGGCACGGCCCGCCCCGAGCTGCGCGACCCCGCGAACATCGCGAGCATCGTGCTGCACACCAGCCACCACACCCACTACGTCATCGGCTCGGGTGCGGGCGACCCGCAGAAGTACGACCCCACCGCCAGCCGCGAGACGCTCGACCACTCCATCCCGTACATCGTCGCCGTCGCGCTGCAGGACGGCGGCTGGCACCACGTCGACTCCTACGCGCCCGAACGCGCCGCCCGACCCGACACGGTCGCCCTGTGGCAGAAGATCACCACGACGGAGGACGCCGAGTGGACCCGCCGGTACCACTCGCTCGACATCGCCGAGAAGGCCTTCGGCGGCCGCATCGAGATCGAGCTCGTGACCGGCGAGCGGGTGGTCGACGAGATCGCCGTCGCCGACGCGCACCCCCTCGGCGCGCGGCCCTTCGGGCGAGCGGAGTACGTGGCGAAGTTCCGCATGCTCGCGGAGGGCATCCTGGCCGCGGAGGAGATCGAGCGGTTCCTCGACGTCGCCCAGCGCCTGCCCGAGCTCACCGCCGCCGAGCTCGGCGGCCTCACGATCACGCCGCCCACGGCCCTGCCCACGAGCGCGAAGGGGATCTTCTGATGCTGTCCACCTCCACCACGCCCACCGAGCGGCGCCGCGCGTTCCGCGCCGGCCTCGCCAGCAGCACCCTGCAGATCCTGCCCGGGGCGTTCACGCCGCTGAGCGTGCGGCTCATCCAGGAGAAGGGCTTCCACGGCGCCTACATCTCCGGCGCCGTCATGGCCGCCGAGCTGGGCCTGCCCGACATCGGCCTCACGACGCTCACCGAGGTCGCGCAGCGCGCCCACCAGATCAGCCGCATGAGCGACCTGCCGACCCTCGTCGACGCCGACACCGGCTTCGGCGAGCCGATGAACGTCGCCCGCACCGTGCACGAGCTCGAAGATGCGGGCGTCGCCGGCCTGCACATCGAGGACCAGGTCAACCCGAAGCGCTGCGGCCACCTCGACGGCAAGCAGGTCGTCGACGGCCAGACCGCGGTGCAACGCATCAAGGCGGCGGTGGATGCGCGCCGCGACGACCAGCTCGTGATCATGGCGCGCACCGACATCCGCGGGGTCGAGGGCCTCACGGCCGCGACCGAGCGGGCCAAGGCGCTCGTCGACGCGGGCGCCGACGCGATCTTCCCCGAGGCCATGGGCACGCTCGAGGAGTTCGCGGCCATGCGCGCGGCCGTCGACGTGCCGATCCTCGCCAACATGACCGAGTTCGGCAAGAGCCGGCTGTTCACGCACGCCGAGCTCGCCGACGTCGGCGTCGACCTCGTGATCCACCCCGTCTCGCTGCTGCGCATCGCCTTCGGCGCGATCGAGCGGGGGCTGGACGCCCTGCTCGAGACCGGAACGCTCGACGGCGAGGTCGAGGGCATGCAGACTCGAGGCAGGCTCTACGAGCTGCTCGACTACGAGGCCTACAACTCGTTCGACTCGAGCATCTTCACCTACACCGGCCGCTAGGCCCCCCGCACGCCCCCGAAGCCCGCACCGCCTCGCGAAGGAGCACCCCCATGACCGAAGAGATCCGCAAGGGCCTGGCCGGCGTCGTCGTCGACCGCACCGCCGTGTCGAAGGTGAACCCCGAGACCAACTCGCTGCTGTACCGCGGCTACCCCGTGCAGCAGCTCGCCGAGCGCTGCACCTTCGAGGAGGTCGCCTACCTGCTGTGGCACGGCGAGCTGCCGACCGATGCCCAGGCGCTCGAGTTCCAGGAGCTCGAGCGCTCGCTCCGGCCCCTCGACGGGACCGTCAAGGCCGCGATCGACGCGCTCCCGCTCGAGGCGCACCCGATGGACGTCGTGCGGACGGCTGTGAGCGTGCTCGGAGCCCTCGACGGCACGCTGCAGACCGATCGCACGTGGATCGATCGCGACCTCACGCAGGAGCGCAGCATCCGCCTGTTCGCCCAGCTGCCGGCGATCGTCGCCTACGCCCAGCGGCGCCTGCGCGGCGAGCACCCCGTCGAGCCCCGTGACGACCTCGCGTACTCGGCGAACTTCCTGCACATGACCTTCGGCGAGGTGCCCGAGAAGGTCGTCGTCGACGCCTTCGACGTGTCGATGATCCTGTACGCCGAGCACTCCTTCAACGCCTCGACCTTCACCGCGCGGGTCATCGCCTCGACGCTGAGCGACGTCTACTCGGCCGTCACGGGCGCGATCGGCGCCCTCAAGGGCCCCCTGCACGGCGGCGCGAACGAGGCCGTGCAGCACGTCTTCGAGGAGGTCGGCGAGGCCGCGGGTGCGCAGGCGTGGCTGGATGCCGCGCTCGCCGACAAGCGCAAGATCATGGGCTTCGGGCACCGCGTCTACAAGAACGGCGATTCGCGGGTGCCCACGATGAAGCAGGCGCTCGGCACCCTCGTCGAGCACTACGACCGGCCCGAGGTGCTCGCGCTGTACGAGGCGCTCGAGCAGGCGATGGAGTCGGCGAAGAGCATCAAGCCGAACCTCGACTACCCCTCCGGCCCGGCGTACAACCTCATGGGGTTCGACACCGAGATCTTCACGCCGCTGTTCATCGCCGCGCGCATCACGGGCTGGACGGCGCACGTCATGGAGCAGCTCGCCGCCAACGCGCTCATCCGCCCGCTGAGCCTCTACGACGGGCCCGAGGAGCGCGAGGTGCCGCGCGCCTGAGCGCGGCATCCTGATCGTCGCCTGAATGCGCGCCGAGGGTGCGGGGGCAGGATGGAGTCATGACTGACCCGATCCCCACCCCGCACCTGACCCTCAACGACGGCCGCACCATCCCGCAGCTCGGGCTCGGCGTGTTCCTCGTCGACCCCGACGAGGCGGAGCGCATCGTCACCGACGCCCTCGAGGCGGGCTACCGCCACATCGACACGGCGATGATCTACAAGAACGAGGAGGGCGTCGGCCGCGCCATCGCGAAGTCGGGCGTGCCGCGCGAGGAGCTGTTCATCACCACCAAGCTCTGGAACAGCGACCAGGGAACCGACTCGGCCCGCGCCGCCCTCGACCTCTCGCTGCAGAAGCTGCAGCTCGACTACGTCGACCTCTACCTGATCCACTGGCCCTCGCCCAAGTACGGCAAGCACGTCGAGTCGTGGCAGACGCTCGTCGAGCTGCGCGAGTCCGGCAAGGCCCGCTCGATCGGCGTCTCGAACTTCATGCAGCAGCACCTCGAGGACATCGACGCGGCGACCGGCGTCGTGCCCGTCGTCAACCAGATCGAGCTGCACCCGGCGTTCCAGCAGCGCGCGCTGCGGGCCTTCCAGGAGCCGCGCGGCACCCTCACCGAGTCGTGGGGCCCCCTCGGCCAGGGCAAGTACGAGCTCGCCGAGCTGCCCGGCCTCGCCGAGATCGCCGAGCGCCACGGCAAGAGCGTGCAGCAGGTCGCCATCCGCTGGCACCTGCAGGAGGGCCTCATCGTGTTCCCGAAGACGACGAAGAAGGAGCGCATGGTGCAGAACGCCGACGTCTTCGACTTCGAGCTCTCGGCCGAGGAGATGGCGACGATCGCCGCCGCCGACAAGGATCTGCGGGTCGGCGCGCACCCGGACAACACCGACTTCTAGGGGGTCGGGCGGCTACAGCGCGAGCTCGACGCGCTCGCCGAGGGGCGTCGCCGCGAGGAGCGGCCCGCCGGCGGGCGACTCGAGGCCGGCGAACTCGCGCTCCACGGCGGCGCGATCCTCGCTGAAGTGCTGCCACTGGTCCACGTGCAGCGCCACGACGCGGTGCGCGCCGAGGGCTTCGGCAGCCGCGCGGGCGTCGGCGGCGGTGAGCGTGAGGGCGGCGTCGATGGCGTCGACGCGGGCGGCTCCGGCGAACAGGAGCGCAGCATCCACGCGCCCGTGACGGGCGGCGATGCCCTCGACGACCGCGACGGAGGAGTTGTCGCCCGAGATGTAGACCGTGGGATGCCCGGGCGCCTCGAGCAGGAACCCGCAGACCGGCCCGAGCCGGCTCTGCAGCTCCTCCGGCCCGTGCTGGGCGGGCAGCGCGTGCAGCCGCGCGCCGGCCGGAGCCCGCCCC
Source organism: Microcella flavibacter (assembly GCF_012530535.1). NCBI lineage: Bacteria > Bacillati > Actinomycetota > Actinomycetes > Micrococcales > Microbacteriaceae > Microcella > Microcella flavibacter. Next base: position 649,096 of record NZ_CP051299.1, read on the forward strand.
GCCACCTCGGAGCCGACGAGCGCGGCGTCGTCGAGCTCGACCACCTCGTCGTCGGCGGCGCCGATGACGCGCGCCGCCGCGGCGACCGCGCCGCCCTCGCCGTCGGCGTGCGCGAGCGCGGCCGCGCCGGCGGGCGTCGTGACGACGAGCGCCAGGCTCAGCGCGAGCGCGCGCCCCGACTCGTCGAGGTTGTCGGGGTGGTGGTGGTGCGAGACGAGGGCGAGGTCGAGCCGGCCGAGATCGGCGGCGGCGATCGCCGGGCCGGCCGTCTTGACGAGCGCGTCGTCGCCCTCGCCGTAGGAGCGCGGGGCGTCGAAGGTCGGGTCGGTGACGATGCGCAGCCCGCCCCACTCGAGCACCGCGGTGGGGCCGCCGATGACGGTGACGGCGAGGGCGGGCGGGGTGGTCGTGGAGGCGTCGCTCATAGGCTGACCGTATGGCATCCAGGCTCGAGAACGCCGTCAGCCCGTACCTGCACTCGCACGCCGGCAACCCCGTCGACTGGTGGCCGTGGGGCGAGGAGGCCTTCGCCGAGGCGCGTCGGCGCGACGCTCCGGTCATGGTGTCGATCGGCTACGCGACGTGCCACTGGTGCCACGTCATGGCCCGCGAGACCTTCGCCGATGCGGCGGTGGGGCAGTGGCTCGCCGAGCGGGTCGTCAGCGTCAAGGTCGATCGGGAGGAGCATCCCGAGGTCGACGCCGCCTACATGGCCGCCGCCGGCGCCTTCACCGAGCAGCTCGGGTGGCCGCTCACCGTCTTCGTCACGCCCGAGGGGCGGGCCTTCTACGCCGCCACGTACCTGCCGCCGCAGCCCGTGCAGGGCATGCCGTCCTTCCGCGACGTCGTCGACGCGGTCGTCACGGCCTGGCACGAGCGGCGCGACGAGGTGCTGCAGAGCGCCGCCGGCCTGCAGGATGCCCTGCGCGCCGCCGGCGCCCGCCCCACGAGCCCGTTGCCGCCCGCCGATGAGCTCACCGCCGCCCTCGCCCGCGCCACCGCCGAGCTCGCCGGCCACGAGGACGCCGCGCACGGCGGGTTCGGAGGGGCGCCGAAGTTCCCCGTCGCCCCCGCCCTGCTCATGCTGCACGGCCGCGGGCTCGAGGGCGATGCCGGGGCCGCCGCGCTCGCCGCCCGCACCCTCGCCGCGATCGCCGCGAGCGACCTGCGCGATCCCGTCGAGGGCGGCTTCTTCCGCTACGCGACCCGCCGCGACTGGAGCGAGCCGCACTACGAGCGCATGCTCAACGACAACGCGCTGCTGCTCGAGCTCGCCGCGCGCCTCGGCGACCGCGCGACCGCGGCGGGCGTCGTCGAGTTTCTGCGCGACGTCATGCGCGTCGAGGGCGGCTTCGCCTCGGGGCAGGACAGCGAGAGCCTCATCGACGGCGAGCGGAACGAGGGCGGCTACTACGCGCTCGACGCGGAGGGGCGGACGGCGCAGCCGGCTCCGCCCCTCGACGAGAAGGTGCTCACGGCGTGGAACGGGCTCGCGGTCGGGGCGCTCGCCGTCGCCTCGCGCCTGCTCGACGAGCCGGGGTGGGCGGCGCTCGCCGCGGAGGTCGCCGATGAGCTCGTCGCCGCGCACGTGCGGCACGACGACGCGGGCGCGCTGCGGCTGGTGCGGGCGAGCCGCGCGGGGCGGGCATCCACCGCCGCGGCGACCCTCGAGGACACGGGGGATCTCGCCGTCGGGCTGCTCGAGCTCGCGATCACCACCGGGGACGAGCGGTACGCCGTCACCGCCCGCGCGATCGTCGACGCCTGCCTCGATGCGGGCGAGGCGGTCGGCTCACCCGCGGCGCTGCCGGGCGGCGGCGACCCCGTGCTCGCCGCGCAGGGCCTCGCGACGATCGACGACGTCAACGAGGGCTCGGCGCCGAGCGGATCGGCCGCGATCGCGCGCGCCGCCCTGCTGCTGCACCGCCTCACCGCCGTCGACCGCTACCGCGCGGTCGCCGAGGCGCTCGTCGCCGCGCAGCTGCCCGCCGCGCTCGAGCGGCCCATCGCCTTCGGCTCGACGCTGCAGCTCGCCTCGGCGCTCGCAGCGCCGTCGCGGCAGCTCGTCGTCGTGGCGCCGGACGGCGCGGGCGCGGACGGCCCGCTGGTCGCCCACGCGCGGGCTCAGCAGGGCGACGGGATGCTCGCCCTCGCCCTCCCGCACGCCCGGGCCGCGGCGTGGGCGGCCGCGGGGTTCGAGCTGCTCGAGGGCCGCGCGCCGGTCGAGGGCCGCACGGCCGCGTACCCCTGCACCGACTTCGTCTGCCGGCTGCCCGTCACGAGCGTCGAGCGGCTGCAGACGGCGGGCGGGTGAGGCGCGGGGCATCCCGATCGTGCGATCCGGGATGCCCCGCAGCGGTCACTCCTCGTCCGCGGGCTCCTCCTCCGTGCGGTCGGCGATCGTGCCGGTCGCCTCCCACTCGGCCGCGAGCTCCTCGACCTCGTCGAGCGGCACGGGCGACCACGGCGAGCTGTCGGGATCGGCGGCGTAGGCCTCGGGGCTGTCGCCCTGGTTCCACCACTTCGACTCGTAGGGGATGCCGTCGAAGAGGATGCGCTGACCCTTGTCGTAGACGTCGATGCCCTGCCACTCGGGGTAGACGCCCTCGGGCAGCGTCACGGCCTCCTGCGGCTTCTCGCCCTCGAGCACGGGGCCGATGAGCGTCCACGGCACCTCCCACTCGTTGAGCACGGGGTTGTCGGGCAGCTCGCCGCGGGTCCACCACTTGGCCTCGTAGACGTTGCGGTACCAGACCACCTTGCTGCCGGCGAGGTACGCGTTGTCCTCGTCCCAGATCGGGTACGGGCTGGTCTCCGGGTCGTCGATGAAGTCGGCGGGGTCGCGCGGCTCGGGGGTCGTGACGAGGCCGGCGACGTCGTCGAGTCGACCGGTGAACCCCTCCGAGAGCAGGTCGGCGAACCGCAGGTCGCCCTGCGGCACGCCCGAGCAGGCGTCGCTCACGCGGCTGAGGTCGACGTAGTTCGGCCCGCACTGCACGTCGCGGTTGAGCGACCAGACCGACATGCGGCCGATGCCCTGCTCCACCGCCCAGGCGTTGAGCTCCTCGGCATCCTTCGTCGTGAAGACCTCGTCGACGACGTCGTTCTGGCCGAGCATCGGCGTCGCGCCGATCTTGCGCCACAGCGTCGCCGAGCCGAGCTCGATGTCGGCGAGCTCGTAGATGATGCCGAGCTGGCGGTGCGTGGCCTGCAGGGCGCGGATCGAGGCGTCGGCCATCGACTCGCCCTCCTCCTTCGCCTCGCCGTAGTTCATCGTCATGACGTTGACGCCCGCGACGTCGACGCCCGCCTCGATCATCTGCTGCACGAAGGTCGTGCCGTCCTCGGTGAGGCCCGAGGGGATGACCGGCAGGGTGAGCCACACGGCGAGGTCGTCGCCGGCCTCGCGGCGGCGCTCCTGCAGCGTGGCGATCGCCTCGGCGCGGCGCTGGCCGGCGACCGCGTCGGTGAGGTTCTCGCCCTCGATGTCGAGGTCGATCGTCGACACGTCGTAGCGCTCGAGCACCTGGTCGTAGGCGCGGACGAGCTCGGCCGGGTTGGTGCACACGGTCGCGAGCTCGTCGTTCAGCAGGCCGCCGAACGAGATCGACAGGTCCGCTCCGAGCTGCTCGACCCGCGCGAGGCGCCGGTCGAGATCGAGCTCGGCCGCGGCCTCGTCGAGGTCGTAGGCGGTGCCCCAGGTGGGCGTGCACGGCTCGTCGGGGTCGGCGACGATGAACGAGAGCACGATGTCGCGCGCCGCGGTCTCCTCGACGTCCTCGAAGGCGAACACGGGGGTCGCGGTCGCGTCGACGTAGCCGGCGAACCACGGGTCCTGGTTCTCGAGCGTGGATGCTCCCGCCCAGTTCTGCATGGAGATGAAGCCCCAGAAGCCGATCGCGGTGGCGAGAAGCATGGCGAGCAGCAGCCGCCAGGGGGAGAGGCGGCGTCCGTCGCGCCAGAGGATGCTGGTGGCGGCGGCGCGCATCAGGAGGCCTTCCGCTCGGTCGAGCCGGCGAGCGCCGGAGCGGGGCTGTCGGCGGCGTGGTCGTGGATCGCCCCGTGGTAGAGCACGGTGCGCCAGTCGGCGGCGGCCTCGACGGCGGCGGTCGCGGGAGCGCCCGCGCCGCTCTTCGGCTTGGCGTACAGCCAGTTGGTGAGGCCGTAGAAGATGTCGACGAGCGAGCTGCCGACGCCGATGTAGGCGATGACGGCGGCGAGCGCGAGGATCGCGTTGAAGCCCGCGAAGGCCGCGTTGCCCCAGTTCTCGGCCTGCACGTCGCGCCAGAGCGTGAACACCGAGAAGGCGATGATCAGGTACGGCGCCAGCACGTAGAGCAGCGGCGTCGTGGTGCGGTTGCGCACCTTCGGAGTGCGGGCGAACGGGATCTTCTTCGAGGTGATGGCCTGCTCGATCGACTTGATCACGCCGGCGAGGTTCACCGGCAGCAGGATGAGGTTGAAGCCGTAGATGCGCAGCACGTCGCTGGCCTTGTAGCCGGCGTAGCGCAGGTCGCTCGCCATGGCGATGAAGTACGGCAGGGCCGCGAGCAGCACCATGGGGCTGAGCAGGCGGCTGTCGTACGGGTACGCGAGCAGGAAGACGAGGCCGAAGCTGGCCCAGGCGATCGAGCTCATGTAGTTCATGCGCAGCAGGATCTCGGTCTTGGTCACGCGCTCGCCGCGGGCCTTGCGCTCGCGGATCTGCCGGAAGTACTTGGGCAGGATGAGCAGGCCGCCGTTGGCCCAGCGGCGGCGCTGGATGACGAGCGAGCCGAAGTCGGGCGGCGTCGCCGAGTAGCTGAGGCGCTCGGGGTAGTTGACGAGGCTCCAGCCGTGGGTGCCGAGGTCGATGCTCGACTCGGTGTCCTCGATGACGGTGCGGTCCTGCACGTAGCGCTTGATCGTGAAGCCGCCGCTCGTCTCGATCTGCACGATGTCGTCGAGGGCGCGCTTGCGGATGACGGCGTTCGCGCCGACCCAGAAGGTGGCGTTGTGGTGCGAGAACCCCTGGTGGAGGATGTGCTGGATGTCGGTCGTGGCGGCCGCGAGGCGCTCGATGCGGGTGCTCGCGCCGCGGTACGAGGAGTACGGCGTCTGCGTCACGGCGACGCGCGCGTTCTCGGGCTGCTCCATCGAGTGCACGAGGCGCAGGCAGTAGTCGCGCAGCAGCATCGAGTCGGCGTCGAGCGTCAGCAGGTAGTCGCTGTCGGGGATGACGAGGTCGGCCGGCTGCCCGAACGAGACGGCGCGCAGCACGGTGCCGTCGGGGGTCTCGTCGTAGGCGTAGGAGCCGCCCATGAGACCGATGTACGCGTTGAGGTTCATCGCCTTGTTGGCCTCGTGCGAGAGCCCGGCGTACTGCTTGCGCTCGAAGACGTCGACCTCGGCGGTGAAGGTCCAGGCGAGGCGGCGCATGAGGTGCACGGCGTGGGCAGCGCTCAGCGCGTAGCCCTCCTCGTTCGCGCTCTCCAGGGCGTCGGCGGTGATGGCGAGCTCGTGCCGCAGCCCGCCGAGCACCTGCTCGACGAAGAAGACGTCGACGTGATCGGAGACGGTGTGCTGCGCGATCCGCTGGTCGACCCAGCGCACGGCCCACCGGAAGTGGCCGATGACCTCGGCCGTCTCGGCGTCGTCGAGGTCGTCGGTGCCGGCGACCTCGCGCTGCAGCAGGGCATCCCGGAACCGCGCGCCCGGCAGGTGGAGCGCGTCGGTGATCGCGCCGGAGAGGGCGCGGGTGGCGTCGAGGCGCTCGGCGACGGCGGCGTCGGTGGGGTGGGGCGGGTCGTCGACGAGGAGGACGATGCGCAGGTTGGGGTACTCCTGCAGCGCGGCCGACCAGAGGGTCGTCGCGACCACGTCGGGCTCCTCGGCGTACGACGGCACGAGCACCGTCATGGAGGTGGAGCGGTCGGCGAAGTGGCGGTCGAGCTCGGCGCGGGGCGTGCGCACGTGGGCGCGGAACCGCTGCAGCGCCCCGTGGCGCGCCACGAGGTACATGAGGGCGGAGAAGGTCAGGAAGGTGACGACGACCACGTACGAGATCGCCTGCGTGGTGAAGGCGAAGCTCTGGGTGCCGTTGTTGAGGAACTCGGCGATGACCGTGTAGACGACGTAGAGCACCCAGAACGCCACGGTCGCGACGATGGCGACGCGGGCGAGCGCGATGCGGCGGTCGCTCGGGCGCGGGTGCACGATCGGCAGCGGCTCGGTGCGCTTCTCGGCGCCCCACTGGCGCTTGCGGGTGCTGGGGAGGGTTTTCGGGCGCGCCGGAACGGCGGGTGATGAGGGCATGGGGAGTGTCCTTCTCGTCGCGGCCTCATCGCATTTCGGGTGGCGATGAGAAGTCGGGTGGCAGACCACGACTCCAGAACAGTACTCCTCACCGTGAGGATTTCGCGAACCCTAAACGGGGTACAAATTGTCCCCACTATGGCTGACACGGCGTGCCAGATAGTGAAAACGGTTCAGCGCACCTGCTTCTTCGCGCTGATGACCCCCGTGTCGAATCCCATGAGGTGCAGGCCGCCGTGGAACCGGGCGTGCTCGACCTTGATGCAGCGGTCCATGACGACCGTGAGGCCCTGCGATTCGCCGTACCGCGCAGCCTCCTCGTTCCAGATGCCGAGCTGCACCCAGACGGTCGAGGCGCCGATCGCGAGCACGTCGTCGATGACGGAGGGGATGTCGCTCGCCTTGCGGAACACGTCGACGATGTCGGGCACCTCGGGCAGCGAGGCGAGGTCGGGGTAGGCCTTCTGGCCGAGGATCTCGGTGGCGTTCGGGTTGACGAAGTACACCCGGTAGTCGCTCGACTGCTGCAGGTAGGTGCCGACGAAGTACGAGCTGCGCGCCGGGTTCGGCGAGGCGCCGACGATCGCGATGCTGCCGGCACGGCGCAGGATGCCCAGCCGCTCCTTCGCGGAGGGCCCCACCCAGGTGCGCTGCGACTTCAGCAGCTTCGCCAGGGGCGAGCTCGACGGGATCGCGCAGGTCAGCCCGTTGGCGAGGGTGACGGTCTCGGTGCTGCTGCCGGGGGCTGTCGCGCTCATGCCGCCGCCGCCTTCTGCGCCGCATCCAGCGCCTGATCGAGGTCGTGGATGATGTCCTCGACGTCCTCGATGCCCACCGAGAGCCGCACGAGCCCCGGGCCGATCCCCGAGTCGAGCAGCTGCTGCTCGGTCAGCTGGGCATGGGTCGTCGAGCCCGGATGGATGATGAGGGTCTTCGCGTCGCCGATGTTGGCGAGGTGGCTCGCGAGCTGCACGTTCTCGATGAGGGCCTCGCCCGCGGCGCGGCCGCCGACGACGTCGAAGCTGAACACCGAGCTCGGCCCGATCGGCAGGTACTGCTGCGCGCGCTCGTGATGGCGGTGCGAGGGCAGCCCCGCCCAGCGCACGGCCTCGACGCGCGAGTCGGCGTCGAGCCACTCGGCGACGACGCGGGCGTTGTCGACGTGGGCCTGCATGCGGTACGGCAGGGTCTCGACGCCCTGCGCGAGCAGGAAGGCCGAGTGCGGGGCGAGCGCCGGGCCGATGTCTCGCAGCTGCTCGGCGCGCAGGCGGGTGAGGAACGAGTACTCGCCGAAGTTGCCGTACCAGGTGAGCCCGCCGTAGTGCGGCACGGTCTGCTCGAACAGCGGGAAGTTGTGGTTCGACCAGTCGAAGCGACCCGACTCGACGACGACGCCGCCGAGGGTCGTGCCGTGCCCGCCGAGGAACTTGGTGGCCGAGTGCACGACGATGTCGGCGCCCCACTCGATCGGGCGGCACAGGTAGGGGGTGGCGACGGTCGAGTCGATGACGAGCGGCAGGTCGGCCGCGTGCGCGACGTCGGCGAGCCCGGCGATGTCGGCGATGTCGCCGGAGGGGTTGGCGATCGTCTCGGCGAAGACGAGCTTGGTGCGGCCGGGGATGATCGAGGCGGCGTAGTCGGCCGGGTCGTCGCTCGCGACGAAGGTCGTCTCGACGCCGAAGCGGCGCAGCGTCACGTCGAGCTGCGTGATCGAGCCGCCGTACAGGTTAGAGGAGGCGACGATGTGGTCGCCGGCGCCCGCGAGCGAGGCGAAGGTGACGAACTGCGCGCTGAGCCCGCTCGAGGTGGCGACGGCGCCGAGCCCGCCCTCGAGGCTCGCGATGCGCTCCTCGAAGCTCGCGACGGTCGGGTTCGACAGGCGGCTGTAGACGTTGCCGTACTTCTGCAGCGCGAACCGCGCAGCGGCGTCCTGCGCGTCGTCGAAGACGAAGGCGCTCGACTGGTAGATCGGCAGGGCGCGCGCGCCCGTCGCCGAGTCGGGAACGTTGCCCGCGTGCAGTGCGCGCGTGCGGAATCCGTAGTCGCGGTCGGCCATGCCGCCAGGCTAGGGCGCGCCGCCGATCGCGGGCCGTGCATCCCGTCACAAACCGTAAAGGGCGCGGGATGCCGCGCTCGCGCGCCCCGTCCGGATCCGTCGCGCGGGGGAGGCGCCGCCGCGCCGCCCGCTCCTACCCTGGTCGCATGACCGATGCCGCCGCGACCCACCCCCGGCCGAACCCCGAGCCCTCCCCGCGGCCCGAGCGCCGCCCCTCCGCTCCGACCCCGCGCTCGGCGCGCGCGCTCGCGCCGGACGTCGCGCGCGGCCTCGTGCTGCTCGGCATCGCGCTCGCGAACGTGCCCTTCTGGCTGTACGGCGTCGAGCAGGGCATCCTCTTCAAGCCGCTCGGTGACACCGCCGACCAGGTGACGAACGCGGTCGTCGCGCTGCTCGCCGACAATCGCTCGTACCCGCTGTTCGCCCTGCTGTACGGCTACGGGATCACGCAGATCCTGCTGCGCGAGCAGGCGGCCGGATCGCCGTGGCCCGCCGTGCGCGGGCTGCTCGTGCGCCGCAACCTCTGGGTGCTCGCCTTCGGCGCCGTGCACGGCGTGCTGCTGTTCTTCGGCGACGTGCTCGGCACCTACGGGCTGCTCGGGCTGCTGCTCGTGCTGCTCGTCCGGGCCTCCGGCCGCTGGCTGGCGATCATCGGCTGGGTCAGCTTCGGGATGCTCGTGCTCTTCTCCGCCGTCGAGGGTGCGGCGAGCCTCATCGCCGAGATGACCCCCGGCGCCCCGCTCACCGGCCTGAGCGCCGGCGCCGACACCTACCTCGCCGCGACCGGGCTGCGCGCGCTGGAGTGGGGCGCGAACGTGCTCGGCACGGCCTTCGGCGGATTCGTGCTGATGCTGCCGACGATGGTGCTCGGCGTGTGGGCCGCCCGGTACCGGGTGCTCGAGAACCCCGAGCCGCATCGGCGCCGGCTGGCGATGATCGCGGGTCTGGGCATCCCGCTCTCGCTGCTCGGAGCCCTGCCGGCCGCGCTCGTACTGCTCGGCGTGCTCGAGGGCGGCATCCTGCTCGACCCGCTCTTCGCGCTGCTGCACGGCGGCACCGGGCCGATCGGCGCGGTGGCCTACCTGGCGCTCATCGCCCTCGTCGTCGAGCGGGTGCGGGCGCCGGGTGCGCGGCCCGGCCCGATCAGCCGCGGCTTCGCGGCCCTCGGCAAGCGCTCGCTGACCGGCTACCTGCTGCAGTCGGTGATCTTCATCCTCGTGTTCCCGGCGTACGCGCTGGGCCTCGGCGGCATCGTCGGCGCCGCCGAGGCGACCCAGGTGGCCGTGCTCGCGTGGCTCGCCTCGCTCGTGCTCGCGATCGCGCTCGAGGCGGTCGACAAGCCGGGGCCCGCCGAGGCGCTGCTGCGCCGGCTCGTCTACGGGCGGCGCCGCCCCGCCGCCTGAGCCGCGGGGCCGCCGCTCAGACCCAGCCGGGCAGCCAGTAGTGCGCGCGCAGGAAGGGCAGCGGCACGGGCAGCCCCGTCCACAGCGGCATGAAGTACGCGCTGACCGCGACGAGGGCGATGACCGCCACGGTCACGACGGCGATACCGGTGCGGCGCCGGTACGGCTCGTCGTCGGCGTGGCCGAGCACCGCGCGCAGCACCATGACGAACGCGAGCACGAGGAACGGCGTGAGCACGACCGTGTAGAAGAAGAACATCGTGCGCTCGGGGTAGAGCAGCCACGGCAGCCAGCCCGCGGCGATGGCGGTGAGCACGAGGGCGATCGGCCATCCGCCGCCGAAGCGGGTGAGCAGCCGGGCTCCCGCGTCGCGGTCGCCCCGGGCGGCGAGCACCGCCGCGACGACGAGCACCGCGAGCAGCACGAGCACGGCGACGACGGAGCCCCACCACAGCAGCGGGTTCGGAATGCCCGTGAGCGCCCGCGCCGTTCCGTCGCCGAGCTCCTCGTAGTGCATGTAGGTCGGGCGCAGCAGCAGGGGCCAGCCCGCGGCGGGCGCCTCGTAGGCGTGATCGCTCGTGACGCCGACGTGGTACCGGTAGACGGCCGCCTGGTAGTGCCAGAGGTTCTGCAGGGCGTCGGGGACGATCGACAGGATGCCCTCCGCCCGCCGCCCCTCGCCCTCGGCCACCCAGTTCCGGTCGTAGCCGCCGCTCGTGGCGAACCAGCCCCACCAGGTGAGAAGGTGCGCGGCGAGCGCCGTCGGCACGAGCAGCAGGAACGAGATCGGCGCCTGCCGGAACGCCGTGCCGCTCGCCCACAGCGCGACGCCCGCGCGACGCCGGTCGACGACGTCGGCCACGACGGTGAGCACGCCGACCGCGGCGAGCACGTAGAGCGCGCTCCACTTGACGCCGACGGCGAGCCCGAGCGTCGCCCCCGCGGCGAGCAGCCACGGCCGCGCCCACAGCGCGGGGCCCCAGTCGGTGGCGCGCCCCTCGGCACGGCGGCGCGCGAGCCACGCCGCGAGCCGCCGCCGCGAGCCCTCGCGGTCGAGCGCGACGAACAGCAGGGCCAGCACGACGAGGGCGGCGAGCACGCCATCGAGCAGGGCGACGCGGCTCATGACGATGGCGTTGCCGTCGAGCGCGACGAGGCCGCCGGCGATGACCGTGAGCGGCAGCGATCCGAGAAGTCGGTGCGCAAGCAGCATGACGAGGCCGACGACCACGATGCCCGTGACGGCGGTGCCGAGCCGCCAGCCGGCCGGATCCGCGGGGCCCAGGGCGAGCATCCCGAGCGCGATCACCCACTTGCCGAGCGGCGGGTGCGCCACGAAGGCGGGCTCGGCGGGCGGGGTGCCGGGGCGGCCCGCCTCGAAGGCCGCGTCGGCGCCTTCCGGCCACTGCGACTCGTAGCCGTTCGTGAGCAGGCCGAGGGCGTCCTTGACGTAGTAGGTCTCGTCGAAGACGAGCACGTCGGGCTCGCCGAGGCCGATCAGCCGGGTGGCCGCGGCGAGGCCGAGCACGGCGGCCGGCAGGGCCGCGCGCACGAGGCGCTGCCGGCGAGGGGATGCTCCCGCCCACGCCGCGTCGAGCCGCGAGCCGCGCCGCTCGCGCACGGCGGGTTCGGCGGCGGTGCTCACCCGGTCATGCTATTCGCCGGGCATCCGGCCGCCCCCGGCGCGGGTGGGAGGATGGCCGCATGATCGTGCTCGCCGCCACCCCCATCGGCAACCTCGGCGATGCGAGCCGCCGCCTCGTCGAGACGCTCGAGAACGCCGAGCTCGTCGTCGCGGAGGACACCCGCACCACCGCGCACCTGCTGCGCGCGCTCGGCATCGAGAACCGCCCGCGCCTGCTGGCCCTGCACGAGCACAACGAGCGCGCCCGCTCGGCCGAGCTCGTCGAGCTGGCGCGCGAGACCGACGTCGTCGTGCTCACCGATGCCGGCATGCCGGGCATCAGCGACCCGGGCTACATCCTCGTCGAGGCCGCGATCGCCGCCGACGTCACCGTCACCGCGCTGCCCGGCCCGAGCGCCGTGCTCACCGCGCTCGTGCTCAGCGGGCTGCCGACCGACCGCTTCGCCTTCGAGGGGTTCCTGCCGCGCAAGGGCCGTCTCGGGCACCTGCGGGGGCTCGCGCGGGAGCCGCGCACGCTCGTCTTCTTCGAGGCGCCGCACCGCATCGCCACGGCGCTCGCCGACCTGGCCGAGGCCTTCGGGCCCGAGCGCCGGGCCGCCGTCTGCCGCGAGCTGACGAAGAAGTTCGAGGAGGTCGCGCGCGGCACCCTCGCCGAGCTCGCCGAGCGCTACGCCGAGGGCGCGCGCGGCGAGATCGTCGTCGTCGTCGAGGGCGCGCCGGCCCGGGCGATCGACCTGCCGACCGCCGTCATCGAGGTGCAGGGGCGCGTCGCCGGCGGCGAGCGGCTGAAGGATGCGGCCTCGGCCGTCGCCGAGGCCACCGGGCTCGGCAAGCGCGAGCTCTACGAGGCCGCGCTCAGCCGCACGAGTCGCTGACGGTCAGCCCGACCGGCGCGGGAAGCGCGCGGCCGTCGGTCGTGATGCGCACGCCGTCGAGTACGCCGTCGGCCCCGCCGGTGCGCTCGATCGCGATGGTCACGAAGCCGGCCTCGCCCGGCGCGAGCTCGATGCCGTCCAGGTCGACGGGCGCCGCCGGGCTCGAGGCGCGATCGCCGCCGAAGACGACGGACTCGCCCCCGTCGATGGTCTCGACCTCGGCCGCGGCGAACCAGCGGTCGATCACCTCGGCGCCCTCGAGCCCGTTCGCCTCGATGCCCTCGATCGAGATGGGGTCGCCGCTGCTGTTGACGACGCCGAGGCCGATGCTGCCGACGGTGCCGACCACGCAGCCGTCGAGGCCCGTGTCGGCATCGAACTCGGAACCGCTGCACCCCGCGAGCGCGAGCAGCAGCACGGGCAGGGCGGCGAGCGTCGGCAGGGGCATCCTCACCCCCTCGACGGTACGCGCCCCGCCGCCGTCACGCCCACCACCGCGCCCGTAGACTGGGGAGTTATGGCCTCCGGCGACTCCTTCTCGATCACCACCCCGATCTTCTACGTCAACGACGCGCCCCACATCGGGCACGCCTACACCGAGGTGGCCGCCGATGTGCTCGCCCGCTGGAACCGGCAGAGCGGGCGCGACACCTGGTCGCTCACGGGCACCGACGAGCACGGTCAGAAGATCCTGCGCACCGCCGTCGCGAACGGCGTCACCCCGAAGGAGTGGGCCGACAAGCTCGTGGCCGAGGCGTGGATCCCGCTGCTGCAGACCATCGACATCGCCAACGACGACTTCATCCGCACCACCGAGCAGCGCCACGAGAGCGTCGTGCAGGGGCTGCTGCAGAAGCTCTACGACGAGGGGTTCATCTACGACGGCGAGTACGAGGGCTACTACTGCGTCGGCTGCGAGGAGTACAAGCAGCAGGGCGACCTCGTCGAGGGCGCGGGCGAGTTCGCCGGCCAGCTGGTGTGCCCCATCCACGGCCGCCCGGTCGAGGTGCTGAAGGAGAAGAACTACTTCTTCCGCATGAGCCAGTTCCAGCAGCGCCTGCTCGACCTATACGAGGCTCAGCCCGACTTCATCCAGCCCGACAGCGTGCGCAACGAGATCGTCTCGTTCGTGCGCCGCGGCCTCGACGACCTCTCGATCTCGCGTCAGAGCTTCGACTGGGGCGTGCGCGTGCCGTGGGACGACAGCCACGTCGTCTACGTCTGGTTCGACGCGCTCATCAACTACATCTCGGCCCTCGGCTACGACCCGTCAGCGCCCGCGGAGGCCTTCGAGCGCTTCTGGCCCTCGAACCACATCGTCGGCAAGGACATCGCGCGCTTCCACGCCGTCATCTGGCCCGCCATGCTCATGGCGGCTGAGCTGCCGACGCCGCGCCGCGTCTTCGCGCACGGCTGGCTGCTCGTCGGCGGCGAGAAGATGTCGAAGTCGAAGCTCACGGGCATCGCGCCCGCGCAGATCACCGACGTCTTCGGCTCCGACGCGTTCCGCTACTACTTCCTGCGCGCGATCAGCTTCGGCCAGGACGGCTCGTTCTCGTGGGAGGACCTCTCCGCCCGCTACCAGGCCGAGCTCGCCAACGGCTTCGGCAACCTCGCCTCGCGCGTCATCGCGATGACGGCGAAGTACTGCGACGGCGTCGTGCCCGAATCCGGCCCGGTCACCGACGCCGAGCTCGCCGTGCAGGCGACGGTTCGGGATGCCCTCCGCGACGCCTCGGCTGCGATGGAGCGCTTCGCCATCCACGAGGCCATCGCCGCGGTCTGGCGCATCGTCGAGCACCTCAACGGCTACCTCACCGGGCAGGAGCCCTGGAAGGTCGCGAAGGACGAGGCGCAGGCGGACCGCCTGCGCACCATCCTGAACACGGCGCTCGAGGGGCTGCGGGCGCTCGCCGTGCTGCTGTCGCCCGTGCTGCCGAAGGCCGCCCAGAAGCTCTGGACGGCGCTCGGCGTCGAGGACTCGCTCGGCGCGCTGGGGGAGCAGGGCATCCCGACCGCGGCCGACTGGGGTCAGCTGCCCGCGGGCACGCGGACGGTGGCGCTCGAGCCGCTGTTCCCGCGCATCGAGCAGGAGCCGACCGGCGCCTGAGCCGGGCGCGCAGGCCCCGCCCGTAGACTCGACGGATCGTCGCGCGCGGACTCGCGGGCGCGGCGTCGAGGCAGAGGGAGCCCCCCATGACCGACTCGCTCGACCCCCATGTGCGCCACCGCTCGACGATGGACGGCTCGAGCCGCGACCTGAGCTATCCGCCGAGCCCCGAGGCGCTCGTCGTGCCCGTGTACGACAACCACACGCACCTCGAGATCGCCGACGGCGAGAACCCCATGCACTACCGCGAGCACCTCGACCGCGCGTCCGCCGTCGGCGTGCGCGGCGTCGTGCAGGTCGGCACCGATGTGCTCACGAGCCGCTGGTCGGCCGCGATCGCGGCGCGCGAGCCGCGGGTGCTCGCCGCCGTCGCCATCCACCCCAACGAGGCCCCCGCGCTGGCGCGATCCGGCGAGCTGGATGCCGCGCTCGCCGTCATCGACGAGCTGGCCGCGCAGCCCCGCGTCGTCGCCATCGGCGAGACCGGGCTCGACTACTTCCGCACCGAGGGCGAGTCGGATCGCCGCGCGCAGCTCGACGCCTTCGAGGCCCACATCGCCCTCGCCAAGAAGCACGGGCTCGCGCTGCAGATCCACGATCGCGACGCCCACGACGACGTCGTCGCGACGCTCAAGCGGGTCGGCGCGCCCGAGCGCACCGTCTTCCACTGCTTCTCGGGCGACATCGAGCTGGCGAGCCTCTGCGCCGAGAACGGCTGGTTCGCCTCCTTCGCCGGGACGGTCACCTTCAAGAGCGCGCGCAACCTGCGCGAGGCGCTCGAGATCCTGCCGCGCGCCCTGCTGCTCGTCGAGACCGACGCCCCCTACCTGACGCCGCACCCGTTCCGCGGTCGGCCGAACTCGCCGTACCTGCTGCCGCACACGCTGCGGGCCATGGCCGACGAGCTCGGCACCGACGTGTCGATGCTCGCCGCCCAGATCAGCTCGAACACCGAGCTCGTCTACGGCACCTGGGATGCGAACCCGGTCACCTCGCCCGGCGACCCCTGGGCCGACCGCCCCGACGCCGAGCACCCGGCGCCCGAGGAGGTTCCCGGCGACCCGCACGACCTGCAGCCGCAGCACGAGACCCCCGACGGCCCGAGCGGCCCGGGCGTCTCGCACCCGGGGGCCTGAGTGGCGGCGCTGCTCGGCCCCGCCGAGGTGCGCGACCTCGCCGCGCTGCTCGGTGTGACGCCGACGAAGAAGCTCGGCCAGAACTTCGTGCACGACGGCAACACGGTGCGGCGCATCGTTCAGGCGGCGCAGCTGCCCGCGGGCGCGACCGTGCTCGAGGTGGGGCCCGGGCTCGGCTCGCTCACCCTCGGGCTGCTCGAGGCCGGGCATCCCGTCGTCGCCGTCGAGATCGACAAGCGCCTCGCCGCCCAGCTGCCCCTCACCGTCGAGGCGATGCAGCCGGGCGCGCCGCTCACGGTCGTGACCGCCGACGCGATGAAGGTGGATGCTCTGCCCGCGGCACCGTCCGCGCTCGTGGCGAACCTGCCGTACAACATCTCGGTGCCCGTGCTGCTGCACCTGCTCGCGACGTTCCCGAGCATCGAGCGCACCCTCGTCATGGTGCAGGCCGAGGTCGGCCAGCGCCTCGCCGCCCTGCCCGGCTCGAAGATCTACGGCAGCCCCTCGGTCAAGGCCGCCTGGTACGGGCAGTGGAGGCTCTCGGGGCTCGTCAGCCGGCAGGTGTTCTGGCCGGTGCCGAACGTCGACAGCGTGCTCGTCGGCATGGCCGGCCGCACCGCGCCTCCCGGCACCGAGGCCGAGCGCCAGCGCCTCTTCGCCCTCGTCGACGCGGCCTTCGGGCAGCGCCGCAAGATGCTGCGGCAGTCGCTCAGCGCGCTGTTCGGCTCCTCCGGGGCGGCGAGCGCGGCGCTCGAGGCCGCGGGGCTCGACCCCACGGCGCGGGGGGAGGAGCTCGTCATGCCGCAGTTCCTCGCGCTCGCGCGGGTCGCCGAGTTCGCGCCGGGTTCAGTTGCTGAGGCTGCTGCAGCGGTTGGCCCGGCCGGGTCGGGTGCCTCGGCCGATGCGCCCGGCGACTGCGCCGACGCCTGAGCCGGGCATCCCGTGCCCGCATCGCGCCGCTTCTTCGTGCCCCTGCCGCTCATCGCGGTCGGGGCGGTCGCCGGCGGCGCGCTCGGGATGCTCGTCCCCGAGCTCGGCGCCACCCCCGACGCCGTCGTGCTCGCCGTCGTCGCGCTGGCCGCGCTGATCGTGCTGCTGCCCGTGCCGCTGGTCTCGTTCGGCCGGGCGGTGCTCGAGCGGGAGCTGCTGCTCGCCGTGCTCGGCCACGCCCTCGTCGTCGCCCCGCTGCTCGTGTTCGTGCTGAGCCGGGTCGTCGTCACCGACCCCGACCTGCAGTTCGGCCTCATCCTCGCGCTGCTCGCGCCCGCGGTCGGCGTCGTCGTCGAGATCGCCCGCCGGGCGGGGGCGGCGGCCGAGCAGCTCGCCGCGCTCGCGCCGCTCGTGCTGCTGTCGCAGGCCGTGACGCTGCCCGGTCTCATGGCGCTGCTCGGGGCGCGCGACGGCATCCTCACGATCGAGGCGCCGCTCTTCCCGCTGTTCGTCGGCGCGGGCATCCTGCTGCCGGTTCTCGTCGCCTTCCTGCTGCAGCGCGGCGGGGTGCGCCGGCCGCGACTCGCGACCGCCGTGCGCCGCGGGGGAGCGGCCGCCGTGCCCGCGACCGCGCTCGCCGCCCTCGTCGTCGCCGCCGTGCTCGTGCCGCGCTCGCTCGAGCGCCTGCCCCTGCTGCAGGAGGTCGCGCCGCTCTTCGGCGTCTACCTCATCCTCATGGCGCCGATCGGCATCCTCGTCGGCACCGCGGCGGGCCTGCGCATCGGGCAGGTGCGTGCGGTCGCGTTCAGCGGCGGCGCCCGCACGGGGCTGCTCGTGCTGCCGATCGCGCTCGCGTTCCCCGCCGACTTCTCGCTCGTGCCGCTCGTCGTCGTCACGTGGATGGCGGTCGAGTCGATCGGCCTCACGGTCTACCGCTTCGTCATCCCCTCGGTGACCCAGCAGTCGAAGGGGCCGCTGGCGCAGGACTAGCGGCGCTCGAGCAGCACCATCACCTCGGCGTGCGTCGACTGCGGGAACATGTCGAACAGCCGCGCCTCGCGCACGCGGTACGCGGGCATGAGCTCCAGGTCGCGGGCGAGGGTCGTCGCGTTGCAGCTCGAGTAGACGATGGTCGGGATGCCCGAGGATTCGAGCCCGGTCGCGAGGGCCTCCCCGAGGCCGCGCCGCGGCGGGTTGACGATCACGAGGTCGGGCAGGGAGCCGGGAAGCCCGCCGGCGAGCGCCGCCGTCGCGTCGCCGACGACGAACGAGAGCCCGGGCATCCCCGCCCCCGCCAGGCGCGCGCTCTCGACGGCGTCCGCGCTCAGCTCGAGCCCCGTGACGGTGCGCCCGGGTGCCGCGACGTGCAGCGCGAAGCCGCCGACCCCGCAGTACAGGTCCCAGACGGAGGACGGACTGACACGCTCGACCCACTCCCGCCCCTGCCGGTACAGCTCGCCGGCGATGGCGGTGTTGGTCTGCACGAAGCTCTGCGGTCGCACCTGCAGGGTCGCGTCGCCGACGCGCATGGGCAGGGTCGACTGCTCGGTCAGCACGACCTCCTCGGCGCCCTCGACGACGGCCTTGTGGTCGGGGTGCAGGTTGGCGGTGACCACGACGGCGCGGGGGAGCGCCTGCTGCAGCGACGGCAGGGCGCGGCGCAGGGCATCCAGTCGCGCGCGCGAGCGCAGCACGAACCGCACCATCAGGCCCCCGTCGGCCGCCTCGGTGACGATGAGGTACTTGAGCTCGCCCCGCCGCGCCGGCACGTCGTAGGGCTCGAGCCCGGCCGCCGTGATCGTGGCGATGAGGGGCGCGAACGCGGCGCGGATGCCCGGCGCGATGATGCCGCAGTGCCGCAGGTCGACGCCCCGCCCGCGGCCGTCGAGCACGCCGAGGGTCGGCTGCGCCGCGGTTCCGCCGACGACCATCTTCGCCTTGGCGCGGAACCCCGACTCGGCGCTCGCCGCGGCCGGCGACCAGACGGCGTCGGGATGCCCGGCGAGCAGCGCGCGCACGCTGCGCTGCTTCTCGGCCAGCTGCGCGGCGTACGGCACGCCCATGAGGGTGCACGAGCGGCACAGACCGGCATCGAAGTAGGAGCACTGCATAGCCCGCTCAGGCTAGCCGCCGCCACACTCAGCGAAATCTCTGCATCGGTGCATATTATGCATTGGTGCAAGAAATCCTGACCCCGACCCGGCCGACCGCCGCGGCCGACGCCGCCGCCAGCACGCCCGCCGCCCCCGGTCTGCGCGAGCGCAACCGCCGCGAGACCTGGGCCGCCCTCTACGAGGCCGCCGCCACCCTCGCCGAGCAGCACGGCCCCGGCGCCGTGACCGTCGACGACATCGCCGCGCGCGCCGGGGTCTCGAAGCGCACCTTCTTCAACTACTTCGCCACGAAGGAGGACGCGATCCTCGGGTTCCGCGAGCCGCGGCTCAGCCCCGAGTCGATCGAGGCCTTCCGCGCCAGCCCCGCGCCCGCCGTCGACCGCACGGTCGCGCTCATCATGGCGGCCATCCACGGCTCGACCGACGCCCCCAACACCCGCGGGCGCCGCACCGCGCTCGTGCGCAAGCACCCCGAGCTGCGCGGGCGCCTCGACGCGCTCGCCTCGCAGCTCGAGTCTCTCGTCGCGCCCCTCGTGTCCGAGCACTTCGGCGTCGAGCATGTGCCGCTCGACGCCCCCGCTCCGCGCAGCCCCGAGCAGCGCCGCGCGACCGCGGCGTTCATGCTCGCCGGCACGGTCGTGCGCTTCGCCTACAAGACCGACCTGGCGGGCATGGCGGCCGGCGCCGAGCATCCCGCCCTCGTCGACGCCCTCGACACCTTCCGCGACCTCCTGAGAGCCGATTCATGACCCGCACCGACCCCGCGACCGCCCCTGCCCCGACCGCCGACGCCCACGCCCGCCGCACCCTGCTGCTGCTCTTCATCACGCTCATGGTCGTGATGCTGCTCGCCTCGCTGAGCCAGATGGTGCTCTCGAGCGCCCTGCCGACCCTCGTCGGCGAGCTCGGCGGCGCCGAGCACCTCGCCTGGGTCATCACCGCCTACCTGCTGGCCTCGACCATCACGATGCCGGTCTACGGCAAGGTCAGCGACATGCTCGGCCGCAAGCCGCTGCTCATCGTCGCCGTGCTGCTGTTCGTCGCCGGCTCGATCCTCGGCGGCCTCGCCACCGACATGACGACGCTCATCCTCGCCCGCGGCGTGCAGGGCCTCGGCGGCGGCGGGCTCATGGTGCTCTCGCAGGCCGCGATCGCCGACGTCGTGCCGGCGCGCGAGCGCGGCAAGTACATGGGCGTCATGGGCGGCGTGTTCGCGCTGTCCTCCGTCGCGGGGCCGCTGCTGGGCGGCTTCTTCACAGAGGGACCGGGATGGCGCTGGACGTTCTGGATGAACGTGCCGCTGGGCATCCTCGCCATCGTCGCGATCATCGTGCTCATGCGCCTGCCGCGCCCCGACCGCGCCTCGACGCCGCGTATCGACGCGCTCGGCATGGCCCTGCTCGCCATCGCGACGACCGGCGTCGTGCTCATCGGCACCTGGGCCGGGTCGACCTACGCCTGGGCCTCGCCGCAGATCCTCGGCCTCGCGCTCGGCACGATCGTCGCCGGAACCCTCTTCGTGCTCGTCGAGCGCCGGGCGGCCGAGCCGGTGATCCCGCTGCACCTGTTCCGTTCGCGCGACTTCGTACTCGCGACCGTCGCCGCGCTGCTCGTCAGCGTCGCCATGTTCGGCGCGATCGGCTACCTGCCGACGTACTTCCAGATGGCCGCCGGCGCGACCGCGACCGAGGCGGGCCTGCTGATGATCCCGATGATGGGAGCGCTGCTGCTCACCTCGATGATCACCGGCGCCGTCGTCTCGCGCACCGGGCGCTACAAGCTCATGCCCATCCTTGGCACCGTCGTGCTCGCGATCGGCCTGGGCCTGCTCGGCACCGTCACCGTCGCCACCCCGGTCGCCCTCATCGGCGTCTACATCGGCGTGATCGGCGTCGGGCTCGGCACGAGCATGCAGATCATGACGCTCATCGTGCAGAACGCGTTCTCGCACCGCGAGGTCGGCACGGCCACCGCCGCGCACACCTTCTTCCGGCAGGTGGGCGGCAGTCTCGGCTCGGCCGTCGTGGGCTCGGTCTTCGCCGCGCGCCTCGCCGGCCTGTTCGCCGAGCGACTGCCCGAGGAGGCCGGCGCCGCCGGATCGACCGGCTCGCTCACCCCGCAGCTCGTGCAGTCGCTGCCCGACGCGCTGCGGGTGCCGATCGTCGAGTCGTACAACGAGGCGCTCATCCCGATCTTCCTCGTCATGGTGCCCATCGCGCTGCTGTCGGTCGTCGTCATGCTCTTCATCCGCGAGGTGCCGCTCGCCACGACGATCGAGCGCGGCATCCCCGCCGAGTCGCTCGCCGAGGGGCAGCTGCAGCAGCCGGCCGAGTCCTCGGCCGACGATGCGGTTCGGGATGCCCCTGCCGAGCCCGCGCGCGCGACCGAGCTCATCGGCGGAGGCCGGCGGCTCGCCCCCGGCACCGACCCCGCCGACGCGCCCCGCCGCCGCTGAGCGGAGCCGCTGACGCGGCCGCGCGCCGCATGTCGGCCCGCCCCGCGTGTCCGTCTGGCGCGGTCGATCCGCGAAAGGACGGCGGGTCGCGGGCGACTCGCCGACCGGAGCGCCAGGAACCGCGCAGGACGGACACTGCGCGGAGTGGGACCGCTGCGGGAGCACGCCGAACCCACGGCGGGCGTGCGCATAGGGTGGGGGCATGACCGCGGCGGCTCCTCCGATCCGAGTGGTGCACGTCACGGCACCGGGCAAGATCAACGTGTTCATGAAGGTCGGCGCCCTGCTGGAGGACGGGTACCACGACGTCGCCACCGCGTATCAGGCGCTGAGCATCCTGGAGCATGTTCGCGCCCGACCCGCCGATGACTTCTCGGTCTCGTTCAGCGGCCCCATCGACACCAGCGGCCTCGCGGTCGACGGCTCGAACCTCGCGATCCGCGCGGCGCGCCTGCTCGCTCGCGTCGCCGACTACCGCGGTGGCGTGCACCTCGACATCGAGAAGCACGTGCCCATCGCGGGCGGCATGGGCGGCGGCTCGGCCGACGCCGCCGCGACCCTCGTCGCCTGCGACCACCTGTGGGGCACCAACCTCGGCCGCGACGAGCTGCTGAGCCTCGCCGCCGAGCTCGGGGCCGACGTGCCCTTCGCGCTCATGGGCGGCACCGCCGTCGGCACGGGCCGCGGCGACCGCCTCTCGCCCGCGCTCGCGCAGGGCACGTTCCACTGGGTGCTCGTGCTCGCCGACGTCGGGCTCTCGACGCCGCAGGTCTACAGCGAGCTCGATGAGCACCGCGAGCGCCACGTGCACGACATCGCACCCGCCGTCGAGGCGCCGACCGTCGACGTCGAGGTGCTGCAGGCGCTGCGCGCGGGGGATCCGCACCAGCTCGCCGAGTACCTGCACAACGATCTGCAGGCGCCCGCGCTGCACCTCGAGCCGAGCCTCTCGCGCACCATCGAGGAGGGCGAGCGGGCGGGAGCCCTTTCCGGCATCGTCTCGGGCTCTGGCCCGACGGTGGCGTTCCTCGCCGCCGACGCCGACGCGGCGCTCGAGCTGCAGGTGGCGCTGAGCGCCGGCCGTCACCGCGTCATCCGGGCGACGGGCCCGGTTCACGGAGCGCGGGTCGTCTCCGGCTGATCGCTCGCGGGCTCGGGGCGTCTCGGGTTGACCGCGAGCAGGCTCAGCAGCGCGACGCTGATAGCGCCGGCGACGATGAAGATGTCCGTCACGTTGCCGATGAAGAGACCGCCGTAGTCGATGAAGTCGACGATCTCGCCGCGCGCGAAGCCCGGCTGGCGGAACAGCCGGTCGCCCAGGTGGCTGATCGCGCCGCCGAACAGCGAACCGAGTGCGATCGACCACCGCACGCTCGAGACGCGCGAGACGAAGACGGCGATCGCGATGACGGCGATCGCGGCGACGGCGGTGATGATCCAGGTGTAGTCGCCGCCGATGCCGAACGCGGCGCCGGGGTTGTAGACGAGGCGCCACTCGATGACGTCGCCGATGACGGGGTAGCCGACTCCGGGTTCCAGCTCGGTCTCCGCCCAGAATTTCGTGCCCTGGTCGAGCACGATGACGCCGAAGGCGAGCAGCAGCGTCCAGGGCAGCACCCGGCGGATGCGGCGACGGACGGCGGGGTTCGCGAGCGAGGTGCGAGCATCCCCCACCTCGGTCGGCGCTGTCTGGGTCGGCGCCGCGGCGGAGGCCTCGGCGTCGGTCGCGGGCACGGCGGAGTCGTCGGGGCGTTCGGCGGCGGGCATGCCTCCCATTCTGCCCTGGCTAGGCTCGTGCGGTGGCCCATCTGCTGGGGGCGGAAGCCCTCCACCTCGAGTTCCCGACCCGCGTCGTCTTCGACGGGGTCTCCGTCGGCGTCGACGAGGGCGACCGCATCGGCATCGTCGGCCGCAACGGCGACGGCAAGTCGACGCTCATGCGCCTGCTGGCGGGCACCATGCAGCCCGACGACGGTCGCGTCACGCGGCGCCGCGGGGTCACGCTCGGGATGCTCGACCAGACCGACGCGCTCGACACGGGTCTGACCGTGCGCCAGTCGGTGGTGGGCGATCGTCCCGAGCACGAGTGGGCCGGCGACGGCCGGGTGCGGGATGTCCTCGCCGGGCTCATCGCCGACCTGCCCGGCGACGCGATCGTGGACGACCTCTCCGGAGGCCAGCGTCGCCGCGTCGCCCTCGCCAAGCTGCTCGTCGGCGACTGGCACATCGTCGCCCTCGACGAGCCCACCAACCACCTCGACATCTCGGGAGTCGCCTGGCTCGCCGACCACCTGAAGCGCCGCTGGCCGGCGGGGCAGGGCGCGCTGCTGGTCGTGACCCACGACCGGTGGTTCCTGGACGAGGTCTCGAGCCTCACCTGGGAGGTGCACGACGGCATCGTCGAGCCCTTCGAGGGCGGCTACGCGGCCTACGTGCTGCAGCGCATGGAGCGCGACCGCCAGGCCTCGACGATCGAGGCGAAGCGCCAGAACCTGATGAAGAAGGAGCTCGCCTGGCTGCGCCGCGGAGCACCCGCGCGCACGGCGAAGCCGAAGTTCCGCATCGACGCGGCCAACGAGCTCATCGCCGACGTGCCGCCGCTGCGCAACACGGTGGCGCTGTCGCAGATGGCGACGGCGCGCCTCGGCAAGGACGTCGTCGACCTGCTCGACGTCGGCGTCAGCTACGGCGACGACGTCGTGCTCGCCGACATCGAGTGGCGCATCGCCCCCGGCGAGCGCACCGGCATCCTCGGCGTGAACGGCGCGGGCAAGTCGACCCTGCTGGGCCTCATCGACGGCAGCGTGCAGCCGACCACGGGCCGGGTGAAGTTCGGCAAGACGGTGCGCATCGCGACCCTCGACCAGCAGCTGGGCGACCTCAGCGCCGTCATCGACGAGCGGGTCAGCGCGGTCATCGCGGCGAAGAAGACCACCTACGTCACCGACGGCAAGGAGCTCACGCCCGGGCAGCTGCTCGAGCGCCTGGGCTTCACGACGGCGCAGCTGTCGACGCCGGTGCGCAACCTCTCTGGCGGGCAGAAGCGCCGCCTGCAGCTGCTGCTCATCCTGCTCGACGAGCCGAACGTGCTCATCCTCGACGAGCCCACCAACGACATGGACACCGACATGCTCGCCGCCATCGAGGATCTGCTCGACGGCTGGCCGGGCACCCTCATCGTCGTGTCGCACGACCGGTACCTGCTCGAGCGGGTCACCGACCAGCAGTACGCGATCCTGCCCGGTGCGGACGGCGCGCGCCGGCTGCGGCACCTGCCGGGCGGGGTCGACGAGTACCTGCGGCTGCAGAAGGCCGAGACGCGGTCGGGGCAGGATGCCGGGCGCGCGACGGTCGCGTCGGTGACGTCGGGCGGGGCTGCGGGTGCGGGTTCCGAGGGTTCCGGCGGCGCCGCGGGCGCGGCCGGGTCGGGCGGGACGGGGTCGGGGTCGGCCGGGAGCGCGCCCGCGCTCTCCGGCGCCGAGCGCCGCACGGCCGAGAAGGAGCTCGCCGCCGCCGACCGCAAGATGGCGAAGCTGCAGGGTCAGGTGGCGGCGCTGCACGCGCGCCTCGCCGAGCACGACGCGAACGACTACACCGGCATCGGCGCGCTGCACGAGGAGGTGCGGGTGCTCGAGGCGCAGCTCTCCGAGCTGGAGGAGCGCTGGCTCGAGCTCTCGGAGCGGCTCGCGTAGGGCATCCCGCCCCGCCTCGCACCCCACGTGCCTCGGCGCCGGCGCGGCCGAGCCGTGTCCGCGATCAGGACGGCCGCGGCGCGTCGTGATGGTTTACGGGGCGACACGCCGTGGTCGACCCCTCGAGTCCTGATCGCGGGCACGCGCGGGCCGGGCTACCGACCCCTGCCGGGGTCGGGAAACCCTGACGGGTTGTGTGCGCGCAAAGCTCCGGAGCCTTGACGGCACACATTCGGAGAGGAAAGCCGCGCCCCGTCGTGCGGACGGTGCGGCCGACACGCCGACGCCGGGCGTCGACTCGCCGCGTTCCAGACCCGCGCGTCCGAACGAGCGAACGCGACGCGGCCCGACGAGCGAACCGGCCCGCGGGCGTCGGGCGTCGGGCGTCGGGCGAACGACCTCTACCGGCTCGCGCCGATCACCAGGTCGACCCGCCAGCCCTTCTTCGTCTCGACGACCTTCACCGGGATGCGCGGCTTGTCGCCGCGGCCGTCGAGGCGGCGGATGGCCTCGTCGTAGACGCCCTCGAGCCCGCGCGGCACGACGCCGACCACGCCCGAGACGCGGCGCCCGGCGAACACCCGCACCTCGATGGGGGCGTCGACGCCCTCCTGCTCGATCGTGCGCGCCGGGGTGGCCGTCGTGAGCAGCTCCGGGTCCTCACCGGCGAGCTCCGCGATCTCGTCCTGGTGCGGGGTCGCGTCCGCGAGGCGCATCGTCAGGTCGCGCTTCTTCGGCAGCAGGTCGTAGTCGTAGCCGTCGAGCGAGTCGGTGCCGCGATCGTCCTTCGGCAGCGTGAGGTCGCCGTACTCGGGCTTCTTGCGGAACAGGGCCATGCCCCGATCCTCGCAGACGCGGGCGGGCGGCGGCGAGGGCCGCAGCATCCACCCGCCACAGCGGCAGCGGCGTTACCAGCAGCGTCAGCGACCGCGACGCCGACGAGCGACGGGATGCCCCGCTACAGCCCCTGCGCCGCGTCGTGCTCGGCGACCGCCGCCCGCAGCCGCGGCACGACCTCGCTGCCGTACAGGTCGAGGAACCGCGCCTGGTCATCACCCGGAGCGTGGAAGACGAGGTGCCGGAACCCCATGCGCACGTACTCCATGACGCGCTCGACGTGCTCGTCGGCGTCGGTCGAGACGATCCAGCGCGAGGCGGCGCGCTCGAGCGGAAGCTGGTCGGCGAGGCGCTCCATCTCGCGCGGATCCTCGACGCCCATCTTCTCGTCGGGGCTGAGCGCGAGGGCGGCCCAGTTGCGGGTGTCCTCCATGGCGCGCTGGCGGTCGGTGTCGAACGAGACCTTCATCTCGATGAGGGTGTCGACCGTGCCCGGAACGCGCTCACCCTTCTCCAGGCCCTCCTGGAAGGCGGGCAGCAGGTTGTCCGTGTAGAGCGAGGGCGCCTTGCCCGAGGTGGTGATCCAGCCGTCGGCGATGCGCCCGCCGAGGCGCGTGGCGGCGGGGCCGGAGGCGCCGATGTAGATCGGCACCTTGACCTCGGGGCGGTCGTAGATGGTGACGGCGTCGGTGCGGTAGTACTCGCCCTCGTGGGTCACGCGCTCCTCCTGCCAGAGGCGCTCGATGAGCAGCACGGCCTCCTTGAGGCGGGCGAAGCGCTCCTTGATGTCGGGCCACTCGAAGCCGAGGGGCGCCTCGTTGAGCGACTCGCCGGTGCCGACGCCGAGGATGACGCGGCCGGGGAACATCTGCCCGAGCGTGCCGAAGGCCTGCGCGACCATCGCCGGGTGGTGGCGGAACGTCGGGGTCAGCACCGAGGTGCCCATGACGATGCGCTCCGTCTTCGCGCCGAGCGCGCCGAGCCAGGCGATCGCCGCCGGCGCGTGCCCGTCGGTGTGCTTCCACGGCTGCAGGTGGTCCGAGATGAACACCGACTCGAAGCCGGCCTGCTCGGCGAGCACTCCGTAGTCGAGCAGCCGCTGCGGCGCGAACTGCTCGCTCGACGCCTTGTACCCGATGCGGAACGGCAACCTCGTCATGCTTCTCCTCGTACGTCCTGGCCGGGCGCGCGCCCGTCTCTGCAGACTACGGGGATGCCCCGCGGCGCTGCGTGCGAATCCGCGCAGAGGGCAGCGCGACCGTGGTAGGCATGACGGCGGGCGACGGCGCCGGGATGCTCGGCGCGGGCCCAACGCGAGGGGAGCATCCAGTGCACGCATCGGGCCGTACCGCGCTCATCACCGGCGGGGCCTCAGGGCTCGGCCGCGCAACCGCCGAGCGGATGCTGGCCGCGGGCAGCTCGGTCGTCATCGCCGACCTGCCCGGCTCGCCGGGCGCGGCGCTCGCCGAGGCCTGGAACGCCGAGCACGGGCCGGATCGCGCCCGCTTCGCGCCCACCGACGTCACCGACGAGGCTCAGGTGCAGGCCGCGGTCGACGCCGCGAGCGAGCTGGGCCGCCTCGACGTGCTCGTCGCCTGCGCCGGCATCGTGCGCGGGGCGCGGGTCGTCGGGCGCTCGGGGCCGTTCCCGCTCGACGTGTGGCGGCAGGTCGTCGACATCAACCTCACCGGCACCTTCACGGCGGTGAGCCTCGCGGCGGCGCGCATGGCCGAGCAGGGCGCGGGGGACGGAGAAGAAGCGAACGAGGAGAACGGCGTCATCGTCATGACCGCCTCCGTCGCCGCCTTCGACGGGCAGGTCGGGCAGGCCGCGTACTCGGCGTCGAAGGGCGGCGTGGTCGGGCTCGTGCTGCCGCTCGCGCGCGACCTGGCGCAGCACCGCATCCGGGTGATGGCGATCGCGCCGAGCCTGTTCCGCACGCCGATGGCCAAGGCCCTGCCCGAGGAGGCGCTCGCCTCGCTCGAGGAGCAGACGCTGCACCCGCACCGGCTCGGCCGGCCCGAGGAGTACGCGGCGCTCGTGCAGCACATCGTCGAGAACCCGATGCTCAACGGCGAGACCATCCGGCTCGACGGCGCCGTGCGCATGGCGCCGCGGTAGGCCACCGCCGCTGGCTCGCGGTCCGCCCCGCACGCCGTCCGCCCCGCACGCCGTCCGCCCCACACGCCGCCCGCCTGCAGCGCCCCCGCGCCCTACGATGAACCCATGACCGAGCCGCTCGACGCCATCGCCCTCGCGGCGGAGGTCATCGCCTGGCTCACCGTGCCCATCGGCGTCGTGCTGCTCGCGATCGGCTACGGCCGTCGCGCCTGGGCGAACCGCTACCGCAGCGCGAAGGCCGTCATCACGAACGTCGACGACCGCGACGCGAAGCTGCGCTGGTTCGGCGAGGAGGGCGACGTGCACGAGACGGCCTCGCCGCTGACGGGCCCGATCCCGGCGGTGGGGGATGCCCGCACCGTGTGGATCCACCCCGCGCGCCCCGGCAGCGCGCGACTCGACACCCCCGTGCACGACGGTCGCGCACTGCTGCTGCTCGGCTGGATCCTGACGGGCGTCGGCGTGATCGGCATCCTCGTCTCGAATCTGATGCCGTTCTTCGAGTGAGCTGCGGCGGGATGCTCCGCTAGACGGTTCCGTCGAAGTCGGCGCCGAGCGTGCGCAGCAGTGCGGCGAGCTTCTCCTGCTCGGCCCGCCCGAGGCCGCTGAGTAAGCGCGCCTCGGCGACGACGAGCTCGTCGATGGCGCGGTCGACCCGCTCGGTGCCCTGCGCGGTCATGCGCACGATGATGCCGCGGCCGTCGTTGGGGTCGGTGCGGCGCTCGACGAGGCCGCGGGTGGCGAGCCGGTCGATGCGGTTCGTCATGGTGCCGCTCGACACCATGGTCTGGCGCAGCAGCGAGGTGGGGCTCAGCTCGTAGGGGGTGCCGGCGCGGCGCAGGGCGGCGAGCACGTCGAACTCCCACGACTCGAGCCCGCTGACGGCGAAAGCGGCCTTGCGCGCGCGGTCGAGGTGGCGGGCGATGCGTCCGAGCCGCGAGAGCACGTGCAGCGGAGCGAAGTCGAGGTCGGGCCGCTCGCGCTGCCAGGCGTCGACGATGCGGTCGACGTCATCCGCGGGGGCGGTCATGGCTCCATTATCGGTGCGGCGGTGGCCCGGGATGCGCCGGGTGCCGTCTGGCAGACTTGAGCGGCGCCGCAGGGCGCGTTCCGCCTTGGTGTAACGGCAGCACGACAGCCTTTGGAGCTGTTAGGACCAGGTTCGAATCCTGGAGGCGGAGCGGCGGCCGTCGGTCGCGAACGGCGCTCAGTCGCGGGCGGGCCGCATGCCGCTCGAGCCGAGCACGCGCTCGACCGCGAGCTCGAGCACGACCCGCTCGGGGTTCGGTCGTGGCTGCCGGTACCGCGCGGCGTAGAGCTCGACGGCGAGAGCGACCCGCTCCGGGTCGTCGCTCACGACGCCGGGCCCCTCGAAGCTGATCCAGCGCGCCCCGTCCACGCTGCTGAGGGATGCCCGGCCCGACCGCTGCGCATTGACGAACTTCTGCGAGCCGCCGCTGCCGATGACGCGCACGACGCCGTCGCGGTAGGTCATGCCGACGGGCACCGAGTGGATGCGGCCGTCGCGCCCGAGGGTGGAGAGCGTCGCGAGGTGCCGCTCGGTGAGGAACTCGAGCGCGGCATCCGTCAGCGGCGTGTCCAAAGCGAAGTAGTTCCGATCTGCTGATGAGAGGTTTCAGCCGCGAGATTACGCCGTCGCGCGAGCGGATGCCTGTCGGCGGGGTGCTCAACTTCGAAGGTCGCGATTCCGCCCGGCGCGAGTGAGCGTGCCGGACATCCACGAAGCGGGCGGACGGAGCGACGCCCCTGGACTGGATCGCGGATTGGCGCGAAGCGCAGGAGACTGCACCAGTCCTCGTTCGCGTCACTACGAACGCGGTGCTCGGGGACGCGCTGCTCCAAATGGCACGTTGGGCCTCTTCGGAATGCGGGCCCGTCTGCGGACTAGTCAGCCGTCGCGACCGAGACGCACGGTCATCGTCGTCTCGAGGGCGGTGACTTCGTAGCTGATCTCATCCCCCTCGAGGGTGAACGTCTTCGTGGGGCTCGGCGACGCCAGGATTGCCGTGGACGTTTTCTCGACGTCGTTCGCGGAGTCCCAAGCGTGGTCGCCGGGCTCGGTAGGGGGCACATAGGTTCCAGCCCAGTACAGAGACTTCGTGTCTCCGCCATCGCTGACCCAGTAGACCTCGATCGAGTCCGCGGTGATCGTCGCAGTCTGATAGCTGTCCTCTGCATTGCTGTTCGTCTGCATCCACTCACCTACGAGATCGGCGGGTGCCGGAGCCTCTGTCTCCTCGACGGGCACGTCGGCGGGTGCGCCGCTCGATGCAGCCCTGCCATCGGTGTTGGAGGTCGACGGAGAGGAGCACGCGGATAGCGCTATCGCCAAGGCGAGCACTGCGAAGGTCGAGAGGGAAGTGCGGGCGAGCTTCACGTGTACTCCGATGATCATTCCTGAGTGAATCTTTATCAGGGTACTGGGAGTGAGCGCGTTCCCGTGCCCCCACTTCGGGCGCCTGGCCCGTATGCAGCGTGCCGGATCCTGTTAGCGGAGGTGGTCGCTGCGGGCGTGTTGGATTCGCTGGTCCTGGACGGATCCGGTGGCAGCGCGACGCCCCATCCGAGCATCCGGCCCCACGGGCCTCGGTTCACCGCCATGATGTCTCTCAGCGGTTCATCGGCGCCCGCACAACGGGCTCCGCCGTGCCGCACGTCATCCAGGGCCCCACACCGGCCCCGACCGATCGGAGCGTCGCCCGTGAGCCTGCCCCTGAGTCTGCGCGTGCCGCTCGCCGACCGCGCCTTCATCTCCGTGCTCGACCTGTTCAAGCCCGGCATCGGGCCCAGCAGCTCGCACACCGTCGGCCCGCTGCGCGCCGCCGCGGCCTTCGCCGCCGGGCTGTCCGACCCGGCCGCCGTCACCAGCATCGAGTGCACCCTCTTCGGCTCGCTCGGCTCCACCGGCGTCGGCCACGGAACCCCCGATGCCGTGCTCGCCGGCCTCGCCGGCCACCGCGCCGAGACCGTCACCCGCGACGACGTCGAGCGGGCCCGCGCGGCGGCCGATGCCGGCGCCCTGCCTCTCGACGGCCGGCACCCCATCGCGCTGACGAACGACTGGCTGCGCTTCGCCCCGCGCGAGATCAAGCCGCGCCACCCGAACGCCCTCACGCTCGTCGCGCGCGACGCCGACGGGCACGAGCTCGCGAGCGAGACCTACTACTCGATCGGCGGAGGCTTCGTCGAGCGCGAGGGCGACGTCGTCGCACCCGGCTCGGGCGTCGTCGTGCCGCACCGCTTCGACCACGCCGACGAGCTGCTGGCGCTGTGCCGCGAGACGGGGCTGAGCATCTCCGGCATCGCGCGCGAGAACGAGGCCGCGGTGCGCACCCCCGCCGACACGGATGCCGCTCTCGACCAGATCTGGGCCGCGATGTCGGCGTGCCTCGACGCGGGGCTGTCGAGCAGCGGCGTGCTGCCCGGGGGCCTGCGTGTTCCGCGGAGGGCTGCGGCCATGGCCGAGCGCTTGCGGAGCATCCAGGAGGCCAACGAGCGCGACTGCACCCTGGAGTGGCTGCAGGCCTACGCGATCGCCGTCAACGAGGAGAACGCGGCGGGCGGGCGGGTCGTCACGGCGCCGACGAACGGGGCGGCCGGCATCATCCCGGCCGTACTGCGGCACGCTCTCGACGTCATCCCGCGCCACCAGCTGCCGGGCGGGGATGAGGCCGAGGCGGCGCGGCAGTTCCTGCTCGTGGCGGGGGTCGTCGGCGCGCTCATCAAGTCGAACGCGAGCATCTCGGGCGCCGAGGCCGGCTGCCAGGGCGAGGTCGGTTCCGCCGCGTCCATGGCGGCCGCGGGCTTCGCGCACCTGCTCGGCGGCAGCACCGAGCAGGTCGAGAACGCCGCCGAGATCGCCATGGAGCACTCGCTCGGCCTCACCTGCGACCCCGTCGCCGGCCTCGTGCAGCTGCCCTGCATCGAGCGCAACGCCATCGGCGCGGGCAAGGCCGTCGCGGCCGCGCGCATGGCCATGCACGGCGACGGCACGCACCTCATCTCGCTCGACACCGTCATCCGCACCATGCGCCAGACGGGGGAGGACATGTCGCGCAAGTACAAGGAGACCAGCGAGGGCGGGCTCGCCGTGAACTACGTGGAGTGCTGATGGAGCCCCGGGAAGTGCAACCCGAGACCATCGTCGTGCGGCAGCGCATCGCCGCGACTCGTGCCGAGGCGATGGCCGTGGCCGCGGATCTCGCGCGGCTGCCCGAGTGGGCATCCGGCTTCGCGACCTCGGCGCGGCCCGACCCCGCCGAGACCGACGTGTGGCTCGTCGACGCGCCGTTCGGCACCGTGCGGGCGCGGTTCCAGGTCGACGTCGAGCGGGGCATCCTCGATCACGACGTCACCATGCCCGACGGCGGGATCGTGCACAACCGCCTGCGTATCGAGGCCGCGGGCGACGCGAGCGAGGCCGTCTTCACGCTCGTGCGCCGCCCCGGCATGACCGACGCCGAGCTCGCCGCCGACGAGGCCGCCGTGCGGGCCGACCTGTCACGCCTCGCCGCGCTGTGCGCCAGGATGGACGCATGACCGACCCCCGTCTCGCCGTCATCGTGCTCGCCGCCGGCCAGGGCACCCGCATGAAGTCGCGCCTGCCGAAGGTGCTGCACCCGCTCGCCGGCGTGCCCCTCATCGGCCACGTGCTCGCCACCGCCCGCGCCCTCGAGCCCGCGCACGTCGTCGCCGTCGTGCGGCACGAGCGCGACACCGTCGCGGCCGCCATCCTCGACCTCGACGCCGAGGCGCTCATCGCCGATCAGGACTCCGTGCCGGGCACCGGCCGAGCCGTCGAAGCGGCGCTGGATGCTCTGCCCGCCGATTTCGAGGGCGACGTGCTCGTCGTCTCGGGCGACGTGCCGCTGCTCGATGCGCAGACGCTCGCGCACCTCGTCGCCGAGCACCGCAGCCGGAGCGCCGCCGCCACCGTGCTCAGCGCCGTGCTCGACGACGCCACCGGCTACGGCCGCATCGTGCGCGCCGAGGACGGCGGCCTCGACCGCATCGTCGAGCAGAAGGACGCCACCGACGCCGAGCGCGCCCTCACCGAGATCAACTCGGGCACCTACGTATTCACCGCGGCGCCGCTGCGCAGCTCGCTCGCGCTCGTCTCGACCGACAACGCCGCGCAGGAGAAGTACCTCACCGACGTCATCGGCCTGCTGCGCGGCGACGGCCACGGCGTCGCCGCCCTGCCCGCCGGCCAGAGCTGGCTCGTCGCCGGCATCAACGACCGCGTGCAGCTGAGCGACGCCGCCCTGCGCCTCAACGCCATGATCGTGCGCGGCTGGCAGCTCGCCGGCGTCACCATCAGCGACCCGGCGAGCGTCTGGATCGACCGCACCGTCACCCTCGAGGCCGACAGCGAGATCCTGCCCGGAACCCAGTTGAAGGGCGCGACCTCGGTGGCCTCCGGCGCCGTCGTCGGCCCCGACACGACCCTCGTCGACACCGAGGTGGGGGAGGGCGCCCGCGTGAGCCGCACCGACGCGACGCTCGCCGTCGTGGGGGCGGGAGCATCCGTCGGCCCCTTCGCCTACCTGCGCCCCGGCACCGTCATCGGCGAGAAGGGCAAGGTCGGCACCTTCGTCGAGACGAAGAACACGACCCTCGGCGCCGGCAGCAAGGTGCCGCACCTCTCGTACATCGGCGACACCACCGTCGGCGAGGGCTCGAACATCGGCGCGGGCACCATCACGGCCAACTACGACGGCGTCAACAAGCACACGACCGTCGTCGGATCGCACGTGCGCACCGGCTCGCACAACGTCTTCGTCGCCCCCGTTAGGATTGGCGACGGCGCGTACTCCGGAGCCGGCACCGTCATCCGCAAGAACGTCGCGGCGGGCGAGCTGGCGCTGAACGTGGCCCCGCAGCGCAACCTCGCGGGCTGGGTGGCGACGAACCGGCCGGGCACGGCAGCGGCCGAGGCCGCCGCCGCCGCGACGCAGCACGAAGCGAACGAGACGCCCGCGCCGTAAGGCCGGCACGACAACCGGAACACCACACCAGCGTCGCCGCGGCGACAGGGAGCAGGGCATCCATGGCCAGCATCAAGATCACCGGCCAGAAGAAGCTCGTGCTCGTCACGGGCCGCGCCCACCCCGAGCTCGCGCACCAGATCGCCGCCGAGCTCGAGACCGACGTCGTGCACACCGACGCCCGCACCTTCGCCAACGGCGAGATCTACGCGCGCTACGACGAGAGCGTGCGCGGCTGCGACGCCTTCGTCATCCAGTCCCACGCCCGGCCCATCAACGAGGCGCTCATGGAGCAGCTCATCATGGTGGATGCCCTCAAGCGGGCCTCGGCGAAGCGCATCACCGTCGTGGCCCCGTTCTACCCCTACTCGCGGCAGGACAAGAAGGGGCGGGGTCGCGAGCCGATCTCCGCCCGCCTCGTCGCCGACCTGTTCAAGGCCGCCGGCGCCGACCGCATTATGAGCGTCGACCTGCACGCCGCGCAGATCCAGGGATTCTTCGACGGCCCCGTCGACCACCTGTTCGCCATGCCGGTGCTGCTCGAGCACTTCCGCGAGCAGCTCGACGCCTCGACGCTCACCGTCGTCTCGCCCGACATGGGCCGCGTGCGCGTCGCCGACATCTGGAGCGACAAGCTCGGCGCCCCGCTCGCCATCATCCACAAGCGCCGCGACCCGCTCGTGCCGAACCAGGTCTCGGTGCACGAGATCGTCGGCGACGTCTCGGGCCGCGTCTGCCTGCTCGTCGACGACATGATCGACACCGGCCGCACCATCGTCAAGGCCGCCGAGGCGCTCAAGAAGGCCGGAGCCATCGGCGTCGTCGTCGCTGCCACCCACGCCATCTTCAGCGACCCGGCCTTCGACATCCTGCAGGCCGAGGCGATCGACCGCGTCGTCGTCACCGACACCCTGCCGGTGCCCGACGACAAGCGCTGGGATCGCCTCACCGTCCTCCCCATCGCCCCGCTGATCGCCCGCGCGATCCACGAGGTCTTCGACGACGGCTCGGTGACGAGCATGTTCGATGGTGCGGCTTGAGGGCAGCGCGCCGATTGGCGCTTCGTGATGCCTCGACGCACGTTGCGCTCGCGTGACGGAGGGCCGACACGGCGGAGCCCCCTGACCGGCGCTGCGACCGGTCAGGGGGCTCTTTCCGCGCTATCGCCTAGAGGGCGGCGAGGAGATCCTCGATCTCGGCGATCTCCGCTGTCTGGTCGGCGATGATCTGGTCGGCGAGCTCGAGCACGTCCTCGTTCTGACCGGACTCGAGGGCCGTCTCCGCCATGCTGATCGCACCCTGGTGGTGGACGATCATCTGCTCGAGGAACAGACGATCCGCCTCCGGGCCGGTCGCCGATTCGAGTGCCTGCATGTCGCTCTCGGACATGCCCATGTCGGATCCCATGTCCATACCCGACATCGACTCGTCGTAGTCGACCCCCCAGTCGTCGAGCCACTCCCTCATGGTCTCGATCTCCGGTCCCTGCGCATCCTTGATCCGCTGAGCGAGATCGGCGACGCGCGTATCGGGGTCCGGCTTCGAGAGCAGCATGTCGGACATCTCGACCGCCTGCTCGTGGTGCGGGATCATCATGGTGACGAACATCTCGTCGGCAGCGTTGAATTCCGCTGACGTCTCGGGCATCTCCGACTCGCTCATGCCGGGCATGCCGGGCATGCTGCCGTCCGTGGACGCGCATCCTCCGAGCGTGAGTGCTGCTGCCAGGGCGAGAGAGGCGCCTGCAAAGGCTGTGGACTTCTTCATGGTGTTTTTCCTTCTACGGTTTGGTGGTTGTCATGGTGGCGCAATGCGCGCGCCCGGCGGTGGTCAGCATGCACGAAGATCTCGCCGAACTGATGATCCGCGTGCCGACCTGATCACAGCCTCAGCACGCCCAGCCGATCCAACGTCGTCAGATTCGACCATCGAACACGATCAGAAGGCGGACGTCGGGGAGGAGACGAGCGGAGCGCTCCTCGTGCGACGGTGGCCTGGAAGCGACGGACACGGCCCGCCGTCGTCAGCGCCAGCAGGCAGGAGATCAGAGCCATGGCGATGGCGGCTGACGCGGCGGCCGTTGAGACGCCGTCCCCGGCAGCCGGTGCCGACAGTGCGGTCTCCCCCGCACCGGTGCTGCTGGGAACCGCCGGGGCGACCAACGCCGGATCACTCTGACCATCGCCGTTCGCCGTCAGCGCTGTCGACCCCACGGGAACGTGGGGTGCTCCGCTGGCGCCCGTATGAGTGGCTCCGAGGGCCATGAAGAGTGCGAAGCCGATCGTCGCGATGAGCACGCGCCGCCACAGACGGCGCCCTCCCGAAAGTCTCACACCCGCTGCCCTTCGCTGCTCGACGCTCACTCTTCCCGCGGAGGAACGACGAATCACCAAAACCGCCGAGGGCTAACACCCTCACCGTACGGCCACGACCCGGATCGAGTCTGGAAACGGTTTGCCAGGGAGCTATGCGTGTCCCGTGGGCGAGCTGAGAGTGGATCCGGGCGTCCATCGACCAGCTGCGGTCACACGGTCCCGTCCGTGACGAGTTCCCGCACGGCCTCCGCGAACACCGCGTGGTGAGCATCCACATCGCTGCGGGTCGTCGCCGGGCACATGAGCGCCATGTTGTGGAACGGGGTGAGCATGATGCCGCGGTTGGCGAGGTAGAGGTGCAGGAAGTCCTCGAGCTCGCCGTCGGCGGCGAGGGCCGCCTGCGTGCCGTTCAGCGGGTACGGCCGCGCGAACCGGTACTCGGCCCGCGCGCCGAGCTGGTTGATCGACCATGGCAGCGCGTGCTGGTCGAAGAGCGCGTCGACGCCCTGCGTGAAGTAGGTCGCCGTGTCGATCATGTGCGCGAACGCCTCGTCGGTGAGCACGTGCTCGAGGGTCGCGCGCATGGCGGCGACCGAGAGCGGGTTGCCGGCGAGGGTGCCACCGACGCCGCCCATGTCGACGAGATCGAGGTCGTCGCGGGCGAGGGCGCGGTCGGCGAACTCGGCCGAGAGGCCGTAGGCCCCGGTCGGGATGCCCCCGCCGATCGCCTTGCCGATGACGACGATGTCGGGCTCGAGGTCGTAGGCCGTCGTCATGCCGCCGGGCCCGGCCGAGAAGGTGTGGGTCTCGTCGATGATGAGCAGCGCCCCGTACTGCCGGGTCAGGGCGCGCACGCCCTCGAGGTAGCCGGGCTCGGGCAGCACGATGCCGATGTTGGTGAGCGCGGGCTCGATGAGCACCGCGGCGACGTCGCCGTGCGCGAGCGCCCGCTCGAGGCCGGGCAGGTCGTTGTACTCGGCCGCGCGCGAGGTCTCGGTGACGTCGACCGGCGCGCCGACGTTGCCGGGCCGCGAGGCGCTCTCGCCGTCGGGGCCGACGACGACGAGCGATTCGTCGACCGAGCCGTGGTAGCAGTACGAGTGGAAGACGATCTTCGACCTGCCGGTCAGCGCCCGCACGAGCCGGATCGCCCAGCGGTTCGCATCGGTCGCCGTGAGCGAGAAGCTCCAGCGGTCCATCTTGAAGCGCCGCGCCAGCTCAGCGCCGACCCATTCGGCGTCCTCCGTCGGCAGCATGGTGGTGAGCCCGCCGAGGTCGCCCACCCGCGCGGTGATCGCCGCGACGACGGCCGGGTGCGAGTGCCCCGCCATCGCGCCGGTGTCGCCGAGCGCGAAGTCGATGTACTCGTGCCCGTCGATGTCGGTGACGCGGTTGCCCGAGGCGCGGTCGAGGTAGATCGGGAACCCGCCGGCCTTCTTGTTCATCCACGTCATCGGCACGCGGCCGAACAGGTGCTCGGCGCCCTCGTACGCGGCCTTCGAGCGGGGCCGCGCGGCGATGAACGCCTCCTGCTCGCGGGCGGTCAGGGCGGCGAGCCGGTCGCGATCGATCGTGGCGTACGAGGTGGTCGCCGCAGCGGTGGTCGCGGGGATGGCGGTGTCGGTCATGAGATCCTCCGGTATTCGTCGACGGCGCGGCGCATCATCGACGATGCGCGCGACCGGATCCGTGCGGGTGCGCGGAGGAGGTGACCGGAAGCGATGAAGGCAACCACCGCTCCTCGACGGGTCGCATCGCCCGGGGTGGGCGACTCCGCGGCACGGAACGCCTCATTCTCGCAAGGCGTCGGCCGTTCGCGATAGTGCGGCGGGGCATCCCGCATCGAATGGATGCCCGCGGGGCGGCCGGGCGTCAGCTGGAGACGGCCGGCACGAGGCGCGGCGGCCCGGGGATCAGCCCCAGCATCGCCACCCGCACCTCGCCCGCGGCGGTGACGGCGTAGCAGTTCCAGCCGATGGTCTCGAGGTTCGTCAGCTCGAAGGCGGCGCGCGCGGTGGTGCGCTCGCTCGCCGCGAGGTCGACCGCCAGGCGGCACGAGCGGGCGGCCGTGGACTGCGCGATGCCGAACGTCGTGAGCACCCCGGGGACGACCATGGCGAGCATGGTCGCGATGGCGACCCACTTCATGACGCGGCGGCGGCGCTCGAAACGGTTCGCCGACTCCAGCTCGTCGAGCAGGTCGTCGTCGAAGCCGTCGTCGCGCAGCTCGCGGGGGTCGTCGTCCATCGCCTCCAGTGTCGCACGGGCGCCTCGGCGGGCGGCGGGCGCGGGAGCGGGGGCGCCGCCCGCGCCGCTCGCCCGTCACCCGCGCCGGATAAGGTGCCCGGGTGACCCCGGCCGCCGCCCCCGACCGCCCGCCCGCCCCCACGCCGGCGCTCGCCCGACGCATCGGCCTCGTCGGAGCCGTCGGCATCGGGCTCGCCTCGATGATCGGCGCCGGCGTCTTCTTCGTCTGGGCTCCCGCCGCGGCGGCCGCCGGCGCCGGGGGACTGCTGCCCGCCCTCCTCATCGCCGCCGTCATCGCCGCCCTCAACGCCGCGAGCTCGGCGCAGCTCGCCATGGCGCACCCCGTCGCGGGCGGCGCCTACGCCTTCGGCCGCCGCTGGGTCGGGCCGTGGACGGGCTTCATCGCCGGCTGGCTCTTCGTCACCGGCAAGACCGCCTCGGCCGCGGCCATCGCCTCCGTCGCCGCCGCCTACCTGTGGCCGGCGAACCCGACGCCCCTCGCCGCCGGGTTCGTCGTGCTGCTCGCCGCCCTCAACGCCTCGGGCGTGCGCACCACCGTGCGGGTCTCGATGGTCATCGTGATCGTCGTGCTGACGGGGCTCGCGATCGTGCTGGTCACGGCGGCCGTCGGGGGCGCCGCCCCGGTGGATGCTCCGCTCGCGCTCGACGACGCGACCGTGCCGGGCGTGCTGCAGGCCGCCGCGCTGCTCTTCTTCGCCTTCGCCGGCTACGCGCGCATGGCGACCCTGGGTGAGGAGGTGCGCGACCCGCGCCGAACGCTGCCGCGCGCGATCCTGCTCGCGCTGGGCATCGTGCTCGGCCTGTACGCGCTCGTCGCCGCCGTGCTCCTCGCCGGCCTCGGGCCGGCCGGGCTCGCGGCGAGCGACTCGCCGCTCGCCGCGCTGCTGCCGGACGAGGCGCGGCCGGCGGTGGCCGTGCTGGCGGGCATCGCCTGCCTCGGCTCGCTCGCGGGCATCCTGGCCGGTCTCAGTCGCACGAGCCTCGCGATGGCGCGCGAGCGCGACCTGCCCGGGCCGCTCGCCCGCGTCAGCGCGCGCACGAAGGCGCCCGTCGTCGCCGAGGCGATCATCGCCGCGGCCGCCGCCGTCATCGTCGTGCTGCTCGAGCCCGCCCAGCTCGTCGCCGCCTCGAGCGCCGCCGTGCTGCTCTACTACGCCATCGCGCACCTCTCGGCGCTGCGGCAGGAGGCCGAGCACCGCTGGCGCGGCAGCCGCGTCATCGCGGGCGCCGGGCTGGTGGGCTGCGTCGTGCTCGTCGTCGCGCTGCCGCCCGTGTCCCTGCTCGGCACGGCCGTGCTGCTGGCGACCGGGCTGCTGCTGCGCGCCCTCGCGCTGCTGCTCGCCCGCCGCCGGGCATCGGCCGGGGGAGCGCCGCGCTGACCGACCGGCAGAATGGGCGCATGGCCGACTCCGCGCACGACCGCTCGCCCGACGACGAGGACGGGCCCGCCGGCTGGGGCGACGACGACCGCGAGGCCGCACCCCGAGCGATGCCGACCGCCGGCGCCTTCCCGCGCCGCCGCCTGCTGATCTGGGCCGCCCTGAGCGGCCTGCTCGTCTGGGCGTCGCAGGGCCTCATCGAGACCGTCGGCGCCGCGATCCTCGGCGAGCCGCCGCTCGGCGCGTCCTGGTGGACGGCCGGGCACTGGGCGGTCGGCGCCGTCGCGCAGGCGATCGTCCTCGCCGGCGTGTGGATGATGCTGCCGAGCCGCCTCGCCCTGCTGCCGACGCTCGTGCTCAGCGTGCTGGCCGGGTCGCTCGCGCACCTGCTGGCCGCGGCCGGAGCATCCAGCGCCGCCGCCGGCACCGCCTTCGGCGACGACGCGCTGCTCTTCAGCCTCATCATCACCGCCTCGGGGGCGGGCCTCGTCCAGGTGCTGCTGCCGACGGTGCTCGCGCTGCTGCCGCCGTTCCTCGGCCGCGCGATCCGGGCATCCCGCGCGCCGCGCGGCTGAGCGGTGCCTCGGCCGACGACTCCGGTGACGAGCGGCCCCCTCGATCGCTCGAGGGGGCCGCTCGTCGTCGTCGCGGCTAGTGCGCGTCGGTGGCGCTGATCTCGGTGCGGTCGCCGCTCCACAGCGTGTGGAAGGTGCCCTCGCGGTCGACGCGCTTGTAGGTGTGCGCGCCGAAGAAGTCGCGCTGCCCCTGCACGAGCGCGGCCGGCAGCCGGTCGGCGCGCAGGCCGTCGTAGTACGACAGCGAGGACGCGAAGGTCGGCGTCGGGATGCCCGCGAGCGCCGCGCCCGAGACGATGCGCCGCCACGACGGCAGCGAGCCGGCGACGGCCTCGGTGAAGTACGGCGCGGTGACGAGCGCCACGAGGTCGGGGTCGGCGGCGTAGGCCTCGGTGATGCGGTTGAGGAACTGCGCGCGGATGATGCAGCCGGCGCGCCAGATCTTCGCGATCTCGCCCTTCTTGATGTCCCAGTCGTACTCCTCGGCGCCGGCGACGATGGCGTCGAAGCCCTGGCTGTAGGCGATGATCTTCGAGGCGTAGAGCGCGCGGCGCACGTCCTCGATGAAGGCCGTGCGGTCATCCGGAGCCCACTCGGCGGCGGCACCGGGCAGATCGGTCGCCGCGGCGCGCTGGGCGGGCTTGGAGGAGAGGGAGCGCGCGAACACTGCCTCGGCGATGCCGCTGACGGGCACGCCCAGGTCGAGGGCGGTCTGCACCGTCCAGGCGCCGGTGCCCTTGGCGCCGGCCTGGTCGAGGATGACGTCGACGAGCGGCCTGCCGGTCTCGGCGTCGATCTGGCGCAGCACCTCGGCGGTGATCTCGATGAGGTAGCTCTCGAGCTCGCCGGTGTTCCACTCGGCGAAGACCTCGGCGATCTCGGCCGGCTCGAGGCCGCCCACGCGGCGCAGCAGGTCGTAGGCCTCGGCGATGAGCTGCATGTCGGCGTACTCGATGCCGTTGTGGATCATCTTGACGAAGTGGCCGGCGCCGTCGGTGCCGACGTGGGTGACGCAGGGCTCGCCCTCGGCGACGGCGGCGATCGAGCGCAGGATGGGACCGAGCGTCTCCCAGGCCTCGACGGAGCCGCCGGGCATGATCGAGGGGCCGTTGAGCGCGCCCTCCTCGCCGCCCGAGATGCCGGCGCCGACGAAGTTGATGCCGGTGGCGCGCACGGCGGCCTCGCGGCGGATGGTGTCGGTGAACAGCGCGTTGCCGCCGTCGACGATGATGTCGCCCGGCTCGAACACGGCGCTGAGCGCGTCGATGACGGCGTCGGTGCCGCGGCCGGCCTGCACCATGATGATCGCGGTGCGCGGCTTCTGCAGCGCGGCGGCGAACTCCTCGTAGGTGCTCGTGGCGATGAAGCCGGCCTCGGGGTGCTCGGTGATGAGCGTCTCGGTCTTCTCGTACGAGCGGTTGTACACGGCGACGGTGTTGCCCTCGCGACTGGCGAGGTTGCGGGCCAGGTTCGAGCCCATCACCGCCAATCCGACGACGCCGATGTTGGCCTGGGGCTGGGTCACGGGAACTCCTTGAAGAGGGGGCGTCGCGGAGCCGGGATCGACTGCCGGGAGCGGGTGGGTTCAGCTCCAGCCTATTGCGCGCCCTTCGCGGGATGCGCACCGGCTCTCAGCGGCAGTCGGGGTTGACGAGCGTGACGCCCCCGCATAGCATCGGCAATCAAATCTGCTTTATTGCCAATGCATGATGGCTAAATCAGATGTAAAGACGCGTCTGATCACTCGGGAGTCACTGTGGAACCCACGCCGCCGCTCATCGTCATGGGCGTCTCCGGATCCGGCAAGTCGACCATCGGTGCGGCGCTGGCCGCGGCGCTGCAGGTCGAGTTCATCGACGGCGACGATCTGCATCCCCGGGCGAACAAGCAGAAGATGGCCGCTGGCATCCCGCTGGATGACGAGGACCGCGCTCCGTGGCTCGAGATCATCGCCGAGCGCATCGGGGCCGAGCGCGCCGATGGCCGCTCGATCGTCGTGGCCTGCTCGGCCCTGCGCCGCCGCTACCGCGACCAGCTGATCTCCTACGCCCCCGAGACCGTGTTCGTGCACCTCGCCGGCGACCGCGCCCTCATCGCCGACCGCCAGGCGCACCGGCAGCACGAGTACATGCCCCCCAGCCTGCTCGACTCGCAGTTCGCGACCCTGGAGCCCCTGCAGGAGGACGAGCGCGCCGTGCTCGTCGACCCTGCGCTGACCCCGGAGGAGATCGTCCGCCGGGTCACCGAATCGATCGGCCGCCCGGCCGGCACGTCACGCTGAACAGAGAGGTTGCGCGACACATGACCGAGACACCGTTCCTCTGGGAGCTGCCCACCGCGGGTCTGCTCCTCCTCGCCGCAGGAGCCATCGCGCTGCTGCTCGTGCTCATCATCGTCGCGAGGCTGCACGCCTTCCTCGCGCTCATCATCGTCAGCGCGCTCACCGCGGTGGCCGCCGGCATCGCCCCCGGGTCGATCGTGTCGACCCTCACCTCGGGCTTCGGATCGACGCTCGCGACCGTCGCGCTGCTGGTGGGGCTCGGGGCGATGCTCGGCCGGCTCATCGAGGCGAGCGGGGGAGCGAAGGTGCTCACCGACGCGATGATCCGCCGCTTCGGCGAGAAGCGGGCGCCGCTCGCGCTGTCGATCGCCTCGCTGCTGATGGGCTTCCCGATCTTCTTCGACGCGGGCCTCGTCGTCATGCTGCCGATCATCTTCGCGGTCGCCCGCCGCCTCGGCGGATCGCTGCTGACCTACGCGTTCCCGGCCGCGGTCGCCTTCTCGGTCATGCACATCTTCGTGCCCCCGCACCCCGGCCCCGTGGCCGCGAGCGGGCTCCTCGGCGCCGACGTCGGCCTCGTCATCCTGCTCGGCATCCTCGTCGCCATCCCCAACTGGTACATCGTGGGCTACCTGTTCGGGCGCCACCTCGGCCGCCGCTACGACATCGCCGTGCCGAACATCCTCGCCGGCCGGCCCGACGACGAGTCGGGCGACCTGTTCCGCTCGACCCCGAAGCTCGGCACCATCGTCTTCCTGCTCGCGCTGCCGCTCGTGCTCATCGCCTTCAACACCGGGCTCAACGCCGCCGCCACGGCCGGGCTCGTCTCGCTCGACGACACCGGCATCCAGGTGCTGCGCCTGATCGGCGAGACGCCCATCGCGCTGCTCATCACCGTGCTCGTCGCGATCGCCCTGCTCGGCTGGAAGCCGAAGAAGCAGCGCTCGCTCATCGAGACGATCACCGACAGCGCCCTCGGCCCGGTCTGCGCGATCATCCTCATCACCGGTGCCGGCGGCATGTTCGGCGGGGTGCTGCGCGCCACCGGCATCGGCAATGCGATCGCCGACTCGCTCGACGCGATCGGCCTGCCGATCATCGTCGCGGGCTTCGTGATCGCCGCGATCGTGCGCGTCGCGCAGGGCTCGGCCACCGTCGCCCTCACCACGGCGGCGGCGCTCGTGCAGCCCGTCGTGCTCGCCGACACGAGCTTCAACTCGATCGAGGTCGCCGCGATCGTGCTCGCCCTCGCGGCCGGCTCGGTGTTCGCCGGGCACGTCAACGACTCCGGCTTCTGGCTCGTCAGCCGCTTCTTCGGCATGGACACGCAGACGACGCTGAAGACGTGGACGGTCGGGCAGGCGCTCATCGGCATCATCGGCTTCGCGATCGCGCTCGGCATCTTCGGGCTCGCGAGCCTGATCTAGCAGCGCGACCCCGAGCATCAGGAGGAGCAGCATGAGTACCGCATTCGACCTCAGCGGCCGACGGGCCCTCGTCACCGGATCGAGCCGCGGCATCGGCCGCG
This sequence comes from Microcella flavibacter, assembly GCF_012530535.1. NCBI lineage: Bacteria > Bacillati > Actinomycetota > Actinomycetes > Micrococcales > Microbacteriaceae > Microcella > Microcella flavibacter. Next base: position 693,118 of record NZ_CP051299.1, read on the forward strand.
CGATCGCCGCGGGCCTCGCCGAGGCGGGTGCGGTGCTCGTGCTGCACGGCCGCGATCCCGACCGTCTCGAGGCGACCCGGGCCGACTTCGCCGCGCGCTTCGGCGAGGAGCGCATCACCGCGGCCGCCTTCGACGTCACCGACGCCGAGGCGGTCGCGGCGGGCATCCATCGCATCGAGGCGGATGCCCCGCCGATCGACGTGCTCATCAACAACGCGGGCGTTCAGCACCGGGAGCCTCTGCTCGACATCGCGCTCGCCGACTGGGATCGCGTCATCGCGACCAACCTCACGAGCGCCTTCCTCGTCGGCCGCGAGGTCGCCCGGGGGATGGTGGCGCGCGGGCGCGGCAAGATCGTGAACATCGCCTCGGTGCAGACCGACCTCGCGCGTCCCACCATCGGCGCCTACACGGCGTCGAAGGGCGGCATCCGCAATCTCACCCGCGCGATGACCGCGGAATGGGCGGGCGACGGCGTGCAGGTCAACGCCATCGCGCCCGGCTACATCCACACGGAGATGACGCAGGCGCTCGTCGACGACGAGACCTTCAACGGCTGGATCCTCGGGCGCACGCCCGCCGGCCGCTGGGGCACGACCGACGACATCGTCGGGCCCGCGGTGTTCTTCTCATCCTCGGCCTCCGACTTCGTCACGGGCCAGGTGCTCTTCATCGACGGCGGCATGACCGCCGTCGTCTGACCCATCGACCGACGAGGAGATCCCATGACCCCGAGCAACCGCGCCGTCGTCGCCCATGCGGCCGACGACCTTCGCATCGAGACGCGTCCCGAACCCCATGCGGCGTCGGACGAGGCCGTGATCGCGATCGCGTTCGGCGGAGTCTGCGGCAGCGACCTGCATTACTGGCGCCACGGCGCCGCGGGGGAGTCGATCCTGCGCGCGCCCATGGTGCTGGGCCACGAGGTGGTCGGGGTGGTGCAGCACGCGGCCGCCGACGGGTCCGGCCCCGCCGTCGGAACGGCCGTCGCCGTTCATCCCGCGACCGAGCTGCCCGGCGACGGCTCGCGCTACCCCGCCGATCGGCCGAACCTCGCGCCCGGCGGCACCTACCTCGGCAGTGCGGCCCGCGTGCCCCACACCGAGGGGGCCTTCGCCGACCGGGTCGCGCTGCCCAGCCGCATGCTCCGTCCGCTGCCGCAGGGCCTGTCCCTGCGCGCCGCCGCCGTGATCGAGCCCGCGAGCGTGGCGTGGCACGCGGTCGCGCGCGCCGGCGAGGTCACGGGCCGGCACGCGCTCGTCGTCGGGGCGGGCCCGATCGGCGCGCTCATCGTGGCGGTGCTTCGCCGGGCGGGCGCGGCGCACATCACGGTCGTCGACCTGGTGCCGCGGGCGCTGGATGCCGCGCTCGCGCTCGGCGCCGATGCGGCGCTGCTCGCCGACGACGCCGAGGCGATCGCCGCCGTCGACGCCGACGTGAGCTTCGAGTCGAGCGGCAACCACCGGGGCCTCGCCTCGGCCGTGCGCGGCACGACGCGCGGCGGCACGGTCGTCATGGTCGGCTTGCTGCCCTCGGGCGAGCAGCCCGCCCTCATCTCCCTCGCGATCACCCGTGAGCTCGAGCTGCGCGGGTCGTTCCGATTCGCGGGCGAGATCGACGCGGTCGTGGCGGCCCTCGCGGACGGCTCGCTCGACGCCGCGGGCGTGGTCACCCACGAGTTCGACGCCGACGACGCGCTCGAGGCCTTCGCGGTCGCCGCGGATCCCGCCCGCTCGGGCAAGGTGCTGCTGCGATTCGCCGGGGCGGGGCAGCTCTAGCCGGTCAGCGGGCCGCGGTCGGGGACCCGGTCAGCGGGCCGCGCGCTCCGTACCGTCCCAGATCGGCGCGACCTCGTCGGCGGTGCGGCCGAGGATGGAGCGCATGGCGTCGGCGGCCCGCTCCGGCCGCCCGGCCTGCACGCCGTCGGCCACGTCGACGTGCCACTGCAGGGCCTCCTCGTGCGGGTGCGTCGGCATGAGGCCGTGCTCGGTGCGGCCGCGCAGCACGGCGGCGACGGCGCCGTCGAGCGCGGCCAGCATCTCGTTGCCCGATCCGCGCAGCACGAGGGCGTGGAAGGCGATGTCGAGCTCGAGGAAGCCCTCGAGATCCCCGGCGCGCCCGAGCTCGCGCATGCGGGCGGCGATGGTCATGAGCTCCTCGCGCACGGCGGCGGGGGCGTGGCGCGCGGCGAGATCCGCGGCGAGGGGCTCGACCGCCGCCCGCAGCTCGGTCAGGGAGCGCAGCTGCACGGCGCGATCGGGGCCGTCGAGGCGCCAGCGGATGACGTCGGCCGAGTACACGTTCCACCGCTCGGCACCGAGCACGCGCACGCCCAGCCGCTTGACCGACTCGACGAGGCCGTTCGTCTGCAGGGCCCGGATGACCTCGCGCACGACCGACAGGCTCACCTCGTAGCGCTGCGCGAGCTCCCCGGCCTGCACGACCTCGCCGCGGGCGAGCCGCCCGGCGACGATGGAGGATCCGAGGTCGTCGAGCAGGCGGCGGTGGAGGCTCGACGGCATGGTCGAACGATACCGCGCAGGCCGCGGGCAGGACCGCTCGCTACGGTGGGGGGATGCCCGGCTCCCGTCCCCCGCTCGTGCTCATGGGCGTCTCCGCCGCCGGCAAGACGGTCGTCGGCCGGGAGGCCGCCGCGCTGGCGGGCATCCCCTTCCTCGACGCCGACGACCTGCACCCGCGCGCCAACGTCGAGAAGATGGCCCGCGGCATCCCGCTCGACGATGCGGACCGCGCGCCCTGGCTCGACGCCGTCGGCGGCGAGCTGCGGGCGGCGGCGCCGTGCATCGTGGCGTGCAGCGCGCTGACCCGGGCCTACCGGGCCCGGCTGCGCGGGCTCGCGCCCGGCACGATCTTCGCCCTGCTCGACGTGCCCCGCGCCGTGCTCGAGCAGCGCATCGCGAAGCGCGAGGGGCACTACATGCCGCCGAGCCTGCTCGACTCGCAGCTGGCGACCCTCGAGGCGCCGGGCGAGGGCGAGCGCATCGTCGTGCTCGACGGGGAGCGCACGATCGCGGAGCTCGCCGAGCAGGTCGCGGCCCTCATGGCCGAGGCGCCCGATGCGCCGCAGCCGCCCGACGCGCCCGGCGCCCCCGTCGGCTAGACTGACGGCTGAACTTCGGCGAGGAAGGGCGCGTCCGCGCTCTTCGTAATCGACGCGGTGGGTTAGGCACCAGGTCTTTCCTCACGCGATCCAGCGTTCGAGTTGACACACACGACCGGGCCTGAAGGCCCCCAGAGTCAAGGAGCATCACCATGTCCGAGTCCAACCGCCTCTCCGTGCAGGTCCGCACGAGCTTCGGCAAGGGCGCGGCCCGCAAGCTGCGCGCCACCCACATGATCCCCGCCGTCATCTACGGCCACGGCACCGAGCCGCGCCACATCGCGCTGCCCGGCCACGAGACCGCGCTCCTGCTGCGCAAGTCGAACCTCCTCCTCACGCTCGACATCGAGGGCGACGAGCAGCTCGCGCTCGTCAAGGACGTGCAGAAGGACCCGGTGCGCCAGCTCATCGAGCACATCGACCTCATCGTCGTGCGCAAGGGCGAGAAGGTCGTCGTCGACGTCCCCATCCACGTCGAGGGCGAGTCGTTCGCCGGCACCGTCGCGATGCTCGACACCACGACGCTCAGCGTCGAGGCCGAGGCCACCCACATCCCCGAGTCCTTCACCGTCTCGGTCGAGGGCCTCGAGGAGGGCACGCAGATCCTCGCCGGCCAGGTCGAGCTGCCCAAGGGCACCACGCTCGTCACCGACCCCGAGGCGCTCGTCATCAACATCACCGTGCCGCAGCTCGACCTCACCTCCGACGCCGAGGGCGACGAGACCGCTGAGGGCGACGAGGCCGAGGGCGCCGAGGGCGAGTCGGCTGAGGGCGACGACGCCGCCGGCGACGACGAGAAGTCCGAGTAGGCACCATCTTCGGAATCCGGCGCCGCACGGAGGATCGGCCCATGGCCGAGGAGAACGTGTGGCTCGTAGCCGGGCTCGGGAATCCCGGGCCCGGCTACGCCGGCAACCGCCACAACGTCGGGCAGATGGCGCTCGACGAGCTCGCCGACCAGGTCGGTGCGCGCTTCAGCCGTCACCGCACCACCACGATGCTCGCCGAGGGCCGTCTGCGCCCCGGTGGGCCGAAGCTCGTGCTCATCAAGCCGATGAGCTACATGAACACCTCGGGCGGCCCGGTCTCCAGCGCCGCCCAGTACTTCGGCATCCCGCCCGAGCGCACGATCGTCATGCACGACGACCTCGACCTGCCCTTCGAGACGATCCGCCTCAAGGCCGATGGGGGGCACGGCGGCCAGAACGGCGTGCGCGACGTCATCAAGGCCCTCGGCACCCCGCAGTTCCTGCGCGTGCGGATCGGCATCGGCCGCCCTCCGGGTCGGCAGGATCCGGCCGACTACGTGCTGAAGGACTTCGCCGCCGCCGAGCGCTCCCGCCTGTCGATCGTGCTGGGCGACGCCGCCGACGCGGTGCAGGACGTCATCGACGACGGGCTGACGGCGGCGCAGCAGCGCTGGCACGCGCCCCGGGCCTGAGCGCAGCATCCCGAACCGCCCCCGCCCCGCGGTGCACCCAGCGAGCCCCGCGTAGGATTCCGGGGTGAGTCTCGAGCGGTTGATCCCGGCCCTGTCGCGCGCCCGAACGATCGCGGGCGCGCTCGATCACGCCGCCGAGCCGACCGGGTTCTCGGTCGTCGAGGGCCTGCGCGTTCCCCTGCTCGCCGCGATGCTCGAGCGCCGCGAGGGCCCGCAGTGCCTGCTCGCGATCACGGCGACGGGGCGCGAATCCGAGCAGGTGCAGGATGCCCTGCGCACGCTCGCGCCGGCCGCGACGATCCTCGATCTCCCCGCGTGGGAGACCCTGCCGCACGAGCGCCTGAGCCCCGGCGCCGAGACCGTCGGCCGCCGCATCCGCACGCTGCGCGCCCTCAAGGCGTGGGCGGCCGAGCCCTCCGGTCCGCTCGTCGTCGTCGCCTCGGTGCGCGCGGTGCTGCAGCCGCTGCCCACGGGGCTCACCGAGATCGAGCCCGTCGTGCTCACCCGCGGAGCGCGCGGGCAGGATCTCACGGCCGTCGTCGGCCGCCTCGTCGACCTCGCGTACACGCGCGTCGACATGGTCACCCGCCGCGGCGAGTTCGCGGTGCGCGGCGGCATCCTCGACGTGTTCCCCGCCGTCGCCGAGCACCCCGTGCGGGTGGAGTTCTTCGGCGACGAGGTCGAGCAGCTGCGCGACTTCTCCGTCGCCGACCAGCGCTCGCTGCCCACCGAGCTGCCCGGCATCGAGCTGCCGCCGACGCGCGAGATGCTGCTCACCGACGGGGTGCGGCAGCGCGCCGCCGAGATGGTGCACGAGTTCCCGAGCATGCAGCAGATGCTCGCGAAGATCGCCGAGGGCATCCCCGTCGAGGGCATGGAGAGCCTCGCGCCCGCGCTCGTCGACCGGCTCGTACCGCTGACCCACTACCTGCCCGAGCGCGCCGCGATCGCGGTGCTGAGCCCCGAGCGCGTCGCCGGCCGGGCGAAGAACCTCGTCGAGACGAACCGCGAGTTCCTCACGGCGGCCTGGCACGCGGCCACCGCGGGGGCCGAGGCGCCCATCGACCTCGACGCCGGCGACTTCCTCACCGTCGAGGGCCTGCACGAGGCCGCGGGGGAGCGCGACTGGTTCACCGTCAGCTCGTTCGACGCCGACGACCCGGGCATCCTGCGCATCGAGGCCGACGAGCCGCCGACGTTCGCCGGCCGGGCCGGCGGGGCCGTCGACCACGTCGTCGACCGCGTGCGCGCGGGCTGGACGATGATCGTCGTCGCGCAGGGCGCGGGCCTGGTCGAGCGCGCGGGCGTCGTGCTCGGCGAGCAGGAGGTCGCGGCGCGCGCCGTCGACGAGCTGCCCGCGAAGCTTGATTCGGGCATCGTCTACCTCGTGCGCGGCGCCGTCGAGCACGGCTTCGAGCTGCCCGAGATCCGACTGGGGCTGCTGAGCGAAGCCGAGTTCTACGGCCGCACCGTCGGCTACGACTCCCGCGCGCCGAAGAAGCTCGCGAGCCGCCGCAAGAACGTCGTCGACCCTCTGCAGCTCGTCGCCGGCGACCACGTCGTGCACCAGACCCACGGCATCGGCCGGTTCCTCGAGCTCGTGCAGCGCGAGGTCTCCACCGGCGGGCGCAACGCGGTGAAGAGCACGCGCGAGTTCCTCGTCATCGAGTACGCGCCATCCAAGCGAGGGTTCCCGGGCGACAAGCTCTACGTGCCCACCGATCAGCTCGACCTCCTCACCCGCTACGTCGGCGGCGAGGCGCCCGCGCTCAGCAAGATGGGCGGCAGCGACTGGTCGGCGGCCAAGGGCAAGGCGCGCCGCGCGGTGCGCGACATCGCCGTCGAGCTCGTCAAGCTGTACTCCGCGCGCATGTCGAGCCGCGGCCACGCCTTCGAGCCCGACACACCCTGGCAGCGCGAGCTCGAGGAGGCGTTCCCCTACGCCGAGACGCCCGACCAGCTGACGACCATCGACGAGGTCAAGCGCGACATGGAGTCGCCCATCCCGATGGACCGCCTGCTCGCGGGCGACGTCGGCTACGGCAAGACCGAGGTCGCCGTGCGCGCCGCCTTCAAGGCCGTGCAGGGCGGCAAGCAGGTCGCGATGATCGTGCCGACGACGCTGCTGGTGAAGCAGCACCTCGAGACCTTCACCGAGCGCTTCGCCGGGTTCCCCGTGCACCTGCGCGCCCTCAGCCGGTTCCAGACCGACAAGGAGGCGAAGGAGACCCTCGACGGGCTCGCCCGCGGCACGATCGACGTCGTCATCGGCACGCACCGCATCCTCAGCCAGGGCGTCGCCTTCAAGGATCTCGGCCTCGTCATCATCGACGAGGAGCAGCGCTTCGGCGTCGAGCACAAGGACGCCCTGAAGAAGCTCAAGCACAACGTCGACGTGCTCGCGATGTCGGCCACGCCCATCCCGCGCACCCTCGAGATGGCCGTGACGGGCATCCGCGAGATGTCGACCCTCGCGACCCCGCCCGAGGACCGCCACCCGATCCTCACCTTCGTCGGCCCCTACAGCGACAAGCAGGTGACCGCCGCGATCCACCGCGAGCTGCTGCGCGAGGGCCAGGTGTTCTACGTGCACAACCGCGTGTCGAGCATCAACCGGGTGGCGGCGCACCTGGCCGAGCTGGTGCCGGATGCGCGCATCGCGGTCGCGCACGGCCAGATGGGCGAGGCGGCCCTCGAGCAGGTGATGGTCGACTTCTGGGAGCGCCGCTTCGACGTGCTCGTCTCGACGACGATCATCGAGACCGGACTCGACGTGGCCAACGCCAACACGCTCATCATCGACCGCGCCGACAAGTACGGGCTCAGCCAGCTGCACCAGCTGCGCGGGCGCGTGGGCCGCAGCCGCGAGCGCGCCTACGCGTACTTCCTCTACGACGAGCTCAAGCCGCTCACCGAGACGGCGCACGACCGCCTGCAGACCCTCGCCGCGCACAGCGACCTCGGCGGCGGCATGCAGATCGCGATGAAGGATCTCGAGATCCGCGGCGCCGGCAACCTGCTCGGCGCCGAGCAGGCCGGCCACATCGCCGGCGTCGGCTTCGACCTGTACCTGCGCATGATCGGCGAGGCCGTGAGCGTCTTCCGCGGCGACGCGGCCAACGAGCAGACCGAGCTGCGGCTCGAGCTGCCCGTCGACGCGCACATCCCCGAGGACTACGTCGAGAGCGAGCGCCTGCGCCTCGAGGCGTACCAGAAGCTCTCGACGGCGGCCGCGCCGGCGAGCAACGACGAGGCGCTCGGCGAGGTGCTCGACGAGCTCGCCGACCGCTACGGCGAGCCGCCCGCGCCCGTGCTCACGCTCATGCGCGTCTCGCAGCTGCGCCGCACCGCGCAGAAGATCGGCCTGAGCGACGTCGTCGTCATGGGCTCGAACCTGCGCATCGTCGGCCGCGAGCTGTCCGAGTCGCGGCAGATGCGCCTGCAGCGCCTCTACCCGGGCTCGAAGTACTTCGCCCAGACCCGCACCGTGACGCTGCCCCTGCCGAAGGACGCCGACGACGCGCTCATCCTCGACTGGACGACGCAGGCGCTCGGCGCGCTGTACGAGCTCGACGAGGCGACGGCGCCCGCGGTCTAGGGCGTCGGCGCGCGCGGCGTGCCCGTCGGCGCGGCCTCGGCGGGAGCATCCACCGCCGCGGGCGGAGGCAGAGGACGCAGCACCGGCGGCATCCGCACCGACCCCGGCACGCGATGCACCCCGTACACGGTCGCCGGGATGAGCACGAGGGTGCGCAGGTCGAGCAGCAGGTGCAGCACGATGACGAGCAGGATGCTGCCGCTGAGCACGTAGACGACGGTGAGCACCAGCCCGATCGCCGTGGCGCCCGCGACGCCCACGGGCCCCTGGTAGGCGTGCAGCAGCCCGAACAGCAGCGCCGAGAGCAGGAACGCGCTGAGGGGCTCGCCGGTGACGAGCACGAGCAGCGCCGGCATGGCGAGGCGGAACAGCAGCTCCTCGACCACTCCGGCGTTGATCGAGAGGCCGGCGCCGAGAGCGAGCTCGGGGCGGTTGCGGGGGAGGAGGGCGGCGATGTCGCCGATCATGACGACGCCGCCCTCGCGCCGCGCCGAGCGGATGCCGATGACCGTGACGGCGATCAGGCCGAGGACGGCGCCCGCGAGCGCGCCGATGCCGAAGCCCGAGCCGAGCGCATCCCGCACCGCGCCCACTCCCGGCAGCGCCTGGGCCGCGCGCAGCAGCGGCGCGACGACGGGATGCACGAGTGCGAGCACCACGACCGCCGAGCCGCCGAGCAGCAGGAACGACTCGAGCAGCCAGCGCCGCATCGCGGCCTGGCGCCGCGCGGTGGAGCGGTAGCGGCGGAACCGGCGGTACTCGCGGCGGTCCTTGCTCGCCGCGCGCCAGCCGTGCAGGGCGACGACGCCGAGGGCGAGCGCCGCGGCGGCGAGCCGGGCGGGCCAGTCGAGCTCGGGGATCACGCTCCCAGCCTGTCACGGCCGAATCGGGGCGAACTGTCGAGAACGGGTGCCAGGGTCGAGGCCAGCCGCGCCGATCGCGTCCGGCGAGCACCACCCGACCGGACGATGGGGAGACCGATGAGCACGAGCGACGTCGGCCTGCGCTCCGCCCGCGGCCCCATCCTGCTGGCGCTCATGGTGACGACGGGCCTCGTCGCGATCGACGCCACCATCCTCGCCACGGCCGTGCCGACGCTCGTCGACGAGCTCGGCGGTTTCGAGCAGTTCCCGTGGCTGTTCTCGATCTACCTGCTCGCCCAGGCCGTCTCGGTGCCGATCTACGCGAAGCTCAGCGACGTCGTGGGGCGCAAGCCGATCATCCTCATCGGCATCGGGCTGTTCCTGCTCGGCTCGATCCTGTGCGCGCTCGCCTGGAGCATGCCCGCCCTCATCGCCTTCCGCGCCATCCAGGGCCTCGGCGCCGGCGCGGTCGGCCCCATGGCGATCACGATCGCGGGCGACATCTACTCCGTCGCCGAGCGCGCCCGCGTGCAGGGCTACATCGCGAGCGTCTGGGCGGCCTCGGCCGTCATCGGCCCGACCCTCGGCGGCCTGTTCGCCGAGCTCGACGCCTGGCGCTGGATCTTCCTGATCAACATCCCGCTGTGCCTCCTAGCGGGGTGGATGCTCATCCGCACGTTCCACGAGACGGTCGAGCGCCGCACCCACAAGGTCGACTACCTCGGCGGAGCCCTCCTCACGGCCTCGCTCATCCTGCTGCTGCTCGGCGTGCTCGAGGGCGGGCAGGCCTGGGCCTGGGCGTCCTGGCAGAGCGTCGTCGCCTTCGGCGGCGGCGCCGTGCTGCTCGCGGCGTTCGCGCTCGCGGAGCGGCGCGCCGCCGAGCCCATCCTCCCCACCTGGGTGTTCTCGCGGCGCCTGCTGCTGACCACGACGCTCGTCTCCACGGGCGTGGGCGCGGTGCTGTTCGGGCTGACGAGCTACGTGCCCACCTTCCTCGAGGGCTCGATCGGCACGAGCCCGCTCGTCGCCGGCCTCGCCCTCGCGGCCCTCACGATCGGCTGGCCGATCTCTGCCTCGCTCTCGGGCCGGCTGTACCTGCGGCTAGGGTTCCGCACGACGGTGCTGCTCGGCATGATCGCCGTCGTCGGCGGATCGCTCGTACTCGCGCTGTCGGCCCGCACGCCCTCAGTGCTCGTCGTCGCGATCGCCTGCTTCCTCGTCGGCCTCGGGCTCGGCCTCGTCGCCACGCCCTCGCTCATCGCGGCGCAGGCGAGCGTGCCGTGGAACGAGCGCGGCGTCGTCACCGGCACGAACCTCTTCGCCCGCAGCATCGGCAGCGCCGTCGGCGTCGCGATCCTCGGCGCCATCGCCAACGGCATCATCGGCCGCGAGGGCGCGGGGCCGGCCGCCGGAGTCGCACCCGAGCAGATCGTCGACGCCTCCGCGGCGGTGTTCGCGGCCACCCTCGTCGCCGCGCTCGCGACCGCGGCGCTCGCCGCCGCCATGCCGCGCACGCCCGTTCCGGCAGCCGAGCCCGCCGACGCCGCCGACGCCTCGGAGCCCGCGCGAGCCTGAGCCGAGCATCCCGCCGCCGAGTTGCGGGTTCGCGCTCGAGATGCGGGTTCGAAAGCCGCAGCTCGGCAGCAAGGCTCAACTCGCCGAGCGCGAGCCTGCGCGCGCCTGAGCCGAGCATCCCGCCCCGTCGTAGACCCCGCCCTGCGAGGATGACGGCATGACCGACCCGCACCCGGCACCGCACCCGGCACCGCACCCGGCACCGCACCCGGCACCGCACCCGGCACCGCACCCCGCCGCCACCGCCGCCCCCGCCGGAACCCCCGTCGAGCCGCATCCCGCCCTCGACGCGCTCATCGGCGTCATGGCGCGCCTGCGCGGCCCCGGCGGCTGCGCCTGGGATGCCGAGCAGACCCATGAGAGCCTGACGCCGTACCTCATCGAGGAGTCGCACGAGCTCGTCGACGCGATCGAGCACGGCACGCGCGACGACGTGCTCGAGGAGCTCGGCGACGTGCTCTACCAGGTGCTGTTCCACGCCGATCTCGCGGCGGCGCACCCGACCGAGCCCTTCACGATCGACGACGTCGCCGCGCGCTCGATGGCGAAGATGGTCGGCCGCCACCCGCACGTCTTCGGCGAGGGCGTGACGGCCGACACCGCCGCCGAGGTCTCGGCCAACTGGCAGCGCTGGAAGGCCGCGGAGAAGCCCGCCCGCACCTCGGTGCTCGACGGCATCCCCGCCGGCCTGCCCGCCCTCGCCCGTGCCGAGAAGGTCGCCGGGCGCGCCGCCGATCTGGGCGTCGCGGCCCCTGCGTCCCCGGCCGCGATCGACGAGGGGATGCTCGCCGACGAGCACGCGCTGGGCATCCACCTGCTCGCCCTCGCCACGGCGGCGCGCGCCCGCGGACTGGACGCGGAGCGCGCCCTCCGAACGGCACTGAGGGACTACGAGGAACTCATCCGATCGGCTGAGGCCGAACGCCGCAGCGGCGTGGTTGACTGACGCTCATGACCGCACCCGCCATCAGCGTCGAGGGGGTGTCCCGTCGGTTCGGCGAGGTGCACGCCGTGCGCGACGCGAGCTTCGAGGCCCACGCCGGCAGCGTGACCGCCCTCATCGGGCCCAACGGCTCGGGCAAGACCACGCTGCTGCTCATGCTCGCGACGCTGCTGGCTCCCGACGCCGGCACGATCCGCCTGGCGGGGCACGACCCCGTCGCCGATCCGCGCGCGGTGCGCTCGGCGATGGGCTGGATGCCCGACGTGCTCGGCTCGTGGAGCTCGATGACCGTGCGCGACACGCTCGTCACCACCGGGCGGCTCTACGAGCTCGGCCTCGAGCAGTCGCGGCAGCGGGCGGCGGAGCTGATCCAGCTCGTCGGCCTCGAGCCGCTCGCCGATGCGCCGACGCGCGTGCTGAGCCGCGGGCAGAAGCAGCGGCTGAGCCTCGGGCGGGCGCTCGTGCATCGGCCGAGCATCCTGCTGCTCGACGAGCCCGCCTCGGGCCTCGACCCCGCCGCGCGCGTCGACCTGCGCGTGCTCGTGCGCTGGCTCGCCGCCGAGGGCGCCGCGGTGCTGGTCTCGAGCCACGTGCTCTCCGAGCTCGACGAGATGGCCGATGCGGCGGTCTACGTCGACGGCGGCGTCACCGCCTCGGCCGAGAGCATCGCGGCCACCCGCACGACGATGCGCGACTGGCGCATCCGGGCCCTCGACCGGCCCGCGCTCATGGCGGCGCTCGACGAGCTGGGGCAGCGCCCCACCGACGTCGACCACTTGGGCGCCCTCGTGCCCGTCGCGGGCGAGGCGGAGGCGGCGCAGCTGCTCGCCCGGCTCGTCGAGCGCGGCGTCGCGATCAGCGCCTTCGGCCCCGCTGTCGGCGACCTCGAGCACACCTTCCTCGACCTGGCCAAGGGAGGCCGCTCGTGAACCGCTACCTCGACGGCCTCGGCACGATCGTGCGGCTCGAGCTGCGACAGCGCATCCGCTCGGTCGCCTGGGTCGTGCTCATCAGCATCGTCTTCGTGCTCGTCGTCGTCGTCTCGGTGCTGCTGTGGTTCTCGCTCTCGGCCTTCGGCGGCGACGCGGCCTCGAGCGGCGGCGTCTACTCGTCGATCATCTTCTTCGTGCTGCTCATCGGCACGCTCGTGGCGCCCGCGATGAGCGGCAACGCCATCAACGGCGACCGCGACGCCGGAACCCTCGCCACCACCCAGGTGACGCTCGCGAGCACGAGCCAGATCGTGCTCGGCAAGTTCCTCGCCGCCTGGACGGTCGGCCTCACCTTCCTCGCCGCGAGCCTGCCGTCGCTCGCCTTCGCCGTCATCGGGGGAGGGGTGCGCCTCGACACCCTCCTGGCCTCGTTCGGGATGCTCGTCCTCGAGCTCGGCGTCGTCGCCGCCGTCGGCGTCGGCCTCAGCGGCCTCATCTCGCGCCCGCTGTTCTCCGTCGTCACGACGTACCTCGTGGTCGCCGCCCTCAGCGTCGGAACCCTCATCGTCTTCGGCCTCGGATCCCTCGCCGCGCAGTCCGAGGTGCGGGTGACCAGCATCGAGCCCGACTACGCGCAGGCCGACCCCGAGACGGGTCTCTTCGACGGGCCGCCGACCTGCATCACGAACGAGTACACCTACACGGTGCCGCGCACCGACCAGGTCTGGGGCTTCCTCGCCGCGAACCCCTACGTGATGCTCGCCGATGCCGCGCCCGCCTCGTTCGACCGCAACGGCACCCCGCTCGACCTCTTCGGGCAGATCGCCTTCGCGGCGCGCTCGGCGCAGGTGCCGGTCGAGCTCGAGCGCACCGACGACTACTGCACGGGCGATCGCTACCAGGGCGCGTTCCCGGAGGACTACGAGACGCCGGAGGAGGTCATCGCCTCGACCGTGCCGACCTGGTTCGTGGGCCTCGGCCTGCACCTGCTGCTCGCGGCGGGGCTGCTGCTCGGCGCCGTGCGCCGCACGAGCACGCCGGCGGTGCGCCTCGCGCGCGGCAGCCGCATCGCCTGAGCCGATGACGGGAACGGGGCGGCGGGGCTCGGCTCGGAGGATCGTTCCGCCGCGCGGGCGTCGTGCGCCCGAGCCGCTCGACGGGGCGAGGAGTGGCGCCCCCGGCAACCCGAATGCCGAGGGCACCGACGGCGGCGGACCGTAGCCGGGCCGCCGTCCCGGCCGCGTGCAACCCGAATGCCCGCGACCAGTCGTGAATCCCCCGGGGAGCATCGATCGGCGAGCGCCGATGCGTGAGCATCCCCGACGACGAGCGTAGCGGCGCGCTCGGCCGCGCGGCTGAGGAAGCCCAGGGCGCGTCGCGAACGCCGTCGGCGAGAGCCCAGACGCAGCGGAGAGGCGAGCGCCCCGCAACCCGAATGCGAGGCGCTCGCGCGCGGCCCTGTCGGAGCGACGGGGGCCGCGCACATCGGCCGGGTCCCACCCGAAGGGACTCGACCGAGCAGGTCGGATCGGCGTCCCCGCCGATCCCAGCAGCAGGCGCAGCGCTCGATGATCCCCCGATCCGAGCGGCGCCTGGCTCAGGCTACATAACGTATGTACAAATAGCAAACATTTGTTATGTTAGCGCCATGTCTCCTCGCAACGACCCGGCGCGCAAGCCGCTGCTGCTGCTCGAGATCCTCGAGCACCTCCGCGAGCGTCCCCTCGCGACGATCACGTTCCGCTCGCTCGCCGAGGCGCTCGGGGTCAGTCCGTTTACTCTCGTCTACCACTTCGGTACGCGTCGCGAGCTCATGGCGGAGATCATCGGGTCGATCGGTGCGCGGCAGGATCGCGTCATCCAGGCCGAGCTCGACGTCGACCCCTCGCTCGATGCGCACCTCGCGGCGACGAGGGCCTCGTGGCAGCACTTCCTCCATCCGGTCCCCCGGTCGCTGCTGCGACTCGAGTTCGAGGCGGCCCTCCTCGAGGTGACCGACAAGGAGCTCGACGCCGGAGGTCTGGCGATCCACGGCCGATGGGTCGAGTGGGGCGCGGAGGCCGTCGAGCGGTTGGGCCTTCCACGCGAGATCGCCGAGCTCGAATCGCGTGTGCTCGTCGATCAGATCTACGGCTTCCAGTTCGATCTCATCGTGAGCGGTGACGAGGTGCGCGCGACCCGCGCCTTCGAGATCGCCCTTCAGTCGTACGGCGAGCGTCTCGCCGCGCACCTCGCCGCGACCTCCTGACGCCCGCCCGCGGCGCGGGCCGCACCCGGGTGCCGTGACAGAATCGGGGCATGGCCAGCCCGGTGACCCCGCCCCGCGGGATGCGCGACCTCCTGCCCGCCGACAAGGCCCATCGTGAGCACGTGCTCGGCCTCATCCGGGGCGTGTACCGCGCGCACGGCTTCGACGAGATCGAGACGCCCGTCATGGAGGACTCGAGCCGGTTGCACGCCGGGCTGGGCGGCGACAACGAGAAGCTCGCCTACGCCGTCATGAAGCGCGCCCTCACCGTCGACGATCTGCAGGCGGCCGAGCGCCCCCTCGACCTCGCCGATCTCGGGCTGCGCTTCGACCTCACCGTGCCGCTCGCCCGCTTCTACGCGAGCAACCGCGCGAAGCTGCCGGGCGTGTTCCGCTCCATCCAGATCGCGCCCGTGTGGCGGGCCGAGCGTCCGCAGAAGGGCCGCTACCGCCAGTTCGTGCAGTGCGATATCGACATCATCGGCGAGCCGGGCGTGCTCGCCGAGATCGAACTCATCACCGCCACGAGCGAGGCGCTCGAGGCCCTGGGGCTGCGCGGCTGCAGCATCCGCCTCAACGACCGCCGGCTGCTGACCTCGTGGCTCGATGCGCACGACGTTCCCGAATCGCTTCATCCTCGCGCGCTCATCATCCTGGACAAGTTGGACAAGATCGGGGTCAGTGGCGTGGCTGCAGAGCTCGCGTCGATGGGTCTCGTGCACGTGAATTCGATGCTGGCGTTCATGGAGTTGAGCCAGGGCGATGGCGACGATTCCTGGGCGATGTTGGAGTCGGAAGCATGGTCGTCGAGCCAGGCGGCGGCCGACCTTCGAGCGATTCGTGCCGCGGTCGGCCCCCGCGCGAGGCTCGTCTTCGACCCGTTCCTCGTGCGCGGCATGGGCTACTACACCGGCCCGATCTTCGAGGTCGCGCACCCCGAGCTCGGCTACTCGCTCGGCGGCGGCGGGCGCTACGACGGCATGATCGGCCGCTTCCTCGGCGCCGAGGTGCCGGCCACCGGCTTCTCGCTCGGCTTCGAGCGCCTCATCGACCTCGTGCCGCCGGCGCCGTCGACGGGCGAGGGGGATGCCGCTCTCCTGCACGAGAAGGGCGTCGACCCGGCGCGGCTCATGGCGCTGAAGTCGCTCCTCATCGAGCAGGGCGTGCGCGTGCGGCTCGCCGCCAAGCCGAAGAACCTGCGCGGAGCCCTCGACCAGCTCGCCGCCGACGGCTTCGGCCGCTTCGCCATCGTCGGATCGGACGCCCCCGCGCATCCCGACGCCCTCGACTGGCGGCCCCTCGAGCGCAGCGCCTGACGCCGTCGCGCTCTCCGGGGCGTCGCCGCCCGCGAGTAGGATCGCCTGCGGACATCACCACCCCCGCACGTCCAGACTTTGAAGGAGACTGACCAGTGGCAGCTATCGAGGCCGTCGGAGCCCGTGAAATCCTCGACTCGCGAGGCAACCCCACCGTCGAGGTCGAGGTGCTGCTCGACGACGGCACCGTCTCGCGCGCGGCCGTGCCCTCGGGCGCGTCGACCGGAGCGTTCGAGGCCTACGAGCTGCGCGACGGCGACAAGGGCCGCTATCTCGGCAAGGGCGTGCAGAAGGCCGTCGACGCCGTGCTCGACGTGCTCGGCCCGGCCATCGAGGATCTCGACGCCAGCGACCAGCGCCTCATCGACGCCGAGCTCATCGCGATCGACGGCACCGACAACAAGAGCAAGGTCGGCGCCAACGCCATCCTCGGCGTCTCGCTCGCCGTCGCGAAGGCCGCGGCCGACTCGGCCGACCTCCCGCTGTTCCGCTACGTCGGCGGCCCCAACGCCCACGTGCTGCCCGTGCCGATGATGAACGTCATCAACGGCGGCGCGCACGCCGACACCGGCGTCGACGTGCAGGAGTTCATGATCCTGCCGATCGGTGCCGAGAGCTTCACCGAGGCGCTGCGCTGGGGCGCCGAGACGTACCACGCCCTCAAGGGCGAGCTGAAGGCCGGCGGCTTCGCCACGGGCCTCGGCGACGAGGGCGGCTTCGCCCCCGACCTGGCCGGCACCAAGGCCGCCCTCGACTTCCTCGTCGCGGCCATCGAGAAGGTCGGCTTCACCCCGGGCAAGGACATCGCGCTCGGCCTCGACGTCGCCGCGACCGAGTTCTTCCGCGAGGGCGCCTACCAGTTCGAGGGCACCGCGCGCTCGGCCGAGGAGATGAGCGCGTTCTACGCCGAGCTCGTCGCCTCCTACCCGCTGGTCACCATCGAGGACCCGCTGGACGAGGACGACTGGGACGGCTGGGCGGCCCTCACCGAGCAGCTCGGCCGGAAGGTGCAGCTCGTCGGCGACGACCTGTTCGTCACCAACCCCAAGCGCCTCGCCGACGGCATCGCGCGCGGCACCGCCAACTCGCTGCTCGTGAAGGTCAACCAGATCGGCACGCTCACCGAGACCCTCGACGCCGTCTCGCTGGCGCAGCGCAGCGGCTACACCGCCGTGCTCTCGCACCGCTCGGGCGAGACCGAGGACACCACGATCGCCGACCTCGCCGTCGCGACCAACGCCGGCCAGATCAAGACCGGCGCCCCGGCCCGCAGCGAGCGCGTCGCGAAGTACAACCAGCTGCTGCGCATCGAGGAGGAGCTCGGCGAGGCCGCGGTGTACGCCGGTCGTTCGGCCTTCCCGCGCTTCACCGCGTAGCCGCACCTCTCCATCGACGGGCCCGCCGTCCTCCCTTCGGGGAGGGGGCGGGCCCGTCGCCTACGCTGGGGGCATGGCCCGCCGACCGTCCACCGAGCTGCCCGTCGCCCTCCCGGCCGACGCGCCGGCGACGAGCGCGTGGTTCCGCAATCTGCAGGTCTCCGGCTTCACCGTCACCGTCTTCCTGCTCATCGTCGGCGCCCTCGTGGTGCTCGCTCCGTCGCTGCGCGTGCTCGTCGAGCAGCAGCAGGAGATCGCCGAGCTCGAGGCGCGCGTCGCCGCCCAGGAGGCCTCGGTCGACGGCCTCGAGGAGGAGATCGACCGCTGGGCCGACCCCGCCTTCATCGAGTCGCAGGCCCGCGACCGCCTGCTCTACGTCAAGCCCGGCGACATCTCGTACCTGGTCATCGACGACGGCGCGACCGTCGAGTCGTACGTCGAGCAGCCCGTGAGCGACGACATCCAGACCACCCGCATCGATTGGAGCCGCGCCGTGCTCGACTCGCTCCTCGTCGCCGGGCTCACCGAGCTGCCGGCCGTGGAGCTCCTGCCCGCTCCGGGGGAGGCCCCGTGAGCCGGCCGCCGTTCGCCCCGTTCACCGAGCGGGACGTCGAGATCGTCAGCGCGCAGCTGGGGCGTCCGGCGCGCGATGTGATCGGCATCCCGGCCCGCTGCGTCTGCGGCGCGCCCACCGTCGTCGCCACGCGACCCCGGCTGGGCAACGGCACGCCCTTCCCGACGCTGTACTACCTGACCCACCCGGGGGCGACGGCCTCGGCCTCGCGCCTCGAGGCCTCGGGCATCATGGCCGTCTGGCAGGCCGAGCTGGGCGAGAACGCCGAGCTCGCGGCGCAGTACGCCGCCGCCCACGAGCAGTACCTCGCCGATCGCGAGTCGATCCTGCCGGTGCCCGAGGTCGAGGGCTACTCGGCCGGCGGGATGCCCACCCGGGTGAAGTGCCTGCACGCGCTGCTCGGCCACGCCCTCGCCGCGGGCCGCGGGGTCAACCCGATCGGCGACCGCGCCCTCGACGAGGGCGACTGGAGCCCGGAGGTCTGCGCATGCGCCCCCGATCAGCGCGGAGCCTGAGCCTGCTCCTCGCCGCCGCCCTCCTCGGCGGCGCGGCCACCGGCGCGGGCGCGACCGTGCTGCCCGCGCCCTCCGCGGCGGCCGACGCCGTGCGCGACCGGCAGTACTGGCTCGACGACTACGGCATCCGTGCGGCGTGGGCGGTGACGCGCGGTGCGGGCGTCTCGATCGCGATCATCGACTCGGGCGTCGACGACGGACATCCCGATCTGCAGGGGGCGGTGATCGGCGGCACCGACGTGTCGGGGGAGGGCGCGGCCGACGGCACGCGCCCGGTCGGCGCCGAGCGCCCCGACCACGGCACGATGGTGGCCTCGCTCGCGGCCGGGCGGGGCAGCGGGCCCGACGCGGGCGTCATCGGCGCCGCGCCCGAGGCCGACCTGCTGAGCGCCTCGCTCGCCTTCGGCGCCGGCGCGCGCGACGGTGACGCCCAGGTCGCCGAGGCGGTGCGCTGGGCGGTGGATGCCGGTGCCGACGTCATCTCGCTCTCCCTCACCCGCAACACCGTCGACTGGCCCGAGAGCTGGGACGACGCCTTCCTCTACGCGGAGCGCAACGACGTCGTCGTCGTCGCCGCAGCCGGCAACCGCGGCAGCGGCACCGACCAGGTCGGAGCGCCCGCGACCATCCCCGGCGTGCTCACCGTCGGCGGGGTCACCCGCGCGGGCCGCGCGAGCGACGAGGCCTCCTCGCAGGGCATCTCGATCTCGGTCGTCGCCCCGAGCGAGCAGCTCGTCGGATCCGTGCCCGGCGGCGGGCACGTGCTCTGGCAGGGGACGAGCGGCGCGACACCGATCGTCGCGGGCATCGCCGCGCTCGTGCGCGCCGCGCACCCCGACGAGACGGCCGCGCAGGTCATCCAGCGCATGATCGGCACCGCGCGCCCGGTGACGGCCGCCGTTCCCGACCCGCTGTACGGCTTCGGCTACATCGATGCCGAGGCCGCCGTGCGGGCCGCCGAGCCCGCCGTGACCGCGAACCCGCTCGGCAGCCTCGAGCGCTGGATCGCGGTCAACCGGCGCGCCGACTCCGGGTCGACGGTGCTCGAGATCCCCGCGCCGCAGGAATCGCTCGGCAGGGAGGCCGAAGCGCCCGAGGTGACCACGGGCGACGTGCTGCGGGCGACGGCCATCGCGGCCGAGCCGCTCGTGCCGCTCGCCATCGCCCTGTACGTCGGGATGCTGCTCGTGATCGGGTGCCTCACCGCCGCCGTCGTCGGTTTCGCCCGCCCACGGCGCACGCTGTAGATTGTGGTCGACCACCACCAGCAAGGAGAGCTACCACCGTGCCCAGAATCCTGATCGTCGGTGGCGGCTACGCCGGCTTCTACACCGCTCTCAAGCTCGAGAAGTGGTTGCTCAAGGGTGAGGCCGAGGTCGTCGTCGTCGACCCGCTGCCGTACATGACCTACCAGCCGTTCCTGCCCGAGGTCGCCGCCGGGCAGATCGAGCCGCGCCACTCGGTGGTCTCGCTGCGCCGCCACCTGAAGAAGACCACCGTCATCACGGCCAAGGTCACCGGCATCGAGCACGCGAACCGCACCGCCACGATCACTCCCGAGGTCGGCGAGCCCTGGCAGATGGAGTACGACCACGTCGTCGTCACCGCGGGCGCCGTCTCGCGCACCTTCCCCATCCCCGGCGTCGCCGACAACGCGATCGGCATGAAGTCGATCGAGGAGGCCGTGGCCGTGCGCGACCGCCTGCTCGACAACTTCGCCAAGGCCGCCCTGCTGCCCGCCGGCCCCGCGCGCGACCGCCTGCTCACCGTCGTCGTCGTCGGCGGCGGCTTCGCCGGCATCGAGACCTTCGCCGAGCTGCGCGCCCTCGCGAGCGCGCTGCTGAAGGACTACCCGAACCTCACGATCGACGACACCCAGTTCCACCTCATCGAGGCGATGGGCCGCATCATGCCCGAGGTCTCGCTCGAGACCAGCCACTGGGTGCTCAAGAACCTCGCCCAGCGCGCGGCGACCGTGCACCTCGACACGCAGCTGAAGAGCGCCGTCGACGGCGTCATCGAGCTGTCGACCGGCGAGAGCTTCGAGAGCGACCTCATCATCTGGACGGCCGGCGTCATGGCCAACCCCGTCGTGCGCGGTACCGACCTGCCCCTGGAGGAGCGCGGCCGCATCCGCACCCGCGCCGACCTGCGCGTGCACACCGAGGACGGCGCCATCGTCGAGGGCGCCTGGGCCGCGGGCGACGTCTCCGCGGTGCCCGACCTCTCCGGCGGCGGCGTGGGCGGCTTCTGCGTGCCCAACGCGCAGCACGCCGTGCGCCAGGGCAAGCGCCTCGCCAAGAACCTCGTCGCCGTGCTGCGCGACGAGGAGCCGGTCGACTACGAGCACAAGAACCTCGGCGCCGTCGCGGGCCTCGGCCTCGGCCACGGCGTGTTCCAGTCGGGCCGCATCGCCATCAAGGGCGTCGTCGGCTGGGTCATGCACCGCGGCTACCACGGCCTCGCGATCCCCATGTGGGAGCGCAAGCTGCGCGTCTTCAGCGGCTGGGCCTGGAACCTCGTGCTCGGTCGCGACAACGTCAGCCTCACCGCCCGCGAGGAGCCCCAGGCGTACTTCCAGGAGTTCGCCTCGCGCCCCAAGGCCTGAGCGCCGCATCCCGCATCGCCACGACGCCCCCGCCGCCCTGCGCGCCAGGGGCGTCGTGCTGCACGGTCGCGGCCGCCGACCTAGGCTGGGGGCTGCGCCCCGGTAGCCCAATCGGCAGAGGCAGCCGACTTAAAATCGGCCCAGTGTGGGTTCGAGTCCCACCCGGGGTACCACTCACGCGCGTGACGGCTCGGCGCAGCAACGGCATCAGCGCAGCGACGGCTCCACCCAGCGCACCCAGGCGGTGATCGCCATGAGCACGGCGGCGACCGCGGCGGCGACGAGCGTGAGCAGCAGCAGCGGGAAGTTGGCCCCTGCGGCGAAGATCGCTCCCGCGACGGCGCCGGCGAGCAGCGCGGCGACCACCCAGAGCGGTCGCGAGACCGCGTAGAGCGCGCGACCCGGGTACAGCCCCACCGGCAGCAGCAGGAGCAGCAGCGACCCGAGACCGCCCAGCGCGACCGCGGCGGCGGTCTCGCTCCACAGACTCATCCAGAACCCGGTGCTCGGGGTCAGCAGGTCGTGCGCCGCCCACGCGAGCAGCGAGAGCACTGCGACCCCGCCGAGCTGCGCCGAGGCGACCCCGACCCGCGCGCGCATCCGCACGGTCCCGGCGGCCGACGCGACGAGCACGACGCCGATCAGCAGGGCGGGCCGCAATTCCCCGAAGCGGGTCAGCACGGCGGCCGCGGCGGCGGCGAACAGGATGCCCGGCAGCAGCTGCACGGTCACCGGTGCCCGCCACGTGCGGCCGGCCAGCCGCGCAGGCAGCGACACCCCCACCGCGTTGAGCACGAGGAGACCGAGGCCGATCGCCGCGGTGAGGCGCAGGTAGCGCACCTCCCACGCGACGCTGCCGGATAGGGCGGCGAGGAGAGCGGCAACGCCGAAGACGGCGACCGCGGTGACGGTCGGCGAGAGCAGCGGCTCGGTGTCGACGACGGCGGGGCGGTTGCGGCCCAGCATGCGCGGTCCGCGGGAGCGCAGGCGCGGCAGCGCCGCGGTCGAGAAGGCGCGGATGGGCAGCGCGATGAGCAGGAGGTAGCCGAGCGCGACGAGCAGGCCGAGCAGCAGCCCGCCCCGCTCGGCGACCTGGGCGAGGGTCGGGAGGGCGTTGCCGAATCCGCTCGGCGTTCCCCAGTTGGTGGCGACGGACCCCGGAGGCGCCGGGGTCGGGGTGATCGGTCCGGTACTCGGGCGGGGCGAGGCATCGCCATCGTGGGGAGCCGAGGGGCTGGGGGAGGGAGTGCCGTCCGGCCCCGGCGTCGGTGAGGGGGTGGGGGAGTCGGCGGGCGGGGAGGGAGCTCCGGGTGCGGTCGGTCGCGGCGTCGGAGTCGCGCCCGCCGGGCCCGCGAGCACGCTGAGCGGCGCGATGGGCGCGCTGAAGTTGCCGGCGGGGTCGATCTGCAACACCTGGATGCTCCACTCGCCGGGGGAGGGGAGGCCGATCGGGCAGCTCCAGGCGCCGGTGCCGGCCGCCGTCGTCTCGCAGAGCAGCGAACCGCTCGCGAAGACCTGCACCGTGGCTCCGGGCTCGCCGGTGCCGCGCGTCTCGAGCCGGCCGTCGGTCGTCCGCGTGCCCGCTTCGGGGGAGGTCACGACGGGCGATGCCGGGATGTCACGATCGACGGTGGCACGAACGGCGGACGACGGAAAGCTCGCTCGATCGGGAAAGGCGGCGTCGATCTGCCGAGCCGATACCTGGTAGGTGCCAGTGGGGACGACCAGACGGCACGACCAGAATCCGCTCGATATTGTGGCAGGGCACTCCTCTGCGCCCGTGACGGGAGTGCCGTCGACGAGTAGTTCGACCCGAGTCCCCGGCGCACCGACACCCGTGAACAGGCCCGTCGTCATGACGGTTCCCGCGCCGTCGATCGTCGGTGGCCCGAGAACCCGGACCCGGGAGGGGACGGGTGGTTGCTCGGAGTCGTCCGACAGCGTCTCCACCGCGGCGAGATCCCACACGCCGTTCGCGAGCGACACCCCGGGGCAGCTCCACGCAGTCTCCTCCGTAGCGGCGACTTCGCACAGGATGCGGTCGTCGGAGCTCAGGACGAGGCTCGAGCCGGCCCCTTTCGTGCCCGACACGGTGAACGACGCCGTTCCGACGAAGCCACCCTCGGGGGCGGTGAATGTCACCGCCGCCGAGGCGGGGGCCGCCGGCACGAGCACGCCCGCGGCGACGGTGACGACGGCGAGCAGGCCGAGCGCGGCGGTCACGAGTCGGGTGCGGCGCATGAGGCCCCCTCCCCGTCCGTTGCGCGTCATCGGTCCGAGCGGGGCGGCGATGCCGCGACCTCGGATCGCTGCCGCCATCATCCCAGGTATCCCTCATGTCGACCGCGACGTGACATCGGGTGTCGGCGCACCCATAGCCGCAGCGCAGGCGCATCCCTGTCGGCGAGCGCACCCCCGCCCTACACTGACCGCATGGAACTCCTGATCGTCATCGGCGTCATCGTCCTCCTCGCCGTGATCGTCGGCATCTACCTCTGGTCGACCTACAACTCCCTCGTGACGCTCAACGTGCGCGTCGACGAGGCGTGGAGCGACATCACGGTGCAGCTCAAGCGCCGAGCCGATCTGCTGCCCAACCTCATCGAGGCGGTGAAGGGCTACGCCGCGCATGAGAAGCAGGTGTTCGAGAGCGTCACGCGCGCCCGTGCTGAGACGCTGAGCGCCCAGGGCCCGGCCGATGCCGCCGCCGCCGAGGGGCACATGCAGCAGGCGCTGAAGAGCATCTTCGCCGTCGCCGAGGCCTACCCGCAGCTGCAGGCCAGCCAGAACTTCCTGCAGCTGCAGGGCGAGCTCGTCGACACCGAGGACAAGATCCAGGCCTCCCGCCGCTTCTACAACGGCGGCGTGCGCGAGCTCAACGTCAAGATCAAGCAGTTCCCGAACACGCTCTTCGTGCGGGGCCTGGGCTTCACCGAGCGCGACTTCTTCGAGGTGGCCGACTCGGCCGCGATCGCCGAGCCGCCGCGCGTGCAGTTCTAGCCGACCGCTCGCCGAGCATCCCCTGACCTCGCCCCAGGAGGGCATCCGTGTACCGCGCCATCGCCGCGAACAAGCGCAACACCATCTTCATCATGCTCGCGTTCTTCGTGCTCATCGGGGCGCTCGGGCTCGTCGCCGACTACCTCTACGGGGGCGGCTTCGGCATCTTCATCGGCACCCTCATCGGCGCGGCCGCGTACACGCTCTTCCAGTACTTCGCGGCCGGGCGGCAGGCGCTGTCGATGGCGGGCGCGCGGCAGATCCAGAAGGCCGACAACCCCCGGCTGTACCGCATCGTCGAGAACCTCGCCATCACCGAGGGGATGCCCATGCCGGCGGTCTACGTCGTCGACGACCCCGCACCGAACGCCTTCGCCACGGGCCGCGATCCGCAGCACGCGAGCGTCGCCGCCACGACGGGCCTCATGGAGCTCATGACCGACCGCGAGCTCACCGGCGTCATGGCCCACGAGCTGGGGCACGTCAAGAACTACGACATCCGCGTCTCGACCATCGTCTTCGGGCTCACCGTCGCGGTCGGCCTCATCGCCGACGTGCTCGCCCGCATGGCCTTCTTCGGCGGCAACCGCAACAACAACGGCGGCAACCCGATCGTGCTCGTCTTCGGCCTCGTCGCGATGCTCGTCGCCCCGCTCGTCGCCGCGCTCATCCAGGCCGCCGTGTCGCGGCAGCGCGAGTACCTCGCCGACGCCACGGGCGCGCTGACCACCCGCGACCCCGAGGCGCTCGCGAGCGCGCTGCAGAAGCTCGGCGACTACGCCCGGCCGATGCGCAAGCAGAACTCGACGATGGCGCACCTGTGGATCAGCGACCCGATGAAGCCGGGCGTGATGGACCGCATGTTCCAGACGCACCCGCCGATCGCCGAGCGGGTCAAACGCCTCATCCAGAACTCGAACCGCTTCTAGAGCGCCACCGCGGTCGGTCGCGGCGACGTCAGCGGGCGAGCGCCGCCCGCACCTCCGCGGCGGCATCGCCGGGCCCCGCGACCTCCACGTCGTCGAGGCCCTGCCAGGCGGCGGCCGAGCGCAGCAGCGGCGCGAGGCGCTCGGCGAGCGCGCCGTGCGGCACGCCGTCCTCGGCCCAGGCCGACTGCACGCGCAGCACGCCGGCCTTCCGATCGCTCTTGAGGTCGACCCGGCCGGCGAGCGCGTCGTCGACGAGCACGGGCAGCGAGTAGTACCCGTACCGCCGCTTCGCCGCCGGCGTGTAGATCTCGATGCGGTAGTGGAAGTCGAAGAGGCGCAGCGCGCGATCCCGGTACCAGACCACCGGATCGAAGGGCGAGAGCAGGGCGGTCGCCTCGATGCGCCGGGGGATGCTCGCGGCCGGGTCGCGCCAGGCGGGCAGCGGGCGCGCGCCGCGCATCCACCCCTCCACCGTCACGGGCTCGACGATGCCCTCCTCGTGCAGCTCGCGCAGCGCGGCCTGTGTGTCGGCGACGGGCAGGCGGTGGTAGTCGGCGATGTCGCCGACCGCGCCGACCCCGAGTGCGACGACGGCGCGGTGCACGAGGGCGCGCATCGCCTCGGCCCGTGGCACCCGCTGCGCGTGCAGAGCGGCGAGCCCCACCTGCTCGGGCAGGGCGTAGACGCGCGAGAACCCGCGCCGCCCGGCGCTCACGACGTCGCCCCAGCGGAACAGGAACTCGAGCCCGTGCTTGACGTCGCTCCAGCCCCACCAGGGCCCGCGCCGCACGTTCGCCTCGTGCTCGATCTCGCCCGCCGTGACCGGGCCGGTGACGGCGAGCTCCTGCAGCAGCCACTCGAGCATCGGGCCGTGCTCGCGCACCCAGGCGTGCTTGACGGGGTCGCGCCCGCGCAGCAGCTCGCGCTTCCAGTGCCAGAGCGGCCAGTCCTCGCGCCGGATGACCGCCGCCTCGTGCGCCCAGTACTCGTGGTACCGCCCGCGCCGCGCGAACAGCAGCGCGTCGAGCGCGGCCGGGTCGTAGGGGCCGAGGCGGGCGAACAGCGGCAGGTAGTGCGAGCGGGCGAAGACGCTCACCGAGTCGAGCTGCAGCACGCCGAGCCGGTCGACGGCCGCGGCGAGGCGGCGCGGGGTGACGGCGTCGGGATGCCCGCGCCCCACGTTCCGACGCCCGAAACCCTGCGCGGCGAGCGCGAGCCGGCGCGCGGCGGGGGCGGTCAGGTGCGGCACGCCTCGACGCTATCGGGCACGGGCGACATCGCCGGAGCATCCTGAGGCCCCCTCGTTCACCCGTCGTTCACCCGGCCGCCGCCGGGGTGCACCGAGTGCGACATGTCGCCTGCTTAGCGTGCGATCAGCGCGGTACCCCCTGAGCTCGACCACAGCACGAGCCGCCGCGCCCTTCCCCGGAGGACACCCCTGTGATTCGCTCTCGACTCCTCGCCGGCGCGGCCCTCGCCGCCGTCGCGACCCTCTCCCTGACCGCCTGCGCCACCGACGCCGAGCCCACCGCGGCCGGCGGCGTCGACGCCTCGACCGCCACGAGCCTCGCCGACTTCGGCACGCTCGCCGACCTCGAGGAGGCCGCGAAGGCCGAGGGCGCCCTCAACGTCATCGCGCTGCCCCGCGACTGGGCCAACTACGGCGAGATCATCGACCTCTTCGCCGAGCGCTACCCCGAGATCACCATCACCGAGGCCTCGCCCGACGCCTCGAGCGCCGAGGAGATCCAGGCCGCCGAGAACCTGCGCGGCCAGGACACCGCCCCCGACGTCTTCGACCTCGGCCTCGCCGTCGCGCTCACGAGCACCGACTACTTCGCGCCCTACAAGGTCGAGCGCTGGGACGACATCCCCGACGCCCTCAAGGAGGAGTCGGGCCTGTTCGTCGGCGACTACGGCGGGTACATGGCGGTCGGCTACGACCCCGACGCCGTGCCCGCCCCCGAGTCGCTCGACGACCTCCTCGGCGAGGAGTACCGCGGCAAGGTCGCCATCAACGGCGACCCGACCCAGGCCGGTGCGGCGTTCGCGGCGGTCGGCATGGCCACCGTGCAGAACGGCGGCGACCTCGACGACTTCCAGGCCGGCATCGACTTCTTCGAAGAGCTCAACGCCGCGGGCAACTTCGTCAAGATCGACCCCACGCCCGCCACGGTCGCCTCGGGCGAGACCCCCGTCGTCTTCGACTGGGACTACCTGAACAACGGCTACGCCGCCGAGCTCGACGGCCAGCGCAACTGGGAGGTCGTGGTCTTCGAGGGCACCGGCTACGCGGGCTACTACAACCAGGCCATCAACGTCGACGCCCCGAACCCGGCCGCCGCGCGCCTCTGGATGGAGTTCCTCTACAGCCCCGAGGTGCAGAACCTGTGGCTGAAGGGCGGCGCCCGCCCCGTGCTCGAGCAGGCCATGGTCGAGGCCGGCGAGATCGACGAGGCGCTGTACGCCGCGCTGCCCGAGGCCCCGGCCGACACGGTCGTGCCCTCGGCCGAGCAGAGCGACGCCGCGGCGACGCTGCTCGGCGAGCGCTGGGCGACCGCTGTCCAGTAGCACGGTCGTCACCCCCGCGGTCGAGCCCCGGAGCGCAACAGCGCCCCGGGGCTCGACCCGCCCCGTCCGGCCCCGCCGCACCCGCGGCGCCGCCGCCTGGGGGGTGGCGCCCTTCGCCCTGTACATCGCCCTCTTCCTCGCCCTGCCGACCGGCATCGCCCTCGCGACCGGCTTCGTGGACGAGGAGGGAGCGTTCACGCTCGACACGATCGCCGCGCTCGGCGACCCCTTCGTGCTCTCCGGCTTCGGCACCTCGATCGCGCTCTCGGCCTTCACCGCCGTCGTGGGCGCCCTGCTGGGCGCGCTGGTCAGCTATGCGATCGTCGCGGCCCGCCCCGAGGGGATGCTCCGCTCGGTGATCGACGCCGCGAGCGGGGTGCTCGCCCAGTTCGGCGGCGTGATGCTCGCCTTCGCGTTCATCGCGACGATCGGCATCCAGGGCGGCGTCACGGTGCTGCTGCGCGACCTCGCCGGCATCGACATCTTCGCCGACGGCGTCTGGCTCTACGAGTCGCCCGGCCTGATCCTGCCGTACGTCTACTTCCAGGTGCCGCTCATGATCATCGTCTTCCTGCCCGCGCTCGAGTCGCTCAAGCCGCAGTGGGCCGAGGCCAGCGCGACCCTCGGCGGCACGACCGCGACCTTCTGGTGGCGCATCGGCATCCCCGTGCTCTGGCCCTCCTTCCTCGGCTCTCTGCTGCTGCTCTTCGCCAACGCCTTCTCCTCCTACGCGACGGCCGCGGCCCTCACGAGCCAGGGGCAATCGATCGTGCCGCTGCAGATCCGGGCGGCGCTCACGAGCGAGACCCTGCTCGGGCGCGAGAACCTCGCCGGCGCGCTCGCGCTCGGCATGATCGTCGTGATGGTCGTCGTCATGACGCTGTACGCCCTGCTGCAGCGCCGGGCCGACCGGTGGCGGCGATGAGCGCGGGCGCGGGCATCCCCGCCCCGAGCGCGCTCGCCCGCCGCAGCATCCTCACGATCGTCGGCGTGCTGTTCGCCATCCCGATCGTGGCGATGGTCGAGTTCACGCTGCGCCGCGGGCTCGAGGGCGGCTACGACCTCAGCCGCTGGATCACCGTGCTCACGGGCGATCTCGGCCCCGCCTACCGGCCGCTCGGGCAGGCGATCGGCAACTCGCTCGCCCTCGCGGCGGTGACCGTGCTCGTCGTGCTCGTGCTGCTCGTGCCGACGATGGTGCTCGTGCAGTTGCGACTGCCGCAGCTGCGCCGGGCGCTCGAGTTCGTCTGCCTGCTGCCGATCAGCATCCCGGCGATCGTGCTCGTCGTCGGACTCGCGCCCGTCTACAGCGTCGTCGCCCGCCTGTTCGGCAGCGGCGTCTGGACCCTCGCCTTCGCCTACGGCATCATCGTGCTGCCCTTCGCCTACCGCGCCGTGCAGTCGAACCTCGACGCGCTCGACGTCGCGACCCTGACCGAGGCGGCGCGCTCGCTCGGCGCCTCCTGGCCCGTCACCATCGTGCGCGTACTGCTGCCGAACCTGCGCCGCGGGCTGCTCGCCGCGGCCTTCATCTCGATCGCCGTCGTGCTCGGCGAGTTCACCATCGCCTCGCTGCTCAACCGGCAGAACCTGCAGACGGCCCTCGTCGTCGTGAGCAAGGACGACCCCTACATCGCCGTGGTGCTCGCACTGCTGGCGCTCCTGCTGGCCTTCGTGCTGCTGCTCGTCATCGGGCGCGTCGGGCGGGGCCGCACCCGGAAGGAATCATGACCGACACGACCGCTCCGTCCACCGTCCCGGGCCCCGGCCGCGTCTCCGCGCCCGTCGCCCTCGAGGGCGTCGTCAAGCGCTTCCCCGGGCTCACCGCGCTCGATGGCGTCTCGCTCGACCTCGCCCCGGGCGAGTTCGTCGCCCTGCTCGGCCCCTCCGGCTGCGGCAAGACGACGGCCCTGCGCGTGCTCGCCGGGCTCGAGCCGGCTGACGAGGGGCGCATCCTCATCGACGGCGAGGACGTCGCCCGCGTGCCCACGAACAAGCGCGACATCGGCATGGTGTTCCAGTCGTACTCGCTGTTCCCGCACATGACCGTTCTCGAGAACGTCGAATTCGGGCTCCGGATGCGCCGCGTGCCCGCGGCGGACCGCCGACGCCGCGCGCAGGACTCCCTCGACCTGGTCGGCCTCGACCACCACGGAGCGCGCTACGCGCACCAGCTCTCCGGCGGCCAGCAGCAGAGAGTCGCCCTGGCTCGCGCGCTCGTGACCCGCCCCCGCGTCCTCCTGCTCGACGAGCCGCTCAGCGCGCTCGACGCGAAGGTGCGCGTGCAGCTGCGCGACGAGATCCGCCGCATCCAGACCGAGCTCGGCATCACGACCGTCTTCGTCACGCACGACCAGGAGGAGGCGCTCGCCGTCGCCGACCGCGTCGCCGTCATGCGCGCGGGCCGCATCGAGCAGATCGGCACGCCCGAGGAGCTGTACACTCGGCCCGCCTCGGCCTTCGTCGCCGAGTTCGTGGGCCTCAGCAACCGGCTTGCCGGCACCGTCGACGGCGAGGCCGTGGTCGTGCTCGGGCAGCGGCTGCCCCTGCTGGCCCCCGCCGAGCACGGCGCCGCCGTGCGGGCGCTCGTCCGACCGGAGGACATCCGCCTCGGGGCCGATGGCGCGGGTGCGGCGGGCACCGTGCTGACGAGCTCGTTCCTGGGCTCGCTGCGCCGCACCCGCGTGCGCCTCGACGGGGGGGAGGAGCTCGTGGTGCAGCACGACGTCGCACTGCCCGCCCGCCCCGGCGACCGCGTCGGCGTGACGCTCAGCGGGCGCGCAGTGTCGACCTCGCCGGCCGAGCCGCGCTCGTAGACTGTGGCGATGCTCCGTCGCCACCGATCCGCCGAGCCCGACGCCCCCCTGACCGACGGCGTGCCCCCGGGCATGCGCATCGCGGGGGCGTGGTCCTGGCGCCTGCTCGCCATCGCCGCGGTCATCGGCGTCGTCATCTTCCTGGTCATGCAGCTCGCGCTGCTCGTCATCCCCATCTTCATCGCCGTGCTGCTCGCGGCGCTGCTGCAGCCGCTCAACGGCTGGCTGCAGAGGATCGGCTGGCCGAAGTGGCTGAGCGTCACCGCCTCGATGCTCGCGCTCATCGGCGCCGTCTCCGGGCTCGTATGGCTCGTCGTCTCGCAGATCCGCAGCGGGCTGCCCGCGCTCGAGGAGCGCGCGGTCGAGCGATTCGACGAGGTCGTCGGGCAGATCAGCACGGCCTTCGGCATCTCGGAGGACGAGATCGGCACGGTCATCGACGACACCCTCGGGCAGTTCGATCTCACCGACGACTGGTTCGTCAGCGGCGCCCTCTCGGTCGGCTCGACGGTCGGCGAGGTGCTGACGGGCGCCGTGCTGGCGCTGTTCACCCTGCTCTTCCTGCTGCTCGACGGCCGCCGCATCTGGAGCTTCGTGCTGGGGCTCCTGCCGAAGCAGTCGCGCAAGGCCGTCGACGGCGGCGCGACCGCCGGCTGGTTGACCGTCACGAACTTCGCCAAGGTGCAGATCTTCGTCGCGTTCGTCGACGCCGTGGGCATCGGGCTCGGTGCGGTCATCCTGCAGCTGCCGCTCGCCCTGCCCATCGCGGTCGCGGTGTTCCTCGGCAGCTTCATCCCCATCATCGGCGCCGTCGTGACGGGCGCGCTCGCCGTCGTCGTGGCGCTCGTCTTCTACGGCCCGGTGCAGGCGCTCATCATGCTCGGCATCGTTCTGCTCGTGCAACAGATCGAGGGCAACATCCTGCAGCCGCTCGTCATGGGCTCGGTCGTGCGGGTGCACCCGCTGGCCGTCGTGCTCGCGGTGGCGGCCGGCGGGTTCCTCGCCGGCATCCCGGGAACGCTCTTCGCCGTGCCCATCGTCGCGTTCCTCAATGTCTCCATCCGGTACATTGCGAGCGGGGCGTGGAAGACCCGCCCCCGCCCGACCATGGCCGATCTCGCGGCCATCACCGACGTCGACGAGAGTCGCCAGAAGAAGAAGAGATGACCGACACGGTGGTGACGACGCCGGTTCCCGAGCCGCGCGCGGCGCTCGCGGACCTCGCCGGGCCGACCCTGGCCGAGGTCGAGGCGGCGCGCGAGGTCGTGCGCGCGGTGGCCGAGATCACGCCGATGGAGACCTCGCGGCACCTCAGCGAGATCCTCGGCGTGCCCGTGCACATGAAGTGCGAGAACCTGCAGCGCACCGGCTCGTACAAGATCCGCGGCGCGTACAACCGCATGTCGCGGCTGAGCGACGCCGAGAAGGCGCGCGGCGTCGTCGCCGCGAGCGCCGGCAATCACGCTCAGGGCGTCGCCTTCGCCGCGCGCGAGCTGGGCATCCGCGCCACGATCTTCATGCCGATCGGCGTCGCCCTGCCGAAGCTGCAGGCGACCCGCCACTACGGCGCCGAGGTGGTGCTCGTCGGCCACACCGTGGCCGAGCCGCTGCGTGCCGCGCAGACCCACGCGGCCGACACGGGTGCCGTCTACATCCCGCCCTTCGACCACCCCGACGTCATCGCCGGCCAGGGCACGCTCGGGCTCGAAGTGCTCGAGCAGGTGCCCGACCTCGAGACGATCATCGTGCCGATCGGCGGCGGCGGGCTCATCTCGGGCATGGCGAGCGTGCTCAAGCGCAAGGCCGCCGAGCTCGGGCGCGAGATCCGCATCATCGGCGTGCAGTCCTCGCAGGCGGCCGCCTACCCCGCGAGCCTCGCGGCCGGCGCGCCCACCGAGGTCGTCGTGCACCCCACCATCGCCGACGGCATCGCCGTCTCGAAGCCGGGCAAGCTCAACTTCGCGATCATCAAGGATGCCGTGGACGAGGTCGTCACGGTCGACGACGACGACATCGCGCGGGCCATGCTCGTGCTGCTCGAACGCGCCAAGCTCGTCGTCGAGCCGGCCGGGGCGGTCGGAGTCGCGGCCATCCTCACGGGGCGCGTGCGCGCCTCCGGCCCGACCGTCGTCATGCTGTCGGGCGGCAACATCGATCCGCTCGTCATGGAGCGCGTCATCAGCCACGGGCTCGCCGCGTCGGAGCGCTACCTCAAGCTGCGCATCCCGCTGCCCGACCGCCCCGGCCAGCTCGCCGAGACGAGCCGCATCGTGGCGGAGCAGAACGCGAACGTCGTCGAGGTGCTGCACACCCGCCACGGCTCGGGCCTGCAGATCAGCCAGGTGGAGCTCGAGCTGCACATCGAGACCCGCGGGCCGGAGCACGCCGAGCAGGTGCTGCACGCGCTGCGCGCGCACGGCTACGCGCCGCGCTCCATCAGCGTCTGAGGAGCGGCGCAGGCGCGGCTGCTCACGAGAGACCCTCGTCGCCCGGCTGAGGGACTGCCCTCCGCTGGGCCTCGAGCACGGTGACGGGGACCCGTGCATCGCGTGCGGAGCACGCGCGCTGCCGCGATCACGTGCGTCGCACGTGCACCTTCCACTCTGCAGGACTTTCGCGAGTGATGCTCCACTGACTCCTGCAGAGTGGAAGGAGCGACAGCGGGAGACCATCACCTCGGCGAGGGCGGGCCCGCCCCGTCAGGAGGCCACGATCGTGCGGCACGGCCAGGGTCTTCGCCGTCCGGCCGCGACGCGTCCGGACTACGGCGTGTAGTTCTCGACGTCGAGGATCTCGACGCTGATGCTCGCGCCGGTCGGCGCCTCGTAGCTGGTCTTCTCGCCGATCTTGAGGCCGAGGATGGCCTCGCCGAGCGGGCTCTTCTCGCTGTAGACGTCGAGATCGCTGCCGGCGGCGAGGATCTCGCGGCTGCCGAGCAGGAACTTCTCCTCGTCGCCCGACACCAGAGCGGTGACGACGGTGCCGGCCTCGACGACGCCGTGCGACTCGGGCGCCTCGCTGACGGTGGCGGTGCGCAGCAGCTCGGTGAGCTGGCGGATGCGGGCCTCCATCTTGCCCTGCTCGTCCTTCGCGGCGTGGTAGCCGCCGTTCTCCTTGAGGTCGCCCTCGTCGCGCGCCGTCTCGATGCGCTTCGCGATCTCGGAGCGGCCCTCGGTCTCGAGGGTGTGCAGCTCAGCGGTGAGCCGGTCGTACGCGTCCTGGGAGAGCCACGGGGTCTCGCTGCTCATCGGTCATCGCCTCCTGACAGAACGGAACCGGCCGAAGGTCGGCCGGTTCCGTGATCGATTCCGTCGAGGCTACGGGAGCCAGCAGCGGTACGGCAAACCCGTCACGGGCCGCTCGGAGGTTCGCAGCGACTCGGCGAACTGCCGCGTGCGCTGCTCCGACGCGCCGAGCTCGACGATTCGCCAGCCGACGATGCCGAAGCTGCCGTTGAGAGCCTGCAGCGCGCAGCTCACCTCGACGCCCGGCTCGACACTGACCTCCCACTGAACGGTGACGCTCGACTCGGTGACGTCGAGATACCCGAGCTCGCGGACCTCCAGCGTGGAGCTCGTGCCGGAGAGGCCGCCCCAGACGACCCAGGCCGCGAAGACGCCGACGAAGGCGACCGCGCTCATGATCGAGACAGTGCGCACGCGGCGGCCATCGCGCGGCGTCCGGCCGTACCGCTGGTCGAGCCGTGACGACGGCGTGTCGGCAGGGCGGGTGCGGGAAAGGGACATGATTCGGCGCTCGATCGATTCCACAGGAGACGGCGGTTAGTCTCGATGACCGTAGCGCGCGCTGCTGTGCGCGTGCTCACCGTCCGGCCCCGAGATCAAATTCTCGGTGGCCCCGAACCGCAATGGAGTTGCTCGTGACGTGGTTGCCGTCCGCCCTGATGCCTCAGGGTCTCGGGCCCACCCCGGTAGATGATCCACTCATTCCGTCCATCGAGATCGACCCCAACCTCGTCACTCCGGGGGTCTCCGGATTCATTGCGACCGCCGTGGTCACGATCGTCGTCGTTCTGCTGATCGTCGACATGATGCGCCGCATGCGCCGGGTGCGGTACCGCGGCGAGATCCGCGAGCGGCTGGCCGCCGAGCAGGCGGAGCAGGACGGGGCGACGGGATCCAACGCGGCGACCGGATCCGACGCGGCGACCGGCTCAGGCGCCGAACGGCGGGTCGACGGCGACGAGCAGGATCCCCGTCCAGTGGCATAGGAACGCGATCACCGTGAGCGCGTGGAAGATCTCGTGGAACCCGAAGACCCCGGGCACCGGGTTCGGCTTCTTCATGCCGTAGATGATCGCGCCGGCCGTGTAGGCGAGCCCGCCCGCGATGACGAGCACCATCATGGCCGCGTCGGCGGCGAACAGGTCGCCCATGTAGAGCACGGCGGCCCAGCCGAGCAGCAGGTACAGCGGCACGTACGCCCAGCGGGGCGCGCCGATCCAGAACACGCGGAACCCGATGCCGAGCGCGGCGCCCGCCCAGACCAGCCCGAGCAGCAGGTACCCCTTCTCGGGCGGCAGCGCGAGCACCGCGAGCGGCGTGTAGGTGCCCGCGATGAGCAGGAAGATGTTGGCGTGGTCGAGGCGCTTGAGCAGGATGCGCGTGCGCTCGCTCCACGTGAAGCGGTGGTACGTCGCCGAGATGCCGAAGAGCAGCAGCGAGGTGGTCATGAAGACCGCGCTCGACCACGTCGCCGCGGCGCCGTCGGCGGCGAGCAGCAGCACGATGCCGGCGACGAGCGCGACGGGGAAGGTGCCGGCGTGGATCCAGCCGCGCCAGGTCGGCTTGGCATCGAGCTGCGCGTACTCGATCGACTCCTCGAGCAGGGGAACGTTGGGCAGGTCGGCGGCGGGTTCGCGCTCGACGTCCGAGTCGGGTGAGGTCACGGCTCCGACCCTACGTCGGCGCACCGCCGCCGCGGAATCCTTTGGCCTCCGCGGACAAGCGCTGCGGTGTGCACTACCGTGAGTCTGTGCGTTCGAAGCGAACCCCGCTCGGCAGCGGGCTGCTCTACCAGCTCTACATGGGCCGCCTGCGGCGGCGCCTGGCGGGCACGACGCACCCCCACCACGTCGCCATGATCATCGACGGCAACCGGCGCTGGGCTCGTCAGTACGGCGGCACCACTGACCACGGTTACCGTGCCGGCGCCGACAAGATGCGCGAGTTCCTCTCCTGGTGCGACCAGGCCGACATCGGCGTCGTCACCCTCTACCTGCTCTCGACCGACAATCTTGCCGGTCGCCACGCCGACGAGCTGGCCGGCCTCACCCGCATCATCGCCGAACTGGCCGACGAGCTCTCCCGCCAGCCCGGCTGGCGCGTGCAGCACGTCGGCAGCCGCGACGGCCTCAGCGAGAACCTGCTGCAGCACCTCGACGACGCCGAGGCTCGCACGGCCGACAACCGCGGCCTGCACATCAACCTCGCCGTCGGCTACGGCGGCCGGCGCGAGATCGCCGATGCCGTGCGCTCGATCGTGCACCACCACGCCGAGCGCGGCGGAACCCTCGACGAGCTCGCCGAGCAGGTCACCCCCGAGCGCATCGCCGAGCACCTCTACACCGGCGGCCAGCCCGACCCCGACCTCGTGATCCGCACCTCCGGCGAGCAGCGGCTCAGCGACTTCATGCTGTGGCAGAGCGCCCACAGCGAGTTCTACTTCGTCGAGGCGCTCGGCCCCGACCTGCGCGAGGTCGACTTCCTCCGCGCTCTCCGCGACTTCGCCCGCCGCCAGCGCCGCTTCGGCGCCTGAGCGGCCGCCCACCCGACCCCGCCCCACCCGCTGCACCGCGAGCGCGACCCGCGCGCTCCACCCCACCGCCTCGAAGGAGCGCGCATCCCGTGATCTCGATCGATGAGTACGCCGCCCGGTTCCGCGAGGACCCGGGCTACCTGAACTTCGCCAGCGCCGGTCCGGTCGGCGACACCGTCGTCGCTGAGATGCGCGCGCAGTCGGAGATCTTCGCGCGCGCCCGCTTCGGCTCGCTGCCCGACGTGCTCGGGGAGGAGGAGCGGGTGGATGCGGCCGTCGCCCCGCTGCTCGGGTTCCGGCCGGATCAGGTGGTCTTCCAGCCGAGCACGAGCCAGGCGCTCATGCACGTCATGTTCGGGCTCACCGGCGGGCTCGCGCTGAGCGCGGGGGAGTTCCCCTCCGTCGGTTACGCCGCCGCCCGTGCGGCCGAGGCGCTCGGCGTGCTCGTGCCGCACGCCATCACCCCCGAGCACGAGCGCATCACCCCGGCCGTCGTGCGCGACCAGATGGCCTCCTCCGTCGTCGCGGTCTGCGTGAGCCTCGTCGACTACCGCACCGGGCACCTGGTCGACCTCGAGGGCATCCGCCAGGTGATCGGCGACCGGCTGCTCATCGTCGACGCCATCCAGGGCGTCGGCGTCGTCGAGGCGCCGTGGGGGGTCGCCGACGTCATCGCGTCCGGCGGGCAGAAGTGGCTGCGGGCCGGGTACGGCACGGGGTTCCTCGCGATGAGCGACCGCGCGCGCGAGCAGCTCACGCCGGTGTGGTCGGGCTGGACGGCCGTCGGCGAGCTGCCGGACGGGCCCGATCACGACATCCGCCCGCCGCAGCCGGATGCGCGCGCGTTCCGCGTCGGCTTCGCCGACCCCGCGGCGCAGGGAAGACTGGCGGTCGCCGTCGAGGAGGTGCTGGACGTGGGCGTGGGGGTGCTGCGTGAGCGGGTGCTCGAGCGCGCCTCCCGGGTCGTCGACCTGCTGGACGAGGTTGGCCTGCCCGTCGTGTCGCCGCGGGAGGACGCCGAACGGGCCGGGATCGTCGTCGCCGAGCCGGCACCGGAGCAGCTGAGCATCCTCACCGCCGCCCTGCACAACCACGGCGTCACCGTCACCGCGCGCGGGGGTCGGGTGCGCTTCGCCCCGCACGCCTCGACGAGCGACGAGACGCTCGAGCTGCTGCGCGAGAGCCTCGCCGAGTACCAGGCCGGCACCCGCATCTGAACACCCGGTTACCGGCTCTTCCCAGATGAGGGTGTAGGTCGGCCGGGCGCGTCGGTCCGCAGATAGACGTCGAGGTCTCCCGACGACGGAGGTTCCTACGCCATCCATCCGAAAGACCTCGACGTGCCCGACGCTACCCCGTCGGCCGGCTTCGGCCGCCCTGACCTGACCGCCTTCGCGGCTCATCCCAATCGGCTCTGATCGGGTCTGCTGACCCTCTCGACGAGAACGCAGCGACATCACAGCCACCCAACTCCGACCGTCCGGGAAGCCGGGGCACGTCACATGGGCTGTGCTGCGGGCGTGTCGAGTGGGTCGTCCAGGGGCGACGCAGGAGCGTCGACGCGACGTGCTGAGAGGTGGTTCCAACCGAGCGCTAGGACACAAGCTACAGGCATGGCGATAGGTCAGGAACGGCGTCGCTCCCTGCGCAGGAGGGAGCGCAGAGTCTCGGCGTTCGCGTAGCCGACCCGTAGCGCGATCTCGGCGGAGGTGAGGTCCGTGGTTGCTGAGAGGTGTCGAGCTCGTTCGGTGCGAAGCCGTTGGACGAAGCCGAGCGGAGTGAGGTTGAGCGCCGCACGGACTCGTCGTTCGAGGGTGCGCCGGCTGGTGCCGAGCGACTGCGCGACGAAGGCGACGTTGAACGGTTCGTCCAGGCGGGCGCGCACGAAGCGTTCGAACTCGACGACGATCGGGTCCTCGTGCCGGAGATGTTCGTAGGCGACGAAGGCCGCCTGCGACGGACGCTCGTCGATGATGAGGAGCTTGGCGACATGTTGGGCCAGGTCGGGGCTGATCGATCGCACGAGTGAGAGCGCGAGGTCGATGTGGGCGAACGCGGCGCCGGCGGTGACGAGGTTCCCGTCGACCACGACCATGGTGTCGAGATCGAGGGCGACGGTCGGATAGCGCTTCCGGAACTCCGGCCCCAGGAACCAGCTGGTCGTCGCCCTCCGATGATGCATCCGTCCGGTCTCGGCGACAGCGAACACGCCGGTGCACGCCGCGGCGATCCGGGTGGTCGCCTCGTCGAGGCGCCCGAGCGAGGCGATGACCGAACGAGCATCTCGGCTCTGGAGGACGTCGTTGGTAGCGGCGGCCGTAAGGGTTCCAAGCGCAGGGACGACGACCACGTCGAACTCTCCGGACTCCGACAGCGGGTGGTCCACCGACAGGGTCATCGATGCCGTCGTGGTCACTCGCCGTTTCGGTCCGAGGATGGCGAGTTCGATCGGGTCGATCCGCGGGTCGACATCGCCGCGGGCTCCGTCGGCCACCCGCACGATGTCGATGACCGACGCGACCGCCGAACCGAGGCAGCCGTCGATCGCGATCAGTCCGATACGCATGACGTAAACAATAGCAATACTGCCGTATACGCCACTCCCCACCGGCCCTCGCTCGTCATAGGCTGAATTCGTCCCACGAAGAACACCGACGTCAAGGAGAGTCCCTCATGTCCACACCCTCATCACTTCCGTATGCCTTCGTCGCCAAGATCGTCGCGGCCGATGGACAGCACGACGCGCTCGCCGATCTGCTCGCCGGCGCTGTCGCACTCGCCAACGAAGAAGTAGGAACGATTGTCTGGTTCGCGGTCAGGACCCACGCCGACACCTTCTGGATCTTCGATGCATTCCCCGACGAGGCCGCTCGCGACGCCCACGCCAACGGCGCCATCGTCGCAGCCCTGATGGCCAACCAGCACCTCCTCGGCGCAGCACCCGAGATCCTGGCGGCCGACGTCCTCGCGTCCAAGCTCCCGTAGTCCGCCAACGCACGAGACGATCGCGCCCCGCCGAGCCGTCGGACCCGACCGCCTCGACACCCGCACCACGTTGACGATCCCCGACGGGCCGATCACGAGGGGGGCCAGGCAACACCAGGCGCAAGCCTGGAGCGGCACTGGTTCACCGGTGGTCATCGAGAGAGCCAGCGCGGTTCCATGGCAGCGCAACTGTGTCAACTTGCCCTCCGTCCCGCTAGGCGCCGTGGGCGGGTCTTGGTTGCGATCCGTTGCCGTGACGGGAGACGCGTTGCGCGTCGCAGCGATGACGGGTCGTTGGCGTTCCGGGGCTTTGCGTTCGTGCGCGTCGCCCGTGCGGCATGGAACATCTCGCTGCGCACACAACGATCGCTGCGCCGACGCACCGTTGACACCTCGCACGTCCAGGTCGCGAACAACGCCACGCCGCGTTGCCGAGCGGAGCGAGGCCTATCGGCACACGGACAGGATGCCGGCCGCGAGCGCTCAGCCGGGGAGGGGTCCGTCGCAGAGGAGAGCGACGTCGGTGTCGGGCACAGCCGTGAGGCCAGCGCATCGCGCGACCACCAGAACCGAACAGCCCCTGCACTGCGTTTCCGCAGGTCAGGGGCTGTTCGCCAGGGCCGCCTGTCGGAATCGAACCGACGACCTAATCACGTCGGCTTTGCGTCTATCGCTTCCGTGACGCGGTCGAGGTGGTCGCGATGGACGGCTTCACCGGGTTCAAGACCGCCGCTGCAGAGGAGATCCCGGACGCGGTCACGGTGATGGATCCCTTCCACGTCGTGCGCTTGGCCGGTGACGCCCTCGTCAGGTGCCGGCGCCGGGTCCAACTCGCGATCCACGGGTACCGTGGGTTCAGGGACGACCCGCTCTACACGTCGCGGCGCACGCTGCACACCGGCGCGGACCTGCTCACCGACAAGCAGAGCGACAGGCTACGCGCGCTGTTCGTTGATGACGCTCACGTCGAGGTCGAGGCGACCTGGGGTGTCTACCAGCGCATGATCGCCGCCTATCGCCACGAGGACCGGCAACGTGGCCGCGAGCTCATGGAGAAGCTGATCACCGATCTCAGCGCCGGCGTCCCCAAGGTGCTCACCGAGCTCACCACCCTGGGCCGGACCCTGAAGAAGCGAGCCGCTGACGTGCTCGCCTACTTCGAACGACCCGGTACCAGCAACGGGCCGACCGAGGCGCTCAACGGACGGCTCGAACACCTGCGCGGCTCCGCATTCGGGTTCCGCAACCTGACCAACTACATCGCCCGAGGCCTGCTCGAGACCGGCGGCTTCAGACCCCAACTTCTACACCCCCGATTGGGATGAGCCCGGTTACCCGCGTGTGACGCCGGGCGTGTCGCTGTCGACCCGAGCGCTCGTCGGGTCTAGCGTCAGCCGCATCAGGCAGCCCGCCTGATCGCGACGGCCATGACTCGTCCGCGAATCCCGGCCGACGCGTCGCGAGACAACGGTCCGGGTCGCGCCCGCGCTCCCCGGGATATGGAGCAATGGTGGCCGCTTCCGACACCTCCCGCCAGGCAGTTTCCGCTCAGACGACCGAGCAGGGGGTGGCACAGCGCACCTACGTGCTCGACACCTCCGTGCTGCTGAGCGATCCGAAGGCCCTGTTCCGCTTCGCCGAGCACGCGGTGGTCATCCCCGTCGTCGTCATCGGCGAGCTCGAGGCCAAGCGCAACGATCCCGAGATCGGGTACTTCGCCCGGCAGGCGCTGCGCAACCTCGACGAGCTGCGGGTGCTGCACGAGCGTCTCGACTTCCCCATCGCGGTGGGGGATGCCGGCGGATCGATCCGCGTCGAGCTCAACCACTCCAACCAGTCGGTGCTGCCCTCGGGGCTGCAGCTGGGCGACAACGACTCGCGCATCCTCGCCGTGGCGATGAACCTCGCCAACGACGGACTGCACGTGGTCGTCGTCTCGAAGGATCTGCCGATGCGGGTGAAGGCCTCGTCGATCGGCCTCGCCGCGGAGGAGTACCGCGCCGAGCTCGCCGTCGACTCGGGCTGGACGGGCACCGACGACGTGCGCCTCTCGAGCGAGCAGATGTCGACCCTCTACGACCGCGAGACGATCGAGACCTCGACCGTGCGCGACGTGCCGATCAACACCAACCTCGTCATCCACTCCGACCGCGGCTCGGCCCTCGGCCGGGTCTCCGAGCCCGGGCGCATCAGCCTCGTGCGCGGCGACCGCGACGTCTTCGGTCTGCACGGCCGCTCGGCCGAGCAGCGCCTCGCGATCGACATGCTGCTCGACCCGCAGATCGGCATCGTCTCGCTCGGCGGCCGCGCCGGCACCGGCAAGTCGGCGCTCGCCCTCTGCGCCGGGCTCGAGGCGGTGCTCGAGCGGCAGCAGCAGCGCAAGATCATGGTGTTCCGCCCGCTGTACGCGGTCGGCGGTCAGGAGCTCGGCTACCTGCCCGGCGACGCGAGCGAGAAGATGAACCCCTGGGCGCAGGCCACCTTCGACACCCTCGGCAGCGTCGTCTCGCAGAACGTGCTCGACGAGGTCATCGACCGCGGCATCCTCGAGATCCTGCCGCTCACGCACATCCGCGGCCGCTCGCTGCACGACGCCTTCGTGATCGTCGACGAGGCGCAGTCGCTCGAGCGCAACGTGCTGCTCACGGTGCTCAGCCGCATCGGCCAGAACTCGAAGGTCGTCCTCACGCACGACGTCGCCCAGCGCGACAACCTGCGGGTCGGCCGCCACGACGGCGTCGCGAGCGTCATCGAGACCCTCAAGGGGCACGGGCTGTTCGGGCACATCACCCTTACCCGCTCCGAGCGAAGCGCGATCGCCGCGCTCGTGACCGATCTGCTGGAGGGCAACGAGCTGGCCTGAGCCGCACGTGGTGCGCGGGGGCGGTCGGGGGAGCCCGGCCGCCCCTCGTCGTGCGGGAGTCGAGCATCCCTCTTGCATCGCTATCTCGATATAGGTAGATTTCGACGCATGGAACCCCTCTCGCGCGTGACCGCCGCGACCGTCGACGTGCTGGATGCCCTGCTCGAGCACCCCGACGGCTGCTGGGGTCTGCTCGCCATCAAGCGCAGCGGCCGCCCCGCCGGCACCGTCTACCCCGTGCTCGACCGGCTCGAGCGCGCGGGGTGGATCACCTCGGAGTGGGAGCGCGATGACGAGCGCCCCGGCCCTCGCCGGCGGTACTACCGGCTCACCGGCGACGGGGCGGTGCAGGCGGCACGGACGGTGGGGGAGTTCCGCGCGCGGGCCGCCTCGCGGCGCACGAACGCGGCGCCCGCGCTGCGGCCGGGGTTCGCGTCGTGAGCGGGTCCGCCCGCTCCGTCGGCTCCCGCCGGCTCGCGCTCGCCCGCCGTCTGCTTCCCGCCGCGCTCCGCGAGCGCTACGACGAGCAGTGGTCGGCCGACCTCCGCGATGCCGACGAGCTCGGTGTGCCGGGCCCCTCCATCGCCTGGGGAGCACTCCGGTTCGCCGCCCTCAGCCGCTTCGGCCCGCACGGCGCCGAGCCCGCGGAGCTCGAGCGGCAGTCCTGGCACCTCGCGCGCTGGGGCGGCGCGCTCATCGGCACCGCCGCGGTCGGTTCGACCGTCGGGTTCCTCGGCTTCGGCGGCCTGGCCGGCCTCGGGCCGCTCGCGGCCGTGCATCCGGCTCTCGCGCTCGTCGGGCTCGCGCCCGTCCTGTTCGTGGTCGGCGCGGCGGCTGCGGGCATCGCCCTGCTGTGGGCGGCCGTGCTGCGGCGGCCGCGCATCCACCCGATGTCGCTGCTCGTCGTCCTCGCGCTCTCGGCCGGGTCGGTGCTCATCGCGCTCTGGCCCGTCGCCATCGATCGTCCGGATCCGCTCGCGAGCACCCTGCTCGGCGGGGGCGCGCTGCTGCTCGTGCTCGGCG
Organism: Microcella flavibacter; assembly: GCF_012530535.1. Classification (NCBI taxonomy): domain Bacteria; kingdom Bacillati; phylum Actinomycetota; class Actinomycetes; order Micrococcales; family Microbacteriaceae; genus Microcella; species Microcella flavibacter. The sequence continues at coordinate 736,193 of NZ_CP051299.1, forward strand.
CGATCGGGGCGCTCGTCGTGTGGGGCGCGACGCCCGCCGAGAAGTGGCGACCGCTTCCCCGGGACGCGTCGGATCGTCCGGGGCGCTCCGGTCCCGTCACGCTCGCGGCGTCCCTCGCGATGGTCGGGGTCATCGTGCTCGGGCTCGTCGAGGGGCTCGTGTGGGGCGTGCAGGACCAAGCGGGCGGGATCCCGGCCGCGGCGGTCTACGCGGCGCTCACCGACCTCGACCGGGTGTACGGGATCGCGAACGTGCTGGTGTGGGCCGCGATCGCGAGCGTCGGGCCGCTCGTGCTGATCCTCGTGCGGCACCGCGCGCTCGTCCGCGGCGAGGCCGAGGCCGCCGTCACCCGGCTCGTCGGCGTCCTCGGCCTGCTCGGCGTCGGCGCCACCGTGTTCTTCCAGGGCTGGGCGACCTTCTCGATCGGAATGTCGATCGCCGACACCCTGCCGCCGTACACGGGCAGCCGTTCGACGCTGTGGTTCGCGTACTCGTCCGTCGGCACCATCGCAGCGCTCACGGGGCTGCTGCTCGCCCTCGCCCCGACGGCGCGCACGAGCGGCAGCGCCCCCGTGCGCGCGGCCGCGTCGCGCGACCTGCGACGGGCGTACCCGCCGCTGGGCTGACGGCGAGGGATGCCCGCCCCCGGGCCCCTACAGGCCGGGCGAGGTCATCGAGAGCACGTCGAGCAGTTCGTCGAGCTGCTGCTCGGTGATCTCGCCGCGCTCGACGAAGCCGAGGTCGACGACCGCCTCGCGCACGGTGATGCTCTGCGCGACGGCGTGCTTGGCGACCTTGGCCGCGGCCTCGTAGCCGATGACGCGGTTGAGCGGGGTGACGATCGAGGGCGAGGACTCGGCGAGCGCGCGCGCCCGGTCGAGGTCGGCCTCGAGGCCGGTGACGGTCTTGTCGGCGAGGACGCGCATCGAGTTCGACAGCAGGCGGATCGACTCGAGCAGCGCGGTGCCCATGACGGGGATGGCGACGTTGAGCTCGAAGGAGCCCGAGGCGCCGGCCCAGGCGATGGTGGCGTCGTTGCCGATGACGCGCGCGCTCACCATGAGCACGGCCTCGGGCACGACGGGGTTCACCTTCCCGGGCATGATCGAGGAGCCGGGCTGCAGGTCGGGGATGCGCAGCTCGCCGAGGCCCGTGTTGGGGCCGGAGCCCATCCAGCGCAGATCGTTGCAGATCTTGGTCAGCGAGACGGCGATGACGCGCAATGCGCCGCTCGCCTCGACGAGGCCGTCGCGGGCGCCCTGCGCCTCGAAGTGGTCCTCGGCCTCGGTGATGGGCAGGCCGGTCGAGGTCGCGAGCTCGGCGATGACCTTCTGCGAGAAGCCGAGCGGGGTGTTGATGCCGGTGCCCGTCGCGGTGCCGCCGAGGGGCACCTCGGCGACGCGCTCGATGGTGCCGCGCACGCGGGCGGTACCGAGGCGGATCTGCCGGGCGTAGCCGGCGAACTCCTGCCCGAGGGTGACGGGCGTCGCGTCCATGAGGTGGGTGCGACCGGCCTTGACCGCGGTCTTCCAGAGCTCCGCCTTCTCCTCGAGCGCGGCGGCGAGGTGCTCGAGCGCGGGGATGAGGTCGCTCAGCAGCGCCTGCGTGACGGCGAGGTGCACCGAGGTGGGGAACACGTCGTTCGACGACTGCGAGGCGTTGACGTGGTCGTTGGGGTGCACGGCGAGCGCCTCGGTCGAGGCGAGGGTCGCGAGCACCTCGTTCATGTTCATGTTCGAGCTCGTGCCCGAGCCCGTCTGGTACGTGTCGACCGGGAAGTGCTCGTGGTGCTGCCCGCCGATGATCTGGTCGGCGGCGCCGACGATCGCCTGCGAGAGGGCGCCGTCGAGGATGCCCAGCTCGGCGTTGACGATCGCCGCGGCCCGCTTGATCTGCGCCAGGGCGACGATCTGCCCGGGCTCGAGGCCCGATCCGGAGATCGGGAAGTTCTCGACGGCGCGCTGCGTCTGCGCGCGGTAGAGGGCCGTGCGCGGCACGCGCACCTCGCCCATGGTGTCGTGCTCGATGCGGAAGTCGGACTCGGTGGGCGTGCTCACGGCGATGTGATTCCTTTGCAGACGGTGCGGATCGGTGGGATCGGGGGAGGGTTCGCGGGTCAGATCTGCCCGACGACGGCGTCGGGCTCGACACGGCCCTCGGCGAGGCGGTAATTGGCGCCGACGACTGCCAGGGTACCCGCGGCGACCGCCTCGCTGATGAGCTCGCTCGCGGCGAGCAGCTCACCGACGGTGTCGCGCAGGTGCTCGCGCCCGACGTCCATCGCGTCGAGGGAGCCGACGTCGGTGCCGCCGGTCGCGAGCAGGCAGCGGTCGACGGCGGGGTGGATGCGCGCCACGAGGCCCGCGATGTGCGTGGGCAGCGGCGCGGGGTCGGGCTGCCGCGAGTCGATGGCGGCGCGCACGGCCCCGCACTCGTCGTGGCCGAGGACGACGATGAGGCGCACCTTGAGCACGGCGACGGCGTACTCGAGCGAGCCGATGACGCTGTCGCTGATGACCTGCCCCGCGTTGCGCACGACGAAGAGGTCGCCGAGGCCCTTGTCGAAGATGATCTCGGCGGCGAGGCGCGAGTCGGAGCATCCGAACAGGGCGGTCGAGGGCGCCTGGTAGCCGGCGAGCTCGGTGCGGCGCTCGACGTCCTGCCGGGGGTGCCGCGGCGTGCCGGCGACGAAGCGCTCGTTGCCGCGCTCCATCTCGCGCCAGACCTCGGCCGGGGTGCGCTTCTGGTTCTGCTCGGGCATGGTGCCTGCCTCCTGCGGTCGCGTCGATCGTCGAGCCGCGCGCGGCGCGCCCGCGCGGGGCGCGGGCTACTCGGCGGGCTCGGGCAGCTCGGCGGCCACGGCGGTCGCCAGCTGCGCGAACTCCGCCTCGGTCGCCGTGCCGTACAGCACGACGGTGCTCGTGGCGGTCTCGGTCACGAGGGCGTACTGGCGGTTGCCGACGGCCTCGTTCCCGCGTCGATCGTAGAGGCTCCAGACGACGCCGCCGATCTCGACCTCCTCCGACGACCGCGGCTGCCGAAGCTCGTCGGCGAGCCACGTCGGGTTGGCGTCGAAGCCCTGCACGAGGGCCAGGAACCGCTCACCGGGGGTGATGAAGCCGATGTACCACTCGATGACGGTCGCGTCGCCGCTGAGGTCGGCCCGATTGCTCACCCAGTCCTCGGGCACGTCGGGCGCGAGCACCTGCTGCCCGAGCCCGCCCTCGGCCTCGACGGCGCTCGCGCGGTAGTCGATCAGCAGGTCGTCGGGCTCCTCGCGCACGGTCACGACGACGAGGAACATGACGATCGCCATCGAGGCGACGAGCGAGAGCACGAGGTTGCGGGTCGTCTGGTTCGCGCGGCGCTTGCGGCGGTTCTCGGCGATGCGGTCGGCCTTCTCCTGCGGCGTCTCGGGGCGCCCGAGCTCGGCGACGATCGGCCGGCCGGTGACCGGGTCGGTCACGACGAGCCGCCCGGGCTCGCGCCGGTGGCCGCGCGGGCGGCGTCGAGGCGCTCCTTCGCGCCGATGAGCCAGTCCTCGCAGCGGCGGGCGAGCGCCTCGCCGCGCTCCCACAGGGCGATGGACTGCTCGAGGGTCGCGCCGCCCTGCTCGAGCTCGGTGACGACGCGGGCGAGCTCGTCGCGCGCCTGCTCGTAGCCGAGGTCGGCGATCGCCGGGAGGTCGGGGGTGATCACATCAGCCATGCTACGAATCCGTCTCTGCATCGGGGGTGGGAGGTGCCGGGGCATCCGCCCGGGCGTCGAGCCGGCCCTCGGCGAGGGTGAGGCGCAGCGGCTCGTCGGCGACGACGCCCGCGGGGCCGCGCAGTACGGCGCCGTCGGCCCGCTGCACGATCGCGTAGCCGCGGTCGAGGGTGTGTTGCGGCGAGAGAGCGCGCAGCTGCCGGCGGCGCTCGCCGAGGTCGAGGTGGGCGCGCTCGACGAGCCGCGCAGTGAGCTCGGCGCCGCGGGCGACCATGCGGGTGAGCTCGTCGGCCCGGCTGTCGACGATCCAGGCGCCGGAGGCGAGCGAGGGGCGCGAGCGGATGGCCGCGATGCGGTCGACCTCGGTCGCGATGGCCCCCGTGACGCGCGTGAGCATGCGCGAGCGCACCTGCTGCATGGTCGCGAGCTCCTCGCCGACGTCGGGCACGACGCGCTTGGCGGCGTCGGTCGGGGTCGAGGCGCGCAGGTCGGCGACGTCGTCGAGCAGCGGGCGGTCGTTCTCGTGGCCGATGGCGCTCACGAGCGGCGTCGTCGCGGCGGCGGCGGCGCGCACGACGGCCTCGTCGCTGAAGGGCAGCAGGTTCTGGAAGTCGCCGCCGCCGCGGGCGACGATGATGACGTCGACCTCGGGGTCGGCATCGAGCGCGCGGATGCCCGCCACGAGCTCGCCGACGGCGCGGTCGCCCTGCACGGCCGCGTGGTGCACCCGGAACCGCACGTTCGGCCAGCGCAGCTGCGCGTTGCGCAGCACGTCCTTCTCGGCGTCGCTGTCCTTGCCCGTCACGAGGCCGATGCACTGCGGCAGGAACGGCAGCCGCTGCTTGCGGGCGGCGTCGAACAGCCCCTCGCCGCGCAGCTGCTGGCGCAGGCGCTCAAGGCGCTCGAGCAGGTCGCCGAGGCCGACGCGGCGCATGTCGAAGACCTGCATGGTGAGGCTGCCGCCCTTGACCCACCAGTTGGCCTTGACGAGGGCGACGACGCGGTCGCCCTGCGCGAGGCCGGCCGGCAGCTTGGCCTTGACCGACGACCAGACGGTGAACGAGACGGTCGCGTCGACGGAGAGGTCTTTGAGCTTGCCGTAGACGTTGCCGCCCGACACGCCCCACTGGGTGATCTCGCCCTCGACCCAGACGCTGCCGAGCCGGTCGATGTACCCCTTGATCTTCTGCGAGAGCTCGGCGACCGGCCACGGCGACTCCGCCGTGGCGGGACCGTCGGTCGACGGTGCGGCGAACTCGGTCACGACGGGATGCTCCTTCGAGGGGTCGCTGCCAGGCTACTGGGCGCCACCGACGCGGCCGCCCGGGCCGCCCGCATCGGGGGAGTCGCCCAGGCCCCCCGCCTACACTGGGGAGCGTGAGCACCATCACGAACGGCGCCCTCGGCGTCACGTTGACCACGCCCGTCATCCCCGAGCGCCGCGAGCGCCTCACTCCCATGCCCGTCGACCGTCCGCGCTCGGTGCTCCTCGCCGCGCCCCGCGGCTACTGCGCCGGCGTCGACCGCGCGGTCATCGCGGTCGAGAAGGCGCTCGAGCAGTACGGCGCCCCCGTGTACGTGCGCAAGCAGATCGTGCACAACGTGCACGTCGTGAGCGAGCTCGAGAAGGCCGGCGCGATCTTCGTCGACGAGGTCGAGGAGGTGCCGCACGGCTCGCACATCGTCTTCTCCGCCCACGGGGTGAGCCCCGCCGTCGTGCAGGGCGCCGCCGACCGCGACCTCGCCGCCATCGACGCCACGTGCCCGCTCGTCACCAAGGTGCACCGCGAGGCCGTGCGCTTCGCCAAGCAGGAGTACCGCATCCTGCTCATCGGCCACGAGGGCCACGAGGAGGTCGAGGGCACCATGGGCCACGCGCCCGACCGCACCATCCTCATCGGCACGCCCGAGGAGGCCGACACCGTCGAGGTGCCCGCCGACGAGCCCCTCATCTGGCTCTCGCAGACCACGCTGAGCGTCGACGAGACGATGGAGACCGTGCGGCGCCTGCGCGCCCGGTTCCCGCACCTGCAGGATCCGCCGAGCGACGACATCTGCTACGCGACCCAGAACCGCCAGGTCGCGATCAAGAAGGTGGCGCCGGATGCCGATCTCGTGATCGTCGTCGGCTCGGCCAACAGCTCCAACAGCGTGCGCCTGGTCGAGGTCGCGCTCGAGTACGGGGCGAAGGCCGCGTACCGCATCGACTACGCGAGCGAGATCGAGCAGGCCTGGTTCGAGGGCGTCGCGACCGTCGGCGTCAGCTCGGGGGCCTCGGTGCCCGAGGTGCTCGTCGAGCAGGTGCTGGCCGATCTGGCCGACGCGGGCTTCGCCGACGTCACGATCGTGAAGACGGCGGAGGAGGACCTCATGTTCTCGCTGCCGAAGGAGCTGCGCACCGACAAGTCGGGCAAGCAGGACGAGCGCGCGCTCGGCGGCCGCACCCGCACCTGACCCCGGCACGGGGCGCGCGGGGGGCCAGGGCGTACCATCCCCCCATGACCGCGCCGAGCTCCCGTCAGGACTCGGCGGCGCTGTCGTCCCTCCCGCCGCCGCGCGACCTCACGGCGGCCTCGCTCACGCGCGGCCTCGCGACGGCCGAGCGCATCATCGGCATCGCCTCGCTCGTGCTGACCCTGGGCCTCGTGCTCGAGCTCTCGCTGCGCCAGGGCGGCGAGCGGGGGGCGCTCACCGGGCTGCTGCTCACGGTGTGGCTGCTGCCGCTGCTCATCACGGCCGTGCTGCACCTGCTGCGCCCGCGCATCGGCTCCGGCGCGCTCGTGCTCGTCGTCGGGCTGCTCAGCACGGCCGGCTGGTCGGCGACCCTGCTCGCCCGCTCGAGCGCCGACGAGGCGCACGGTGCGTTCCTGATCGAGTCGACCGCCTGGACGCTCGCCCTCATCGGCGCGGTGCAGCCCACGGCCCGCAGCGGCGTGCGGTGGTCGGTGCTCGGCCTCGTCGTCGGCACCCTCGGCCTCGTGCTCGGCGCGCTCGCCGTCGGCGCTCCCGCCGCACTCTCGCCCGACCGCTTCGTCGACGGCGGCATCGTCATCGTCGCGTACCTCGTCGTCGCGCTCGGCTGGCGCCGCACCCGCGGTCGGCTGCCGGCCCTGCCGCAGGTGGAGCGCGCCACCCGCGAGGCGCATGCGCGCCGACTGCGCGAGCGCGCCGCCGCGGCCGTCGTGCACGACACCCTCCTCTCCTCCCTCACCCTCGTCGCGCGGGCGCTCGACGGTCCGGTGGATGCCCGGCTCGAGCGCGTCATCCGCCGCGACCTGCGCGTGGTCGGCACCGCCGAGGTGACCGCCGCGGGCACCGCGTCGACCTCGTCCGACCTGCTGCCGCTGCGCCTCGTGGAGCTCGCCGAGGGCTACCGGTGGCGCGGCCTCCGCGTCGACGTCTCCGGCGTCGACGCGGTGCCCGAGCTCGACCGCCACGTCGCCGAGGCCCTCGTCGAGGCGGTCGCCGCCGCGCTCGACAACGTGGCGCGGCACTCCGGGTCGGCGAGCGCCGAGGTCACGATCGGCACGAGCGAGCGTGCGGTGACGGTGATGATCGTCGACACCGGGCACGGCTTCGACCCGCACGACGTCGCGGCCGAGCGGCTGGGCGTGCGCGAGTCGATCGTCGGGCGGATCGAGCGGCTCGGCGGCCGCGTGCGCATCTTCTCGGGCGAGACCGGCACCACGGTCGTGCTCTCGCTGCCGCTGGCGGCGGGCGGCCCGGGCGCCGAGCCGGGCTCGAGCGCGGCATCCCGCCCCGCACCGCGCAGCGGCGGCCCGGCATGAGCGCCTGGTGGCAGCGCTCGGCCCTCGAGGTCGACACGCTCGGCTGGCTGACGAGCTCGATCGTCATCGCCTGGGTCGCGGGCCTCATCCTCGTGCACGGCGTCGTCTCGATCTCGCTCGGCGGGCAGGCCGGCCCCGCGCCCGAGCTGCAGGTGCTCGCGATCGTCGTCATGGCGTCGTCGGCGCTGCTCATCCACGGCGCCTCCCAGCCGCGGGGGCACGCGCTGGCCGGCCCGCTGACGGTCGGGGTGTTCGTGCTCGTCGCGGTCGCCGTCGTCGTCTCCGCCCTCGGCTACGCGGGCACGGCCGTCACCGCCGAGCTCTGGTGGGCGCCGCTCGGCGCCGCCCTCGTTCTCATGTCGATCAGCCCGGTCGTGCCCGGCCGCATCTACGTTCCCGGCTCGCTCGGCGTCATCGTCGTGACCGCGGCGGCCTCGACGCTCGTCGCCGTCGCCGCCGGATCGCCGACCCCGGTCGCCGACACGGTCATCGCCACCTCCACCGTGATGTTCGCGCTCATCGGCGGGTCGGTGCTCACCTCGACCCTCGTGCTCGGCGTCGAGGGGTGGCGCGCCGATCGTCGCACGACCGCCGAGCTGCTCGGCGACTCGGAGCGGGTGCTCGCCGTCATCGACGAGGTCACCGACCACCGCCTCAGCTCGGAGGTCATGGTGTTCCTGCAGGGGGTCGCCGAGCGCGGCGCGATCGTCGAGGCCGACCGCGTGCGGGCCGGGATGCTCGCCGAGCGCCTGCGCGGCGACCTCGTGCAGCGCGACCAGCAGAGCTGGCTCACCTCGCTCATCGCGGGCCGCGCCGTCCTCGTCGACGACCCGGAGCGGCTCGCCGAGACCATCACCGTCGAGCAGCGCGGCGCCCTCATCGCGCTCCTCGACGGGCTGTTCTCCGACCCCCAGGCGGGCGTGCGGTCGGCGCGGCTGGCGCTCGCGCGGCGCCGCGAGGGCACCGTCGCCGTCGCGCTCACGATCGAGCTCTCGCTGCCCGAGGGCCGGCGCACCTCGGTGCTGACCCCGTACTACCTGACCGTGAAGTCGGTCGTGCCGCGGGTCGAGTGGCGCAACGGCGAGTCGCTGCACGTCGCCTTCGACGCCGACGTGGCCGCGCCCTCGACGGGGCCGACGCCGCGGGCGCCCGCGGGCCCGCCGCGCCGCTAGTCTGCACCTGCGCCCGCACGGGCGGGAGCGGGAGGAGCGGCGACCGTGGCCTCGATCACCCTGCCCCGCGACGTCGCCGCATCGACCATCGTGAGGGGCGTCGCCACCGCCGGCCGCGCGGTGCTCGTGGCCGGCCAGCTGACCGCCGCCGCGCTCACCGTCGACGTGTTCGTCGACCGGGGCGCCGGCCCCGCGCTGCCGCTCGTGCTCGCGCCGATCCTGACGGCGCTGCTGCTCTCGCTGCTGCTGCTCGCGCGGCCGGGGCTGGCGACGGCCGCGCTCTTCCTCGGCGGAGCGGGCGTCGCCTCGACGGCGTACGTCGTGCTGGGCATGCAGGCGCTGCCGAGCCTCGACGACCCCTCGCCCTACCTGCTCAACCGGATCGGCACCGGCATCGCCCTCGTCGGGGCCGTGCGCGGCAGCGCCCGCAGCGGCATCCTCTGGACGATCGCCGGCACCGTCGTCGGCCACGGCAGCGTCGCCCTCGGGCTGCTCATCGCCGACCGGCCGGTCGAGGTCGGGCTCGGCCCCGTGCTCACGGGTCTCGTGCTCGTGCTCGTGTACGTCGTCCTCGCGATCGCGCGCGTGCAGGCCAAGCGCCGCATCCCCGACCTCGACGCACTGCAGCGCGACCTCGAGGCGACCGAGCGGCGCGGCGCCCTCGAGGCCCGCTCCGCGGCGGTCATCCACGACACCGTGCTCGCCGACCTCGCCGCGGTCGCCGCCCGCTCGGGGCCGATCGACGACCGGCTGCGCGCGTCCCTGCGCTCCGACCTCGCGCTCGCCGGGCGGCCGGTGGCGATCGCCGAGGAGCCCTCGGGGTCCCTCCCGCCCCATCAGCTCTCGGCCGAGCTGCTCGAGCTCGCGGGCCAGTACGCGTGGCGGGGGCTGACGGTGCAGCTGAGCGGCGTCGAGACGCTCGCGGGGCATCCCATCGACGACCGGCGCGCCGGCGCCGTCATGGGCGCCGCGCGCGCCGCGCTCGACAACGTCGTCGCCCACGCGGGGACCGACAACGCCGAGGTCGTCGTCGGCGTGCGCGATCAGACCCTCGCGGTGCTCGTCGTCGACGACGGCCGGGGCTTCGACGCGGTCGACGCCGACCGTCTCGGCGTGCGCGGCTCGATCCGCACGCGCGTCGAGGCCGTCGGCGGCTCGGTGCGGCTGTGGTCGGGCCCGGAGGGTACGACGGTCATGATGAGCGTGCCGCTCGAGCCCGCCGAGCTCGATGGTTCGGGGGCGCGCCCATGATGCCGCAGGCGCTCCGCCGCGCCCCGTGGTCGGCGGATCCGCTCAGCTGGATCACGACGACCAGCCTGCCGGCGGCCGTCGCCCTGGCCTCCGCCTCGTACGCGGTCATCGAGCTCGGCCGCGAGGCCGACCCGGCGAGCGCGCTGCCGCAGCTGCCCGCCGTGCTCATGCTCCTCGTCGGGCACCTGGGCCTGCACGTCCTGACGCGCCCGATCCGTGCGCCGTTCATCGAGCGGTGGGCGTGGGTCATCGTCGCGACCGGCGCTACGGCGCTGCTGCTCTCGGCGCTCGCCTACGGCGGCCAGCCCTTCTCGCTCGGCCAGTGGTGGGCCACGGTCGGCCTCGCCATGCTGCTCGTCGGTCTCGCCCCGTACTCCACCGTGCTGCAGCTCCTGCGCTACGGCGCCGTCCTCCTCGTCGCGACCGTCCTCATCGCCGTGGGCCTCGTCTCGCCCGAGGAGCAGGGCTGGCCCCTGCTGACGGTCGTGCTGATCGCGGCGACGCCGGTCACGATCGGTCTCGTCGCGAGCGTCGTCTTCAGCGGCACCGTCTCGTACCGCATCACCCGGTGGAGCGAGCGGCCGATCGCCGTACCGCCCGCCGACGCGGGCGCGCGGCACGCCGAGGCGCAGCTCGCCGCGTCCGTCGATGCGGCGGCCGCCCGGCGCATCGCCCCGGCTCGGGCGTTCCTGCACGAGCTCGTCGACCGGAACGAGATCACGGCCGACGACCGCCGTCGCGCGCGCGAGCTCGGCGAGGCCCTGCGCGCCGAGCTCGTCGCGGTCGCCGACCAGACCTGGCTCCAGCGAGTGGTCGACGGGCACCCGGTCGACGTCGACGACCCCGACCGGCTGGCCGACGATCTCTCCCTGCCGCAGCGGGTGGCGCTGCGCGCGCTGCTGGATGCCCTGCTCGCGCAACCCGATTCGGGCTTCGTCTCGGCGCGCATCGAGCTCGTCGCCGCCGAGGGCCGCTCGGTGGCCGTGGGGGTGCGGCTCTCGAGCACCCTGCCGGAGGGGCGCCGCGTCACGTTCCTCGCGCCTTACTACGTCACCCTCCAGTCGACCGTCCGCTCCATCCGGTGGCGCAACGGCGCCCACCTCGAGGCGGAGTTCGACGTGTCCGGGAACGACGGCGGGCGCCCGTCGCTCGTGCAACGGGCGCCCGCCCCGATCCCGGCCCGACCGCGCGACTGAGGCGCGGCGGGCCCGTCGTCTAGCGGCCGGAGTGGCCGGCCGATCCGAGCTGGCGGGTGGCCTCGACGACGCGGGCCGCCATCGCGGTCTCGGCGGTCTTGCCCCAGGCGCGCGGGTCGTAGACCTTCTTGTTGCCGACCTCGCCGTCGACCTTGAGGAACCCGTCGTAGTTCTTCAGCACGCTGTCGGCGACCGAGCGGCTGAAGGCGTACTGCGTGTCGGTGTCGATGTTCATCTTGATGACGCCGTTGCGCACGGCCTCGGCGATCTCGGCGTCGGTCGAGCCCGACCCGCCGTGGAAGACGAGGTCGAGGGGGAGGGCGCCGGTGCCGTACTTCTGCTGGATGCCGTCCTGGATCTCCTTGAGCAGCTCGGGGCGCAGCTTCACGTTGCCCGGCTTGTACACGCCGTGCACGTTGCCGAAGGTGAGGGCCGCCATGTAGCGGCCCTGGTCGCCGAGCCCGAGGGCCTCGACGGCCTGGGTCACGTCGCCGAGCGTCGTGTACAGGGCGTCGTTCGAGCCCTCGTGCTGCACGCCGTCCTCCTCGCCGCCGACGACGCCGATCTCGACCTCGAGGATCGAGTGGATGGCCTTCATGCGCGGCAGCAGCTCGCGCGCGATCTCGATGTTCTCCGCGAGGGGCACGGCCGAGCCGTCCCACATGTGCGACTGGAAGATCGGGTTGCGGCCCGCCTTGACCTCGGCCTCGCTCGCCTCGATGAGCGGCATGACGAAGCCGTCGAGCGCGTCCTTCGGGCAGTGGTCGGTGTGCAGCGCGACGGTGACCGGGTAGTTCTTGGCGACCTCGGTCGCGAAGGCGGCGAAGGCGAGGGCGCCCGAGGCGCGGGCCTTGACGCTCTGGCCGGCGAAGAAGTCGGCGCCGCCGGTGGTGACCTGGATGATGCCGTCGGACTGCGCCTCGCTGAGGCCCTGCAGCACCGAGTTGATCGTCGACGAGGACGAGACGTTGATGGCGGGGTAGGCGAACCCGCCCTTCTTGGCCTTGTCGAGCATCTCGGCGTACTGCTCGGGAGTGGCGATGGGCATGGTGCTCCTTGGCGTCTGGTGGGGCAGGACGCGGTCAGTCTATCCAGCGGGCATCCCGCGACGAGGGCGGCACTCGCTAGGCTGACGGCAGCGTCGTCTACCACCCGGCGCGTCCTTCCGCCCGCTCGACCGACCAGGAATGAGGACGCCACCATGGTGACCATGCAGACCGGAGCCCTGTACCTCCAGCCCGACCGCAACCTCGCGATGGAGCTCGTCCGCTCCACCGAGGCCGCCGCCATCCGCGCGACGCCGTTCATCGGCAAGGGCGACAAGATCGCCGCCGACGGGGCCGCAGTGGATGCGATGCGCAAGTTCCTCGGAACGGTCAACTTCGCCGGCGTCGTCGTCATCGGCGAGGGCGAGAAGGACGAAGCGCCCATGCTCTTCAACGGCGAGGAGGTCGGGAACGGTCAGGGCCCCGCCTGCGACATCGCCGTCGACCCCATCGACGGCACCTCGCTCACCGCCGCCGGCCGCGGCCACGCGATCTCGATGCTCGCCGTCGCCGACCGCGGCTCGATGCTCGACGCCTCGAGCGTGTTCTACATGGACAAGATCGTCACCGGGCACGAGGGCATCGGGGTCTGCGACATCCGCATGACCGTGGCCGAGAACATCCGCGCGCTCGCGAAGGCCAAGGGCAAGCCCGTGGAGGAGATGCGCATCGCCGTGCTCGACCGGCCCCGCCACGAGCAGCTCATCGAGGACATCCGCTCCGTCGGCGCCGGCACCCGCATCCTGCTCGACGGCGACGTCGCCGCGGGCATCAACGCCGCCCGCCACGACAGCCGCATCGACATGGCCATCGGCACGGGCGGCAGCCCCGAGGGCGTCGCGACCGTCTGCGCGATCAAGGCGCTGGGCGGCTTCATCCAGGGCCGGCTCGCGCCGACCTCGGAGGAGGAGAAGCAGCGCGGCCTCGCGGCGGGCCTCAAGTTCGACCACGTCTACGAGGCGAACGACATGGTCCGCAGCGACAACACCTTCTTCGTGGCCACGGGCGTCACCGACGGCGAGCTCGTGCGCGGCGTGCGCCGCGAGGGCGAGATCATCACGACCGAGTCGATCGTGCTGCGGTCGCGCTCGGGCACCGTGCGGCGCGTGGTCGCCGACCACCAGGCCTCGAAGTGGCTCGACGCCTGACGACGGCGCCGCCCGTCAGTCGCCCGCGGGCGCGGGCGCGGGCGGGTTCTGCAGCACCGAGAGGATGTTGCCGGCCGGGTCGGTGAACCAGGCGATGTCGGGCCCCTCGCCCGTGGCGATGCCCCGCGCGATGCCCCGTGCGATGCCGCGGGCATCCTGCACCATGCCGGGGTAGCGGGCGAGCTCGACGCCCGCGGCCTCGAGCTCGTCGACGGCGCGGTCGATGTCGTCGACCTCGATGTCGGGCACCGCGAAGCCGCTGAAGGCGAAGGTGTGGGTGATCATGCGCGGCAGGCTATTCCGCGCCCCCGCCGGCCGATAGCCCGACTCGTCCGTCGTCGAAGCCCATCGACTCCGTGAGCTCGGCCGCCGTGAGCTGCTTCGGCTGCTCGTCGATCGTGCGCGGCGCCGGCACGACCTTGCTCTCGTCGAGGCCGTCGAGCCGGCGGGCGGTCACGAGCACCCGGGTCTCGAGCGAGCTCGCGAACTGGTTGTAGGCCTTCACGCTGCGCTCGATCGTGCCGCCGAGCGCGTCGGCGTGCGTCGCGAGCGTGCCGATGCGGGCGTACAGCTCTTTCGAGAGGTCGAAGAGCATCTTCGCCTCGTCGGTGAGGACGTCCTGCTGCCAGGTGAAGGCGACCGTCTTCAGCACCGCCCAGAAGCTCACCGGGCTCGCGAGCGCGATGCGCTTGCCGAAGGCGTACTCGAGCAGCGCGGGATCCTTCTCGAGCGCCGCGGCGAGCAGGGGCTCGTTGGGGATGAAGGCGATCGTGAACTCGGGGCTCGAGTCGAGCCCCGTCCAGTAGTTCTTCGCCGCGAGGGCGTCGACGTGGGCCTTGACCCGCTTGGCGTGCTCGGCGAGCAGGTCGTTGCGCCGCGCCTCCTCCGCGCCCGTCGCGGTCGCGGGGATGGCGCTCGCCTCGATGTAGCTGTTGTACGGCACCTTCGCGTCGACGGCGATGGCCTTGCCGCCGGGCAGCCGCAGCACCATGTCGGGCCGGCGGGCCGCCCCGTCGGCGTCGATGCTCTCCTGCAGCAGGAAGTCGACCCGGTTGAGCAGGCCCGCGCTCTCGACGAGCGTCTTCAGCTGCGTCTCGCCCCAGACGCCGCGGGTGGCGTTGTTGCGCAGCGCGCTCGCGAGCGACTCGGCCGTGGCCCGCAGGCGCTCCTCGGCCTCCGTCGCCTGGCGCAGCTGCTGCGAGATCTCGCCGTGCTGCCGGCTGCGCTGCCCCTCGAGCTCGGTGACCTTCTCCTGCATCGTGCGCAGCAGCTCCTGCACGGGGGCGAGCTTCTCGAGCACCCGGCTCTCGCCGCGCTCGCGCTCCTCGCGGGCGCGCTGCTCCGCCTGCGCGCGGGCGACGTGGTCGCGGTATCGCTCCTCCTGCTGCGCGGCCTGCTCGCGCAGACCCGCGGCCGTGGCGCGCAGGCCGGAGTTCTCGGCGACGAGCTGCGCGCGCAGCTCCTGCTCCTCGGCGCGCACCTGCGCGAGCAGGGCCTGGTGCCGGGCCTCGACGAGCGCCGGGTTCTCGACGCCGGCGCCCTGCCGGCGGGCGAGCAGCAGCCCGACCACGGCGCCGAGCACGATGCCGACCACGAGGCCGATGAGGAGGGGGAGCAGGAAGTCCATGGCGGGGAGTCTGGCAGGGGCCGCCGACACCGAGGCCGGGCATCCTGGTCGGGGCGCTCGCCGTAGGGTGTGGAGCATGCCGCCCGCTCCGCGCCCCCAGGACGTGAGCACCGACGACCTGCGGTACCTGCTCGCCGTCGCGCGGGCCGGGCGCATGACCTCGGCCGCGGCCCTGCTCGGCGTCGACCACACGACCGTGCGGCGCCGGCTCGACCGGCTCGAGGCCTCGCTCGGCGCGCGACTGCTCGATCGCGGGGTCGACGGCTGGGCGCTCACGGCGATCGGGCGCGAGGTGGTCGAGCGGGCCTCCGCGCTCGAGGGGATGGTCGAGCAGGTGGTGGCGGCGGCGTCGGGCGACGGCGCCGTGCGCGGCACGGTGCGGGTCGCGGCACCGGAGGGCTTCGGGGCGACGTTCGTCGCGCCGGCGCTCGCGCGGGTGCGGCGGGAGCATCCCGGCATCGCCGTCGAGCTGGTGACCTCCACCCGCCCGCTGAGCCTGCGCGCCTCGGGCTTCGACCTGGCCGTCACGATCGGCTCGGCCGCCGGAGCCCGGGTGCGCGCCGAGCCGCTCACCGAGTACGCCCTGCGCCTCTACGCCGCGCCCGAGTACCTGGCCCGGCACGCGCCGATCGCGGCGCTCGCCGACCTCGAGGGCCACGACCTCATCTTCTACGTCGACGCGCTGCTGACGGTTCCCGAGCTCGATCTCGCGCCCGTGCTCGGCGGCATGCGCACCGGCTTCGCCTCGACGAGCGTGTTCGCGCAGCTCGAGGCCGCGCGAGTGGGCGCGGGCATCGGCCTGCTGCACGCCTTCATGGGCGAGCGGGATGCCGCTCTCGCGCCCGTGCTGCCCGACATCGTCGACCTGCGCCTGCAGTTCACCCTCTCGACGCGCCCCGACAGCCCCGCCGTCGATGCCGTCGGCATCGTGCGCGCCGCGCTGCTCGACGAGGTCGCCCGGCGCCGCCCGGAGCTGCTGCCGGGCTCCTGACGCCCCCGTCGAGCGCCTGTGCATTCCTGCACATGCCGTGTGCGTCATCGTCGCTTGATCGCAGATCGGCGAGGCCGCAGACTGAGCCTCGAGCGCCCCGGCCCGCAGGCCGTCGGCGCGCAGGACGACCGACTCACCGAGGAGCCCCCGCATGACGATCACCACCTCCCGCACCGTCGAGCACTGGGTAGGCGGCGCGAGCTTCGCCGGCACCAGCACCCGCACCGCGCCCGTCTACAACCCGGCCCTCGGCGTCGTCGCCCGCGAGGTCTCGCTCGCCACGAAGGCCGACCTCGACGAGGCCGTCGCCGTCGCGAAGGCCGCGCTGCCCGCCTGGGCCGCCACTCCGGTCGGCAAGCGCCAGCAGATCATGTTCGCCTTCCGCGAGAAGCTCAACGCCCGCAAGGAGGAGCTCGCCGCCATCCTCACCGCCGAGCACGGCAAGGTCACGAGCGACGCCCTCGGCGAGATCGCGCGCGGCCTCGAGGTCGTCGAGCTCGCGACGAGCATCCCCTCGCTCCTCAAGGGCGAGTACAGCGAGCAGGTCTCGACCGGCGTCGACGTGTACTCGATCAAGCAGCCGGTCGGCGTCGTGGGCATCATCAGCCCCTTCAACTTCCCGGCGATGGTGCCGCTGTGGTTCTTCCCGCTCGCGATCGCGGCCGGCAACACGGTCGTGCTCAAGCCCAGCGAGAAGGACCCGTCGGCGGCGATCTGGATGGCCGAGCTGCTCACCGAGTGCGGCCTGCCCGACGGCGTGCTCAACGTGGTCAACGGCGACAAGGAGAGCGTCGACGCCCTGCTCGACAACCCCGACGTCGCGGCGATCAGCTTCGTCGGCTCGACCCCGATCGCGAAGTACATCTACGAGCGCGGCACCGCCAACGGCAAGCGCGTGCAGGCCCTCGGCGGCGCGAAGAACCACATGCTCGTGCTGCCCGACGCCGACCTCGACCTCGTCGCCGACTCGGCCGTGAACGCGGGCTTCGGCTCGGCCGGCGAGCGCTGCATGGCCATCTCGGTCGTCGTGGCCGTCGAGCCCGTCGCCGACGAGCTCATCGCCAAGATCACCGAGCGGGTCGGCACCCTGAAGGTCGGCGACGGCACGCGAAACTGCGACATGGGCCCGCTCATCACGAAGGAGCACCGCGACAAGGTCGCCGGCTACCTCGACACCGCCATCGCCGATGGCGCCGAGATCGTCGTCGACGGGCGCGGCATCGAGATCGACGGCGACGCGAACGGCTTCTGGCTCGGCCCCACCCTCATCGACAAGGTGCCGACCGACTCGGCCGTCTACACCGACGAGATCTTCGGCCCCGTGCTCTCGGTCGTGCGCGTGCAGAGCTACGAGGAGGGCCTCGCCCTCATCAACGGCTCGCGCTACGGCAACGGCACGGCGATCTTCACCAACGACGGCGGGGCGGCCCGCCGCTTCCAGACCGAGGTCACCGTCGGCATGGTCGGCATCAACGTGCCCATCCCCGTGCCGGTCGGCTACTTCTCCTTCGGCGGCTGGAAGGACTCGCTCTTCGGCGACACCAAGGCCTACGGCAGCCAGGCCATCCACTTCTTCACCCGCGAGAAGGCGATCACCTCGCGCTGGCTCGACCCGAGCCACGGCGGGCTCAACCTGGGCTTCCCGCAGAACGGCTAGACGCTCGTCCCCCTGACGAGGCGAATGGATGCGGGGCCCGCGCGATGCGCGGGCCCCGTTCCCGTCCCCGGTCTGTGACGCCGCGCGACGCTCCGCGACCCCGTGTGACGGCCGGAGACGCTCTGTGACGCCCGCCCTCGACGACCCCGTGCCGCGCGCCTAGCGTTCCGGGCATGACGCTTCTCACCGACACCCAGCCCGCATCCACCGCTGCCGCCTCGACGGCCGAGTCGGCCGAGGCCGCCGACCGCGCCGACCGCCTCACGGCCGCCGGCACCGCCTGGGCCGAGCGCATCGCCGCCGACCCGGGAACCGCCCACCTCACCTACCGAGTCTCGGGGGAGGGGCAGGGCTCGGTCGCGACGAGCATCCGCGCCGGCAAGCACGTCTTCCTCGTCGACGAGCCCGGCGCCCTCGCGGGCGACGACGTCGCCGCGAGCCCCGTCGAGTACGCGCTCGGCGCGCTCATCTCCTGCCAGGTCGTCGTCTACCGCCTCTACGCGCAGGCGCTCGGGATCCGCGTCGACGAGATCGACATCGCCGCCGAGGGCGACCTGGATGCGCGCAAGCTGTTCGGCATCGACGAGAGCGTGCGGGCCGGCTTCAGCGACATCCGCCTCGTCATCACCCTCACCGGGCCCGAGACCGACGAGCGCTACCAGGAGCTGCGCGAGGCCGTCGACGCGCACTGCCCCGTGCTTGACCTCTTCGCCAACCCGACGCCCGTCAGCGCGGTCGTGCGCAAGGGCTGAGGCTCGCTCTAGCCGAGCACCGCGGGTCGACGGTCGGCCGCCTCGGCCTCGGCGGCCGGGCCGATCGCGCCGAGCTGCGTGCCGCAGATGCGGGCGAGCTCGGCCACGTCGGAGGCGTCGTGCCGCTTCGCCGCGTGCACCATGATCGCGGCGCAGGCCTCGGCGTCGGCGAGCGCGTCGTGGTGCGCGAAGTCCTCGAAGCCCGCCGCCATCGCCGCGACGGGCAGCCGGTACGAGTCGAGGTGGTAGGTCTTGCGGGCGACCCGCAGGCTGCAGGCGTAGCGCAGGCTCGGCACCGCGAGCCCGCTCGCCTCGGTGGCGGCGCGCAGCACGCCCATGTCGAACCCCGCGTTGTGGGCCACGAGAACGTCGTCGTCGACGAAGTCGAGCAGGGCATCCAGCTGATCGGCCCACAGGGCGGCGTCGACGATGTCGGCGGCGGTGATGCCGTGGATGCGCGTGTTCCACTCGAGCATGTGATCGAAGCCCATCGGCGGGCGGATGAGCCAGCCGGTCTTGTCGACGACGCGGCCGTCGGCGACTTTCACGAGCCCCACCGAGCAGGCCGAGGCCGCGTGGTTGTTGGCGGTCTCGAAGTCGATGGCGGTGAAGTTCAGGGGCACCGTCCGATGCTCGCATGCGCCCCCGACAGCGTTCGCCGCCCACGCCGGTCGGCCCTACCGTTGAGGCGTGCCCGTCGCCCTCCGCCGCTACAGCCCGCCCGTGCTCGCCCAGCTGTTCTGGGCGTCGAACTTCGTCGTCGCGGCGATCGTCGTCGACGAGTTCAGCCCGCTCGAGCTGACCTTCCTGCGCTGGGTCGGCGCCCTGCCGATCCTGCTCGTGCTCGCGCAGCTGCTCGAGCGCCCCCGGTGGCGGGATGCCCTGCGCGAGTGGCCGCGGCACCTGCTGCAGGCCGCGCTCGGCATGGTCGGGTACACGCTCTTCCTCTACGCGGCGCTCGCGACGACCTCGCCCGTCACGGCCTCGGTGATCAGCGCCATCAACCCGGCCGTCATCGCGATCGCCGCGGTGATCGTGCTCGGCGAGCGCATCATGGCGCTCGGCATCGCCGGCATCGTGGTGTCGTTCGCGGGCGTGCTCGTCGTGGTGCTCACCGGCCAGGGCGGGGGAGAGCTCGCGTTCAGCTCCGGCGACCTGCTCATGCTGGGTGCGATCGCGGTGTGGACGGCCTACGTCATCCTCGGCCGCACGGTGCGCACGCCGCCGATCACGGCCACCGCGATCCAGGCCGGCATGAGCATCCTGCTGCTCGGCCCCGTCGTCGCGATCGTCGGGTTCGGCGCGACGCCGAGCGGTTCCGGCTGGCTCGGGCTCGCCTGGATCATCGTGTTCCCCTCGGCGCTCGCCTACCTGTTCTGGAACATCGCCGTCAGCACGCTCGGACCCTCGCGCACGGGCGTCTTCCTCAACCTGCTGCCCGTGTTCACGGCGCTCATCGCGCTGCTGTTCGGCGACGTCATCACGATCGGGCAGGTCGTCGGCGGGCTCATCGTGCTCGCGGGGGTGTCGCTGACGACGCGGCCCGGGGCGACGCGGGCCGGGCCCGGCGCGTCCGCTCCTCCGGGCGCCTTCGTCTCCGAATCGGGCTCCGCGTCGGGGGAGCGCCCACCCGCGTAACGGGTGCCGCCGAGTTGCGGGTTCCTGGCGAGTTGCGCCGACGGAACCCTCATCTCGGCCGAGAAGGCGCAACTCGATGCTCGCGAGTCGCCCTGATCGCGGCGAGACGACGGTCGGCGTCGAAACGACGCTTCCGTCGAGGCGTCTCGACGCGAACCGTCGTTTCGGCGTGCTCGCCCGACCCGGTCGGAGACCGCACCCGCGCCGCGACCTGGATGCGCGCTGAGCGGATCCCCCGCGCGCGGGCCGGGCGTGGCACCGTCGAGGGATGACCGAGAACACCTCTGACTCCAGCCTGCAGGACCGCCGCGAGACCGTGCACGAGATCATCGGGCGCGCGTCGATCGCCATGCTCACCACGCAGACCTCCTCCGGGTCGCTGCACGCCCGCCCGCTCGCGATCGTCACGCGCGACTCCGAGCCCGGCGCCCTCTACTTCTTCACCGGCCACCCGAGCGAGAAGACCGATGAGCTCGCCGCGTTCCCGTTCGTCAACGTGTCGATCAGCGAGTCGAAGGGCTACCTCTCGCTCACCGGCAGCGCGAGCGTCACCCGTGACCCGGCCCTCATCGACGAGCTGTGGAACCCGGGAGCCGAGGCCTGGTTCGAGGGCGGCAAGACCGACCCGAGCGTCGCCCTCATCCGCGTCGACCTCGCCGCCGCCGAGTACTGGGACACCGACAAGCCCGCCCTCGCGAAGGCCGTCGAGTTCGTGCGCGGCCTGACGAGCGACCACGAGCCCGACATGGGCGACCACGGCACCGTCAAGCTCTAGCTCTCCGGGCTCCGGCGCTGCAGGGAATGGCCGGGGCGGGTCGGCGCTTGAGAAGAGCATGACCCGTCTCGGCTTCCTCTCCTTCGGCAACTGGATGCCCGGCCACGGCTCCGCGGTGCGCACCGGCGCCGACGCGCTCCTGCAGGGCGTCGAGCTCGCCGTCGCCGCGGAGGAGGCCGGCGTCGACGGCGCCTTCTACCGCGTGCACCACTTCGCGAAGAACCACTCGAGCCCGTGGCCGCTGCTCGCCGCCGCCGCGGCGCGCACGAGCCGCATCGAGCTCGGAACCGGCGTCATCGACATGCGCTACGAGAACCCGCTCGCCATGGCCGAGAACGCGGCCGCGACCGACCTCATCAGCGGCGGCCGGCTGCAGCTCGGCATCAGCCGCGGATCACCCGAGACCTCGGTGGCGGGCTACGAGCACTTCGGGAACGTGCCCGGCACGGGCCTCGGCGCCGTCGAGGGCGAGTCGGACGCCGACATGGCCCGCCGCCACACGGCGCGGTTCCGCTCGGCGATCGCCGGCGAGCTCATCGCCCCCGGCAACCCGCAGATGGTCGACAGCGACCGGCCCTTGCCCATCACGCCGCAGGCCCCCGGGCTCGACGAGCGCATCTGGTGGGGCGCCGGCACCCGGGCCACCGCCGTCTGGACGGCGGAGCAGGGCATGAATCTCATGAGCTCCACGCTGCTGACGGAGGACACGGGCGTGCCCTTCGACGAGCTGCAGGCCGAGCAGATCGCACTGTTCCACGAGGCCTGGCGGGCGGCCGGATGGGCGCACGCCCCGCGCGTGTCGGTGAGCCGCAGCATCCTGCCGATCATCGACGACGAGACGGCGCACTGGTTCGCGCTGCACGCGCAGGCCGAGCAGCGCGACCAGGTGGGCATCCTCGACGGCTCGCGCTCGCGCTTCGGCCGCAGCTACATCGGCACGCCCGAGCAGATCGCCGCCGAGCTCGCGCAGGACGCCGCCGTGCAGGCCGCCGACACCCTTCTCGTGACCGTGCCGAACCAGCTCGGCGTCGACATCAACGCGCGGATGCTCGGCGCTCTCGCCCGGGACGTCATGCCGGTCGTCGACGCGGCGCGGGCGCCGTCGCTGGCCTAGCTCTCGTGCGCCTCCTCCTGCTCAGCGACACCCATCTGCCCCTGCGCGCGAAGGTGCTGCAGCCGCAGGTGTGGGAGCTGGTCGAGCAGGCCGACCTCGTCATCCACGCGGGCGACTGGGTCGACGTGGCGACGCTCGACGAGCTGTCGTCGCGCTCCCGGCGTCTGGTCGGCGTGGCGGGCAACAACGACGGCCCCGAGCTGCATGCGCGCCTCGGCGAGGTCGCGCGGGTCGAGGTCGACGGGGTGCGCATCGCGGTCATCCACGAGACGGGCGCCGCGGCAGGACGCGAACGGCGCTGCGATGCTCAGTTCGGTGCGTCGGTGGATGCTCCGGCCGACGTGCTCGTCTTCGGCCACTCGCACATCCCCTGGGATTCGACCACCCCGGGCGGACTGCGCCTGCTCAACCCGGGCAGCCCGACCGACCGCCGGCGTCAGCCCGTCGGAACGGTCATGACCGCCGAGGTCTCGGGCGGGCGGCTGCACTCGGTCGAGCTGGTGCCGACGCCGCGCTGAGGCCTTGCTCCACGCTCGGCTAGCCTTCCTCGATGGATTCCTCACCGACGCAGTCCGCGCCCGTGCTCATCACCGGGGTCGGCCGACTCGCGGCGGTCGCGCGGCAGGTGCCCGAGGGGGAGGGGCGCATCGTCGCCTTCACGAGCGACCACGTCGTCGACAACCTGCCCTACGGCGCGAGCAAGGGCGCGCTCGACCGCATCGTCATCGCGGCGGCGCGCGAGCTCGGGCACCTCGGGCTGACGGCGAACCTCATCAACCCCGGACCGGTCGACACCGGCTGGATGACGGACGAGGTGCGCGAGCACCTGACCGCGCGTCAGCCGACCGGTCGGCTCGGCACGCCGGAGGATGCGGCGCGACTCGTCGACTTCCTGCTCTCGCCCGAGGGCCGCTGGATCTCGGGGCAGCTGCTCACCAGCGACGGCGGCTTCTCGGTCTGACGGCCGGTTCCCCTCCTCGGCGCCTTCCACAACTGCGGAGTGAGTGAGACGGACTCGGCCGTTCCGTGGTTGTGGAAGGGGCGCGGAGAACAGACCCGCCCAGCGAGCCGAAACGCGTTCCGCTCTCGCCCAATTGCGGATTCCTGCCGAGTGGAGGCTTTCGAAGGCGCATCTCGACGCGGAACGTGCAACTCGGCAGGGTGAGGCCGCAAGCCCTAACGGCCAGCGGCGCGCGGCTCGCCCGAGGCGCGCGACCCGCGCCGCGCATCCCTACCGCCCGGCCGCGTACCCCTGCGCCCCGCGCGAGTTCGCCGCCGCGTACATCCAGCCGCGCGTGCGCTCGATGCCGACGGCGCTGAGGCGTCCGAGCGTCCACGGCCCGGCGACCGTCACGTCGTGCCCGCGGGACCGCAGCCCCTCGATGACCGAGGAACCGAGCCGCGACTCGACCGTCAGCGACGCCGGCTGCACCGTGCGCGGCTGGAACGACGCCACGAGCGAGTCCGTGTGGAACATCGGCGCATCGATCGCCGCCTGCGGCGCATAGCCGCCGACGATGCGGCGCAGCACGTAGAGCAGCTGCCACTGGTCCTGCTGGTCGCCGCCCGGGGTGCCCAGAGCCTCGAACGGGATGCCCTCGCGCGCCAGCATCGTCGGCGACAGCGTCGAGCGGGGCCGAACGCCGGGCGTCAGCGCTGACGGCGACGACGTGTCCAACCACATCATCTGCGCGCGCGTGCCCAGGCAGAACCCGACCTCGGGGATGAACGGCGACGACTGCAGCCAGCCGCCGGAGGGCGTCACCGAGATCAGCGTGCCCCACCGGTCGACGACGTCGAGGTGGCAGGTGTCGCCGCGGGTGCGGCCCGAGCGGTCGATCGTCGGCTCGCCCGCTCCGGCGACGGCCGCGACGGCGTCCTTGAGCACGATCGGCGGCTGCCAGGGCGTGCGCCCGCCGGGGGCTCCGGGACGCACCTCGTGCGACGCGGTCTCGCCGATGAGGGCGGCGCGCTCGGCCGCGTACGACCGCTCGAGCATGGCGTCGAGCGGCACGTCGACCACGTCGGGGTCGGCGTACCAGGCGTCGCGATCCGCCATCGCGAGCTTCAGCGCCTCGGTGATGGTGTGCACGCCGAGCTCGGTCGAGGGGTCGAGCACCTCGTCGCCGTGCGTCGCCGCGCGCGCCTCCAGGATGGCGAGGGTCTGCAGCATCACCGGCCCCTGCGTCCAGGGCCCGGCCTTCAGTACGTCGACGCCGCGGAAGGTGCGCGAGATCGGCGGCTCGAAGCGGGGCGCGAAGCCGGCCATGTCGGCCGCCGTGATGACGCCCGCGTGGTCGCCGCCCGTCGAGTGCCAGCTCGGTCGCTGCACGAACTCCTCGACCGCCTGCGCGATCGGCCCCGCCCTCCACATTCCGATCGCAGCATGGATGCGCTCCTCGCGCGTCGCGTTCGACTCACCCGCACCGATGAGGCGCGTGAGCGTCGCGGCCCACGGCTCGTTGCGGATCATGTCGCCCGCCTCCGGGATGCGCCCCTCGGGCATCCACTGGTCGTAGGAGGTGCGCCAGTGCTGCTCGAACAGCGGCGCGACGGCCGCGATCGTGCGCACGACGGCGGGATGGACGGGGTGGCCGTTCTTCGCGTAGCCGAGGGCCGGGGCGAGCACGTCGCGCAGCTCCCAGGTGCCGCGGTCGGCGAGCAGCTGCAGCCACGTGACCACCGAGCCGGGAACGGCCGCGGCCAGCACGCCGGCGCCGGGCACCTCGTCGAGCCCGAGCGAGCGGTAGTGCTCGATCGTCGCGGCGGCGGGGGCCGCGCCCTGGCCGGCGAGCACGATGGGCGCCTCGCCCGCGGGAGCGATGATGCCGGTGAGGTCGCCGCCGGGGCCGTTCAGGTGCGGCTCGACGACGTGCAGCACGAAGGCGCAGGCGACGGCGGCGTCGACGGCCGTGCCGCCGCGCTCGAGCACCGACTGGGCCGTGGCGGTGGCGAGCCAGTGCGTGCTCGCCGCCATTCCGAAGGTGCCGCGCAGCTCCGGGCGGGTGAGGTCGGCCGGGGGAGGCGTGAAGGCAGAAGGGGTGGCGGGGGCGGCGTGGGCGTCGGTGCTCATCGCACCACGCTAACCCGGCGGCCTGGCCGCCCTGAGCATCCATCGCCCCTCATCGGCGCAGCCGCCGTCGAACCGGCCCGCCCGACCCCGCCGGTAGACTCGACCCCCGTGGCTCTCACTATCGGCATCGTCGGCCTGCCCAACGTCGGCAAGTCCACCCTGTTCAACGCGCTGACCAACAACGACGTGCTCGCGGCGAACTACCCGTTCGCGACGATCGAGCCGAACGTCGGCATCGTCGAGCTGCCCGACCCGCGCCTGCAGGTGCTCGCGGGCATCTTCGGCAGCGAGAAGATCCTGCCCGCGACCGTGTCGTTCGTCGACATCGCCGGCATCGTGAAGGGCGCGAGCGAGGGCGAGGGGCTCGGCAACCAGTTCCTCGCGAACATCCGCGAGGCGGAGGCGATCGCCCAGGTGGTGCGCGCCTTCACCGACGACGACGTCGTGCACGTCGCCGGCAAGGTCGACCCGGCCGGCGACATGGAGATCATCAACACCGAACTCATGCTGGCCGACCTGCAGACGCTCGAGAAGGCCATCCCGCGCTACGAGAAGGAGGTGAAGGGCAAGAAGCTCGAGCCCGCCGTGCTCGAGGCCGCCCTCGCCGCCCGCACGATCCTCGAGAGCGGCACGACCCTCTCGACGGCCGGCTTCGACGCCTCGCCCATCCGCGAACTGGGCCTGCTCAGCGCGAAGCCGTTCATCTACGTCTTCAACGTCGACGAGGGGGTGCTGGGGGATGCTGCGCGCATGTCCGAGCTGGCGGCTCTTGTCGCCCCGGCTCAGGCCGTCTTCCTCGACGCCAAGATCGAGAGCGAGCTCATCGGGCTCGACGCCGACGACGCCGCGGAGCTGCTCGCGTCGACCGGTCAGACCGAGAGCGGCCTGCACCAGCTCGCCCGCATCGGCTTCGACACGCTCGGCCTGCAGACGTACCTCACCGCCGGCCCCAAGGAGTCCCGCGCCTGGACGATCGGCAAGGGCTGGAAGGCTCCGCAGGCCGCGGGCGTCATCCACACCGATTTCGAGAAGGGCTTCATCAAGGCCGAGATCATCGGCTTCGACGATCTTGTCGCGACCGGCTCGATCGCCGAGGCCCGCGCCAAGGGCAAGGCCCGCATCGAGGGCAAGGACTACGTCATGCAGGACGGGGACGTGGTGGAGTTCCGCTTCAACGTGTAGCGCCTTGTCAGCTTGCGTCGTTTTGTTCGGTCGCGTGCACCTCAAAACGTCCGCGGGCTTCGCTTGCCGACAACCTTGCAACCGATTCAACAAATTCAGGAGCTAAAGAAGCCCTCGCATCGATTTCAGTGAATCCGAGTTGAACTAGTAGCGTCCCGATCCGTTTGTGAGACTTCTTGGGATCCCCTGGCCAGAACTGAGCAAAAATCTGACGATTGTTAGCGAATTTGACTGAGAAGTGCTCGCGAAGCAAAGATTCGGCATGTTCCTGAACGTCCATTTGCTCGATTGCTTTGGAGTCGATAGAGGCGATCAGTGAATGGGCCCCCGCAATAAATGAAGCAACTTCCTTGAAGGTCGGCGGTTTCCCGCTTTCATAGGAGGCGATCGAGCGATTTACGTCGAGCCCTCTGTGTGAACTAGCGATATCGACCTGCTTCTTTACTAAATCCGCTCTCAGGCTGGCTCCGAGTCTGCGCTCTGCGTCAGAGTGGACTATCGCGTTGCGCCATTTGATAGCAAACAGGACCATCAAAAGGTCCTGACTATCCCCCGGGATGCCGAGATGCATGGCGCTCTCGGTGAGTTTCTGCCCTCGACTATCCAGCTTGTTTATGCGAATGGAATCTTGCTCCGTTATAACCGCGCGCATTTCGATGATTCGTTTACGGTAAACATCGACAAGGTCGGTGATCCATGCAAGTGACGTAACTAACACGTATTCGCGACTGCGCACCGAGGACTGCTTCACGTCCTTTGGGCTCCACGATGTAGAGAACTCGGAGCCAAGGTCTGCTTTCCCTTGTCGAACTGCATCGAGACCGACAAGAGCGGTTATGACAAAATGATTGTTTTGTCCTGCATTTCGCTTGAAGTCCACACGCGCTGGCGTAGTTCTGATTCCAAGCTTTTCACGATCCACGTACGCTGGCTCGATTTGAACGAGCATCTGCAGCTCTTAGGAGCCCGAAGGCGGATGAAGGCTGCCATCTTGCCAATTAGACCATCAGCGCAACCTCAGCATACAGCCGCCGAGAAGCAGGTCGTGGCCGTTCACGTACGTCCCAGGGGGCATTCGCCGCTCCAGACAGATTTCCTGATCCATCCGCTGGTCTAGCTTCTTGCGCTCGGTGGCGGTGCGGGAGTAACCAATGGCATTCGGCGCACTGCACGCCTCGTCACCCTTGAAGCCACTGTCGCCGGCTGCTGGCACACTGAAGCCATGCCTCGGATTACTCTCACTGCTGGGAATGACCTTGTTCAGCGCCTCGCTGGCGAGACTGATCCCGTGCGAGCGGTCATCGAGCTCATTTGGAACAGCCTCGATGCTGACGCCAACAAGGTGACGGTCACTCTTGACCGCAATGTCGCCGACGGCATTGTCGGGGTGGCTGTGCGCGATGACGGCCTCGGGATGAGCCCGGAGCGTGTCGAGCAGGATTTCAAGTGGGTGGGGAACTCTTGGAAGCTTGGGGCGCGCTTTACCGAACGCGAGAACCGACCGCTGCACGGCAGGCTCGGTCAGGGGCGTCTGAGGGCCTTCGCATTGGGGACCCGTGTCACGTGGGAGACCGTCGGTCAGGACGCAACGGGTGCGTTCAAAAAGACGCGATTGTCGTCGACTATTGACAATCGCAACGATTTCACCGGCCCCGATCCTGTCGACGCTCAAGGTCCGACCTACACGGAGTTCCGTGCGGAAGGGAGAGATTCACTCGGCCGGCTCGAGGGGGATGCCGCGCGGCCACGTATTGGCGGTGCCCTCGCTCTGCATCTGCTCACTTTCCCGACGATCGAAGTCCGGTACGACGGTGTCAAGATCGACCCCGCCGCAAGCATCGAACGTGAGACGCTACGCGATCTGAGTTGGTCGTACGGGGGTGTCGAGCGCAGGGCCACCCTGAGGGTCGTCGAGTGGCGAGAGGTGAAAGGCCGGGCACTGTATCTCTGCGATGAGCAGGGTCTTCCGATCGAAGAAACACCGATTAGGCGCTTCGCCGACTTCAACTTCGCTGCTTACGTCTTATGGGGCGACATGGCTGAGCATGCGAACGAAGCGATGCTCGTCGATCTGGAGCAGGAGACCTCACTGCTGGGTTCCCTGATGCAGGTCGCCGAGGCCTAACTTGAGGACCACTTTGAGGCTCGCCGCGCCGAGCAGCGTCGCGACCTCGTCGACCGCTGGAAAGAGACGAAGACATACCCGTACGCGGGCGATCCGGCTTCAGACGAAGAAGTGGTCGAACGAGCCACATTCGATGTGATTGCTACTGCGGTACGCCGGCACATTCCAAACAAGCGGGACCAAGAGAAGTTGACGCTGGGGCTCCTCAAAGACACCCTCCAGCGGAATCCGGATGGCGTGAAGACGCTCCTGGATCACTACGTAGGACTCACCGAGGGTGAGAGCCAGGAGCTAGATCGGCTGCTTGAGCGCACACCGCTCTCGCGGCTTATACGGGCGACTACCGATGTAACCGACCGGCTAGATTTCCTGAGCGCTCTCCGCGAGATCGTTTTCAATCCTGAAGCCAAAGGGCTCGTGAAAGAGCGCGACCACCTGCACAAGATCCTGGAGCGCGAAAGCTGGCTTTTCGGCGAGCAGTTCAACATGATGGGTTCAGAGATCGGTCTCACCCGAGCGCTCGAGCAACACCTCAGCACGCTTGGCCGCGAAGGAGAGTCAATCCAGAAAGTCACCAAGACAGATGGCACCCAGGGCCGCCTTGACCTGATGTTCTCACTCGCGGCACCCGAGCACGAGACGAAGCGGCATCTAGTAGTGGAGCTGAAGGCCCCATCCGTGGTTGCGTCGTACAAGGAAGCAAACCAAATCAAAGGCTACGCCCGCGCTATCGTCGAGGATCCGCAGTTTGCTGGCACTAACACGGTGTGGGATTTCGTGCTCGTAGTGAACGACTACAACAGTGACGTGCGACGCGACATTAACCAGCGTGGTCGTGAGTCAGGTCTGCTCGACGAATCGGACCTCGATCCGAACTCCCCGCTGCGCTACCGGGTCTGGGTGCGACGCTGGTCGGAGATTCTCGAGAATGCGGACCAGCGCCTGCTCTACTACAAGCGCGGCCTGCAGCACGATGCTTCCCTCCTCGACGTCAAGCGGTATTTGCGTGAACACCACGCAGATGTTCTGCCGGACGGAATTTTTGCGGAGGACGACCCGAGTTAGGGCGAATCGGAGTACGGTCATTGTTTCCGAACGGGAAGAGTATGTTTATGGGGGCGCACGTACTGTTGCCTAACGTGATTGCGGCTTCCCACCATCTTGCTGGTGGCCTTGAGGATCCTTGTCGTCTCATAACGCTTCATCGCGATATCAACCGGCTATACGACGATGGCGGCAATCGACTCGGGCAGTCGAAGAAGCAGCACGCTCTGCGTTGGGCGGTATTTACTATGGCCTATGGGGCGATTGAGGCATTCTTCAATGACATCTTGAGGGGCGATGACGAAACTCGCGTCATACCTCTGAACCCCGGCAGACTCCGTGACGCAGGCGCAAAGCAGGACGTTCGACTGTTCACGAACGATTGGGCTGTGCGAACGCGTGCACTTCTTCAGGATCGACCCGGCCGGCGCTCTCGCTGGGTTGTCTACTCAGGAACGCAACAACTCAACGCCTACCTCGGTGACATGAAGATGCTCCGAGATCTTCTGAACCACGGTCAGGATCCCCGTTTGGTCTCGAATAAGTCTGGCGCGCTCTGGCCGCTCGCGGACGGGAAGAACTCGATGCGCCTCATGGGTGCCGAAGGTTTCGTGCAGGCCAGCTGTGACCTCGCGTCGCAGACTGTGCTCGCGTATGGAGGCGGCATTTTGGATCTGCCTAGTTGGCCGGAACCGAAACGGTCTGGCCTAGCGGCCGAGCCAAAACCTGGGCTCAAGCTCGTGCCATAACGGTGTGTATGCCAGCCCATGATTCGACCGCTCGCCTAGTAGTAGATCCGTGCCGCTAGGCGGTGGAATTCGGCCTTCACGCATCACCTGGCCGCCGCTACTCGTCCGCGAACTCCTCGCGTAGCCGGGGCTCGACCCGATGCTCCGGCCGGGCACCCGCCTTGTCGGCGTAGAACGCGCGGATGCGATCCATATCGGCGGCCACATCGCCCGTCAGCGCGAAAGTCGGCCCGAGCCCGGTCGTCATCGTCGTGCGGTCGACGTACCCCAGCGTCACCGGCATGCCGGTCTCGCGGGCGATGCGGTAGAAGCCCGACTTCCAGTGGGTGTGGCCCGAGCGGGTGCCGTCGGGGGTGACGACGAGGCTGAAGACCTCTCCGGCGCGCATGCGGGCGACCACGTCGGCGACGACCTTCTGCGGAGCATCCCGATTCACGGGAATGCCGCCGAGGCGGGTCATGATCGCGCCCCGCCAGCCGCGGAAGAGGCTCGTCTTGCCGAGCCAGTGGATGGGGATGCCGAGCCGCCACGTGATGGCGAGCATGAACACGAAATCCCAGTTGGAGGTGTGCGGGGCGCCGATCAGCAGAGTGGGGCGGTCGGGCGCCGGCTCAGTGGCGAGGCGCCAGCGGCTGACGGCCCAGAAGGCCCGGGCAGTGAGACGACGGAGGCGCACGTGACAAGGGTACGCGCCGCGCATCGGCATGACGCCTAGCGTTATTGACGCAGAGCGTTATACACTGGCGCGGTGATCAGGTCGTTCGGCAGCAAGGACACCGAGCGGATCTGGAACGAGCAGTACGTCAAGGGCATGGATCGCGTGGTCCAACGTGCGGCACTGCGGAAGCTCGAGCTGCTCCACGCGGCGCACGACGTGGAGGACCTCCGGGTCCCACCGGGCAATCGCCTGGAGAAGCTCGCGGGCGATCGCAGAGGTCAGCACAGCATCCGCGTCAACGCCCAATGGCGCATCTGCTTCATCTGGAGAGAAGGAGGCGCGGAGGATGTCGAACTCGTCGACTACCGCTGACAGCGGCAGGATCGCCCCGATCCACCCGGGCGAGATCCTGCTCGAGGACTTCATCGAGGCGTTCGGCATCACGCAGAACCGGCTCGCCGTCGCGATCGACGTGCCGCCCCGGCGGATCAACGAGATCGTGCACGGCAAGCGCGGCATCACGGCCGACACCGCGATCAGGCTGGCCCGCTACTTCGGCACCTCGGAGGAGTTCTGGATGAACCTGCAGTCGCACTACGAGCTGCGCGTCGGGCGGCAAGCGCTGCAGCAGAAGGTGGCGTCGATCACGCCGCTGCAGGTCGCGTGAGCCGGCCCGGCCTCGCGTCGTACGACAGTGTGGTGATGACCCGCCCCCTGTGATGGGCGCGCCCGGCGGCTCGCCGACCGCGGTCTACCCTGGCCCGCATGCGCACCCTGACCGTCTGCAACTTCGTCACCGTCGACGGACGCTACGAGGACGACGACCACGACATCGCCTCCCTCTTCGAGCACCAGCACCCCGACTACCGCGGCTCCGACGACTTCGACCACCACACGACGGCCCTGCTGCGCGACTCCGACACCGTACTGCTCTCCGGTCGCCGCTCGGCGCTGGGCAACCTCGGCTACTGGGCGACGGTGCCCGACGACCCGTCGGCGACGGCGATCCGGCGCGAGTACGCCGCCCTGTTCGCGCGCGTCGAGAAGGTGATCGTCTCCGACACGATCACCGAGCAGGATCTCGAACCGTACGAGAACTGCCGCATCGTGCCGGTTCGGGATGCCCGCGCCGAGGTCGCCCGCCTGAAGCAGGGCACCGGCGGGGGCATCCTGATCGTGCTCGGCCGCCTGCTCTGGAACGACCTCATGCACGCCGGCCTCGTCGACGAGCTGCACCTCGCCACCTTCCCGCTGATCGCCGGCTCGGGGGTGCCGCTGTTCGACTCGCGGCCGCCGGTGGCGCTGAAGCTGCTCGAGACCCAGACCTGGGAGGCGTCGGGCAGCGTGCTCACGCGCTGGCGGGTCGACCCCGCCTGAGCGCGGGCCGCGCCTCGCCGTCAGGCGGCGTCGACGAAGTCGAACTCCTGGAACTCGGCGACCTCGGGCACCCACCGCTCGGCGACGAAGGCGGTGTGGGTCGGGTGCGCGGAGTAGGCCTCGTAGGCGGCCTCGTCGTCGAAGACCATCGAGAACTGGTGCTCAAGCGCGCTCTTCGCGCTGACCTGACGGTGCACGGCGAAGTGCTGAACCCCGGGGACGGAGGTGAGCTGCTCGCGCGCATCCGCGAGGAACGCGGCCGACTCGGGGGAGTCGAGGGGGTGGACGAGTCGGAACACGACGGTGTGCTGGATGGCCATGGCGATGACAGTACGCCCGGCGCGCGCTCTCCCCGGGGCGGTTACAGGAACTCGCGCAGCTCGACCCGGCGCCCGCAGGCGCGCGACCCGGCGTGCGCGAGCTCGACGGCCGCGGGGCGATCCGGCGCGTCGATCACCCAGAAGCCCGAGACCCACTCCGGCGCCTCGACGAGCGGGCCGGCATGCTCGGAGCCCGCGGCGCCGTCGATCACGACCGAGCGGTCGGGGGCCGCGAGCCCGCCCGCGAGCACCCAGTGCCCGGCATCCGTCAGGCGGTCGTTGAAGGCGTCGATCGCGACCATCTCGTCGGGCGTGCCCGAGTTCGCGCGGCTGTCGATCACCGAGATCATGAGGCGCATGGTTCCCCCTCGTCGCGGGCCGAGCGCGGTAGCGTGCCCCGGTGACCGCCCCTGAACCCTGCATCGCCCTGCTGCGCGGCGTCAACCTCGGGGCGCGCAACAAGGTTCCGCAGAGCGCGCTCGCGGCGAGCCTCGAGGCCGAGCTGGGGGTGCCGGTGCGCCACCACCTGCAGTCGGGCAACCTCGCGGTGGCGTCGGCCGATGCGGCCGCGCTCGGCGGGGTGGTCGCGCGCAGCATCCACGATCAAACGGGCCTCGAGATCCCCGTGATCGTGCGCACGCTCGCGCAGCTCGAGGCGATGCACGGTGCGAACCCGTGGCCCGAGACCGACCCCCTGCTCGTGCACGCGTCGATCTTCGACGCAGCGGCCCCGAGCGCGGTGCAGGCGGTGCTCACCGCCGATTGGGGCGGTGATGAGATCGTCGTCGTCGAGGGCGGGGCGTGGATGCTCTTCGCCGAGTCCTCTCGCAGCTCCCGACTCGGCACCACCCTCGAGCGGCGCCTCGGCGTCGTCGCCACCGCCCGCAATGCGCGCACCATCGTCGCCCTGGTGGATCTCGTGCGCACCGTCTCGTCCGACACCCGCTGAGTCCACTTACCGGCGCACCCGCGCGGCGCTAGGTTCGCCCCATGGTGCTCACCGAACTCAACTGGCTGGCCGTGCTCGCCGGCTTCGCCGTCTACTTCATCACCGGCGCGATCTGGTTCGGGCCGAAGACCTTCTACCCGGCCTGGATGCGCGCGAAGGGCCTCGACCCGGCCGAGCCCCAGGGCTCGCACGGCATGGCCGTCGTCTTCGGCATGACGGCGCTCGGCGCGCTCGTGCAGGTGGCGGCGCTCGCCATCGTGCTGTGGTTCGTCGTCGAGGCGACGGGCGAGCCGGTCGGCGCGCTCGGCGGAACGCTCGGCGGCCTGCTGCTCGGCATCGGCTTCGCGGCGGCGAGCTCGCTCTCGCACCGGCTCTTCGGCGGCGACGGGTTCCGGGTGTGGGCGATCGAAGTCGGCGGCGACGTCGTCGGCCTGACGCTCGCCGGGCTCGTCGTCGGGCTCATCGGCGTCTAGCGGAGCATCCCGGCACGCAGCGCCCGGCGTGGCATCGGCTCGGCCCTGAGCGCCCGCCCACCCGCGTGCGGCACCATGGAGCCATGACCGACGCCGAGGCCCTGCGCGACGCCCGAGCGGCGCTCGCCGCCACCGCGGCCCGGCTCGAGACGGCCGGCATCGCGCCCGATCAGCTCGCGACGTCCGTCGGCGCCCGCCGCGTGCTCGGCGTCATCCCGCGCTCGGCCACGATGCGCCGCACGGGGGAGGGCTGGCGGCTCGGCGTGCTCATCACCACCCGTGAGGGCGACGCCTGGGCTCCCGCGACGACGGTGCGCGCGACGCGGCAGCAGCTGCCGGGCCACCAGGCCGAGAGCGCCCAGCAGCGGCGCGCGCTGCGGCTGACCGCGTTGAGCGCCGGCTTCGACGAGGGCGCCGTCGTCGACCTGGATGCCCGCCTCCTGCCCCTCGACGACCCCGAGGCCATGTGCGCCGAGGTCGCCCCGCTCGTGCTGCGCGACGGCGTCGTGCTCGTGCGCTGGATGACCTCGGCCCCGGATTCCGCGCTGCGCCCGCTGGCCGACTACCTGCACGAGCGCGAGCAGCTCGCGCTGCTGACCGCCGCCGGCGCGCTCGACACCGAGACCCCCGCCGAGGACGGCGGCGCCGCCGCGACGACCGAGAGCGAGCATCCCCTGTGACCTTCACCGGCTTCGACCCCGACGCGCCCGCCCTCTACGCCGAGCTCGAGCAGCACAACACCAAGGAGTGGTGGCTGGCGAACAAGCGCCGCTACGACGAGGCCGTGCGCGCACCCGCCGATGCGCTCATCGAGCAGCTCGGCGCCGAGTTCGGGCCGGTCAAGATCTTCCGCCCGTACCGCGACGTGCGGTTCAGCGCCGACAAGCGCCCCTACAAGGATCACCTCGGGCTCGTGACGACGCCCGCCGACGGCACCGCGCTGTACCTGCAGCTGTCGCAGACGGGGCTCATGCTCGCGGGCGGCTACTACCGGCCGGCGACCGACCAGCTCAAGCGGTTCCGCGCGATCGTCGACGACAACCGCCTGGTCGGCGACCTCGAGGCGACGATCGAGGAGGTCGGCGAGTCCGGCTTCGAGGTCTTCGACGAGGATGCTCTCACCACTGCTCCGCGCGGCTTCACCGTCGACCACCCCAAGATCGACCTGCTGCGTCTGCGCAACCTCGCGATCCGCCGCGTGCACCCGGTCGAGCCCTGGATGTTCGGGCCCGAGTCGCTCGACCGCGTGCGCGAGGGCTGGCGCACGATCGGCATCTGGAACGACTGGCTCGTCGAGAACGTCGGCCCGACGGTGTTGCCGGCACAGCGGCGCTAATCGGAGGCCGGTCGGTCGGGGTCGCGTGACGGGCGGCGGCGGGCGAGCATCCAGCCGCTGGCGAACGCGGCCAGGCCGATGCCGAGACCGATCGCGACGGTGCCTGCGATGCCGAACGGGCCGAGGAAGAAGCTCACGGGCGCCACGCTGCCGGCGGTCAACGGGGCGTAGGCGAACCAGCCGAACGACGTCTCGGGCTGGCGCAGGACGAGGATGACGCCGGTGATGACGAGGCCGACGCCCACGGCCATGGCGACGCCGAACCCGCGCGGGAAGCGGCGTGCACGAGTCATGCGATGACGGTAGCCGACGGCGATGTCCGCGCGCGCTATCGTGCAACCATGAGCGGCGCAGCGACGGCACGTCAGTGACGCGCGTCGAGGGAGCGCATCGTCGGGGCACGAATCTCCCCGCGATGGCCGACTTCAACCAGTCGGTGATCCTCGATACGGTGCGCCGCGCCCCGGCAGGGCTGAGTCGGGTGCAGCTCGCCGAGGCGACGGGCCTCTCGGCGCAGACCATCTCGAACATCGTGCGGCGACTCCTCGACGCGGATCTCGTCGCCGAGGCCGGCCGCGAGGTCAGCGGTCCGGGCAAGCCGCGCACGATGCTGCGCCTCAATCCAGCTGGGCGCTACGCCCTCGGAGTGCACCTCGATCCGACGATCACGACGACCGTCATGCTCGACCTCGTGGGCTCGGTCGTGGCGCACGACCGCATCGCGACGCCGCTGGGGCAGGAGCCGGCGGAGGTGATCGAGGCGATCGCACGGTCGCTCGACGGGCTCATCGCCACCAGCGGTGTCGACCGCGACCGCATCAGCGGGCTGGGCATCGCCGCCCCCGGCCCGATCGACCCACTCGGGGGCACGCTCGTCGACCCTCCGCACCTGCACGGCTGGCACCGCGTTCCGCTGCGGGATGCTCTCGCCGAGCGCCTCGGACTGCCCACGATCCTCGACAAGGACGTCACCGCTGCTGCGGTGGCCGAGATCTGGACGGGCGGAGCCGCCGCCCACCCGGGCTCCTTCGTCTTCCTGTATCTCGGAACGGGCGTGGGGGCGGGGCTCGTGATCGATGACGAGATCATCCGCGGCAGTCTCGACAACTCGGGTGAGATCGGGCACATCGTGGTCGACCCGGCCGGGCCGGAGTGCTGGTGCGGCAATCGCGGATGCGTCGCCGTCACGTGCACGCCCGAGGCCATGGTGCGGGAGGCCGCCCACCTCGTCGACGGTCCCGCCCCGGGCGAGGAGTGGGACACCGTCCGCATCGACGCCGCCTTCAGCCGACTGAGCGACGCCGCTCGACGGGGCGAGGCCGGGGCGCTCGAGGTCATCGATCGCTGCGCCGTCCGCATCGCCCGAGCGCTCGCCGTGATCGCGAACCTGCTCGACGTCGACCGCGTCATCCTGGGCGGCCCGTTCTGGCATCGCGTGGACGAGCGGTTCCTCACGATCGTGCCGGCGGAGCTCGATCGCATGCGCGCGGCCCGCAGCATCCACCCGATCGGCGTAGTCGGCTCCGGCGCGGGTCAGGACGTCGTCGCGATCGGCGCGGCGTCGCTCGTCCTGGAGCGGGGGCTCTCTCCTCGTACGCAATCGCTGCTCCTTCCGGCATCGACCCCTTGACGGGGTTTAGTCCATTCGATTTACTTACCCCCGGGGGGCGACCAGGGGTCGACTCCTCGCACGGGACGACGAAGTCCCGCGCACCGGCGGAGCAAAGGAGCACAGCATGCGGCGCACTACCCTCACGACGGCCGGGGCGGCCGTCGCCATCGGAGCCCTCCTGGGAGTCGTCGGCTGCAGTGCCGCCGGCGAGGAGGCCGACGGTGAGACCCTCACCGTGAGCTACATCCGCACGGACGCGTTCACGGCGCTCGACACGCTCTTCCAATCCGTGAAGACGCAGTTCGAGGACGAGTACCCCGACGTGACGGTCGACCTCCAGCCCGTCTCCGCGAGCGATGAGGACTACAAGACCCGACTCGCGCTCTCCCACCGATCCGCTGACACGGCGCCCGACGTCTTCTACCAGGACACGACCACCGTGCGCGCCGACGCCGAGGCGGGCTACCTCCTGCCGCTCGACGACTACGTCGCGGAGTGGGACGACTGGGACCAGTTCAGCGACGCGGCGAAGCAAGCCGGGGTCGGTACGGATGGCAGCACGTACGCGGTCTCGCTCGGCACGGACACCCGCGCGCTCTGGTACAGCATCCCCGTCCTCGAGGCTGCCGGAATCGCCACGCCGTGGAACCCCGAGACCTGGGATGACGTGCTCGAGATGGCCGCCGCTGTGCAGGAATCCGACCCCGAGGCCGTGCCGTTCATGATCTACGCCGGCACGGGGACGGGGGAGGGGTCGAACATGCAGGGCTTCTACCAGCTCCTCTACGGCACCGAGCTCGGTGGCGACGCGCTCTTCGACTCGGAGTCGAGCAAGTGGGTCGTCGGCTCGCAGGGCTTCATCGACTCGCTCGCGTTCATCGACACCGTCTACGACGAGGGATACGCGCTCCCCGCCGATCAGGCGCTCGACCCCAACGTCTGGCAGTCCGTCTTCGGCGAGCTCTTCCCCGAAGGCAGGCTCGGGGCGACGATTGAGGGCTCCTACACGCCCTCGTTCTGGGTCGAGGGCGGATCGTACGAGTGGCCCGAGTACGCCGAGCAGATGGGCGCGACCGCGTTCCCGACGCAGGACGGCGACGCCGACGGCGTGAGCATGTCGGGGGGATGGACCCTCGCGGTCGGCGCGCAGAGCGACATGCCCGACCTCGCATTCGAGTTCCTCACGATGGCGCTCGACTTCGACAACTCGCTGTCCTATGTCACGGAGAACTCGCAGATCGCCGTCCGCGCCGATGTCGCGGCCGAGTCGAGCTACCTGGAGTCGAACCCCTTCGTGGGTGACGTGACCGAGCTCGTCGAGGTCACCAACTTCCGGCCCGCCACGCCCGAGTACAACCAGATCTCCGCCGCCGTGCAGAACGCGACGGAGGCGGTCATCACCGGGCAGGCGACGCCGGAGGAAGCCGCTGCCGCCTACGACCAGGAGGTCGAGTCGATCGTCGGCGCGGACGGCGTGATCGAGAAGTGACCGTGATCACCGGCTCGCGGCGACGCGGGCCGAGCGCGGGCCGCCGAGCAGCAGCATCGGCGGCCCGCACCGGGCCCCTCCTCCCCGCCCTCGTCCTGCTCGCGGTGTTCCTGCTCGGGCCCATCGTGTGGTCGATCGTCGGATCCTTCACCGACACGACGCTCACGGGCGCCTCCGCCACCTCGCCCGAGTGGGTCGGCCTCGCCAACTACGAGCGGCTGCTCGCCGATCCCGACTTCCCGCTCTCGCTGTGGCTCACAGTGGTCTTCACCGTGGTGTCAGCCGTGATCGGGCAGAACGTGCTCGGCTTCCTGATCGCCTTCGCCATGACGCGGACCGACAAGCGCGTCGCGACGATGGCAGGCGGCGTCGTCATCCTCGCGTGGGTGCTCCCCGAGATCGTCGCGGCCTTCGTCGCGTACGCCTTCTTCAGCAGAGAGGGCACGCTCAACCAGATCCTCGCCCTGATCGGCCTGGAGGGGGGCAACTGGCTCTTCACCCTCCCGCTGATGACGATCATCCTGGCGAACGTGTGGCGAGGGTGCGCGTTCTCGATGCTCGTCTACCGCGCGGCGCTCGCGGAGGTTCCCCCGGAGCTGACGGAGGCCGCGCAGATCGACGGCGCGAACGGGTGGCAGCGGCTGACCAGAGTGACGATCCCGCTGCTGCGCGGCACGATCGCGACGAACCTCATGCTCGTCACGCTGCAGACGCTCTCGGTCTTCACCCTGATCTACGTGATGACGGCGGGCGGCCCTGGCAATGCGAGCGCGACGCTCCCCGTCTTCGCCTACCAGGAGGCCTTCCGGTTCGGCGCCGTCGCTTTCGGTACGGCCATCGCGACCGTCATGCTGGTCATCGGGGGCATCTTCTCCATCGTCTACATCCGCGTCCTGCGCTCCGCGGAGGCGGACCGATGAGCGTCGATCCCGGCACGCGCGCCGCTCCCGTCGTCGCGGTCGCGGGCCGCCCCGTGAGCGTCGCCGCGCCGCGTCGCTCGGCGTCCCGCATCCTCGCGACGATCTCCCTCTCGGTGGTCGTCGTCGCCTTCCTCGTGCCCCTCGCGTGGCTCGTCCTCGCCGCCTTTGACCCCTCGGCGACCTACCAGACGCGCGTACCCGAGCAGGTCTCGTTCGAGAACTTCGAAGCCGTACTCACGCCGCAGACGACGTTCATCCCCCTGGGGAACAGTCTGCTGCTCTCGACCGCGACGGCGACGATCACCGTCCTCGCCGCACTGCTCGCGGCGTACCCGCTGTCGCGCTACCGGTCGCGCTTCCACCGCGGATTCATGTACGGCGTGCTGTTCGGCACCTGCCTGCCGATCACCGCGATCATGGTGCCCGTCTACAGCCTCTTCGTCTTCTTCGGCCTCCTCGACTCGATGATCGGCACGATCCTCTTCCTCACCGCGTCGTCGCTGCCGATGGCGGTCTTCATGACGAAGAACTTCATGGACTCCGTGCCGGTGAGCCTCGAGGAGGCCGCCTGGATCGATGGAGCATCCGCCATGCGCGCTCTGCGCACGGTGGTCGTGCCCCTCATGCGGCCGGGCATCGCCGTGGTGTTCGTCTTCGTGTTCCTCCAGGCGTGGGGCAACTTCTTCGTGCCGTTCGTCCTGCTGTACTCGCCCGAGAAGCAACCGGCCGCCACCAGCATCTACACCTTCTTCGGGCAGTTCGGCTCGATCGCCTACGGCCAGCTGGCGGCGTTCTCGATGCTGTACTCGATCCCGGTCATCGTCCTGTACATCGTCGCCTCGCGACTCATCGGCGGATCCTTCGCCTTGGCCGGCTCGGTCAAGGGCTGACGTCCGACCGCGAAAGGAAGTTCCGTGCACGACACCACCCGCACCACCGAGGCCCGCATCGACAGGTTCCTCCGCGATGTGCTCGAGCCGCAGCGCGTGCGCGCGCGCCGCCCGCTGACCGTGGAGCACTGGGTCGTCGGCGGCGAGCCGGTCCCCTTCGCGCACGCGGTTCACCAGCGGTTCGAACCCTTCGTCGCCGGCTCGGCCTGGGGCCGCGCCTGGGACACCGTCTGGTTCCGGGTCACGGGCGAGCTGCCCGGCGACTGGGCGGGGGAGGATGGCGAGTTGGAGCTCGAGGTGGACCTCGGTTACTCCTCGCGACTCCCGGGCTTCCAGGCGGAGGGCATCGCCTACGACGCGAGCGGACGCATGATCAAGGGTCTCGAGCCGCTCAACCGCCATGTCCCGCTCGCGCGCGGAACGGGCTCGATCGAGGTCTACATCGAGGCGGCCGCCAACCCCAACATCGCCGACGACTTCAGCTTCCGTTCGACGACGCTCGGGCATCGGGCGACGGCGGGGGATGCGCTGCTCTACTCGGCGCGGCGCTTCGACGCGGTCGTGCGCGACCCGGAAGTGGTCGAGCTCTGGTACGACGCGACGACGCTGTGGGACCTCGCACAGCACCTGTCCGAGTCGCAGCCGCGTCGGCATCGCATCATCGAGGCGCTCTCTCGGGTCGTCGACACGATCGACCCGACCGACGCTGCGGCGGGGGCGGTTCGCGCGCGCCGCATCCTCGCCGACCAGCTCGCTCAGCCCGCCCACGCGAGCGCCCATCGCGCGATCGCCGTGGGGCACGCGCACATCGATTCGGCGTGGCTGTGGCCGACCCGCGAGACCGTGCGCAAGTTCGCGCGCACGATCTCCAACGTGCTCGACCTCGTCGACCGGGATCCGGAGCTCGTCTTCGCCGCGTCGTCGGCCCAGCAGTACGCGTGGATCGAGGAGCAGTACCCGGAGCTGTTCGAGCGCGTGCGCGCGGCCGTCGCAGTCGGCCGCATCGTGCCCGTCGGCGGT
Organism: Microcella flavibacter; assembly: GCF_012530535.1. Taxonomy (NCBI): domain Bacteria; kingdom Bacillati; phylum Actinomycetota; class Actinomycetes; order Micrococcales; family Microbacteriaceae; genus Microcella; species Microcella flavibacter. The sequence goes on from NZ_CP051299.1 coordinate 777,273, forward strand.
ATGTGGGTCGAGTCCGACGCGACGATGATCGGCGGCGAGTCGATGGTGCGGCAGTTCCTCCTCGGCCAGCGGTACTTCCGCGATGCCTTCGGCGTCGAGAGCGACATCGTGTGGCTGCCCGACTCCTTCGGGTTCTCGGGCGCGCTGCCGCAGATCTTCCGGGGCGTCGGAGCCACGGCGTTCCTCACGCAGAAGATGTCGTGGAGCGACACCAACCGGATGCCTCATCACACCTTCGCGTGGGAGGGCATCGACGGCTCGCGCATCCTCACCCACTTCCCGCCCGTCGACAGCTACATGAGCGATCTCGGGGCCGCCGACCTCGAGAAGGCCGAGCGCCAGTACGCCGAGAAGGCGACCGGGTCGAGCTCGATCGTGCCGTTCGGCTGGGGCGACGGAGGCGGCGGGCCGACGCGCGAGATGCTCGCGACAGGGCGCCGCAAGGGCGACCTCGAGGGGTCCCCGCGCGTCGAATTCGCAGGCCCCGCGCGGTTCTTCGAGGAGGCACGGAGCGAGTTCGCGCGCCCGCCCGTCTGGTCGGGCGAGCTCTACCTCGAACTCCACCGGGGCGTGTTCACCTCCCAAGCGCAGACGAAGCAGGGCAATCGTCGCAGCGAGCGCCTCCTGCACGAGGCCGAGCTGTGGTGCGCGACGGCGACCGTTCGTGCGGGGGCCGAGTATCCGCAGCGCGAGCTCGACGAAGCGTGGCGCACCGTGCTGCTGCAGCAGTTCCACGACATCCTGCCCGGCACGTCGATCGCGTGGGTGCACGAGGAGGCGGAGGAGCGGTACCGCGAGGTCGAGCGTGTTCTCGATTCGCTCATCGAACGGGCGCTCGCGGCACTCGCAGGGGAGGGCGACGCAGAGCTGGAGGCTCAGGCCTCGCCCGTCGCGCCTGCTGCCCTCGCGATCGCTCCCGCCTCGCCGCCGGTTCATCGCTCAGCGGCATCCAGCGAGCACGGGTTCATTCTCGAGAGCGATCGGTTGCGAGCGGTCGTCGATGCGCACGGTCGCGTCTCGTCGCTCGTGGATCGGGATTCCGGGCTCGAGCTCATCGTGCCGGGACACCCGGCGGGCGAGCTGCAACTCTTCCGCGACCGGCCGACGCAGTGGGACGCCTGGGATATCGATGAGCACTATCGCCGCACGCGCCGGGAGGACGAGGGCGACGCGCACGTCGAGATCGACGAGGGCGGATGCGTCGTGGTCCGTCGCCGGTTCGGCGACTCCACCGCGACGATCCGCTGGGCGCTGAGCGACGACGGCGGCGCGCTCGATCTCGACGTGCACGTGGACTGGCGGGAGTCGCAGACCCTCCTGAAGCTCGCCCTCCCCGTGGCCGTGCTCGCCGATCGCGCCTCCGCGGAGACGCTCTTCGGCCACGTCCACCGACCGACCCACGGCAACACCTCGTGGGATGCCGCGCGGTTCGAGACGGTGGCCCACCGATGGGTGCACGTCGAAGAGCCGGGGGCGGGTGTCGCGATCGCCAACGCGAGCGCCTACGGCTGGGACATCACGCGGCTCGAGCACGAGGGGCGCGGCGTCGGCACGATGATGCGGGCCTCCCTGCTGCGCGCACCCGAGTTCCCCGACCCGCACACCGATCGCGGCGAGCACGACTTCGCCCTTTCCCTGCGGCCCACCCGCTCGATCATGGACGCGGTTCGGGAGGGATACCGGCGCGCCTATCCGGCGCGCCCCGTGCTCGGCGCCCGACCGATCGACGCACTCGTCTCGCTCGAGTCGCCGACGGCGGTCATCGAGACGGTGAAGCTCGCCGACGACGGCTCGGGTGATCTCATCGTGCGGCTCTACGAGGCAGCGGGAGCGCGAGCGACCGCAGAGCTCGAGCTCGTCATGCCGTGGGCGGCCGCGCGATGCGTCGATCTTCTCGAGCGGGCGCGCGGCGACCGTCAGGATGCGTTCGACTCGAACGACGGCATCCGTCTCTCCCTGCGCCCGTTCGAGATCGTCACGATCCGTGTCGAACTCCCGATCGCCTGAGTGCGCTTTGCGGGGGACCGGCGAAGGCGCGCACCCGCGCCCCCGCCGCGACCCGGCGGAACCGCATGACGCACCGTGACGCCGTGGACGGGGCGGTCTACTCCGATGTCGGCGGTTCGACCTATGCTCGATTCCGTGCTCCTCGAAACCCACGTGCTGCAAGACGACGACCCCGACCTGCCCGGTCTGCTGCGGGCCGGCTTCGTCGTCGTCGGCGAATCGTGGGGCGCGCGGCTGCGGCTCACTGCGGGGCACGACGCGGCCGGTGAGCGGCGTCTGCAGACCGCGGTTCGGGAAGCCCGTTCCGCCGGGGTCCGCATCGTCGAGCTCGACCCCTCCGCGAGCGGGGTCTCCGCCGCCGGAAGCTCAGCCGGCGCTGACGCCGCCGACATCGTCGCCCTCGAACGGCAGACCACGCCCGACTACCCCTACACGCCGGCGACGGCGCACCACGCGCCCGAGCTCGACGAGGTGCACGAATGGCCGCGCCGCGGCCTGCGCGCGTTCGGCGCCCGCACGCCCGACGGCGTCCTCGTCGCCGTCTCGGTCGGCCGCGAGACCTACGAGCACGGCGAGCGCCTCGGCGACCACGACTTCGTCTCCGTCGCGCGCGACCACCGCGGGCAGGGCATCGCGAAGGGCGTCGTCGCCGCATGGATCCTCGCCCTCGCCGCCGACGGCGTGCGCACCTTCGCCACCGGGGGAGCAGCGCAGAACTCCGGCAGCCTCGGCATGGTGCGGGCCCTCGGCTTCGCCGTCGAGGAGCGCTGGCTCAGCCTGCAGCGCCCCTGATCGCCGCCTTATCCCTTTACGACACCCGCCCGCAACCCCGTGACGCGGTTACCCGCGCGGGTCTAACCTGAGCCCCAGGCCGGGCAGACGACCCGAACACCCCCGTGCGGAAGCCGCGCCGGCCTGGAATCGAGAAGACCATGGCAACACTGCTCTGGATCATCGCCGTCGTCCTCGTCATCGCGGGCATCGTCGCCCTCGTGCGTCGACAGCTCCTGTGGGGCATCGTGCTCATCGTCGTCGGGCTGCTCGTCGGTCCCGGCGGAGTCAGCCTCTTCACCTGATCCCTCCCGACCGGGAGCAGGATCGCGCGGCGCGGCACCCCTCAAGGGTGCCGCGCCGTCCTGCGGTGCGGGATGCCCGGCTCGGAGCGCGGCGTCGGCTCCGAGCATCCCCAGGTAACGGTGCCAGGGTTGCCCGCATGACCGAGATGCCGATGTTCCCGCTCGGATCCGTGCTGTTCCCGGCGATGCCGACCGCCCTGCGCATCTTCGAGGAGCGCTACATCGTCATGCTCTCGGCGGTGCTGCAGGACGACCCCTCCCGCTTCGGCATCGTGCTCATCGAGCGCGGCAGCGAGGTCGGCGGCGGCGAGCACCGGTTCCCCATCGGCACCATCGCCGAGATCAGCCAGATGGAGGCGAGCGAGGGCTTCATCGGCCTCATCGCCCAGGGCGGCAGGCGCATCGAGGTCGTCGACTGGCTGCCCGACGACCCCTACCCGCGCGCCGAGGTGCGCGAGGTGCCCGACCTCGAATGGCGCGAGGAGCTGCGACCGCTGTTCGTCGAGGCCGAGCATCTCGTGCGGCGCACGCTCGCCCAGGCGAGCGAGTTCGTCGAGCAGCAGTGGGGCGCCGACATCGAGCTCGCTGACGACCCCCACGACGCCCTCTGGCAGCTGGCGGGCATCGCCCCGCTCGGTCCGCTCGACCAGGTGAGGCTGCTGCGGGCGACCGACCCCGAGCAGCTGCTGCGCGACCTCATCGAGCTGACGACGGGCGCCGCCGAGATGCTCACCGTGCGCTGGGACGATGACGACGACTTCCCGCGGCCGGAGGACTTCGCCGACGCGGAGCCCGCCGCGGACGAGGAGCCCGCGGACGAGGAGCCCGCCGCCGAGGCGACCGTCGACGACGACGAGCCCGCGGCACCCGAGGCCGACAACCGCGACGACGGCACCCCCGGCGACCCGACCCCGCCGCGATAGCCTGACCGCGTGATCGTCGCCCTCCCCATCCCGACCGACCCCGGCACCGCCGCGGCGGCCGGGCCGATCTTCGGCCTCATGGCGCTCACGACCGTGGGCGTGCTCATCTGGCAGGCCGTGCGGTACATCCGCGAGAACCGCGACGACGACGAGGGCTGAGCTCAGCCGCGCCCTCGCGCGATCCAGGCCTCGACCTCGTCCGCCGTGCGCGGGATGCCCGCCGACAGGTTCTCGGCGCCGTCGGTCGTGACGACGATGTCGTCCTCGATGCGCACGCCGATGCCCCGGTACTCCTCGGGCACGGTGAGGTCGTCGGGCTGGAAGTACAGGCCCGGCTCGATCGTGAAGACCATGCCCTCCTCCAGCACGCCGTCGATGTAGAGATCGCGGCGGGCCTGCGCGCAGTCGTGCACGTCGATCCCGAGGTGGTGCGAGGTGCCGTGCACCATGTACCGGCGGTGGTAGCCAGCCTCGGGCTTCAGGCTCTCCTCGGCGCTCACCGGCAGCAGCCCCCACTCGGCGGTGCGGGCGGCGATGACCTCCATGGCGGCGGCGTGGATCTCGCGGAACCGGATGCCCGGCCGCACGATCGCGAAGGCCGCGTCGGCCGCCTCGCGCACGGCCTCGTACACCCGGCGCTGCACCTCGGTGAAGGTGCCGCTCACCGGCAGCGTGCGGGTGATGTCGGCGGTGTAGTAGCTGTCGAGCTCGACGCCCGCGTCGATGAGGATGAGGTCGCCCGGCAGCACGGGGCCGTCGTTGCGGGTCCAGTGCAGGATGCAGGCGTGCGGGCCGCTCGCCGCGATCGTGTCGTAGCCGACGGTGTTGCCCTCAGCGCGGGCGCGGCGGTTGAAGGTGCCCTCGACGAGGCGCTCGCCGCGGGGGTGCTCGACGATCGCGGCGAGGTCGGCGACGACGTCGTCGAAGCCCTGCGCGGTCGCCTCGACGGCGAGGCGCATCTGCTCGAGCTCCCAGGAGTCCTTGACGAGTCGCAGCTCGCTCGCGTCGCGCGCGAGCTGGGCGTCGCGCGCGGTGTCGACCACGGCGGTCGCGGGCAGGTCGGCGCCCTCCGGGGTGGCGACGCTGAGCCGCTGGGCGTCGATGCGGGCGGTGAGCGCGGGGTCGGCCTCGCGCACGAGCACCGTCTCGGTCTCGCCCGCGGCGTCGAGTGCGGCATCCAGCTCGCCGAGGCCCCGCGTCAGGATCGCGAGGTCGGCAGCGACCTCGTCGGCCGAGGGGCGCGCGCCCGTCCAGAACTCGCCGATCTCGGGGTTCGCGTAGAACTCGTCCGAGTCGCGGCCGGCGGCCTCGCGGAAGAACAGCACGGCGTCGTGCCCGCCCGCGGCGCCGGGGGTCATGACGAGCACGCTGCCGGGCACGGTGTCGCTGCCCCAGCCGGTGAGGTGGGCGAAGGCGGAGTGCGCGCGGTACGGGTAGTCGGTGTCGTTGGAGCGCTGCTTGGCGGGGCCGGCGGGGATCACGAGCCGAGCATCCGGGAACAGGGCCGAGAGGGCGGCGCGGCGCTCGGCGGCGAGGGCGGCCTGCGGGCGGGCGGCGCCGCCGCGGGAGGGGCGCTCGGCCCAGCCCTGCGAGATGTAGGTCTTGAAGGCGTCCGAGCCGGGGGTCGTCGAGCGGTTCGCCGTCGCGCGGGGGGCGTCCTTCGCGTCGGTCACCGCGGGGGCGTCCGTCTCGGTGGTGGGGGCGGCGGCGCCGGTCGTGTCGGCGCTCGTCAGATCTGCATCGGTCGTGTCAGCCATGCCCTCCATCCTCGCACTCCGCCGTGCCGCGCGCAGGGGGCGGGGCGGGATGCCCGGCCGACGCCCGCCTAGAGGACGACCCGCGCGACCACGGGCCGGTGGTCGCTGCCTGCGTCATCGCGCGTCGTGATCACATCAAAGTCGAGCACCGCGATGTCAGGAGTGGTGACAACGTGATTGATCGGCGCGCCGAGGATCGGCGGGAGCGACGTCGGCCATGTCCCCACCGCTCCGCTGCCGGCGACGACCGCGGCATCGACGCAGGCCCCCAGAGCAGGTCCCCCCGGCGTCGCCGTGAAGTGGTCGACAGTCGCATTGAAGTCGCCTGCCATGATGACCCGCTCGCCCTGGCACCGGTCATCCAGCCACGCGAGATCCTCTCGCCAGCGGGGAAGTTCAGCCGGGACGGGTGAGACGGGATGTACGCCGATGACCGTCGGTCCATCGTGGCCGAGTGGCCGGAGCACGACACTCGGAAGCACGGCAGTGTTCCCGACCGTGCGATCGATCTCGTACTCGCCGATCGCCGCCGAGACCAGCACGCTCGTCGAGCGAGCTTTCGCGATCTGGTCGAAGGCGACCGTGTACACCCACATGGGGCGGCCCGACTCGCGCAGCTGGACTGCCGCAGACTCCGCAGTCTCCGCGCTCGTCTCGGGCAGGACGACGATGTCGGCCTGCTTCTCTGCGACCAGACGGGCGATCCCGTCGGCGCCGGGAGCGTCCCCGAGCGTGTTCCACGAGAGCACAGTGATCTCACCCTCGACCGGAGAGGGAGACACGTCATTGCCGAAGCCGCGGCTCGCGAGCACGGCGGCGTTGACGGCGGTGAACGCGAGCGCCATGACGGCGAGCGAGGCGAAGAACCGCCGTCCGCCGCGCCACAGGATGGCGACGATGGCGAAGACGAGCGCGCCGAGCACCGCGATGACCGAGGTGAGGCCGCGCAGCGCCACGACCTGCGCCACGATCGGCGCCCCGGCCAGGTCGAACAGGCTCGGCCAGGCCAGCACCAGCAGCACGAGACCGATGGCCACGAGCACGGCGGCGGCGAGCACTCGGACGATAACCATGACCCGGCGAGCCTACAAGCGCGGCCCTATGGCTCCGGTGCGCGCATGCCCTGCGAGTGCAGCCGACGCGGGGCGATGCCCAGGCAGCGCTCCGTACCCTGAGCTCCTGGCCGCGTGCCCGTCGGGCGGTCCCCTCGACGGGCGCCGGTCGCCTCCCGGGGGCCGAGGCCCGGCTTCGGGTCGCGCCGTCGGCGCGATCGTGCGGGTAGATGCCGCTGCCGGCCCGCGCCGGGCATCCAGCCCCTCGCCTCTAGGCTGACGGCATGACCGCGCCCGCCATCGACCTGCACTGCCACAGCAGCGTCTCCGACGGCACGGAGACCCCGACGCAGCTCGTCCGCGCGGCGGTCGCCGCGGGCCTCGACACCATGGCCATCACCGACCACGACTCGACGGCGGGCTGGGACGAGGCGCTCACGGCGGCGCGCGGCACGGGCCTGCAGATCATCCGCGGCATGGAGCTGTCGACGCGGCACGAGTGGCGCAGCGTGCACGTGCTCGGCTACCTCTTCGATCCGCACGACCAGCGGCTGCTGACCGAGACGGGGCGCATCCGCGACGACCGGCTCAACCGCGCCGAGCGCATGGTGACGCGCATCGCCGAGGACTACGACGTGACCTGGAGCGATGTGCTGGCGCAGTCGGGCGGCGTCTCGATCGGCCGGCCGCACATCGCCGACGCGCTCGTGGCCCGCGGCATCGTCGGCACGCGCAGCGAGGCCTTCGAGACGATCCTGCACTTCCGCGCCGGGTACTACCTGCCGCACGAGGCGCCGACGCTGCTCGACGGCGTGCGGCTCATCGCCGAGGCGGGCGGGGCGCCCGTCATCGCGCATCCGGCGACCCGGGGGCGCGAGGCCGTCATCGACGAGCCCATGCTGCGGCAGCTGGTCGAGGCGGGGCTCGCCGGGCTCGAGGTCGGGCATCGCGAGAACACGCCGGAGGGCCGCGCACTGCTCGAGAAGTGGGCGCAGCGCTACGACCTCGTTGTGACGGGCTCGAGCGACTACCACGGCGAGGGCAAGCCGAACCGGCTGGCCGAGAACACGACGAGCCCCGAGTCGCTCGAGCGCCTCATCGCGCGCACGCGCGGCGCGGCGCCCGTCCGCGACTAGGTTGCTCCGGGCGCCGCTCGCGCGCTCCTGCCGGCGCGAGGGGCCGCGTCGGCGGGCGGCCGGGCGCTAGTGCGCGACCGGCGCCGTCGGCTGCTCCCTCGCCGCGTCCGAGTCCGCACCCGCCGCGGGGCCCGCGCTCGGCGCCGTGACGCGGCGCACGAAGAGCACGAGCGGCAGGGTGATGAGCGCGATGCCGGTGCCGACGGTGAAGGCGGCGCGGATGCCCTCCGCGGTGATCGCGGCGCCCTCCTCGGCGGCGGGGCCGGCGAAGGCGGCCGACAGGGTGATGAAGAGGGCGATGCCCGCGGCCCCCGCCACCTGCTGGATCGTGCCGACGATCGCGCTGCCGTGCGCGTTGAGCTCGGGCCGCAGCGAGGAGAGGCCGTTGGTGAGCAGCGGGGTGAACAGCAGCGCGAGGCCGAGGCTCACGCCGATGTGCGCGGCCGTGACGAGCCACAGCGCCATGCCCTCGGTGAACATCGACATGCCGGCGAGCGACACGATGAGCAGCACCGAGCCGAGCGGCACGAGGCCGCGCGGACCGACCGCGTCGTAGCGGCGGCCGATGAACGGCGCGAGGATGCCCTGCAGGAGCGCCCCGGGCAGGATGGCGAGGCCCGCGGCGAGCGCGTCGTAGCCGAGCACCTCCTGCACGTAGAGCGGCAGCAGGATGATGGCGCCGAACAGGGCCATCGAGGCGATCGTGACGATCGCGATCGACAGGGCGAACTGCCGCGAGGCGAAGGTGCGCAGGTCGAGCAGGGCCGCGTCGGTGCGCTGGAGGTGCACCTGGCGCCAGACGAACAGGCCGATGATCGCGGCGCCGCCGATGAGGGCGATGAGCGGGATGCTGCTGCCGCCGTCGCCCTCGCCGCCCTCGCCGAGCTGGGCGAGGCCGTAGACGAAGCCGCCGAAGCCGAGCGCGGAGAGGACGACCGAGAGCACGTCGAGCCGGCCGGGCTTGTAGACGCCCACGTTGACGATGCGGGCGGCGCCGAGCGCGAGCGCGACGATCGCGAAGGGCACCATGACGATGAAGAGCCAGCGCCAGTCGGCGATCTGCAGGATCGCGCCGGACACGGTCGGGCCGAGCGCCGGCGCCACGGCGATGACGATGGAGATGTTGCCGACGACGCGGCCGCGGATGGCGGGCGGCACGAGGGCGAAGACGGTGGTGAACAGCAGCGGCATCATGATCGCCGTACCGCTGGCCTGCACGACGCGGCCGACGAGCAGCAGCTCGAAGCCGGGCGAGACGGCGGCGATGACGGTGCCGAGCGTGAACAGGCTCATCGCCGCGAGGAACATCGGGCGCGTCGGGAACCGCTGCATGAGGAAGCCGGTGATGGGGATGACGACGGCGAGCGTCAGCATGAACGCGGTCGTCAGCCACTGCGCGGCCGTCGCGGTGATGCCCAGATCCTCGATGAGGCGGGGGATCGCGTTGCCCATGAGCGTCTCGTTGAGGATGACGACGAAGGCCGAGACGAGCAGCAGGCGGATGACGCCCATGTTGCGCTTGTGCTCCGGCCCGGAGAGGTCGACGGCGGGGGAGTGCGGGGCGGGCGGAGTCTGAGGCATAGCGGGCTGAACCTCCTGAGGATTCCGAGTATTCCCGACGCGCGGGGGATCGGCAGCGGGCTCGGTCGGCGGCGGGACGACGACGGCCCCCGGCGCGCGATGCGCCGAGGGCCGACGACGAGGTGCGGGAGCGGGTGCTCCGCGGGAGTCAGTCGGCCGCGGGAGCCGTGCTCTGCTGGCCGCCGGCACCGGCGCCGCCCGAGCCGCCGGAGCGGCGACGGCGACGACGACGGGGCGCGGTCGAGACGCCCTCGGCGGCGGGGGCGGTGCCGTCGGTCGAGGGGGTGCCGGTGGATGCTCCGCGCTCACGGCGCTCGCCGCCGCGGTCGCTCGAGCGCTCGCCCGACCGCTCGCCGCTGCGGCCCGCACCGTCACGGCGGGTGCGCTCGCGCGGCGGGCGCGCGGCATCCCGCTCGACCTTGGGGATGGGCGTCGACTTGAGGCGCCCCTTGATGCCGGCCGGGATGTTGAGGTCGGTGTAGAGGTGCGGCGAGGAGGAGTAGGTCTCGACGGGCTCGGGGATGTTCATCTCGAGCGCCTTGTTGATGAGCGCCCACTTGTGCATGTCGGCCCAGTCGACGAAGGTCACCGCGATGCCGGTCTTGCCCGCGCGGCCGGTGCGGCCGACGCGGTGCAGGTAGGCGTCGTGGTCGTCGGGCACCGTGTGATTGATCACGTGGGTGACGTCGTTGACGTCGATGCCGCGGGCGGCCACGTCGGTGGCGATGAGGATGTCCTTCTTGCCGGCCTTGAACGCCGCCATCGAGCGCTCGCGCGCCTCCTGCGTCATGTCGCCGTGCACGGCGCCGGCGCTGAAGCCGCGGTCGGTGAGCTCCTCGACGATCTTCGCGGCCGCGCGCTTCGTGCGCGTGAAGATCACGGTCTTGCCGCGGCCCTCCGACTGCAGGATGCGGCCGATGACCTCGTCCTTGTCGAGCGCGTGCGCCCGGTAGACGATGTGCTCGATGTTGGCCTGCGTGAGGCCCTCGTCGGGATCGGTGGCGCGGATGTGGATGGGGCGCGTCATGAAGCGGCGCGCGAGGGCCACGATCGGGCCCGGCATGGTGGCCGAGAACAGCATCGTGTGGCGCGTCGGCTTCGTCTGCGAGAACAGCCGCTCGATGTCGCTGAGGAACCCCAGGTCGAGCATCTTGTCGGCCTCGTCGAGCACCATCACCTCGACGTTGGCGAGGCTCAGCAGGCGCTGGCTGGCGAGGTCGAGCAGCCGGCCGGGCGTGCCGACCACGATCTGCGCGCCCGCCTTCAGCTGCTCGATCTGGCCCTCGTAGGCCTTGCCGCCGTAGATCGAGACGATCTTCGTCGGCCGGTTCTTGGCGGCGAGCTCCAGGTCTTCGGTGACCTGCACGCACAGCTCGCGCGTCGGCACGACGACGAGCGCCTTGACGCCGGGCTCGGGGTCGGTGCCGAGCCGCTGGATGAGCGGCAGGCCGAAGCCGAAGGTCTTGCCGGTGCCGGTCTTCGCCTGGCCGATGATGTCCTGGCCGGTCAGCGCGAGCGGGATCGTCTGCTCTTGGATGGGGAACGGCGAGAGGATGCCGTGGGATGCGAGGGCATCGACCAGATCGGTCTCGATGCCCAGGTCGGTGAAAGTCACGTGAAGGATTCGCCTTATCTGCGGTATGGGATTCCCGTCAGTTTAGCCGCCGCGGGGCCGCAGGCGCGGGCGGCCCGCGCGAGCGGCCGCCGGAGGGCCGCGCATCCATCGCATACAGTAGGCCCGTGGCATGGTTCCGACGGTCCCCGCAGCGGGTGAAAGCGCCCACGCTGACGCCGCGCGACACCGCCGTGGCCGCCACCCGGGTCGACCTGCACCGCCTCACGCCGCCCGTCGACCAGTACCTCGGGCACTGCGCCGCGCTGCACCTCACCTTCTTCGAGCAGCTCAGCCACGCGGTCGCCAACGCGCCCCGCATCGCCGATAAGGACGCCCTCACGGTCGTCGCCGGCACGGCCCTGCGCCGCTACGAGGCTCTCGTCGCCGAGATGGAGCGCCGCAAGCTCGACCGCTCGTCGATCATGGAGCCGCACCTGCACGGCGTGCAGGAGTTCGAGCGCCGCACGATGGGCGCCGACTGGCACGAGCAGGTCGCGAGCGCCCACGTCACGATCGGGTTCCTCACCGACTTCTGGATGCGCCTCGCCGCCGGCCTGCCGAAGGACGCGCGGGCGAGCGTCGAGCAGGCGCTGCGCATCGGCGAGCTGGATGCCCCCCTGCACCGCATCGTGCAGCGCGCCATCGCGGCGAACCCCCGGCTGTCCTCCCGGCTCGCGCTCTGGTGCCGCCGCCTGGTCGGCGACACCATTCTGCAGGCCCGCTCGGCGCTCGCCGTCACGATCGACGGCCGCGACGAGGAGGAGCAGATCGAGCCCGTGCTCACCGAGCTCATCGCCGAGCACACGCGCCGCATGGACAAGCTGGGGCTGACCGCCTGATGTCGTGGGGAGGGGACGGCCCCCGGCCGATGCAGCCCGAGAGCGCGCAGGGGCGCGCCGCGCTCATCCTGATCATCGTGTCGATCGCGGCGCGCGCCGTCGTCGGCGTCATCAGCACGCCGCTGCTCGCGATCCTCGGCAGCGGAGGGTTCGTCGTGCTCCTGCTGCTCAACGCGGCCGCGCTGCTCATCACCGTCGTCGGCGTCGTCATCGCCTGGATCGCGATCGTGAAGCATCGCGACCGCTCGATCGTGCTGCTCGTCGTCGCGATCATCGCGAGCGTGCTGACGCTGTTCGCGCTGCCGTCGCTGCTGTAGCACGGCTCCCGGCGCGGGGGCGATCCGGCTCTAGTGGACGGTCGCCGAGCTGGTCGTGACGCGGTCGCGGGCGCCGAGGAGGCGCTGGAGCAGAGCGGCGTCGGCGTCCGCGCGGCGGCGGTGCAGCATCCAGGCGACGCCGGCGGCGACGGCGGGGCCGATGATCAGGCTCGCGACCCAGATCCAGCCGCCGTCGAAGGTCAGGCCGAGCCACAGCAGCAGCACCCACGTGGTGGCGGTGGCGGCGGCGCCGACGATCGTGGTCACGAGGAGCCCGTGGGTGTCACGACCGGGCACGATGTAGCGCACGGCGAGGCCGAGCGCCGCGCCGATGACCGTGACGAACAGCAGCTCCATGGCGGTGCGGCCCGCGTCAGCCGACGAAGCCGACGCGGCGCGCCGACTCGGAGCCGATCTCGACGTAGCCGATGGCCGCGGCGGGCACGATGTACGACTTGCCCTTGTCGTCGCTGAGCGAGAGCACGGAGCCGTCGGCGAGGGCTGCGGCCACCGCCTTCTCGATCTCGGCGGCGGGCTGCGAGGACTCGAAGGAGAGCTCACGGGGGCTGTTGAGAATGCCGATGCGAATGTCCACGAGTGTCACTGTACCCCGGCGCCGGAGGCCGATCCGCGGCGTTCACCGAGAGCGGATCGAGGGCTCGCGCGGCGGCTGCGGCCGGGCGTCGGAGGGATGTCGGCGCACGTCGGTACCGTGATCGCCATGCCCCCCGCCGAGCCCGCCGCCGCGCTCCCCGCGGTGCCCTCAGCCGCGCTCCCCGCGGTGCTCGCCGCGCCCGCGCTCGACGCGACTCAGCAGGCGGTGGTGGGTGCCCGGCGCGGGCCCGGCGCGGTCGTGCTCGGCGCTCCCGGCACGGGCAAGACCCGCACGGTGCTTGAGCTCGTCGCCGCCGCGATCCTCGACGACGGGCGGCCGCCCGAGAGCGTGCTCGTGCTCACGCCCTCGCGCCGCAGCGCGACGGTGCTGCGCGATCGGGTCGCGCTGCGGCTCGCGCAGGGCGGCGAGGCCGCGGCGCCCGTGCTGCCCGGGCCGCTCGCGCGGTCGATCGCCTCCTACGCCCACGCGATCGTCACGGCGGATGCCCGGCTCACCGGCCAGGCCGACCCGCGCCTGCTCTCCGGCGCCGATCAGGACGCCGACCTCGCCGAACTGCTGGCGGGCCACGCGCTCGACGGCACGGGCCCGGCGTGGCCCGATCACCTCGGGCCGGAGGTGCGGGCGCTCGGCGCGTTCCGCACCGAGCTGCGCGACGCGATCGCCCGGGTGTCGGAGCACGGCTGGAGCACGGATCGGCTGCGGTCGGAGGGCCGCGCGCACGGCCAGCCCGCGTGGGCGGCCCTCGCCGACCTCGTCGACGAGTACCGCATCGTGCTCGGCGGCGCCCGGGCCGACCAGATCGACCCGGCCGAGCTCGTGCGCGCCGCGATCGGCCTCGTGCGCGATCCGGCGCCGGGGGCGCCCGCCGTGCCGCGGCTGGTGATCCTCGACGACGCTCACGATGCGACGCCGAGCGGGTTCGAGCTGCTCGCGGCGCTCGCCGCGCGCGGGGCGACGGTCATCGCGCTCGGCGACCCCGACGTCGCCACGAACACCTTCCGCGGCGCCGAACCCGATGCCGTGGCCCGGCTCGGCACGCTGCTCGAGACGCGCATCCCGACCCTCGTGCTCGGCACCGCCCACCGGCAGGGGCCCGCGCTGCGGGCGCTCACCGCGGGGCTCAGCGCGCGCATCGGCACGGCGGCCGCGGGCGGCCAGCGGCGGGCCGTGCCCGGCCGCGGCGCCGACCCGCTCGACGATCCGCACGGCGAGGCCGATGCACTCGTGCGCTCCGAGGGGGCGCTGCTCGCGGTCGCTGCCCCGAGCCCGGCGCGCGAGCGCTCCCTCGTCGCCGACCTGCTGCGCGAGCGCCACCTGCTCGATCGCGTGCCGTGGTCGGCGATGGCGGTCGTCGTGCGCACGGGCGCGCAGGTGCCGCTGCTCGCGCGCGCGCTCGCCGCGGCCGAGGTGCCGGTGCGCACGACCGCGGCCGGCCGACCGCTGCGCGAGCACCCCGCCGCCCGCGCGCTCATCCGCTTCGTCGACGTCGGCACCGGGCGCTCCCCGCTCGACGCGGAGGCCGCGGCCGAGCTGCTGCTCTCGCCGCTCGGCGGCCTCGACCGCATCGGCCTGCGCCGGCTGCGCCGCGCGCTGCGCGGCGAGGAGCTCGCCGGCGAGGGCGACCGGGGCGCCGACGAGCTGCTCGTCGAGGCGCTCGCCGCCCCCGACCGGCTCGAGACGATCGACCACCGCACCGCCCGGCGGGCCGCGCGCGTGGCCCGCACGCTCGCCCGCATCCGCGCCGCGTACGAGGCCGGGTCGACCGTCGACGAGCTGCTCTGGACGGCGTGGGACGACGCCCGGCTCGCCGCCGAGTGGGCGCGGGCCTCCGCCGGCAGCGGCGTCGTCGCCGCCGAGGCCGACCGCGCGCTCGACGCCGTCGTCGCCGTGTTCACCGCGGCGACGACCATCGTCGACACCGTGCCCGAGGCGACCGTCGAGACCTTCCTCGCCCGCGTGCTCGACAGCGACGTCGCCGATGACCTGCTGCAGCCCGTCCGCACCGAGGAGTCGGTGCTCATCACCACGCCCGCGTCCGCCGCGGGGCTCGAAGTCGACGTGGTCGTCGTCGCCGGGCTCACCGAGGGCGTCTGGCCCAATCTGCGCGTGCGCGGCACCCTCCTCGGCGCCCCGCTGCTCAGCCGGGTCGCGCGGGGGCTGCCCGTCGCCGACCTCGACGAGCGCCGGCTCGTGCTCGACGACGAGCTGCGCATGTTCGTGCTCGCCGCCTCCCGCGCGCGCCGCCAGCTCATCGTCACCGCGACGGCGGGCGAGGACGAGCAGCCGAGCGCGCTGTGGGAGCACGTCAGCCAGGCCGCGGGAGAGCCGGCCGCCGGCTCGACCCGGCGCGGCCGACCCCGCTCGCTGCGGCGGCTCGTCGGCCAGCTGCGGCGCATCCTCACCGACCCCGCCTCGAGCGAGACGGCGCGCGCCGAGGCCGCCGTCGCCCTGCGCCGGCTCGCCGACGAGGGGGTCGCCGGGGCGAGCCCCGACGAGTGGTGGGGGCTGCTCGAGCCCTCGACCACGGCGCCGCTCTTCACCGACGACGAGCACGTGACCCTCTCGCCGTCGAAGCTCGAGGCGATCGAGACCTCGCCGCTGGACTGGTTCCTCGACCGGATCGCCCCCGAGGAGACGAGCGCCGTCATGGGCATCGGCACGATCGTGCACGGCGCGATGGAGACCCTCGACGATCCCGACGTCGACGCGGTCTGGGCCGCGATCGAGGCGCGCTGGGCCGAGCTCGTCTTCGAGTCGCCCTGGCTCGCCGCGCAGCAGCGCCGGCTCGCGCGCCGCTACGCCGAGGGCGTCGCCGAGTACCTGCGTGACGCCGCGATCGAGGGGCGCGAGCGCGTCGCCGCGGAGGAGCGCTTCGCCGTGCTCGTCGACCGTGCCCGGCTGAGCGGCAGCGTCGACCGCATCGAGCGCTCCGTCGACGGCGGGGTGCGCATCATCGACTTGAAGACCGGCCGCCCCGTCACCGACGCCGGGGCGAAGGCCAACGCGCAGCTCGGCGCGTACCAGCTCGCCTACGCCGACGGCGCCTTCGACGAGCTGCTCGACCCCCTCGGCCCGCACCACGCCGAGGGCGCTCGACTGCTGTTCGTGCGCGAGGGCGTGCGCGGCAAGAACTACCGCGAGGCGACGCAGCCGGTGCTCGACGAGGAGGGGCTCGAGGCGTTCCGACTGCGGCTGCGGCAGGCCGTGGCGGCCGTCGCGGTGGCGGAGCTCTCCGGCCCCCGCGCCATCGGGCGATTCGACTTCGCGGCACTGCGGCATCGGCTGCACCGCGTGCCGCCGATCACGGGGGAGCGATGAGCGCGCGGGCGGGCATCCCGCCGCGCCCGGGGCGGATGCCCCGCATCAGCGCCGACGCGATCGCCGACGCCGTCGGGCAGCACCGCCCGACGCCCGAGCAGCGCGCGGTCATCGAGGCTCCCCTCGAACCCGCCCTCGTCGTCGCCGGCGCCGGCTCGGGCAAGACCGAGACGATGGCCGCGCGCGTGCTGTGGCTCGTCGCCAACGAGTTCGTGCGGCCCGACGAGGTGCTCGGCCTCACCTTCACCCGAAAGGCCGCGGGCGAGCTCGCGCACCGCATCCGCTCGCGGCTCGACGCGCTCGGTCGCAGCCCGCTGATGGCACGGGGCGACGGCGCGCCGCCGCTCGTCGACGCCTTCACCCAGCCCGCGGTGAGCACCTACAACGCCTTCGCCTCCACCCTCTACCGCGACCACGCCGTGCTCATCGGGCGCGACCCGGAGGGCGTCGTGCTCGGCGAGGCGAGCGCGTGGCAGCTCGCGCGCGAGATCGTGACGAGCAGCACCGACGACCGGCTCGGCGCGCTCGACAAGCCCGTCGACCGCATCACCCGCGCCGTGCTCGGCCTGGCGCACGGACTCGCCGAGCACGTCGCCGACCTCGACGACCTGCGCGCTCTCGCCCGCGAGGTGGCGGGGCTCGCCGAGCTGCCGCCCGGCGGCCGCGGGGCCTACGCCGACGTCGAGAAGCTCGCGGCCGAGATCGGCGCGAGCCTGCCCGTGGCCGACCTCGTCGAGCGGTTCCAGCGGCTCAAGCAGCGCGACGGACTCGTCGAGTTCGCCGACCAGGTGGGGCTCGCGCTCGAGATCGTGCAGCGCCACGACGGCGTCGGGCACGGGCTGCGCGAGCGGTACCGCGTCGTGCTGCTCGACGAGTACCAGGACACGAACGTCGCCCAGACGCGCCTGCTCTCCGCGCTCTTCGGCGGCACGCCCGTCATGGCCGTCGGCGACCCGCACCAGTCCATCTACGGCTGGCGCGGTGCGAGCGCCTCCAACCTCGACGACTTCGCGCGGCGCTTCGCCGTCGGCGCCGCCGAACCGTCCGGGGCGGGGGATGCTCCGCCGCCGGCGTCCGCCGGTGCAGGGTCCGCCGGCGCCGCGTCCGCCGGCACACCGTCCGCCGGCACGGCGCCCAGCGTCGCCCGGTACTCCCTGAGCACCTCGTGGCGCAACGGCACGCGCATCCTCGACGTCGCGAACGCGCTCGTCGAGCCGCTCAGCGCGCGGGCCGGGGTGGTCGGCGGGGCCGCGGTCGCGCGGCTCGCGGCCGGGCCGACCGCGAGCGAGCATCCCGTGGACCTCGCCTGGCTCGAGCACGTCGAGGACGAGGCCGACGCGGTCGCCCGCTGGTTCGCGGCCCGGCTCGCCGAGGGCGCGATCGGCGCCGCCCCCGGCGCGGTCGACGCCGAGGGCCGCCCGCTACGGCCGAGCGCCGCCCTGCTCATGCGCAACCGCTCGACGCAGCCGGTGTTCCTCGCGGCGCTGCGGCGTCACGAGGTGCCGGTGCACGTGCTCGGCATCGGCGGGCTGCTGGAGGAGCCCGAGATCGCCGACCTCGTCAGCGCGCTCTCCGTCGTCGCCGACCCCTCCTCGGGCACCGAGCTCGTGCGGCTGCTCGCCGGGCCGCGCTGGCGCATCGGGCTCGCCGACCTCGAGGGGCTGCGCGGCATCGCCTCCTGGCTGCGCGAGCGCGACCTCTCGCAGCGGCGGTTCTCCGACGAGGTCGTCGCGCGCATGCGCGACTCGGTCGCCCCCTCCGAGGGTCTGTCGATCGTCGACGCGCTCGACTTCGTCGCCACCGCGCGCGAGGGGCACAGCCAGCTCGAGCGCTTCAGCGCGGCCGGCCGCGCGCGGCTGCGCGAGGCCGGGGCGCTCTTCGCCCGGCTGCGCACCCGCACGGCCCTCGCCCTGCCCGACCTCGTCGCGGCCGTCGAGCACGAGCTGCAGCTCGACATCGAGGTCGTCGCCAACCCAGCCCGCGTGCTGCGCGAGGCCCCGCGCGAGGCGTTCCTCGACGCGCTCGACGGCTACCTCGGGCTCGCCGAGCAGGCGACGCTCGCGGGGTTCCTCGGCTGGCTGCGCGAGGCCGAGTGGCGCGACAACCTCTCGCCCCGCAGCGAGGAGCCCGAGCCCGGCACCGTGCAGGTGCTCACCGTGCACGGCTCGAAGGGGCTCGAGTGGGATCACGTCGTCGTTCCGCGCGTCGTCGCCGACGAGCTGCCGTCGAAGCCGCTCGGCGGCACCACCGGCTGGCTCAGCCTCGGGGTGCTGCCGTATCCGCTGCGCGGCGATGCCGACGAGCTGCCGCACTTCGACTGGCGCGGCGCGGAGACGCGCAAGGAGCTGCTCGAGCGGCGCGACGACTTCACGGCCGCGGTCGGGGTGCACCTCGAGAAGGAGGAGCGCCGGCTCGCCTACGTCGCCGTCACGCGCGCCCGCCATCGCCTGCTGCTGACCGGCTCGTTCTGGTCGCGGCAGACCAAGGCGCGGGGGCCGAGCCCGTTCCTGCTGCCGCTGCTCGAGCGAGGCATCCTGTCGCCGGCGCCCCCGGAGGCGCCCGAGAACGAGACGAACCCGCTCGTCGTCGACGAGGGCGATGAGGCGTGGTGGCCGGGCGACCCCTTCGGCTCCGACCCGAAGACGAGCCGTCGCGTGCGCGTGCTGCGCGGCGCCGACCGCGTGCGCGCTGCCGACGCGAGCCGGGGCAGCGTCTGGGACGACGACATCACCCTGCTGCTCGCCGAGCGCGCCGCGCGCGAGAGTCGGGCGGGGCGCGTGCGCATCCCGGCCCGGGTGCCCGCCTCGGCCGTGAAGGACTTCGTCACCGAGCCGGAGGCGACGGCCGAGCGGCTGCGCCGCCCGCTGCCGCAGCGGCCGTACCGGGCGACCCGGCTCGGCACGATCTTCCACCGCTGGGTCGAGCAGACCTACGGGCTCGCGACCGCCGCCGAGGCGATCGACGGGCTCACCCTCGACCTCGACGCGCTCGAGGAGGGCGGCGGCGAGGCCGTCGAGCGCGAGCGGCTCGAGCAGCTGCAGCAGACCTTCGCGGCCTCGCCGTGGGCCCACCGCACGCCGCTCGACGTGGAGCGCGAGCTGCACCTCGTCATGGAGGGGCGCATCCTCGTCTGCAAGATCGACGCCGTCTACGCGGTGGACGGCGCTGCCGACCGCGTCGAGATCGTGGACTGGAAGACCGGGCGCGCCCCCCGCGACGCCGACGACCGCCGGGCGAAGGAGCTGCAGCTCGCCCTCTACCGGCTCGCCTACGCGCGCTGGCGCGGCCTGCCCCTCGAGAGTGTCGACGCGGTCTTCTACTTCGTCGCCGACGACGAGGTGCTGCGCCCGACCGCGCTGCCCGACGAGGCCGAGCTGCGGCGGCTGTGGCGCGCGTCGATCGGCCCGGCCGGAGCGGGCTAGGGGGCCGGGGCGCTAGCGGCCGGAGAGGCGGACGGTGCGGATGCCGCCGGTGCCGTTCCTGCGGGCGCCGCCGAGGCCGCGAACCGCGACCGGTACGACTGCACGACCGAGCGCATCCCGAGCCCGCACACCCCGACGAGCTGATCGCCCCGGAAGTACTCCACGACCCCCTCGTCGTCGAGCGCGCCGGCGACGAGCTCGCTGCGGTCGGCGAGATAGGTCATGCCGAAGGCGAGCAGGTGCATGTCGTACTGGTCGCTCCAGAACGAGGGCAGCGGGGCGAACGGCCGCGTTGCGACCTCGGCCGCGACCGCGGGATCGCCCGCGAGCTGCGCCGCGAGAACCTGGCCCGCCCGCTTGCCGGTCTCGGTGGGCAGGTTCCAGTGCTCGACGCGGCGGGGCACCTCGTCGAACAGCGGGTTGGCGTAGCGCGCCACATCGCCCGCGGCGAGCACGTGCGGCAGGGCGGCGGCCTCCGTCGTGATCGCCTGCAGGGCGCCGTTCACGAGCACGCCGTCGGCGACGTCGAGCCCCGAACCGGTCAGCCACTCCGTGTTCGGATCGCTGCCCACTGCGACGACGAGCACATCGCACTCGAGCATCACGCCGGTGTCGAGCACGACCCGCTCGACGTCGGGGTCTCCGACGAGCGAGAACAGCGAGGCGCGGGGGAAGAAGGTCACCCCGTTCGCCTGATGCCGGCGCAGCACCTCGGCGCCGAGCAGCGGGCCCACCGCGCGCTCGAGCGGGATCGCGCTCTGCGAGACGATCGACACCCGGCAGCCGCGCTTCGCCGCCGTCGCGGCGATCTCGCACCCGATGAAGCCCGAGCCGAGGATGACGACGTTCGCGCCCGGCCGTAGGGCGTCCCGCAGGCCGACCGCGTCGTCGACCGTGCGCAGGCGGTGGATGCCGCCGAGGCCGTGCGAGTCGATCGGCAGCGGCTTCGGCCGCAGTCCGGTCGCGATCACGAGCCCGTCGAACGCGTGGACGGCGCCCGTGTCGTCGGTGACGGTGCGGGCGTGCGGGTCGAGCGCGGTCGCGTGGCGGCCGAGCATCCATTCGACCTCGCCGAGGCTGGCCCGCAGGGGGAAGGCGACGTCCGCGTGCCCCTGGCCCTCGGTCGACAGCAGCTCCTTCGAGAGCGGCGGGCGGTTGTACGGGGCGTGCTGCTCGGCCCCGAGCACGCGGATCGGCCCGGTGAACCCGTGCCGGCGCAGCGACTCGGCCGAGCGCAGGCCGGCCATGGACGCGCCGACGATGAGCGCGCCGGCGCCGGTGGCCGGCAGCGCCTCGGTGGCCGCCATCGCTACTGCTGCTGGACGGTGATGGCCTGCATCGGGCACACGTCGACCGCGGCCTCGAGGTCGGCGAGCATCTCGTCGGGCGCCTCGGCCTGGTACTGCAGCTTGTCGTCGCCGTCGAGCTGAAACACCTCGGGCGCCTCGAAGACGCACTGCCCGTAGTGCTGGCACTTCTTCATGTCGACGTCGATCTTGATCATCGGGGCTGCTCCTCGATCTGGGACGGGTAGAGGTCTTTCGAGGGGGTGCGGATGCCGCGGAACTCCCAGTCGCCGCCGAGCGCGGTGGAGACGACCTCCTCGCTCTCGGTGGGCTGGGCGCCCACGTCGGCGCGGACGGGCGTCGGCCCCTCGACGATGGTGTTGCGCAGTCGGCCGAGGCCCTCGACCTCGACCTCGACCACGTCTCCAGGGTAGACGGGCCGGGAGTTCGCGGGCGTGCCCGTGAAGATCATGTCGCCGGGCACGAGGGTGATCGTGCGGGCGAGGTCGGCGACGAGGTAGTGCATGTCCCACTCCATGTTCGCGGTGGAATCCTCCTGCTTCACCTCGCCGTTGACGATCGTGCGGATGCTCTTGCCGCGGAAATCCCAATCGGTGACGAGCCCCGGCCCCACGGGCGCGAGCGTGTCGCTGCCCTTGACCCGCAGCATCGAGCCCGCGTCGGTGTCGCGGAAGTCGTGCAGCCCGTAATCGTTGCCGACCGTGTAGCCGGCGATGTAGTCGCCGGCCTCGGCGGGGGAGACGTTGCGGCAGACGCGGCCGATGACGGCGACGATCTCGCCCTCGTAGTTGAGCCACTTGCAGCCGGCGGGGCGCACGATGTCGCCGCCGTGGCTGTTGAGCGCCGTGATCGGCTTGTGGAAGTAGGTGGGCGCGGCCGGGAGCTTCGTCATGAACTCCTCGGTGCGGCTCGCGTAGTTGAGGTGAACGGCGAGGATCTTCGTCGGCTCGGCCGGGGCGAGGTGCTGCGCATCCTCGATCGCGATCTCACGGCCGTCGGATGCCCGCAGCACGTCGCCGTCGCGCACCACCTGCACGGGCGCGCCGCCGAGCAGGATGCGGCGGTACTCGGTCACGCCGCGCCCGCCTCGACGGAATCGTCGCGCGAGAGCGTCAGGTCCTTCGGCAGCGGGAACCCGCCCTCCGGCTCCGGGAAGTACACGTGCACCTGCCCGGTGCCGATCGAGTTCTCGTACTCGGAGTACAGCACCCCGCGGGCGGTGTTCGCCTCCTCGCCGGTCGCGCCGGCCATCTGCAGCCAGTGGCTGAAGTTCGCCTCGGGCTTCACCTTCTTGAACTCGGGCATGGTCTCGAGGATGCGCGCGTGATCTCCCTGCTTCATCCACTCGATGCGCTCGAGGTCGGCGGCCCGCGCCTCGGGGCTGAAGATGTGCGAGGGATCGCTCGACTCGTGCTGGCGCAGCTCGCGGAGCGTGTAGAAGGTGTGCGAGAGCGCGCCCGAGGCGAGCAGCAGCACCTTGCGGTCGCTGTCGCGGATGGCCTCGCCGAGCGCGCGGCCGGCGCGCAGGAAGTCCTCGGTCGTCGCCGTCTGGCAGACCGAGAGGCTCACCCAGCGCTTGTCGAGGCCGCGGCCGAGGTAGTGCCAGAGGTTGACGGTGGCGTAGAAGATCGGCAGGTGCGGGTCGCTGATGGGCGTGACCCAGGTGCCGTTCTTCTCGTCGTAGTCGGCGACGGCGTTGGCGAGCTCGGGGTCGCCGCGGAACGCGTAGGGGATCTGCGACATTCCGCGCGGCAGCTCCTCGCTCGTGAACAGCCCGCTGCGCTCGGCCTGGGCCGAGATGACGAACTCGACGGTCGTGGCCCAGTGCGAGTCGAGCACGACGACGGTGTCGTAGTCGAGGGTCTCCATGACCTCCTCGCGGAACCGCTTGAGGCCCGGCACGAGCGAGATCTCGCGCCCCTCGTTGATGTCGTACCGCACGTCCTGCGGCAGCATGATGGTGGGCACGTGCGCGAGCATCGCGGCGCCGACGACCTTTCCCATGACTTACTCCTTCCACCCGGAGGGTGCGTAGACGGTGTTCTTGACGTCGGCGTAGAAGTCGAATGACCAGGTGCCGCCCTCGCGGCCCACCCCGCTCTTCTTGCTGCCGCCGAAGGGCGCGCGCAGGTCGCGCACGAAGAAGCAGTTGACCCAGATCGTGCCGGCGACGAGGTTCTTCGTCAGTCGCTCCGCGCGCGCGCGGTCGCCGCACACGACGACGGCGGCGAGCCCGAAGTCGGTGCCGTTCGCGAGCTCGACGGCCTCCTCGTCGGAGGCGAAGGTCTGCATCGTCAGGACGGGCCCGAAGACCTCGGCCGTGAGGATCTCGCTGCCGGGCGCGGCGTCGGCGAGCAGCGTGGGCCGGAAGTACAGCCCGCCGAGCTCGTCGTTCGCCCCGCCGCCGACGACGATGCGCGCGCCCTCGGCGGTCGCGCGCTCCACGAAGCCCGCGACGCGGTCGAGGTGCACGCGGTGGATCTGCGGGCCGATCTGCGTCGCCTCCTCGCGCGGGTCGCCCTGCCGCAGCTGCGCGGCGGCGGCCGCGAAGCCTGCGGCGAACTCCTCGGCGACGGCCTCGTGCACGAGCAGTCGCGTGCCCGAGAGGCACACCTGCCCGGCGTTGTCGTACTGCTCGACGGCGAGCTCGACGGCGAGGTCGAGGTCGGCGTCGTCGGTGACGATGAGCGGACTCTTGCCGCCGAGCTCGAAGCTCACCGGCGTGAGGTTGTCGGCGGCGGCCCGGGCGATCGACTTCGCCGTCGGCACCGAGCCGGTGAACGAGATGCGGGCGATGCCGGGATGCGCGACGAGGGCCGCGCCCGCCTCCGCGCCGTAGCCCTGCACGACGTTGAAGACGCCCGCCGGAACGCCGGCCTCGGCGGCGAGGTCGGCGAAGTAGCTCGCGCTGAGCGGCGTCCACTCCGCGGGCTTCAGCACGACGGTGTCGCCCGCGGCGAGCGCGGGCCCGATCTTCCAGGTGGCGAGCATGAGCGGCGCGTTCCACGGCGTGATGAGCGCGGCGACGCCGGACGGGTCCCACGAGATCGTGTTGGTGTGCCCGCGCGTCTCGAAGGGCGCGTGGTGCAGCTCGTCCACCGCCCAGTCGGCGAAGAAGCGCAGGTTGTGGGCGACGCGCGGCATGACGCCGCGGCGGTGCGAGCGCAGCAGGGCACCGTTGTCGAGGGTCTCGAGCTGGGCGAGCGGCTCGAGGTCGCGCTCGACGAGGCCGGCGAGCCGGTGCAGGATCTCCCCGCGGCCGCGCGGGCCGAGGTCGCGCCAGGCGGGGAAGGCGGCGCGGGCGGCGGCGACGGCCGCATCGACCTCGGCGGCCCCGCCGCGGGCCACGTGCGCGAGCACCGCGCCGTCGATGGGGGAGACGCTCTCGAAGGTCTCGGGCGAGGAGACGCGCTCGCCGCCGATCGCGTGCCGCGTGTCGACGGTGAGGCCGGCGAGTTGCACCTGGTGCACGGGGGCTGCTCCTTCGCAGTCGGTCATTCGGGTACGAATGACTGGTGCGACGATGCTAGCCGAGTCGGGGCGCGGGCGACAGGGCGGGGGCGGTCCGGGATGCCCGGCAGGAGCATCCCGAACCCCTCAGCGCGTCTTCTCGGTCGCGATCGTGATCTGGCGCAGCATGTCGGCGAGGGCGGCGCGCCGGCCGTCCTCGACGCCGCCCGCCACCTGCTTCTCGTGCGCGTTGAACTCGGGGAAGAGCGTCTGCATGAGCGCGCGGCCCTCGTCGGTCATGCTCACCGAGACGAGGCGGCCGTCCTTGGTGCTGCGCTCGCGCACGAGCAGGCCCTTCGTCTCGAGCGTGCCGAGCACGCCCGTGAGGGTCGCCTTCGAGAAGCCGCCCTCCTCGGCGATCTGGCGGGTCTCGATGGGCTCCCAGATCCAGGTGACCCAGAGCACGACGAAGGCCGTCCAGGAGAGGCCGCTGTGCGAGAGCACGGTGCGCTCGAGGTAGTTGCGCGTGGCGTTGGCGGCGCGGAACAGGTTCGACACCACGGCCATCGCCTCGAAGTCGATGGGCAGCGCGCCGAGCTTCTCGGCGATCTGCTGCTCGGTCTCGGCGAGCGTGTGCGGACTCGGCATGGCGTCCCCCTTCGTGGCCATCCAATCCCATCACGGCGGGATGCGCGCCGCGCTCCCGTTCGTTAGTATCCGAACAATTCGCTTCCTACGAAAGCAGGCGCTCCCATGGCGGTCTCCACGCTCACCCTCGCCGACCTCGACCTGTTCGCGCACGGAGCGCCGTGGCAGGTCTTCGAGGAGCTGCGCGCGACCCCCGGTCTGCACTTCTCGGAGGAGGAGGCGCCGAACAGCGGCTTCCACTCGGTGACCCGGTACCACGACGTCGTGCGCG
The DNA here is from genome assembly GCF_012530535.1 of Microcella flavibacter. Taxonomy (NCBI): domain Bacteria; kingdom Bacillati; phylum Actinomycetota; class Actinomycetes; order Micrococcales; family Microbacteriaceae; genus Microcella; species Microcella flavibacter. The sequence goes on from NZ_CP051299.1 coordinate 802,608, forward strand.
TGCTGCGGGATCCGGCGACGTTCACCTCCGAGCGATTCACGAACCTCGAGGAGGTCGACGCCGAGCAGGAGGAGATGCGGCGCTCGATGCTCGAGACCGACGGGCTGCGGCACCGGGCGATGCGCCGGATGCTGCAGGGCGAGTTCACGCCGCAGGCGGTGGCGAAGTACGAGACCTTCCTGCGCGGCATCACGGCGCGCACCCTCGACGCGGCGCTCGCGAAGGGCGAGTTCGACTTCGTGGAGGAGGTGAGCGCCGACTTCCCGATCCGGGTGCTGGCGCGCATCCTCGACGTGCCCGACAGCGACACGGGCCGGCTGATCGAGTGGGGCAACCGCATGGTCGGCAACACCGATCCTGAGCACACCGATGTGCTGATCGGCTCGGCCGACAGCGAGGCGTACCGGCACGTGCCGTTCCGCTCGCCGGCGGCGCTCGAGGTCTACGAGTACGGCAAGCACCTCAAGGCCGAGCGCGCGGGCAAGGGCGGCACCGATCTGGTCTCCCTGCTCGCGAACGGCGTGCCGGGCGACGGCGTGCCGCTGAGCGAGCGCGACTTCAACACGAACTTCCTGCTGCTCGTCGTCGCCGGCAACGAGACCACGCGGCACACGATCACGCACACGATGAGCAACCTGCTGAACAATCCCGAGCAGCTCGCCCTGCTCAAGAACGACCCCTCGCTCATCCCGTGGGCGGTCGAGGAGTTCCTGCGCTTCGCCTCGCCGGTGTACCACTTCCGGCGCACGGCGACGGCCGATGTGGAGTTCTCGGGCACGCCGATCAGGAAGGGCGAGAAGGTCGTCACCTGGTTCGCCTCGGGCAACCGCGACGACGCCGTCTTCGCCGACCCGTACCGCTTCGACGTGACCCGCACCCCGAACGAGCACATGTCGTTCGGCCGGGGCGGCCCGCACATGTGCCTCGGCAACGCGCTCGCCCGCATCGAGCTGCGCATCATGTTCGAGGACCTGCTGACCCGCGACGTCGTGCTCGAGCGCACCGGAGACATCGACTACCTGCGCTCGAACTTCGTGCACGGCATCAAGCGCATGCCCGTCCGCGTCGTCTGATCCGGGATGCTCGGCGCGGGCCGCGCGCCCGCACGGGCCGGCGCCCGCCCGAGCCGCCGCCCGCCCGAGCCGCCGCCCGAGGCCGACCGTGCCCGCCTGCGCCCGCCCTCGCCGGCCGGCCACTACAGGTTCGCCGCGGGCTCGGTGCGCGGGCGATGACGGCGAGGGGCTCGAGAGCCTGCCGACGACGCCGATCGAGGCTCCACCATGCGGAACGTCAACGGTCAGAGTCCTCTCTACTCGGCCTTCCACAACTGCGGATCGGGTGAATCGACCTCACCCGATCCGCAGTTGTGGAAGGAGCACGGGGCGAGGACTGGCCTCCTCGTCTTCCGCATCGAGGCGTGAGCCTCGCGCGTGCACCCTCCGTCCGTCCGATCGCGGCCGCCTGCCGAGCGTGGGCGGCGAGCTCGCGCGCCGCGACGGACGCGCGCCCGCGCGACCTTCCCCCCGCGGGCACGGGCGCGCCCCGCTCGACAGCGCGGCCGCGGTCGAGCATCCTGGCAGCGTGCCCGGCCCCGGGCGCCGGGAGGGGAGCGGCCATGCGCTCGGTCATCGCGACCCGCTACGGCGGCCCCGACGCGCTGCGCCTCGTGGATGCCCCCGCGCCGGTTCCCGCAGCGGGCCAGGTGCTCGTGCGCGTCGCCGCCAGCTCGGTGAACCCGCTCGACTGGCACGAGCTGCGCGGCCGGCCCTACCTCGTGCGGATCGGCTCGGGCCTGCGCCGCCCGAGAACCCCGGCTCGCGGCAGCGACCTCGCCGGAACGATCGAGGCCCTCGGCCCCGACGTCGACGACCTGCGCGTCGGCGACGAGGTCATGGGCTTCGGGGTCGGCGCGTGGAGCGACCTCGCGGTCGTCAGCGCGCGCGGACTCGTCCGCCGTCCGCCCGGCTTCGGCGCGCACGAGGCCGCCGGCGCGGGCGTCGCGGCGATCACCGCCCTGCAGGCGCTGCGGCGCGGCGGGCTCACCGGCCCGCGCACGTGGCGCCCCGGCGAGGTCGAGCCGATGCCCCCGCGCATCCTGATCATCGGCGCCACCGGGGGAGTGGGCACGTACGCGGTGCAGCTCGCCAAGCTCTTCGGCGCGCACGTCACCGCCGTCACCAGCACGCGCAACCTCGTACTCGCCGAGCGCATCGGCGCCGACGAGCTCATCGACTACACGACCACCGCGCTCGACGACGGCCTGCGCCGCTATGACCTCGTGCTCGAGCTCGCCGGTGCGCGGCCCCTGGGCGAGCTCGCCCGGCTGCTCACGCCGACGGGCGCGCTCGTCGCCTGCGGCGCCCCGCGCGGCCAGTGGCTCGGCCCGCTCGTGTCGGTCGCGGCGCTCGCCGTGCGCGATCGGTTCTCCCGACGGACGTTCGCGAGCATCCTGGCCCGCCGCGACCGCGATGACCTCGGGATGCTCGCCGAGCTGCTGGCGACGGGCGCGCTGCGCACGGTCGTCGGCGAGGTGCTGCCCCTCGAGCGCATCGCGGAGGCCGTGGCGCTCAGCGAGACCGGGCACGCGCGCGGCAAGATCATCGTCGACCTCGCCGCCCCCTGAGCCGGAGCGGCCGGCGCCGCGAGCACCCGCGCGCCGCCCCTCAGCCCGGCAGCACCCCGGCCACGTCGCGCAGGAACGCGTCGACGAGCGCATGCGTCCGCGCCAGTGCCGCCGGCTCGGCCGCGCGCGTCTGCGCGAGCATCACGTCGGGGTCGAGCCCCGCGGCGCGCACCTGGCGCTCGCCGCCCTCCTCGAGCCATCCGACCAGCCCGGCCGCATCGAGCTCGGGGTGGAACTGCACCGCGAGCGAGCGCCCGATGACGAAGGCCTGGGAGGCGGCGGGGTTGCGGGCGATCTCGCGCGCTCCGGGCGGCAGCGACCAGCGGTCGTAGTGGAACTGGAACCAGGGGCCCTCGCCGACGAGCTCGGGCTCGTCGCTCCAGACCGCGTGCCATCCGATCTCGGAGGCCGGCGCGGGGGCGACGCCCCCGCCGAGCGCGCGGGCGAGCAGCTGGCCGCCGAAGCAGATGCCGAGGACGGGCATCCCGCCGGAGTGGGCGCGGCGCAGCCAGTCGATCTCGGGCAGCAGCCACGTGCCGATGCGCGCGTCGTCCCAGGCGCCCCACGGCGCGCCGAGCGGCACGACGACGTCGAAACCGTCGAGCGAGGGGAAGTCGGCCGCTACGTCCGGCCGCCGGAACGACGACGCGGGCACCACCTGCATCGTCTCGATCTCGATACCGTGGTGCGCGAAGCGCTCGCCCACCGGCCCGAGCGGGCTCACGTGGTCGTGCTGAACGAACAATGCCCTCATGATGGCGACCTCCTCGTCGACGCGGCGGGTGCCCTACAGTATCGTTTGAGGCCGAACGATCGGATCGTCCGCCACGAGTGCCACAAGGGAGTGGACCATGGAACGAAGCCTTCTGCACCTTCAGACCGAGCTGACCGAGGCCGGCATCGACGTGCTGCGGGTCATCTACGCCGACATCCTCGGCACCACCCGCGCGAAGGACATGCTCGTGAGCGAGCTCGGCCGCGTCAGCCACGGCGGCCCCGCCTTCTGCCAGGGGGTGTGGGTCACGACGACCCACGGCGACGTGCTCGACGGCGGCTCGGTGCTGACCGACGGGCTCGAGGACTTCATCTCGCAGATCGTGCCGGGCTCATGGCGCCCCATGCCGTGGGAACCCGGCGTCGCCTACGCCGTCGCGGGCGCCGCGAACCCCGACATGACCCCCAACGCCTTCGCGCCGCGCACCCTGCTCGAGCGCATCGTCGGCGAGTACGACGCCCTCGGGCTGACCCCGATCGTCGGCCCCGAGCTCGAGTTCTTCATCGCGGAGGCCCGCGAGGGCAGCGCCCCGGGCTATCAGCAGGCGATCCAGCAGCCCGGCCGCGTCTACACCTCGGGCGCCACCGTCGATCCGCACGGCACCTTCCTGCACCTGCTGCGCATGCTCGACCGGATGCGCATCGGCGTGTTCGCCGGCAACCACGAGTTCAGCGCCAGCCAGTACGAGATCAACTTCTGGCACGGCGAGGCCCTCGACGCGGCCGACCGCACCCTGCTGCTGAAGACCGCGGTGAAGGACGTCGTCGCCCGCACGGGCCGGCACGCCACCTTCCTCGGCAAGCCGTGGACGGAGGAGGGCGGCAGCGGCTTCCATCTGCACTTCTCGGTCGTCGACGCCGAGGGTCGCACCCTCATGCACGAGGGCGACGGATCGCTCACCGAGCTCGCCCGGCACATGATCGGCGGCATCGTGCACCACGCGGCCGCGCTCACCGCCCTCTGCAACCCGACGATCAACGCCTTCAAGCGCCTCGGTCCCGACACCCTCGCGCCGTACCGCGCCAACTGGGGCTTCGACAACCGCAGCGCCCTCGTGCGCATCCCGCCCGAGCGCGGCGAGGGCACCCGCCTCGAGATCCGTCTCGGCGACGGCTCCGCCAATCCGTACCTGCTGACCGCGGCCGTCCTCGCCGCCGGGCTCGACGGCATCCGCACGAAGCGCGAGCCGGCCGAGCCCGTCCAGGGGCTCGCCTACGGCGACGAGGGCGGGGCGGTGCTGCCCATGACGCTGGGGGCGGCGCTGGATGCCCTGCACGACGACGCCGTGCTGTGCGAGATGCTCGGCGGCCCGCTCGTCGAGGTCTTCGAGGTGCTCAAGCGCGACGAGGTGGCGCGCTACACCGAGTCGGTGGCCGACCCCGAGACCCGCGAGGTCACCTCGTGGGAGGTCGAGGAGTACTTCCTCGACCTGTAGGCCGGAGAGGGCCGCTCGGCCGGCCGCTGCCGGCCGGGCCGCCTCAGACCGAGGGGTCCGACCGATCGGCGACGAGGCTGCCGCCGTTGAACGTCACCCCGACCTCCCGGTAGTACGCCGCGATGTGCTCGCGCACCGGCAGGATCGACCCGAGCTCGTCCCAGGGCGAGTCGGCGAGCACGAGCTCGGCGTCGCCGACCCAGGTCTCGCCGATCTCGGCATCGGTCGTGCTCATGGTGATGAGCTGGTCGAGGCTGTTGCCGGCGCCGGGGGTGATGGAGGGCATCCACCGCGAATGCAGCATGGGGTGGCCGTTGACGAAGCCGTTCGTCTCGCTCGGCTCGCGCAGCGTGACGACGAGCGAGGCGAGGCGGTGGTCGTAGGCCGCGAGCGAGGCGCCGAGCTTCGCGCCCGGCGCGAGGCGGGGGGAGGCCTTGCCGACGGAGAACACGCGGGTCACGGCCATCGAGCCGAGCTTCTTCGGGTAGCCCTGGAACCAGCCGCGGCCGATCGCGAAGTCCTTCGTCACCCAGATGGCGACGCAGCGGGTGTAGGTGACGCCTTCGTAGCGGCACCGCACGACGGCGAAGGTCTCCAGGTACTGCGAGCGCTGCGGGTCGAGCAGCTCGGCCCCGCCCGTCGAGCACGACTGCCAGTCGGCCCAGATGAGGGCGACGGCGCCCGGGTCCTCCTCGGCGAGCTCGACGCCCTGCGGCAGCAGCGCCGCGACCTTCTCGGGGTCGGTGCGGTACTCGGCGGTGAGGAGCGTCCCCGAGTAGTACCAGGGCATGTCGGGCACGATCGCGCTCGTGCCGGTCGGGGTCTGCGGGGCCATGAAACCGCGGAGGTCTGCCATGGGCGCCAGGCTAGCAACTCATTCGGGAACAAACGATAGGGCGGCGGCGGAATCTGCTGAGCGGAATTCCGCATCCTCGGGATGCTTGACGGGGGCAGGCGCGTCCTCCACTCTTGAGCCACTTCGTTTTGACCCGAACGATCGTCCCGCTCAATGAGGAGTTCCGGACCATGACCCACCCCGCCCCTGCCGCCGGCACCGCCCCCGCCGACCGCGACTCCGCCCTCCGCCCCGGCCGCCTCGGCGTGCTCGGCATCGTCTTCTTCGTCGTCGCCGCCTCGGCCCCGCTCATCGGCATCACGGGCGCCGTGCCCGTGGCGATGCTGCTCGGCACCGGGGCCGCCGTGCCGGGCGCCTACCTCGCCGTCGGGCTCACCCTGCTGCTGTTCTCCGTCGGCTACGCCACCATGAGCCGGCAGATGACGAACTCCGGCGCCTTCTTCGCCTACGTCGGCAAGGGGCTCGGCGTGCGCGCCGGCGTCGCGGCGGCCTTCGCCGCCCTCCTCGCGTACCTCACCATCCAGCTCGCCATCTACGGCTTCTTCGGCGTCGTCGCCTCGGGCTTCGCCGCCGGCCTCGGCCTCGATCTGCCCTGGTGGGTCTGGTCGATCCTCGTCTGGGTGATCGTCAGCGGCCTCTCGCTGCTGAGCGTCGACGTGGGCGCGAAGGTGCTCGGCGTCATGCTCGTGCTCGAGGTGATCGTGCTGCTCGTCGCGGCGATCGCCATGCTCGCGAACGGCGGCCCCGAGGGGTGGATGCTCGGCGCCTCCTTCTCGCCCGACCAGGTCTTCGCGGGCGGCTTCGCCGGCACCGCGGGCATCGCCCTGGCCTTCGCCTTCGCGAGCTTCATCGGCTTCGAGGCCACCGCGATCTACGGCGAGGAGGCGAAGGACCCGAAGCGCACCGTGCCGATCGCGACCTACATCTCGATCGTCGTCATCAGCGTGCTGTTCGCCATCGTCTCCTTCGCGATGGTCACCGGCATGGGCGCCTCGCAGGTGGCCGACCGGGTCATCGAGCTCTCGGGCGGCCTGGCCGACCCCGCCGGGGTGCTCTTCGGCCTCACCGAGCAGTACGTCGGCGGCTGGCTGACCGTCGCGATGGGCATCCTCGTCATCACGAGCCTCTTCGCGGGCCTGCTCGCGTTCCAGAACGCGGCGAGCCGCTACTTCTTCGCGCTCGGGCGCGGCGGCGTCCTGCCCGCCGCGGTCGCCCGCACCAACGCGGCGGGCGCCCCGATCATCGGCGTCGCCATCACCTCGGTGATCGCGCTCGTCGTGATGATCGTCTTCGCCGTCGCGGGCCTCGACCCCTTCGCGAACCTGTTCTCGTGGATGAGCTCGGTGACGGTCATCGCCATCGTGCTCGTCGAGATCCTCGTCAGCATCGCCGTCATCCGGTACTTCCTGTCGCACGAGGGCGGCACGGTCTGGTCCACGAAGATCGCCCCGGCGCTGTCGATCCTCGCGCTCGGCGTCGGGCTCTACCTGCTCATGTCGCGCTTCAACCTGCTCGCCGGCACCGCGCCCGAGGGCGTCGACCCCTCGCTGCCCGAGAGCGCCTGGCAGCTCAACGGCCTCGGCTGGCTGCTCGTGCTGCTTCCCTTCGTGCTGCTCGTCGTCGGCTTCGTCGTCGCCCGCACCGGGGCGCGCCGCAGCGAGCAGCTCGTCAAGGACTTCGCGTCCTGACCGCGCCGGTAGCGTTGCCGTCGGCCATCCGGCCCCGGAGAGAGGACACCATGCGAGACGACGAATTCGACCTGGACGTCACCGCGGCGCAGCCCATCGACGACGCCGCGATCGCCGCGCTGAGCCGCGACGAGCTCATCCAGGCGATCGTCGCCCTGCCGCCCGAGCTGCGCATGGGCATGGGCGGCATCCTGCTCGAGAAGCGCACCTACTCCGACGTCTCGCAGGAGCTCGGCATCCGCCAGGCCGAGCTCGTGCGGCAGGTGCACCGCGGCCGGGCGCTCATCTCGCGGCAGCTCGCGGGCCGAGCGGGCCGGGCGGGCGAGGCGTGAGCAGGCCGCCCGTCATCGGGCTCAGCACCTACCTCGAGCCCGCGGCGATGGGCCTCTGGGACCGCCCCGCCGTCGTCCTGCCGCGCGTCTACACCGACGCCGTGCTCGCCGCGGGCGGCGTGCCGGTCGGGCTGCCCCCGCAGCCGCCGACCCCTGCGGCGGTCGCCGCGGTGCTCGACGCCATCGACGGGCTCGTCATCACCGGCGGCAAGGACGTCGATGCGGCGCTCTACGGCCAGGCCGCGCATCCCGAGAACGACGCCCCGCGCCCCGATCGCGACGCCTGGGAGATCGCGCTCGTGCGCGCGGCGATCGAGCGCGACCTGCCCCTGCTCGGCATCTGCCGCGGCCTGCAGGTGCTCGTCGTCGCCCTCGGCGGCACCCTCGTGCAGCACCTTCCCGACGTGATCGGCTCGAGCCGGTACAGCAACGGCGACGCGACCTTCGCCGACAACCCCGTGCTCATCGAGGCGGGCAGCCTCGTCGCCGGGATGCTCGGCGCGAGCGCGACCGTGAAGAGCTACCACCACCAGGCCGCCGACCGCGTGCCGCCCGGGCTCGCGATCACCGCGCGCGGCGACGACGGCGTGGTGCAGGCCGTCGAGGTCGCCGGCATGCGCTTCGGCGTCGCCGTGCAGTGGCACCCGGAGGAATCGCCCGAGGACGCCCGGCTGCTGACCGGCCTGGTCGAGGCCGCCCGCACGTCGCGATAGCCGCGCGGCGGCGCGCTCGCTCCCGACCCCGCGCTAGTCGCGCGGCGTGGGCGGCGTGGCGACGTCGTCGCCCGAGCCGGGGCGGCTGGGCGAGGCGGGCGATGCCGCGCCGACCGGCTGCAGGTCGAGCCCGCCCGCGCTGCGCAGGCCCGCGAGGTCGTGCGCGTCGGTGAGGGTCGACGGCCGCACGGGCTCGGCGGCGAGCGAGGCGGTCATGTCGGTGTGCACGCGGTCGAGCAGGGCGTGCAGCATGCCGACGGCGTCGTCGATGATCTCCTGGCTGCGGCTCGCGGTGCCGTGCAGCAGCCAGCGGGCGACCTCGAGCTCGGCGGCGAAGACCGCCCGGCGGCCCAGCTGCTTGTCGTGCACGCCGCGGGCCTGGTGGTACGCGTCGAAGGCCGCGTCGGGCACGGCGGCGTCGGGGGCGCCGAGCAGCCAGAACAGGTCGCGCGCGGGGTCGGCCACCTGCAGCCGGCTCCAGCCGAGCACGCCCGTCACCGTCTCGGCGATGGCGAGGAACGAGGAGGCGGCGAGCGCCCCGTTGATGACGGTGGGCGTGAACTGCCAGAGCGTGGTGTCCTCGACGGCGAGCTCCCAGCGGCGCTGCAGGCCCGCGGGCACGAGCCCGGTGCTGACGGCGCGGTCGAGGGTCGAGGTGCTCTCGCGCACGACGTCGACGGCGCGCAGCTGCGGCAGGCCGACGTCGGCGACGACGCTCGTCGGCAGGGCGTGGATCGCCGCGATCGCCTGCCCGATCGAGGCCGCGAGCCCCGGGGTGACGCGGGCGAGCGAGACGGGGTCGCCGTCGACGAACTCGTGCACCACGGCGCGCGTGCCGCCCGCGGGGGCCTGACCGAGCAGCCGCGGGGCGGCGAAGGGAAGGCGGCCGCGCACGCCGTCGCTGAGCGCGCGCAGGGCCACCATGTCGGCGGACTGCTCCGACTCGGCCGCGGCGGTGCGCGGCGCGCGCACGACCAGGCTGCGGCCGTCGCGCGTCGCCAGCAGCGCCGAGTCCACGCCGCCGCTGCTCGAACCGAGCCGCACCGCGGTCGTGACGTCGAGGCCGGGAACGGCCGCCGTGGCGAGCGCGGCTAGAGTGAGAGGGGTCCTGGCCATACCGACAGGGTAGGCGGCGCGCTGCTCGCGAGGGCCGTCCGCCACGCGCTTCCGCCGCCGCAGATGGGGTCATGATGCACCGTTCGATCACCGCTCGACTGCCCCTCTCGCGGTACCGCATCGACCGCGACGACACCGCGCGGGTGCGGCCCGACCTCTTCGCCGAGCTCGCGGCCGAGCCGACCTCGCGGGTGCTGCCCGTGTGGCGCGGCGAGGTGCTGCTGACCGCGGCCGAGCATCCCGCCCTCGCTCTGCTGCCGCTCGATTCGGTGCCGATGGATGCCCTGCGCATCTACCTCGGGCGCACCACCGACGACGATGCCGACCTGCCGGCCGGGTCGGCGATCGTGGCCGCCGTGCTCGATGACGAGGCCGGCGAGCGGATGGCGCTCGACGTCTCCCGCTGGGGCAACCCGCGCACCCTCGGCCACCAGCTGAGCGACCGCGATGCGGGACTCGCCGTCGAGTCGCTCGCGATCGCGAACTGGCACGCCAGCCACCGGTTCTCGCCCCGCACGGGCAATGCGACGACGCCCGGCCGCGCCGGCTGGGTGCGCGTCGACGTCGAGACCGGGCGCGAGATGTTCCCGCGCACCGATGCGGCGATCATCGTCGGCGTCACCGACGAGCGCGATCGGCTCGTGCTCGGCAGCAACGCCGCCTGGGAGTCGAACCGCTTCTCGCTGCTCGCCGGCTTCGTCGAGCCGGGGGAGTCGCTCGAGGCCGCCGTCGCCCGCGAGGTCGCCGAGGAGTCGGGGCTGCGCGTCGTCGACCCCGTCTACGTGGGCTCGCAGCCGTGGCCGTTCCCCGCCTCGCTCATGCTCGGGTTCCGCGCGACGCTCGACCCCGCGGTCGCCGCCGAACTGCGCCCCGACGGCGACGAGATCCTCGATCTGCGCTGGTTCAGCCGCGACGAGCTGCAGAGCCAGCTCGACACGATCGTGCTGCCCGGCCGCACCTCGATCGCGCGCGCCATCATCGAGGACTGGTTCGGGGGGCCGCTCGAGGCATGAGCGACGCCGATCGTCTCCTCGCCGCGCTCGACGAGCAGCAGCGCACGGTCGCCGAGAGCCTGCTCGGCCCCGTCTGCGTGCTCGCCGGCGCCGGCACCGGCAAGACCCGGGCCATCACGCACCGCATCGCCTACGGCGTGGCGACGGGCTCGTACGACCCCTCGCGGGTCATGGCGCTGACGTTCACGACGCGGGCGGCGGGCGAGCTCGCCGGCCGGCTGCGGGCTCTCGGGGCGGAGGGCGTCGCGGCGCGCACCTTCCACTCGGCGGCGCTGCGCCAGCTGCACTACTTCTGGCCCATCGTCGTCGGCGGCAGCGCGCCGAGCATCCTCGACGGCAAGGCGCGCCTGCTCGGCCAGGCCGCCGCGAGCATGAAGCTCACCGTCGACACCGCCGCCCTGCGCGATGCGGCCGCCGAGATCGAGTGGCGCAAGGTCAGCCGCATGAGCATGACGCAGTACGCGAGGGCCGCCGAGAGCCGCACGATGCCCGCGAAGCTCGACGTCGGCCAGATGGTCGAGCTGCACCGCCGGTACGAGCAGCTGAAGGACGAGCGCCGGCAGATCGACTTCGAGGACGTCCTCCTGGTGACGGCCGGGATGCTCGAATCCGAGCCGCGCGTGGCCGAGCAGGTGCGCGAGCAGTACCGCTTCTTCGTCGTCGACGAGTACCAGGACGTCTCGCCCCTGCAGCACGACCTGCTGACGCTCTGGCTCGGAGGGCGGCGCGAGCTCTGCGTGGTCGGCGACGCCTCGCAGACCATCTACTCGTTCGCGGGCGCCTCGAGCGACTACCTCGTGCGCTTCGGCGCCGAGTACCCCGACGCCGAGGTCGTGCGCCTGGAGGAGAACTACCGCTCGACGGGCGAGATCGTCGCCCTCGCCAACCGCCTCATGCGCGGCCGCCCCGGGGCGCTCACGCTGCGCGCCGCGGGGGAGGCCGCCGCCGCGGGTGCCACGCCCACGGTGAGCCGGCACGCCGACGACGCCGCCGAGTCGGCCGCGCTCGCGCAGTCGATCGCGCGCCGCATCGCCGACGGCACGCCGCCCGAGTCGATCGCCGTGCTGTACCGCATCAACACGCAGTCGATCGCGATCGAGGCGGCGCTGCGGCGCGCGGGCATCCCCGTGCAGACGCGCGCGAACAGCCGCTTCTTCGACCAGCCGGAGGTCAAGCAGGCGATCATGCTGCTGCGCGGCGCCTCGATCGCCGGTGCCGCCTCCGTCGGCGGCGGCGAGGAGCCCCTGTTCAAGAGCGTGAGCGACGTGCTGCGCGGGCTCGGCTGGCAGCAGGACGCCCCCGAGGGCTCCGGCGCCGAGCGCGCCCGGTGGGACAGCCTGACCGCGCTGCTCGGTCTCGCCGAGGAGGCGCCCGCGGGCACGACGCTCGCCGACTTCGTGCGCGAGCTGCAGCGCCGGGTGCAGGCCCAGCACGAGCCGACCCGCTCGGCCGTGACCCTCTCGACGCTGCACGCGGCGAAGGGCCTGGAGTGGGACGTCGTGCACATCGTCGGCCTCAGCGAGGGGCTCGTGCCGATCAGCTTCGCGAAGGGGCTCGAGGCGATCGACGAGGAGCGCCGGCTGTTCTACGTGGGCGTCACGCGCGCCCGCCGCGTGCTCGAGCTCTCGTGGGCGCAGCGACCGATGCAGGCCCGGGCCGAGCGCTCGGCCAGCCGGTTCCTCGACGAGATCCGCCCGCCGGGATCGGCCGCGGGCTCCGGGGCGATCGCCGCGGGCGCCGGGCTCAACCGGCGATCGGCACTGCGCGACTGAGGTCGTCGGGCGTCGAGTCGGGCGTGCGCGGCGCGGTGCCGGCCGGCTCCTCCGCCGCCGGCGCGGTCGCCGGCGCAGGCCCGGCCGGTGGCGCCGCCACCAGCTCCAGCCCGCGGCACCCGCAGCGCGGGGAGGGCCGCCACTCCCGTTCGACCCGAGCGCCGTCGTCGGCCGCGATGCGCAGGCTGCGCCCGCCGGCTCCGCCGAGCATGCGCACGACGGCGGCGCCGGCCTCCGCGGCGAGGAGGGGCGCGTCGGCCGCGGCGGGGCGGCCCCAGAGCTGGCTCGCGAGAGCCGGCCACGCGGCGTCCTCCTCCGTGCGGGCCTGCTCGACGCAGGCGAGGCACGCGGTCGCGCCGGGCACGACGAGGGGCCCGACCGTCGCCGAGGCCTCGCCGATGACGACGGCGAGGTGACGCACGTCGCGGCGCAGCCAGCGCTGGTGCTCGAGCGGATCGATCACGTGGGTGCTCACGAGCACGGCCGCGTCGACGGCCTCCTCGTCGAGCCGGTCGCCGGCCGCGGCGACGACGACGGGATGCCCCGCCTCCGCCAGCACGCGCGCGATGCGCGCCGCCGAGTCCGACGACCCCACGACCGCCACCCGTGCGGGCGGCGCAGCCTCGTCCGGGGCGCGGGTCAGGGCGGGGGCGAGCCGGGCGAGCAGGCGCTCGACCTCGTCGTCGGCCATCTGCGCGGCGTGCGCGAGCACCCCGAGCCCGGCCCGCGTGACGCCGGTCTCGAGGGCGGCGACGAGCCGCGCATCCCCGTCGGAGACGGCGTCGAGCACGACGAGCGCGGGGTCGACGCCGATCTGCAGGCTGTCGGGGGAGCGCCACACGATGGCGCGGCGGGGGTCGAGGCGCAGGATCATGGCGCACATGATCGGCGCGACCGGCCCATCGCGCGAGGGTTGTGCACAGCGCCCGTCGCCGGGCCGCGCGGTCAGCGCGCGCGCGGCCCCGGCTGCTCGGGCTCGTCCGGTCCGGGCTCCGTGCCGCCGCCGGGCTCCTGCGGCTCCTCGCCCGGGGCACCCTCGACGGGGCGCTCGCCGTCGCCGTCGAGCAGCGCGCTGAGCGCCTGGTCGAAGGCCTCGTCGTCGACCGGGCCCGAGCGCAGCGAGGCGATGACGCGCGCCGGGTCCTCGATGTCCTCCGCGCCGGGCAGCAGGTCCGGGTGCGCCCACAGCTCGTCCCGGGAGGCGGCGCCGACAGCGTCGGTCACGGTGCGCCAGAACGCGGCGGCCTCGCGCAGGCGGCGCGGGCGAAGCTCGAGGCCCACGAGGGTCGCGAAGGCCGACTCGGCGGGCCCGCTCGCGGCGCGACGGCGGCGCACGGTCTCGGCGACGGCGTCGGCCTTCGGCAGGCGCGAGGTCGCGTCGGCGGTGACGACGTCGACCCAGCCCTCGATGAGCGCGAGGGTCGTCTCGAGGCGGGCGAGGGCGGCGAGCTGCGCCTCCGACTTCGGCGGGATGAGCGCGCCGCTCGTGAGCGCCTCGCGCAGGCTCTCGGGGTTCGAGGGGTCGAGGTCGGCGGCGAGCGACTCCATCCTGTCCATGTCGATGGTGATGCCGCGGGCGTAGTCGGTGATGGCGCTGATGAGGTGCAGCCGCAGCCAGCGCGCGTGCCGGAACAGTCGCGCGTGCGCGAGCTCGCGCACCGCGAGGTAGAGCTGCACCTGATCGGCGGGGATGTCGAGGCCCTGCCCGAAGGCGGCCACGTTCTGCGGCAGCAGCGCGGCCTGCACGTCGTGCTCGTCGCGCCCGGGCAGCAGCGGGATGCCGATGTCGCCGCCGGAGACGACCTCGGCCGAGAGCTGGCCGACGACGTGGCCGAGCTGCAGCGAGAAGAGGGTGCCGCCGAGCGAGCGCATGACGCGGGTCGCGTCGCCGAGCATCGCCTTCATCTCCTCCGGCACCTGGCCGTCGAGCGCGCCGGTGAGGGCGTCGGCGATGGAGAGGGCGACGGGCTCGGCGAGCTGGGTCCACACCGGCATCGTCTGCCGCGCCCAGTCGGCGCGGGTCAGCAGCGAGGGCTCGGCCGTCAGCTGCGTGATCGAGGTGGCCTCGTCGAGCCAGAGGGCGGCGACGTGCAGCGCCTGCCGCAGGGCCTCGAGCTCGGCGGGGGTCGAGGCGACCGCGCCCGTCGCGGCGATGCGCCCCGACTCCTCCTTCGCGAGGCGCCAGTCGACGCCGTCGCCGTCGCCGGCGGCGTTCATCGCCTGCTGCAGCTGCCCCATGAGTCGGGCGAGCATCGCGGGGTCGGTGGGCAGTCCTGCGGCCCCGGCGAGCTTCGAGGGATCCATGTCGCCCTCGCCCGCCAGGAATCTACGCATCATTTCGCGGAACTCGTCGCCGGCTCCGCCGAGGGGATCCTCAGCCATGCTCCCTACGCTAGTGCGGCGCCCTCGGGCCGGTACCCGGTTTCGCCGTAGGCTGACGGCCGGTCCTCCGCCCGGCGGCGCGACCCGGTTGCAGCGCCCTCTGCGCGGCGCTCGTACCTTCCTCCCATCCGGAGCCTTCTGACCCACGAGGAGAGCGGTGTCGCTTTTCACCGACAGCACCGAGACCGACGACGGCCGCGATCAGCGCCGCGGCGGTCGGGCCGGCTGGCTCCTGCTCGGCGTCACCGTCTTCGGGCTCGTCGCGCTCGCGCTGCTGCCCTCGCCGTACGTCATCGAACGGCCCGGTCCCGTCTTCGACACCCTCGGCTCCGTCCCCGTCGACGGCGAGGACGTCCCCCTCATCACCATCCCGACCGAGCCGACCTACGACACGGAGGGCTCGCTGAGCCTGCTCACCGTCACCGTCGCCGGCAACCCCGACCGCCTGCCCTCGTGGTTCGAGGTCGGCGCCGCCTGGCTCGACCCGCAGCAGTCGGTCGTGCCGGCCGACACCGTCTTCCCCGCGGGCGTCAGCACCGAGGACCGCCGCGAGCAGAGCCGCGTCGAGATGGAGAACTCGCAGCAGGAGGCCGTCGCCGCCGCCCTCCGCACCCTCGGCGAGCCCTATGAGAGCACCCTCATCGTCGTCGAGACGACGGAGGGCGGCCGGGCCGAGGGCGTCCTCGAGGCCGACGACCGCATCATCTCCGTCAACGGCGAGGAGCTGCGGGATGTCACGGCGCTGCGCGCCGCGATCGCCGCGAACGGCACCTCCGAGCCCGCGGTCATCGGCATCGAGCGCGAGGGCCGGAGCGAGACCGTCGAGATCGTCCCCGAGTTCAGCGAGGGCGAGAACCGGGTTCCCGTCGTCGGCATCCTCGTGGCGGGGGAGTACGAGTTCCCGTTCGAGGTCGAGATCGAGCTCGAGAACGTCGGCGGTCCGAGCGCCGGCATGATGTTCGCGCTGGGCATCATCGACAAGCTGACGCCCGGGTCGCTGGCGGGCGGCGCCGAGGTCGCTGGCACCGGCACGATCGCGGCCGACGGCAGCGTCGGGCCGATCGGCGGCATCGTGCAGAAGATGTACGGCGCCCAGGATGCGGGGGCGACGGTGTTCCTCTCGCCGCGCGGCAACTGCGACGAGGTGGTGGGGGCGATCCCCGACGGTCTCGACGTGATCGCCGTCGCGACCCTCGACGAGGCCGTGCTCGCGCTGCAGTCGCTGGCGGACGGGGACGACCCGGCCTCGCTGCCGCGCTGCGGCTGAGCATCCCCCAAGCTGACCCCCGTAAGCTGGCACGGTTCATCCCCCAACCCCGGGAGCCCCCTGCCGTGACTGCCACCGCCCCGCCGCCCCCTGCGAACAAGCAGCGAGCGACCCTCGCGATCTCCGCATCGATCCTCGGAGCCGTGGTCGTGCTGTTCTTCGTGTTCGCGGGCTTCTACACCGACGTGCTCTGGTTCGATCAGCTCGGCTACCTCCCCGTGCTCACGACGCAGTGGATCGCCACCGCGGGCATGTTCGTGCTCGGCTTCGTCGCGATGTTCGTGCCCGTCTTCGTGAGCCTGCAGATCGCCTACCGCCTGCGGCCCGTCTACGCGAAGCTCTCGTCGCAGCTCGACCGCTACCAGGAGGTCGTCGAGCCGCTGCGCCGCGTGGCCATGCTGGGCATCCCGGCCGTGCTCGGCCTCTTCGCCGGCGTCGCCTCGGCCAGCCTGTGGCCCGTCGTGCTGCAGTGGTGGAACCGCACCTCGTTCGGCCAGGTCGACCCGCAGTTCGGCCTCGACATCTCGTTCTTCGTCTACGAGCTGCCCTTCTGGCGCAGCATCGTCGCCTTCGCCTCCGCCGCTGTTCTGCTCTCGGCGCTCGCCGCGGTCGCCGCCAGCTACCTCTACGGCGCCGTGCGCTTCATGGGCCGCGAGGTGCGCATCTCGCGCACCGCGCGCGTCCAGTTCGCCGTCACCGCGGCCATCTACCTCGCGCTGCAGGCCGTCTCGATCTGGCTCGACCAGTACGCGGTGCTGAGCCAGTCGAGCGTGGGCTTCCTGCCCGCCGGCGCCGGCTTCACCGAGGCCAACGCGACCATCCCGGGCCGGGCGATCCTCGCCGGCATCGCCGCGCTCGTCGCGATCCTCTTCATCATCACGGCGGTCATCGGGCGCTGGCGCCTGCCGATCGTCGGCACCGCGCTGCTCATCGTCAGCGGCCTGCTCATCGGCAGCGTCTACCCCTCGCTCGTCCAGCAGTTCCAGGTCGTGCCCAACCAGCGCTCGGCCGAGGCCGAGTTCATCCAGCGCAACATCGACGCCACCCGTGACGCCTACGGCGTCGCCGGGGTCGAGGAGATCGACTACGCGGCCGAGACCGACGCGACCGCGGGCGCCCTGCGCGAGGACGCGGAGACCACCGCGAACATCCGCATCCTCGACCCGGCGCTCGTCACCGACGCGTTCTCGCAGCTCGAGCAGTTCCGGCAGTACTACCAGTTCCCCGAGTACCTCGACGTCGACCGCTACGAGATCGACGGCGAGACCACCGACACGGTGATCTCGGTGCGCGAGCTCGACGCCGCCGGCCAGACCTCGCAGAACTGGTTCAACAACACCATCGTCTTCACGCACGGCTACGGCGTCGTCGCGGCCTACGGCAACCAGCGCAGCGCCGACGGCCAGCCGCTGTTCCTCGAGCAGGGCATCCCCGTGCGCGGCGGCCTCACCGAGGAGCTCGGCGAGTACGAGCCCCGCGTGTACTTCGGCGAGCAGTCGCCCGAGTACTCCATCGTCGGCGGCCCCGAGGGCGGCGACGAGCTCGAGCTCGACTTCCCGGCGGAGGAGGGCGATGACGCCGATGCGGCGGGCAACGCCACCTACACCTTCACCGGCGAGGGCGGCCCCACGCTCGACGGCCCCTTCAAGAAGCTGCTCTACTCGCTGAAGTTCCAGTCGACCGACATCTTCCTGTCGAACGCCGTCTTCGACGAGTCGCAGATCCTCTACGACCGCAACCCGCTCGACCGCGTCCAGAAGGTCGCCCCGTACCTGACGCTCGACAGCGACCCGTACCCGGCGATCGTCGACGGCCGCATCCAGTGGATCATCGACGGCTACACGACCTCGTCGAACTACCCGTACTCGACCTCGGTGGCCCTCTCGGCCGCCGTCGCCGACACGTACACGCCCACCCCGACGCTGCCCGTCGACGACATCAACTACATCCGCAACTCGGTGAAGGCCACGGTCGACGCCTACGACGGATCGGTGACGCTCTACGCGTGGGACGACGAGGACCCGATCCTCGAGACGTGGCAGAAGATCTTCCCCTCGACGCTCGAGCCGATGAGCGAGATGGGCGACGCCCTGCTCGACCACGTGCGCTACCCCGCGGACCTGTTCAAGGTGCAGCGCAACATCCTCGGCGCGTACCACGTGACCGACCCGGGATCGTTCTTCTCGACGGACGACGAGTGGATCACGCCGAACGACCCGACCTCGACCGCCGGCACGCCCACGCTGCAGCCGCCGTACTACCTGACGATGCAGCTACCCGGCAGCGAGAACCCGGGCTTCACGCTGTACTCGACCTTCATCCCGCGCGCTGCCGGTGAGAATCAGCGCAACGTGCTCACGGGCTACCTGGCGGCCAACGCCGACCCGGGTGAGGACTACGGCAAGCTCACGCTGCTGACCCTGCCGAGGCAGACGACGATCCCCGGGCCGGGGCAGGTGCAGAACCAGTTCAACTCCGACACCGAGGTGGCGAACCAGATCGCGCTGCTCGAGCGCGGGTCGACGACGGTGCGCCGCGGCAACCTGCTGACGCTGCCCGTCGCGGGCGGTCTGCTCTACGTGCAGCCGGTGTACGTGCAGTCGACGGGTGAGACCAGCTACCCGCTGCTGCGCAAGGTGCTCGTCTCGTTCGGCGACGAGATCGCCTTCGAGGACACCCTCGACCTCGCGCTCGACGCGCTCTTCGACGGCGACTCCGGTGCCGACGCGGGCGACGGCGGCGTCGAGCCGGTCGACCCGATCGTCGATCCCGTCGACCCGGAGGCTCCTGTCGAGCCCGAGGAGCCGGCCGAGCCGACCGACCCGGCCGTGCCCGCGGACGACTTCGCGGCCGCGCTCGCCGACGCCCAGCAGGCGCTGCAGGACCGCGAAGCGGCCTACGCGGCGAACGACCTGGTGGCGGCGGCCGAGGCCGACGAGCGGCTTCAGGATGCGGTCGAGCGCCTGATCGCGCTCGACGAGTAAACGCCGACCGCAGGATGGCCGCGGAGGATCCTCCCGAGTGGGCCCGGCTGAACCGGGCCCACTGGGACGAGAAGGTGCCCGTGCACCTCGCGAGCGACTTCTACGACCTCGCGCCCCTGCGCGCGGGGGAGGGGCGGCTCTACCCGATCGAGGAGTCGGAGCTGCCCGCGATCGCCCCCGAGGGCTGGGAGGGGCTGCGGGTGCTGCACCTGCAGTGCCACTTCGGGGCCGACACGCTCGTGCTCGCGCAGCGCGGCGCCGAGGTCGTCGGTCTCGACTTCTCGATGCCCGCGGTGCGCGCCGCTCGTGGCCTCGCCGACGAGCTCGGCCTCGCCGACCGCAGCCGGTTCATCGCCGCCGACCTCTACGACGCCCGGCACCGCCTGCCCGACCCCGAGGGCTTCGACGTCGTCTACACGACGTGGGGCACCATCGGGTGGCTGCCCGATATCGAGGAGTGGGCGCGCATCATCGCCTGGTTCCTCAAGCCCGGCGGGCGGCTGTACTTCGCCGACGGGCATCCCGCGGCCTTCGTCTTCGACGACGCCGAGGGCGCGCTCACGACGCCGCGCGGACCGTTCCCCGCCCCGCGCGACGGCTACTTCGACGCCGCCCCGATCGAGGACGACGACGACCGCGACTACGCCGACCCCGCCGCCTCGCTCGCGAACGCCCGCACCGTCGAATGGATGCACCCCCTCGGCCGCACCATCACCGCGCTCATTTACGCGGGCCTCGAGATCGACTTCGTGCACGAGCACGACGCGGTGCCGTGGCAGATCTTCGACCTCGCCGTGCCGCGCGGCGATGGGCTCTGGGGCTGGCCCGACCGGGCCTGGCTGCCGCTCGGCGTCAGCATCGCCGCCACCCGCCGCGCCGACTAGGGCGATCGGCCCGCGGCCGCGCCGACGACACCTCGATTCGACGGATGCCCCCGCTGCTGGTATCGTTTCCTCTCGTGCCGCGGGGTGGAGCAGTTCGGTAGCTCGCTGGGCTCATAACCCAGAGGTCGTAGGTTCAAATCCTGCCCCCGCAACAAAGAGAAGGCCCGGAATCGCGAGATTCCGGGCCTTCTGCATTCTCGGGGCGGCCCGGAATCGCGCGATTCCGGGTTTTCTCCGCATTCCGTCCGCGCTCACGGGTCGGTCAGCGGCGGGGCGGCTGCGCCCCCGGCCACTGCACGGCCGCGGCACCCGCGGCGATTCCGCGGTCGAGCGCCGACGTCAGGGCGCCGCCGTCGGCGAGCTCGGCTGCGAGGGCTCCGGCGAAGGCGTCGCCCGCGCCCGTCGTGTCGACGACCTCGACGCGGGGGGCCTCGCGACGCACGACGCCGTGGGAGTCCGCGGCGACCGCGCCCGCGCCGCCGAGCGTGATGACGACGCTGCGGCAGTGCGCGAGCAGCTCTGCGGCGGCGCGCTCCGCGCCCTCGGCGTCGACCGCGCGCCCGAGCAGGTCGCCGGCCTCGGCGGCGTTGACGACGAGCGGATCGCACAGCTCAAGCAGCCAGGGCTCGACGGCCCGGCTGGGGGAGAGGTTGAGCACGAGGCGGGCGGCGTGCCGCTCCAGAGCCCGGGCGGCGGCCTCGACGACCTCGAGCGGCACCTCGAGCTGCGCCAGCAGCACCGTGCCCGGGCCGGCGAGCTCGTCGATGCGGGCGACGACGGCAGCGGCATCCACCCGGGCGTTCGCGCCGGGGGAGACCACGATGCTGTTCTCGCCCGCGCGATCGAGGGTGATCAGGGCGACGCCGGTGGGCGCGTCGGCGACGACGGCGACGCTCGAGACGTCGACCCCGCCGGCGCCGAGGGCGTCCAGCAGGGCGCGGCCGTTCGCGTCGTCGCCGACGGCGGCGAGCATGACCGGCATCGCGCCGGCCCGCGCCGCCGCGAGCGCCTGATTGGCGCCCTTGCCGCCTGTCGCGGTGACCAGGTCACCGCCCAGGAGGGTCTCACCGGGCCGCGGATGGCGCTCCACCGCGACCGTGAGGTCGGTGTTCGCGGAGCCGAGGACGAGGAGGGAGGCGCTCATGCCCCCACCCTGCCGCATGCGCGGGCGCTCCGGCGCGCGCGGCTCGGTCGCGGATCGCTCAGCGCGCGCTGCGGGCGGCGCGGTGCGCGCGCCAGGCCTGCCACGCTCCGGTCGACCACAGCGCCCACGCGACGAGCACCGGCTGGAACAGCAGACGGATGCCCCGCGCGACGTCGTCGTCGAGCCCGAAGCCGTCGCGGCCCTCCGTGAACTGCGCGATGTTGCCCGGGAAGATCGCGAGGAAGAACAGCGCCGCCGCCCAGCCGACCGCCATGGGCCACCGCGCGCGCCAGAGCAGGATCAGCCCGAGCCCGAGCAGGATCTCGACGACCCCCGAGCCGACGACGACGAGATCGACGGGCAGCGGCAGCCACGGCGGCACCTGGGCCTGGAACTCCGCGCGCAGCACGGTGAGGTGCCCGACGCCGGCGGCGGTGAGGGCGAGGCCGAGCAGGATGCGCGCGAGATGCTGCACGACGGTCGGGCGAGCGGCGGCGGGCGCGGTGGTGGTGGCGGGGGTGGTGGTCACCCGACGATCCTGCCGGGCGGGGCTGTGCGCGGCGTGTTGCGCCGTGTGACGGCAGCCTCGACCCGGGTCGACCGGCCGACGTAGCGTGGGGCATCCGCTCGCCCCGCCCTGCCTCGAAGGAGCACGTCATGGCCCTGCACCCGCTCATCGCCCCGCTCGACGTCGACTGCGACGCCGCGGGCTCGATGATGTGCGGGCGCTCCCGGGCCGGCCACGCGGTGCATCCCATGCAGGCGCGCATCGCGGCGGCGACGCCCGGCGGCTGGGTCGACGCGCTCGTCGTCTCCGTAACCGCGGACGGCTGGATCACGGCAGTCACGGTGGAGGGCGACCGGGTGCTGCGCGCCTGGGCGCACGAGGCCCCCGCGGTCGCGGCGGGCGAGCCCGTCGCCGTGCACGAGCTCGCCGAGCTGCTCGCCGTGGGCGGGCGGCGCGCCAGCATCGTGCTGCGCTAGCGCCGCCGCCGCGCCCCGGCCGTCAGCGGCGGCCTCAGGCCGGGGTCATCGCCATGCGCAGGTCGTCGCAGGCCTCCGCGGCGGCGAGGCAGGTCTTCGCGCAGAGACGGCAGTGCTCGGCCATCTCGGCGTGCATCGAGCACTCCTCGGCGCAGGCGCGCATCATCATCGCGGTCGTCTGCAGCATCATCGACATCGCCTCGGCGTGCATGCCGGCGGGGCGCATCATGACGCGCATCATCGTGCCGGCCATATCGGCGGTCGAGGCGCACATGCTCGCGCATCGGCCCATGCCCTCCATCGCGCAGGCGTCGCCGCACATCGTGCAAGCCTGCTCGCACGCCGCGCAGGCGTCCATCGCGCGCTGCATCCGCTCCATGTCCATCTCCGCCATGGCGGGGATGGTGCTCATCATCTCGGTCATCATCATCGGTCGCGACCTCTCGTCGAGCGGATGCCCGCTGACCGCGTCGGGACGGCGCGACCGCGGGGCATCCTCGTGCCCGGCACGCTACGCGCATCGCGCCGCCCGTGGCGGGAACGTGGAGCGTAGGCTCAGGTCATGAGCGCACGCACCGGGGTCGCCGTCGCCCAGTTCGCCCCCGGGGCCGACCCGCAGGTCAACCTCGCGACCGTACGGCGGCTCGCCGCGCAGGCCGTCGAGCGCGGAGCCGGGCTCGTCGTGCTGCCCGAGTACTCCTCCTACTTCACCCCCGAGATCGGGCCCGACTGGATCGCCGCCGCCGAGGCGGTCGACGGGCCGTTCGCCCAGGGGCTCGCCGCGATCGCCCGCGAGCTCGAGACGATCGTCGTCGCGGGCATCCTCGAGCGCGGCTCGGGCGACGTCGACGACCGGTTCCGCAACACGGTGCTGGCGCACGGCCCCGACGGCGCGCTGCTCGCGGTCTCGCGCAAACTCCACCTCTACGACGCCTTCGGGGCGAGCGAGTCGCGCTGGGCCGAGGCCGGCGCGATCGACGAGCCGCAGCTGTTCGACTTCGCCGGGCTGCGGGTGGGCATCCAGACCTGCTACGACCTGCGGTTCCCGGAGGTGACGCGCCGACTCGTCGACGCCGGTGCCGACCTCGTGCTCGTGCCGAGCGAGTGGGTGCGGGGGCCGCAGAAGGAGCACCACTGGCGCACGCTCGTCACGGCGCGCGCGCTCGAGAACACGATCTACGTCGCCGCGGCCGACCACACGCCGCCGATCGGCGTGGGCTGCAGCATGATCGTCGACCCGATGGGCGTCGCGCTCGCGGCGCTGGGGGAGCGCGAGGACGTCGCGGTCGCCCACCCGACGCCGGCCCGCATCGCCGAGGTGCGGCAGGTCAACCCCGCGCTGCGGCTGCGGCGGTTCCGCGTCGTCCCCGGCTGAGGCCGCCCGTCAGGCGCGGCCGAGCCGCGAGAGCCGCGATACCGCCTCCTCGACGGCCGCCTCGGTGCGGCAGAAGGCGAACCGCAGCGAGCGGCGCAGGCGCGCGTCGGTGCTGCCGGGGGCGAAGGCGATGAGCGGGATGCTCGCCACACGGGTCTCGCGCACGAGCTCGCGGGCGAAGGCGTCGCCGTCGTCGACGCCGAGCGGGCCCGGATCGGCGACGACGAAGTACGAGCCCCGGCTCGGCGACACCGCGAACCCCGCCGCCGCGAGGCCCGCGCTCAGCAGATCGCGCCGCCGCTCGAGCGAGGCGCGCAGCCCGTCGAAGTAGTCGTCGCCGAGTCGCAGCCCCACGGCGACGGCCGGCTGGAACGGGGCGCCGTTGACGTAGGTGAGGAACTGCTTGACCGCGGTGACGGCGTCGATGAGCGCGGCCGGCCCGGTGATCCAGCCGATCTTCCACCCGGTCACGCGGAAGGTCTTCGCGGCGCTCGAGATGACGAGCGTGCGCCCGGCGCCCGCCTGGAGGGTCGACATGCTCACGTGCTCCGCGCCGTCGTAGACGAGGTGCTCGTAGACCTCGTCGGCAACGACGACGGCGTCGTGCTCGGCGGCGCGCCGGGCGATGCGCTCGAGCAGGGCGCGCTCGATCACGGAGCCGGTCGGGTTGTGCGGGCTGTTGACGAGCACGACGCGGGTGCGCGGGCCGATCGCCGCGTCGATCGCCTCCTCCGAGGGCTGCTGCTCCGGCCCCTCCAGCGGGATGCGCGCCATGCGGGCGCCCGCGAGCCCGATGAGGGCGGCGTACGCGTCGTAGGCGGGCTCGAGCACGGCGACCTCGTCGCCGGGCCGCACGAGCGCGAGCAGCGCGGCCGAGAGCGCCTCGGTGGCGCCCGCCGTCACGAGCACCTCGGTGGCGGGGTCGAGGTCGTCGCCCTGGAAGCGCCGGCGGTGCTCGGCGATCGCCGCGCGCAGATCGGGCTCCCCGCGGCCCGGCGGGTACTGATTGACGCCGCCGCGGATGGCGGCGACCGCGGCGTCGAGCACGGGCTGCGGTGCATCCTCGTCGGGGAAGCCCTGGCCGAGGTTGACCGCGTCGTAGCGCGCGGCGAGCGCCGACATCTCGGCGAAGATCGTCGGGCGCGCGACGCCGTCGGCGCCGAGCAGCCCGGCGGCGCGCACCGCGCGCATCCAGGGGGCGTCGTCGCTCATGCCGCTCAGGCTAGCGACCCGGGCGCGTGCGCCGGGTCCAGCAGGGCGCGGCTCGCCGCACCGGGCGCGTGCTCAGCGGTCGCCGTCGGCGGGCGGGCTCTTCGGCAGCGTGAGGCTCGAGGCCCAGTCGTAGTAGACCGCCTTGCCCGGCCGCGTGTCGACGACCGCGGTGTCGGCCGAGCGGGAGAGCAGGTCGCAGAAGCCGCGGATCACGACGTCGAGGTCGTCGTGCGGGGCGGTGATGGCGATGCCGGCGGAGTAGGTGCTGATGACGTGCGAGAGGGCGCGGGCATCCACCTCGGGGCGCACCATGCCGGCCTGCTGCAGCCGCTCGATCATCTCGGCGCGCACGCCGATCTGCGGCACGTACGAGAAGGAGTGGCTGTGCCGCATGATCGCGTTGAGCGCGTCGCGGTCGATCACGAAGAGCGTCTTGGCGAGGGGGCGCTCGTAGATCGTCGAGAGCGTGTAGAGGTAGATGCGCGAGAGTAGGCCGCCCTTCTCGTCGCGCTCGATGTGGTCGACGATGCCGCGGTACATGGCGGCGAACTCGCGGTTGAGCATGCTGACGAGGATGTCGCCGACGCTCGGGAACATCGCGTCGATGCGGTCGGCGTCGACATCGGCCCGCTGCGCGATGCGCTCGAGGGAGACGGCGTCGTAGCCGTCGTTGATGATGACGTCGCCCGCAGCCACCAGGATGCGGTCGAGGTCGGTTATCTCACTGATCATCGGGTCGGCTCGTCTTCGGGTCGGTTCGGGTTCGACTGAATTCTAGGGGGCAGAACGGACTGTCTGGTGCACCCAGAGCGGGGGGTGCGGATGCTCGTGGAGCGGTCGTCCGGCGGGCACTGAGGCCGCGCTCGCCCGCGCAGGGGAGGCACTCGCGCAAGCGACGGGCCGCGCTCAGGAGCGACCAATACAATGCACAGGTTCGCGGTGGACTCTGGCCGCGGTCGAAAGGAGAACCACCCATGACCTCCACCCCCGAGCACCCCGACGCCGGCTCCGAGCAGCGCTCGCCGGCCGTCCCCCCGACGGGCGACGCGCCCGTCGCCGCCGACCGCACCGCCCTGGCTCCGCAGTCCGCCCCGGCCCCGTCCGCTCCGGCCGAGCAGGCCGCCCCGACCGAGAGCACCGCCCCGGTCCCGCCCGCCGCCCCGTCTCCGCAGCAGGAGACCGCCCCCGCGCCGTCGACGGCGCAGCCCGCGCCCTCGTCGACCGTGCCGCCGGCCTTCGCCCCGCCGCCCGCGCACCACGCCGCCCCCGGCTCGGAGCCCGCACCCGCCCCGGCCGCCGGATCCCGCTCGCTCGGCCCCATGATCGCGATGCTCGCGGTCGGCGCCCTCATCGGCGGCGCCGCCGGCGGCGGGATCGCCTCGTGGGCCCTCGCCGACGGCGCGGGATCGGGCCCCAGCGCCACGAGCCCCGCCTCGATCACCGTCAACGACCCGGAGGACGCCACGATCGTCACCGGCGTCGTCGCGCGGGCCATGCCCTCGGTCGTCACGATCGACGTGCAGGCGCGCGGCGGCCAAGCGGCCGGCAGCGGCTCGGGCGTCATCCTCAGCGAGGACGGTTACGTGCTGACGAACTCGCACGTCGCGACCCTCGACGGCGCCGCGACCGACCCGGTGCTGCGGGTGACCGCGAGCGACGGCCGCATCTTCGACGCCGAGCTGGTCGGCGCCGACCCCATCGCCGACCTCGCGGTCATCCGGCTCATCGACGCCACCGACCTGCAGCCGATCGAGTTCGCCGACTCCAGCGAGCTCAACGTCGGCGACCGCGCGGTCGCGATCGGCGCCCCGCTCGGCCTCGCCGGCACGGTCACCGACGGCATCGTCTCGGCGCTCAACCGCTCCATCACCGTGCAGTCCTCGGCGGTGCCCGAGGGCCAGACGCCCGAGCAGGCGCCCGACGGCGGCGAGCAGGGCAGCCCCTTCGACTTCTGGAACTTCGACTTCGACATCCCCGGTGAGCAGGGCGAGTCGCAGCCGCGCGCCTCGCAGACGATCTCGCTCTCGGTCATCCAGACCGACGCCGCGATCAACCCCGGCAACTCCGGCGGCGCGCTGCTCGACGACCAGGGCCGGCTCATCGGCATCAACGTGGCGATCGCCTCGGCCGGCGGTTCGCAGGGCGCGGCCGGCAGCATCGGCGTCGGCTTCAGCATCCCGGCGAACTTCGCCCAGCGCATCGCGGACGAGATCATCGCGACCGGGTCGGCCAGCCACGGCCTGCTCGGCGCGAGCGTGACCGACGTCGACGGAACGAGCGACGTCGTCGGCGCCCTCGTCGCCGAGGTGACGCCCGCGGGAGCCGCCGAGCAGGCCGGTCTGCGCCAGGGCGACATCATCACGGCCTTCGACGGCGTGCCGATCACGAGCAGCATCGACCTCACCGCGCAGGTGCGGGTGCTCGCCGGCGGCTCCAGCGCCGAGGTCGAGTACGTGCGCGATGGCCGCTCCGAGACCGCCACCGTGACGCTCGGCGAGCTGGGCTAGGCGATAGCCTCGGGGGTTATGACCCCCGCCGCGCCGACGCCTCCCGGCGTCAGCTACGTGATGCCGGTCTACAACGAGACGGCGTACATCGACGACGCGATCGACAGCGTGCTCGGGCAGCGGTACGAGGGCGAGCAGGAGCTCGTGCTCGCCCTCGGCCCCTCGACCGACGGCACGAGCGAGCGCGTCGAGCGGCGCGCGGCCGGCGATCCGCGCATCCGCATCGTGCGCAACCCCGAGATGACCATCCCCGTCGGCCTCAACCGCGCGATCCGCGCCGCGACGCACGACGTCATCGTGCGGGTGGATGCCCATACCGAGCTCGCCGACGACTACACCGCCACGGCGGTGGCCACGCTCGAGCGCACGGGGGCGGCGAGCCTCGGCGGCCTCATGGTCGCCCAGGGCCGGAGCCGCTTCCAGCGGGCCGTCGCCCGCGCCTACAACTCCCGCCTCGGGCTCGGCGGCGGGGCCTATCACGGCTCCGCCGTCGAGGGCCCGGCCGAGAGCGCGTACCTCGGCATCATGCGCCGACCCGCGCTCGAGTCGGTGGGCCTCTACGACGAGCGCCTCAAGCGCGCGGAGGACTGGGAGCTGAACTTCCGCCTGCGCGGCGCCGGCCACCTCGTCTGGCTCGACCCGGCGCTGCGCGTCACCTACTGGCCGCGCGACACCTGGGCGAAGCTCGCCCGGCAGTTCCGGGCGACGGGCATCTGGCGCGGCGAGCTCGTGCGCCGGCACGGCGGCCGGCACCCCCTGCGGTACTTCGCCCCGCCCGCGCTCGTCGTCGTCGCCGTGCTGAGCCTCGTCGTGCTGCTGCTGCAGGCGACGGGGGTCGTCACGGGGTGGGCCTCGCTGCTGCTCGGGCTCGTGCACCTCGGTCCGCTCGCCTACGCGCTGCTGCTGCTGGCGCTGCTGGTGACGCGGTCGAGCGGGGCGACCCTCGCCGATCGCGCCGTCTTCGCGGTCGTCATCGCGACGATGCACGGCAGCTGGGGCTCGGGGTTCCTGCGCGGCGTCGTCGTCGGCGCCCGCGGCGCGGTCGACCGCTCGCGCATCGAGTCGTAGAGGGCGCGCCGGGGCGGGTCGCGCCGGCGGCGGTCGCTCCGGGCTTCAGTCGAGCAGGCCCTCGGCGAGGATGCGCGCGACGACGCGCTCGGCCGCGCGGCCGTCGTCGAGCGGGTTGAAGCGCGCGCGCCAGGCGGCGAGGGCGGGCGGTGCGGCGGGGGCCGGTGCGGCGCCGGCGGCGGGCGCGGCCGACGCCAGCTCGGCGAGGGTCGCGAGCAGGGCATCCCGATCGCGCACCACCGGTCCGGGGGCCTCGGCCGTGACGTCGAAGTAGAACCCGCGCAGGTCGCGGCGGTAGTGCTCGAGGTCGGGCACGAAGAGCACGAGCGGGGTGTCGACGGCCGTGATGTCGAACATGACCGAGCTGTAGTCGGTGACGAGCACGTCGGCGGCGAGCATGAGCTCGCCGATCGCCGGGTAGCTCGTGACGTCGATGAGGCCGGGGGCGTCGAGGTCGCGGCCGAAGCGCAGGGTGCGGCTGTGGCCGCGCACGAGCAGCACGTGGTCGCCGGGCAGGCCGGCGAGGGCGGCGGCGAAGCCGGGCAGGTCGAGGTAGTCGACGATCTCGCGCCGGTCGTCGCGCCAGGTCGGCGCGTAGAGCACGGCCCGCTGCCCCGGGGCGAGGCCGAGCCGGGCGCGCACGGCGGCGCGGTCGCCCGTCAGCAGCACGTCGTTGCGCGGGTAGCCCTCGACCCAGACCGGGCCGCGGAAGGCGTAGGCGCGGCGCAGCACCTCGGCCGCCCAGGGGTTCTGGGCGAGCAGGATGCTCCACCGCCGGCTCTCGCGGGTGACGGCCACGCGCGTGCGCAGGCCGACGCCGGCCCGGTCGAGGGCGAGGCGCTTGAGCATCGTGCCGTGCCAGGTCTGCAGCACACGCTGGTGCGGCCGCGGGCGCCACCGCTTGCGCAGCCAGTCGTTGACCACGAGCAGGCGGGCGTCGGCCCGCACCCGCCACCACTCGGCCGAGCCCTCGACGAGCGCGATCGCGCCCTCGGGAACGGCGACCGAGCGGTCGACGACCGACCAGTACCGCGTGACGTCGGGGCGCACGCGGGCGAGCTCGGCGTCGAGGGCGAGCGGGTTGCAGGCCGCGGTCTGGCTGTAGAAGCTCTCGAGCATGACGGCGGTCTCGGGCTGGGCGGTGCGCGCGCGGTAGCCGGCCTCGAGCCGCTTCTGGGCGGATGCTCCGCGCTCGTCGTCCGCGAGCGGGGGCTCGACGCGCAGCACGAGCGTGCCCGCGTCGGCGCGCAGCTCGGCCCGCATCCACGGGGAGCGGAACCCGGGATCGAGCGCGGCGACGACCTGCGCCCGTGCGCTCGGGTGCGCAGACCCCTCCAGGGTGACCTCGAGCCGGTACTCGTCGCTCCGCGGCGGCAGCGGCGACGACCCCCAGCGCTCGCTGAAGAGCGGGGCGCTCGCGGCGAACGACGCTCCGGTCTGATCGACGGCGAGCTCGATCGTCTGCCGCGGTCCGACGAGCGCGAGGCGCTCGATCCGGGCCGGCGCCGACCCGCGCAGCGCCAGGTACTCCTGGTCGAGCTCGGCGTGGTCGATCACGATCCGCCCGGCGGCCGCGCCCCCGGCTTCGGTGTCTCCCGCGCCCGCCGGCGCGAGCGGGGCCGCCGTCTCGCCGAGCAGCCCCCGCAGCGCGGCGTGCACGCGCTCGGTCGCCCGGCCGTCGAGCAGGTCGACGTGCTCGTCGCGCAGCCAGCGCGCGTGGGTGAGCGCGGCCTCGCGGGCCGGGCCCGGCTCGAGCGCGCCGTCGAGCCGCGCGAGGGCGTCGGGCCAGTCGGTCGCCGGGTCGCCGCCGCTGAACGCGCGGTACGGCGTGTACAGGCCGCGCGAGGCCAGGTAGGCCGCGAGATCGGGCGCGAGGAACACGCTCGGCACCCCCGCGATCGCCGCGTCGAAGGCGATCGACGAGTAGTCGGTGAGCAGGGCGTCGAGGGCGGGCAGCGCCGGGGTGACGTCGAGCAGCTGGGCGCGCCCGAGCAGCCGGATGCGCGGGGAGGCCGCCGGCCCGGCATCGTACGAGCCGGCGCCGAGGGGGTGAGAGCGCACGAGCAGCACCGCGTCCCGGCGCTCCGCCCAGGCGACGATGCCGGCCCACTGCGCGGCGTCGGGGATGGCGGGGTCGACCTCGCCGTCGCGCCAGGTGGGGGCGTAGAGCACCAGTCGGGCGGCCTCGGGCAGCGGGCCGGTCGCCGCCTCGATGACGGCGCGCGCGGCATCCCGACGGGATTCGGCGGTGCCCTGCAGCAGCACGTCGTCGCGGGCGTCGCCGAGCACGCGCACGCGCTCGGGCGCGACGCCGAACGCCGAGCGGATGCGCGCGGCCACGAGCTCGGAGGCGACCGGGAACAGCGCGATGCGCCGGCCGCCGCGGCGGTACAGCGCGCTCATGAGGCCGCGCACGCCCGGCAGGGAGCCGATGAGGGGCAGGCGCAGGGCGGCGCCCGTATCGAGGTGCAGGCGCTTGAGGGGGATGCCGTGCCACAGCTGCACGACGACCGCGCCGCTCGACCCGTACCGGTTCGCATCGCCCAGCCCGTGGGTGACGACCACGGCGCCCGCGCGCAGCGTGGCCCGGAACCCGCCCCAGCCGCGCGCGGGCAGCGCCGGCATGCCGGCGGCGCGCGCGGCGCGCAGCTCCTCGTCGCTCGACGCCAGCCAGGTGAGCCGCCGCTCGGGGTCGTGCTCGCGGGTGTACCGCCAGAGCGCGAGGGCCCCCTCGCCGAGCCCGAGCCCGGAGGCCATGACCCAGCGCTGCGGGTCGCGGCGCACGACGCGCGCGGCGAGCGCCCCGATCGCGTAGAGCGGGGCGCGGGCGAGGACGCGCGCGTTGCCGGCGCTGAACGTGAAACGGGCCATCGCGGGCGATTCTGTCACGGTGCCGAGCCGCCGCCCGCGAGGCGCCGCGGCGGGATGCGCCGCTACGGGTGCATAACGGTTCGCCCCGATCGGCGCCCCGCCCCCTCGGGCCCCCGCGATGATGGAGTCGTGACTCTTCTCGGCCAGGCCCGCACCGCGCGACGACTGATGCGCAACATCCTGCGCTCGCGGCGGCACCGCGCCGAGCTCGCCGCCCGCCAGCGCACCGAGCGGGCTCCGGCCCCCGGCAGCATCGAGATCGTCGTGTACTTCGCCGATACGCGCGTGAACCTCTACCAGATCCGCCAGTGGTACGCGCCGCTCGCCGAGCTCGCCAAGCAGCATCCCGTCGCCATCATCAGCCGCAGCCCCGGCACGATGCTGACGCTGCTCGACGAGGCGCCGGTGCCGGCCGTGTACCTGCGCCAGGTGGTCGACCTCGAGCGCTTCGTCGCC
Organism: Microcella flavibacter; assembly: GCF_012530535.1. Classification (NCBI taxonomy): domain Bacteria; kingdom Bacillati; phylum Actinomycetota; class Actinomycetes; order Micrococcales; family Microbacteriaceae; genus Microcella; species Microcella flavibacter. Next base: position 834,065 of record NZ_CP051299.1, read on the forward strand.
CAGCAGCCGCTGCGCATCGTGTTCTACGTCAACCAGAACACCAAGAACTTCCAGATGTTCCGATACAGCCGCATGTGGCACGTCTTCATCAATCACGGCGAGTCCGACAAGATGTACATGACGACGAACCAGTACAAGGTCTACGACTACGCGTTCATCGCGGGCGAGGCCGCGCGCGAGCGGCTCGAGCGCAAGCTCTGGGGCTACGACCTCGACGGCAAGGCCCTCATGATCGGCCGACCGCAGGCCGACCACTTCGCCGGCGCCCTGCCGTACGAGCCCGACGACCGCACCGTCGTGCTCTACGCGCCTACCTGGGAGGGCGACCGACCCGCCGCGGCGTACGGCTCGATCCTCAGCCACGGCGAGAGGCTGGTGGATGCCCTGCTCGCGACCGGCCGCCACCGCGTGATCTACCGCCCGCACCCGCGCAGCGGCGTCGTCGATGCCGCGTACGGCGCGGCCAACAGCCGAATCATGCAGGCCCTGGAGCGCGCGAACGCCGCCGACCCGCGCGCCCAGCACGTCGTCGACACCGGGCCGGAGCTCGGCTGGCAGCTCTCCGCCGCCGACGCCGCCATCACCGACATCTCGGCGATGGTCTACGACCGGCTCGCCACGGGCAAGCCGCTGCTCATCGCCCGACCGGCCTCGCCCGATGCCGAGATCGACGACTCGGGCTACCTCAGCGCCTGCGAGTGGCTGCGACCCGAGCAGGCGGCCGAGGTCGTTCCGATGATCGACCGGGTGCTCACGAGCGAGGAGGCGCACGCCTCGCTGCGGCTGTGGGTCGAGCGGTACTTCGGCGACACGACGCCGGGCGCGGCGACGGCGCGGTTCCACGCCGCCGTCGACGCGCTCTACGCGGCGTGGGACGCCGCCGCGGCCCAGCACGCGGGCGATCCGCTCACGAGCGAGTCGAACCCCTTCGACGAGGACGACGACGAGGACGCGGTCGGCGGCGACTGAGGGTGCCGCAGCGGCGCCCGGAGCGGCGCCCGTAGCGGCAGCGCCGTCAGGGCGCGGTCGGCGGCGCGATGCCGGTGATGACGTCGTCCGCCTCGGGGGCCGCCGGGGCGGCCTCGATCGCCGCGGGCCGGCGACGCAGCGGCCAGGCGCGGCGGCGCGGCGCCGTGGCGACGCCGACCGTGCCGTCCTCGGCGACGGTGACCTGCACGGCGGGCGTCTGCAGGCCCATCGGCCAGAGCGCGGGCGCGGGCCCGAAGGCCTGACGCGCGCTCGTGACGACCTTGCGGCCGAGGATGTTGTTGCCGGTGCCGCCCACGACGGCCCCGATGCCGAAGGGGATGGCGCGGCCGAGCACCGTCGTGCTCTGCGTCACCGCGAACCGCCGCAGGAAGGCCTTGCGCAGCTTGTCGCTGAGCGAGCCCATCATGAGCCGCGGCATGCTCTTGGTGACCATCTCGCCCCAGTACTCGGTGCGGGCGACGGGCCCGCCCGAGACCTGCGAGGCGAACTGCCGCACGAGGTCCTGCCCGGCCCCGCCGAGCATGAGCGCCATGACGAGCGTCTGCGCCCGCTCGGGGTCGTCGATCGCGATGCCGTGGATCTCGGTCACGGACTGGGCGAAGAGCGCGCTCGCCTCGAGGAAGGCGACGGTCTCCACCCCGCTGAGCCCGAGCGAGGCGGCCAGGCCGACCGCGGGGATGACGGCGGCGGCGCCCACGGAAGCTCCGCTCGCGGTGACGGCGGCGAGGTAGTGGCGCTCGAGCATCCTGATCACCTCGTCGGGCGTCGCCTCCGGGCGACGGCGGCGGATGCGCCGGATGTGCGCGAGCACGGCCGGGCGCTGCGCCGACATGACCGCCTGCAGCCCGCGCACGAGGCGGGGGTCGAGGGCGGCCGTCGTCGAGCCGGCGTCGGGCGGGATGATCTGGGTCATGGGGTGCTCCCGTGGTCGCGGTCGTAGGCGGCGAGCACCTCGTCGATGGGGCCGTCGAGCACCAGGGCGCCCTTGTCGAGGTAGAGGCCCCGGGTGCAGAAGCGCTTGAGGTCGCGCTCGTTGTGAGACACGAAGAACAGCGTGCGTCCCCCGGCGAGCAGCTCGTCGATGCGCCGGTAGCACTTCTCGCGGAACCCCTTGTCGCCCACGGCGAGCACCTCGTCGACGAGCAGGATCGGCTCCTCGAGGCGGGAGATGACCGAGAAGGCGAGCCGCACCTTCATGCCGCTGGAGAGGTGCTTGTAGGGGGTGTCGATGAAGTCGGCGAGCTCGGCGAAGTCGATGATCTCGTCGAAGCGCGCGTCGATCTCCTGCCGGGTCATGCCGTGCAGCCCGGCGGTGAGCGTGAGGTTCTCGCGCACGGTGAGGTCGTCGACGAAGCCGCCGGTGATCTCGATGAGGGGGGCGACGCCGCCGTGCACCTCGACGCTGCCCTCGTCGGGCAGCATGACGCCGGCGACGAGCTTCAGCAGCGTGGACTTGCCCTGGCCGTTGCGGCCCACCACGCCGATCGACTCGCCGGCCCGCACGGTGACGTCGACGCCGCGCAGCGGCCAGAACTCGTCGGGGCGCGAGCGGCGCTGGGCCCCGGCGAAGAGATCCTTGAAGCTGCGGCGACCGCGCCGATTACGCCGGAACCGGATGCCGGCGCCCGTCACGGTGATGACGGCCGGGGCGCCCGCGGGGGAGGGGGAGGATGCGACGGCCATCAGATCTCCTTCAGCACGGCGCGCACGGTGCGGCGGAAGACGAGCACGCCGATGCCGAGGATGACGAGGCTCATCACCGCCGCGATCGCGGCGGCGCGCACGTCGAGCAGCTCGGGGAAGAAGCTGGCCCGGTACAGCGTGATGATGCCCGCGAGCGGGTTGAACGAGCCCCACAGCTCGAGGCCGTCGGGCAGATCGGCGAGGCCGTAGATGATCGGCGAGGCGTAGAACAGGAAGCGCAGGATGAGCTTCACCGCGCGCTCGAGGTCGCGGAAGAACACCACGAGCGGCGCGACGATGAGTCCGATGCCGACGATGAGGATGCCCTGCAGCACGATCGCGAGCGGCAGCCACAGCACCCCCCAGGTCAGCGGGGCGGGGGTCGGGCCGAACGCGGCGACGATCGCGAACGCGGCGATGACCGGGATGCTCAGCAGGAACTCGATGCCCTTCGCGAGCGCGGTGCGCACCACCCACACCGAGCGCGGAAGCCGGGTCGAGCGCACGAGCTTGGCGTCCTTGATGAAGGCGCGCGTCATGTCGCTCACGGCGCCGTTGAACCACACCCAGGGGAGCAGGCCGGCGAGCAGGAAGACGATGTACGGCTCGGCACCGACGCTGCGGTCGAAGATCTGCGTGAAGACGAACCAGTAGATGCCCGCCATCACCAGCGGGTCGAGCACCGACCAGAGGTAGCCGAGCGCCGAGGTCGAGTACCGCACGCGCAGATCGCGGCTCGTCAGCAGCCAGAGCGTCTGCCGGTACACCTGCGCGGGGGTGCGCGGGGGGCGCGCGGGCGAGGCGTGGGTCACAAGCGATAACCGTACCGGCAGAAGACCCCCGCGCCCGGGGGCGACGGGGGTCTTGCGCAGGCGACGATCAGCGTCGATCGGCGCGAGGGCCGATTCAGACGAAGAGGTTCGCGCGCTCGAGGTCCTCGGCGAAGTCCACCTCGACGGCGTACAGGTCGCTGATGTCGAGCGGCTCGATGCGGAGGCCGTCCTGCTCGATCGCGACCTCGATGCCGCGCTCGAAGTAGTCCTGGTCGCCGACGCGGGCGAGCTGGCGCACGAGGGCGGCCTTGTCGCGGCTGGAGATGTAGTTGATGCCCACGGCCTCGCCGAGACCGCCGACGACCTGCTTCGAGAGCTCCTGGATGAAGCCCTCAGCGTCGACCGTGTACTTCACCTCCTCGTCGCTCACCTTGGCGGTGTTGACGCTGACGAACGAGCGGTCGGCGTGCACGAGGGTCGAGGCGCGCACGAGGGCGGTCGGGTCGAAGACGACGTCGCCGTTCATCCAGAGCACACCGCCCGAGCCGGTGGCCTTGAGGGCGCGCAGCAGGCTCTTGGAGGTGTTCGACTGGTCGTACTGCTCGTTGTAGACGTAGTTGACGTCGGGGAAGGCGTCGATGATGTGCTCGAGCTTGTAGCCGACGACCGTCGTGATCGAGGCGTCCTGCCCGAACGCGGCGGCGATGTTGTCGTGCTGCTGGCGCATGATGGTGCGGCCGTCGGCGAGCTCGGTGAGCGGCTTCGGGAGCGAGCGGCCGAGGCGGCTGCCCATCCCGGCGGCGAGGATCACGATCTGCGTGGTCATGTCGACCTCCTGTCTGTCGGCGGCAGGTGCGGCGAACGGCCCGGCGGAGACTCGAGACGGTGCGTCGAGCGGTTCCCGCCGGTGCATTCGGGGCGAGTTCATCTCGCCGTTACCTGCGCGCGGTGCATCAGACACGTCGTTGTGCTGCTCCCAGACTACCGCCGCACCCCCGAAAAGGGGAGGGTTCGGCACGTTTTCGCAATCCGATCGTGATGGCGGCGGGCCGCGCACGATCCGGCTGAGCGCCCGCCCGGCCAGCCCCCCTCGTCGCCGCGCGCGCGTTGCTAGCGTGGGAGCGTGGATTCCTCGACCCCGGCGACGCCCTCCGACGACAGCGCCGACTCGACCACGCCCGCGCCCGCGAGCGCGACGCCGCGCACCCCGGCGCCGCGCACGCCCGCGCCCCGCAAGCCCGCCGCTCGGAAGCCCGCAACGGGCAAGCCCGCCGCCCGCTCGGGCCCGGTCCCCGCCTCCACCCCGGACGAGACGACGCCGTCCGGTGAGACGTCGGCGACCGGCGAGACGACGCCGACCGGCGCAACGTCCGCTCCGGCGGCGAAGAAGCCCGCGGCGCCGCGCAAGCCCGCCGCCGCGAGGAAGCCGGCGACGCCGAGGACGCCCGCCGCGACGCCCGCCTCCCAGAAGCCCGCCTCCAAGAAGCCCGCGGCGCCGAAGGCGCAGGCCGCGTCCGCCGCGTCGAGGACGCCCGCCGCGAGGACGCCGGCCGCGACGACCGGCGCCGCCGCGCGGAAGCCGGCCGCCCGCACGACCGCCGCCCGCACCGCATCCGCGAAGAAGGCCGCCGCCGCGCGCATCCCCGCCGCCGTCCCCCCGCCGCCCCCGCCGGCGCCGGTCGTGCTCGAGGTGCGCGGCCTGCGCAAGTCGTTCGGGCGCACCGTCGCCGTCGACGGCATCGACCTCGATGTGCGCCGCGGGTCGATCTTCGGGTTCCTCGGCCCGAACGGGGCGGGCAAGACCACCTCGCTCGGCATGATCACCGGGCTGCTGCGCCCGCAGTCCGGCACCGTGCTCGTCACCGGGCACGACGTGTGGCGCGAGCCGGGGCCGGCGAAGCGCGCCCTCGGCTCGCTGCCCGACCGCATGCGGCTCTTCGACCGGCTCACCGGCGCGCAGATGCTGTACTACTGCGGCGTGCTGCACGGGCTCGACCGGGCATCGGCCCGCGCGCGCACCGCCGATCTCGCCGCGGCGCTCGGCCTCGAGGAGGCGCTCGCGCGCCCCGTGCGCGACTACTCGGTCGGCATGATCAAGAAGGTCTCCCTCGCCGCGGCGCTCATCCACTCGCCGAAGGTGCTCGTGCTCGACGAGCCCTTCGAGTCGGTCGACCCCGTCTCGGCGTCGCAGGCGATCGAGCTGCTGCGCGCCTACAGCCGCGCCGGCGGCACTGTCGTCCTCTCGAGCCACAACATGGACCTCGTCGAGCGGGTCTGCGACAGCGTCGCCGTCATCGTCGCCGGGCGCATCCTCGCGAGCGGCACGGTCGACGAGGTGCGCGACGGGCGCAGCCTCGAGGATCGCTTCGTCGAGCTCGCGGGCGGCCGCGCGGCGGTGGAGGGGCTCGAGTGGCTGACCACGTTCTCGGACTGAAGCTCGCGCTGCTCGCCTCGGCGTTCCGGCCCGGCATCGCGCTCGTGCGCACCCTGGCGGTGCTGCTCGTGGTCGGCGGCATCGTCACCGGCATCCTGCGCACCCTGCCGCTCGTCGAGCTCGACGACGCCGGGCACCGCGCCGCGCTCGTCATCGTGCCGAGCATCCTCGCCTTCGCCCTCGTGCTCGCCCCGCTCACCTCGGGCCTCGGCTCGGCGATGGAGCCGCGCCGGTTCGCCGCCTACCCGATCGCGCCCTGGCGGCTCGCCCGCAGTCTCGCCGTCTCGTCGATCATCGGCCCGGTCGGCCTCATCGCCGTCGTGCTCGCGGTCGCCGTCGAGACCGCCTGGACGGCCGACGGCGTCGCCCAGGGCTCGCCCGGGATCGCGGCGCCGGCCGCGGCGCTCGCCGTCATCGCGATCCTGCTCGGCGGCCTCTACCTCGTCGCCGTCGCCGCCCTCGTCTCCGTCAGCCCGCTGACCGAGCGCGTCATCACGGTCGCCGCCCGGCTGCTCGTCGCGGTCTCGATCGCGGCCGCGGTCACGACCGTCGTGCTCGCCGAGCGCGGGCAGGACGAGGAGTGGCTCGCGACCGCGGCCGAGGCGCTCGCCGCCTCCCCGCTGGGCATGCTCTGGGCCGCGCCGGGCGAGGCCGGCGCGGCGGCGGGGTGGCGCGTCGCGGCGGGGGCGCTCATGGTGATCGTGCTCGCGGCCGGGTGGGTCGTGGTGGTGCGCCGGATGCTCGAGACGCCGCAGCGGCACCGCGAGGCCGCGCGGCGCACCGGCCTCGGGCTGTTCGAGCTGGCGCCCGCGACCGCGGGCGGGGTGATCGCCGTGCGCAGCATCCTGTACTGGATGCAGGACCCGCGGTACCGCGCCGCGCTCGTCGCCCTGCCGCTCGCCCCCGTGCTCATGGTGGTCGTGCTGCTCGTCGCGGGCGTGCCGGCGGAGCCGCTGTGGCTGCTGCCGCTGCCCGTCGTCGCGCTGTTCCTCGGCTGGTTCAGCCACAACGACGTCGCCTACGACCACACCGCCGTCTGGATCCACGTCGCCGCCGACACCCGCGGCGCCGCCGATCGCTGGGGCCGTGCCGTGCCGCCCCTGCTCATCGGTGTGCCCCTCGTGCTCGTGCTCGCCCCGCTCCTCGCGATGCCCTCGGGCGTGGTCGGCGCCGAGCCGGCGCTGCTCGGCGTGAGCCTCGGCCTGCTGCTCACCGGCATCGGCGTCTCGAGCGTCTCCTCCGCGCTCGGCGCGTACCCCGCCGCGCGCCCCGGCTCGGGGCCGTTCGACCAGCCGCCGCAGACCGGCGCCACGGCGGGCTGGGCGCAGGCGCTGTCCTTCTTCGCCACGGTCGCCTTCATGAGCCCGGCGATCGTGCTCGCCATCCGCGGCGCCCTCGGCGAGCCCGAGCTGCTCGAGACGGCGGGGCTCGCCGGGGCGCTGACCGGGTTCGGGATGCTCCTGCTGGGCATCCTCGTCGGGGGCGCGGTCTTCCGCCGCCGCGGCCCCGAGCTGCTCGCGCTCGCGCAGCGCGTCTGAGGCGCCGGCGCCCTGCCGCGTCCGACCCGCGCGCCGTACACTGGAGCGCATGGCGACGATGGACGAGCCCGGCACCGCCGGCGGCGTGGACGTGATGGATCGCGAGCTCGAGAAGCTGCTGAACGAGGAGCAGCTCGAGGACGGCGACCACGAGCGGTTCTCCCACTACGTGCCGAAGGACAAGATCCTCGAGTCGGCGCTCACCGGCAAGCCCGTGCGCGCGCTGTGCGGCAAGAAGTGGACGCCGGGGCGCGACCCCGAGAAGTTCCCCGTCTGCCCGACCTGCAAGGCCGTCTACGAGAAGATGCGCGACGCCTGAGCCGTTCCGCCGGCGCGCGGCCCGCGCTCGCCCGGTCGCACTAGCCTGGATGCATGGCTGAGCGCTCCTGGACCTTCGGCGGCGCCCTCAAGGGGCTCTTCACGAAGCCGACGATCGATGAGACGACCTGGGACGACCTCGAGGTCGCCCTCATCGGCGCCGACTTCGGGCCCGACCTCGCCGAGGCGATCATCGAGGAGATGCGCGCCGGCGTCGACCGCTTCCAGATCACCGATCCGAAGGATCTGAAGCGGATGCTCCGCGAGAGCATCGAGGAGCGGCTCGCGAAGTACAACCCCACGCTCACGCTGAGCGCGCGGCCCGCCGTCGTGCTCGTCGTCGGCGTCAACGGTGTCGGCAAGACCACGACCATCGGCAAGTTCGCGAAGTTCCTGCGCGGCTACGACCGCAGCGTCGTCGTCGGCGCCGCCGACACCTTCCGCGCGGCGGCGGTCGAGCAGCTCGCCACCTGGGCGGGCCGAGCGGGAGCATTCATCGTGCGCCCGCAGCAGCAGGGGCAGGATCCGGCGAGCGTCGCCTACCAGACCGTCGATCACGCCATGCGCGAGGGCATCGACATCGCCATCATCGACACGGCCGGCCGCCTGCAGACGAAGTCGGGCCTCATGGACGAGCTCGGCAAGGTGCGCCGCGTCGTCGAGAAGCTCGCGCCCATCGCCGAGGTGCTGCTCGTGCTCGACGGCACGACCGGGCAGAACGGGCTCGCGCAGGCCGAGGCCTTCATCGAGCACGCCGGGGTCACCGGGCTCGTCATCACGAAGCTCGACGGCTCGGCGAAGGGCGGCTTCGTGCTCGCCGTGCAGGAGCGCACGGGCATCCCGATCAAGCTCATCGGGCAGGGCGAGGGCATCGGCGATCTGACGGGCTTCACGCCGCACGTCTTCGCGGCCTCGCTCGTGCCGTAGCACGGGTCGGGCGCTACTCCTCCTCGTCGACGCCGTCCGCCTCGAGTGCGGCGTCCTCCTCGTCGGCGTCCTCGTCATCGACCGCCGCGTGGGCGGCCGACAGCATGAGGTACGTCGCCGCGTTCTGCCGGATGCCCTCCCGCTCCTCCTCGGAGAGCTCGCGCCGCACCTTCGCGGGCACGCCCGCGACGAGGGACCCGGGCGGCACGATCGTGTCCTCGAGCACCACGGCGCCCGCCGCCACGAGGGATCCGGCGCCGATGACCGCGCCGTTCAGCACCGTCGCGCTCATCCCGATGAGGCAGTCGTCCTCGATCGTGCAGCCGTGCAGCACGGCGCGGTGGCCGACGCTGACGCCGCGGCCGACGACCGTGGGGCGGCCGGGGTCGCCGTGCACGACGACGCCGTCCTGCAGGTTCGAGCCCTCGCCGATCTCGATGCGGTCGCGGTCGGCGCGCAGCACGCTGCCGTAGAAGACGGATGCGCGGGCGTGCAGCCGCACATCGCCCACGAGAACGGCGCCGGGGGCGACCCAGGCCTCGTCGTGCACGGCCGGTTCGGTGCCGAAGATGCTGCGGCGCACGGGTCCTCCTCGATGAGCGGGGCCCCAGTCAAGCAGACGGCCACCCGTAGAATGGTCGGATCATGGCGACTTTCGGCTCCCTCTCCGACCGGCTGACTCAGACGTTCAGCGCCCTCCGCACGAAGGGCAAGCTCAGCCCCGCCGACGTCGACAAGACGGTGCGCGAGATCCGCCGGGCGCTGCTCGACGCGGACGTCGCGCTCACCGTCGTCAAGGACTTCACGGCGACCGTGCGCGAGCGCGCCCTCGGCGACGAGGTGAGCAAGGCGCTCAACCCCGCCCAGCAGGTCGTGCAGATCGTCAACGAGGAGCTCGTGACGATCCTCGGCGGGCAGCAGCGCCGCCTCGAGTTCGCGAAGACCCCGCCGACCGTGATCATGCTCGCCGGCCTCCAGGGCGCCGGCAAGACGACGCTCGCGGGCAAGCTCGCGAAGTGGCTCAAGGCGCAGGGCCACACGCCTCTGCTCGTCGCGGCCGACCTCCAGCGCCCGAACGCCGTCACGCAGCTGCAGGTCGTCGGCGAGCAGGCCGGCGCCGCGGTGTTCGCGCCCGAGCCCGGCAACGGCGTCGGCGACCCCGTGCGGGTGGCGAAGGACGCCATCGTGCACGCCCGCTCGCGCCAGCACGACGTCGTCATCGTCGACACGGCGGGCCGCCTCGGCGTCGACGCCGAGCTCATGAAGCAGGCCGCGGGCATCCGCAAGGCCGTCGATCCCGACGAGGTGCTCTTCGTCATCGACGCCATGATCGGCCAGGACGCCGTCTCGACCGCGCTCGCCTTCCAGGAGGGCGTCGATTTCACCGGCGTCGTGCTCTCGAAGCTCGACGGCGACGCCCGCGGCGGCGCGGCGCTCAGCGTCGCGAGCGTCACCGGCCGCCCGATCATGTTCGCCTCGACGGGCGAGGGCCTCGACGACTTCGAGCCCTTCCACCCCGATCGCATGGCGAGCCGCATTCTCGACCTCGGCGACATCCTCAGCCTCATCGAGCAGGCGCAGAAGGCCTTCGACGAGGAGGAGTCGCGCGCCGTCGCGGAGAAGTTCGCGACCGACAGCTTCACGCTCGAGGACTTCCTCGCGCAGATGCAGCAGCTCAAGAAGATGGGCTCGATCAAGGGCATGCTCGGGATGCTCCCCGGCGCCCGCGGCATGCGCGAGCAGCTCGACAACTTCGACGAGAGCGAGCTCACCCGCACCGAGGCGATCATCCAGTCGATGACGCTCGCCGAGCGCCGCATGCCGAAGCTGCTCAACGGCTCGCGCCGCCTGCGCATCGCGCGCGGCTCGGGCACGACGGTCACCGAGGTCAACGCCCTCGTCAACCGCTTCGAGCAGGCCGCCAAGATGATGAAGACGGTCGCCAAGGGCGGCATGCCCAACATCCCCGGCATGCAGCAGATGGGCGGCGGCGGCGCCGCGAGCGCCCGCAAGGCCGCGGCGAAGAAGAAGGGCAAGGGCGCCTCGAAGTCGGGCAATCCGGCCAAGCGCGCCGCCGAGGCGGCCGCGCGGGCGCAGGGCGGCGGCTCGACCTCGGGCGCGCTCGGCGGGGGAGCGGGCTTCGGCCTCGGCGGCCCCGGCGGCGCCGGTGCGGCCGGCGGCACCGAGCCGAGCGCGGAGGAGCTCGCGGCGCTGCAGAAGTTCCTCGGCCGGTAGCGGGGAGCAACCTCCGGCGCCTGCCCGGCGACGGTCGTAGGGTGAGGCCATGACCACTCGACCCATCCGCATCGGGGTGCAGCTGCAGCCCCAGCACGCCCCCTACGAACTGATCCGCGACCGCGTCGCCGAGCTCGAGCAGCTCGGCGCCGACGTCGTCTTCAACTGGGACCACTTCTTCCCGCTCTACGGCGAGCCCGACGGCCTGCACTACGAGTCGTGGACGATGCTCGCGGCCATCGCCGAGCAGACCAGCCGCATCGAGCTCGGCGCGCTCGTCAACTGCAACTCGTACCGCAACCCCAACCTGCAGGCCGACATGGCCCGCACGATCGACCGCATCAGCGCCAAGGGCACGGGCACCGGCCGGTTCATCTTCGGCACGGGCTCCGGCTGGTTCGAGCGCGACTACGAGGAGTACGGCTACGAGTTCGGCTCCGTCGGCTCGCGCCTGAACGACCTCGCGCGCGACCTGCCGATCATCCGCGACCGCTGGACGAGGCTCAACCCCGCGCCCACCCGCGACATCCCGATCCTCATCGGCGGGGGCGGCGAGAAGAAGACCCTCCGCATGGTCGCCGAGCACGCGCACATCTGGCACAGCTTCAGCGACGCCCCGACGCTCGAGCGCAAGCTCGGCATCCTCGGCGAGCACTGCGCGACGGTCGGACGCGACCCGGGCGAGATCGAGATCTCGGTCGAGCTGGGCAAGCAGAGCGTCGCCGAGGTCGAGCAGCTCCGGGCCCTGGGCGCGAGCCTGTTCACGCTCGGCATCACCGGGCCCGACTACGACCTGGCGCCCGTGCACGACTGGCTGGCATGGCGCGACGGGGCGCGCTGAGCATCCCGCATCGTCGCGGTATCGGGGCGGCCCGCGGATCTGCAAGAATGGGGGGTCGAGTGCTCGCGCGCCCGACCCTCTAATCAGGCAGCGCGGGCGTCCATCACGAGCTTTCGCGCCGAGTGTGCCCCACGCAACCGGCGCCGACTCACCCCGTTCACACATTCTGGAGAATCGTGGCTGTCAAGATCCGTCTCAAGCGCATGGGCAAGATCCGTGCACCCTACTACCGCATCGTCGTCGCCGACTCGCGCACCAAGCGCGATGGTCGTGTCATCGAGGAGATCGGCAAGTACCACCCCACGGAGGAGCCCTCCGTCATCGAGGTCGACTCCGAGCGCGCGCAGTACTGGCTCGGTGTCGGCGCGCAGCCGACCGAGCAGGTCGCGGCGCTGCTGAAGCTCACTGGCGACTGGGGTCGCTTCAAGGGCGACAAGGACGCGAAGAGCACCGTGCGCGTCGCGGAGCCGAAGGAGGCCTTCCAGGCCGACGCGTCGAAGAAGCCCGTGCTGAAGCCCAAGGCCGAGAAGAAGGTCGAGGAGGCCCCGGCCGCCGAGGCCCCCGCCGCCGAGGCCCCCGCCGCCGAGGCCCCCGCCGACGACACCGCGGCCGAGGCCGCCGAGGCCGACAAGGCCTAATGCACCGTGCTCGCTGACACGCTGGAACATCTCGTCAAGGGAATCGTCGATCACCCGGACGATGTCGTCGTGGTCGCGCAGAACTCCGGTCGCGGCGAGGTCCTCGAGGTGCGCGTGCACCCCGAGGACCTCGGCCGCGTCATCGGCCGCGGCGGTCGCACCGCCAAGGCCCTGCGCACCGTGATCTCGTCGCTCGCCGACGGTCGCCGCGTGCGCGTCGACGTCGTCGACACCGACGCCGACTAGTCGTGGGCGACGTCAAGATCCCCCGCCCCGACGCCTCGACCGATCAGCTGCGCATCGGCCGCCTCACCAAGGCGCACGGTCTCAAGGGCGCGCTCAAGGTCGAGATGTACACCGACGACCCCGACAAGCGCTTCGCGCCCGGGGCCGCCTTTACCCTGCAGGTGCCCACGACCTCGCCGTGGCACGGCAGGACGCTGACCCTGGTCGAGCTGCGCTGGTACAACGGCCAGCCCGTCGCCTTCTTCGAGGGCGTCACCGACCGCGAGGGCGCCGAGAGCCTCGTCAAGGCCATCCTCTGGATCGATCGCGATCCGGCCGAGGAGCCCGAGGACGACGCCTGGTACGACTTCCAGCTCGTCGGCCTGCGCGCGATGCGCGACGGCGAGGAGATCGGCGTGGTCACCCGCATCGACCACTTCCCCGCGCAGGACCTGCTGACGATCCGCGTCGGCGACCGCGACGTGCTCGTCCCCTTCGTGGCCGCAATCGTGCCGACCGTCGATGTCGCCGCCGGCACGATCGTGCTGACGCCGCCGGCGGGCCTCCTCGAGGACCTCCCCGACGAGACGATGGATGCCCCGGCCGAGGCCGCGACCGGTGAGGCGCCGACCGCCGCCGAGCCCGAGCGCGACGAGCCCTAGGCCGCGCGGTGCGCTTCGACGTCGTCACGATCTTCCCCGAGTTCTTCGGGGTGCTCGACGTCTCGCTGCTCGGCCGTGCCCGGCAGAGCGGCCTCATCGAGATGCACGTGCACGACCTGCGCGACGCCACCCACGACCGCCACCGCACCGTCGACGACACGCCGTACGGCGGCGGCGCGGGCATGGTCATGAAGCCCGAGCCCTGGGGCGAGGCGCTCGACGGCATCGTGACGGAGCGCTCGACGCTCATCGTGCCGAGCCCCGCCGGGCATCCCTTCACCCAGGCGATGGCCCGCGAGCTCGCCGGCCGCGAGCACCTCGTCTTCGCCTGCGGGCGCTACGAGGGCATCGACCAGCGCGTCGTCGAGCACTATTCTGAGCGCATCGAGGTTCGCGAGGTGAGCCTCGGGGACTACGTGCTCAACGGGGGAGAGGTGGCGGCGATGGCGATCATCGAAGCGGTCGGCCGCCTCGTGCCCGGCATGGTCGGCAACCCGGCGAGCCTCGACGAGGAGAGCCACGAGGCCGGGCTGCTCGAGCACCCCAGCTACACGAAGCCCGCCGTCTGGCGCGAGCGCGCCGTGCCGCCCGTGCTGCTGAGCGGCAACCACGGCGCCATCGCGGCGTGGCGCCACGAGCAGCAGCTCGCGCGCACCCGAGCCACCCGACCCGATCTGATCGGCGAGCCGTGACCGCGGCGGAGCGGGCCTGGAGCTGGGCGCAGCCGCTCCTCGCCGTGCTCTGCCTCGCCGTCGCCGTCGCCTCGTGGAGCCTGCAGGCCGCGGGGGAGTACGCGCTGCTGCCCTCGGTGCAGGCCGTCATCACGACCTCGTTCGTCTACCCGGGGCTCGCCCTCTCGCTGGCCGTGAACCACGTCATCGTGGGCTTCCGGCGACCGCCGGTGCTCACGGGGGCGGAGAAGGCGCTCGTGCTCGGGCAGGCCGTGATCGCGATCCTGCTCGCGGTCACCTCGCTCGATCAGGCCGCGCTCATCGTCGGGTTCCTGCTCTGGCCGCTGCTCATCGTCGGCGCCGTCTGGGCGTGCGCGGTCATGACCAGCACGACCATCCGGCTGCGCCGGGAGGGCCGCCACCCGGTCGACCCGCGTTCGGGGGACCGCCTCGGCGACGGCCCGCCCACGGCGCAGGTTCCGGTGGTCAGTCCCGCGCGGTGAGGACGAGCGGCCCCTCCGGGGTCAGCGCGACCGTGTGCTCGGCGTGCGCGGCGCGGGAGCCGGTGCGGCTGCGCAGGGTCCATCCGTCCTTGTCGGTGTAGATCTCGTCGGTGTCGTGGATGAACCACGGCTCGATCGCGATGACGAGCCCGGCCTTGAGCTTCAGCCCGCGGCCCGCGCGGCCGTCGTTCGGCAGGTGCAGGTCGCCGTGCATCGTGCGGCCGACGCTGTGGCCGCCGAAGTCGAGGTTGACGGCGAGGCCGGCCTGCTCCGCGACGTCGCCGATGGCGGCCGAGATGTCGCCGAGCCGTCCGCCGACCTGCGCCGCGGCGATGCCGGCCGCGAGAGCCCGCTCGGTCGTGGCGATGAGCCGGGCATCCTCGTCGCGGGGCGTGCCCACGATGATGGTCTTCGCCGAATCGCTCACCCAGCCGTCGACGGAGGCCGCGAAGTCGAGCGAGAGCACGTCGCCGTCCTGCAGGACGTAGTCGTGCGGCAGACCGTGCAGGGCCGCGTCGTTGACGGAGGTGCAGATGACCTTGCCGAAGGGCGAGGCGCCGAACGAGGGGTGGTAGTCGATGTAGCAGCTCTCGGCGCCCCGGGCGCGGATCATCTCGTGCGCGAGCGCGTCGAGCTCGAGCAGGTTGACCCCGACCGCCGCCGCCTCGGTCGTCGCCGTGATGACGCTCGCGACGAAGCGGCCCGCGGCGCGCATCTCGTCGATCTCGGAGGGGGTGCGCAGCTCGATCATGGATTCCTCGGGAGGGGGATGTGGGTGGTCAGGTAGTCGGTGCAGACGCGGCGGGTCATCTCGATGAAGCGGTCGTCGCCGTCCTTGTCCTGCTGGAACGCGCGCGAGAGCAGCGCGCTGCCGATCTCGATGGCGACCTCGACGTGGAACAGGATCTCGTCATCGGGCTCGAAGTCGTAGGTCGCGCCGATGCGGGCGGTGAAGTCGCGGGCGAGGATCGAGTTGTTGCTGATCTCCTCGCTCATGAACCGCTGGTCGATGATGTCGCCGAAGCGCAGGGCGCGGAAGCCCGGCTCGGTGCGGTTCATCTCGACGAAGATGTCGAGCGTGCGGTCGAACGACGACCACGGCTCGGGCGGCGAGGTGTCGATGTTCTGCTGGACGCGGGCGACGTAGCGCTCCATGTTGCGCACGGCGAGCGCCCGCAGCAGCGTCTGGATGTTGGGGAAGTAGCGGTAGACGACCCCGACGGAGCTCATCGACCGCTCGGCCACGGCGCTCGTCGTGACCCCGTCGATGCCGTCCTCGTCGATGAGGGCGGCGGCCGCGTCGAGCAGCAGCGCGATGCGCTCGGCGCTGCGCTGCTGGATGGGCTCCGTGCGCATGACGACCTTGTCGGTCGCGAGGATGCGCCCCGGGAGCGCTCCTGCCGGATCGTCCTCGGTCATGCGCGTTCCTCCCGCTCGTCCGCCCAGCGGCGGTGTGGTCCAACCCCTCATCGTTCCATGGATTGGCCGCCGGGGGCGCTCTGTGGCATGATTTCACCTTGTGCCTCGGCACGGCTCTGCCACAGGGGAGCCGTCGATCCTCGAGGCCCTCCCTTTTCGAACATCCCCTTCATACCGCAGTCGACCTGTGGCGGTTGCAGAGAGCGAATGACCATGCACATCCTCGACCACGTCGACGCCGCCTCGCTGCGCGACGACATCCCCGAGTTCCGCGCCGGCGACACCGTCAAGGTGCACGTCAACATCGTCGAGGGCACCCGCTCGCGCATCCAGGTGTTCCAGGGCGTCGTCATCGGCCGCTCGAACGAGGGCGTCCGCGAGTCCTTCACGGTCCGCAAGGTCAGCTTCCAGGTCGGCGTCGAGCGCACCTTCCCCGTGCACTCCCCGATCATCGACCACATCGAGGTCGTCACCCGCGGCGACGTGCGCCGCGCGAAGCTCTACTACCTGCGCGGTCTGCGCGGCAAGAAGGCCAAGATCAAGGAGAAGCGCGCCAACTGATCGAGCGCGCATCACCCACGAGGACCCCGTCGCATCGCGGCGGGGTCCTCGTGCGTGCGCGGGGTGCGCGCGGCGCGCTCCGGGGCTTCGGGCGTCGGCGGGGACGGCCCCGGACCGCCGCCTAGACTGGAGGCGAACACCAGGGGAGACATGACTGAAGACGCTGCGCTGCCGGCCGCGGGAGCATCCGACACCTCGACCGGCGGCTCGAGCCGTCGTCGCAGCGTGCTCCTCTTCCTGCGCGACGTGGCCCTCATCATCATCGCGGCGCTGCTGATCTCGTTCATCATCAAGACGTTCCTGATCCGCTCCTTCTACATCCCCTCGCCCTCGATGAGCGACACCCTCATCGAGGACGACCGCATCATCGTCAACCAGCTCGTGCCCGACCTCGTGCCGCTCGAGCGCGGCGACGTCGTCGTGTTCAAGGACCCGGGCTCCTGGCTGCCCGCGCAGCCCGAGGCGCCGCAGCCGCCGCTCATCGCCGCGGCCGAGTGGGTCGGATCCCTCGTGGGCCTCGCCGCCCCCGACAGCGACGAGCACCTCGTCAAGCGCCTCATCGGGCTGCCCGGCGACCGCATCGTCTGCTGCAACGACCTCGGCCAGATGAGCGTCAACGGCGTGCCGCTCGACGAGCCCTACATCCGCGACGCGGGCACGGGCGGCCCGGCGAGCAGCCAGGACTTCCAGATCGACGTGCCCGAGGGCACCCTCTGGGTGATGGGCGACAACCGCGGCAACTCCTCAGACTCGCGCATCCACGGCACCGTGCCGATCAGCGACGTCGTCGGCCGTGCCGTCGTGGTCAGCTGGCCCCTCGACCGCTGGACCTGGCTCGACAACTACCCGCTCGTCTTCGACGGGGTCGACGAGGCGGGCGCCGCGCCCCGCGCGCGCTGAGCCCGTGACCCCCGTGGTCGACCCGACCCTCGAGGTCGAGGCCGCGCTCTTCGCGGCGGGAGCGCCCGTCGTCATCGGCGTCGACGAGGTCGGTCGCGGCGCGATCGCCGGCATCGCGGCCGTCGGCGTCTGCGCGATCCTGCCCGAGACGGATGCCGTGCCCGAGGGCCTGCGCGACTCCAAGCTCATCAGCCCCGCCCGGCGGCGCGCCGTCGAGCCGCTCGTCGCGCGCTGGGCCCTCGCGACCGCCGTCGGCGAGGCGGAGCCCGCCGAGGTCGATCGGCTGGGCATCGTCGCCGCGCTCGGCCTCGCGGGTCGCCGCGCGCTCATCAGCCTCTTCGAGCAGGGCGTCGACGTCGCCGCCTCGACGGTGCTGCTCGACGGCAGCCACGATTGGCTGACACCGGCGCTCGGGGCGCCGCCGCGCATCCTGACCCGGGTGAAGGCCGATCGCGACTGCGCCTCCGTCGCGGGCGCCTCGGTCATGGCGAAGCAGCACCGCGACGCCCTCATGGTGATCGATCACGAGCGCTGGCCGGCCTACGGCTGGGACGGCAACAAGGGCTACGGCAGCCCCGCGCATCTGGCCGCCGTGGCCGCCCACGGGCCCTCGCCGCGCCACCGCCTCACCTGGCTGCGCTCGGCGGAGCCGGGCATGCTGCCCTTCTCGGTCTAGACTGCACGCGATGGACGACGACGAATTCGAGGACTACGACCGCGAGGTCGAGCTCGCCCTGTACCGGGAGTACCGCGACGTGGTCGCGCAGTTCCAGTACGTGATCGAGACCGAGCGCCGCTTCTACCTCGCGAACGAGGTGCAGCAGGTGGTGCGCGAGGTCGCGGGCGACTTCTTCTTCGAGCTCACCCTGACCGACGTGTGGGTGTGGGACGTCTACCGCAGCGACCGCTTCGTCAAGAGCGTCAAGGTGCTGACCTTCAAGGACGTCAACGTCGAGGAGCTCGGCAAGAAGGAGCTCAAGCTGCCGAAGGAGCTCGCGCTCGACGAGTAGCGCGCCGCTCCTCCCCAGCCCCCTCCTGCGGGGCTGATCGCTCCTCCTGATCCGCCGGCCCCGACAGGGGCGGGATGCTCCGCCATCCTCCTGGCCAGGAGGACGCACATGGCACGCAAGGACGTACTGGGTCGCAGCGGCGAGCAGCTCGCCGCCGATCACCTGCTCGGGCTCGGCTACGAGGTGATCGACCGCAACTGGCGCTGCCCGATCGGCGAGATCGACCTCGTCGCTCGGCACGGATCGACGACCGTCGTCGTCGAGGTGAAGACCCGGTCGGGGCGCGGCTACGGGCACCCCCTCGACGCGATCACGCCCGTCAAGCTCGCCCGGCTGCGGCGGCTCGCCGGGGCGTGGGTCGCGGCCCACGGGCCCGTCGAGCGGCTGCGCATCGACGCCATCGCCGTCGTCGCCGACCGCGACGGCGTCGCCGTCGAGCACGTGCGGCAGGTGTGCTGATGGCCGTCGCCCGCACCCTCGCCGTCGCCCTCAACGGCGTCGACGGCGCCGTCGTGGAGGTCGAGGCCGACCTCGCCAACGGCCTTCCCGCGTTCACCATCATCGGCCTGCCCGACACGGCGCTCGGCGAGGCGAAGGATCGCGTGCGCGCCGCCGCCGCGAACTCCGACTGCGATCTGCCGTCGCGCAAGGTCACCGTCAACCTCTCGCCCGCCTCCCTGCCCAAGCACGGCTCCGCCTTCGACCTCGCGATCGCCGTGGCCGCGCTCGCGACGAGCGCGCCCGGCCTCGCCCCCGAGTCGATCGAGCGCACGGTGCACGTGGGCGAGCTGTCGCTCGACGGCCGGCTGCGTCCGGTCGCGGGCGTGCTGCCCGCGGTGCTCGCCGCCCGCCGCGCGGGGGCGAGCGCCGTCGTCGTGCCGCGCGGCAACGAGCGCGAGGCGCGGCTCGTGCCGGGCATCCGCGTCATCGGGGCGATCTCGCTGCGCGAGGTGCTCATCCATCACGGGGCCGAGCTCGACCCGGTGCCGATGGAGGCCATCGCCGCCCCCGAGCCCTCGCCGATGCTCGAGACCGGCGGCGACCTCGCCGAGGTGGTCGGGCACCCCGAGGCGGTCGAGGCGCTGCAGGTCGCCGCGGCCGGTGGGCACCACCTCATGCTGCTCGGCCCGCCGGGAGCGGGCAAGACGCTGCTGGCCTCGCGCCTGCCGGGCCTGCTGCCCGATCTCGAGCCCGACGCCGCCGTCGAGGTCTCGTCGGTGCGCTCGCTCGCCGGGCTGCCGCTCGGCGACGCCCTCATCACCCGTCCGCCGCTCGAGGCGCCGCACCACAGCGCCACCATGGCCTCGCTCATCGGCGGCGGCAGCGGGCTGCTGCGCCCGGGCGCCATCTCGCGGGCCGCGCACGGCGTGCTGTTCCTGGACGAGGCTCCCGAGTTCTCGGCCTCGGTGCTGGATGCCCTGCGCCAGCCGCTCGAGACGGGCGAGATCACCATTCATCGTGCCCGCTCGGTCGCGCGGTTCCCCGCGCGCTTCCAGCTCGTGCTCGCCGCGAACCCCTGCCCCTGCGGGCAGGCGCTCAGCCCCGACGGGGAGTGCACCTGCCCGCCCCAGGCCCGACGTCGCTACCTCGCCCGGCTCTCCGGGCCGCTGCTCGACCGGGTCGACCTGCACCTCACCGTGCGCCGCGTCGGTGCGGCGCAGATGACCGGAGGGGAGCAGGGCGGGACGACGACGCGGCAGGCGCGGCGGCGCGTCCGGGCGGCGCGCGAGCGCACGCGGGCCCGCTGGGGCGGGTCGGGATGGCCGCTCAACGCCCACGTGCCCGGTGCCGTCCTGCGCAGCGACGCCTGGCGGCCCTCCGCCGCCGACCGCGCCCCGCTCGACCGCGCCCTCGAGCGCGGCGCCCTCACCATGCGCGGCTACGACCGCGTGCTGCGCATCGCCTGGTCGCTCGTCGATCTCGACGGCGACGAGCGCCCCCGCGCGACCCACATCGGGCGCGCCCTGCACCTGCGGAAAGGATTCTGATGACGATGACGGAGACCGACGTGCCGATGGCCCTCGAGGGGCTCGGCGATGCGGTGACCCCGGCCCCGATCCGCTGGGGCATCGCCGATGCGGTCATCGACGCGGCGCTCGCCGCGGTCGGCCGGGCACCGCGCGACCGGGCCGCACGCGATGAGGCCTTCGCCCGCGTCGTGTGGAGCGTGCTCGTGGAGCCCGGCGATGCGACGGCCGGGGCGCTGATCCGGCACTGCGGCGCGGCGGACGCCCTCCGAGTGCTGCTCGACCGCCGGCCCGCCTCGGCGCTGGTCGAGGCGACGGAGGGCGAGATCGCCCCGCGCGCGGCCGGGGAGGCCCGCGCGCGCTGGATCCCGAGGCTGCGCTCGGACGACGTGCTGCGCGCCCTCGCCTCGGCGGCCCGCTGCGACGCGCGGCTGCTGCTGCCCCAGGACGCCCTCTGGCCGTCCGGGCTCGACGACCTCGGCGACTCCGCGCCCGTCGTGCTCTGGGTGCGTGGCGACCCGATCGCCCTGCGCCGACCGGGCATCGCCGTGGTCGGAGCGCGGGCCGCGACCGGCTACGGCGAGCACGTGGCCATGGAGCTCTCGGCCGGCCTGGTCGGGCGCGGCGCCGCGGTCATCTCGGGCGGCGCCTACGGCATCGACGGGATGGCGCACCGCGCCGCCCTCGCGAGCGGCGGCACCACGGTGGCCGTGCTCGCCGGCGGCATCGACCGCTTCTATCCCTCCGGTCACGAGGCGCTGCTGCAGCGCATCGTGCAGTCGGGAGCGGTCGTGACGGAGGCCCCCTGCGGCTCGGCGCCCACGAAGTGGCGCTTCCTGCAGCGCAATAGGGTCATCGCAGCCCTCGCCCGGGCGACCGTCGTCGTCGAGGCCGGTCGTCGGTCGGGCGCGCTCAACACGGCCCATCACGCGCTCGACCTCGGCCGAGAGGTCGGCGCCGTGCCGGGCCCCGTGACGAGCGCCGCGAGCGCGGGCTGCCATCGACTGCTGCGGGAGCATCCCGCGGTCTGCATCACGGGTTCCGCGGACGCGATGGTGCTGGCGTTCGGGATGGACGGCGTCATCCCCGATGACGACCCCGTCGACGAGGACGGCGCGGCGGGCAGGAGTGCTCGCGGGCCGCTCACCCCGGACGGCGGGATCGAGCGCGGGGAGGAGGACGCCGCCGCACCGCGGGAGGACCCGATCGTGACGAGGGTCGCCGACGCGCTGCGACCGCAGCGGCGGCAGACGGCGGAGGAGCTCGCGCGCGCGGCCGGGGTGAGCGTCGAGACCGTGCGCGGCGCCCTGGGCATCCTCGCCCTGGAGGAGCGGGCGATCGGGGACGACCTGGGTCGCTGGCGCCGGGCGCCGGTGCCGAGGAGGAAGCGCTCTGAGGCGGAGAGGGCGGCGAGCCCGACCGAGGACGAGCCGTCGACGGAGGCCGACGGGGCCGGCCCGCCCGGCGACGGCGGTGCGGAGTAGCATGCGGGGGTGATCCAGATGGGGCAGTACCCGCCCGCGCAGCACGTCGTCGTCCACCTCTCCGACACGCACCTCCTCGGGGAGGGGCGTCCGCTGTACGGCGTCGTCCCCGTCGAGCAGCGGCTCGCGCAGGCCCTGGAGCGCATCGAGCGCTCGGGCGTGCGCCCCCACGCCGTCGTGTTCACGGGCGACCTCGCCGACCTCGGCGAGCCCGACGCGTACCGCCGGCTCCGGGCCGCGGTCGAGCCCGTCGTCGAGCGGCTCGGCGCGCAGCTGATCTGGGTGATGGGCAACCACGACGAGCGCGGGCCGTACAGCTCGCTGCTGTTCGACGAGCCCGCGAGCGAGCATCCGCAGGACAGGGTCTACGACGTCGCCGGGCTGCGCGTCATCTCGCTCGACTCCACCGTGCCCGGCTACCACCACGGCGAGATCGCGCCCGAGCAGCTCGACTGGCTGCGCGAGGTGCTCGCCGAGCCGGCCGCGCACGGCACGCTGCTCGCGCTGCACCATCCGCCGGTGCCGACGCCGCTCGAGATCATGGCCGTGCTCGAGCTGCAGGATCAGCCCGCGCTCGCCGCCGTGCTCGCCGGCACCGACGTGCGCGCGATCCTCGCCGGGCACCTGCACTACTCGACCCACTCGACCTTCGTCGGCATCCCCGTGCACGTCGCCGCGGCCACCTGCTACACGCTCGACCTCGGGGCCGATGCCGGCCGGCTGCTCTCGGGCGTCGACGGGGGCCAGTCCTTCGACCTCGTGCACCTCTACGGCGACGTCGTCGTGAGCTCGACCGTGCCGCTCGGCGCCTTCCCCGAGGCGACCGGCTTCTCGGTCGACTACCGGCCGATGATCGAGGGGATGCCCGCCGCCGAGCGCCTCGAGCAGCTCTCGAGCAAGAGCTCGCCGTTCACCATCAGCGAGGCGACGGCGAGCGGGGCCTAGTCCTCCGCGGTCCTCGCTGCCGGATCACCCGGGGGCTGCGCGTCGGCTGCAGGGTCCTCCGCGTGCCGCCGGTACTCGCCGACCACGCGGTCGAGGTACCGCGTGATGACGGCCTGCTCGGCGGCGTCGAACTCGTCGAGCGCCTCGTCGATGCTCGCGATCATCGGCATGAGGCGCGACATCGCGGCGACCCGCGAGGCGGGGGAGGGGATGACGATCACACCCCGGCGGTCCTGCGGATTCGGTTCGCGGTGCACGTGCCCGAGGGCGACCAGCCGGTCGATCGATGTCGTCGTCGCGGCCGTCGACAGGCCCACCCGGCGCGCCAGCTCGGTCGGGCTGAGCGGCCCGCTCATGAGCAGGTGCTGCATGGCGTCGAGGTCGGTGGGATTGACGTGCAGCGCGGCGCCGAGCGACTTCTCGAAAGCGTCCGTGACATCGAGCAGATCGCGCAGCAGCATCGTCGCCGGGCGCACCGGCGGCGGTCCGCCGGGCGCGGCCGCAGCAGCGGGGGCGGACGACGGGCGGGGCGATTGCACGCTCCCGACTTTAGCGCTACTGTCTCTCGATAGTCGAGTAGTTCGACGTTCGAAATAAATGCCCCTCACCCCGAAGGACCGACATGGCCGGCCTGCTCCGCTTCATCACCGCGCGCACGACCTCCTGGATCGTGCTCGTCGTCGCGGCGCTCGCCGCGGCGGCGCTGTTCGCCGCCGGCTCCGGCGCCGAGGAGGAGACCGCACCGGCGGTCGGGCTGCCCGACACCGCCGAATCGGTGCAGGCCGACCAGCTGCAGGAGACCTTCCCGAGCGCCGACGGCACCTCGGCGCTGCTCGTCTACTCGGCCGACGGCGCCGAGCTCGACGAGGGCGACATCGCGACCATCACCGAGACGGCGTTCGGTCCGCTGGCCGAGCTGTCGAGCGAGGGGGCCGTGCCGCCGCCGCAGGTCTCGGAGGACGGCACCACGGCGCTCGTCATCGTGCCG
The DNA here is from genome assembly GCF_012530535.1 of Microcella flavibacter. NCBI lineage: Bacteria > Bacillati > Actinomycetota > Actinomycetes > Micrococcales > Microbacteriaceae > Microcella > Microcella flavibacter. The sequence goes on from NZ_CP051299.1 coordinate 857,777, forward strand.
CTCGACCCGATCACCGCGGTCGACGCGCAGGCCGAGCGCGCGGAGGAGCTGCGCACCGTCGCCGCCGAGGGGCTCGACGACGGGGTCGCGGTGTACCTCACGGGCGCCGAGGGCTTCGAGGTCGACGTCGCCGCCGTCTTCGCCGGGGCGGACTTCACGCTGCTGCTCACGACGGTCGTCGTCGTCGCCGTGCTGCTGCTCATCACCTACCGCAGCCCGTGGCTGTGGCTCGTGCCGCTCGTCGTGATCGGCGTCGCCGACGGCCTCGCCGGCATCGTCGCCGGGCGCGTGGCCGCCGCTGCCGGGGTCTCCCTCGACGCCTCGGTCACGGGCATCCTCTCGGTGCTCGTCTTCGGCGCCGGCACGAACTACGCCCTCCTGCTGATCGCGCGCTACCGCGACGAGCTGCGTCTGCACGAGGATCGGCGCGAGGCCATGCGCCGGGCCGTGCGCGGCGCGGGCCCCGCGATCCTCGCGAGCGGCGGCACCGTCGCCCTCGCGCTCGCGACCCTGCTCTTCGCCGAGCTCGCCGGCAACCGCGCGCTCGGCCTTGCCTGCGCGGTCGGCATCGTCGTCGCCATGGCCTTCGCCCTGCTCGTGCTGCCCGCGGCGCTCGTGCTCTTCGGGCGCGGGCTCTTCTGGCCCTACGTGCCGCGGTTCGGCTCGGCCGACGCGATCTCCCGCAGCCCCTGGGGCCGGCTCGGCCGGGGCGTCAGCCGACGGCCGGTCATCGTTGCCATCGCCGGGTTCGCCGTGCTCGGCGCGCTCGCGAGCGGGCTCTTCTTCGTGCAGACCGGCCTCTCGCAGAACGAGCGCTTCCTGCAGAAGCCCGAGGCCGTGGTCGGCCAGGAGGTGCTCGCCGATGCGTTCTCCGCCGGGGCGACATCGCCCGCGGTCGTGATCGCGCCGAACGGCGACGTCGACGAGGCCGTGGACGCGCTCGAGGGGCTCGACGGGGTCGACGGGGTCGTCGTGGGCGAGAGCGCGGGCGACGTGACCCGCATCGACGTCACGCTCGGCTCCGATCCCGAGACCCCGGCCGCGTTCGCGACCATCGAGCGGATACGCGCCGCGCTCGACGACGCGGGCTCGGGCGAGGCGCTCGTCGGCGGGCTCGACGCCCAGGCCCTCGACGTCAGCGAGGCGCAGCAGCGCGACCAGGCGCTCGTCATCCCGCTCATCCTCGTCCTGGTGCTGCTCGTGCTCATCGTGCTGCTGCGGTCGCTGCTCGCCCCGCTGCTGCTGCTCATCGCGGTCGTCGCGAGCTTCTTCTCGGCGGTGGGCGCGAGCTGGTGGCTCTTCCAGTCGGTGTTCGGCTTCGCCGCGATCGACACGAACGTGCTGCTGTTCAGCTTCCTGTTCCTCGTCGCGCTCGGCGTCGACTACTCGATCTTCCTCGTCACTCGCGCGCAGGAGGAGTCGGAGCGGCTCGGCACCCGCGAGGGCATGATCCGCGCGCTCGCGGCCACCGGCGCGGTCATCACGAGCGCCGGCATCCTGCTCGCCGCCGTCTTTGCCGTGCTCGGCGTGCTGCCGCTCATCACGCTCACCCAGATCGGCATCATCGTCTGCATCGGCGTGCTCATCGACACGCTGCTCGTGCGCACGGTCATCGTGCCCGCGCTCGCGTTCATCGCCGGTGACCGCTTTTGGTGGCCGCGCCGCCCGCGGCTCACCGACGCGCAGGCGGTCGCGCGCGGCCTCAGCGCGCAGCACGTCGAGTCGGTGCCCGCGCCGGCCGAGCCCGTCGGCGCCGGCCGCCGCTGAGGCAGAGCCCGCCTGCGGCTGCCGAGCCGGTGCGCCGTCCCTCCCCGGGCCGCGCACCGGCATCGGCGGACCCGTCGCCGATAAGTTCCCGCGCCGTCCGTGGCGTGGGGCGCGGACGGCGTCGGCGGTGCGGGGCATGCTGAGCCCGTGCATCCCGACGCGACCCCGCTGGACGATGCGATCGCGGCGTACCTGCGGTCGGTCGAGCTCGAGCGCGGCGCCTCCCCGCACACCCTGCGCGCCTACCGCGGCGATCTCGCCACGCTCGCCGAGTTCGTCGAGCGGCGGGGGGCGGAGCCCGACGCGGCGCTGCTCGACCTCGAACTGCTGCGCGAGTGGGTGTGGGCGCAGAACGAGGCGGGGCTCGGGGCGGCGACCCTCGCCCGGCGCACCTCGACGCTGCGCGGGTTCACCGCCTGGCTTGCGCGCACCGGCCGCGCTCCCGCCGACGCCGGCGCCCGGCTGCGGGCGCCCCGCCCCGGTCGCCACCTGCCCCGCGTGCTGAGCCGGGCGCAGGTCGACGAGCTGTTCGTGCAGCTCGCCGCCCGCGCATCCGGTGACGACCCGCTTGCGCTGCGCGACCTGGCCATCATCGAGCTGCTGTACGCGAGCGCCCTGCGGGTGAGCGAGCTCGTGGGTCTCGACCTCGCCGACGTCGACGACGCGCGCCGCACGGTGCGCGTGCTCGGCAAGGGCGCGAAGGAGCGCATCGTGCCCTTCGGCGTGCCCGCCCAGCGCGCGCTGACGGCCTACCGCGAGCGGGGACGGCCGGCGCTCGCCGTCGGGGCGACCGGGGCCGGGGGGCGGGATGCTCTCCTCCTCGGCGCCCGCGGTGCGCGCCTGTCGACCCGCGCCGCCTACCAGCTCGTGGCCCGGCTGCTCGTCGACCTGCCGGGCAGTGGCCCGGCCGGCCCGCACGCCTTCCGGCACAGCGCCGCGACCCACCTCCTCGACGGCGGCGCCGATCTGCGCGCCGTGCAGGAGCTGCTCGGTCACGCCAGCCTCGGCACGACGCAGATCTACACCCACGTCAGCGCCGACCGTCTCGCCGCGGCGTACCTCACGGCGCATCCGCGCGCCTGAGGCGCCGCGCGTCGATCGACGCGATCCGCCCGCTCAGCCGCCGGTCGCGCCGAGGGGCAGCAGCACCGCGCGCTGCAGCCCGCCGAGCCAGCGCATCGGCGAGACGTAGAGACCGGCCTCCCGCACGCCGAGGTGCACGCAGGGCTCTGCGCAGTGCCCCGGCTCGAGCACGCCGAGCGGCTGCCCCGCGGTGACGGCGTCGCCCTCCGCCACGGCCGCCGTCACGGGTTCGACCGTGACGAGCAGCGGGCCGGCCCGCACCGTCACGACGCCGCGGTCGACGACCCGGCCGGCGAAGTGGACGACGCCGTCGGCGGGGGAGCGCACGATCGCGCCGTCCGGCACCGCGGAGCGGGCGGCGAGGTCGACGCCGCGGTGCCCGGCGGCGTAGGGCGTCGGCGGGGCGAGGAACGGCCGGTCGACGACGCGCGGGCCGTCGACGGGCCAGACCCAGTCGGGATCCGGCGCGGTGCCGGGTGCCCGCGGGTCGAGCCCGCCGGCGAGCGGCCCCGCGGCGACCACGGGGTCGCTCGGGCTCGCGGCGACCGCCGCGGCGGGTGCCGCCCGGGACGCCCCGCCGAGCAGCGGCGCGAGCGGCGCGGCGAGCAGCAGCACGGTGAGCAGCGGGATGGCGAGCAGCGCTCGCGATGCGGCGATCGCGAGCCCGGCGCGGGGCGCTCGCCCGGGCGACCGGCGGGGGCGGGGAGCGGGGAGCATGCGCGGAAGTCTGACCCGGGGCGTGCATCCCGTGGCCGTTCGGCGCAGCCGCGGGGGAGAGCGCGACGGACGGGATCGGCCGGGAGGAGCGGTGATATGCTTCTCGACGCAGTCGGCATGTCCGGCTGACTTCGCGTGCCCATCCAGGCGCACATCCCCTTCAGTCCCGCACGTCCCCCCGCGAGGGGGGATCACTCGTGCGGGTGGGGGACAGCGCCGGGCACCAGGGCTCCGCCGATCGGCAGGAGCGACAACTGAGAACAGAAGGAGTACGGCCATGGCCGTCGTCACCATCCGCCAGCTACTCGACAGCGGCGTGCACTTCGGGCACCAGACCCGCCGTTGGAACCCGAAAGTCAAGCGCTTCATCCTGACGGAGCGCTCGGGCATCCACATCATCGACCTGCAGCAGTCCCTCGGGTACATCGACAAGGCGTACGACTACGTCAAGGAGACGGTCGCCCACGGCGGCACCATCCTCTTCGTCGGTACCAAGAAGCAGGCGCAGGAGTCGATCGCCGAGCAGGCCACGCGCGTCGGCCAGCCCTACGTCAACCAGCGCTGGCTCGGTGGTCTGCTGACCAACTTCCAGACGGTCTCCAAGCGCCTCGCGCGCATGAAGGAGCTCGAGGAGCTCGACTTCGAGGACGTCGCCGCGAGCGGCTTCACCAAGAAGGAGCTGCTCATCAAGAGCCGCGAGCTTGCCAAGCTGCACAAGTCGCTCGGCGGAATCCGCAACCTCACCAAGACCCCGAGCGCCATGTGGGTCGTCGACCCCAAGCGCGAGCACCTCGCCATCGACGAGGCCCGCAAGCTCGGCATCCCCGTGATCGGCATCCTCGACACGAACGCCGACCCCGACGAGCTGGCCTACCCGATCCCCGGCAACGACGACGCGATCCGCTCCGTCGCCCTGCTCACCCGCATCATCGCGGATGCTGCTGCCGAGGGTCTCATCGAGCGCCACCAGAAGACCGAGCCCACCGGCAACGTCTCCGCCGTGGAGCCGCTGGCCGAGTGGGAGCGCGAGCTGCTCGAGGCCGGCAACGCCGAGGCCGCCGCCGCCGAGTCGACCGAGGCCCCGGCCGAGGCCGTCGCCGAGGCGACCGAGACCCCCGCGGGCCAGACCGAGGGCGTGGGCGCGACCGTCGCCGAGAACGACGCCGACGCGGCCGTCGCCGAGACCGAGCCGACCACCGACGCCGAGCCGGAGCACGCTCCGGAGACGGCCGAGCAGGTCGAGGCGAAGATCGAGGCCGAGGCGACCGAGGCCGAGAAGAAGCCCGCCGCCAAGAAGCCGGCCGCGAAGAAGGCGAAGGCCGACGCCGACGCCGAGCCCGCCGCCGAGACCGAGTAAAGGAGACCATCCATGGCCAACTTCAGCCTGGCTGACGTCAAGACCCTGCGCGAGCGCCTCGGCACCGGCATGGTCGACACCAAGAACGCCCTCGTCGAGGCGGACGGCGACCTCGAGAAGGCTGTCGAGATCCTGCGCCTCAAGGGCGCCAAGGGCAACGCGAAGCGCGCCGACCGCTCCACGAGCGAGGGCCTCATCGCCGCGCACGAGTCCGCGGGCGCCACGGTGCTCATCGAGCTCGCCTGCGAGACCGACTTCGTCGCCAAGGGCGACAAGTTCGTCGCGCTCGGTGAGCGCGTGCTCGCCGCCGTCTCGGCCGCCTCGGCCTCGACCGTCGAGGAGGGCCTCGCGGCCCCGATCGACGGCTCGACCGTCGGCGCCGTGATCGACGACGAGGCCGCCATCATCGGCGAGAAGATGGAGCTGCGTCGCGTCGCCCGCGTCGAGGGCTCCACCTTCGCCGTCTACCTGCACCGCACCAACAAGGACCTGCCCCCGCAGGTCGGCGTGGTCGTGGCGTACGAGGGCGACGACGCCGAGACGGCGCGCAGCATCGCGCAGCACATCTCGTTCGCCGACCCGCAGTACCTCTCGCGCGAGGACGTCCCCTCGGAGACGGTGGATGCCGAGCGCCGCATCGTCGAGGAGATCAGCCGCAACGAGGGCAAGCCCGAGGCCGCCCTGCCGAAGATCGTCGAGGGCCGCGTCGGCGCCTTCTTCAAGCAGGTCGCCCTGCTCGAGCAGGACTACGCGCGCGACAACAAGCTGTCGGTCGCGCAGGTCCTCAAGGACGCCGGGCTCACCGTGACGGGCTTCGCCCGCTTCAAGGTCGGCGCCTAGCCATCGTGCGCAACGGGGCCCGGTACGCGTGAGCGTCCGGGCCCCGTTGCCATGCCCGCGCCCGCGGCGCCCGCACTACTCTGAACACCGCACCGCCCGAGTCGACACGAGAACGAGGAACCCATGACCGATCGCCGCCGCCGCGTAATGCTCAAGCTCTCGGGAGAGGCGTTCGGCGGGGGGTCGCTCGGCGTGAACCCCGACGTCGTCGGCGCGATCGCGCGCGAGATCGCCGAGGCCGCGAAGGACGTCGAGGTGGCGATCGTCGTCGGCGGCGGCAACTTCTTCCGCGGCGCCGAGCTCAGCCAGCGGGGCATGGATCGCGGCCGGGCCGACTACATGGGCATGCTCGGCACGGTCATGAACGCGCTCGCCCTGCAGGACTTCCTCGAGCAGGCGGGCGCGCCGGTGCGCGTGCAATCGGCCATCCAGATGACGCAGGTCGCCGAGCCGTACATCCCGCTGCGCGCCGAGCGCCACCTCGAGAAGGGGCGCGTCGTGATCTTCGGCGCCGGCGCCGGCCTGCCGTACTTCTCGACCGACACGGTCGCCGCGCAGCGCGCCCTCGAGATCAGCGCCGACGAGGTGCTCGTCGCCAAGAACGGCGTCGACGGCGTCTACAGCGACGACCCGCGCCGCAACCCCGACGCCACCAAGCTCGAGCACGTCACCTACCAGGACGCGCTCGTGCGCGGCCTCAAGGTGGTCGACTCGACGGCGTTCTCGCTCTGCATGGACAACGGGATGCCCATGGTCGTCTTCGGCATGGAGCCGGAGGGGAACATCGCCCGGGCCATCCGCGGCGACGCGATCGGCACCCGCGTCTCCACCTAGCGCGCCCGGCCCCGCCGCCCGCCTGCCGGGCTGCGCCCGGGGCGCCCCACTAGACTCGATCCGACCTGCGAAGGAGTGTTGCCCGTGATTGCCGATGTGCTCGCTGAAGCCACCGAGAAGATGACCAAGGCCGTCGACGTCGCGAAGGAGGACTTCGCCACGGTGCGCACCGGCCGCGCGAACCCGCAGCTCTTCCAGAAGATCCTGGTCGACTACTACGGCACGCCGACGCCGCTCGCGCAGCTCGCGAGCCTGCAGAACCAGGACGCCCGCACCCTCGTCATCACGCCCTACGACAAGAGCGCGCTGAAGGAGATCGAGAAGGCGATCGTCAACTTCCCGAACCTCGGCGCGAACCCGAACAACGACGGCACGATCATCCGGGTGTCGATGCCCGAGCTGACGGCCGATCGCCGCAAGGAGTACGTGAAGATCGTCAAGGGCAAGGCGGAGGACTGCAAGGTCGCGATCCGCAACATCCGCCGCAAGGCGAAGGAGGACCTCGACAAGCTCAAGACCGAGGTCGGCGACGACGAGGTGGCCCGCGCCGAGAAGGAGCTCGAGGCGCTGACGAAGAAGCACACCGACGCGGCGGACGAGGCGCTCAAGAAGAAGGAAGCCGAGCTTCTCGAGGTCTAGATGACCGACCCCGCCGACGGCCGCGACGAGGCGGCCCCTCCTCCGAACACCTCCGACGCGACCCTCGCGGCGGCCGCTCCGCCGGCCCCGGGTTCCGTCGCGGCCCGCCGATTCGGTCGCCGCTCGGGCTCGACGGCGCGCGCCGACCTCGAGAACGTCATGAGCGACGTCGAGAACGCGATGAAGGATCTCGAGGCGCGCGCCCGCGAGATGGATGCCCGTCTCGAGGCCCGCGCGGGTCGCAACCTGCCCAAGGCCGTCTTCTTCGGCCTCATCCTGGGCCTCTCGCTGCTGTTCAGCCTCATCGTGTTCAAAGAGCTGTTCATGCTCTTCGGAGCGGCGCTGGTCGCCTTCACCTCCTACGAGCTCGCCAGCGCGCTGCGGTTCGCGGGCCGCGACGTGCCGCGCATCCCGATCGTGATCGCGTCGGTGGGCGTCATCGCGCCGGCGTTCTACTTCGGCGCCGAGGGCCTGTGGTGGGCGATCCTCGCCGGCGCGGCGTTCGTGAGCCTGTGGCGCATCGTCGAGACCGCGCGGCCCAGCATGCGCCAGCCGGGCGTCTCGCTGCGCACCGACCTCATGGCGGGGCTGTTCGTGCTCGCCTACGTGCCGCTGCTCGGCGGCTTCGGCGTCGTGATGGCGGCCGAGCCGGACGGCGAGTGGTGGACCCTCGCCTACCTGATCATCGTGATCTCGATCGACACCGGCGCCTACGCCTCGGGCATGGCCTTCGGCAAGCACCCGATGGCGCCGCGCATCAGCCCGAAGAAGACCTGGGAGGGCTTCGCCGGCTCGGTCGTCGTCGCGCTCGTCGCGGGCGTGCTGCTGGCGCTGTTCATGATCGAGGCGGCGTGGTGGGTCGGCGTGCTGCTGGCGGTGCTGCTCGTCGGCACGGCGACGCTCGGCGACCTGACCGAGTCGCTCATCAAGCGCGACCTCGGCATCAAGGACATCTCGACCTGGCTGCCGGGCCACGGCGGGTTCCTCGACCGGCTCGACTCGATCCTGCCGTCGACCGTCGTCGCGTACGCGGTCTTCATGCTGCTGGGCTGAGCCGTCCGCGGCGCGCCCGGTCGGGCATGATGGTGACGTGACCACGACGTTCCCCGAGGCCCCCAAGGGCAAGTCCGGCTACGACGCCGACGAGGTCGACGCCTTCCTCGTCGCCGCCCGCCTCGCCTACGGCGCCGCCCCCGGCAGCGAGACCGCGCTCACGAGCGACGAGATCCGGCGCACTGCCTTCCGCCTGCGCCGGTCGGGCGGCTACTCCGTCCGTCATGTGGATGCCGCTCTCGAGCGCCTCGAGGAGGCCTTCGCCGCCCGTGAGCGCGAGCGCGACATCGCTCGCATGGGAGAGGCGGACTACTTCGCCGAGACCCGCGCCATCGCGCAGGAGCTCGTGGACCGGTTCGATCGCCCCGCCGGCCAGCGGTTCCGCCGCCGCGGCCCGCTCACCCGCGGCTACCTGCCCGCCGACGTCGACGCCCTCGCCGATCGGCTCGCCGGATACTTCCAGAACGGCGATCCGATCTCCGTCGAGAACGTGCGCACGGTGGCCTTCCGCGCCCGGCTCGGGGGCTACGACGAGGCCCAGGTGGACCACGTGCTCGACGCCGTCGTGAGGGTCATGCTGGCCGTGCGCTGAGCGGGCACCGCCGACATCCGTTACGCTGTTGTGATCGTGGGCAGGCATCAGGTGAATCAGACGGCCCCCGCCGAGCGGAATCCGCGCGGTCAGGGGAGAAGCTTCCGACCCGTCCCGCGGCACGGCCGCTCGGTCGAGCGCCACGTGCGCAACCGCTGGTCGCTCCCGGCGTTCTCCTTCATCGCGACGATGTCGATCGTGCTCGTGAGCATCGCCGACACCTCCGCTCCGGCGGTCGCGGTCGAGACCGCCGCCCCCGGCCCCCGGGCCGTCGAGAGCCAGGAGTTCACGGCGACCGCGGCGCACTCGGTGAGCGCCGAGCTCGCCTCGTACGACATCACCGAGCCGCCGCCGCCCCCGCCCCCGCCGCCCGTGGAGGCGGCCGCCCCGGCGGCGCGCACGGGTGCTCCCGCGGCCGGCACGCCCGACCCCGGCTCGGCGAAGGCGATCGCGGCCGGCATGGTCGCCGCCCGCGGCTGGGGCTCGGAGCAGTACGACTGCCTCGTCGCCCTGTGGCAGAAGGAGTCGAGTTGGAACGTGTTCGCGTACAACGCGAGCTCGGGCGCGTACGGCATCCCGCAGTCGCTGCCCGGCAGCAAGATGGCCTCCGTCGGCGCCGACTGGGAGACCAACCCGGCCACGCAGATCACCTGGGGCCTCAACTACATCCAGGGCCGCTACGGCGACCCCTGCGGCGCCTACGCCTCCAGCCAGAGCCGCGGCTGGTACTAGGCCCTCCCGGCACGATGCCCCGCAGCAACCGCCCGCGCGGTCGACGCTCGACGCCCGCCGAGGAGGAGGCCCTCGACGTCGCGCGCATCCGGCTCGGCATGAAGTCGACCGCGGTCAAGCGCTCCGGCACCTGGAACGTGCAGCCGGTGGGCCCGGCCTCCGCCCAGAAGGCGTACGTCTGCCCCGGCTGCGGCGGCGAGGTGCCGCCCGGGACGGCGCACGTCGTCGCCTGGCGCGCCGACGGGCTGATGGGCGAGGCGGCCGATCTCGCCGACCGTCGCCATTGGCACCAGCGCTGCTGGAGCATCCAGCCGTGAGGATCGCGGTCGAGACGGAGGAGGCGCTGTGAGCGAGGAGATCCGGGGGAGCACGGTGCTGCCGGCCCGCCGCGAGGAGATCGAGCTGCGGACGGAGGACGGGCTCGCGCTCGTCGGCGAGCTGAGCCTGCCCGAGCACGGCGAGCCCGTCGCGACCCTCATCTGCCTGCACCCGCTGCCGACCGCGGGCGGGTTCATGGATTCGCACGTGATCCGCAAGGCTGCCGCCCGGCTGCCGGCCCTCGCGCGGATCGCCGTGCTGCGCTTCAACTTCCGCGGCGTCTCGAGCCCGCGCGGCACCTCTGAGGGCGAGTTCGGCCACGGCGACGCCGAGCGCCACGACCTCGCCGCCGCCGTGCGCTTCGCCGAGGAGCGCGGCCTGCCCGAGCGCTGGCTGCTCGGCTGGTCGTTCGGCACGGAGGTCGCCCTCAAGCACGGGCTGCCGCACGACGTCGTCGGCGCCATCCTGCTCTCGCCCCCGCTGCACCGCACGAGCGAGGCCGAGGTCGCCGCCTGGGCGCACGGCGGCAAGCGGCTCGTCGTCGTGATCCCCGAGCTGGACGACTACCTGCGCCCCGAGGAGGCGGCCGTCCGCTTCGCGGCGGTGCCGACGAAGGAGTTCGTGGCGGTGGAGGGCGGCAAGCACCTCTGGGTGGGCGAGAGCCAGACCTACCGGGTGCTCAGCGAGATCGTCGAGCGGCTCAACCCCCGTGCGCTGCCGCTGCCGACGGAGTGGCCCGCGGGCTGAGGCGGAGCATCCCGAACCGCTACAGCTTCTGCTGCCGCGGCACGAAGACCTGATCGATGATGATGAGGATCGACGCGGCTACCGGGATGGCGATGAGCGCGCCGAGCACGCCGAGCAGGGTGCCGCCGATGAGGGCCGCGATGACGACGACCGCCCCCGGCACCTTCACCGCGCGGTTCATGATGTTCGGGCTCAGCAGGTACGCCTCGACCTGCATGTAGACCAGGTAGTAGATCGCGGCGGCGATGACGGTCGACATCGACTCGGGGTTCACCACGAGCTGCGTCGCGACGATGAGGATCGAGCCGGAGATCGTGCCGACGAGGGGCACGAGCGAGAACAGGAACGCCACGAAGGCGAAGAGCGCGGGATACGCGGCGCCGATGACGCTGAGGAAGATGAAGCTCAGCACGCCGTTGACGAACGCGAGGCTGGCCTGCCCGACGACGTAGCGGCCGACGGCCGAGGCCACCTGCTCGGAGATGTGCACGAACTTCTCGCGGCGCGAGGCCGGCACCAGGCGGTAGGTGGCCTGCTTCATCGAGTTCAGCGACGCCGTGAAGTACAGCGTCAGGATGAGGATGATGATGCCGCCGAACAGCCCGCTGGCGATGCCGATGCCGACGCCGAGCACGCCGCCGCCGATCTCGGCGAGGTTCGCCGGGTCGCTGAGGAACTCGATGCCCGCGTCGACGGCGTCCTGCACGTTGAGCAGCTCGACGGGCACGAAGGTCTGCACGGTCGCGACGAAGGCCTCGAGCGACTCGATCTCGCTGACGAAGTCGACGATCTGCCGGATCAGGCGGGTGACCTGCTCGACGATGACGGGCACGAGCGCGAAGACGAGCCCGGCGAAGAGCCCGAGCACGCCGAGCAGCACCGTGAGGATGGCCAGCCAGCGCGGCCAGCCTCGCTTCTCGAGCCCCGAGACGAGCGGGTCGAGGCCGAGGGCGATGAACAGCGCCGCCCCGATGTAGGTGATGATCGTCGCGAGCGAGGCGATCGCACCGCCGATGACGAGGGCCACGAGCACGCCGAGACCCCCGAAGAGGCCGAGCCGGAACGCGTTGGTGATCTTCACGGGGTGGAGCTCCTCGTCGTTCGGCTGCAGGGCTCCTACTCGTCGCTGATCGAGCCGGAGATCCTCTCTGCCTGCGACAGTACTCCGCGCAGACCCTCCAGATATCCCGCCACGGCATCGCGCTCGACGCGGATGCGGGCCAGACGCTCCTCCGCCTCGGAGACGAGCTGACGGGTGCGCTGCTCCGCCTCCTCGACGATGGCGGATGCGCGCTGCTCGGCGTTCTGCAGCACCTCCCGGGCGCGGCCGTCGGCGTCGCTGCGCAGGGCCTCGGCGTCGCCGCGCGCGGTGCGGGCGAGGCCCTCGGCCTCGGCGCGCGCCTCGGCGGCCCGCTTCTGCGCGTCGGTGAGCTGCGCGGTGGCCTCGTCGAGGTACTTCTGCGTCTGCGCGACGGCCTCCTGCTGGCGGGCCAGGTGCTCGCGCTCGGCCTCGTCGCGACGGGCGGTCAGCTCCACCTCGAGGTCGATGCGCGCCTCCTCGGCGGCGCGCGCGAGGCGCGCGGCCTGGGCGTCGGCGTCGTGCTGCGCGGCGGCAGCCGCAGTGGCGGCCGCGTCGGCGATCGCGCGCTCCTGGGTCTCCCGCTCGCGGTCGAGCGAGGCTCGCTGGGAATCCGCCTCGGCGCGCAGCGCCCGCTGCTGCTCGGCGCGCTCGGCGGCGGCGGCGGCCCGCGCACGGGCGTCCTCCGCGGCGGCGGCGGCCCGTCGGTCGACGATCTCGGTGTCGAGGGCGTCGCGGCGCGCGGCGGCCTCGCGCTCGTGCTCGGCGCGGGCCGCGTCGAGCTCGTGCTGCAGGTCGGCGCGGGCGCGGCCGATCTCCTGCTCGAGGTCGGCGCGGCGCTCGGCGACCTCGGCATTGAGGGCGGCGCGGGTGTCGGCGAGGTGCGCGGCCCACTCGGCCCGCGCCGCGGCGATCTCCGCGTCGGCGGCGCCGCGCTCCTGCTCGGCGTAGGCGGTCGCGCCCGCGCGCACGTCGGCGGCGTGGGCGTCGGCGGTGGAGCGCTTCTCACGGGCCTCGGCGTCGGCCTCGGTGCGCACGGCGTGGGCGTAGGCGTCGGCGCTCGACCGCGCCTCGTGGGCGTAGGCATCGGCGGCGCTCGTGACCTCGACCCGGCGGGCCTCCGCGCCCGCCGTGAGCTCGGCGGCCCGGGCCTCGGCCTCCGCCGTCACCGTCGCCGCGCGCGCATCGGCCTCGGTCGTGCGAGCGGCGGCGCGGGACTCGGCCTCGGCGACCACGGCCGCCGCCCGGGCCTCGGCGGCCGCGACGACGTCGGCCGCCCGGGCCTCCGCGGTCGTGGTCGTCTCGTTCGCGCGGGCCTCGGCCTCCGCGACGAGGGATGCGGCGCGCGCCTCGGCCTCGCCGACGACGTCCCGGCCCCGAGCATCCGCCGCCTCGGTGACCTCGAGCGCGCGGGCGTCCGCCGCGGCCGTGACCTCGTGCGCGTGCGCATCGGCCGCCGCGGTGACCTCGACGGCGTGGGCGTCGGCGCCGCCGCGCGTCTCGGCCGCATAGGCGTCGATCTCGCTGCGGGTGGAGAGCGCGTAGGCGTCGGCGGCGCTGCGGGTGTCGGCGGCGTAGGCGTCGACCTCGGCCCGCGTCGCCCGCACGTAGCGGTCGACCTCGGTGCGCTGCTCGGTGGTCGCCCGGTCGGCATCGGCGCGGGCCGCGTCGATCTCGCGCTCGAGCTCGGACCGTCGGGTGGCGAGCTCCTGCTCGAGGCCGGCCCGCACCGCGGCCTCCTGCTCGTCGAGGGCGCCGCGTCGGCGGTCCTCCTCGGCCTCGAGGGCGTCGCGCCGGCGGTCCTCCTCGGCGTTCCACTCGTCCGCGCGGCGGGCGAGCTCGGCCGCGGCCGCGCTGCGGGCGGCGTCCAGCTCGGCCTCGAGCGCGGCGCGGTCGCCCGCGAGGTCGGCGTCGAGCTGGGCCCGGCGGGTCGCGCTGTCGCTCTCGAAGACCGCGCGCTCGCGCTCGGTCTCGCGGGCGAGCGCGCCGGCGCCCTCCCGCGCGTCGGCGACCTCGCGGTCGGCGACGACGCGCAGCTCGGCGAGCTCGCGCTCGGCCTCCGCGCGCAGCGCGGCCGCCTCGCGCTTGGCGGTCGCGCGCGCCTCGGCGGCCTCGGTGGCCACGGCGCCGCGGATGGCGGCCGCCTCGCGCGAGGCCTCCTGCACCAGCTGGTCGGCGTCGTCGCGGGCCCGCTCGAGCAGCTCCTCGGCGGTGCGCTGGGCGGTCTCGGCCGCCGCGGCCGCGCGCTCGCCCGCCTCGGCGACGAGGCGCTCGACGCGGTCGTGCGCCTCCGCCATGGCGCGCTCGGCGTCGTCCTGGGCGGCGGAGCGCACCCGCTCGGCATCGATGTCGGCCTGGCTGATGACGCGGGTCGACTGCTCCTCGGCGAGGCGCAGGGTCTGCTCGAGCTTCGTGCCGAGACCGGCGTAGGTGGGGCGCCCGACCTCGTCGAGCTCGGCCTGCAGATCGTCGACGACGGCCTGCAGCCGCTTCAGCTCCTTGGCCGTCTCGGCCCGGGCGCCGTTGGCCTTGATGACGTCGCGACGCAGCTCCTGCAGGGCCTTGTCGACCTCGTCGCGCTTGTACCCGCGCATCTCGGTGCCGAACTCGCTGTCGATCGCTGCCACGTGCTGTCTCCCGGGTCTGAGGCGGACGCTGTCGAGTGTAGTCGGGCGGGTGACGGGGCCAGGAGGGGCGGGAGCGGGGGCGACGAGGGCCCCTCCGAGGCGGCCGAGGCGGGCATCCGCTAGGCTGGAACGTCTTTGTTCTGCTGGCCGGCGCCTCGTCCACGATGGGGTTCCGCTCGACGACAGAGGGTCGCGGGTGCGTCATACCCCGCGCGTCCGCGCTCCCGCGGCCGCCTGCGCCCCCGTGAGCCGGCACGAAAGGAGTTACCCCCCGTGCGTTTCATCGTCGCGATCGTGCTCTTCGTCGTCGCCTTCGCCTCCATCGGCCTCGGCGTCGCCCAGCGCACCGTCTTCGCCGAGCCCGACCGGCTCACGTCCTCCGTCGAGTACGAGAGCGCCGCCCCCGTCACGATCATCGACGGGGAGGCCCTCAACGCCCTCGACGGCCGGCAGACGATCGCCGTGCGCGGCGGGGTGACCGCCGCACCGGTCGGCGACGACGCCCTCGACCCGGCAGCGGCCGCACCCGCCTCGAGCAGCGCGATCGTCGCCGCCTACGGCAGCACCACTGACGTGGTCGCCTGGGTGGGCGACGCCCCGCACACCCTCATCACCTGGGATGCGGAGCTGCAGCAGCTCGTCGCCGAGACCGTGCGCGGCACGGCCACCGAGGTGCCCGACCCCGTGGGCAGCGACCTCTGGTACCAGGACTACCGCGGCGAGGGGGAGCTCGGCATCACGCTGAACGTGCCCGAGGACGTCTCGCTGCTCATCGCGACCGACGGGGTGCTGCCCGCTCCGCAGGCGGTCTCCGTGACCTGGCCGCTCGAGAGCGACTCCCCGTACTCCACGCCGCTCCTGCTCGGGGGCTTCGGCGCTCTGCTGCTCGGCCTCATCGCGCTCATCTGGGCGCTGCTGCACCTGCGCAAGCAGCGCGGCCCGCGGCGCAAGAACCCCAACCAGCCGAAGATGCCGAAGGTGCCGCGCCCCTCCCGCTACCGCGCGGTCTCCTCGAGCGCCCTCGTCGGTCGCTCGAAGGGCCGCCGCGCCGTGCGCAGCATCGCGCTGCTGCCGGGCGCCCTCATCGGCACGCTCGTGCTCGGCGCCTGCACCGCGCCCGGCGCCGTGACGGTGCCCGAGCCCTCGGCCTCGGCGACCGAGGCCGTCGACGAGCTGCCCCCCGTCGCCGTCACGGCGAGCCAGGGCGAGCGCATCGTCTCGCGCGTGCTCGCCGCCGTCGCCGAGGCGGATGAGGCGCGCGACGCCGAGCTCGCCGGCACGCGCCTCGCCGGCCCCGCGCTGCAGCTGCGGCAGTCGAACTACGACGCCGTCACCGCCAACGGCGAGCTTCCGCTCGTGGCGCCCATCCCGTCGGGCTCGGTCGAGCTGCTGCTGCCGCAGCAGACCGACACCTGGCCGCGCCGCATCCTCGCGGTCGTCTCCGACCCCGCCGACACCGCGGTGCCGCCGACCGCGCTCGTGCTCATCCAGGAGACGCCGCGCGACGACTACAAGGCCCACTACGTGCTGACGCTCGAGCCGCAGGCCCAGGTGCCGGAGGTCGCGCCCGCGAGCCTCGGCACCCCGGCGCTGCAGCCCGACACCCCGTTCCTGCCCGTGACGCCCGCCCGCGTGCTGCAGGCCTACACCGACAGCCTGCTCACCGGCGAGGCCGCCGACGGCTACGACCTCTTCGCGATCGAGGGCGACAGCCTGCGGTCGCAGATCGGCGCGGCCGTGAAGCAGGAGCGCAGCGACGCCTTGCCCGACACCGCCTCGATCGAGTTCACCAACGCGGTGGGCGACGCCGAGATCGTCACGCTCGGCACGCTCGACACCGGCGGCATCGTCGTCGGCTACCTCACCGAGACGGAGACCGTGCGCCCGACGCAGGACGGCGCCTCCGTCAACGCGAGCGGCGCCGTCGCCGCGCTCTCGGGCGTCGAGTCCAGCGAGGCCGGGCTCGTCGCCACCTACGGCACGCAGGTCATCTTCTCGGTGCCCTCGCTCGCCGATCCCGACGCCCCCATCGTGCTCCTGGGGTACTCCCAGGGCCTCATCGCCGCTTCGGAGGTCTCCTGATGACTGATGCGCCCTTCTCGCCCGCCGCCATGCGCGGCGCGGTCGACCTCACCTCGCTCGTGCGCGCCGCCTCGGCCCCGCCGGCGTCCGCCGCTCCGGCCGCGTCCGGCGCGTCCGGCGCTCCTGCCGCGCCCGGAGCCGCCCCTGCCGGCGGCCTCGTGCGCGACGTCGACGACGTGAGCTTCGGCGAGATGCTCGAGCTCTCGTCTCAGGTGCCCGTGATCGTCGAGTTCTACGCGCAGGGGATCGCCCCGGCGCTCGGCGCGATCATCGCCTCCTACGACGGTCGCCTCGCGCTCGCGACCGTCGACGGCAACCGTGCCCCGCAGCTCGCGCAGGCCTTCCAGGTGCAGCAGGTTCCGGCCGTCGCCGCCGTCATCGGCGGCCGCCCGATGCAGCTCTTCGTCGGCATGCCGGCCGAGGCCGAGCTGCGCTCGGTGCTCGAGGAGGTGCTGCAGGTCGCCGCGCAGAACGGCGTCACGGGCGTGCTCGACGTCGCCGAGGAGGCGGAGGCGCCCGCGGAGGAGCCGCTCGCCCCGCTGCACCAGGCCGCCTACGACGCGATCAGCAGCGGCGACTACGCGGCGGCCGTCGAGGCGTACCGCCAGCAGCTCGCCCAGGCGCCGCGCGACCAGGAGGCCGTCGCCGGACTCGCCCAGGCGAGCCTGCTGCTGCGCCTGGACGGCACGACCGCCGCCGCCCTCCGCGACGCCGCGGCCGCCGGCCCCCATGATGCGGATGCTCAGCTCGCGGTCGCCGACCTCGACCTCTCCGGCGGCCACGTGGAGGACGCGTACGGGCGCCTGCTCGACGTGTTCCCGGCCCTCGATGCCGAGGGGCGCACCGCGGTGCGGACGCGCCTGCTCGAGTACTTCGAGATCGTCGGCGCGGAGGACCCGCGCACGGTGGCCGCGCGGCGTCGACTGACGGCGCTGCTCTACTAGAGCATCCCGCAACGACGACGAACGGGCCGCACCCCTCGAGGGGATGCGGCCCGTTCGGCGTTCGCGAGGGCGCTACTGCTCGAGCGTCAGCCAGAGCGCCGCGAGCGGCGGCAGCGTGAGCTCGGCCGAGGCCGGCTGGCCGCCCCACGGCGTCTGCTCGCCGTGCACGACGCCGAGGTTGCCGACGCCGGAGCCGCCGTACTCGTGCGCGTCGGTGTTGAGCACCTCGCTCCACGTGCCCGCGGCGGGCAGCGGCAGGCGGTAGCCGCCCACCGGCTGGCCGCTGAAGTTGAAGACGCCCACGAGCGGGCTGCCGTCGACGCCCGAGCGCAGGAAGGCGATGACGTTGTTGCCCGCATCGCCGCCCTCGAGCCACGAGAAGCCGGCGGGGGAGTTGTCCTGCTGCCACAGCGCCGGGGTGTCGCGGTAGACCGCGTTGAGGCGCGAGACGAGCGAGTGCAGTCCGCGATGCACGGGCTGGTCGAGGATCCACCAGTCGAGCCCGCGCTCCTCGCTCCACTCGCTCGGCTGCCCGAACTCCTGGCCCATGAACAGCAGCTGCTTGCCGGGGTGCGCCCACATGAAGGCGAGGTAGGCGCGCAGGTTGGCGAGCTTCTTCCACTGGTCGCCGGGCATCTTGCCCAGCAGCGAGCCCTTGCCGTGCACGACCTCGTCGTGGCTGATCGGCAGCATGAAGTTCTCGCTGAAGGCGTAGAGGAACGAGAAGGTGATCTCGCTGTGGTGGTGCGAGCGCCACATCGGGTCGCGCTCGAAGTAGCTGAGGGTGTCGTGCATCCACCCCATGTTCCACTTCATGCCGAAGCCGAGGCCGCCCTCGCTCGTGGCGCGCGTGACGCCGGGCCACGAGGTCGACTCCTCGGCGATCATGACGATGCCGGGCACGCGCTTGTAGGCGGTCGCGGTGACCTCCTGCAGGAACGAGATCGCCTCGAGGTTCTCGCGCCCGCCGTGCTCGTTCGGCAGCCACTCGCCCTCGCTGCGCGAGTAGTCGAGGTAGAGCATGCTCGCCACGGCGTCGACCCGCAGGCCGTCGATGTGGAACTCCTCGAGCCAGTACACGGCGTTCGCGACGAGGAAGTTGCGCACCTGGCTGCGGCCGAAGTCGAAGACGTAGGTGCCCCAGTCGGGCTGCTCGCCGCGGCGGGGGTCGGGATGCTCGTACACGGCCACCCCGTCGAACCGGCCGAGCGCCCACTCGTCCTTGGGGAAGTGCGCCGGCACCCAGTCCATGATCACGCCGATGCCCGCCTGGTGCAGCCGGTCGATGAGGTAGCGCAGGTCGTCGGGCGTGCCGAAGCGGGAGGTCGGCGCGAAGTAGCCCGTCACCTGGTAGCCCCAGGAGGGTCCGTAGGGATGCTCGGCGAGCGGCATGAACTCGATGTGGGTGAACCCGAGCTGGGTCACGTACTCGATGAGCGGCTCGGCGATGTCGCGGTATCCGAGGCCCGGCCGCCACGAGCCGAGGTGCATCTCGTACACGCTCATGGCGCCGTCGTGCGGGTTGGTGCGCGCGCGGCGCGCCATCCACTCGTCGTCGCCCCAGGCGTAGGGGGCGTCGTCGGCGACGATCGAGGCGGTGGCGGGCGGCAGCTCGGCGCGGCGGGCCATGGGGTCGGCGCGCGTCACCCACTCGCCGGCGGGGGTGAGGATCTCGAACTTGTACGCGCTGCCCGGGGCGAGGCCGGGCACGAAGAGCTCCCAGACGCCGTTGTCGTCGAGGCGGCGCATGGCGTGCTGCGGGCCGTGCCAGCCGTTGAGGTCGCCGACGACGCGCACGGCCTGGGCATTGGGCGCCCACACGGCGAAGCTCGTGCCCTCGACGCCCTCGTGCGGCCGGTGGTGCGCGCCGAGCACGTGCCAGAGCTGCTCGTGACGCCCCTCGCCCCAGAGGTAGAGGTCGATCTCGCCGACGCTCGGCACGAAGCGGTACGGGTCGTCGGCCGTCCAGTCGGGGCCGCCGTCGTAGCTCGCGACGACCGTGTAGGCCTGGCCCTCGGCCGGCCCGCCGGGCAGCATGCCGTGCCAGAGCCCGTCGGCGTCGTGGGCGAGCGGCACGCGGCTGCCGTCGGCGCGCACGACGGTCACGCTGGCCGCGAGCGGCCGCAGCACCCGCACGACCCAGCCGTCGTCGAGCGGATGCTGCCCGAGCGCGTCGTGCGGGCGCGGGTGGCGGCCCTCGACGAGCGCGCGCCGGTGATCGGCGTGCAGCGTCGGGATCGCCTCGGGGGTGGGGGTCGTGCGCGTCAGGTCGGCCATCAGATGCCCTTCGGGTACTCGATGCGGAGGATGTGCACGGGCTCGACGAACGCGTTGAGGCGCACGTAGTTGTGCTCGCCCCAGCGGTAGCGCTCGCCGGTGATGAGGTCCTTCACGTCGAAGGTCGCGCCCTCGGGCAGGCCGAGCGCGGCGAGGTCGAGGTGCACGGTCGTCTCGCGCTGCGAGTGCGGGTCGACGTTGGCGACGACGATGATGCCGTCGGTGCGGCCCGAGCGCACGAAGCGGCCGGGGGTGACCTTCGAGTAGACGAGGATCGCCTCGTCGTCGCTCCAGTGCACGCGCAGGTTGCGCAACTGGCGCAGCGCCGGGTGCTGGGCGCGGATCTCGTTGAGCCTCGTGAGGTAGGGCGCGATCGTGCGCCCCTCGGCGGCGGCCGCATCCCAGTCCCGCGCCTTGTACTCGTACTTCTCGTTGTCGATGTTCTCCTCGCTGCCGGGGCGGGCCACGTTCTCGATGAGCTCGTATCCGGCGTACACCCCCCAGCTCGGGCTGGCGGTGGCGGCGATCGCGGCGCGCACCTTGTAGGCCGGCACGCCGCCGAACTGCAGGTACTCGGTGAGGATGTCGGGAGTGTTGACGAACAGGTTCGGGCGGAACCACGCGCTCGTCTCCTGCGACAGCTCGGTGAGGTACTCCTCGAGCTCGACCTTCGTGTTGCGCCAGGTGAAGTACGTGTACGACTGCTGGAACCCGGCACCCGCGAGCGACTGCATCATCGCCGGTCGCGTGAAGGCCTCGGCGAAGAACACGACGTCGGGCCGCTCCTCGGCGACCTCGTGCAGCAGCCACTCCCAGAAGTCGAGCGGCTTCGTGTGCGGGTTGTCGACGCGGAAGATCGTGACGCCCTGGTCGATCCAGTGCCGCACGAGGCGCAGCACCTCAGCCCGGATCCCCTCCGGGTCGTTGTCGAAGTTCACCGGGTAGATGTCCTGGTACTTCTTCGGCGGGTTCTCGGCGTAGGCGATCGAGCCGTCCGGCAGCGTCGTGAACCATTCGGGATGCTCGCTCACCCACGGGTGATCGGGCGCGCACTGCAGCGCGAGGTCGATGGCCACCTCGATGCCGAGCTTCTTCGCCGCGCCGACGAAGGCGCGGAAGTCGTCGAGCGTGCCCAGGTCGGGGTGCACGTCGAAGTGCCCGCCGTCGCTCGAGCCGATCGCCCAGGGGCTGCCGGGATCGTTCGGGCCCGGGGTCAGGGTGTTGTTCGGCCCCTTGCGGTTGACGCGACCGATCGGGTGGATCGGCGGCAGGTAGAGCACGTCGAAGCCCATCTGGGCGACGGCCGGCAGGCGCCGGGTCGCGGTCGAGAAGGTGCCGCTGACCCACGAGCCGTCCTTGCGCCGCTTGGCGCCCTCGCTGCGGGGGAAGAACTCGTACCAGGATCCGACGCCGGCGCGGGTGCGCTCGACCCGGATGGCGAGCTGCTCGCTCTCGGTCTCCAGGCTCGCGAGGCGGTGCCGGGCGAGCGCGGCCGTCACGCGGGCGTCGTTCGCCGCGCCCAGGCGGGCGGCCGGGGTGCTCGTCTTCTTCATCATGGCGGTGCGGGCATCCCGCAGCACCTTCTGATCGGGCGTGCCCGCGGCGAGCTCGGCGGCGCGCTCGAGCAGCTGGGCGCCGGCGAGCAGCATGACCTCGACGTCGACGTCGGCCTCGATCTTGACGGTGGCGTTGTGGTGCCAGGTGGCCCAGTCGTCGGTGTAGGCCAGCACGTGCCAGTGCCAGGTGCCCTCGGCGTCGAGCTGCGCCTCGGCGTGCCAGCGGTCGCTGCCCTTGGTGCCGGGGGAGAGGGGGATGCTCTGCCGAGCTTCGTCGGGGGCGACGAGCACCACGTCCGCGCCGAGCTTGTCGTGGCCCTCGCGGAAGACGGTGGCGGCGAAGGGGACGACCTCGCCGACGACGGCCTTGCTCGGCCAGCGGTCCTCCGGCTGGCGGGGGGAGAGGTGGCGGATCGGGATGCGCCCGATGCGCGCGGCGAACGGCTGCGGGGCGGCGGCACCGGCTGCCGGCGTCGGTGCGGGGGCTGCCGGAGCGGGCGCTGCCGGGGAGGCTGCCGCGGCGGGCGCGGGTGCGGACGCCGGTGCGGGGGCGGCCGGTTCCGGGGCGGCCGGCGGCATCGCGCGCGGGGTGGTCGTCGACTTCGGGCGGGACGGGGGCTTCGGTTTCTGTGCCACTAGTCGACCGTACTCCCCGGCCCGGTCGAGCGGGCTTGCGACATTGCGCGGGTTCTCAGCGGCGGGCGCACTCCGCGGTGAACCAGATTCACCTACATTCCGGCGATGTCGGCATTAGGGGGGACAAAATGTACCCCGGCCGGGGTACGCGAATACTGGTCATCTCCCTGCGGATGCCTCGGCGGAGTCGTACAGTCGTAGACGAGGGAGCACGAACCGCAGGGAGTACCCGGTCCCCGCGAGTTCTCCCCCCGAACGAGCACGTCGCCACCCGAAGGCGCACGTGAACCAGGATCGAGCCCCGTGTCCCCCGCACGGAGGGCTCGATCCTGCTCGTCGTTAACGAGGCATCGCCGCAAGGCGATCGACCCGGTCGGGGCCGTCCGAGCGGCGCCGACCGGGCCGCCCCGTCCGCACGCCGAGGCGGTCGCGAGGGCACTTCCGATGGGGTGTCGTCCCGTGCCCGGGCCCCCTCGTCTGGAACGGTTCTGCGGGCCGGATGTGGAACCTCGGGAACGGCGATCGGTCGCCTAGGCTGTCCCCTCGCGGGCGTATGCCGGCGCGATGCGCGCCCGTTCCCCGCCCGATCCGCACGAGGAGTGATGACCTGTGAAGGCGATCCGCCGATTCACCGTCCGAACCGTTCTTCCCGAGCGCCTCGCCGCCGTCGGCGACCTCGCGGCCAACCTGCGCTGGTCGTGGCACGAGCCCACCCGCCGGCTGTTCGAGCGCGTCGACCCCGCGCGCTGGGAGGAGCTCGGCCATGACCCCATCGCCCTCCTCGGCGAGGTCGACCCCGCCCGCCTCCAGCAGCTCGCCGACGACCAGCACTTCGTCGCCGACGCCGAGGCCCTGCGCGCCGACCTGCACGCGTACCTCGCCGAGCCCCGGTGGTACCAGGGGCTCGAGGGCGCTCCGGCCCGCATCGCGTACTTCTCGCCCGAGTTCGGCATCGCCAGCGCCATCCCGCAGTACTCCGGCGGGCTCGGCATCCTCGCCGGCGATCACCTCAAGAGCGCATCCGATCTCGGCGTGCCCCTCATCGGCGTCGGCCTCTTCTACCGCGCGGGCTACTTCCGCCAGGCCATCGACCGCGACGGCTGGCAGAAGGAGACCTACCCGCTCATCGACCCCGACGGCCTGCCGATGCAGATGCTGCGCGAGCACGACGGCACCGCCGTGCGCATCACGCTCGCCCTGCCCGGCGGCGAGGCCATGCACGCCCGCGTCTGGCAGATGGCGGTCGGCCGCGTCGTGCTGCTGCTGCTCGACACCGACATCCCCGAGAACTCCGACGGCCTGCGCGGCGTCACCGACCGCCTCTACGGCGGCGGCGGCGAGCACCGCCTGCTGCAGGAGCTGCTGCTCGGCATCGGCGGCGTGCGCGCCATCACGAGCTACCTCGCCGTCTCGGGCACGCCCGCTCCCGAGGTCTTCCACACCAACGAGGGTCACGCCGGGTTCCTCGGGCTCGAGCGCATCAGCGACCTGATCGCCGAGGGTCTGAGCTTCGACGAGGCCCTGCAGGTCATCCGGGCCGGCACGCTCTTCACCACCCACACGCCCGTCCCCGCCGGCATCGACCGCTTCGAGAACGGCCTCATCGAGCGCTACTTCTCCACCGGCCTGCTGCCCGGCGTCGACGTGCACGACGTGCTCGCGCTCGGCCGCGAGGACTACGACGGCGGCGACGCCGGGGTCTTCAACATGGCCGTCATGGGCCTGCGCCTCGCGCAGCGCGCCAACGGCGTCTCGCAGCTGCACGGCGACGTCTCGCGCGGCATGTTCGGCCAGCTCTGGCCGGGCTTCGACCAGGCCGACGTGCCCATCACCTCGGTGACGAACGGCGTGCACGCCCCCACCTGGACCGACCCGCTCATGGTGCGCCTCGTCCACGAGAAGCTCGGCACCTACGAGACGAGCACCGCCGACTGGGCGAGCGACGCCATCAGCGACGAGGAGCTGTGGTTCGTGCGCCGCTCGATGCGCGAGCAGCTCGTCACCGACGCGCGCGCCCGGGTCGCCGCCGCCTGGAGCGAGGAGAACGGCTCCGTCGCCCCGCCCAGCTGGATGGACGACCTGCTCGACCCCGACGTGCTCACCATCGGCTTCGCGCGCCGCGTGCCGACCTACAAGCGCCTCACCCTCATGCTGCACGACGAGGCCCGCCTGCGCGCCCTGCTCACCGACCCCGAGCGGCCCGTGCAGCTCGTCATCGCCGGCAAGTCGCACCCCGCCGACGACGGCGGCAAGGCGCTCATCCAGAAGCTCGTGCAGTTCAGCCAGGATCCCGAGCTGCGCCGCCGCATCGTGTTCCTGCCGAACTACGACATCGCCATGGCGCGCCTGCTCTACCCGGGCACCGACATCTGGCTCAACAACCCGCTGCGCCCGCTCGAGGCCTGCGGCACCTCCGGCATGAAGGCCGCGCTCAACGGCTCGCTCAACCTCTCCATCCTCGACGGCTGGTGGAACGAGTACTACGACGCCGAGAACGGCTGGGCCATCCCGACCGCCGACTCGGCCGGCGACGACGCCGAGCGCGACAAGCTCGAGGCGAACGCCATGTACGACCTCATCGAGCACCAGATCGCGCCGCGCTTCTACGACCGCGACGCCGAGGGCCTCCCGCGCCGCTGGCTGCAGAACATCCGCCACACCCTCGCCACCCTGTCGCCCGAGCTCTCGGCCGACCGCATGGTCGCCGAGTACGTGCAGCGGCTCTACATGCCGGCGGCGGATGCCCAGCGCACGATCATCGCCGACCACCACGCGCCCGCCCGCGAGCTCTCCGCCTGGAAGTCGCGCGTGCGCGCCGCATGGCCCGGGCTCTCGGTCGCGCACGTGGAGTCGGGCGGCGTCGAGTCGCCGCAGCTCGGCGACGCGCTGCAGGTGCGCGCGCACGTCGACCTCGGCTCGCTCGAGGCCGACGACGTGCGCGTCGACGTGGTCTTCGGCCGCGCCGACGAGGGCGACGACCTCGCCGACGTGCGCACCCAGACCCTGCAGCTCGTCAGCCACGAGATCGGCCACCCGGCGACCTTCGCCGGCACGGTGCCGCTGCAGCGCTCCGGCTCGTTCGGCTACAACGTGCGGGTGACCCCGCGGCACGACCTGCTCGCCAACCCGGCCGAGCTCGGACTCGTCGCGGTCGCCCACTAGAGCCGGGGCATCCCGGCGGGGTCGGCCGCCCGCGGCAGGCGTGCACAAATGCAGGACCCTTGCGGCGCGTCGTTCGCCGCTTCGCGGTGACACGCCGTGCCCGTGCGCGAGTCTCCTGCATTTGTGTACGCCGGGGGCGGATGATCGGTGCCGTCGAGCCGACCTCCGACTCAGCGGAGATGGTCGCCGCGGGAGACCGCGGCCAGCACGGCGGCGACGACGCGATCGAGGTGGTTCACGATCTGGTCGTAGTCGAAGCGCAGGCAGCGGTAGCCGGCGAGGCTGAGGTCGAGGTCGCGACGCCGATCGGCTGCGCGGCCCGGGGCGGTGTCGTGGAACTCTCGGCTGTCGATCTCGACGACGAGCCGCTCGCCGATGAGGAAGTCGACCCGCCCCACACCGGGGATCCGCTGCTGTCGACGAATAGACGGCAGCAACTCTCGGATCGCGAGCCAGAACATCGTCTCGGTGCCGCTCTCGCAGACGCCGTCGATGCCGTCGACCCCGACGGGATGCCCTGCTCGACGGAGCGCGTCTCTCTCGAGCGGCGCGTGGTGCAGGGCCGAGTCGAGCGCAGCCAGGTACCAGTCGTGGGGCACGCACCGTCGGTAGTCGGAGAGCGCATCGCTCACCGTCGCCACGAGCCGCTCGGTCTCCGCGGAGCGTCCCGTCCAGTGCACGACGGCCGAGCTCGCCGGGGTTCTCCGACGACGACTGTCGCGATCCTCGCGGAGTCGGGAATCGGTCCCGGCGACGCGGACGTGCACCTCAGGGTGCTCGAGCGCCCACAGCCCGTGCCGACGCAATGCATGACCGCAGGTCAGCACGCCGCCCACCCGCACGGCGCGGAGAGCCATCGGGTCGGTGTCGGGGCGGGCGAACCATCCCTGACGGATCCGCCAGAGCACGCCGTCGTCCAGAAGCTGTCGACGGGCTCGGCGTCCGAACCCCGCTTCGATCAGCTCGTGGGTGGCGATCAGGCCGCCCCGGGCATCCAGCGTTCGGATCGCATCGTGCATCCTCGGATGATCCGTCGGTCCCGCGATCTGAGTGGGTGGTAGAGGTCGGGCTGGGGACGAACGTCCTCCGGATCGACCTGTGATGGACCGGCCGGCCGGCGCCCGTGCACAAGTGCAGGACAGCGTCGGCGTGTCGTTCGGCGCGAGGCGGCAACACGCCGGACGAGGGACTGGAAGTCCTGCATTTGTGCACCCGGCTAGCGCGGGCAGGCGGTGCCGGACGGCGGACGACCGCGCGCCCGCGGCTCAGCGGGCGATGTCGGCGAGCTGCGCGCCCGTCACGGCGACGAGGTCGGCGGGGGCGAGCTCGAGGTCGAAGCCGCGGCGGCCGCCCGAGACGAGCACGGTGGGCCAGAGCAGCGCCGACTCGTCGAGCCAGGTGGGCAGCCGCGTGCGTTGGCCGATGGGCGAGATGCCGCCGACGACGTAGCCGGTGCGGCGCTCGGCGAGGGCCGGGTCGGCCATGGCGGCGCGGCGACCGCCGGCGGCCGCGGCCAGCGACTTGAGGTCGAGCAGGCACGAGACGGGCACGATGCCGACCACGAGCGAGCCGTCGACCTCGGCGAGGAGGGTCTTGAACACGCGCTCCGGCTCGACGCCGAGGGCGGCGGCGGCCTCGAGGCCGTAGCTCGCCGCGCCCGGGTCGTGCGCGTAGGGGCGGGGCGTGTACGGGATGCCCGCCGCCGCCAGCGCGACGGTCGCCGGGGTCGCGGGGCCGGCCGAGGGGCGCGGCTTAGGCATTCCGGTCGGGCTCGGGCTCAGCATCCATCGCCGCATCGTCGGAGGGCGCGGCGAGCCCCTCGTCCGAATCGTCAGGAGAAGGAGCGGACGCGGCCGAGGCAGCGGACGACGGAGCGGGCGCCGACGGCGGCGAGACCGGCGACGGCACCTGATCCCCGTGCGCCCGGAACAGCAGCATCGAGGTCGGCCCGACGGTGAGCGGCTCGCCCGGCTGGTGCTCGAGCTCGAGCTGCGAGATGTCGTCGTGCGAGCTGTCCCACAGCAGGGTGTAGCCGGTGACGCCGACGTGGGCGGGCAGGCGCACCGAGGTGGGCTCCTCGAGGCCGTGCACGACGAGCAGGATGCGGTTGAAGTGCTCGAACTCGGGGGTCGAGGCGGCGAGGTACTGCAGGGTGCGCTCGGCGGGCGAGTCCCAGTCGTCCATCGTCATGGCCCGGCCGTCCTTGTTGTACCAGTCCATCTGGGTGGCGCTCGGGATGGTCTCGCCCCAGCGCCCGTAGCGCACCGGTCGCAGTGCCGGGTTCTCGCGCCGCAGCTGCAGCAGGCGCCGGGTGACCCGCAGCAGGTCCTCCTGCCAGCCGGAGCGGTCCCACGACAGCCACGTGAGCTCGCTGTCGTGGCAGTACGCGTTGTTGTTGCCGCGCTGGCTGCGGCCGAACTCGTCGCCCGCGGTGATCATGGGCATGCCGGCGCTGAGCAGCAGCGTGCCGAGCAGGTTGCGCATGGTGCGGCGGCGGGCGGCGGTGATGTCGGGGTCGTCGGTGGGGCCTTCGAGGCCGAAGTTGTACGAGCGGTTGTTGTCGGTGCCGTCGCGGTTGTCCTCGCCGTTGCCGATGTTGTGCTTCGAGTCGTAGGCGGTGAGGTCGGCGAGGGTGAAGCCGTCGTGGGCGGTGACGAAGTTGACGCTCGCGAGGGGCCCGCGGTCGGCGGCGAAGACGTGGGCGCTGCCGGTCATGCGGCGGGCGAGCGAGCCGATGCCCTCGGCCGCGGTGCCGTGGCGGCGCGAGGCGGCGGTGTCGGTGAGCCAGAAGGTGCGGGCGCGGTCGCGGAATCCGTCGTTCCACTCGTGGTAGCCGTCGGGGAAGTTGCCGACCTGCCAGCCGCCGAGGCCGACGTCCCATGGCTCGGCGATCATGAGCGAGTCGGCGAGGAGGGGGTCGGCGAGGATGGCGGCGAGCAGCGGGTGCTCCGGGTCGAAGTGGGCGCGGGCATCCCGACCGATCGTCGCCATGAGGTCGAAGCGGAACCCGTCGATCTGCACCTCCTCGGCCCAGTAGCGCAGCGAGTCGAGCAGCAGGCGCTGGGCGGCGGGCAGCGAGAAGTCGACGGTGTTGCCGCAGCCGGTGGTGTCGATGTACTCGCCCTCGCGGGTCTGGCGGTAGTACGAGGCGGCGTCGAAGCCGCGCAGGCTCGAGGTCGGCCCGGTCGGCCCCTCTTCTGCCGTGTGGTTGTAGACGACGTCCATGACGACCTGGATGCCCGCCTCGTGCAGCAGGCGCACCATGCCCTTGACCTCCCGCAGCACGGCCCCGGTTCCGCCGTTCTGGGCGCCGCGCGTGGCGTACTGCGCGTGCGGCGTGAAGAAGTTGAGGGTGTTGTAGCCCCAGTAGTTGGTGAGACCCTGCTTGAGCAGCCGCTGCTCGCTGATGCTCTGGTGGATGGGCAGCAGCTCGACGGTCGTGACCCCGAGATCCTTCAGGTAGGCGATCGTCGTGGGGTGCGCGAGGCCCGCGTAGGTGCCCCGCAGCTCGTCGGGCATGTCGGGGGCGAGCTTGGTGAGGCCCTTGACGTGCGCCTCGTAGAGCACGACGTGGTCGAGCGGGATGCGCGGCTTCTGCACCCCGCCCCAGTCGAAGTCGTCGTGCTGCACGTAGCCCCGCCAGTCGCCGCCGGTGGTGCGGGCGAGCCCGCGGGCGTAGGGGTCGATGAGGTGCCGCTCGGGATCGAAGGCGTGCGTCGGCCCGCTCGGCCCGTCGGCCCGCACGGAGTAGCGGGTTCCCGGCACGAGGGCGGCGTGCTCGACCTGCCAGACGCCGTGCTCGTCGCGGGCCATGGGCACGCGCTCGGCCATCCACGCCGGGTCGTCGGGGCTGAAGAGGCACAGCTCCATGGCGGTCGCGTGCTCGCTCCACACCCGCAACCGCCCGCCCCGCGCGGTCGCGGTCACTCCGAGGTGACCCAGCGGGTCGGTCGTCGCCATGGATTTAGAGTAGGTCAGCGCGACCGCGCGTCCGCCGCGCCTCGCGTCGCGTCGTTCGAAGGGGGTGGATGCCGATGCCGGTGTACCTCGACCACGCCGCCACCTCGCCCATGCCCGCCTCGGTGCGCGCGGCGTACCTGCACGCTCTCGAGACCGCGGGCAACCCGAGCTCGATCCACTCCGCGGGCCAGTCGGCGAGGGCCATGCTCGATGACGCGCGAAGCCGCATCGCGGCGACCCTCGGCGTCGACGCGATCGAGCTGACCTTCACGGGCGGCGGCACCGAGGCCGTGAACCTCGCCGTCAAGGGACTCTTCTGGCGGGCCCGCCAGGCCGACCCGCGCCGCACCCGCCTGCTCGTGCCGCGCGCCGAGCACCACGCCACCCTCGACGCGGTCGAGTGGCTCGTCGCGCACGAGGGCGCCTCGGTGACGTGGCTCGAGGTCGACGCGGAGGGGGTGCTGCTGATCGACGGCCCGGGCGGGGTGGCGGCGGCGCTCGCCGACGCGTCCGATGCGGCCCTCATCACCATGCTCGCCGCCAACAACGAGGTCGGCTCGGTGCAGCCCGTCGCCGCGGTCGCGGCGCTCGCCGCGGCCGCCGGCGTGCCGCTGCACGTCGACGCGATCGCCGCCTACGGGCAGATCGACCTCGCGCCCCTGCCGCCGGGGGTCGCGGCCCTCTCGATCTCCGCCCACAAGGTGGGCGGCCCCGTGGGCGTGGGCGCGCTCGTGCTGCGGCGAGGAAGCGAGGTCGTGCCGCTCATGCACGGGGGAGCGCAGCAGCGCGGGCGGTCGGGAACGATGGATGCTCCGGGCGCGTGGGCCTTCGCCGTGGCTGCTGAGGCGGCGCACGCCGAGCTGGCGGCGCGGGCGGCGCACAAGCGCGCGCTGCGCGATCGGCTCGAGGCGGGC
The DNA here is from genome assembly GCF_012530535.1 of Microcella flavibacter. Taxonomy (NCBI): domain Bacteria; kingdom Bacillati; phylum Actinomycetota; class Actinomycetes; order Micrococcales; family Microbacteriaceae; genus Microcella; species Microcella flavibacter. Next base: position 887,692 of record NZ_CP051299.1, read on the forward strand.
ATCCACCGACTCGTGCCGCAGGCCGTGCTGCACGGCACCGGCGCCGCCGACCGCCTGCCCGGAACCGTGCACCTCACCGTGCCGGGCTGCGAGGGCGATTCGCTGCTGTTCCTGCTCGATCAGGCGGGCTTCGCCGTCTCGACCGGGTCGGCCTGCCAGGCGGGGGTTCCCGAGCCCTCGCAGGTGCTGCTCGCCATGGGGCTGAGCCCGGCGGATGCCCGAGGCGCGCTGCGCGTCACCCTCGGCCCCGACACCACGGCCGACGAGATCGACGCGCTGCTGGCCGCGCTGCCGGCCGCGGTCGCCCGTGCCGAGGCCGCGGGACTCGCGGCGCGCACGCCGACGCTCGGGCGGTAGTCGCGCTCGACCTGCGCCCCGCAGACCTGCGCCCCGTCGACCCCGCGTACCCTGGAGGCATGCGGGTTCTGGCAGCGATGAGCGGCGGCGTCGACAGCGCCGTCGCGGCCGCGCGCGCGGTCGACGCCGGGCACGACGTGGTCGGGGTGCACCTCGCGCTGAGCCGCATGCCGGGCACGCTGCGCACCGGCAGCCGCGGCTGCTGCACCATCGAGGACAGCCTCGATGCGCGCCGCGCGGCCGAGAGGCTGGGCATCCCCTTCTACGTCTGGGACTTCTCGGAGCGCTTCGCCGACGACGTCGTCGGCGACTTCATCGCCGAGTACGCGGCCGGCCGCACGCCGAACCCCTGCATGCGCTGCAACGAGCGCATCAAGTTCGCCGCCGTGCTCGAGAAGGCGCTCGCCCTCGGCTTCGACGCCGTCGCGACCGGGCACTACGCCCACATCGTCACCGACGCGGCCGGCAACCGCGAGCTGCACCGGGCCTCCGACGAGGCGAAGGATCAGTCGTACGTGCTCGGCGTGCTGACGACCGAGCAGCTGGCGCACGCGATGTTCCCGCTCGGCACGACGCCGTCGAAGGCCGTCGTGCGGGCCGAGGCCGCCGCACGCGGACTCACCGTCGCGCAGAAGCCCGACAGCCACGACATCTGCTTCATCCCCGACGGCGACACCCGCGGCTGGCTCGCCGAGCGCATCGAGCCGCGCGAGGGCGCGATCGTCGACCGCTCGGGCGAGACGCTCGGCAGTCATGACGGGGCCACGAGTTACACGGTCGGCCAGCGCAAGGGCCTCGGCATCGGCCGGCCCGCCCCCGACGGGCGCCCTCGCTTCGTGCTCGAGGTGCGGCCCCGCACGAACGAGGTCGTCGTCGGGCCTCGTGAGGCCTTGGCGGTGCGCGAGTTGGCCGGTGTTCGGTACAGCTGGGCGGGGCTCGACCCCGTGGCGAGCGGCGTCACGGCGGCGTCGGGCGACGGCGGTACCGCGTTCTTCGATTGCGAGGTGCAGGTGCGGGCCCACGGCGAGCCGGTGCCCGCGCGGGCGCGGCTGGCGACCGGCTCCGCTGCGGCCCTCGAACTCGTCGTCGAGATGGATGCCCCGCTCATGGGCGTCGCCCCCGGCCAGACCGCGGTGCTCTACGTCGGCACCCGCGTGCTGGGCCAGTGCACGATCGACCGCACGACCTCCGCCGAACCGGTGGATGCTGCGGCCGGCTCTGCCCGAGCATCCTGACCCCTGCGCGCCCGCCGTCGAGGTGTCTCCCCGCCTCCGGCGTGCACAAATGCAGGACATCTCGACAGGGCCTCGGCGTGTTGCCGCTCGGCGTCGATCGACGCGCCGAGCAGGTCCTGCATTTGTGCACGGTCGAGGCGCTCGGCAGGGCGAGCCGCAGCGGCCCTGCGCGCCCGCCGTGAGGCCCCGAAGACTGTCGGAGCTCGCTTCTAGACTGGCGCCGTGAGCGACACGGTCGAGACCCCCGCACCCGCCGGCCCCGTCGACGAGCGCGCCCCCGTCGAGTCCCTGACGCGCGAGCAGGCGCGCGACGAGGCCGAGGCGCTGACCACGCGCATCCTCGAGCTGCGCGACGCCTACTACGACCGCGACGAGCTGCTCGAGGACGACGCCACCTACGACGCCCTGCTGCGGCGGCTCGAGCAGATCGAGCACCAGTTCCCCGAGCTGCAGAGCACCGACAGCCCCACGCAGACCGTCGGCGGGCGCGCGCAGACGCAGCTGTTCAGCCCGGTCACCCACGCCGAGCGCATGCTGAGCCTCGACAACGTGTTCAGCGCGGACGAGTTCGCGGCGTGGGCGGCGAAGGTCGAGCGCGACTCCGGCCGGGCGGTGCGGTACCTCTGCGAGCTGAAGATCGACGGCCTCGCGATCAACCTGCGCTACGAGCGCGGTGCGCTCGTCAGCGCGGCCACGCGCGGCGACGGCGTCGTGGGGGAGGACGTCACGGTGAACGTGGCGCTCGTGCCGGGCATCCCGAACCGGCTCGACGGCCCCGCCGACCAGCTGCCCGAGCTCGTCGAGGTGCGCGGCGAGATCTTCCTGCCGAAGGTCGCCTTCGACGAGCTCAACGTGCTGCAGCGCGAGGCCGGAGAGCGCGAGTTCGCCAACCCGCGCAACGCCGCGAGCGGCTCGCTGCGGCAGAAGGAGGAGGGCAAGTCCCCCGCACAGGTGGCGCGCATGCACGACCGGCTGGGCCGGTTGCGGATGCTCGTGCACGGCATCGGCGCGTGGAGCAGGCCGCCCGTGGCCGCCCAGAGCGAGATCTACGAGCTCCTCCAGTCGTGGGGCCTGCCGACCAGCACCCACTACCGCGTGCACGACTCGGCCGAGGACGCCGCCGGGTTCATCGCCCACTACGGCGAGCACCGCGACGCGGTCGAGCACGAGATCGACGGCGTCGTCGTCAAGGTCGACGAGCTCGAGCTGCACGACGAGCTCGGCGCCACCAGCCGCGCCCCGCGCTGGGCCATCGCCTACAAGTACCCGCCTGAGCAGGTCAACACGAAGCTGCTCGACATCGTCGTGAGCGTCGGCCGCACCGGCCGCGCCACCCCCTTCGCCGTCATGCAGAAGGTGCGCGTCGCCGGCAGCGAGGTGCGGCAGGCGACCCTCCACAACCAGGACGTCGTGAAGCTCAAGGGCGTGCTCATCGGCGACACCGTCGTGCTGCGCAAGGCCGGCGACGTCATCCCCGAAGTGCTCGGCCCCGTCGTCGAACTGCGCGACGGCACCGAGCGCGAGTTCGTCATGCCGACCGACTGCCCCGAGTGCGGCACGCCGCTGCGCCCCGCGAAGGAGGGCGACGTCGACCTGCGCTGCCCCAACGCGCGCAGCTGCCCCGCCCAGGTGCGCGGCCGCGTCGAGCACATCGGCAGTCGCGGCTCGCTCGACATCGAGGGCCTCGGCGAGATCGGCGCCGCCGCCCTCACCCAGCCCGACGTGCCGTCGACTCCGCCGCTCGTCACCGAGGCCGGGCTGTTCGAGCTCACCCTCGACGACCTGCTGCCGATCGAGGTCATCGTCACCGACTCCGAGACGGGCCTGCCGAAGCTCGAGGAGGACGGCACCGCGCGCCGCCGCTCGCCGTTCCGCCGCAACCCGACCGCGGCCGAGAAGAAGCAAGGGCTCGAGGGCCCGCAGCCGAGCGCCGTCGCGCTCACCCTGCTCGACGAGCTCGAGAAGGCGAAGACGAAGCCCCTGTGGCGGATGCTCGTGGGCTTCAGCATCCGGCACGTCGGCCCCGTCGCCGCTCGCGCCCTCGCCGACCACTTCGGCTCGCTCGACGCCATCCGCGCCGCCACGGCGGAGGAGCTCGCCGCCGTCGACGGCGTCGGCGGCATCATCGCCGAGGCGCTCATCGACTGGTTCCAGGTCGACTGGCACGTCGAGATCGTCGAGCGCTGGGCCGCCGCCGGCGTGCAGCTGTTCACCCCCGGCCACCCCGGGCCCGGCGCGGCCGCCGCGGCCGGCGGGGTGCTCGCCGGCATCACCGTCGTCGCTACCGGCAGCCTCGAGGGCTTCACCCGCGAAGGCGCCCAGGAGGCGATCATCGCGGCCGGAGGCAAGGCCGCGAGCAGCGTCAGCAAGAAGACCGACTTCGTCGCCGCCGGCCCTGGCGCCGGCTCGAAGCTCGGCAAGGCCGAGGCGCTGGGGCTGCGCATCATCGACGCCGCCGAATTCGCCATCCTCGTGCGTGAGGGGCCCGCAGCGTTGCCCGAACCGGCCCCCGACGCGGCGGAGTAGCGCCCCGCGCACGCATCCTGCTGGGGAGAGCGCCCGCCCCGATTGTTAACTCCAGGAGACGATTGCCAGCTTGGCCCCCCAATCGGGGCGCGTTTGGCCATACCATGAAACCGCGTCAGTCGACCCCGGTTCGGGGTGACCCCTCCCGGCTGCCGCGGAAGGCTCCCCGACGTGCTCGCAGAGGCAACCGCTCTCCTGCTGGCCTCGCTCACCGCACTCACGGTGGCGGGGCCGTCCAGCGCGCCCGCTGTGAATCGCCCGGCCATCTCCGCCGTCTCCACCGCCGTTGCCACGACCGGGGGCAGCACGGCGCCGAGCGCCGCCGCGTCGAGCAGCGCGACCTCGGCCGTCGGCGGGCTCGGCACGGGCATCCCGACCGCGATCGAACCGCGCGGCACCGCCCTGCTCGACCGCCTCGTCAGCGCCGCATCCCCCCGCACGGCCGGCTCCGAGAGCAGCGCCCTCAACGCCGCCGTCACCACGCCGCTCGACCGGGCCGCGCTGCGCGAGTCGATGCGCACCGTGCTCGCCGACCCGCCCGCCCCGCGCACCGTCTCGAACTGGTGGAGCGCGCTCGACGGCAGCGAGCAGCTGCGCGCCGCCATCGCCGCCCCCGAGCTCGTCGGCAACCTCGACGGCGTTCCCTACGCGGTGCGCGACCAGGCCAACCGCACCGTGCTGCGCGAGACCATCCGCGACCTCGAACTCGGGCTCGTCGGCGGCACCTCGCGCGCGCTGCAGACCCGCGACGACGGCCAGCTGCAGATGCTCTACTCCATCGCCGACGCGCTCGGCCCGGCCGAGGCGAACCCGCAGCGGCAGCTCATCACGCTCGACGTCGAAGGCGCCGGCAAGGCCTCGATCGCGCTCGGCGACCTCATGACAGCCGACTACGTCAGCTACCTCGTGCCCGGCATGTTCATCTCCGTCGGCGGCAACATCGTCGAATGGGCCGACACGGCTGCGCGCATCTACGACGAGCAGGTGTCGTGGCTCGCCCTGCTCGACCAGTCGGCCGCTACGCCCGAAGCGGTCACCGCGCTCGCGCCGAGCTCGGCGGCGACCTCGCCCTCGGCCATCGCCGCGGCGATCCGCGCTTCCGACGAGCTCGCCCTCGACGAGGCCATCGACGACGAGGGTCCGACCGTCGCGACCGTCGCCTGGATCGGCTACCAGACCCCGCACCTGCTCAACGTCGGCAGCCTCGACCTCGCCTACGAGGGCCGCGACGCGATCTCCTCCACGCTGCTCGGCCTCGACGCCCTCCGGGGCGCCGACCAGCCGCACGTCTCGCTGCTCGCGCACTCCTACGGCACGACGGCCTCGATGCTCGCGCTCAGCGAGACGCCCGCCCGCGTCGACGCGCTCGCCATGATCGGCTCGCCCGGTTCCCCCGCCGAGACGGTCGACGACCTCAAGGTCAGCGGCGCGGTGTTCGTCGGCGAGGCCGCGTGGGATCCGATCAGCAACAGCAGCTTCTTCGGCACCGACCCCGGCGAGACCGCGTTCGGCGCCCGGGTCATGAGCGTCGCCGGCAGCGTCGACCTCATCACCGACAAGGTGCTCGCCGGGTCGACCGGGCACAACGAATACTTCAGCCCCGGCACCGAGTCGATGCGCAACCTCGCGCTCGTCGGCATCGGCCAGGCCGACCTCGTCACCGACGGCACCGAGCGCGATGCGCTCCGAACCCTCGCGCTCGCCCGCCCGGGAGCCTGAGAACCCGCCCGAAGTGGGGGCCCGCCCGAGGGGTGGCACCTGAGTGCGCCGGTGATACCGTGCATCAGCATCCCGCGCGAAATGGACGGCCATGACCACCCGCAGCTCGCTTCGAATGCTCACGATCGCAGCGGTGCTCGTGAGCGTCAGTGCCGTGAGCCTGAGCGGATGCGCCCTGCAGAGCCCCTCGGAGGTCACCGACGCCGAGGCGCGCGACCGCTTCCTCGCGGTCATCGACGAGACGCAGCAGCTCGTGGGAGGCGCCTGGCAGGTGGATGACGACCCCACTCCGCGCGGCTGCACCGTGCCGGTCTGGGTCGCGGGGGAGCGGTACCCGGCGCTGCGGGTCAGCGAGGATCCGCGCGGCGACGGCCACGCCGACCGCGTGCAGGAAGCCTGGGAGGACAACGGACTCGAGGTCGACCGCTCGCTCGTCGGCGACGTCGTCGAGCTCAAGGCCGAGAGCGAGTTCGGCGAGGTGTACCTGTTCCGCGTGAGCGAGCAGGCGATGACGCTGCAGGGCGAGAGCGAGTGCCGGCCCGCCTGACCCGCCGGCCCGCCTGACCCGCCGGCCCGCCTGACCCGCCGGCCCACCTGACCCGCCGCCCGGCGGCGTGAGCCCGCTCGCTCAGTAGACTGGGGCTTCCCCCGTTCGTTCCGCCCTAGGGAGCTCCATGTCCGAGATCACGCCCGAGACTGTCGCCCATCTGGCGATGCTCTCGCGCATCGCCCTGACCGACGACGAGATCCAGAAGCTCACCGGCGAGCTCGGGGCGATCGTCGACTCGGTCGAGAAGGTGCAGCGGGTCGCGACCCCCGACGTGGCGGCGACGAGCCACCCCATCCCCCTGACCGGCGGGATGCGCGTGGACGAGCCGGGCGTCACGCTCACCACCGAGCAGGCCCTCGCCGGCGCTCCCGACCACGACGGCAGCCGCTTCCGCGTCACCGCCATCCTGGGGGAGGAGCAGTGAGCGGCACGTCGAGCGACCTCACCCGCACGAGCGCCGCCGACCTCGCCGCCGCCCTGCAGTCGGGCGAGGTCTCGAGCGTCGAGGTGACGCAGGCGCACCTCGACCGCATCGCCGCCGTCGACGGCGACGTGCACGCCTTCCTCCACGTGTCGCAGAACGCGCTCGAGACGGCCGCGCAGGTCGACGCCGACCGCGCCGCCGGGCAGATCCTGCCCGACCTCGCCGGCGTGCCGATCGCCATCAAGGACGTCCTCTGCACGATCGACATGCCGTCGACCTCGGGCTCGAGGATCCTCGAGGGCTGGGTGCCGCCGTACGACGCGACCGTCGTCGCGCGCCTGCGCGCCGCCCGCCTCGTGCCGCTCGGCAAGACGAACATGGACGAGTTCGCGATGGGCTCCTCCACCGAGTTCTCGGCCTACGGCCCCACGCGCAACCCCTGGGATCTCGACCGCATCCCCGGCGGCTCGGGCGGCGGCTCGGCCGCGGCCGTCGCCGCCTTCGAGGCGCCCATCGCGCTCGGCTCCGACACGGGCGGCTCGATCCGCCAGCCGGGCGCCGTCACGGGCACGGTCGGCGTGAAGCCCACCTACGGCGGCGTCAGCCGCTACGGCGCGATCGCGCTCGCGAGCTCGCTCGACCAGGTGGGCCCCGTGTCGCGCTCGGTGCTGGATGCTGCGCTCGTCCACGACGTCATCGGCGGGCACGACCCCCGCGACGCCACGAGCATCCCCGACGCCTGGCCCTCGATGGCCGAGGCCGCGCGGCGCGGCATGACGGGCGACGTGCTCAAGGGCATCCGCGTCGGCGTCGTCAAAGAGCTCGAGGGCGAGGGCTTCCAGGCCGGCGTCAAGCAGCGGTACCACGAGACCCTCGACCTGCTGGCCGCGGCCGGCGCCGAGATCGTCGAGGTGAGCGCCCCGCACTTCGAGTACGCGGTCGCCGCCTACTACCTGATCCTGCCGGCGGAGGCCTCGAGCAACCTCGCGAAGTTCGACTCGGTGCGCTTCGGCATGCGCGCGGGCGTCACCGGAACCGTCGAGGACGTCATGGCCGCGACGCGCGAGGCCGGCTTCGGCCCCGAGGTGAAGCGCCGCATCATCCTCGGTACCTACGCCCTCAGCGCCGGCTACTACGACGCGTACTACGGCAGCGCGCAGAAAGTGCGCACGCTCATCCAGCAGGACTTCGAGGCCGCCTTCGAGAAGGCCGACATCCTGGTGTCGCCGAGCGCGCCGACGACGGCGTTCCGCTTCGGCGAGAAGCTCGAGGACCCGCTGGCGATGTACCTCAACGACGTCACGACCATCCCGGCGAACCTCGCCGGCGTACCCGGCATGGGCCTGCCGATGGGGCTCGCGCCCGAGGACGGCCTGCCGACGGGCCTGCAGCTCATGGCTCCCGCCCGCCACGATGCGCGCCTGTACGAGGCGGGTGCCGCGATCGAGCAGCTGCTCGAGGCGCACTGGGGCCGCACGCTGTGGAGCCAGGCTCCCGAGCTCGCGACGACGGAAGGGGCACGCTGATGGCGCGCGCTGAACTCATGGACTTCGACCAGGCTCTCGAGATGTTCGAGCCGGTGCTCGGCTTCGAGGTGCACGTCGAGCTGTCGACGAAGACGAAGATGTTCTCGGATGCTCCGAACCCGGCCTTCGGCGGCAACGAGATCACCGAGCCGAACACGGCGATCACGCCCGTCTGCCTCGGCCTGCCGGGCTCGCTGCCCGTCGTCAACGAGACCGCTGTGCGCTACTCGATTTCGCTGGGCCTCGCGCTCGGCTGCCAGATCGCGCCCTCGTCGCGGTTCGCCCGTAAGAACTACTTCTACCCGGATCTGGCGAAGAACTACCAGATCAGCCAGTACGACGAGCCGATCGCCTTCGAGGGCACCCTCGACATCGAGCTGGAGGACGGCTCGATCGTCACCGTGCCGATCGAGCGCGCGCACATGGAGGAGGACGCCGGCAAGCTGACCCACGTGGGCGGCTCGACCGGCCGCATCCAGGGCGCCGAGTACTCGCTCGTCGACTACAACCGCGCCGGCGTCCCGCTGGTCGAGATCGTCACGAAGCCGATCTACGGCGCCGAGCACCGCGCCCCCGAGATCGCGAAGGCCTACGTGTCGACGATCCGCGACATCGTGCGCGCCCTCGGCATCTCCGAGGCCCGCATGGAGCGCGGCAACCTGCGCTGCGACGCGAACGTCTCGCTGCGCCCGCGCGGCCAGCAGGAGCTCGGCACGCGCACCGAGACGAAGAACGTCAACTCGCTGCGCAGCGTCGAGCGCGCCGTGCGGTACGAGATCCAGCGTCAGGCGGCCATCCTCGCCCAGGGCGGCACGATCACGCAGGAGACCCGGCACTGGCACGAGGACACCGGCGCGACCTCGCCCGGCCGCCCGAAGAGCGACGCCGACGACTACCGCTACTTCCCCGAGCCCGACCTGCTGCCCGTCACGCCGACGCCGCAGCTGATCGCCGAGCTCACCGCCGCCCTGCCCGAGGCCCCGGCCGCGCGTCGCCGCCGCCTCAAGCAGGAGTGGGGCTTCAGCGACCTCGAGTTCCGCGACGTCGTCAACTCAGGGCTTCTCGTCGAGGTCGACGAGACGGTCGCCGCCGGCGCCGCCCCGCAGCAGGCCCGCAAGTGGTGGACGGGCGAGATCGCCCGCATCGCCAACGCGCAGAACGCCGAGCCCGCCGCCCTCATCACCCCCGCCGACGTGGCCGCGATCGTCGGCCTGGTCGACTCCGGCGCGCTCACCGACCGTCTGGCCCGCCAGGTCGTCGAGGGCGTCATCGCCGGCGAGGGAACGCCGCAGCAGGTGGTGGATGCCCGGGGCCTCGCCGTCGTCAGCGACGACGGTGCCCTCATCGAGGCGATCGACCAGGCGCTCGCCCAGCAGCCCGACGTGCTCGAGAAGATCCGCGACGGCAAGGTGCAGGCCGCCGGCGCGGTCATCGGCGCGGTCATGAAGGCGATGGGCGGCAAGGCGGACGCGGCGCGCGTGCGCGAGCTGGTGCTGGAGCGCGCGCAGGCGTAGCGCAGCGGCGGTACCCCATGGCCTGGAGCACGCGCGAACTCGCCGATCTGGCGGGCACCACGGTCAACGCGGTGCGCCACTACCACCGGCTGGGGCTGCTCGCCGAGCCCGAGCGGCGGCACAACGGCTACAAGCAGTACGGGGTGCGCGACCTCGTCTCGCTGCTCCGCATCCGCCGTCTCGTGGAGCTGGGCGTGCCGCTCGCGCAGATCGGGGATGCGATCGATGCGGGAGGCGCCGATCGCGAGATCCTCCAGAACCTGGACGCCGACCTCGCCGCTCAGATCGACCGCTTGACGAGGGCTCGTGTCGAGCTGGCCGACATCATGCGCGACGAGGCTCCGGCCGATGCGCCGGCCGGGTTCAGCGCGGTGGCCGGCCGGCTCTCGGAGGCCGACAGCTCGATCCTCCACATCTACTCGCGCGTGTACGACCCGGCGGTCATGTCCGACGTGCGGCGGATGGTCGAGGAGGATGCCGCGACGGGCACGGCGAGCCGCGAGGTGGACGAGCTGGCGCCCGATGCGGACGAGGCCACCCGCGAGCGGCTCAGTGCGGAACTGGCCCCGATCATCGCCCAGTACATGCGCGACTACGCCTGGGTCAGCGACCCCGAGTCGCACTTCGTCGGCAGCCCCGACACGGACAAGTCGACCGTGACCGCCGCGCTCGTCGAGCTGTACAACCCCGCGCAGCTCGACGTCTACGCACGCGCGAGCGCGCTCGCGCGCGAGGTGATCGCGCAGGAGTCCGGCGCCGAGGAGACCGGGACCGCTTGACCCTGTCGTTGCAACAGGGTTTTGACTGTCCTCATGACCCATGCCGACCGAGACGATCGCACCGTGACCCCTGACGTGCCCTCCGTCGAGCAGCCGACCCTCGCCGAGGATCTGCTGCTGCTGCTCTTCCAGCCCGACTCGAGCACCGTCGCCGGCGAGAACACGCTGTACTACGCGCTCGCCGGTGCCGTGGTCGCCGACCTCGCGCTGCAGGAGCGCGTCACGTCGACGAGCACCAAGCCCACCTGGGCGCGCGTCGAAGCCGTGGCGGATGCGGCGCCGAACGACCCGCTCCTGCTCACGGCGTGGGAGTACGTCGCGACGAAGCCCCGCAACGTCCAGACCGTGCTCGCCGCGGTCGGCCCGCCCCTGCGCGAGCCTCTCATGAAGCGGCTCATCGCCCGCGGCGACCTCGTCGAGCGTGATCATCGGGTGCTGGGCATGTTCCCGACGACGAAGCTTTTCGAGGGCGGCACGGGCCGTCGGGAGGCGTTGCTCGCGGGCGTGCGCGAGGTGCTCGTCGACGGCAGCGAGCCCGAGCCCCGTGTGGCGGCGCTCGGCGCGCTGCTCTACGCGAGCGGCGCTCTGCCCCAGATGCACCGGGAGATCCCCTGGACGTCAGCGGTCATCACGCGCGCCGAAGAGCTCAAGCGGGGCAACTGGGGTGCGGGGGCCGCCGCGCAGGCGATCGCGCGCACGATCGCCTCGATCGTCGCGAGCAACGTCTTCGTCGCGACGAACATCCTGCCCGACTCCTGACCGTCCGGCGTAGACGCGGCGGGGCGAATGCCTGGGTTGAGCCGACTCGGAGTCAATGGCGTGCCCGCCTCTGCCAGCGCGGCCCCTGGTGGGTAGACGTCCAGTCTGACGGCGCCGCCGGCGCAGCGACGGGGGCGGCTTGCCGCAGGTTCGGGCGGCGCGGCGGTCGCCGGGAGTGCCGCTAGTCGTTGTCCTGCGACGAGAGCGCGGCCGACGGCAGCGAGCTGTCGATGCCGGGCTCGGTCTCGACGACCTGCGTCGGTCGCAGCTTCGGGGGAGTGGCCGACCAGGCCTTGAGCGACTGCCCGATCTCGGAGTACGCGCAGTCGATCGCGGTCAGCATCGAGTCGATGAAGGTGCCACGACCGGATCCGCGCTTGGCGCCGAGCGGCACCGACCGGGTGACCACGAACGTCTTGATGTCGCGGCCGGATGGGGGAACGAGCACAGCCGAGTCCTCGCGAACGCGACCGAGCAGTTCGGCAGGGCCGGTGCTCGAGCGCACGGGGACGGCCTCGACGCGGACGCCGTCGGGCGCCTCCTTCAGTTGACGCACGAGCCAATTGATGCGCGTCGTCGGGCGGCCCTCCTTCGGAGCATCGACGCTGAAGGACGCGGTGATCGTGTTGGCGCGCAGGTCGGCGATGACCTCGAGATCGGAGACGACACCGGGGATGCGGAGCCCGCCGCGCAGATGACCGTCCTTGACCAGTTCGGAGACCAGGCGGGCGCTTCGCGCGGCGGGATCCGCCGCCTCCGCGCGGTTGAGGGCGGGCAGCACCTCCGAGCCCAGCTGCCGACCGAGTCGCAGGCCCGCGAAGCGCAGCAGGGCGTCGAACCGACTCGCCACCTCAGCGACGCCCTTGTCGGACGCGCGGAGCGTTCCGGCTGACAGCGCATCGCGGACGGGGACCCAGCTGGCACCCATGTCCTCGAACGACATGGCACCGGACTTCGGGTGCTCCAGGTACCGGATGAGCTCGCCGAGGATCCAGGCCTGATCGGGATCGGCGACCCCGCGGTGCTCTTTCTGCACGACGGCGGCGGTGAGGATCTCGGACCACGAGAAGTGGTGCAGCGCGACCTTCTTCAGCTTGCGCTTGTCCACCGCGGTGGGGTGCGCGCCGATCATCCCCGGGATCTCGTTCGAGATCGTGATGAGCGCGTCGAAGCCGTGCTCGCGGGCGACGTCGAGGTAGTCCTCGAGCTGGGATGCCTCGAGGGCGTTCGTGCCGGTCTTGACCTCGACGAGCGCCGTCCACGAGCGACTGCCGCGAGTGGCCCGAATGAGACCGTCAGGGAAGACCCTCCGCTCCCCGATCATGAACGGCACCTCGATGAAGGTCTCGAGGGCGGCGGCCGGCGCGCCGAACGGCTGACTGAGCGCCTTGCCGAACTCCCGCACGGAGGCCATGACAGCGAGGAGAGCCGACGTCGCACGCCGTTCCTGCTCTTCCGCTCCGTTGATGCCCGACGTGGGGATGAGGCGGGCTGCATTCCAGACGGGCTCTGGGGACGTCTTCGTAACCATGAAACCTCCAGCGAGTCGGTCTCACGTTACTTCGCCGATTCGCGATTGCGGAGGAGGTCGCCGGCGGGCGCGTCGCGCGCTCGCTATGTGCGTTCAGGCCCCCGGAGCCTCGAGCGCACATAGCCAGCAGAGAAAGTCCTGTCCCCGGGGTCGACTCGTGGCCTCCCGCTCGGGTTGCGGAAGCTTCCGGGTACACGGCCACAGGAGAAACTCATGGCCTCCCCGGCCACTCCCTGCGGCATCATGACCCCATGACCGCGATCCTCCTCACCGGCATGTCGGGCACGGGCAAGTCCACCGCCCTCGCCGCACTCGCCGACCGCGGGTACGAGTGCGTCGACACGGATGAGGGCGACTGGATCGAGGTGGTCGACGGCGAGCCGCTGTGGCGCATCGAGGCAGTGGATGCCCTGCTCGAGCATCCCCGCACCGGCACGCTCTTCGTGCAGGGCACCGTCGCCAACCAAGGCGAGCTCTACGACCGCTTCGCCGCCGTCGTGCTGCTGACCGCCCCGAAAGATGTCATCCTGCAGCGCCTCGCGACCCGCACCACCAACGACTTCGGCAAGACACCGGAAGAGCGGGAACGCGTTCTCGACGACCTCGAGCACGTCGAACCGCTGCTGCGCCGAGGCGCCTCGCACGTCATCGACACCGACCGTCCGCTCGCCGACATCGTCGACGAGCTCGAGCGCATCTCCCGCGAGACCAGCGGCAGCGCGCCCGACGCGCCCGCCGAGTAGGCGAAACCCCTACGGCTGCGGATTTTCCGCGTCGTATTCGCGGAACCCCCGCTGAACGCGAAGAATTACCGCCGCCGCCACCACGATCACGACCCCGCCGAGCAGCGGCGGGAACCACAGCATCGCCAGCACGCTCAACGCCCCCACGTACAGGTCGCCGATGCGCGGCCCGCCCGTCACGACGACCGTGAACAGCCCCTGCAGGCGCCCGCGCATCGCGTCGGGCACGGAGGCCTGCAGCATCGTGTTGCGGTAGATCATGCTCACCGAGTCGGCCGCTCCGGAAAGCGCGAGCACGATGACCGCCGCCACCAGGCCCGGCACGAACACGTCGTCGAGCGCCGGGCCGGCATCAGCATCCACCAGCTGCGCCCACAGCAGCACCGCGCCGAACGCGACGATCGTCGCCCCGTACGCCGCCACGCCGATGCCCACGCCCAGGCCCTGTCGGCGCACCGCGCCCAGCTGCCCCGACAGCAGGCCCAGCAGCAGCGCGCCGACCGCCGTCGCCGACGTCAGCACGCCCACCGTCACCGCCCCGCCGCCGAGCAGCACCGCGCCGATCGCCGGCAGCAGCACCCGCGGATTGCCGAACGTCATCGCGAAGATGTCGAGCAGGAACGAGGCGCGGATGTTCGGCGCCTCCCGCAGGAAGCGGGCGCCGTCGATCACCGAGCGCAGCCCCGGCCGCCCCGGCGTGCCCTCCGGCCGCAGCGCCGGCAGCGTGTACAGGCCGATGAACGCCGCGATGAACAGCACCGCATCGATCGAGTACGTCCACGCGACGCCGACCGAGGCCACCAGCACGCCCGCGAGTGCCGGCCCCACCGTCGCCATCAGGCCACCGCTGATCCCGCCGAGCGCGCCCGCCGCCGGCAGCAGCTCGCGGCGCACCAGCCGCGGCACCATCGCCTGCCGCGCCACGCCCACCATCGTCGACGCCACCGTGTTCAGCGTGATCAGCAAGTACAAGGGCCATAGCTCTTCGGCACCCAATCCGAGCGCGCTCACCCAGGCGTAGCCGGCGAGCGCCACCGTCGACACCCACGCCACGATCGCCGACAGCAGCGCCACCTTGCGGCGGTCGAACGAGTCGGCGAGCACCCCGCCGTACAGCCCGAACACGACCATCGGCACGAGCGCGAACGCGGCCACGAGCGACACCGCGAGGGTCGACGACGTGCGCGCGTAGATGTCGAGCCCCACGGCGACGATCGTCATCTGGCTGCCGATGCCGGTGATCGTCGCACCGATCCACATGCGGGCGAACGCGGGGCTCTCCGACAGCGGACGCAGGTCGACGAAATGCCCGCGCCGCGCAGTCGTCTGCAGGTCGGGCGGGGTGTCGGGCGTGCTCGAGCTGATGAGGTCCTCCGGGCGTCGGCGCCCGTGCGCAACGGGCACGGCCTTCTATCGAAACACAGAACGAGGGATGCCCCGCGCACGCCCCCCGTGCACCGGGCCCCGGTAGCGTGTGCCGCATGTGGGCATCCATCCGTGCCGGACGACCGGCGCTGCTCGTCATCGACGCCCAGCGCGGATTCGCCGACCCGTCGTGGGGCCCGCGCGACAACCCCGCCGCCGAAGCCAACATCGTCGCCCTCATCGATGCCTGGCGCGCCGCCGGCGACCCCATCGTGCTCGTGCGGCACGACTCGATCGACCCCGACTCGCCCTTGCGCCCCGGCCAGGCGGGCAACGCCTTCATCGACGGCGTCGACGGCCCGCACGACCTGCTCGTCACCAAGACGGTCAACTCCGCCTTCCTCGGCGCGCCCGCCCTCGACGACTGGCTGCGGGCGGCGGGCATCGCCGAGGTCACGATCTGCGGCGTCACCACCAACCACTGCTGCGAGACCACCGCACGCATGGCCGGCAATCTCGGCTACGCCACCGACTTCGTCATCGACGCCACGCACACGTTCGACCGGGCGGCGCGGGACGGGTCGGTCGTGCCCGCCTCCGAGCTGAGCCGCATCACCGGCGTCAACCTCGACGGGGAGTTCGCCCGCGTGCGCACCACCGCCGAGGTGCTGGGCGAGCGCGCGCCGCGCGACTAGGAGGCGGCGTCGGCGTCGAGGCGGAGCATCCCGCGCGCCTCGATGAGCGTCGCCGTCAAGCCCGCCTCATCGACCTTGTTGATCGGGGTGCGCAGCACGGCGAGCGGCACGCCGATGGTCTCGCCGCGGCGCGCGACGGCGAGGTTCAGGCTCGGCACGCGGAAGAGCGAGTCGACGATCGCGCCCGTGCCGGCGTCGAGGATGGCGGAGCGCGCGATGACGACGGCCGGTTCGCCGAGGTGCTTGAAGACCCGAACGCCGTCCTCCGCGACCTCGACGATCGCCCAGCCCGAGAACGTGCTCGACGGGCTGCCGAGCCCGAGCGCGCGGGCCAGGCGCACCGCCGTCGGGCCGAAGCCGTAGGTCGGGAACCGCAGGGCGTCGGGTGCGCGGGCCTCGCGCGCATCGAGCACGGTGCTGAGCCGATGCACGGCCCGAGCCACGATCAGCGCCGCGATGAGCAGCACGACGAGCACCGTCGCGATGAGCGCGAGGATGCTGCCGACCGCCGTCTCGGTCGTCGTGAAGTCCTCGCCGCGGCGCGACAGGAACGAGCCGATGCCGACCACGAGCGCGATGAGGCTGACGCGTTGGCGCCACGACCGACGGCCGCGGGTGATCGCGGGGTCGTCGAGGGCGGGGTGCACGGCAGAAGCCTAAGCGGCGAGTCCGAAGGGCTCTCAGGCTACGAGAACGCCACCCCGGTGAGCAGCTCGCTCTGCTCCCAGAGCCGAACCGCAGTCTGCCGGCGCTTCGCCTGCGGGGGAACGCGCACGATCGACGGCTCGCCCTTGACCTCGAGCGGGCCGTTCGGCCCGTAGTAGGCGCCCGGCTGGGCGTGCGCATCCACCGCCGCGTACAGCGACGGCAGGATGCCCATCGCGACGGGCTGCATGAAGCGGTTCATGCGTTCCTCGCCCTTGGCGTCGAGCGGCTCGCCGTTGCGGGGGCCTGCCACCTGCAGATTCGTCGCGGTGCCGCCCGGGTGGGCGGCGATGCTGCGCAGGTTCCAGCGCTTCGCGTCGGAGCGGCGCTGCAGCTCGCGCGCGAACATCAGGTTCGCGAGCTTCGACTGGGCGTAGGCGCCCCACGCCGAGTACGAGCGCTGCCACTGCAGGTCGTCGAACCGGATGCGTCCCGGCCACGCGGCGAGGCTGCTCGTCGAGACGACGCGCGGGGCCTCGGCGGCCTTCAGCAGCGGCAGCAGGTGCCCGGTGAGGGCGAAGGGGCCGAGGTGGTTCGAGCCGAACTGCAGCTCGAAGCCGTCGTCGGTGCTCTGCCGCTCGGGCGGTGCCATGACGCCGGCGTTGTTGATGAGCACGTCGAGCGGGGCTCCGTGGGCGAGCTGCGCCTCGGCGAAGGCGCGGATGCTGCCGAGGCTCGCGAGGTCGAGGTGCTGCAGCTCGAGCTGCGCGGCCGGGTTCTCGGCGAGCAGGCGCTCGCGGGCATCCCGGCCCTTCTCCTCGTTGCGCACCGCCATGATGACGTGCGCCCCCTCGGCGGCGAGGCGGCCGGTCAGGCCGAAGCCGAGGCCGCTGTTGGCGCCGGTGACGATGATGCGGCGGCCGGAGAGATCGGGAACGGTCAGGGGGAGTGCGGAACGGGCCATGGTGCCAGTGCACCACGGCCCGCCGCGGGAACCGCTGGGAGCGGGGCGAGTGCGGGCTGATTGCCAGCCGCGCCCGCGCCGCGCATCCGCCGTGATCGGATCAGGCGGATCGGATCAGGCGTGCTGCCCCGCGTGCTCGCCCTCGAAGATCTCCTCGACGAGCTTCGCGCAGAACGCGGGCAGGTCGTCGGGGGTGCGGCTCGAGACGAGCCCCTGGTCGGTGACGACCTCCTCGTCGACCCAGTCGGCGCCGGCGTTGATGAGATCGGTCTTGAGGCTCGGGTAGCTGGTGAGCTCGCGGCCCTTCACGACGTCTGCCTCGATGAGAGTCCACGCCGCGTGGCAGATGACGCCCACGGGCTTGCCGGCCGTGAAGAAGGCCTTCGCGAAGGCGACGGAGTCGGCGTCCATGCGCAGGTGGTCGGCGTTGACGACGCCGCCCGGCAGCATGAGCGCGTCGAAGGCCGCGGCGTCGGCGCGGGCGATGTGCTGGTCTACCGGCTGCGTGTGGCCGTTCTTGCCCTCGATCGCCCCCTCGGCGGGGGAGACGAGCACGGCGGTGCCGCCCGCCTCGGTGACGGCGGCCCAGGGCGCCGTGAGCTCGCTGTCCTCGTAGCCGTCCGTCAGCAGGAAGGCGACGGTCTTGCCGGTGATGTCGTAGGTCATGAGTGCTCCTCTTTCTCGTCTCGTGCGGTTCGACCACGGTAGGAGCGCCGGTCCGGTCGCGTCCATCGCGCGCCCAGCCCGTATTCAGAGACGGGATGCCCCACCCGAGCATCCCGCGACACCGTGCGGTACCGTGCTCGCGTGACCCTCTCCCTGCACCGTGCGATGGCGGCCCTCGGGCTCGCGCTCGTCGCCGTGGTCGCGGGGCAGCTCATCGCCGGGTCGCTCGGAGCCCCCGTCGCGGCGACCGCCGCGATCGGCGCCGCGATGCTGCTCGGCGCCCTCCTGGCCCGCACCCTCGCCCGCGCGGCCACGAGCCGCCAGCTCACCGTCGGGCACCGGGCCCGGGCGCACCGCGAGCCCGTGACGAGCCTCATCGAGCCCGCGCATCCCCTCACGGCGGGGCGCCCGCTCGGGCGCGCGCCGGCGCCGGCCCTCCCGGCCGCCTAGCGCGCTCGACCCCTCGCCCGCCCTCGCGAGCCTCCGCGCACCGGAGCGCCCCGGGCGGCCTCGGTCGATGCGATGCGCAGCGGCCCGATGGCCCCCCGCCCGCTCCCGACCCTGCGAGGTTCTCCTTGGACGTCTTCTCCTTCCCCCCGATCGCCTTCCTGCTCACCCTGCTCGCCGGCGCGCTCGACGCGCTCTCCCTCCCGCTCGACCCGCTCCTCGGCTCCGCCGCCGCGGCCGGCGGGGTCGTGCTGCTCACGCTCATCGTGCGCACCCTGCTGCTGCCCGTCGCCGTCGCCCAGGTGCGCGCCGAGGGGGCCCGTCGCCGGCTCGCCCCGGCGCTCGCCGAGATCCGTCGCCGCTGGAAGGGCGACCCGCAGCGGCTGCAGGCGAAGACGATGGAGCTGTACCGCGAGGCCGGGGTCTCGCCCATCGCCGGCATCGGCTCGGCGCTGCTGCAGGCGCCGATCGTCTCGCTCGTCTACGCGCTCTTCATCGCGCAGCGCATCGGCGGCGAGCCGAACGCGCTGCTCGCCGAGGCGCTGCTCGGCGTGCCGCTCGGCCGGCCCCTCGGAGCGGCGGCGCTCGCCGGCGACGGGGGAGGGCTGCTGCTCGCCGGCGCGGTCGTCGTGCTGCTCGTCATCGCCGGCCTCGCCACGCGCGCGATGATGCTGCGGATGCAGCTGCCGACCTCCGCGGATCAGCCGGGCATGCCGCCCGGCCTGCTGCGCGCCCTCGGCTGGCTGCCGCTCATCACGGCGCCCGTCGCGCTCATCGTGCCGCTCGCCGCCGCGCTGTACCTCGTCACGACGACCCTGTGGACGCTCGCCGAGCGCCCGCTGCTGCGCCGTCTGCTGTGGAGCGAGGCGGAGCGGCACCCGCGCGGCATCGACGGCCCGTGAGGCGCGGGCGGCGCGTCCGGCCCCTCGGCCCCCTGCTCGGGGGCGTTCGGCGGGGCGGCGGCCGGTCTACGCTCGGCCGCAGGACGGCCGTGCGCTCCTGCATCGCCGCAGACGGAGGAGCCGATCGTGGCGCAGCGCATCAGCAGGACCGGGTGGGCCGCGCGCATTGCGGCGGGCGCGGGGGCGGTCGCGCTCGGCCTCACCGGGATGGCGGCCGCGGGGGCGCTCCCCTCCGATGCGCAGCTCGTCGTGGACGACGCCGTCGCCGTGGTCGAGCCCGTCGCCGAGGAATCGGCGGAGGCCGAGGCGTCGGAGTCCCCGGAGTCGGGTGCCCTCGACTCGGACGACGAATCCGCCGCCCCCGAGGCCGAGGAACCCGCCCTGCCCGCCGGCTCCGACGAGTTCTCCGCGTGGGTGCGCGAAGGCGCGAAGGATGCGGACAAGGTCGGTCGCGAGTTCGGCGCCGCGGTGTCGGCGCAGGCGCGCGAGCTGCGCGAGGAGAAGGCGGCGGAGCGCGCAGCGGCGTCGCCGCCGGAGCAGGAAGTGCCGGGGGAGCAGGAGCCCGATGAGGAGTCGGCAGAGCCCGGCACGCCGGGGAAGTCGGAGAAGGCAGACAAGCCCGACAAGCCCGACAAGCCCGACAAGGCGTCCGGCCCGCCGAAGAAGGACCGCTGAGCCGCGAGTCCGCGAGCCCGCGAGCCCGCGAGTCCGCCCGGTCCGCTAGATCGCGAGCCGCATGCGGCGGCTCTGCGAGTCCTCGTCGAGCTCGGCGATCGCGCCGCGCGACTTCACGAAGTCGCTGAACGACCGGAACCCGAGCACCTTCTCGTTGAAGGCCGGATCGAGGCGCACCATCTGCTTCTTGACCTCCGAGTTGTGCAGCCAGTCGGCGTCGTCGTCCTTCTCGTGGCTGAGTCGCAGGGCGCGCAGCAGCAGCGCGGTGGCGGCATCCTGCACGGGGTCGCCGATCGCGCCCGGGATGGTCGGGCCGGCCTTGGAGGAGGCGCGGCGCTTCACCGTCGGCGGCGCGACGAAGGCGACCTCGACCGAGCGCGCGGCGGCCTTCGCGTCGGGCTCGGCATCGGCCGGCGCGTCGGGCTCGCTCGCGGTCGCGGCGGCGGCCGGGGCATCCCGCTTGGGGGAGATGGCCGACGCAGGGCGGATGCCCGGCATCGAGTCGTAGTCGGCGAACTCGTTGCACGCCGCGGCGAGCGACTTGCTCGTGCCGCCCGCGACCCCGACGCCCACCACGTACCGGCCGAGCCGCTTGCTGCGCTGCGCGAGCGGGATGTAGTCGCTGTCGCCCGCGGCGATGAGCACGTGGGTGAGGTCGGTGAGGCGGAACAGGTCCTCCATGACGTCGACCGCGAGGCGGATGTCGGCCCCGTTCTTCATCTGCTTGGTGGAGGGGAAGAGCTGGGTGAGGTCGACCGCGCGCTCGGTCAGCTGACCCTGGTAGCTCGCGTTGACGCCCACCGACCAGTCGGCGTAGGCGCGGCTGACGACGATCGTGCCGAACGAGCTGGCGTAGTCGAGGATCGCCGAGATGTCGACGGTGGCCGCGCGGATCTTCTCGCGCTGCTCGTCGGTCGCCCCCGTCAGCCCGGGGCCGAGGCGGTAGACGTTGTCCTTGCGCCAGGCGCCGCGACCGTGCACCTGGTCGTAGCGCGAGATGACGATGTTGTCGAAGTCGATGTAGACGGCGACGCGGTTCTCGTAGCTGCGCGTCTCGCTGCTGTCGGCCATGAGCCACCTCTCTCGGTGCCGAGCGGCGCGCCCGGCGGCTCCAGTCTCTCAGTCCGCGTCGCCCTCGCGGCGCTCCGCCCCGCCTCGGCGGCAGCGCCACCACGCCGCGGCTGAGAAATCAACCCCCTGACGAGGGCGCGGCGATGTTCGTACTGTGAACAGTGGCGCTGAGGGATCATCCGATCCCCGCCCACGACGGCGAGGGGCGACACCATGACCGACACCATGTCGAATGCGACGACGGGGGCTCTGCTCCCCCGCGTCGGCCCCCTCCCGCGGCTCGACCAGGACGGCCCGCACTGGCAGCGCGAGCAGTGCGCCGCACCCGCGCTCTGGGTCGCGACCTGGGACGCCCTGCGCGACATCCCCGGCGTCATCATCGGCCCGAGCAGCATGGCCGAGCCGGATGCGCGGGCGGTGCTCGTGCCGCAGGTGACGAACCCCGTCGAGGGCACCTCGTTCTCGCCGGTCGGCGCGCCGCTCGAGCCCGCTCACCTGCACGGCCCGCGCGATACGAGCCTGCACGTCGTGCTGCCGCGCTCCCGCGGCGCCGAGGTCGTCGAGAACGGCTGGGGAGTGCCCTGCCCCTACGGCCGGTACGGCACCGAGCTCATCCTCTTCGCCCCGCGCGACGAGGTCGAGCTCTCGGTCGTCGTGGGCCTGGCGCGCGAGGGCGTGCTCTGGGCGCTGCGCGAGAACGCGGTCACGACGTTCCGGCGGCCGGTGCTCGAGACCCGCTTCGCCCTCTAGCGACGGGGGCGTCGGCGCACGCCGTCAGCGCGCGAGCTTCGCCTGACCGGGGGGCGCCATCGACCCCAGCCGGGTCTCATCGGTCAGATCGAGCCCCTGCGAGCTCGACGCGAGCACGGCCAGCTGCTCGAGCCAATCGCGGTCGATCTCGGGATGGCGGCTGCCGCTGTAGCGGAAGTAGAGAGGGATCGACGAGTCGATCCAGATCGAGTTGCGGCCGACGCCGCCGTTCTCGCGCCAGCTGAAGAAGAAGTTCTCGCCGCGCCGCAGCTTCGTGGCCATCACGATCTGCACGTGCGCGAGCACGCGGTCGTCGAAGGCGATCTCGAGCGAGGGCGAGCCGTAGATCAGCGATCCCATCGGACGTCTCTCCGACGCTCAGGGTCCTGCCCCGGTCCGCCGGGGGAGGCGGGTCGTGAGCGCAGCGCGTCGTGCTCAATATAACGGCATCGGTCCACCCCCGTCCGGGGGACATCCAGCGGGCGGCACCGCTCCTCGGCGCGTGCGTCGATTCCCGGCGAGAACCTGGCACAATGGAGCCACCATGAAGATCCTCGCCGCCGTCGTGTCGCTCGCACTCTTCTTCGCGTCGTTCCCGCTCTTCGCGTACGCCTTCTGGGTGCCCGAGCAGTGGGCGGCCCTGGTCTTCTTCACCGGCATCATGTCGGTGACGCTGTCGCTCGCGATCCCGTTCAACCTGCTCGGCCGGCGCGACTAGTCCCGTTCCGCCGCCGGTTGCGCCTCAGGCCCGGCCGCGCCTCAGGCCGTCTCGAGGATCCGCTCGGTGAAGCGGCCCACCCGCTGCTGCAGTCCCGCGCTGCGACGCGCGATGAGCTCGTCCCGCATGAGCAGCATCTCGCTCTGACCGGGGAAGATGCGGATCATGATCGGGCACGCCAGATCGGCGCAGATGTAGGTGCCGATCGAGTTTCCCTCGCGACCCGACTCGCCGCCGCGGGCGGCGGAGAACATCAGCACCTGCGTCGCCGGCTGCGGCGTGTGGCAGAGCGAGCAGATCGCCCCGATGCCGGGGCGCAGGCTGTTGGATGCGGCGCGCACCATCATGCCCACGGGGCGGTCGCCCACCCACGCGACGATGTAGCCGCGCTGCGAGCCCTGCGGGTCGCGCCAGCCGAGGAACTCGCGCTCCTCCCACACCATCTCGTGCAGGCCGGGCAGCTGCATGCGCTCGATCTCCGCGGCGGAGGCGTTGACGATGGAGGAGCGGATCTGCTCGGCGGTCAGCGGTTTCATCCCAGCCAGGCTACGTCACCCTCCGGCGAGTCGACCTGGGCGAGATCGGGCCCGGCGGGCAGCGCGGCCTGAGCCGGCGGCGTGACGCGGCGGATGCGCACGGTGATCGAGGCGCCCTCGCCGAGCATCCGTCGAAGGGATGCGGCGACCGCCCGCGCGGTCGCCGGCGCCTGCGCGCTGCTCTCGACCGCGATGGCGACGAGCACGGCGAGCGTGCCGTCCGCGCCGGTCTGCACGATGCTGCGCGCGGGGCGCTGCTGTCCGGCCGCGAGCTCGCGGGCCGCGTGGCGGAGGGCCGCGCGCGCGGGGAACAGGGCGCGCACGCCCGTCACGGCGAGCACCGCCTCGTCGACCAGGCGAGCCTGTTCCTCGGGGCGCGGGTCGACGCCGCTCATGATTCCTCCTCGGTGCCGCTGCCGGTGCTGTGCTCGATGCCGGTGTAGACGGGGTGCACGTCGTCGACGATGATGTCGATGCCGGTCACGGCGAGCTCGGTGTGGGTGAGCAGCGCGGTGGTGACCGCGTCGCGCACGCTGTCGGCGAGCTCGGCGAGGGGCCGCACGAGCGCGGCGCTGATGCGCACGGTCACGCCCACGGGCTCGCCGGCGCTCGCGTCGCCGTCGAGCTGCACGCGCCCCACGATGACGCCGGGCACGCCGTCGCCCGCGGCCCGCACGAGCTCGCGCACGGCGCCCTCGGAGATGGTGATCTCGACGCTCGGGTCGCTGTCGCTGAGCGGCAGGTCGCGGCCGGCGCGCAGGTCGGTCTCGAGGCCGTCGAGCACGCGGGCGATCCAGTCGGCCGGCATCGCGAGCCTGCTGGCCTCGTCGTCGACGAGGTCGAGGCTGAGGGCCCGCATGCGGCGCAGTCGCCTGCCGCGCCGCACGGCACCCCCGTCACCGGTCCGAGCGTCAGCGCGCGCCTCCAGCTGCCCGTCGACGAGCCAAATCCGACGGGCGCTTAGCGCACGCAGGTGTCCGGGCGGGGGCGGAACGGGGCCCCCGCGCTGTGAATGCGTCGGTGCCGGGCGCATGCTCGGCCCGCTGGCGGACGATGCGCGGGCGCCGCCCAGCGACACGCCCGCCCGGCCTGCATAGCTTCATTTCTGCGCGGTCATCCGATCGCGGGGGCGCCCCCGGCGCCCGACCTCTCACGAGAGAAGATTCATCTCATGGCCACCATCGTCGAAACCGCCGTCTCGGCCGGATCGTTCACCACCCTCGTCGCCGCCGTCACCGCCGCCGACCTCGTCGACACCCTCAACAGCGACGGCCCGTTCACGGTCTTCGCCCCGACCGACGAGGCCTTCGCGGCGCTGCCCGAGGGCACCGTCGAGGCGCTCCTCGCCGACATCCCCAAGCTCACCGAGATCCTCACCTTCCACGTCGTGGCCGGTGCGGTGCACGCCGCCGACGTGACCGACGGCCTCGCCGCCGCGACCGTCAACGGCAAGGAGCTGCACTTCTCGACCACCGACGGCGTGACCGTCAACGGTGCCAAGGTCGTCACGGCCGACATCGTGTGCGACAACGGCGTGATCCACGTCATCGACGCGGTGCTGCTGCCGTAGTCCTTCTTCAGGACGGAGAAGAGGCGGGCCCCCGAAGGGAGCCCGCCTCTTCTCATGCGCGCGGCCGCGGCCGCGCCATCCCGATCAGGCCTCGAGCGCGAACTGGGCGTCGATGGTGATGGTGACCTCGTCGCCGAGGAGGAAGCCGCCGGCCTCGAGCGGGGCGTTCCAGCTGACGCCGAAGTCGTGGCGGTTGATGACCGCGGTGCCGTTCGCGGCGGCCTTCGTGGCGCCCCACGGGTCCTTCGCGATGCCGGCGAACTCGCCCTTCAGGGTGACCGGCTTGGTGACGCCGCGCAGGGTCAGCTCGCCGTCGAGCAGCAGGGCGTCGCCCTCGACGCGGATGCCGGTCGAGCGGAACGTCATCGTCGGGAACTCGTCCGGCGCGAAGAAGTCGTTGCTGCGCAGGTGCTGGTCGCGGTCCTTGTTGTTGGTGTTGATCGACTTGACGTCGATCGTGACCTCGACGGAGGAGTCGAGGGGGTTCTCGGCGGCGTGCACCACGCCGTCGACGGTCTCGAAGGCGCCGCGCACCTTGCTGATGGCGAGGTGGCGCACGGTGAAGCCGACCTCGGTGTGGGTGGGGTCGAGCTTCCAGGTTCCGGCGACGTACCCGGGGATGCTCTCGGCGGTGATGGTCATGAGTGACTCCTTCGTGGTGGTGCGATGGTCAGGAGGAGCGCCCGCGGACGCGCCGGTCTATACAATCGCATAGATTTCGGCCGTATTCCCGATCCACAGGTTTTTCTCGTCGTGCGGCGTGCGGTTCACTGAGGGGGTGATCTCCGCGCCGCTCGACGACCCCGCCCGCGCCCTCGTCGATCGCCTGCGCGACGACCTCCTCGCCGCCGAGTACACCGTCGACGCCCTGCGCCGCCTCTGGGGCGATGAGGCGGATGCCGCACTCGCGCGCGCGGACCGCGTTCCCGCCCGGCGGGCGCTCGCCGCCCTCGACCCCGCACCGGCCGCCGCGGTGCTCGCCGCCCTGCACGTGCTCGGCGATCCGGTCGACGAGCGGGATCTCGCCAGGGCGCTCCCCGCGCTCGGGGTCGCGGGTGCGGCCGAGCTCGGGCTCGTCGCCGTCGTCGACGGCCGGGTCGCGCCGCTGCTCGACCTGCGGCCGTACGCGGCGCTCGACGCGGGCGGCGCCGCCTCCTGGTGGATCGTCTCCGACCTCGGCGAACGGCACCATGCGGGGGCGCTGCCCGCCGACCACGTGCTGGGGGTCGGCGGCGCCTCGCTGACGCTCGCCGGGCTCATCCCGACCTCCGCGGCCGAGCGCGTGCTCGACCTCGGCACCGGCTGCGGCATCCAGTCGCTGCACGCCGCCCGCCATGCCGACGCGGTCGTCGCCACCGATCTCTCGGAGCGCGCGGTGCGGCTCGCCGCGATCACCCTGCGCCTCGCCGGTGCCGAGGCCGTCGCCGATCGGGTCGCGCTGCGGCAGGGCGACCTCTACGCGCCGGTCGCGGGCGAGCGCTTCGACCGCATCGTCTCGAACCCGCCCTTCGTCATCACCCCGCGCCGCGACGGTGTGCCGCTCTACGAGTACCGCGACGGCGGCCGCGTCGGCGACGGCATCGTCGAGGAGGTCGTGCGCGGCGCCGCCGAGCACCTCGTCGAGGGCGGCACCGCCCACCTGCTCGGCAACTGGGAGTACCGCGACGCGCTCGGCGGCGACGGGCTCGTACGCGTGCGGCGTTGGGCCGAGGAGGCGGGGCTCGACGCGTGGATCGTCGAGCGCGAGCGCCAGAGCCCGGCGCAGTACGCCGAGACGTGGATCCGCGACGGCGGCACCCTCGTCGGCAGCGACGACTTCGAGCGGTTGGCGGGGGAGTGGCTCGACGACTTCGCCGCCCGCGGCGTCACCGGCGTCGGCTTCGGCTACGTCGTGCTGCGCCGCCCGCGCACCGGGGCGCCCGCCCGGCTGCTGCGCAGCGAGCGCCTGCCCGAGCCGCTCGGCGCCGCCCCCACCGGCATCGGCGACCACCTCATGGCGGGCATCGCCGCGCACGACGCCACGGCGCCCCTCGACGACGCCGCGCTCGCCGAGCTGCGTCTGCACGTGGCCGGCGACGTCACCGAGGAGCGCCACCAGTGGCCCGGCGCGGAGGGGCCGACCGTGATCCGGCTGCGCCAGGGCGGCGGCTTCGGCCGCACCGTCGACGCGGACGCCGCGCTGGCCGGCCTCGTCGGCGCCTGCGACGGCGAGCTCTCGGTCGGGCGCATCATCGGCGCGCTCGCCGCCCTGCTCGAGGTCGACGAGGCCTCGCTCTCGGCCGAGCTGCTGCCGACCGTGCGCGAGCTGCTGCTGATCGGGATGCTCGTCCTCGAGCCCTGAGGCCGACCGGTGCCCGTCGACGGGGCGCGTCAGACCGTGGCGGAGGGCCGAGCCGCCGCGCGGCGAGGCATCCGCCAGCGCGGCACCGCGATGAGGATCGCGGCCGCGCTCAGCGCGATGCCGAGCTGCCCGAAGGCCCAGCCCGCGCCGGTCGCGGTCGCGCCGCCGAGGCCGAGCACGTCGCCGAGCTCCTGTGCGACGACGAACGCCGGGGCGCCGGACGCCACGACGGCGGCGCTGCCCAGCACGCAGGCGAGCACGGCGAGGCGCCGCGCGGGCAGCAGGCGCTCGAGCGCCGTGCTGCGGCGCAGGCCGGCGACGGCCACGATGAGGGCGAGCAGCACCGCGAGGGCTCCCCACAGCACGACCCCGACGATGAAGCCCGAGCTGCCGACCCCGCCCCAGCGCGCGTAGACGTCCCCGAGCGGGATGCCCGGCGCGAGCTGCTGCGGAATGCCGACCAGCAGCACGCCGAGCCCGAGCGCCGCGAGCGCGGCGAGGCCTGCGGCGAGCATCCCGCCCGCGACGCGGCGGTCAGCCGGAGCGCGCGCGGCCCGCTCCTCGCCCTCGCCGCCGATCTCGTGCCCCTGCGCGTCGAGGATGCGGATGCGCGGCGCCGCCGGCGCGGCCGGGTCGAGCGTTCCGCGGTCGGCCGCGGCGGCGACGCGTTCGAGCCGCCGCACGCCGGCGCGCACGGCGAGCACGTTGAGCAGGCCGCCGGCGAGCAGCAGCAGCAGGCCGAGGATCGGCGCCGCCGTGCCCCAGCCGAGCATGACCGCGGTCATCGTGCTACCCGTGCCGGGCGCGATCGCCGCCTCGCCGCCGGGGGAGACGATCCACGCGACGAAGAGCACGGGCGCGAGCAGCAGGCAGGCGATGCCGGCGCGGAGGAGGGCGAGAGCGCGCATGGGAGTCTCCTTCGTGCCGATTCGGATCGGCGACCGGCATGCGACACGATATCGAGACCGTCTGAATCGAGGAGAGACCCATGAAGCAGCGTTTGCTCGGCCGTTCCGGCACCGTCGTCAGCGAGGTCGCCCTCGGCACCATGACCTTCGGCATGGAGGCGGACGAGGCCGAGAGCCACGCCATGCTCGACGCCTTCGCGGCCGCCGGCGGCACCCTCATCGACACCGCCGACGTCTACAGCCGCGGCATCAGCGAGAGCATCATCGGCCGCTGGCTCGCCGCGAACCCCGACCAGGCCGAGGTGATGGTCATCGCCTCGAAGGCCCGCTTCGCGATGGGGGAGGATGCCAACGACCTCGGCAGCTCGCGCCGCCACCTGCGCCGCGCGATCGACGCGTCGCGGCAGCGCCTCGGGGTCGACTGCCTCGACCTGTTCCAGCTGCACGCCTGGGATCCGCTGACGCCCATCGAGGAGACGCTGTCGGCCATCGACGACGAGATCCGCGCCGGGCGCATCGCGTACTGGGGCGTGTCGAATTTCACCGGCTGGCAGCTCACGAAGGCCGTGCACCTCGCCGCCGCGCGCGGCATGGACGCGCCCGTCACCATCCAGCCGCAGTACTCGCTGCTGTCGCGCGAGATCGAGTTCGAGATCGTGCCCGCCGCGCTCGATGCCGGGCTCGGGCTGCTGCCCTGGGGTCCGCTCGCGGGCGGCTGGCTCACCGGCAAGTACCGCCGCGACACCGCGCCGACGGGCGCGACCCGGCTCGGCGAGGATCCGGACCGCGGCATGGAGGCCTACGGGCGCCGCTCGGCCGACGAGCGCACCTGGGCGGTGCTGGATGCTCTGCACGCGGTCGCCGACGAGCACGCCGCCCCGCCCGCGTCGATCGCGCTCGCGTGGCTGCAGGGCCGCCCGGGCATGACCTCGGTGATCCTCGGCGCGCGCACCGTCGCGCAGCTCGAGCAGAACATGGCCGCGGGCGACCTCGAGCTGAGCGCCGAGCAGCGCGCGCGCCTCGACGCCGCGAGCGCCCCCGCGGCGCCCGACTACCCCTACGGCGAACTCGGCGTGGAGCAGCGGGCCCGGCGCCTGTAGTCCAGTACGGTCGCCGGGTGGATCGTTACGGCTCGGACGTGCTCGGCGGCGACTGGCGCGCGGCGGGCCGCCGCGCGGTGCCGCAGGTGCCCGCCGAGCGGGGTCTCGTCGTCGAGCTGCCCGACTCGGGCTTCGTCGGCGCGGTCGTCGGCGTCGAGGCCGGCAACGTGCACCTCGAGGATCGCGCCGGTCGCGTGCGCGGCTTCCCGCTCGGCGCCGGGTTCCTCGTCGAGGGCGAGCCCGTCGTGCTCGTGCCGGCCATCGCCGTCGCGGCTGCGCCCGCCGGGCGGCAGCGCACCGCGAGCGGCTCCTTCGCCGTCGCCGACGCCCGCGCCCGGGTGGCGCGCGGCAGCCGCATCTGGGTCGAGGGCCGCCATGACGCCGAGCTCGTCGAGCAGGTCTGGGGCGACGACCTGCGCGTCGAGGGCGTCGTCGTCGAGTACCTCGAGGGCGTCGACCACCTGGCCGAGCGGCTGCGCGACTTCGCGCCGGGCCCCGGCCGCCGGGTCGGCGTGCTGGTCGACCACTGGGTCGCAGGGTCCAAAGAGGAGCGTCTCGCTCGCGAGGCGCTGAGAGGGGTGGATGCCCGCCACGTGCTCGTCGTCGGGCATCCGTTCATCGACGTCTGGCAGGCCGTCAAACCGTCGTCCGTCGGCATCGAGGCCTGGCCGGTCGTACCCCGGGGTGAGGAGTGGAAGACCGGCGTGCTGCGCCGCCTCGGCTGGCCCCACGCCACTCAGGCCGATACCGCGGCGGGATGGCGGCGCATCCGCTCCGGCGTGCGGCACTTCGGCGATCTCGAGCCCGAGCTGCTCGGCCGGGTCGAGGAGCTCATCGACTTCGTCACCGCGTAGCTCGCGGGCAGCCGAGCGCGCGCGGAGCATCCCGAATCGCATCGCGGCACTCGTGCGCGGCCTGCGGACATGACGAAGGCCGCCCCGGCGGACCGGGACGGCCTTCGATGTTCAGGACGCGTGATCGCTCACGCGGGCCTGCTCAGTTCTGACGAACTAGAGCGGGCGGATGTTCTCGGCCTGGAGGCCCTTGGGGCCCTGGGCGACGTCGAACTCGACCTTCTGGTTCTCATCGAGCGAACGGTAGCCGTTCGACTGGATGGCGGAGAAGTGCGCGAACACGTCGGCGCTTCCGTCATCGGGGGTGATGAAGCCGAAGCCCTTTTCAGCGTTGAACCACTTCACGGTACCTGTAGTCATGACTGACTCCTTTAATCCTGTTTCACGGAGTTTCGACTGTCGAAACCACCAGTCGAACCAACTCGTGAACCGTATCCATAGGGGAGTAGCGACCTGCTTGGTGTTTCAGGGCGTTCGGTGCAGCGAGGCGTATCAACTTCGGTACCGACAGTAGTGCACGATGCCCCTCCCGTCACCATCCGCGTCGAGTTGTTACCTGTCGGACACACAGGAGGCTGCGAGCGCGCGCCCCTAGCGTCGACCGCGCACCCCGCTCGAACCGACGTTGAATGAGGACCCATGAGCTTTCTCGACCGCATCTTCGGCGCCCGCACCCCCGAACCCGAGCCCGTCCCGCGCGCGGCTCCCCGCAGCGACGACGAGCGGGCGGTCGAGCGCTACCGGTACCTGCTCGAGACCGCGCCACCCGCCACGATCGAGCAGGTGCACGCCGAGGCCTTCGCGAAGCTGACCCCCGAGCAGCGGCAGCTCGTGTTCCGGCAGCTGACCGATGCGGCCCCGGCGGGCGAGGCCCCGGCGGACGACCGCGCCCCGACGCTCGCGCAGGCCGCGACCCGCGCCGAGCTGCGCCAGCCGGGCACGATGGAGCGCGCCTTCCAGGGCGGCGAGGGACAGGGGCAGGGCGGCCGCGGCGGCCCCGGCTTCGGCAGCATGCTCGGCGCCTCCCTGCTCGGCACGGTCGCCGGCTACGTCGTCGGGTCGGCGCTCGTCAGCGCCTTCCTGCCGCCGATGGACGGCATGAGCGACGCCGGCGCGGCGGACGGCGGCGACGCGGGTGCCGACGGCGGCGACGCCGGAGCGGATGCCGGCGGCGACGCGGGCGGGTTCGACGGCGGTTTCGGCGACGGCGGCGGCTTCGACGCCGGCGGCTTCGGCGACTTCGGGTTCTGAGGCGACGACGATGGCCCGCCCGAAGCGCATCGCCCCCGGCCCCGGACAGGAATCGGTCTGGGACTACCCGCGCCCGCCGCGCGTCGAGCCCGTGCACGCCCGCGTGACGATCGAGTTCGGCGGCCGGCTGATCGCCGACACCACGCGCGCCGTGCGCGTGCTCGAGACGAGCCACCCGCCGGCCTACTACCTGCCGCAGGACGACTTCGTCGCGGGAGCGCTGCAGCCCGTGGACGGCAGCACCTTCTGCGAGTTCAAGGGGCGCGCCGCCTACTTCGACATCGTCTCGGGCGGCGCGTCGGCGCCGCGCGCGGGGT
Organism: Microcella flavibacter; assembly: GCF_012530535.1. NCBI lineage: Bacteria > Bacillati > Actinomycetota > Actinomycetes > Micrococcales > Microbacteriaceae > Microcella > Microcella flavibacter. The sequence continues at coordinate 919,130 of NZ_CP051299.1, forward strand.
GGACGTACCCCGAGCCGAGCCGCGGCTTCGGCGAGCTCGCCGGCCTCGTCTCGGTCTACCCCGGGCGGATGGACCGCTGCACGGTCGACGGCGAGGTGGTGCAGGCGCAGGAGGGCGACTTCTACGGCGGCTGGATCACGGCGGCCATCGTGGGGCCGTTCAAGGGGGCCGCGGGCACCTGGGGCTGGTAGCCGCGGCGACGGCGTGCGGGGAGTCCGCGACGACCCGCGGCGCCGTCGCTTTCGGGCGGCCGAACCCCGGGCGGGCATCCCCGCTGGCACTCTGAGGGCGTGACCGCCCCGCAGCCCGCCGCCGAACCCGCGCCCACCGCGGCCGACCTGCGCCGCTGGCGGCGCTACCTCGCCGACGAGCGCGCCGAGGCCGCCGTCTACCGCGACGTGGCGCGCCGTCGCGCGGGCGAGGAGCGCGCCATCCTGCTCGCGCTCGCCGAGGCGGAGGGCCGGCACGAGGCGCACTGGATGCGCCTGCTCGGGGCCGAGGCCGACCGCGTGCCCGCGGTGTCGCTGCGCACGCGGCTGCTCGGATTCTTCGCCCGGCGCTTCGGCTCGGTCTTCGTTCTCGCCCTCGCGCAGCGCGCGGAGGGCCGCTCGCCCTACGAGGCGGATGCGCACGCGACGGCCGCCATGGCCGCGGACGAGCGCATCCACCAGGAGGTCGTGCGCGGACTCGCCGCGCGCGGGCGCCAGCGGCTCTCGGGCAGCTTCCGCGCGGCGGTCTTCGGCGCCAACGACGGGCTCGTCTCCAACCTCGCGCTCGTGCTCGGCATCGGCGCGACGGGGGTGCCCGCCACCACCGTGCTGTTCACCGGGCTCGCGGGGCTGCTCGCCGGCGCCCTCTCGATGGGCGCGGGGGAGTACGTCTCGGTGCGCTCGCAGCGCGAGCTGCTCGCCGCCTCGGTGCCCGACCCGCAGGCGCACACGGCCGTGCCGCACCTCGACGTCGACGAGAACGAGCTCGCCCTCGTCTACCGCGCCCGCGGCATGACCGAGCAGCAGGCCGCCGCGCACGCCCACGAGGTGCTCACCGGCTACGACCCGGTGGCGGCGGCCGCGCAGGCCACGGCCGCCCCGGTCGACGAGCACGAGGAGATCGGCTCGGCGTGGGGCGCCGCGGGCTCGAGCTTCGCCTTCTTCGCCTCGGGAGCGATCATCCCGGTACTGCCCTATTTGTTGGGGCTCTCGGGCGGCGCTGCGGTGCTCGTCGCCGCCGTGCTGGTCGGGGCCGCGCTGCTCGTCACGGGGGCGATCGTCGGCGTGCTCTCCGGCGCCTCGCCGCTGCGGCGGGCGCTGCGCCAGCTCGCCATCGGCTTCGGTGCCGCGGGGGCCACCTACGCGCTCGGCCTCGCCTTCGGCACGACGCTCGCCTGAGCCCCTTCCGCACGCTCGAGCGCAAGTGCGACGCGCGCCGCCCAGCTTCTTGCCAGGTTCGGTCGGTCACCCTGGAAGGGCGGCTACGGAGCCGTGGGAGCGAGCATCCCCGCTGTGAATGGTCCGGCGGGCGCGGTGCGATGACCTCCGGTCGCCCGGCACCTACCCCTGGTCGGGCGCGATCGCGCAACGGTGTGCACTGCCCTGACGAGACGGCGCCCGATGCGCCCGCCCGAACCCGGAAACATCCCACCTCCATGCTGCCTGCCCCCTCCGGCGCCGCCCTGCCCGTGCGCGCGCTCGATCCCCGACGATTCCACCAGCGCCTGCTCGCCGCCGCCGCGATCCTGCTCGCCGGCACGCTCGCCGCCGGCACCGGCATCAGCGCCTGGGGATCCCCGGCCGCGGGCGATGGCGGCGGCACTCCGGCGCCCGCCCCGCAGAGCCTCACTGTCGCGGGGGATGCCCTCCCGCAGTCGATCCTGCGCGACGAGGTCACCGTCTCCTGGTCGCCGCCCGTGGTCTACCCGGTCGGCACCGCCGCGCCCATGGGCAGCGGGTTCGGATACCGCGCAGCGCCCTGCTCCGGCTGCTCCTCGAACCACCAGGGCGTCGACTGGAACCCCGGCGCGGGGGCCCCGATCTCGGCGATGGCCGACGGCGTCGTCGTGGGGATCGGCAACCCCGACGGGGCGTACGGCGTGTGGATCGAGATCGAGCACGTCGTGAACGGGCAGCGGGTGACGACCCTCTCGGCCCACCTGCAGTACGGCTCGCTGCGGCACGGCGTCGGCGATGTCGTGGAGGTCGGCGACGTCATCGGCGCGGTCGGGAGCACGGGGGCGAGCACCGGCGCGCACCTGCACTTCGAGGTGCGCATCGGGGGTGCCGCGGTGGATCCGGCGGCCTGGCTGCGGGCGAACTACTGCGAGGCTCCGTGACGCTCGCGCGGTGACGCGGGGCGGGGCGGCTCGACGCGCGGGGAGCACCAAGCGGAGCATCCCCTCGCTCCGAATGGGTGGTGCTGAGAACTGACGCTGCACCGCGCACCGGGACGGTGACCGCAGCGTCGCCGCAACCCCGAGGAGCCCCCTATGTCGATCGCCGCCTTCGCCCGCCGGATCGAGCTCGAGACCCGCCCCATCCACCCCGACACGCGCGTCGCCCTCGACAAGCGCTGGGCGGAGCTGCCCGAGCACGCGAAGACGCCCGAGCAGCTGCTCGGCAAGTGCGCGGTCGGCTGCGAGGGCACCCACGGGGTGTTCCCGAAGTGCAACCTCACCTGCTCGCCCTGCTACCACTCGGCCGACGCCAACAAGGTGCGCATCGACGGCAACCACACCGTCACCGAGGTCACCAAGCAGATGGCGCTGCTGCGTCAGATCCGCGGCCCGCGCGCCCACGCCCAGCTCATCGGCGGCGAGGTCAGCCTGCTCGACCCGAAGGACCACCGCGACACCCTCAAGACCATGCGCGCGGTCGGCCGCGAGCCGATGTCGATGACGCACGGCGACTTCGACTACGAGTACCTGCTCGCGACCGTGCTCGACGAGGACGGCAAGCCCGCCTTCAAGAAGGTGTCGTTCGCGGCGCACTTCGACTCGCTCATGCGCGGCCGCCGCGGCGCCGTGCGCCCGAAGAGCGAGGCCGAGCTCACTCCCTTCCGCGAGCAGTTCACGAAGATGTTCGCCGACCTCAAGAAGGATCACGGCGTCGACTCCTACCTCGCGCACAACATGACGGTGACCCCCACCAACCTCGACGAGGTGGAGGAGGTCACGCGCGACGTGCTCGCCATGAACTACGACATGATGTCGTTCCAGCCCGCGGCCTTCATCGGCGACGACCGCCGCTGGAAGGAGAACTTCGAAGAGGTCACGATCGACGCCGTCTGGGAGCGCATCGAAGCCGGCGCCGGCCAGAAGCTGCCGCACAAGGCCGTGCAGTTCGGCGACCCGCGCTGCAACCGCCACACCGTGGGCGTTATGGTCGACGGCCGCTTCGCGACCGTGCTCGACGGCGACGAGCCGAAGGACATCGCGGCGCGCGACCGGTTCCTCAGCCACTTCGGCGGCATGATCTTCGGCGACATCCCCACCTGGGCCCTCACCGTAAAGGTCATCCGCGCCGTCGCCAGCCACCCCGGCGACATCCCGCCGCTCATCGGCCTCATGAGCCGCATCCTCAAGCGCGCCGGCGGCACCCGCGCCGTTATTCGCGCCGCCCGCAAGGGCAAGGTCAGCTTCAAGACCTTCGTCGTGCACAACTTCATGGACGCCGAGCAGGTCAAGCCCGCCTGGGACATGATGAAGAAGGGCATCGTCGCCGACGACCCGAAGCTCAAGGAGACGCAGGAGCGCCTCGGCGCGTGCATGTACGCCATGAGCCACCCCGAGACGGGCGAGCTCGTGCCCGCCTGCGCCCAGCACTCGGTGCTCGACCCGATCGAGAACATCGGCCTGCGCAAGCTGCTGCCGCTCGAGCCCCGGGGCGAGCGACGCACCGGCATCTCGAACGGCAAGGCCGATGAGCTCGTGGCCGAGGGCGGCTCGCGCTGGTAGTCAGCCGGCCGGCACCACCGCGCACGCCGAGCGCGGGATGAGCGCCGTCACGCGCTGACCCGCGGTGAGCGGGCGGCTCGCGGCGACCTCCGCCTCGAGCGTCGTGGCCGCGGGGCCCTCGCCGATGAGGAGCTCGAGCGCCGCCCGGGCGCCGCGCGCCCGGCGGGCGGCGACCACCGCGTCGAGCGCGAGCGTGGCGTCGTCGCGGGGCGGAGCATCCCCGCTGATGATCTGCACCGCCTCGTGGCGCATCACCAGCACGCCCTCGCCGTCCGGCCACAGCTCGCCGGAGGGTGCCGCGACCGTGCCGATCGCCGAGGTGTGCACGCCGTCGACGACCGAGCCGGGCAGCTCGATGCGGCCGCCCATGAGGCGGGCGACGGCGAGCGAGCGCGGGCGCGTGTAGAGCCGCTCGACGGCGTCGTGCTGCAGCAGGTGCCCGCCCCGCAGCAGGGCGACCTTGTCGGCGACGGTCGCCGCCTCGTCGCGGTCGTGCGTGACCATGACGACGGTCGGGTTGAGCTGCGCGCGGATGCGGCCGAGCAGGTCGTGCATGTCGAGCCGCAGCTCGGGATCGAGGGCGCTGAACGGCTCGTCGAGCAGCAGCACGCGGGGCCGCGCGGCGAGGGCGCGGGCGAGGGCGACGCGCTGCTCCTGCCCGCCCGAGAGCGCGGTGACGGGGCGCTGCCCGAAGCCCTCGAGCTGCACGAGCGCGAGGAACTGCTCGGCGTCCGCTCGCGCCTCGCGGCGCGGCTGCCCGGCGACGGTCGCCGCGAAGGCGACGTTGTCGAGCACGCTGAGATGCGGGAAGAGCAGGGGCCGCTGGAACACCATGGCCATGCCGCGGCGCTCGGGCGCGACGCCGGCGACGTCGGCGCCGTCGACGAGGATGCGCCCCGCATCGGGCACGTCGAGCCCGGCGATGGAGCGCAGCACGGTCGACTTGCCCGAGCCCGAGGGGCCGAGCACGGCGAGGCACTCGCCGGGGGCGACGTCGAACGAGATCGCGTCGACGGCGGGGGCGGCGGCGTCGTCGAAGGTCTTGGTCAGCGCATCGATGCGCAGGGAGGCGCTCACAGGAAGCCTTTCGCGGAGCGGCTGCGGGGCGATCCGCTGCCGGGCAGGTTCGAGACGGGGTAGCGCCGGCCGAAGCGGCCGAGCACGAGCAGGAGGAGCAGCGGAGGCAGGATGGCGCTGATCGAGAGCACCGCCACGACGGCGCTGTTGCCGACGCCGGCGGCGGAGCCCGCGACGAGCAGCGGCAGGGTGATGATCGTGCCGCCGCCGACGAGCACCGTGATGACGTAGTCGCTCCAGCCGACGAGGAAGGCGAGGAACGCCGCCCGGGCGAGCCCGGGCGCGACGAGCGGCAGGTGCACGCGCCACAGCACGTGCCGCCGGCCGGCGCCGAGCGTGCGCGCCTCCTCCTCGTACGCCATGTCGTGGGCCGCGTAGGCGACGCGCATCGTGTACACCGTGTAAGGGATGGCCGCGGCGACGAGCAGCAGCACGACGGCGACGAGGCCGGGCACGCGCGCCCGCAGCAGCACCACCGTGAGGCCCATGACGGCCACGAAGGCCGGCAGGGCGAGCGGGGCGAGCAGGATGCCGCTCACGAGCCGCGGCGCCGGCACCGAGCCCTTCGTCAGCGCCCGCGCGGCCATGGCTCCGAGCGGTGTGGCGATGGCCGCCACCACGAGCCCGAGCACCAGGGAGCGGCCGAAGGCCGGCACCGCCCCCTGCGCCACGGCCGACGCCGCCCCCGAGAACCCCCACTCGGTGGGCAGCGGGGCGGGGAACGACCACCGATCGGCGACCATCCACAGCAGCAGGGGCACGACGGGCAGCGCGAACCAGACGGCGAGCAGCGCGGCGACGACGATGCGCACGGTGCGGTCGACCGGCCGCGGGCGCATGAGCCCGCGCGCGCCGGTCGTGCGGTCGTCGGGGGTGACCCGCTGCCCGTAGGGCACCATCATCGCCATCGGCGGCCGCCGCTCAGTTCCACAGCGGCGTGCGCCGCAGCAGGGCCATGCCGACGCCGACGGCGATGAGGCTGATGAGCGTGGTGAGGACGGCGACGGCCGCCGCCTCGGGGCGCGAGGTCAGGGTGATCGAGTCGAAGAGCCGGAAGGCGAGCACCGGCAGGGGCTCGGGGTACGGCCGGCCGAGCAGCCAGGCGACCTCGTACGAGCCGAGGGTGTAGACGAAGATGATCATCGCGCAGACGATGACGGCGGGCCGAGCGAGCGGGATGACGACGTGCCGCAGCCGGCGCGCGCGGGAGGCGCCGAGGAGCGCCGCGGTCTCGTCGTAGCGGGCCACGCGGCTCGCGAGCACCCCGGCGACGACGAGGGCCACGAAGGCCGACTCCTTCCAGGTGTACTCGAACACGACGGCGATCCACCACGCGCCGCCGACGAGGTCGGGCCAGGCGCCGGAGGAGATGCCGAGCATCCGGGGCAGGATGCCGGCGTCGGAGAGCAGGAGCCCCACCGAGGCGGCGCCGACGAGGTGGGGGATGGGTATGGTGATGGCCGACAGCCCCGCGACGAGGCGGCCGGTGACCCGGCCCTGGCTGATGACGACGGCGGCCGCGAGCCCGATCACGCAGGAGAGAACGGTGGAGACGGTCGCGATGGCGAGGGAGAGCAGGGTTCCGGTGAGCAGCTCGCCGGCGTTGGCGCCGTAGGCGTCGAGCGAGAGCCGCGCATCCCCCACCAGCGGGTCGAGGCCGACGCTCTGCACCACCGACATGACGATGCCGCCGACGACGACGAAGCCGGCGACGAGCAGCGCCGGCATCACGAGCGCGGCCGAGAGCCACCGGCGGCGCACGCGGTCGCGCTCGACCGGAGACCACGACGGACGCCGGGAGCCCGCGGTGCGGACTCCCGACGTGGTGGTCGGGGTCGAGGTCAGGGCGCTGCCTAGCGGGCGAGTACCTGCTGGCGCCAGGCCTCGTCGATCGGCGAGACCCAGCCCGAGGCGAGCTCGGGGTTGGCGTTCTCGCTCAGCACGTCGTAGGCGGGCACCACGGGCGAGGAGGGCACGGCGTCGAACTCGGCGCGCTGCTCGTCGCTCAGCTGGTCGAGGTCGAGCACCGTGAACTGGCCCCACACGTCGGGCAGGGCCTTGGCGACCTGCTGCTCGACGGAGAGGGCGATGTTCGCGACGACCATGGCGCCGGCCTTGCTGCCCGAGGTGGAGGCGAGGCCGAGGAAGCTGGCGTTGCCGACGGTGCCCTCGTCGAAGGTGACGACCTTCGTGCCGGCGGGGTAGGTGCCGTTCGCCACGAGCTCGGTGAGCGTCGCCGGGCCGTAGGTCATGGTGAAGTCGACCTCGCCGTTGGCGAAGAGCTCGTTGAGCTCGTTCGAGTCCTGAGGGTAGGTCGCGCCCTCGCGCCACAGCGACGGGGCGAGGTCGGTGAGCTCCTCGTAGAGCGCCGGGGTCACCTCGTCGAAGTCGGCCTGGTCGAAGGCGAGCGGAACGTTCTCGTAGCCGCCGTTGACGCTGTAGAGCACCTGGCGCACGAAGACCGAGCCGGTGAAGTCCGGCGGGGCGGGGTAGGTGAAGCGGCCCGGGTTGGCGCGCGCCCACTCCAGCAGCTCCTCCATCGAGCTCGGCACGTCGGTGACGGTCTCGCTGTTGTAGGCGAAGGTGAACTGCGCCTTGTGCCAGGGGGCCTCGCAGCCGTCGACGGGGGTGCCGAAGTCGTCCTGCAGCAGCGGGTCGGCGGGGTCGGTGAGCTCCATGTTCGGCAGCATCTCCGTCCAGCCGCACTCCCAGGCGCCCGCCTTCTTGCCGGTGCCGAAGTTGTTGCCGTTGACCCACACGAGGTCGACCTCGCCGTCGGTCTCGCCGGCCTGCACCTCGCTGAGGATGCGGTTGAGCGCATCGGGGGTGTCGGCGATCGGCACGCGCTCGAGCGTGACGCCCGCCTCGGCCGCGGCCGGGATGAGCTCGGAGTCGATGTAGGCGTTGCCCTGCTCGTCGCCGCCGTACATCCACAGGCGCACGGTCTGGCCGTCGGCGGCCTCGAGCACCTCCTCCCAGCTGCCGTACTCCTGGTCGTCGGCGGCGTCGCCGGCGGGGGCCGAGCAGGCGGCGAGGGAGGCCGCCAGGCCGAGCGCGAGCGCGCCGGCGGTGACCGCGCGGCGGGGGCTCTTCATGATCACGATGCTCCTGGTGAGGAAGGGCCCGACGGCGGGGATGCTGCGGGCGGGTGAGGGATGCTGCGTCGGCACAAGGACGACCCACGACGGCTCCTACAATGACGCAGGATGACCGATTCGCAGGAAGACCACGCCGCGACCCCGACCCGGTCTGCGGGCGGCACCGCGACGATCGCTCGCGCGGTCGCTCTCGCGGTGTTCGGAGTCGTCGCGGTTCTGGTCTGGATCCTCGTGCCGCTGCCCTCGGTGGAGGAGGTGCGGGCCTTCGTCGACGGCCTCGGACCGCTCGGCGGCATCGCCCTCGCCCTCGCTTACGCGGCCATCACGCTCACCCCCGCGCCGAAGAACGTGCTCACCATCGCCGCGGGCCTCGCCTTCGGCTTCTGGCAGGCGCTGCTGTGGGTCTACCTCGGCGCCCTGCTGGGTGCCGCCGCTGCCTTCTGGCTCTCGCGCCGGCTCGGCCGCGACGCCGTCGAGCGCTACACCGGCGCCCGCGTCGAGCGCTTCGACGACCTGGTGCGCCGCCGCGGATTCGTCGCGATCGTGGGGGTGCGCCTCGTGCCGATCCTCCCCTTCACCGCGATCAACTACCTCGCGGGGCTCTCGGCCGTGCGCCGCCGTGACTACGCGCTCGGCTCGGCCATCGGCATCGTGCCGGGCACCGTCGCGTACATCGCCGTCGGCGCCTTCGGTCTCGACGCGGGATGGCGGGCCTGGGCGGCCATCGGCGGCCTCGTCGCGCTGACCCTCGCGGGCGGGGCCGTCGCGCTCGTGCGTCGGCGACGCGGTCGGGATGCCCGTGCCGCCGCCGCGACCGCGAGCGAGCATCCCGACCCCGCCGCCGCGACCCGCCCGGCCGCACCGTCGTCGGGAGCCTGATGCTCGACTCCCGCGCCCGGGCGCTGCTCGCCCGCCCCGTCGACGCCATCACCCGCGCCGTCGACCGCCCCGGTATCACCCCCGACGGGCTGACGCTCGCGGGGCTCGGCCTCGGACTGGCCTCGGCGCTCGCCGCGGGTCTGCAGCTCTGGGCGGTCGCGCTCGTGCTCTGGCTCGTCTCGCGCGTCGTCGACGGCGTCGACGGGGCGCTCGCCCGCCGCCGCAAGGCCGACGGCCGGCTGCGCGGCGACAGCGAAGCGGGCGGGTTCCTCGACATCACCTCCGACTTCGTCGTCTACGGCGCCACCGTCGTCGGCGTCGCGGTCGGAGCGACCGCCGCGTTCGGCGCGCCGTGGTGGCCGTTCCTGCTCGTGCTCTTCGTCTACTACGTCAACGGCACGGCGTTCCTCGCGTTCTCGTCGATCGCCGAGCGCACCGGGCGCCGCATCGACGACGGCCGCTCGCTGTCGTTCCTCGGCGGCCTCGCCGAGGGCACCGAGACGATCATCGTGCACGCGCTGTGGCTGATCCTGCCGTTCTGGGCGTGGCAGATCGCGCTCGTGTGGGTCGTCGTCGTCGGCATCAGCGCGACGCAGCGCATGGTCGCCGGGTACCGCGCGCTGCGCTGAGGGGGAATGCCCTCGGGATGCGCGCGGTTGCAGCAGGGGTGAGTGACGAGCGCAGCATCCCCCTCTCCCTTCTCGATCTGGCCCCCATCGCCCCCGGGCAGTCGGCGGGCGAGAGCTTCGCCGCGAGCGTGCGCCTCGCCCAGACGGGCGAGGAGTCCGGCTACCGCCGCGTCTGGTACGCCGAGCACCACAGCATGGCCACGATCGCCTCCTCGGCGCCCGCCGTGCTCATCGCGCACATCGCCGCGCACACGTCGACGATCCGCCTCGGGGCGGGCGGCGTCATGCTGCCCAACCACGCGCCGCTCACGATCGCCGAGCAGTACGGCACGCTCGCCGAGCTGCACCCCGGCCGCATCGACCTCGGGCTCGGCCGGGCGCCCGGCAGCGACCGCACCACGATGCGCGCGCTGCGGCGCGACGCCGCCTCGAGCGAGGCCTTCCCGCAGGACGTGCGCGAGCTGCAGGGCTACCTCGCCGACTCGTCCCTGATCGAGGGCGTGCGCGCCGTTCCCGGTGCCGGAACGAACGTGCCCCTTTACATCCTCGGCTCGTCGCTCTTCGGGGCGCAGCTCGCCGCCGCCTTCGGCCTGCCCTTCGCCTTCGCCTCCCACTTCGCGCCCGACCTGCTGCTCGAGGCGGCGGCCCGCTACCGCGCCGGCTTCACGCCCTCGCAGCAGCTCGCCGAGCCGCACCTGATCGCGGCCGTCAACGTCATCACCGCCGAGACCGAGGAGGAGGCGCGCGCCCAGCACCGTGCCGCCGTGCGGCACCGCGTGCGCCTCATGATCGCGCGCGGCCCCGAGCCGGTGACCTACAGCGACGAGCAGATCGACGCGTTCCTCACCACGCCGCAGGGCGCCCAGATCGCCGACATGATGCGGTACACCGCGGTCGGCGCTCCGGCGGAGGTGCGCGAGTACCTGCACGAGTTCGCGCGGCACGCCCAGGCCGACGAGCTCATCACCGCGCACGCCGCGCTCGACCTCGACGCGCGGCTGCGGTCGGTGCGGCTCACGGCCGAGGCGATGCGGCCCGTGCTGGCCGCGTAGGCCGGCAGCGGCATCCCCTCGCCCCTCGATCGGGCGCGGGATGCCGTCGGGCGGCGGCGATCAGGAGCGCACGCGCACCGTGCGGCCCTCGAAGCCGACGACGTCGCCGTCGTGCAGCTGGCGGCCGCGCCGGCGCTCGACCTCGCCGTTGACCGTGACGTAGCCGTCGATGACGACCTCCTTGGCGTTGCCGCCGGAGTCGAGCAGGCCGGAGAACTTCAGGAACTGACCGAGGCGGATCATGTCGCCGTCGATGGAGACGGCATCGGTCGGGTCGGGGGTCGTCATGCCTGAATGCTAACGACGCGCGCCGGTCAGAGCAGGCCGTCCTGCTTCTCGTGGCGGCCGTCGGGCTTGCCGGCGATCTTGCGGGCGTCATGGGCGCCCGTGGTGGCCGCGGCCTCGTGGCGGCCGTCGTGCTCCTCGCCCTCGACCCAGATGGTCGGCTCGGGCACGGGGATGCCGGCCTTCTCGAGCGCCTCCTCCTGCTTCTGCTCGCGACGCTCCTTCAGCACGTGGAAGGCGATGCCGAGCAGCACGAAGCCGATGATGATGAGCAGCACCACTTCGAAGTACTCGGTGACGAGCTCGGCCACGCCGGGGATGTGCGCGACGCCCCAGCCGAGCAGCGTCAGCCCGGTGCCCCACAGCACGGCGCCGATCGTGTCGAAGAAGAGGAACGTGCGGTAGTTCATGCGCCCGACGCCGGCCGCCACGGGGGCGATCGTGCGCACCACCGCGATGAAGCGGGCGATCGTGATGGCGAAGCCGCCGTACTTGAGGAAGAAGGCCTCGGTGCGCGCCACCGACTTCTTCGAGAAGAACCCGGCCGACTTTCGCTCGAAGATCGACGGGCCGACCTTGCGGCCGATCCAGTAGCCGAGGTTGTCGCCGCCCATCGTCGCGAGGGTGATCGCCAGGCAGACGAGCCAGATGGGCTGCTCGACGACCCCGGTGTACGTGAGCACGCCCGTGATGATGAGGAGCGTGTCGCCCGGAAGCAGGAACCCGACGAGCAGGCCCGTCTCGACGAACACGATCGCGCACACCACGACGAGGGCCCACGGGCCCGCGCCGGTGATGATCCCTTCGACGTCGAAGAGACCGATGTCGGTCGCGAGCATGCAGGGCTCCCGGGGCTGGGCGCGGATGAAGTGGCTTCAGCGTACTGCCGCGGGGTGAACGCCCGGATAACGGAACGGCCAGCATCGGCCGGGAGTGCGCGACGCTCCGCGCGCTCTGCTCCACGCCCTCTGCTCCGCGCCTTCCGCTCTGCGCGGTCGACGACTGTCGGCGACGGCGCGTACTCTGCTGATCGCGGTGGCCGGACTGCGCATCCCTGACTCGAGGAGCGCGCGATGGACGACCGGCGGCACGCCCCCGTCTGGCATCCCCTGCTCGCCGCCGTCGAGCAGCAGCCGGGGCTGTGGCACATGACCTCGCAGACCGGCGTCTACGCGGTCGTGCGCCTCATCCGCATCGGCGACGAGACGGGGTACCGCGCGACCACCTTCGACGAGCCGCGGCGCCTGCTCGGGTACCGCCGCACGCTGCGCTCGGCCTGCGAGCTCGCGCACCGCGCCTGGGTGCGCGGCCACGGGCCCGATCCGGGGGCGGATCAGTACCCGGTGTTCCTCGTGCGGAAGGAGGGACTCGAACCCTCACGCCGAAGCACAGGAACCTAAATCCTGCGTGTCTACCATTCCACCACTCCCGCGAGCGGCGCCAGTCTAACCAGCGGGCTGACGGCCTTGGGATGCTCCGCTCACGCCCGCCCCGCGGCGACGAGCGCCGCCCACAGCTCCGCCCGCGCGGGGAACGCCTTGAGGTCGCGCCCGAGCAGCCCCTCCGCGCGCAACACGCGGGCCCGGAGCGTGTGCCGATGCACCCCGAGGCGCGCGGCGGCCGCTTCCGCGACCGCGTCGGCGCCGAGCCATTCGGCCAGCGTGCGCACCAGCTGATCGCCCGTGCGCGCGTCGTGCTCGTCGAGCGGGGCGAGCACGGCGACGGCGATGCGCCGGGTGTCGTCGCCGGAGAGCGAGGCGAGCACGCCGTCATCGCGCACGCTCGCGTAGTCGATGAGGGGCTGGGCGCTGCTCGCGCGGTCGGCGGCGCGGCCGGCGTCGTCGACGGCGGCCGCGAGCTCGTCGTACCGGGCGCCGCGCACGAGCCCGCCGGTGACGCGGGCGCGCTCGACGAGGTCGGCGACGAGGGCGGCACGCGCCTCGGGCACGACGACGACGATGCGGCCGCCGTCGCGGGCGTGGAAGACGCCGCCGCGGCCGCGCTCCGCCCGCCCGCCGCGCTCCGCGCGCGACTCGAGCAGCTCCAGCACGCCGGCGCGCTGCGCGGCGAGCACGTCGAGCACGGCGACGGCGAGCGGCTCCTCGGGCAGTGGCCCCCAGAGCGCGCGCGACGTGGAGGCGACGAGCTCGCGCTCGCCGCGCAGCAGCGCGGCGAGCAGCCCCGTGCGCAGGTGGTCGATCGCGCGGGCGAGGGCGCGATCCCGCTCGAGGGCGAGGCCCGCCATGGCGACGACGCTGGTCACGACCGCGCGCACGGCGTCGTCGTGCTGCGCGGCTCCGCCGACGGCGAGGATGCCGCGGAGGGCATCCGATCGCCCCACCGTCTGCAGGGCCGTGCCCTCGACGGTCGTGGCGGCGCGGCGCCCGTCGGCGAGCAGGCGGCGCGCGGCGGCGAGGACGCCGGGCGAGGGCTCGGCGGCAGGGGAGCGTCCGGTGAGCGCGACCTCGCCGTCGGGCCCGAGCAGCACGACGGGTGCGTCGATGCGGCGCGCGAGCTCGTCGATGGTGGCCGCGAGCCCGTCGGCCTTGAGGGCGGCGACGGCGATGGCGCGCTGGGTCTCGAGGCTCCAGCGCACGCGGGCGTAGCGCTGGCGCTCCTCGGCGTCGGCGACGGCGCGCGCGACGGCGATGAAGGGCGTGCGGTACGGCACCTCGAACAGGGCGATGCCGTGGGCGGCGCAGGCGCGCGCGAGCTCGTCGGGCGTGCCCGCGCGCACGACTTCAGTGCCGAAGCCGACCGCCGGAACGCCCGCGGCGGCGAGCCGCTCGACCCAGGGCGCGATCGCGTCGTCGTCGGTCCACTGCGTGCCCGTGGTGAGCAGGGCGTCGCCGGGGGAGAGGAAGGGGGCGGGGTCGACGAGGTCGCTCGAGTGCACCCACTGCCACGGTCGCGCGAGAGCCTCGGCCTCGGCGGCGACGGCCCGCAGCCCGAGCTCGGGCACGGCCAGCATCTCGGCGAGCGTCACGGTCACGACGGGTCCTCCTCGAGCATGTACAGAACGTACAGATGAATGAGAGCAACTGTACGCTCCGTCCACGGCGTCGAACCCCGCGGAGCACCTACGCTGGCGGCACCACCACCGCCGCATCGAGAGGATGCCCGCCATGACCCTCACCGCGCCCACTCCCGCGCCCGCCGACGCCGCCGCGCACGCCGCGCCCGCCGCCCGGCCCGGCGGCCCCGGCCTGCCGCAGGAGCGCCGCCTGGTCACCGCCATCCCCGGCCCGAAGAGCGTCGAGCTCATGCAGCGCAAGCACGCGGCCGTCTCGAGCTCGGTCGGCACGATGATGCCCGTCTACACCGCGGCCGCGGGTGGCGGCGTGCTCGTCGACGTCGACGGCAACAGCCTCATCGACCTCGGCTCGGGCATCGCGGTGACGACCGTCGGCAACGCCGACCCGCACGTCGCCGCGGCCGTCATGGCGCAGGTGCAGAGCTTCACCCACACCTGCTTCATGGTGACGCCGTACGACAACTACGTGACGCTCGCCGAGAAGCTCAACGCGCTCACCCCCGGCGACCACGCCAAGAAGTCGGCGCTGTTCAACTCGGGCGCCGAGGCCGTCGAGAACGCCATCAAGATCGCCCGCTACTACACCGGCAAGAGCGCGGTCGTCGCCTTCGATCACGGCTACCACGGCCGCACGAACCTCACGATGGCGCTCACCGCGAAGGCGATGCCCTACAAGTCGGGCTTCGGCCCCTTCGCTCCCGACGTCTACCGCGCGCCGATGTCGTACCCGTTCCGCGACGGGCTCTCGGGCGAGGAGGCCGCGAAGCGGGCCATCCACACCATGGAGAAGCAGATCGGCGCCGACCGCCTCGCCGCGATCATCATCGAGCCCATCCAGGGCGAGGGCGGCTTCGTCGTGCCCGCCCCCGGCTTCCTGCCGGCCCTGCAGAAGTGGGCGAACGAGAACGGCGTCGTCTTCATCGCCGACGAGGTGCAGACCGGCTTCGCCCGCACGGGGCAGATGTTCGCGAGCGAGCACGAGGGCATCGTGCCCGACATGATGACCCTCGCGAAGGGCATCGCGGGCGGCCTGCCGCTCGCCGCCGTGGTGGGCAGGGCCGAGATCATGGATGCTCCGCACACCGGCGGTCTCGGCGGCACCTACGGCGGCAACCCCATCGCGACGGCCGCGGCGCTCGCGACCCTCGACAGCTACGAGGCGAACGACTCGCTGAGCCGCGCCGCCGAGCTCGGAGCGATCATGACCGAGGTGCTCGGCGAGCTGCAGGCCGGCGACGCCCGCATCGGCGACATCCGCGGTCGCGGCGCGATGATGGCGATCGAGCTCGTCACCGCCGACGGCGCCCCGGATGCGGCGCTCACCGCCGCCGTGGCGAAGCACTGCCACATGAACGGCGTCATCGTGCTCACCTGCGGCACCGACGGCAACGTGTTCCGCCTGCTGCCGCCGTTGTCGATCAGCGACGAGCTGCTGCGCGAGGGTCTCGGCGTGCTCGCCGAGGCGCTCGCCGCGAACTAGCGCGGCCGAGCATCCCGCGCCCCGATCCGACCGATCCGCATCGACCGACGTTAGGCATCCCATGATCAGCGAATCCGACCTCCTCGCGAAGGTCCCCACCGGCCTCTTCATCGGCGGCGAGTGGGTCGACGCCGAGGGCGGCAAGACGCTCGCCGTGAGCGACCCCTCGACGGGCGCGACGCTCGTCGAGATCGCCGACGCCTCCGTCGCCGACGGCACGCGCGCGATGGATGCCGCTGCCGAGGTGCAGGCGGAGTGGGCTGCCACGGCCCCCCGCGTGCGCGGCGAGATCCTCCGCCGCGCGTTCGACCTCATGCAGGAGCGCGCCGACGAGTTCGCCCTGCTCATGACCCTCGAGATGGGCAAGCCGCTCGCCGAGGCGCGCGGCGAGGTCGGCTACGGCGGCGAGTTCCTGCGCTGGTTCAGCGAGGAGGCCGTGCGCATCTCGGGCCGCTACGGCCAGAACCCCGAGGGCACCGGCACGATGGTCGTCTCGCGCAAGCCCGTGGGCCCGGCGTTCCTCATCACGCCGTGGAACTTCCCGCTCGCGATGGCGACGCGCAAGATCGCGCCCGCGATCGCCGCCGGCTGCACCTCGGTGGTCAAGCCCGCCGCGCTCACGCCGCTCACGACCCTCTACTTCGTGAAGCTGCTGGAGGAGGCCGGCCTGCCGAAGGGCGTCGTCAACGTCGTCACGACGTCCAGCAGCTCGAAGCTCTCGGCCGAGATCATCGCCGACCCGCGCCTGCGCAAGCTCTCGTTCACCGGCTCGACCGGCGTCGGCCGCCAGCTGATGAAGCAGGCCGCCGACGGCATCCTGCGCACCTCGATGGAGCTCGGCGGCAACGCGCCCTTCGTCGTCTTCGACGACGCCGACCTCGACAAGGCGGTCGACGGCGCGATGCTCGCGAAGTTCCGCAACATCGGCCAGGCCTGCACGGCGGCGAACCGG
This sequence comes from Microcella flavibacter, assembly GCF_012530535.1. Classification (NCBI taxonomy): domain Bacteria; kingdom Bacillati; phylum Actinomycetota; class Actinomycetes; order Micrococcales; family Microbacteriaceae; genus Microcella; species Microcella flavibacter. The sequence goes on from NZ_CP051299.1 coordinate 935,565, forward strand.
TTCCTCGTGCAGCGCGGCGTCGTCGAGGAGTTCGGCCGCCGCGTCACCGAGCGCGTGCAGGCCATGCGCATGGGCCGCGGCACCGAGGAGGGCGTCACGATCGGCCCGCTCGTCAACGACGCGGCCGTCGACGGCTCGCACGAGCTGGTTCGGGATGCTGTGGACCGGGGCGCCTCGCTGGCGACGGGCGGCGCGCTGCCCGAGGGCGCGGGCTCGTTCTACCCGCCCACCGTGCTCACCGACGTGCCGCGCGGCAGCCGCCTGCTGACGGAGGAGATCTTCGGCCCCGTGCTCGCGATCGTGCCCTTCGACACGGAGGACGAGGCGGTCGAGCTCGCCAACGCCACCGAGTACGGCCTCGTGAGCTACGTCTTCACTGAGGATCTGCGCCGCGGCATGCGCATGATCGACCGCCTCGACACCGGCATGATGGGCCTCAACGCGGGCGTCGTCTCGAACGCCGCGGCGCCGTTCGGCGGCGTCAAGCAGTCGGGCATCGGCCGCGAGGGCGGCCTCGAGGGCATCGACGAGTACCTCGTCACCAAGTACACGCTGATCCCGCACGCCTAGGGATTCCAGCGGACGCACGTCCGCCGCCGGGCGCTGTGGTGGCCGCCCGGCGGCGGATACTCCTCGGCGCGCGGTCGCGTGCGGTGCACTCGGGCGGGACGCGCTGAGCGCGCTCAGCTGCGGGACGCGCGCCGCCCGCGCGCGAGCAGCGCGAGCACGACGAGCAGCGGCCACACCGACTCGGTGTTCGCGGCCACCCGCTCCGAGAGCCCGATGAACGGCCCGTCCATCGCCTCGAGCTGCGCGAAGCCGATGCAGAGCCCGCCGAGCAGCAGCGTGCCGAGGGTGGCGCCGAGCGGGCGCAGCAGCCACGGAGCGTCGGGAGCGCGCCGCATGCCGAGGAACGGCCAGGCGGCGAGCGCGATGAACCCGACCATCGCCGAGTAGTAGTGCGCGGCCGAGGTGGTCTCGACGGTCGGCAGCGGGAACGCGGCGACGGCCCACAGTGCGACGCCGGCGAGGCCCAGCGAGAGGCGCCCGATCAGCCCGATGGCGGGCACGAGCACGGCGGTGACGAGGTGGCAGAGGCCGGTGAGCACGAACATCGCGGTCATGAAGACCCGCGTGGGGGCATCCCCGGCCGCCAGCTCGCTGATGGTCTGGTTCACCGGATCGAAGCCCGGCCAGGCGAGCTCGGCGACGATCGTGCCGCCGATGAAGAACACGGGGGCGAGCGAGGCCGAGACGACGGCGGCAGGATGCACGGCGCGGGCACGGGAGGGCGCGAGTGCGGGGGTTCGGGTCACGGGCTCAGCCTGGCAGGGTCGTGCTGTGCCCGCGCCGCGCGGCGCTACCGGCGGCTACGCGTGCGCGGGCGGCGCGCGGGCCGGTGGTCGCGGCGGGGCCGCAGCCGCAGGCGCACGGGCTCCTCAGCGTGGTGCTCGGTGACGTCGTGCAGTCCGTGCCCGAGCCGCCAGAGCCAGGCGACGACGACGATGGTGCCGATGCCGATGATGATGATGAGCGGCGTGACGAGCCAGTCGAGGTTCAGCGCGGGCTGAGCGTCGAGCTGCAGGCGCAGGATCATCGGGTTCACGGGCGGCCGTTCGGGGTGCGAGCGAGGGGGCGGACGGGTGCGCGCATCGTCGCGTCGCGGGGGTGGTCCTCGGGTGGACTGGAATGAGGAAACCACATTCCGGGGTGGAACGCACGGGTTTCGTGCGAACTCGTTTCAGAGTGTCACATATCCGAAACCCGTCGTCCAGGAATCGATCCACCAGGTTCGGGGGTTGCCCGAGCGCGGCCGCCGTGCGCTGTGGACAGAGCGGTGGATGCCCGCCCGCCGATTGCGCATGATGTCGCGCATGTCGACCGCCGTCTCCGCCATCACCGACCGGGTCCGCGAGCGGGTGCGAGCCGAACGGCTCGATCTGCGGCGCGACCCGGAGGGCGCTGAGCGCCTCATCCGCGAGGAGCTGCTGCGCTACGCCGAGCGCTCCCTCTCGGGCAGCCTGCCGCGCATCCCCGACGAGGCGGCCGCCTTCGGCCAGGTGCTCGCCGGCCTCACCGGCTACGGCCCCTTGCAGCCCTACTTCGACGATCCGACCGTCGAGGAGATCTGGATCAACCGGCCCGACGCGATCTTCATCGCCCGAGCGGGGGTGAGCGAGCAGCTGCCGCTGCGGCTCACCGACGACGAGGTGCGCACGCTCGTCGAGCGCATGCTGCAGGCCACCGGGCGCCGCGTCGACCTCTCCTCCCCGTTCGTCGACGCCTCGCTCCCCGACGGCTCGCGCCTGCACGTCGTCATCCCCGACGTCACGCGCAGCCACTGGGCCGTCAACGTGCGCAAGTTCTCGCAGCGCATCCGCTCGCTCGAGCGCCTCGTCGAGCTTGGCTCGCTCACGCCGCCCGCCGCGGCCTTCCTGCGCTCCGCCGTGCTCGCCGGCTGCAACATCCTCGTCTCGGGCGCGACCCAGTCGGGCAAGACGACGATGCTCGGATCGCTCCTGTCGAGCGCCCGGCCCGAGGAGCGCGTCGTCACGGTCGAGGAGACCTTCGAGCTCGACCTCACGGCGGCGGACTGCGTCGCCATGCAGTGCCGCAGCCCCAACCTCGAGGGCACCGGCGAGATCAGCCTGCGGCGCCTCATCAAGGAGGCCCTGCGCATGCGCCCCGACCGCCTCATCGTCGGCGAGGTGCGCGAGGCGGAATCCCTCGACCTGCTCATCGCACTGAACAGCGGACTGCCGGGCATGTGCTCGCTCCACGCCAACAGCGCGCGGGATGCCCTCACGAAGCTCTCGACGCTGCCCCTGCTGGCCGGCCGCAACATCGACGCCTCCTTCGTCGTGCCGACGGTCGCGAGCGCGATCGACGTCGTCGTGCACTGCGAGCTCGTGGCCGGAGGGCGCCGGCGCGTCGCCGAGATCGTGGCCCCGACCGGGCGTCACGCCGACGGCATCGTCGAGGCCGAGACGCTGTTCCGGCTCGTCGACGGCGTCCTCACGGCGACGGGCGCGGCACCGCCCCGCGCCGAGAAGTTCGCCGCCGTCGGGCTCGCCGACCGCGGTGCGGGGGCGGCGGCATGACCGTGATCGCCGCGCTCCTCATGGCCGCCGGCACGCTGCTCATCGCCTCGCCGTGGCTCTGGCCGCGGGCCGATCCGCCGCGCGAACGGCGCGGGGCCGGCGCGCTCGCCGACCTCCTGGCCCGGGCGGGGCTGTCGACGGTCTCGCCCGTCGTCCTCGTCGTCGTGATGCTCGTGCTCGCCCTCGTCGCCGCCGGGGCAGTGCTCGTCATCGTGCCGGTGCTGCCGCTCGTGCCGGTCGCGGCGATCGTGGCGGGGGTGCTGCCCATCGTGGGCCTGCGGGCTCGGGCGGCCGCGCGGCGCCGGGCGCTCCGCGGGGTGTGGCCCGACGTCGTCGATCACCTCGTGTCGGGCATCCGGGCGGGGCTCGGACTGCCCGAGGCGATCGGAGCGCTCGGCGAGACGGCCCCTGATGCGGTCCGCGGGCCGTTCCGGCAGTTCCGTCGCGAGTGGACGTCGACCGCGCGCTTCGGCGACTCGCTCGACGCGCTCAAGACGGCGCTGGCCGATCCGGTCGCCGATCGCATCATCGAGACGCTGCGCATGGCGCGCGAGGTCGGCGGCACCGAGCTGCCCGGCGTGCTGCGCTCGCTCGCCCAGTACCTGCGGTCGGATGCCGCCGTGCGGGCCGAGGTCGACGCGCGCCAGTCGTGGGTGCGCAACGCGGCCCGGCTCGGCGTCGCCGCACCCTGGATCGTGCTGCTGCTGCTCGGCACCCGCCCCGAGGCGGCCGCGGCCTACAACTCGCCCACGGGCGCCGCGCTCATCGTCGGCGGCCTCGGCGCGACGCTCATCGCCTACCGGCTCATGCTCGCGCTCGGGCGACTGCCCGAGGAGGGGCGGTGGTTCCGATGACGACGTCGATGGCCCTCGCCCTCGCAGCGGGCGCGTCCCTGGGGCTCGGCCTGTGGATGCTCGTCTCGCTGGTCCCTCGATTCGGCCGACCCCGGCTCACCGCCCGGCTCGCGCCCTACCTCGTCGACATGTCCGCCGAGGCGCGGGAGCTGCTGCGCGATCGCCGCGTCGACCCGCTGCCCGTGCTCGGCGCGATGACCTCCCCGCTCGTCGACGGGGCGCTCCGCACCATCGAGACGGTCTTCGGCGGCGAGGCGGTCATCCGCACCCGGCTGCGCCAGAGCGGCTCGCTCGCGGCCGTCGGCAGCCATCGCACCCGGCAGCTCGTGGGCGCGGTGCTCGGCGCGGCGGCGGGTCTCGCCGTCGGGCTCGTCGCGGGCCGCCAGGGGCTCGCCATGATCCCGGCGGGCATCGCGGGGGCGGTGGGCGGGCTCATCGCCGGCGTGGCGCTGACGGATGCCCTGCTCGCGCGCACCGCCCGCCGACGAGTGGCGCGCATCGCCCAGGAGTTCCCGACGGTGGTCGAGTTCCTCGCCCTCAGCGTCGCGGCGGGGGAGAGCATCCACGATGCGATCCGTCGCGCGGCCTCGACCGGATCGGGCGAGCTCGCGGGGGAGCTGTCGCGGGTGGAGCAGCGCACGGCCGCCGGGCAGGCGCTGACGGCGAGCCTCGCCGAGATGCGCGACGACCTGCAGATCCCCGCGGTGTCGCGGCTCATCGACCAGGTGCTCGCCGCGCTCGATCGCGGCACGCCGCTCGCCGAAGTGCTGCGCGCTCACGCGCTCGACGCCCGCGACGAGTCGAAGCGCCTGCTGCTCGAAGCCGCGGGAACGCGCGAGGTCGCCATGCTCGTGCCGCTCGTGTTCCTCATCCTGCCGGTCACGGTGCTCTTCGCGGTCTTCCCCGGGCTCATGGTGCTGCAGCTCGGCTTCTGACGCGGTCGAGACCGTCCCAGGGCGCGGGACCTGCCTGCAGGGAGCCGGGTGCGCTGAGCCGGTGTCCGCGTGGCGCGGTCGCCGCGGCGACACGCCGACCGCGGACGGAGCGCGCCGGCGCGTCGGTCCGTCGACCGTGCAGGACGGACATCCTGTGCGTCCGGCGCTGTGGAGAGCGACCGCCTCCGCTCCTGCCCCGCCTCCATCATCCCTCTGTCACCCGGAACGGAAGGATGCGTCATGTCGCGCTCGAGCAGGATCATGGACCGCTTGTCGACCGAGGATCGCGGGGATGTGCCCGGCTGGGTGCTCATCACCCTCATGACGGCCGGCCTCGTCATCGTGATCTGGGCGCTCGCCGGCCCGGCGCTCAGCGGGGTCTTCGAGCAGGCGATCGAGCGGGTCACCGGGTTCTGATGCGCCGGTGGTCGCTCGCCGATGATCGCGGCTCGGCTCCGGTCGAGTTCACGCTCGTCGGGGTGCTGCTGACGGTGGTGACGCTCTCGGTGCTGCAGGTCGCGCTCGCCCTGCACGTGCGCTCCACCCTCATCGACGCGGCGGCCGAGGGCGCACGGTACGCGGCGCTCGCCGACAGCTCGCTCGCCGAGGGGGTCGAGCGCAGCCGCGAGCTCATCCAGACCGCGCTCGGCCCCGGCTACGCGCGGGACGTCTCCGTGGCGCTCGACGAGAGCGGCGAGATCCCGATCGTCACCGTCTCCGTGCGCTCGCCGCTGCCGCTCGTCGGGCTCGCCGGCCTCGACGGAACCCTGGAGGTCTCGGGCCGTGCCGCACTCGAGCCGCTGCGCTGAGGCCGCGCGAGCCCGTGCCGCGCGCCTGGCCGGTGCCGCCCGCGCCGACGAGGGCTCGGCCTCGCTCGAGTTCATCACCACGGGGCTGCTGCTGCTCGTGCCGCTCGTCTACCTCGTGCTCACCCTCTCCGCCATCCAGTCCGCCTCGCTCGCGACGGAGGGGGCGGCTCGTCAGGCGGCGCGCGTCTACGTGCAGGCGCCGAGCGATGAGGCGGGCCGGGCCGCGGCCGCGCGGGCCCTCGACCTGGCGCTCGACGACCACGGCGTCGACGGGCGGCCCGCGCTGAGCATCCGGTGCGCGCCCCGCCCCGATGTCTGCCACACCCGCAGCGGCTGGGTGACCGTCGACGTCGCGGTCGACGTGCCGCTGCCGCTCGTGCCGCCGGTGCTCGAGCTGCGCGTGCCGCTCTCCGTGCCGATCGAGGCGACGGCGACGCAGCAGGTCTCGCGCTTCTGGGGGGCGAGCCCGTGATCGGGATGCTGCGCCGCGGCCGCGACGACGAGGGCTCGATCCTGCCGCTCGTCGCCGGGTACGGCGCGCTCGCGCTCCTCGTCGTGCTGCTCGTCACCGCCGCCACGAGCCTGTACCTCGAGCGCAAGCGCCTGCTCACCCTCGCCGACGGCGCGGCGCTCGCCGGAGCGGAGGCGTACGAGCTCAGCGACCTGACCCTCGCGCCGAACGGCGAGGTCGCGCGCCCGCCGCTCGACGACGCCGCGGTGCGCGACGCCGTCGAGCGGTACCTCACCGAGGCGCCGATCCAGGGCTTCGAGGGGCTGCAGCTCGAGCGCGCCGCGAGCGACGACGGCACGAGCGCGACGGTGCAGCTATCGAGCTTCTGGCGCCCGCCGGTCGTGACGCTCTTCGTGCCCGAGGGCATCCGCCTCGACGTGACGACGGTCGGCCGCAGCGTCATCGGCTGAGCCGCGCGCGGCGACGGCACGCCGCGGTCGATCGCGAGCCGGCTCGGCCGCAGACGGCGGCTGGGAGGAAGCCTGACCGCGCGCCAAGAGTTCCAGCAGGATGTGGATAGTGTGACGCCATGGCTGAACTGGCTGGGTCCTCGATCCTCATCATCGGCGCGACCGGAGGGCTCGGTCGGCACATCGCCCGGCAGCTCGCCGACGCCGGCGCGAACCTCACGCTCACCGCCCGCTCGCAGCAGGCCCTCGACGAGCTCGGCATCGCCGGCACCCACATCGCCGGCGACCTCAGCGACCCCGAGCTGCCCGAGACCCTCGTCGCCCTCGCCGTCATGGCGCACGGCCGCCTCGACGGCGTCATCAACGCCGCCGGCGTCGTCGCCTTCGGGCCCGTCGCCGACACGAGCGACGCCACCCTCGACCAGCTCTGGACGGTCAACGCCCTCGCCCCCATGCGCGTCCTCCGCGCGGCCGTGCCCGCGCTCGAGCACGCGAAGCAGGACGGCGGCACCCCCTTCATCGTCACCCTCAGCGGCGTCGTCAGCGAGAACCCGACCGCCGGACTCGGCGCGTACTCCGCCGTCAAGACCGCCGTCGCCGCGTTCCACTCGGTCGCCGCCCGCGAGCTGCGTCGGCAGGGCATCCGCGTCATGGATGCTCGCCCCGGGCACACCGAGACCGAGCTCTCCCGCCACCCGATCGCGGGCGAGACGCCGAAGTTCCCCACCGGCTACGACCCCGCCGGCGTCGCCGCCCGCATCGTCGCCGGCATCGTGAACGACGAGAAGGATCTGCCCTCCTCGGCCTTCACCGAGATCCCGCACCCGGAGGCCCCCATGGTCGCCGCCGAGCCCGTCGCCGCCGACCCCGACGCTCACCCGGCCGTGCGCATGGCCGCCGAGATGCCGCTCGAGGTCTCCGCCAGCGCCCCCACGGACGCCGCGGCGTCGAGCCCCGCCTCGGCGGGCAGCGCGGGCAGCCCCGCCTCGGCCGACAGCCCCGCCTCGGCGGGCAGCGCCGACTCCGACGCGAGCAGCCCGTCGGTGCCGAGCGGCGCGAGCGCCTCCAGCGCGCCGACCGCGGACGGCGAGCCCGCCCCGGCAGAGCGCGCCGAGCACATCGAGGCCGAGCAGGAGCAGCAGGAGCAGCCGGAGCAGCGCGACGGCGAGCAGCCCCGGCCAGAAGGCGAGCAGCCCGAGCAGCCCCGGCACGACGGCGACCAGCAGTACATCGCCCCGCCGAGCGCCGATCAGCACCGCGACTGACCCGCGCGGGCGAGCAACCCCTCGGCGCGAGCGCGCTGAGCGCGACGCCCGCGCCTACTCCCCGCGGGGCAGCTGGCGGGGGATGTAGTAGGCGAGCATCCCGGCCCCGATGAGGCCGACCACGCCGAAGACGCCCGCCCCGACGGCGATGCCGCCGAGCGCGGTGAGCCCGGCGAGGGCGAGCGGGGCGCCGGCCGAGCCGGAGTCCATGACGAAGCGCCACGCGCCGAGGAACGGCGCCGGGTTCGTGCGGCCCGCGAGGTCGCTGCCCATGGTCATGAGGATCCCCGCGCCGATGCCGTTCGCGAGCGACAGCCAGATCGCCACGGCGACGAACCACGGCACCGGGTCGGCGGCGAGGGCCGAGAGCGCCAGGCCGATGAGGCCGAGGCCCAGCCCGATCATCGAGGGCACGGCGGTGTAGAGGCGGCCGAAGCGATCCATGAGCCAGCCGCCCAGGTAGAACAGCGCCACGTCGACACCGCCCGCGATGCCGATGATGAGCGCCGTCTCGGCCTCGCCGAGCCCGATGCTCACCGCCCACAGCGGCAGGATCACCTGGCGCACCGCCCGCAGCGCCGAGACGACGAGCGCGGCGGCGCCGAGGCGGGCGAGCACGCTGCGGCGGTCGGCGATCGTGCGGAACACTCCGGCGGGGCTCACGCCGCCGCCGGTGGGGGTGGAGCGGTGGTGCAGGATCCGCTCCGGGTCGGGCAGCGCGACGAGGCTGAGGGCGACGAGCCCGCACATGAGCAGGGCGAACCACAGGATGCTCACCACCTCGCCCGTCGCGGCGACGAGCGCGGCGGCCGCGAACGGCCCGAGGAAGAGGCCGAGCCGGAACACGCCGCCGAGCGTCGACAGCGCCCGGGCCCGGTAGGCGACCGGCACGACGCTCGTCAGCAGCGCGTGCCGGGCGAGTCCGAAGACCGCCGCCGCGATGCCGAGCACGGTCATGCCGAGGCCGAGCACGACGGCGTTCGGCGCGAGCAGGGCGATGCCGATGCCGAGCCCCGCCACCGCCGAGGCGCCGAGCATCGCGGTGCGCTCGCCGATGCGGCCCACGATGAAGCCGGCGGGGATGTCGCCCAGCAGCACGCCGACGAGCAGCATCGCGGCGACGACGCCCGCACCCGCGAGGTCGCTGCCGACCCGCAGCGCGAGCGCCGGGATGAGCGGCATGATCGCGCCCTCACCGATCGTGAACAGCAGGGTGGGGCCGAACGCGGGGGCGGCGATCGACCGCCACCGGAACGGACGGTCATCGATCGGCATGGCGCTGGCGATGCTACGCCCGGGTGAGCCCGCGAACCCGCGGGTAGGCTGGGCGCGACATGATCGATCTGGACTTCTCCGAGCGCATCGCCGCCGCCCGCTCCACCTTCCGCGACATCCAGTCCGTCGTCGACGTCGACGCCCTCCGCGCCGACGTCGAGGATCTGAGCGAGCAGGCCAGCGCGCCCGACCTCTGGGACGACACCGACAAGGCGCAGAAGGTGACGAGCGCGCTGAGCCACCGGCAGACCGAGCTGCGCCGCATCGTCGAGCTCGACCAGCGCCTCGACGACCTCGACGTGCTCATCGAGATGGCCCGCGAGGCCGACGACGAGGACGCCGCGGCCGAGGTGCTCTCCGAGCTCGAGGCCATCGAGAAGACCCTCGGCGACATGGAGGTGCAGACCCTCCTCGACGGCGAGTACGACGACCGCCCCGCCGTCGTCACCATCCGCGCGGGCGCCGGCGGCGTCGACGCGGCCGACTTCGCCGACATGCTGTTCCGCATGTACCTGCGCTGGGCCGAGAAGCACGGCTACGGCTCGACCGTCATGGACACCTCCTACGCGGAGGAGGCCGGCATCAAGAGCGCGACCTTCCAGATCGACGCGCCCTACGCCTTCGGCACGCTCAGCGTCGAGGCCGGCACCCACCGCCTCGTGCGGATGAGCCCCTTCGGCGCCGCCGGCAAGCGCCAGACGAGCTTCGCCGCCGTCGAGGTCATCCCGCTCATGCCCGAGACGCTCGAGGTCGACATCCCCGAGAACGACATCCGCGTCGACGTCTTCCGCTCCTCCGGCCCCGGCGGCCAGAGCGTCAACACCACCGACTCCGCCGTGCGCATCACCCACCTGCCGACCGGCACCGTGGTGTCGATGCAGAACGAGAAGAGCCAGATCCAGAACCGCGCCGCCGCCATGCGCGTGCTGCAGTCGCGCCTGCTGCTCATCCAGAAGGAGCAGGAGGCCGCGACGAAGAAGGAGCTCGCCGGCACCATCACCGCGAGCTGGGGCGACCAGATGCGCTCCTACGTGCTCGCGCCGTACCAGATGGTGAAGGATCTGCGCACCGAGCACGAGGTCAACAACCCCACCGCGGTCTTCGACGGCGACCTCGACGGCTTCATCGCCGCCGGCATCAAGTGGCGCAAGCGCCCGCAGGACGACTAGCCCCGAGCCCCGCCCCGCCCTTTACGGCCGTGCCGCCCGCCCCTAGGGTGGCGCCATGACGCGCTCCGAGATCGTCGAGATCCCCGTGGCCGACCTCGTGCAGGCCGCCGCCTTCTACTCCGCCGTGTTCGACGTCGACCTCGTCATCGAGACCATCGGCGGGCTGACGATGGCCTTCTTCCCCGACGAGCCGGGCGAATCCGGGGGAGCGGTCGCGCTCTGCCAGGGCGACGGCTACCGGCCGAGCGGCCTCGGCGTGCGGGTCTTCCTGCGGGTCGACGACGTGGATGCCGTGCTCGCGCGCGCGCTCGAGTCCGGTGCCCAGCTCGTGGCCGAGCCGGCCGACATGCCGACGTGGGGGCGCTTCGCCGAGTTCAGCGATCCCGAGGGCACGGTCGTCGGCATCGTGCAGCTCGAGACGCCCGCGGCCTGAGCCGCCGGCGCGCCCCGCGCAGCGGCGGCGGGCCCGCGCGGCGCGAGATGTGAGGACTCGGCGTTCCGGGTGTCGCTGCGCGGGCATCCCGAACCCGCACCTAGGCTGACCGGCGATGATTCGATTCGATGAGGTCACCAAGGTCTACCGCGGCAACTCCAAGCCCGCGCTCAACGGCGTGAGCATCGAGGTGCTCAGCGGCGAGTTCGTGTTCCTCGTGGGCGCCTCGGGCTCGGGCAAGAGCTCGTTCCTGCGGCTCGTGCTCAAGGAGGATCGGCCCAACAACGGGCAGATCCACGTGCTCGGGCAGGATCTCGGGCGCATCTCGACCCGCAAGGTGCCGTACTTCCGCCGCAACATCGGCGTCGTCTTCCAGGACTTCCGCCTGCTGCCGAACAAGACCGTCACCGACAACGTCGCCTTCACGCTGCAGGTCCTCGGCAAGAGCAAGGGCTTCATCAGCGAGGTCGTGCCCGACGTGCTCGCCATGGTCGGCCTCGAGGGCAAGGGCGGGCGCTACCCGCACGAGCTCTCGGGCGGCGAGCAGCAGCGCGTCGCCATCGCCCGCGCGGTCGTCAACAAGCCGGCCATCCTGCTCGCGGACGAGCCCACCGGCAACCTCGACCCCACGACGAGCCTCGGCATCATGACCCTGCTCGAGCGCATCAACCAGAACGGCACCACCGTCGTCATGGCCACGCACGACGCCGGCATCGTCGACCGGCTGCAGCGCCGCGTCATCGAGCTCGTCGGCGGGCGCGTCATCCGCGACGAGCGCGGCGGCACCTACGTCACGCAGGCGGTGCCGACGATCCGGCAGGATGCCCCCTCCGGCTCCTCGCCCTCCATCCACCTCGACCCGCAGGCCGCCCCGGCCTCGCCCTACGAGCGCCCGGCCGAGCAGCCGGCCCCCTCGTACTGGACCCCGGAGGGCACCCGATGAGGCTCGGCTTCGTCATGTCGGAGGTTGGTCAGGGCCTGCGCCGCAACCTCTCGATGGTCATCTCCGTCGTGCTCGTGACCTTCATCTCGCTGACCTTCGTCGGCACGGCCATCCTGCTGCAGGCGCAGATCAACCAGATGAAGTCGTACTGGTACGACCGCGCGCAGGTCGCCGTCTACATGTGCACCGAGTTCTCGACGGCCGGCGGCTGCGACACCCAGGCCGCGACGCCCGACCAGATCGCGCAGGTCGAGGCGCAGCTCGAATCCGAGACCCTCGCGCCCTTCATCGACGACTTCTACTTCGAGGATCGCGAGCTCGCCTTCGCGAACTTCCAGGAGCAGTTCGAGGGCAACGCGATCGCCGACCTCGTCACGCCCGAGCTGCTGCCCGAGGCGTTCTGGGTGAACCTCTCCGACCCGACCCAGACCGAGATCCTGCAGGACGCCCTCACCGGCATCGCGGGCCTCGAGAGCGTCGTCGACCAGCGCAGCTACCTCGAGGGCATCTTCGACATCCTCAACGCCTCGAGCTTCACCGCCATCGGCATCGCCTCGCTCATGCTCGTCGCGGCCGCGCTGCTCATCTCGACGACCATCCGGCTCAGCGCCTTCTCGAGGCGGCGAGAGCTCGGCATCATGCGCCTCGTCGGCGCCTCGAACCGCTTCATCCAGACCCCCTTCATCATCGAGGGGGTGGTCGCCGCGCTCCTGGGATCGATCATGGCGGGCGGCGCCGTCGTCGCGATCGTGCACTTCTTCGTGCAGGGCTACCTGTCGCAGACGTTGCCGACGACGAGCTTCGTGACGCTGCAGGATGCCCTGCTCGTGGTGCCCGTGCTGCTGGGTGCGGGCGCGGTGCTCGCGGCCGTCTCGGCGAACGTCGCGATCACGCGCTACCTGCGCGTCTGATCCGACCCGATCGCGCCCAGCCAGCTCGGCGCCGGTCGGATATGCTGGAGGGCTGCCGCGGCCCGCGGCGAGCATCCATTCGATTTCGGCGGAGGTGAACCGTGCCCAAGGAGACCGGCGAGAAGGTCGTCGCGACCAACCGCAAGGCGCGGCACGACTACGCCATCGAGGACACCTACGAGGCCGGGCTCGTGCTGAGCGGCTCCGAGGTGAAGTCGCTGCGCATGGGCCGCGCGAGCCTCGTCGACGGCTACGGCTACATCGACGGCGGGGAGGCCTGGCTCGACGCCGTGCACATCCCCGAGTACACGCAGGCGACGTGGACGAACCACCCGCCCCGGCGCAAGCGGAAGATGCTGCTGCACAAGGCCCAGATCATCAAGATCAGCCAGAAGACGAAGGAGGGCGGCTACACGCTCGTGCCCCTTCGCATCTACTTCGTCGACGGGCGCGCCAAGGTCGAGCTCGCCGTCGCCAAGGGCAAGCGCGAGTACGACAAGCGGCAGACGCTGCGCGAGAAGCAGGACAAGCGCGAGGCCGAGCGGGCCATGCGCGGGCGCAACCGCCTCGGCGACTGAGCGCCGGCTGCGACGCTGAGCGGCCGGTCAGCGGGTCGAGCGTAGGCTCACCGTTCGTGACCCAACGAGCCGACACCGCCGCCACGGAGAACGACGCGATCGGGGAGGACGGCTACACCGACCGCACCCGCTGGCAGGCCTTCGCGGTGGCGGTCGCCGTCGCCTCGCTCACGATCCTCGACCTCTCGAAGGTCAACGTCGGCATCCCGGCCATCGAGCTCGCCTTCGGGGCTGGGCCGACCGAGATCCAGCTCATCGTCGCCGGCTACGTGCTCGCCTTCGGCATCGTGCTCGTGCCGGCCGGGCGCCTGGGCGACCTCAGCTCGCGCCGTCGACTGTTCCTCATCGGGCTCGTCGTGTTCCTGCTCGCGAGCCTGTTCTGCGCCATAGCCCCGACCGTCGAGCTGCTCGCGGCCTCGCGCATCCTGCAGGGCGTGTCGGCGGGTCTGCTCATGCCGCAGGTGCTCGGGCTCATCCAGCAGCTCTTCACCGGCGCCGCGCGCGGCCGGGCCTTCGGCGTCTTCGGCGCCGTCATCGGCCTCGCGACGGCGTTCGGACCGACCCTCGGCGGCCTTCTCATCGGCATCGGCGGCCCCGAGGACGGCTGGCGGCTCATCTTCTGGATGAACGTGCCGCTCGTGCTGCTGCTGTTCCCCTTCGCCTACAAGCTGCTGCCGCGCACGCAGCCGACGACGGGGGCCGCGAAGGATCTCGACCTCATCGGCACCGCCCTCCTCGGCGCGACGGTGCTGAGCCTCATGCTGCCCTTCGTGCTCACGACCGGCGCCCCGAGCGACGACCCGGCGCGCTGGTGGTGGCTCGCCGCCTTCGCCGGGCTCGCCACCGTCTTCGTGCTCTGGGAGCGCCGTTACACCGCGGGCGGTCGCACCGCGATCGTCGACTTCGCCCTGTTCCGCATCGGCGGCTACCGCAACGGCATCCTCATCTCGACGTTCTACTTCGCGGCGATGCCGGCGACGTTCCTGACGCTCTCGCTGTTCCTGCAGTTCGGCCTCGGGCTCGAGCCGGTCTACGCGGGCATGGTCACCATCCCCTTCGCCCTCGCCTCGGCGGTCACCAGCTGGTACAGCGGCAAGGTCGTGAACACCTACGGCCGCTCGATCGTCGTGCTCGGCCTCGTCGGCGTCGTCATCGGGTTCGGCGGGGTGCTCGCCTCGGCCTTCCTGCTGCCCGCGGCGATCTCGCCCTGGGTCGTCGCCGCCTTCATGACGATCGCCGGAGCGGGCGGCGGCGCCGTCATCGCCCCGAACCAGACGCTCACCCTCGCCGACGTGCCGGTCACCTCGGGCGGCGTCGCCGGCTCGATCGGCCAGGTCGGTCAGCGCGTCGGCACCGCCGTCGGCATCGCGGCGGCCACGGCGGCGTTCTACGTGACGATCTACGCCGAGGAGGGCAGCGTCGGCGAGCTCATGCTCTACCAGGACGCCTTCCGCAACGCGGCCTTCGTCATCCTGACCTTCGTCGGCCTCGCGCTGCTGCTCGCCGTCATCGACCTGCGCGGCCGCAAGGCCGGAACCCTCGCGAACACGCCGAGCGCCACCGAGGGCCTGCCCGAGGACTGAACGCCCGGTACGGCGGTCGTCGCCGTCCCTTGCAGGGCGTCGCTACGGCTGCTGCGGCCGTTTCATCGGGCCGTCGAGGGCGGCGGTGACGGTGATGCGCGCGGCGAGCTGCGCCAGCTCCGATTCGGGATGCCCCTCCAGGGCGTCGTCGAACCAGTGCGCCCAGACCTGCCGCACGTCGTCGGCCGTCAGCGGCGCCCGCCGCGCGCGCTGCACGAGATCCTCCGCCTCGGGTCGGTACTCGTCCGTCGGCATGCCCCCGACCCCGGGCCGGAGCCCGCTGAGGTCGGCACGGGCGAGCAGCCGCGCCACCCGCTCCACCGCGTCGTGGCCGCCCGACGTCGGTCCCATCGTTCGGCCCGCCTGCCCGCCCGTCATCGCGCCGCGAAGCGCGCGTCGACGGCCGCCTCGATGACGATCAGCTCGGGTCTCAGCGAGATGCCGGGGGAGCGGGAGTCGCCGCCCATCATGGCGATGCGCGACATGCGGGGGCTCGCACCCTCGCCCTGACCCTGGTCGCCGAGCATGCCGGGGTCGGCGAGGGCGAGTGCGGTGACGCTCCCGAGCCCGATGCTCTGCGCGTAGACGGTGGCCTTCGTCACGGCGTCCTTCACGGCGCGCGAGCGCACCTCGGTGAGCACGGCGGTGCGGCGGCCCTCGCCGAGCATCCACTCGATGCCGTCGATCGCGGCGAGCGGCTCGGCCGCGAGGGCGTCGACGAGCGCGGGCAGGGCGTCGAGACCCGTGACGGTCGCGGTGCCGCCGGCGCTCGCACGGTGCACGAGGGGCAGCTGCTCGCCCGTGCTGCTCCACGGGCGCTGCGCAGTGACGGCGAGGCGATCGGTCGACCAGGCGGCGACCGGGCCGCGCTGGGCGTCGTGGTGCTCGCGGAGCGCGGCAGTCACGCGCTCGAGGGCGGCCGCCACGTCGGCGACGACGGGCTCGCGCTCAGGGCCGTCCCCGGCGATCGTGAAGCTCAGCACGGCGCGCTCGGGGGCGTACTCGCCGCGGGCGGCGCCCTGCACGGTGATGATCGTCTCGGGCATGCGGGGCTCCTGCGGCTCGTTGTCAGCGGTGGCCTATACTGTAGGGCTGCACTCGAAACAGTGCATGAGCGCCGATGCGGGGTCACCCCGGGCCGGCGATCACAACTCCACAGTGCGTGACAGCGACCCACTCATCGCCGTGCCTCTCGATCGTTCCGTCCGCGGAACGGGCGGGGAGTCGGCGACGGTGCACGCGGGGATGATCGGTTTCGACATTGCTTGCGACTCTGTGAGAAGCGGGTCGAGGATTCAGGGTTATCTCGTTAACGATCTCTGAAAACAACAGGTGCCGATTCCAAGCGCACCGACTTCGCTCTCGCCGCCTAAGGCAGAGTAGAAAGTCCGTCAGTCCGGGTTCGCCTCCGCCCCGGGTCCTGGCGTCATCAAGGAGGATTGCTGCGTGTGCGCGTCTCAGGAGCACGCGGGACTTTCACTGAGGCTGGGCTCGTCGGTGTAGGGGTCTGCAACAAACACCGGAGCCGAGCAGAACGTCTCAGCAGACTACGCCCGTAGAAGGCACAGGCTCTCAGCAGTGGACGGGGGTTCAATTCCCCCCATCTCCACCCCGGTCGCTGTCACGCACTGAGGAACCCCGCGCCCTCACCTGCGCCCTCTCCCGTTCGGCGGGCTCATCGTCGTGCCTGCCAGACCGCGCCTGTCAGACTGGCGCGATCATGCGCACCCTCCTCAACATCATCTGGCTCGTGCTGTCGGGCTTCTGGCTGTTCCTCGGCTACGCCCTCGCCGCCCTCATCATGTGCATCCTCATCGTGACGATCCCCTGGGGCATCGCGGCGTGGCGCATCGCCGTCTACTCGCTCTGGCCCTTCGGCCGCGACGTCGTCGACAAGCCCACCGCGGGCGGCTTCTCGCTCATCGGCAACATCGTCTGGGTGGTGCTCGCCGGCTGGTGGCTGGCGATCGGCCACATCGTCTCCGCCGTCGCGCTCGCCATCACGATCATCGGCATCCCCTTCGCCATCGCCAACATCAAGATGGTGCCGGTCGCGCTGCTGCCGCTCGGCAAGCAGATCGTCGAGCGCCGCTAGGCGCGACCGCGCACGGCGGCGCGCGCCGAGCATCCACCCCCGATCAGAGGGAGGGATGCCCGGCGCGCGCTCGCCCGGTCAGCCGATGTTCGCCGGGCGCTTCCACTCGGCGCCGAGCACGTGCTGGTCGAGGTAGGCGAAGACCGTCTCGTACCAGACGATCGCGTGCTGCGGCTTGAGGATCCAGTGGTTCTCGTCCGGGAAGTACAGGAACTTGTGGACGGTCGAGCCGTCCTCCTCGCCGTGGTGCGCGGTGAGCTCCGACCACAGGCGCAGGCTCTCGCCGATCGGCACGCGGTAGTCGCGGTCGCCGTGGATGACGAGCATGGGCGTCACGATGTCGGCCACCGCGTGGTGCGGCGAGTTGGCGTCGAGGCCCTCGGGGCTGAAGATGCTCGTCCAGTACGAGGAGTTGTCGGTCGTGCCCCCGAACTGGTCGAGCGCCCACAGACTCGCGTGGCTGACGATCGCGCGGAACCGGTCGGTGTGCCCGGCGACCCAGTTGGCCATGTAGCCGCCGAACGAGCCGCCCATCGCGGCCGTGCGGGTCTCGTCGATCTCGGGCCGCTGCTCGACGGCGTCGGTGATCGACATGAGGTCGGTGAAGGGCTTCTCGCCCCAGGAGTTCCAGCCGCGGGCGATGAAGTCCAGGCCGTAGCCGGTCGAGAGCGCCGGGTCGGGCAGCAGCACGGCGTAGCCGCGGGCCACGGCGAGCTGCGGCGCCCAGCGCCAGCTCCACGCGTTCCAGCTGTTGAGCGGGCCGCCGTGGATCCAGAGCAGAAGGGGCGCGGGATGCTCGGCACTGGCCCCCTCGGGGGTGAGCAGCCAGGCGCGCACGCGCGACCCGTCCGCAGCCAGAGTCTCGACCTCGGTCATCGTGCCGACCTCGGGCGTCGGAGCGGCGGGGCTCGCGAGCACGCTCACCTCGCCGGTTCCGGCGTCGATGCGCACGGGGTGCGCCGGGGCCTGCCACGAGGAGCGCAGGGCGACGATGTCGCCGGTGCGGGCATCCACCTGAATGCCCGTGTACGAGAAGTGGTCGTGGGTCAGCTGCTCGACCGCGCCGCCGTCGGTCGGCACGCGGAACACCGGGCCGCGGCCGTCGTGGTCGGCCGCGACGACGAGCGAGGCGCCGTCGGGGGCGAAGCGGAACTCGGCCGGCCAGCGGTCCCAGCCCTCGGCGAGGCGGCGGGGGCTCGAGCCGTCGACGTCGGCGATCCAGAGCTCCTGGTCGCCGGGGCCCTCGGGGGTGCTGAACGGGGCGCGCAGGTAGGCGAGCGCCGTGCCGTCGCGGCTGATCGTCGGGTACTCGAAGTGCACGCCCTCCTCGCCGAAGAGGGTGCGGCGCTCGCCCGTCGCGACGTCGATCGCGACGATCTCGATTCGCGGCAGGCCGCGGCTCGGCACGCGCAAGGCGGCGATGAGGGTGCGGGCGTCGGGGGTGAGGGCCTGGCCGGCCGTGTCGGCCGTGCGGCCGGGCTGCGGGGTGAGGTCGCGCGGGGCGGGGAGGTGCGCGGGGTAGGGGGTGGGGGCGGCGTCGCTCGTGTCGGCGTCGTCGCCGTCGGTGTCCGCGGCGTCGGGCGCGCGGTCGGGCAGCGCATCCGCGAGCCCCTCGAGGTCGAGGGCGAGCAGGTGCGGCTCGGCGGGGCCGAGGTCGTGGTCCCAGTAGCGAACGGGGTAGGTCTCGTGCAGGATCGCGGCGATCTTCTTCTCGCTGCGGGTGGCTCGGGCCGCCGCGTCGTCCTCGACGCCGGTCGAGCTCGGCAGCAGGTCGGCGGCGATCACGACGGTGTCGGCGTCGAGCGCGGTCGCGGCCACGCCGCTCACGCCGCCGCCGAGCCGGGTGATCGCGCGGGCCTCGCCGCCGCCGGCGGGCAGCAGCCAGAGCTGGCTCGCGTCGTGCTCCTTCTCGGCTTCGGCGTCGGGGCGGCCGGAGACGAAGAGCGCGTCGCCGTCGCGGGTGAAGGCGACGCCGGCCTCGCCCTTCGCCGAGCGGGTGAGGCGGCGGGGCGCGCCCTCACCGCGCGCGGGCACCTGCCACAGCGAGCGCTCGTAGCGCGTGCCGTCGGCGGAGAGCGTCGCGACGGTGAGCACGACGCGCTCGCCGTCGGGGGAGAGCGCGAGGCCTTCCACGCGCGGCAGCGCGATGTAGTTCTCGAGGGAGTGGAACGGAGTCGAGGTCGTCGATTCGGTCATCCCTCGACCGTATCGGCGCGGGCTGGGCGGCGTCGCCGAGCGCTCGCCGCGCATCCACCCGATTCGGAATGTCAATGATTCTTGACACGGTGTGCGATCTGCTTTACCTTCAGCATGTCAGGAATTCTTGACATGCCGATCGACGAAGGGATGCCCCTCATGGCGTTCGAGGAGAAGGGCGCGTGGGTCGCGCTCATCGTGGGAGTCATCGCGTACGCCGTGTACGTCGCGGTCGTGCTGGGCCGCGCGGCCGGCGGCGAGCTCGCCGACACGCCTTACGCCGATGCGCTGCTGTGGAGCATCGGCGCGGCCATCGTCGCGGGCATCCTCGTCACCATCGCGGTGAGCATCATCACGCGCCGCGACGGGCTCACGAGCGACCAGCGCGACAAGCAGATCAGCGTGCGGGCCTCGCACTCCTCGCGCGCCTTCATGACCATCGGAGTGCTGGGAGCGCTCGCGCTCGCCCTCCTCGAGGCCGACCCGTTCTGGATCGCCAACACGATCTACCTGGCCTTCGTCGTCTCGGGGCTCGTCGAGGTCGGCGCGCGCATCGCCCTCTACCGCGGGGTCATGCCCGCATGGTGAAGCCCACGAGCGTCACCAACAGCATCCGCGCCCTGCGCTTCGCCGCCGACGAGATGACCCAGGCGGAGCTCGCCCGGCGCATCGGGGTCACCCGCCAGACCGTCATCGCCATCGAGCAGGGGCGCTACTCGCCCTCCCTCGAGATGGCCTTCCAGATCGCCCGCGTGTTCGAGGTGCCCCTCGACGCGGTGTTCCAGTACCCGGCAGGAGCCGAATCATGACCGAGACCCAGCCCACCCCCGCTTCCGCCGCCGACCTTCCCGCCACGATGCGCGCCGTCGTGCAGCACGGCTACGGCGAGACCGAGGTGCTCGACACCGTCGAGCTGCCCGTCCCCGCGGTGCGCCCCGGCACGGTGCGCGTGCGCGTCGAGGCCGTGAGCCCCGACGCCGGCACCGTGCACCTCATGCGCGGCCGCCCCCTCATGATCCGGGCCGTGCTCGGGCGGCGCCGCCCTCGGCAGCCGATCATCGGGCTCGCCTACGCCGGAGTCGTCGAGGGCGTCGGCGAGGGCGTGCGCGACCTGGTCGTCGGCGACCGCGTGGCCGGCACGGCGCCGGGGGCCATGGCCGAGTACGTCGTCGCGCGGGCGGATCGCGCGGCGCGCATCCCGGACGGCGTCACGATGGCCCAGGCGGCGACCCTGCCGGTCTCGGCCGGCACCGCGCTGCAGGCGCTGCGGGCCGCGGGCGAGGTGCGGGCGGGTGCCCGTGTGCTGATCATCGGCGCCGGCGGGGGAGTGGGCTCGTTCCTCACCCAGCTCGCCGTCGCGCGGGGGCTGCGCGTCACGGGGCTCGCGAGCGCCGCGAAGGCCTCGTTCGTGCGCGGCCTCGGCGCCGAGCGCGTCATCGACCACCGCGCCGTGCGCGAGCCCGCCGACTGGGGCCGCTACGACCTCGTCATCGACACCGCCGACGGGCGCGCGCTGCACGTGCTGCGGCGGGCCCTCACCCCGTGCGGAACCCTCGTCATCGTCGGCGCCGACCACGTCGGCGGGCCCGTGCTCGAGGGCTTCGATCGGCAGCTGCGGGCGCTGCTGCTCAACCCGTGGGTGCGGTACCGCGTCACCTCGGTGACCCAGCGCGAGAGCGCCGCCGACGTGGCCGAGCTGCTCGCCGAGGTCGCGGCGGGGCGGCTGGCGCCCGCCGTCGACGAGGTCGCCCCGCTGGCCGAGGTGGGTCCGGCGATGGGCCGGCTCGCGGCGCGGACGGTGCGCGGAAAGATCGTCGTCGCCCTGCGCTGACGGTCGCGTGCCGTAACTCCTGCAGAACGGCCCTCCAGCACGCCTTCGGGCGCGTTCGGCGCCGTTCTGCAGGAGTTCGTGCACCTCTCTCGCGGGCGAGGCCTTCGCTGAGGCGGCGCGGGATGCCCGCCGCGCGCTACTCCCCGAACGAGGTCGTGCGCGCCGCAGCGCCGTGCCGGTCGTACGTCGTCCACTCGCCGACCTGGCGCCCGCGGTCGAACGAGCCGGAGCGCATGAGCGAGCCGTCCGCCCGCCACCACTGCCACGCCCCGTGCAGCTCGTCGCCGAGCATCCCGCCCCGGGCCTTCAGGGTGCCGTCGCGGTGGTGGTCCTCGCGGATGCGGTCGGGCTCGGTCATGCGCCCAGTATGGCGGCGCTCAGCGTCGTCGCGACCGCCCCGCGTCGACCGCCGCCACCCGGTACCCCGTCGGGAACAACGACACGTCCCATCGCCGCTGCACGAGCCCCCACAGACCGCGGCGGGCGAACAGCACGAACAGCACGCCGAGCACGCCGAGCACGATGAGGTAGGTCGAGCCGTAGTCGGCGAGCGATTCGCGCAGCACGAAGAAGACGATCGCGCCGATGAGCGGGCCCTCGAGCGTGCCGAGGCCGCCGATGAGCACGATGAAGATCATGAAGGCGCTCCACTCGACGCTGAAGACCGCGTTCGGCTGCACGCGCAGGGTCGAGAGCGCGAGCAGGGCGCCCGCCGCGCCCGCGCCCGCGGCGGCCGCGACGAAGACGATGCGCTTCGAGCGCTGCACGTCGATGCCCGAGGTGGCGGCGGCCACGGGGTCGTCGCGCACGGCGGTGAGGGCGAGGCCGCCGCGCGAGCGCGCGAAGAGCACGCAGGCGACGACGACGATGACGAGCACCGCGAGCGCCCACCAGTAGACGGTGGCGATGCGCAGGATGCGGTCGAGCCCGCTGAGGGCCGAGAGCGAGATGCCCGACCCGGCCCCGAGCTCGGGCACCTGCGAGACGGTGAGGCGCAGCACCTCGGCGATGACCCAGGTGCCGATCGCGAAGTAGCCGCCGACGAGCCGGAAGGCGAGGAACGAGATCGGGATGGAGACGAGCGCGGCGATGAGCGCCGCGACGGGCACGGCGAGGAACGGGTCGAGCCCGACGAGGTCGGCGATGAGCACGAGCCCGTAGGCGCCGATGCCGATGTAGGCCTGCTGCCCGATCGAGAGCATGCCGCCGTAGCCGGCGAGCAGATTCCAGGTCGAGGCGAGGATGACGAGGATGAACAGGCTCACGAGCGACTGGATCGTCGCGAGCCCCACGAGGTAGGGCAGCGCGGCGAGCACGACGACGACGAGGCCGAGCAGGCTCGTGCCGACGACGGAGCTGCGCGACCAGCGCGTGACGCGGAAGCCCGCCGCCGTCGGGCGATCGGTGAGGGTCGGGATGCTCATGAGGTGGCCGATCCCTTCAGCAGGCCCTGCGGCCGCACCGCGAGGAAGACGAGGAACACCAGGTGCCCGATGAGCACCTGCTGGGCGGGGAAGAACGAGCCGCCGATGGTCTGCGCGAGCCCGAGGATCATGGCGCCGAGCAGCGTGCCCCACAGGTTGCCGAGTCCGCCGATGATGACCGCCTGGAAGGCGAAGATGAGCAGCAGCGAGCCCGAGAAGGGATTGAACGAGCTCTGGATGCCCGAGCTGAAGCCCGCGATGGCGACGAGCCCGAACGCGATCGCCGCCGCCGTCGCGTAGATGCGGCGCGGGTCGACGCCGCTGAGGGCGACCGTCTCGGCGTCGTCGCTGACGGCGCGGATGAGCCGTCCGTACGGGGTGCGCTGCAGCACGAGGGAGAGCGCGGCGAGCAGCCCGACCGCGAGCACGAAGATCGTCAGCGGCAGCAGCCCGATCTGCAGCCCGAAGGGCAGGCTGATCGAGGCCGTGTCGAAGGCGCCGAGCGTGAGGCGGCGCTGGTCGGCCGACTGCGTGACGAGCAGCAGGTTCTGGATGATGATCGACAATCCGAAGGTCACCAGCAGCGACGGCAGGGGCGAGGCCTCGAGAGTGCGCTGCAGCAGGAACCGCTGCAGCACCCAGCCGGCGAGGGCGGTGAGCGGGGCGACGACGACGAGGGCGACGACGGGGGAGACGGCGAAGACGTTGACGACGAGCAGCATGCCGTAGCTCGCGATGACGGCGACGTCGCCGTGCGCGAGGTTGACGAGCCGCATGACGCCGAACAGCAGCGACAGGCCCGCGGCGAAGAGGGCGTACTGGCCGCCCAGCAGCACCCCCTGCACGATCGGATCGAGCAGGTTCACGACTCCTCCAGTTCTGCCGCGTCGAGCGTGGTGATGGTGCCGGTGGGGGTGACGTGCGCGACGCCGGCGCCGAAGTAGGCGGCCGAGATCTCGTCCATGGTGAAGCCGCTGCCGGCGAGCGAGGTGGCGCCCTGCAGAAGGCAGTGCACCTCGTCGCTGACGGCGAGCGCCTGCCGCACGTCCTGCTCGACGACGAGGATCGAGGTGCCCGTGCTCTGGATCTCGGGCAGGCTCGCGTACAGCTGGCCGATGACGGCCGGGGCGAGCCCGAGGCTCACCTCGTCGAGCAGCAGCACCTCGGGGTTCGACATGAGGGCGCGCGCGATCGCCGTGGCCTGGCGCTCGCCGCCGGAGAGGTCGCCCGCGTACCGCGACCGGCGCTCCGCGACGAGGGGCATGAGGGCGTAGACGCTCTCGAGGTTCCATTGGCCGCGGCGCTTCGTCGAGGCGCCGACGAGCAGGTTCTCCTCGACCGTGAGCGAGGGGAAGAGGCGGCGGCCCTCGGGCACGAGGATGATGCCGGCCCGGGCGCGCTCGTGGGCGGGCATCCGCGTGATGTCGTCGCCGTTGTAGAGGATGCGCCCGCCCGTCGGGGCCATCTGCCCCGCGAGCGTCTTCAGCAGCGTGGACTTGCCGGCGCCGTTGGCGCCGATGACGGCGAGGGTCTCGCCGCGCTCGAGCCGCAGCGAGATGCCGCGCAGGGCCGGCAGCTCGCCGTAGGCGGCGCGCAGCTGCTGCACCTCGAGCACGATCTCCTTGCCCGAGCTCGCGGGGGCCTCAGACATGGCTCTCCTCCACGCCGTCCTCCTCGGGGTCGATGCCGAGGTACACGCTCTTCACCCGCGGGTTCTGCATGACCTCGTCGGGCGTGCCGACGGCGATGACCTCGCCGTAGGTGAGGCACATCATGCGCGTCGCGACGGCGGTCAGCGCGTGCACGACGTGCTCGATCCAGACGACGGTGACGCCGGCGGCGACGACCTCGCGCACGAGCTCGACGAGCTCGGGCACCTCGGCCTCGGTGAGCCCGCCCGCGATCTCATCGAGCAGCAGCAGGCGGGGGTCCGCCGCGAGGGCCCGCGCGACCTCGAGGCGCTTGCGGTCGAGCAGCCGCAGCGAGCCGGCCGCGACGTTGGCCTGGCCCTGCAGGCCGGTGCGGGTCATCGCCTCGATCGCCTGCGTCTGCGCGGCGCCGCCCCGGGCGCCGCCGGCGAAGGACGCCGCGACGAGCATGTTCTCCATGACCGTCATGCCGGCGAAGGGGCGGGGGATCTGGAAGCTCGTCGCGATGCCGTGCCGCGCCCGCCAGGCGGCGGGGCGGCGGGTGATGTCGTCACCCCGGTAGTCCAGACGCCCGCTCGTCGCCCGCACCGAGCCCGACAGCAGCCCGAGCAGGGTCGACTTGCCCGCACCGTTCGGCCCGATGATGCCGAGGGCCTCCCCGGCCTCGACGCGCAGGTCGAGGCCGGAGAGCACGGTGAGGGAGCCGTAGCGCTTGGTGATCCCGCGCGCGTCGACGAGCGGAGCGGCTGAGCTCAACGGTTCGACCAGTCGATCAGCTCGATCTCCCCGCCCGTGGGGATCTCGGGGTTGTCGGCGTTCGCGACGATCACGAGCTCGTAGGTGCCGTCGCCGGTGCCGCGCCACTGGCCGCCCACGAGCGGGGTGAGCGAGACGTTCGGCACCGGGCCGGCCGTGAAGTCGATCGTGCCGGCCACCGTGTCGGTGCTCAGGCCCGCGAGGGCTCCGCGCAGGTCGTCCGTCTCGATCGAGTCGCTCGCGGCGATCGTCGCGGTCGCGACCTCGAACAGGGCGTGGGCGAAGCCGAGCGGCTGCGTCCACTGCCGGCCGGTCTCCTCCTCGTAGGCGGCGGCGAGCTCCTCGGCGCTCTGCCCGGTGAGCGAGCTCGAGAACGGGTGCGAGGGGCTCCACCAGACCTCGGTGGCGATGTTCTCGCCGTTGGCGCCGAGCGCCTCGACCGCGGAGGGGAACAGGAGCGCCTTGGCGATGGTCGCCATCTGCGGCTGGTAGCCCTGCTGGATGGCCTGCTGCCAGAAGGTGGTGAAGTCGGGCGGGATGGGGACGCCCATGAGGATGTCCGCGTCGGCCTCCTGGAAGGCCGAGATCTGCGCCGAGAAGTCGGCCTGCCCGTTCGGGTACGCGCCTGGGTTCACGGGGGCGAGCCCGCCGCCCTCGATGATCGGGGCGAATCCGGTGGTCGTGTCGGCCCAGGCGTTGCCGTCGGCGTCGTTCGGCAGCAGCTGCGCCACCGAGCCGCCGTCGGGCACGGCCGCCCACAGCTCGCTGTAGACGCTGCCCACCTCGCCGAGGCCCCAGAAGAAGTGGTACGTGTAGTCGAAGCCCGCGTCGGGGGTGCCGCCGCGGCCGAAGTACCAGGCCTGCCAGGGCGCGACCGTCGTGATGCAGAGCACCTGGTTCGCCTCGCACTGGTCGGAAACGGGGTTCGTCGTCTCGGGGGTGGAGGAGGCGAGGATCATGTCGACGCCGTCGTCGAGGATGAGCTCGGCCGCGACGTCGGCGGCGCGCGCCGGGTCGCTCTGGGTGTCGGCGACGATGATCTCGACGCTGTACTCGGTGCCCGCCGCGTCGACGACGCCGTTCTCCTCGTAGTACGCGCGCACCTGGTCGAGCACGAAGCTGTCGGCCTCGCCGAAGGCCGCGAGCGGGCCGGTCTGCGGGGTGACGTACCCGATGCGGATGACGTTCTCGTCGCCGCCGCC
Source organism: Microcella flavibacter (assembly GCF_012530535.1). Classification (NCBI taxonomy): domain Bacteria; kingdom Bacillati; phylum Actinomycetota; class Actinomycetes; order Micrococcales; family Microbacteriaceae; genus Microcella; species Microcella flavibacter. The sequence continues at coordinate 961,495 of NZ_CP051299.1, forward strand.
GTCGCCGTCGGCACCGCCGAGGGTGGGGGTGGAGCAGGCGGCGAGCATCAGGACGCTCGCGCCGGCCAGTGCGATGGGGGTGAGGAGGCGGCGGCGCCGTCCTCCGCTGGATGGGTGCAGGAACGTGCTCATGGTGCCTCTCCTCAACGCCGTTGTTCGGATTGCGCAACACTGTGCGTATAGAGAACAATGCGACGAGGGGTGCCGGGTGTCAAGGAGCGTCGGCCTTGACACGACGGGACGACTCGCCCACGCTGGGGTTCGCCATGCGCACAGCGCGGCGACCCCCGCACGCCGGGCGAGCCCCCGGGGCCGCCCGCCCCGCCCCGCAGGATCGGACGAGATGACCTCAGACAGCGCCGCCCCCATCGCCGACCGGCCGACCGAGTTCGTGCAGTCGCTCGAGCGCGGCCTCGCCGTCGTGCGGGCCTTCAGCGACGAGCGCCCGCGCCTCACGCTCTCCGAGGTCGCCCGCCACACCGGGCTGACGAGGGCGGCCGCGCGGCGGTTCCTCATCACGCTGCAGCACCTCGGCTACGTCGGCAGCGACGCCGGGCAGTTCTACCTGCGGCCCTCGGTGCTGCAGCTCGGCTACGCCTACCTGTCGTCGCTCTCGCTCGCCGACATCGCGCTCGAGCACCTCACGCCCGCCGCCGACCAGCTGCACGAGTCGTGCTCGGCCTCGGTGCTCGACGGCGACAGCGTCGTCTACATCGCGCGAGCATCCACCACCCGCATCATGTCGATCAACCTCGCCGTCGGCACCCGTCTGCCCGCCGCGACCACCTCGATGGGGCGCGTCATGCTCGCCTCGCTGCCTGAGGCCGAGCTCGAGGCGTTCCTCGGCCGGGTCGCGCTCGAGCCCCGCACGCCGTCGACGATCACGACCGCCGAGGGCCTGCGCACCGAGATCGACCGCGTGCGCGAGCAGGGCTGGTGCGTGCTCGATCAGGAGCTCGAGATCGGCGTGCGCAGCGTCGCCGTTCCGGTGCGGGATGCCCGGGGCCAGGTCATCGCGACGGTGAACGCCTCGGCGCACTCCACGCGCGTGACCCTCGACACGCTGCGCACGACCTTCCTCGAGCGCATCCAGCAGGTCGCGAGCGGGATCGAGGCCGACCTCGCCGCCCGCCGCTAGCCTCGCCGCCCTATCCTCCGGCGCCGTCGCCCTGCGCTAGCCGAACGCGCCGCGCAGGATGCCCTCGATCGCCGCGCGGTCGACCGGCGCCGGGTGCTCGATCGGCAGCTTCGCCTCGACGATGCCGACGGCCTCCTCGAGCTGCGCCTCGGTGAGGCCGAGCTCGCGAAGGCCGCGCGGGGCGCCGGCCTCGCGGCCGAGCTCGCGAAGACCCTCGACGGCATCGTCGACGCCGAGGGCCTCCGCGAGTCGCGCGGCGGCCTCGGGGGCCGCGGGCGCGGTGAAGGCGAGCACGTGCGGCAGCACGACGGCGTGCGTCTGCGCGTGCGGCAGGTCGAAGGCGCCGCCGAGGGCGTGGCAGATCTTGTGGTGCAGGCCCGAGCCGGCGGCGGCGAACGACATGCCGGCGAGGAACGAGCCGTAGACGAGGCGCTCGCGGGCGGCGTCGCGGCCCTCGCCGCGGATGCCGCGCAGGCCCTCGGCCAGCGCGCGGACGCCCTCGCCGGCCATGAGGCGCACGATGGGGTTCGAGGCCGGGGTCCAGAACGACTCGACGCAGTGGGCCATGGCGTTGAGCGCCGAGGCGACGGCGAGGTCGTCGGGGAGGGTGGCGACGAGCTCGTCGTCGTAGACGACGCTGCGCGGCAGCACGCGGGCATCCACCCCCGTCTCCTTGCGGGAGGCCGTGGTGAGGCCCCAGACGGGCGTCATCTCGCTGCCGGCGTAGGTGGTGGGGATGGCGATGATCGGCAGGCCCGTGGTGAGGGCGACGATCTTGGCGGTGCCGGTGGTCGAGCCGCCGCCGATCGAGACGAGGCCGTCGACGCTGTGCTCGGCGGCGACGCGCCGGGCCTCCTCGGCGACCGCGTCGGGAACGTGCGGGCGCACGCCGCTGAAGCGCACGGCCACGCGGTCGCGCCACGGGGCGCTGAGCTCATCGGCGAGCGCGCCCTCGGCCTCGGCGGCGATGAGCATGACGCGGGTGAGCCCCAGCGCCTCGAGCTCGCCGGCGACGGCGGTGCGGCTCGATCCGGCGCCGAACGTCACGCGGTAGGGGAGGGCGGTGTAGAGGAAATCCACGGGGTGCTCCTGTCGGTCGCGCCCGCTCGCCGCGTAGTATGCGAATGCATGGTATTCGGATAGCGAACTTCGGTTCGCCTAGAGTACAGTCTGCCGGGAGGTGGCGACAGGGCGGATGCGGAGCATCCGATCCGACCGCCGGAGGCCCCGCAGCACGACCGTCCACAGAGAGGTGGCGACGACGATGACGTCCGAGCACGACGAGCAGCAGCACACCGAGCAGTCCGCGCGCGAGCAGCGGGTCACCGACGAGGTGGTCGCGAGCTTCGCGGGCACGCCGGATGCCCGGCTGCAGCACCTCATGCAGGCGCTCACGCGCCACCTGCACGCCTTCGCCCGCGAGGTGCGCCTCACCACGCCCGAGTGGGAGGCCGCGATCGGGTTCCTCACCCGCGCCGGGCACATCACCGACGACCGCCGGCAGGAGTTCATCCTGCTCAGCGACGTGCTCGGCCTCTCGATGCTCACCGTCGGCATGAACGCGCCCGCCTCGGCCGAGGCGACCGAGTCGACCGTGTTCGGGCCCTTCTTCCTCGAGAACAGCCCCGAGATCCCGCGCGGCGGCGACATGGGCGAGGGCGTGAAGGGGATGCCCTGCCACGTGCGCGGCCGCGTGACGGGCGTCGACGGCGCCCCGATCGCGGGTGCCCGCGTCGAGGTCTGGGGCGCCGACGAGGACGGCTTCTACGACGTGCAGTACACCGGCGACGTCGTGCAGGCCCGCGCCCACCTCTTCACCGACGAGAACGGCGAGTACGACTTCTGGACGGTGCAGCCCGCCGCCTACCCGATCCCGCACGACGGCCCCGTGGGCGACCTGCTCGCCGCGACGAGCCGCTCGGTGATGCGCCCGGCGCACATCCACTTCATGGTCGAGGCCGAGGGCTTCGACACCCTCATCACGCACATCTTCGTCGCGGGCGACGAGTGGCTCGGCGACGACGCCGTCTTCGGCGTGAAGCAGAGCCTCATCCTCGACTTCGAGCGGCACGAGCCGGGCGAGGCGCCCGGCCGCCGCGTCGACGAGCCGTGGAGCTCAACGGCCTTCGACATCGTGCTCGCGCCCACGGGCGCCTGAGCCGCGCATCCACCGACCGCGCCGCACCGACCCGCCGCACCGACCCGCCGCACCGGCCCCGACGACCGCACCGACCCCAGCACAGGAGACGCATCATGACCGAGATCCGCATCGAGACCGACGTGCTCGTCGTCGGCAGCGGCCCCGCCGGCGCCTCGGCGGCCATGTTCCTCGCCACCCACGGCATCCGCACCCACGTCATCACGAAGTACAGCTGGACGGCCAACACGCCGCGCGCGCACATCACCAACCAGCGCGCGATGGAGATCTTCCGCGACTTCGGGATCGAGCAGCAGGTGCTCGCCGAGGCCGTGCCGCACCACCTCATGGGCGACACCGTCTTCTGCACCTCGCTCACCGGCGAGGAGCTCGGGCGCATGCACACGTGGGGCACCTCGCCCGCGCGTCACGCCGACTACGAGGCGGCGAGTCCGAGCCTCAACTGCGATCTGCCGCAGAATCTGCTCGAGCCGATCCTCATCCGCACCGCCGCGGAGCGCGGCGCCGTCGTGCGCTTCTCCACCGAGTTCGTCTCCTTCGAGCAGGACGACGAGGGCGTCACCGTCACCGTGCGCGATCGGCTCACGGGCGAGGAGTGCGGCATCCGGGCCCGCTACCTCATCGGCGCCGACGGCGCGCGCTCGGTCGTCGCCGCGCAGGCGGGCCTCGAGTACGAGGGCCGCATGGACATCGCCGGCTCGATGAACATCACCTTCACGGCCGACCTCAGCCACCTCGTCGCCCACCGCCCGAGCGTGCTCTACTGGGTGCTGCAGCCCGGCTCGAACATCGGCGGCATCGGCATGGGCCTCGTGCGCATGGTGCGCCCGTGGAACGAGTGGCTCATCGTCTGGGGCTACGACATCACGCAGCCGCCGCCCGAGGTCGATGAGGCCGCCGCCATCCAGATCGTGCGCAACCTCGTCGGCGACCAGGAGCTGCCGGTCGAGATCACGGGCACCTCGCTCTGGGGCAACAACGAGATGTACGCCACGACCCTGTCGAACGGGCGCGTCTTCGCCGCGGGCGACGCGATCCACCGCCACCCGCCGTCGAACGGGCTCGGCTCGAACACCTCGATCGGCGACTCGTACAACCTCGCCTGGAAGCTCGCGTACGTCATCAAGGGCCTCGCCGGCGAGTCGTTGCTCGACAGCTACCAGGCCGAGCGCGCGCCCGTCGCGAAGCAGATCGTGCTGCGGGCCAACAAGTCGGGCGCCGAGTTCGGGCCCATCTTCGAGGCCCTGGGCGTGCTCGGCACGAGCGACCCCGTGCAGATGCAGGCGAACATCGACGCGCGCACCGAGAACACGCCGGATGCCCGTGCCCGCCGCGCGGCGCTGACGAAGGCCATCGAGCTCAAGGACTACGAGTTCAACGCCCTCGGCGTCGAGCTGGGGCAGCAGTACGACTCCGCCGCCGTGGTGCCCGACGGCACCGAGCGCCCCGTGCCGACCCGCGACCCCGAGCTGTACTACGAGGCCACGACCTTCCCCGGCGCGCGTCTGCCGCACGCCTGGCTGCTGCGCGACCGCCAGAAGGTCTCGACCCACGACGTCGCGGCGACCGGGCAGTTCACGCTCCTCACCGGCATCGCCGGGGAGGAGTGGGCGACCGCCGCATCGGCTGTGGCGGCCGAGCTCGGCATCCCGCTCAGCGCGATCGTCATCGGTCCCGGCCGCGAGGTCACCGACGTCTACAACGACTGGGAGCGCATCCGCGGCATCGAGGAGGACGGCTGCGTGCTGATCCGCCCCGACAAGCACGTCGCCTGGCGCTCCCACTCGGCCGTCGACGACCCGACGAGCGCGCTGCGGGATGCCCTGCGCGCGGTGCTCGCCCGCTAGCGCTCGGCCGGCGCGGGCCGCTCGTCGGGCTCGGGCCGCTCATCGCTGACGCTGTCGGGGGAGAGCACGCGCCGCCGCAGCAGCACCGCCTCGACGGCGATGAGCGCGAGCACCGCGACGACGCCGATGCCGAACAGCAGCACGGCCGAGCCGACGCCCTCGTCGGGCGCCTGCAGCGCGTTGCCCTCGGTCTGCCACGGCCACAGCGCGCGCAGCGAGCCGAGCATGAGCCCGGTCATCACGACGAGGGTGATGCGGTGCCGGTGCGCGAGCAGCCACTGCAGGCCCGAGACGAAGAGGCCGAGCCCGAGCACCGCGCCGAGGACGAAGGCGCCGAGGTAGGCGAGGTCGCGGTCGTTGACGGCGGCGAGCGTGGGCGCGTACATGCCGACGGTCAGCAGCAGGAACGATCCCGAGACGCCGGGCAGCACGAGCGCGCACACCGCGAACGCCGCGGCGATGGCGACGACGACGAGGGAGGGGTCGGCCTCCGCGGCGGGCGGGAGCCCGGTGAGCACGAAGCTCGTGGCGGCCGCGAGGAGCGCGATGACGACCTCGCGCGCCCGCCAGCGCCCGCCGACCATGCGGATGGGCACGATGAGCGAGGCGGCGATGAGGCCGGCGAAGAGCGCCTTCGTCTGGATGGGGTTCGACTCGAGCAGCGGCGCCAGCAGCGCCGCCCCGGCGACGATGGCGATGAGCATCCCGATGCCGAGGGGCAGCACGACCGACCAGCGCACCGACCGGACGTGCTCCATCGCCCGACGGATGCCGCGCCCGCGCAGCCCGTCCGCGACGAGCAGCGCCGCCCCGCGCGCGAGGTGGCCGGCGCCGTCGATGAGCGTCTCGTAGACGCCGACGATGAGCGCGACCGTGCCGCCGCTGACGCCGGGAACGATCTCGACGACGCCGATGAGGCCGCCGCGCACGAGATCGAGCAGCAGGCGCACGAGCCGCTGCACGGGGCCGACCCGGCGGTCGCTCGCCGGCGTCGGGCCGGGGGAGGGGGCGTCGGCGGGGCGGGTCTCGTGGCTCATCGTGCTCTCTCGCGGGGGCGGGCTGCCGACCGGGGCGGGATGCCGGCGGCGCGTCGCGGGCGAGCCTAGCAACCCGCTCGCGGGCCCCCGCGGCCGCACGAGGTTTCGCCGGCGTTAAGAGTGCGCGGGCTGCGCCCGCTCGGCGGCCGCAGCCGACAGAATGGTCGGATGACCACGCCGTCGACACCCCTGCTCCAGGTCCGCGACCTCACCATCGGCTTCCGCACCCCGGGCGGCATCGTCGAGGCGGTCACGGGCGTCGACCTCGACGTCGCCGCCGGCGAGACGGTCGCGATCGTCGGCGAGTCCGGCTCGGGCAAGTCGACCACCGCGATGGCCGTCATCGGGCTGCTCGCCGGCAACGGCGACGTGCAGCGCGGCAGCATCCGCTTCGACGGCACCGAGCTCGTCGGGCTCGCCGAATCGCGCATGCAGAAGGTGCGCGGGGCCTCCATCGGCCTCGTCCCGCAGGACCCGATGTCGAACCTCAACCCCGTCTCGAAGGTCGGCACGCAGGTCGCCGAGACCCTGCGCGCGCACGACATGGTCGGCCGCGACGGCCTCGACGCCGCCGTGCACGCGGCCCTCGCCGCCGCCGGCCTGCCCGACCCGGCCGCGACGGCCAAGCAGTACCCGCACGAGCTCTCCGGCGGCATGCGCCAGCGGGCCCTCATCGCCATCGGCCTCGCCTGCCGGCCCCGGCTGCTCATCGCAGACGAGCCGACGAGCGCCCTCGACGTCACCGTGCAGCGCACCATCCTCGACCAGATCGAGCGCATGACCGACGAGTTCGGCACGAGCGTGCTGCTCATCACCCACGACCTCGGCCTCGCCGCCGAGCGGGCCGCCCGCGTCGTCGTCATGAGCAAGGGCCGCGTCGTGGAGACCGGCTCGGCCGAGCAGATCCTCTCGCAGCCCGAGCACGAGTACACCCGCCGGCTCGTCGCCGCCGCCCCGAGCGTCGCGATCGCGCGGGCGGCACCGGCGCGGCCGCTCGCGGCCGCGGCCCCCGTCGAGGGCGCGACGGGCGGGGCGCCCGAGCCCGCTCCGGCCGTCGAGGACAACATCGTCGAGATCCGCGAGCTGACGAAGGTCTACCGCCGCCGCGGGCGCCGGGACGACTTCGTCGCCGTCGACGGCGTGAGCCTGAGCATCCCGCGCGGCAGCACCGTCGCGATCGTCGGCGAGTCCGGCTCGGGCAAGACGACGACGGCGCGGATGCTGCTGCGGGCGATCGAGCCGACGAGCGGCAGCATCCGCTTCGACGGGGAGGACGTCTCGGCGATGGACGCCGCGGCGCTGCGGCGGTTCCGCGAGAACGTGCAGCCGGTCTTCCAGGACCCGTACTCCTCGCTCAACCCCTCCTTCACCGTGCAGCGCATCATCGAGGAGCCCCTCGCGGTCTACGATCGCGGCTCGGGCCGCGAGCGCCGGGCCCGCGTGCACGAGCTGCTCGAGCAGGTCTCGCTGCCGACGAGCACCGCGGCGCGCTACCCCTCGCAGCTGAGCGGCGGGCAGCGGCAGCGCGTCGCGATCGCCCGGGCGCTCGCGCTCAAGCCCCGGCTCATCGTCTGCGACGAGCCCGTCTCGGCGCTCGACGTGCTCGTGCAGGCGCAGATCCTCGACCTGCTCGCCGAGCTGCAGCGCGAACTGGGGCTCAGCTACCTCTTCATCAGCCACGACCTCGCCGTCGTGCGCCTCATCAGCGACCACGTCTGCGTCATGCAGAACGGCCGCATCGTCGAGCAGGCGCCGAGCGAGCAGCTCTTCGAGAGCCCTCAGCACCCCTACACGAAGGCGCTGCTCGCCTCCATCCCGGGCGCCGCGCTCGGCGCGGCCTAGCCCGGGCGGGACGAGGCGCGACGCGCGAGCCGTCCGGATGACCGGACGGCCCGCGCCTCGTCAGCGCCGCGTGCCGGCGGTGGGGTCGAGCGCCTCGCGCAGCGACTCCCCGAGCAGCGTGAAGCCGAGCGCCGTGATGGCGATGCAGAGGCCGGGCAGGAAGGCCAGGTGCGGGGCGATCGCCAGCTCGTTCTGCGCGTAGGTGAGCATGCGGCCCCACTCGGCCGTCTCGGGGCGCCCGCCGCCGAGCCCGAGGAACGACAGGGCGGCCGCCTCGATGACCGCGGTGGCGAGGCTCAGCGTGCCCTGCACGATGACCGGCCCGAGGCTGTTGGGCAGGATGTGCGACAGGCTCACGGCGCTCTTGCTGAGGCCGAGGGTGCGGGCGGCGAGCACGTACTCCTTGTTCTGCTGGGCGATCATCGACGAGCGCAGCAGGCGCGCGAAGATCGGCACCTGGGAGACGCCGATCGCGATCATGATGGCCGCGGGGTTCTGCCCGAGGATGGCCGCGATGCTGACCGCGAGGAGCAGGTTCGGCACCGAGAGCAGGATGTCGACGAAGCGCATGATGACGTTGTCGATCCAGCCGCCGAAGGTGCCGGCCACCCAGCCGATGAGCATGCCGCCCGCGAGACCGAGGGCCGTCGAGATGAGGCCGATCAGCAGCGAGGCCTGCGCGCCCCAGATGAGCTTGCTGAGCACGTCGCCGCCGAAGCGGTCGATGCCGAGCGGGAACGCGGGGTTCTCGCCGATGCCGGGCAGGAAGGTCGGCGTGACCTCGCGCTGCCCGGGCAGCGCCTCGCCCGGGTAGGGGGCGAGGAGCGGCGCGAGCGCGGCGATGAGCACGAAGACGAGCACGACGAGCGCGCCCGCGATTGCCTGCGGGTTGCGGCGCAGCCGGCGCCAGGCGTCGCGCCAGAGGCTCGAGCCGGCGAGGTCGTCGGTCGCGCGCCCGGTCGGGCGGGGGGCGTCGCCCATGGGCGCCGCGGCGGGGGGAAGGCTGTTGGTCATTGGACACGCACCCGGGGGTCGATGATGCTGTAGCTGATGTCGACGATGAGGTTGATCAGCGCGTACAGGATCGCGATGAACAGGATGAACCCCTGCAGCACGGGGAAGTCGCGCCGGAAGATCGCGTCGGCGAGGAAGTTGCCGATGCCGGCGAAGGCGAAGACCGTCTCGGTGAGCACCGCCCCCGAGATGAGCAGGCCGAGCTGCAGGCCGATGGTCGTGACGACCGGCAGCAGCGCGTTGCGCAGCACGAAGCGGTCGCGGATGAGCCCGCCCGAGAGGCCCTTGGCCCGGGCGGTGCGCACGTAGTCGGCGCCGGTGACCTCGAGCACGGATGCCCGGGTGATGCGCGCGATGATGGCGAGCGGGATGGTGCCGAGGGCGATGCCGGGCAGCACGAGGTGCATGAGCGCGTCGCCCGAGGCGTCGAACTCGCCTGTCAGCAGGCCGTCGAGCACGGCGAAGCCGGTGACGTCGGTGGCGTCGATGCGGGGGTCCTGCCGGCCGTCGGGCGGGAACCAGCCCAGCTCGACGGCGAAGACGTACTTGAGGATGAAGGCGAGGAAGAAGACGGGGATGGTGACGCCGAGCAGGCTCACGACGACCGCGATGTGGTCGGGCGCCTTGCCGTAGTACTTCGCCGAGAGGTACCCGAGCGGGATGCCGATGCCGATGGCCACGATGAGCGCGACGATCGTCAGCTCGATGGTGGCGGGGAAGCGGTTCGCGAACTCCTCGAGCACCGGCCTGCCGGTCTGGATCGAGACGCCGAAGTCGCCCGAGACGAGCCGGCCGATGTAGGTCACGTACTGCTCGAGGATGGGCCGGTCGAAGCCGTAGGCCGCGTTCACCTCGGCGACGCGCTCGGGGGTGGCGCGCTCGCCGAGCAGCGCCGTCGCCGGGCCGCCGGGCAGCGAGCGCACCCAGAGGAACAGCAGCAGGGAGAGGCCGAACAGCGTCGGCACGAGCAGCGCTACCCGTTTGCCGATGAGACGGAGCACGAGGGGGTCCTTCCGGTCGCAGGGGGACGGGGGCGGGACCCGGTGGGTCCCGCCCCCGTCCAGGGCGGTGCTAGTCGGCCAGCTCGATGAGGTTGAACACCTCGTCGTTGACCGGGCTCACCGGGTAGCTCTCGACGCGCTCGCCGAAGGCGAGCGACGGAGCCGGGTGCGCGAGTGGCACGGCCGGGATGAACTCGGCGATCTGCTCGTTGATCGACTCGTAGAGCGGCAGCTGCTCCTCGAGGTCGGCGACCCCGCGGGCCTCGTCGAGGGCGGCGAAGAGCTCCGGGTTGTCGAAGCCGAACTCCGGCTTCTCGGCGCCGAAGAAGACGCCGACGAAGTTGTCGGTGTCGTTGTAGTCGCCCGTCCAGCCGAGGAGGTGGATACCGTGATCCTCGGTGTTCTGCACGCGGTTGAGGTACTCGCCCCACTCGTTCGGCTGCGGGTTGACCGTGATGCCGATCTCGGCCAGCTGGCTGCTGAGGTTCGTGAAGACCTGCTCGGGGGTCGGCATGTACGGCCGCGAGATGTTCGTCGGGTAGTTGAAGTCGAGCGAGAATCCGTCGGGGTACCCGGCGTCGGCGAGCAGCGCCCGCGCGGCCTCGGGGTCGTAGTCGTACGTCGTGACGTCCTCGTTGTAGCCGGCGACGACGGGCGGGATGAACTGGGTGGCCAGCTGCGTGCCCTCGGGCAGCGTCTGCGCGATCAGCTGCTCCTTGTCGATGGCCTGCGAGATCGCCTGGCGCACGCGCACATCGGCGAGCTCCGGGATGGCCTGGTTGAAGCCCAGGTAGAGGATCGTGAACGGGTCGCGCGGCACGATCTGGAACCCGGCGTCCTCGAGCGCGACGGTATCGGCGGGGGCGACGAGGTCGTAGCCGTCGATGCTGCCGGCCTCGAGCGCCTGTCGTCGCGCGTTCGGGTCGTCGATCACGCGGAAGATGATGTCGGTGACATCGCCCGCCTCCCCCCAGTAGTCGGGGTTGGCGCTGAGCTCGAGCTGCGATCCGACGTCCCACGACTCGAAGACGTAGGGGCCGGTGCCGGTCGGGTACGCGGTGGCGTACTCGGAGAGCACGGGTGCCTCGTCGGTGCCGCCGACCTCGTCGGCGCCGTACTCGGCGAGAGCCGTGGGGCTCTGCATCGAGAAGGCGGGCAGCGAGAGCGAGGCGATGAAGCCGGCGAACGGCGTGGTCAACGTGATGACGGCCTCGGTCTCAGCCGTGGCCTCGCAGCTCTCGTAGAGGGCGTCGTCGTCGCCCGCGTAGCCGCGGAAGAGGCTGCCGTAGTAGTAGGCGAGGCCCGGGCTCTGCGCCAGGCCCTCGAAGTTGTACCAGCGGTCGAAGTTGGCGCAGACGGCCTCGCCGTCGAAGGGGGTGCCGTCGTGGAAGGTCACGCCCTCCTGCAGCTGGAAGGTGTAGCTGAGGCCGTCCTCCGACTGCTCCCACGACTCGGCGAGCAGCGGGGCGGGGTCGGCGGAGCCGGCTTCGACGCCGACGAGGCCCTCGAACATCTGGCGCGCGACGCGGAAGGACTCCCCGTCGCTCGCGAATGCCGGGTCGAGGCTCACCGGGTCGCCGGATGCCGCGAAGACGAAGGTGCCGTCGGGGCCGTCGCCGTCGCCGGCGTCGGTGCCGCGCTCGCTCTGCACGCAGCCGGTGAGCGCAATGGCTCCGACGGCGAGCAGGGCGATGGCCGAGAACGGCCGTGTGTGTCGCGAAGTTGCTCTCATTGAGGTGTTCCTCCGGTCTGTGACGCTGGACGGTGCTGGGTGCGCGCGACGGGGAACGGCTGACCGGCCCCCTCGCGGATCCTCCGACCCTATGGCGTGAGCTGTTACGGGCGTGTGTCGCACCGCACAGGCCTGCTCGGATGAGCGCGCGGCTCAGGCCCCGGCGCCCTGCAGACTGCCCGTCGTGGGGCCGGCCGGGTCGTAGATCTGGCACAGGATCTCGCGGTCGCCGTTCGCCCAGCTGCCCGCCGTCGGGTGCAGGTAGGTGAAGTCGTAGGCGGAGTCGGCCCACGCGCCGCCGGTGAAGCCCTCGAACTCGGCGAGGCAGCGCTCGTCGGCCTCGGCCGTGATGGCCTCGAGGCCGGGGAACTCGGTATCGCCGACGATGATCGAGGCGTAGATCTCGCTCGTGTGCGGCTCGTCGCAGGGGAGCAGGACGACCGAGTCGAGCTCGGCGCCCAGCTCGGCGTCGCCGAGGCAGTCGCCCACCTCGAGCGAGAACACGTTGCCGCGCGGCTCCTCCTGCTCGCCGCCGTCGGCGCAGCCGGCGAGCGCGAGCGCGGCGGCGATCGCCACGATCCCGAGCGCTCGGGGCGCGGCGGCGGAGCGTCGGCCCGCGGCGCTCACGTGCCGGCTCCCGCCGCGCGGACGAGGGCGAGCGCCTCCTCGTGCAGCAGCCCGTTGCTCGCGAGCGCCGAGCCGTGCCACGGCCCCGCCTCGCCGTCGACCGAGGTGAAGCGCCCGCCGGCCTCCTCGATGATCGGCTGCAGGGCCGCCATGTCGTAGGGCTGCAGGTCGAACTCGCTTGCGACGTCGAGCACGCCCTCCGCGACGAGCATGTACGACCACATGTCGCCGATCGCCCGCGCCCGCCAGCTCGCCCGTGCGAGGGCGAGCAGGCCGTCGAGGCGACCCGCGTCGTCCCAGCCCGGCAGGCTGTTGTACGACACGACGGCGTCGGCGAGGGTCTCGACGCCGCTCACGCGCAGCGGCCGGGCATCCCGATCATGATGCGCGCCCGTGCGCGCCGTGAAGGCGCCGTGCCCGCGGGCCGCCCACCAGCGCTGCTCGAGCGCGGGGGAGCTGACGACGCCGACGACGGGCACGCCGTCGATCGCGAGCGCGATGAGGGTGCCCCAGATGGGGTTGCCGCGCAGGAAGTTGGCGGTGCCGTCGATGGGGTCGATGATCCACTGGCGGCGGATGCCCGCTCCGGTGCCGTCGGAGGTGCCGAGCTCCTCGCCGAGCACGCCGTCCTCGGGGCGGGCGGCGGTGAGCCCCTCGCGGATGACCCGCTCGACCTCGCGGTCGGCGTCGGTGACCGGGGTGCGGTCGGGCTTCGTCGTCACGGCGAGGTCCATGGCGCGGAACCGCGCGATCGAGACGGCGTCGGCCCGCTCGGCGAGGTCGAGGGCCAGGGCCAGATCGGCGGCGAGATCGGTTGCGAGGTCGGGATGCTCGGTCACGCCTCCAGCGTACGCGCGAGCACCCCGGCCGCGCCCGTCCCCGCCGCGGCCCGCCCGCCCGGCGGCTCAGTACGCCGAGCGGGTCAGGGTCGTGAGCAGGCGCTGCAGCGAGTCGAGCCGCTGCGGACCGAGCGGGCCGAGCCCGCCCCGCTCGGCGGCCTCCACGAGCTCGCAGTCGGGGCTGTCGGGCAGGTGGGTGCAGCCCCGCGGGCAGGTGGCGGCGATCGCGGCGAGGTCGCCGAAGGCGGTGACGATGCTGTCGGGGTTGATGTGCCCGAGGCCGAAGGAGCGGATGCCGGGGGTGTCGATGATCCAGCCCTCGCGGCCGGGCAGGCGCAGCGAGACGGTCGAGGAGCTCGTGTGCCGTCCGCGGCCCGTGACGGCGTTGACGTGGCCGGTGGCGCGGCCGGCCCCGGGCACGAGCGCGTTGACGAGCGTCGACTTGCCGACGCCCGAGTGCCCGACGGCGACGGTCGTGCGGCCGCGCAGGTGGCCGAGCAGCTCGTCGACGGGCGGGTCCTCGCTCGAGCTGCGCACGACGGCGACCTCGAGCCCGGCGAAGTGCTCGAGGAACGGCTCCGGGTCGGCGAGGTCGGTCTTCGTCACGACGATGAGCGGCGCGATCTTCGCGTCGAAGGCGGCGACGAGGTAGCGGTCGACGAGGCGGGGGCGCGGCTCGGGGTCGGCGGCCGCGACGACGATCATGAGCTGATCGGCGTTCGCGACGACGATGCGCTCGACGACGTCGGTGTCGTCGGCGCTGCGGCGCAGCAGGGTGCGGCGGTCGTGCACGCGCACGATGCGGGCGAGCGCGCCCTCCTCGCCGCTCACGTCGCCGACGACGTCGACGCGGTCGCCCGTCACGATCGCGGTCTTGCGCAGCTCGCGCGCGCGGGTCGTGATGACCTCGCGCTCCTCCTCGCCGTTCTCGTCGACGAGGGCCAGGTACCTCCCGCGGTCGACGGTGACGATGCGCCCGACGACCGCGTCGACGTGGGCGGGCCGCTGCTTGCTGCGGGGGCGGTTGGCCTTCGGGTTCGGCCGCGCGCGCACGGACGACTCGTCGTACTCGCCGTAGGGGTCGAGCTCGTCGTCGTCGGGCGGCAGCCAGCTCATCCGGGCTGCTGCCCGGCGGGCTCGGCGGTCGCGCGGCTCGTGGCGAGCATCCCGTGCCACAGCTCGGCGAACTGCGGCAGGGTCTTCGCGGTCGAGCCGATGTCGTCGACCTCGACGCCGTCGACGGCGAGGCCGACGATCGCGCCGGCCGTCGCCATGCGGTGGTCCTCGTAGGCGCGCCAGGCGCCGCCGGTGAGGGATGCGGGCTCGAGGGCGAGCCCGTCGTCGAGCTCGGTGACGGCACCCCCGATGCCGTTGAGGTCGTCGGCGAGGGCCTTGAGCCGGTCGGTCTCGTGCCCGCGCAGGTGGCGGATGCCGGTCACCCGGCTCGGCCCCTCGGCGAGGGCCGCGAGGGCGACGAGGGCCGGAGCGAGCTCGCCGCCGGTCGACAGGTCGAGCTCGAGCCCGGGCAGGGCCGCGCCGCCGAGCAGCCCGGCGCCGCCGTCGACGACGATTGCCTCGCCGTCGCGGCGCACCGTCGCGCCGAACCGGGGCAGGATGCGCGTGAGGTCGTCGCCGACCTGCGTGGTCGAGCGGGGCCAGCCCTCGATCGCGACGGTGCCGCCCGCGACGAGCGCGGCGATGAGGAAGGGCGCGGCGTTGGAGAGGTCGGGCTCGATGTCGACGTCGGCCGCCGCGATCGGGCCGGGGGCGACGACCCAGACGCCCTCGTCGGGGCTCGCGACCTCGACGCCGCGGGCCGCGAGCGCGGCGATCGTCATCTCGATGTGCGGCATCGAGGGCAGGTGCTCGCCCGTGTGGCGCAGGGTGAGCCCCTCGGTGAAGCGCGGGGCGGCGAGGAGCAGGCCCGAGACGAACTGGCTCGAGGCGCTCGCGTCGATCGCGATCTCGCCGCCGCGCACGGCCCCGGCGCCCCACAGGCTGAACGGCAGGGTGCCGCGGCCGTCGTCGTTGACGTCGACGCCGAGGGCGCGGAGCGAGTCGATCGTGGTGCGCATCGGCCGACGGCGGGCCGACTCGTCGCCGTCGAAGGCGACGGGGCCGAGCGCGAGCGCGGCGAGCGGCGGCAGGAACCGCATGACGGTGCCGGCGAGCCCGCAGTCGATGCTCGCCGAGCCGCCGAGCTCGGCCGGGGGAGTGATGCGCAGATCCGGCCCGTAGAGGCCGTCGCCCGCGACCTCCTCGATGACGACGCCGAGGGCGCGCAGCGCCTGCACCATCAGCGCGGAGTCGCGCGAGTGCAGCGGGCGCCGCAGCAGCGAGGGGCCGTCGGCGAGGGCCGAGAGCACGAGCTCGCGGTTCGTGAGGCTCTTCGATCCGGGGAGGGTGAGGCGGGCATCCAGCGGGCCGGTCGCGCGGGGGGCGGGCCAGGCGGCGGCGTCGACGACGGGGTCGGTCGTGCCGGGGCGCTCCTCGTCGCCGTAGGGCGAGAACTGCGGGCCGGAATGATTGGAGATCAGCATCGGTTACCAGAGTATCGGCAGCCGCAAAACGGAAGGAGGCGCCATGGGCGCCCTCATGATGGATGCACCCCCCGCGCCGCCCGCGATCGACGAGCAGGCGCTCTCAGTACACTGGCGCTCGATGACTGACCAGCTGCGGGCCGAGACGGCCCGAACCGAGACGGCGCAGGCCGACACCGCGCCGGCCGACTCCGCGCAGAGCGAGACCGCGCCGGCCGACGCGCCCGCGGCGCAGGACGAGGCGGCGGCCCGCGAGGCCGAGCTCGTCGAGCGGCGCGCGATGTTCCAGGAGCAGGCGCTGCCGTTCATGGACCAGCTCTACGGCGCCGCGATGCGCATGACGAAGAACCCGGCCGACGCCAGCGACCTCGTGCAGGAGACCTTCGTGAAGGCCTTCGCCGCGTTCGGCCAGTTCGAGCAGGGCACGAACCTCAAGGCGTGGCTCTACCGCATCCTCACGAACACGTTCATCAACGTGTACCGCAAGAAGCAGCGTGACCCGTACCAGGGCTCGGTCGACGAGCTCGCAGAGTGGCAGCTCGGCGGCGCCGTGTCGGCGACCTCGAGCTCGAGCCGCTCGGCCGAGGCCGAGGCGATCGACCGCATGCCCTCCGGCGTCGTGAAGGACGCCCTGCAGGCGATCCCCGAGGACTTCCGCCTCGCGGTGTACCTCGCCGATGTCGAGGGCTTCTCCTACCAGGAGATCGCCGACATCATGAAGACCCCCGTCGGAACCGTCATGAGCCGCCTGCACCGCGGCCGTCGGCTCCTGCGCGACTCCCTCGCCGACTACGCGCGCGAGCGCGGCATGACCGCGAGCACGGCCCCGAGGAGGACCCGATGACCGACTGCGGCTGCGACAAGGCCAAGGCCGAGCTCGAGGAGTTCCTGCACAACGAGCTCAGCGAGCAGCAGTGCAGCGACATCCGCGAGCACATGGCGAACTGCGACGACTGCTCAGCTGAGCACCTCGTCGGCATCACGCTGACCGAGAAGGTCAAGCAGTCCTGCCAGGAGAAGGCTCCGGAGGAGCTGCGCGCGATGATCGAGGGCGCCATCCTGCGCGCCGACGCGAACGCCTGACGCGGGATGCCCGCCGCGGGCCGCCCGTCGGCCCCGCGCACCCCGTTCCACGTCGAAGGGCCCGTCACCTCGCGGTGACGGGCCCTTCGACGTTCCCCCGGCGCTACTCGGCCAGGGCCGCGTCCATGATCGCGGCGTGCTCCTGCGCGCTGCGCTTCGTCGACCCGGTCGCGGGCGAGGCCGAGGCCGGGCGCGAGATGACGCGCACTCCGCGCGGGCCGGAGCGCTTCGCGCTCTCGAGCGCGAAGAACGGCCACGCGCCCTGGTTCTCGGGCTCGTCCTGCACCCAGACGATCTCGGCGTTCGGGTACCGGTCGAGCACGGCCTGCAGCTCGACCGCGGGCAGCGGGTAGAGCTGCTCGAGCCGCACCAGGGCGACCCCCTCGGTGCCGCGCTTCTCGATCTCGCTCTTGAGGTCGTAGTGGATCTTGCCGGCGTGCACGAGCACGCGGCGCACGGCGGCGCCGTCGGTGATCCGCGCGTCGTCGAGCACGGGCTCGAACTTGCCCGAGGTGAAGTCGGCTACGTCGCTTGTCGCGCCGCGCAGGCGCAGCATCGCCTTCGGGGTGAAGACCACGAGCGGGCGCCGCGGGCGGGCGTAGGCCTGCCGGCGCAGCAGGTGGAAGTACGAGGCCGGCGTCGACGGGCGCGCGATCGTCATGTTGTCCTCGGCGGCGAGCTGCAGGAAGCGCTCGATGCGGGCCGACGAGTGGTCGGGGCCCTGGCCCTCGTAGCCGTGCGGCAGCAGCAGTACGACGCTCGAGCGCTGGTTCCACTTCTGCTCGGCGGAGGACAGGAACTCGTCCACGATCGTCTGGGCGCCGTTGACGAAGTCGCCGAACTGCGCCTCCCAGAGCACGAGGGCGTCGGGGCGCTCGACCGAGTACCCGTACTCGAAGCCCATCGCGGCGTACTCGCTCAGCAGCGAGTCGTAGATCCAGAACTTCGCCTGATTGTCCGAGAGGTTCGCGAGCGGCAGCCACTCCTGGCCGTTGCTGCGGTCGTGCAGCACCGCGTGGCGCTGCACGAAGGTGCCGCGGCGCGAATCCTGCCCGGCGAGGCGCACGGGCGTGCCCTCCATGAGCAGCGAGCCGAGCGCGAGCAGCTCGCCGAAGCCCCAGTCGACGCCGCCGTTCCGGCTCATGTCGACGCGCTTCTTCAGCATCGCCTGCAGCTTGCCGTGGATGGTGAAGCCGGCGGGCGGGTTGTCGTGGGCGTCGCCGATGTGCTGCACGACGGCGATGTCGACGCCCGTGGTCTCCGGCTCGGCCGGCTCGGCCGATTCGCCCTGCGTCGCCGTGCCCGTGCCGCCGTCGACGGCGGGGATGGAGCCGGTCTGCACGGCGTGGGTCTCGGCGAAGGCGACCTCGAGGCGGTCCTGGAAGTCCTTGTGCGCCGCCTCGAACTCCTCGGCCGTGATGTCGCCGCGGCCGACGAGCGACTCGGTGTAGAGGGTGCGCACGCTGCGCTTGGCCTCGATGAGGTTGTACATCAGCGGCTGCGTCATCGAGGGGTCGTCGCCCTCGTTGTGCCCGCGGCGGCGGTAGCAGACGAGGTCGATGACGACGTCGCGCTTGAACTCCTGCCGGTAGCGGAAGGCGAGCTCCGCGACGCGGACGACGGCCTCGGGGTCGTCGCCGTTGACGTGGAAGATCGGCGCCTGGATGGTCTTGGCGACGTCGGTCGAGTAGACCGAGGAGCGCGCCTCGCCGGGGGGCGTGGTGAAGCCGACCTGGTTGTTGACCACGACGTGCACGGTGCCGCCGGTGCGGTAGCCGCGCAGCTGCGAGAGCTGCAGCGTCTCGAGCACGACGCCCTGGCCGGCCATGGCCGCGTCGCCGTGCACGAGCACGGGCAGCACGCCGTACTTGCCGTCGCCCTTGCGATCCTGCTTCGCGCGGACGATGCCCTCGAGCACGCCGTTCACGGCCTCGAGGTGCGAGGGGTTCGCGGCGAGGTAGACGGGGATCTGCTTGCCGCTCATGGCCGTGAAGACGCCCTCGGTGCCGAGGTGGTACTTCACGTCGCCCGAGCCGTGCGAGCCGCGGGTGTCCTGCGTGCCCTCGAACTCGCGGAAGATCTGCCCGTAGGTCTTGCCGGCGATGTTCGCCAGCACGTTCAGGCGGCCGCGGTGGGCCATGCCGATCGCGACCTCCTCGAGCTCGGCCTCGGCCGCGCCCTGCAGGATCTCGTCGAGCAGCGCGATGACCGACTCGCCGCCCTCGAGGCTGAAGCGCTTCTGACCGACGTACTTCGTCTGCAGGAAGGTCTCGAACGCCTCGGCCTGGTTGAGCTTGCCGAGCACGCGCATCTGCTCGTCGTGCGTGGGCTTCTGGTACGGCTTCTCGAGAGCATCCTGGAACCATCGGCGCTGCGCCGGGTCCTGGATGTGCATGTACTCGATGCCCACGGTGCGGCAGTAGGAGTCGCGCAGCACGCCGAGGATCTCGCGCAGCAGCATCGTGCGCTTGCCGCCGAAGCCGCCCGCGACGAACTCGCGGTCGAGATCCCAGAAGGTCAGCCCGTGGCTGGCGATGTCGAGGTCGGGGTGCGAGCGCTGGCGGTATTCCAGCGGGTCGACGTCGGCCATGAGGTGGCCGCGCACGCGGTACGAGTTGATGAGCTCGTGCACGCGGGCGGTCTTCGAGATGGCGCCCGAGAGGTCGACGTTGATGTCCTGCGCCCAGTGGATCGGGTCGTAGGGGATGCGCAGGTCGGAGAAGATGTCCTCGTAGAAGCCGCGCTGGCCGATGAGCAGCTCGTGCACCTTCTTGAGGAACTCGCCCGAGCCGGCGCCCTGGATGACCCGGTGGTCGTAGGTGCTCGTGAGGGTGATGGTCTTGCCGATGCCGAGGTCGGCCAGGGTCTCGTGCGATGCGCCCTGGAACTCGGCCGGGTAGTCGAGCGCGCCGGCGCCGATGATGGCGCCCTGGCCCTTCATGAGCCGCGGCACGGAGTGCACGGTGCCGATGCCGCCGGGGTTCGTCAGCGAGATCGTGTTGCCCTGGAAGTCGCCGGCGGCGAGCTTGTTGTCGCGGGCGCGCTTGACGACGTCCTCGTAGGCGACGAGGAAGTCGCCGAAGCCCATCGTGTCGCACTTCTTGATGCCGGGCACGAGCAGGGCGCGGGTGCCGTCGGGCTTCGGCATGTCGATCGCGATGCCGAGGTTGATGTGCGCCGGGGTGACGACGACGGGCTTGCCGTCGACCTCGTCGTAGAAGACGTTCTGGCTCGGGAACTCCTTCAGCGCCCGCACCATCGCCCAGGCGATGAGGTGGGTGAACGAGACCTTGCCGCCGCGGGCGCGCTTGAGGTGGTTGTTGATGACGATGCGGTTGTCGATCATCAGCTTCGCCGGGATGGTGCGCACGCTCGTCGCTGTGGGCACCGAGAGGCTCGCGTCCATGTTCGTGGCGAGGGCCTTGGCCATGCCGCGCAGCGGTGTGACGGCGTCCTCGGCCGGGGCCGTCTGCTCGTCGTCGAGGTCGGCCGGTGCGGCCGAGGAGGTGGGCGCCTGCGCCGGGATGGGCTGCGGCTGCGGGGCGATCGACGTGGTGCGCGCGACCGGCTGGCTGCCGGTCGAGGGCACGGAGGCCGCGGGCTGCGCGGCCGTCGTCGCCTCGGGGGCCTCGGCCGGGATCTCGATGACGGGCGTCACCTCGGGCCCGGCATGCGGGGCGGGCGGGGCGGATGCCGGAGCGCCCGCCTCGCCGGTCTTGGCCGCCTGGTACTTCTCCAGGATGGGCCACCATGACGGGTCCACCGAGTTCCTGTCCGCCTGGAACTGCTCGTACATCTCGTCAACGAGCCACTCGTTGGCACCGAAGTCGCCTGCGGCGCCGCCGTCCTGGCTCACTCCGGTCACTTGGCTTGACACAGCCGACCGCCCACTTTCCCAAAATCGAGGTTCGGATCGCACGGACCCGTCGCTGGTTCCGCCCGGATAAGCCTAACCACTTCCGACCCGCACTACCGGCCCTCGAGCGGGGTGGCTAGCGTTCACCCGTGCGATTCCTCAGCGAGCGGCCTCCCCACGACCTGACCTACTCCGACGTGTTCCTCGTCCCCGCGCGCTCCGCGGTCGGCAGCCGCCTCGGCGTCGACCTCGCGGTCGATGATCGGAGCGGGATGCGCGTGCCGCTCGTCGCCGCCAACATGACCTCGGTCACCGGTGCGCGGCTCGCCGCCGCCATGGCCCGCCGGGGCGGGCTCGGGGTGCTGCCGCAGGACCTCCCGCTGCAGGATCTCGACGCCGCGATCCGCGCCGTCAAGGCGGCCGACGCCGTGCTCGACCCGCTCGTGCGCGTCGGCAGCGGCACGACCGTCGCGGAGGCGCTGCGGCGCGCGCCGGACACCCCCGGCGCCCTGCTGACGATCGTCGACGGCTCGGGGGAGCCCGTGCGGTGCATCCCGGTCGCCGCGCTGCGGCACGTGCTGCCCGATGCGGAGCTCGGCGACGTCGTCGCCGAGGCCGTGCCCGCCGTCGACGACGAGGACGTCACCGAGCCGCGCCAGGCATTCGACCTCATCGAGGCGGCGGGGGTCGAGGCCGTCGCCGTCATGCACCACGGCCGCATCATCGGCTCGCTGAGCGCGCGCAGCGCAGTCCGCGCCACCCTCTACGAGCCGGCGCAAGATGCGCACGGCCGGCTGCGCGTCGCGGCCGCCGTCGGCGTCAACGGCGACCCGGCGGAGCGCGCCGCGGCGCTCGTGCAGGCGGGCGTCGACGTGCTCGTGCTCGACACCGCCCACGGGCACCAGCAGCAGATGATCGAGGCGGTGCGCGCCGTCGCGGCGCGGTCGCTCGGCGTGCCGATCGTCGGGGGCAACATCGTCACGGCGCAGGCCGCGCGCGATCTCGCCGAAGCCGGGGCCGACATCCTCAAGGTCGGGGTCGGCCCGGGAGCGATGTGCACGACGCGCATGATGACCGCTGTCGGCCGCCCGCAGTTCTCGGCCGTGCTCGAGACGGCCGAGGCCGCGCGCGAGCACGGCGCCCGGGTGTGGGCCGACGGCGGCGTGCGCTACCCGCGCGACGTCGCGCTCGCGCTCGCGGCCGGCGCCTCGGCCGTGATGATCGGCTCGTGGTTCGCCGGCACCCTCGAAGCGCCCGGCGAGATCCTCGTCGACGAGACCGGCCGCTGGTACAAGGAGTCGTGGGGCATGGCGTCGACCAAGGCGGTCGAGCAGCGCTTCCGCCGCCTCGACGGCTTCGAGCGGGCGCGCAAGACGCTGTTCGCGGAGGGGATCTCGAGCTCGCGCATCCTGCTCGATCCGCAGCGGCCGTCGCTCGACGACCTGCTCGACATGATCACCTCGGGCCTACGCTCCTCCATGACCTACGCGGGTGCGGCCACGCTGCCGGAGTTCGCCGAGCGCGCCGTCGTCGGCGTGCAGTCGGCGGCGGGGTACGAGGAGGGGAAGGCGCTGCCGGTCTCCTGGTGATCGCCCGAGCGGGCCGGATGCTCACGGCCGGCCCCGGAGGAGCCCTCGTTATACTCGTCCGCATCATGGATGACCCTCCGTCTTCGACGTCCGACCCCTGCCATAGACCCTCCGCCCCTCTCCATCTGATCGGGGGCGCCGTCGGTGGGAACTGAATGGATCCTGCTCGGGGTGGGCGTGCTGCTCACCATCGGCACCGGCCTCTTCGTGGCCAGCGAGTTCGCCCTCGTCAATCTCGACCGCTCCGAGCTCGAGGCCCGGCAGGCCCGCGGTGAGAAGCGGCTGGGGCCCACCATCTCGGCCCTCAAGATCACCTCGACGCACCTCTCGAGCGCGCAGCTCGGCATCACACTGACGACGCTGCTCACCGGCTACACGATGGAGCCCGCGATCTCGGGGATGCTCGCCGGGCCGCTCGAGGCGATCGGCCTCCCCGAGGCGGTCGTCCCCGTCATCGGCACCATCACCGCCGTCGTCATCGCCACCCTGCTGTCGATGATCGTCGGCGAGCTCGTGCCGAAGAACTTCGCGCTCTCGCTGCCGCGGCAGACGGCGAAGCTCGTCATCCCGTTCCAGATCGTCTTCACGACCGTGTTCAAGCCGGCCATCGTGCTGCTCAACAACACGGCCAACGCCATCCTGCGCGGCGTCGGCATCGAGCCGAAGGAGGAGCTCAGCGGCGCGCGCACGGCCGAGGAGCTCTCGAGCCTCGTCCGCCGCTCGGCGAGCCAGGGCAGCCTCGACAGCGACACGGCCACGCTGCTCTCGCGCACGCTCGCCTTCGCCCAGCACACCGCGCAGGACGTCATGACGCCCCGCCCCCGCGTCGCGAGCGTCGAGCGCGGCGACACGGCGCAGGACGTCATCGACCTCGCGCGCCGCACCGGCCACTCTCGGTTCCCCGTCATCGACGGGTCGATCGACGACATCGTCGGCATCGTTCACGTCAAGCAGGCCGTCGCCGTGCCGCACGACCGACGCGCCGAGGTCTCGGCCGCCGCGCTGCAGAACGACGCGCTGCGGGTGCCCGAGACGATGATGCTCGACACCCTGCTCGCCGAGCTGCGCGGCCGCGGCTACCAGATGGCCGTCGTCGTCGACGAGTACGGCGGCACCGCCGGCGTCGCGACCCTCGAGGATCTCGTCGAGGAGCTCGTCGGCGAGGTCTCCGACGAGCACGACCGCGTGCTCGTCGGCGTCGTGCGATCGCGCGACTGGCTGACCTTCCCCGGCATGCTGCGCCCCGACGAGCTGCGCGACCGCGTCGGCGTCACCGTGCCCGAGGAGGGCCCGTGGGAGACGCTCGGCGGCTACCTCATGGCCGAGCTGGGCCGGCTGCCCGTCGTCGGCGACCTCGTCGAGCACGAGGCCGGCACCTTCCGCATCGAGCGGCTCGACGGGCGGCGCATCGACCGGGTGCGCTTCACGCCGAAGCGCGTCGACGAGCCCGAGGAGGGCGAGCGATGATCTCCGAATCCGACTGGTGGGGCCTCGCCTGGCTCGTCGTGCTGCTCGCCGGCAACGCCTTCTTCGTCGGCGCCGAGTTCGCCGTCATCGCCGCGAAGCGCTCCCAGATCGAGCCGCGCGCCGAAGCCGGCTCGCGCGCCGCGAAGACCGCCCTGTGGGCGATGGAGCACGCGACGCTCATGCTCGCCACGAGCCAGCTCGGCATCACCGTGTGCTCCCTGCTCATCCTCAACGTCTCCGAGCCCGCCCTGCACCACATCCTCGAGATCCCGCTCGAGCTGACCGGCCTGCCGGTCGAGGTCGTGAGCGGCATCGCCTTCGCGATGGCGCTGCTCATCGTGACCTTCCTGCACGTCGTGCTCGGCGAGATGGTGCCGAAGAACATCTCCTTCTCGCTGCCGACGCGCGCCGTGCTGCTGCTCGCGCCGCCGCTCGTCGCGGTCGCCCGCGTCTTCGGCGTCCTCATCCGGGCGCTCAACGCCATCGCGAACAGCGTGCTGCGGGCCTTCAAGGTCGAGCCGAAGGACGAGGCCGCGAGCGCGTTCACGCTCGAGGAGGTCGCCACCATCGTCGAGCAGTCGCAGCGCGAGGGCCTGCTGCACGACCGCTCCGGCGCCCTCACCGCGGCCTTCGAGTTCACGACGAAGACCGTGAGCGACGTCGCCGTGCCCATGGCCGAGCTCGTCACCCTGCCGGAGGACGCCTCGCCCGCCGACGTCGAACGGGCCGTCGCGCAGCGCGGCTTCAGCCGCTACGTGCTCGTCGACGAGGCCGGCGAGCCCACGGGCTACGTGCACCTCAAGGACGTCATCGACCTCGACGAGGACGAGTTCGACGACCCCGTGCCGCCGAAGCGCATCCGCCGCCTCGTGTCGATCCTCAGCCGGGCCGACCTCGAGGACGGGCTCGCCGTCATGCGCCGATCGGGCGCGCACCTCGCCCGCTCCGTCGACGAGCAGGGCAACGTCACCGGCGTGCTGTTCCTCGAGGACATCATCGAGGAGCTCGTCGGCGAGGTGCAGGACGCGACGCGGCGGCGGCTGTAGGCCGCCGCCCCGGGCGGGCTGCTCGAGGGGATCCGGCGACTAGCCGTGCGCGCGCACGTACTGGGGCGGCACCAGGGCGGCGTGCGCCGACTCGTCGCCCAGAGCGAGTGCGAAGCGCTGCGCGGCGTGCGGATCGCGCATCCACTCTCGGCCCATCATGATCGCGTCGGCGTCGCCCGCCGCGATGATCGCCTCGGCCTGCTGCGCCTCGGTGATGAGGCCGACGGCGCTCACCGGCACGCCGCCCTCGCGGCGCACGTGCGCGGCGAGCGGCACCTGGTAGCCCGGGCCGACGGGGATGGCGGCGCGCACGAGGCCGCCGCTGGAGATGTCGAAGAGGTCGGCGCCGGCCTCGAGCGACCAGGCGGCGACCTTCGCGGTCTGGTGCTCGTCCCAGCCGCCCTCCGTCCAGTCGGTGCCGGAGAAGCGCACGAGCACCGGAACGTCGACGGCGGCGCGCACGGCGCGGACGACGTCGATCAGGAGGCGCGCGCGGTTCTCGAGGCTGCCGCCCCAGGCGTCGTCGCGCTCGTTCGACAGCGGCGACAGGAACTGGTGCAGCAGGTAGCCGTGGGCGGCGTGGATCTCGACCAGGTCGAAGCCGGCCTCGACGGCGAGGCGGGCGGAGTCGGCGAACGCGTCCACGACGCGCTGGATGCCCTCGGCGTCGAGCGTCGCGGGGACGGCGTACCCGTCGAAGGCGACGGCGGACGGTGCCACCGGGGTCCAGCCGCCGTGCTCGGCGGGCATCGTGCCCCGGCCCGCGTGACCCTCGGTCGTGGCGCCCCACTCGGGGTAGACGCTCGCCTTGCGGCCCGCGTGGGCGAGCTGCACGCCCGCCGCGGCGCCCTGCGAGTGGATGAAGTCGGTGATGCGGCGCCAGGCCTGCGCCTGCTCGGCGTTCCACAGGCCGGTGTCGTGCGGGCTGATGCGACCCTCGGGCACGACCGCCGTCGCCTCGGCGATCACGAGCCCCGCCCCGCCGCGGGCGAACGAGCCGAGGTGCACGAGGTGCCAGTCGTGCGGCACGCCGTCGGCGGCGTCGACCGAGTACTGGCAGAGGGGCGCGACCCAGAGGCGGTTGCGTACCTCGAGCTCGCGGATGGTCAGGGGGGAGAAGAGCGCGCTGGTCACACCTCCATCCAAGCCCGTGCCCGCCGAGCGTATTCCGACAGCACGGCGCACCGGGCCGGCTCGGCGGCGCGGCTAGGGTGACCGCGTGACCTCCCCGCCGCTCATGACCCCCGCCGACGCCGCGCGGCTCATCGCCGTGCCGACCGAGGCCAGCCACAAGTACACGCGCGGCGTGCTCGGCGTGGTGACCGGGTCGACGCAGTACCCGGGCGCCGCGGTGCTCGGCGTCGAGGCGGCCCTGCGCACGGGCGTCGGCATGCTGCGCTACCTCGGCGACGCGCGCCCGAGCGACCTCGTGCTGCAGCGCCGGCCCGAGGCCGTCACCTCGGCCGGCCGCGTGCAGGCCTGGCTGCTCGGCAGCGGCATGGGGCCCGCCTCCGATCGCGACGAGGCCGCCCGCGATCGTCTCGCCCTCGCCCTCGATTCGGGATGCCCGCTCGTGCTCGACGCGGGCGCCCTCGACCTCGTCGACTCCTCGTCGGCGCCGCGCGTGCTCACCCCGCACGCCGGCGAACTGGCCGCGCTGCTCGGCGCGTCCCGCGCCGAGGTCGAGCAGCACCCCCTCGCCAGCGCCCGGGCGGCCGCGGAGCGGCACGGCGCCACCGTGCTGCTGAAGGGCAGCACGAGCATCGCCGTCGAGCCCGGCGGTCGCGCGCGCACGGCCCGCTCGGCCCCCGCCTGGCTGGCCACGGCCGGCGCCGGGGACGCGCTCGCCGGCATCCTCGGGGCGCTCGTCGCCACGCACGCCGAGGAGGTGCAGGGTGAGCCGGCGCTGCTGGTCGACCTCGCGGCCGCCGCAGCGGTGCTGCACGGCCTCGCCGCGGAGGCGGCCTCGGCCGGCGGTCCGCTCACGGTGCTCGACCTGTGCGCGCAGCTCGGTCCGACCATCGCGCGGCTGCTGCGGGAGCATCCCGAGCCCTGAACGGTCGGCACGGCGCACCTCCGCCGCGGCGATAGCCTGTCGGCGTGACGCGCCCGCTCGCCCTCCTCCGCGAGACCGCCGCTCGCCCGCTCGCCCTCTGGATCGCCTTCGCGCTCGTGCACGCCTGGCTGTGGTTCCTCAACCTCACGGCCCCCGGGTTCCCGCTCGGCGACGTCGACTTCGCCTACCTGCCGTGGGTCGAGCAGGGCCTCATCGGCGGTCGCTGGCTCGGCATCGACGCCGGCTGGGTGTACCCCTACGTCGCGCTCGCGCCCATGCTCGCGGCCTACGTCGGCGGGCCTGCGCTCTACACCGAGGCCTGGCTGGCGCTCGTCACCGCGCTGAACGCCGGGGCGCTGCTGTGCCTCTCGGGCGTCGGCCGCCGGGTGCGCCACGTCCTGCCCGCCTGGTGGTGGATGCTCCTCCTCACCCTCCTCGGCCCGATCGCGCTCGGCCGCATCGACTCGATCACCGCGCCCCTCGCGGTCGCCGCGGTCGCCCTGCTCGCGCGCCGGCCCCGGATCGCCGCGGCGCTGCTCGCCCTCGGCGCGTGGATCAAGATCTGGCCGGGCGCCCTGCTGCTCGCAGCCGCGATCGCGGCCCGGCATCGCGCGGCAGTGATCGGCACCGCGGCGGCCTTCTCGGCACTCGTCGTGGCGCTCGGGCTCGCTCTGGGCGGCACGACGGCCCTGCTCACGCCGATCACCGAGCAGGCCGGTCGCGGCCTGCAGGTCGAGTCGGTCGTCGCGACCGTCTGGCTGTGGGCCGCTGCCGCGGGGGAGTGGGGCGCGCGGGTCTACTACGACGACCCGCTGCTCACTTTCCAGGTGGCGGGCCTCGGCGTCGACGCGGCGGCCGCGGCCATGACCCCGCTGCTCGCCGTGGGCGTCGGCGTGCTCGTGCTGCTCGCCGTCGTCGCCCAGCAGCGCGGCGTCGACGAGCAGCGGCTGCTGCCCGTGCTCGGCATCGCCCTCGTCGCGGCCCTCGTCGTGCTCAACAAGGTCGGGTCGCCCCAGTTCGCGACGTGGCTGGCCGCCCCCATCGTGCTCGGCCTGCTCGCGCAGCGCCGCGGCGGCCCGCACATGGCGGTGCCCGCCTGCCTCGCCCTCGCGATCGCCGCGCTGACGCAGACCCTCTACCCGGTGCTGTACGGCCGGCTGCTCGCGCTCGAGCCCGTCATGCTCGCCGCCATCACCGTGCGGAACCTGCTCTGGGTGGCGCTGCTCGCCTGGGGGGTCGCGGCGCTCGTGCGGCTCGTCCGCGCGTCGCCGGTTCCGACGGCGGAGTCGTCGGCTGGGTCGTGGTCGGAGTCTGCCGTCGACCGCCCGGCGCGGCGTGGCAGGCTGGGTGCTCCGCCACTCGAGCAGGGAGCATCCTCATGATCGTCGCCTTCTCCGTCGCCCCCTCGGGCGGCTCCTCGAGCGATTCGGTGCACGACGCCGTGGCCGCGGCCGTGCGGGTGGTGCGCGAGTCGGGGCTGCCGAACCGCACCTCGTCGATGTTCACCGAGATCGAGGGGGAGTGGGATGAGGTGATGGCGGTCGTGCGCGCCGCGACCGAGGCCGTCGGCGCCTACGGCTCCCGGGTCTCGCTCGTGCTCAAGGCCGACATCCGGCCCGGTCGAGCGGGCGAGCTCGACGGCAAACTGCAGCGGCTCGAGGCGGCGATCGCCGAGCAGGAGCGCTCGGCGGACTAGCGCCGCGAGAGCGAGCGGCTCCGTCGGAGGACGATTCCGGAGGCCGTGCGGGGGCGGTGCCTCGAGTGCGGTGCCTGAGGGGCAACGCCTCGAGGGCGGTGGCTCAGCGCTGGTCGTCGGACTCGAACGGGGCGACGCGGTCGCGCACCTCGCTCGCCGAGACGGGGCGCGGCGCCTCGCCGGCCTCGTCGTCGGACTGCCGCGGCGGGACGACGTAGGCCTGCGTCGGCGTGGCCTCGGCCGGCTCGGTGAGGGCCGGAGCGGAGCCGCCGACGACGACCGGCGTGCTCGCCGAGGGCGGGGTGACCGGGGGCTCGTCGTGGTGGGCGACCGGGGCGGCGGCTGCCGTCGGTGCGGGCGCCGGGGTCGGAGCGGGGGCGGAGGAGGCCGGGCTCGCGGCCGGCACGATCGCGGGCGCGGCGACCGGAGCGGCAGCGGGCGCCGGGGCCGGCGCGGCGGCGGGTGCGGCCTGCTGCGGGGCGGGGCCACCGACGGCGGCGCTCTCGCGCTCGCTCGTGCGCGACGACTCCCAGCGGGCCTGCTCGGCGACGAGGGCCTGCTCGTCGGCGTCGGTCTCGTACTTCCAGCGGTCGATGTCGGCGCCGAAGAGCTTCTTCGCGCTGCGCGGCTTCTCGCTCCAGGCGATGAGGCGGTCGCGGTACTCGGCGAGCGTCTGCTGCGCCTGGAAGGAGAACCCGGCGGAGTTGCGCTTCATGTCGCCCAGCTGGTGGGCCGCCCAGGAGGCGGCGAGCGAGGCGCCGGCGACGGGCAGCAGGCGGATGCGGGTCTCGGCCTCGCCGATGAGGTGGTCGACCTGCACGCGCTCGACGGTGCTGAGCCCGTTCCAGCCGGCGGCCTTGCGCCCGGCGAGCACGAGCGCCTGCACCGCGGCGGTGAGGGCATCGCGGTTGTACTGCGCGATGACGCGCTTCGTCGAGCCGCGGCCGATGGCGCCGCCGATGAGCGCCGCCACGATGATCGCCAGGAAGGGGATGATCGCGCCGAACAGCACGCGCTCGCCCTCGTCGGAAGCCAGCCAGTCGATGATGTCATTCCCCCATTGCATGGCTGCAGGCTAGCGGCAGCCGGGCGACGGGGATGCGCGCCACACGGGCGCGGTGCATCCCCGTCGAGCGGCGCACGCCGGGATCGGCGCTAGCTGCGCGAGCCGGTGCCGTGCACGGCGTGCGGCTCGATCGCCGCGATCTCGTCGGCGGTCAGGGCCTCGCCGCGCAGCGCGTCGAGGCTGTTGTCGAGCTGCGCGACGCTGCTGGCGCCGATGAGCGCGCTCGTCACCTGCTCGTGGCGCAGCACCCAGAGCAGCGCGAGCTGCGCGAGGGACTGGCCGCGCGCCGCGGCGATCTCGTTGAGCGCGCGCGCCCGGCCGAGGTACGTCTCATCGATGTTGTCCTCGCTGATCCAGCGACCCTCCGCCGCGCGCGAGCCGGCGGGCACGCCGTCGAGGTACCGGTCGGTGAGCAGCCCCTGGGCGAGGGGGGAGAAGACGATGCTGCCGATGCCGGTCTCGGTGAGGGCATCCAGCAGGCCCTTCTCGGGCGTGCGCTCGAACATGTTGTACTTCGGCTGGTGGATGAGCAGACGAACGCCCATCTCGCCGAGGATGCGGTGCGCCTCGCGCGTCTCGTCGGGGCCGTAGTTCGAGATGCCGACGTAGAGCGCCTTGCCGCTCTGCACGGCCGTGGCGAGCGCGCCCATGGTCTCCTCGAGCGGGGTCTCGGGGTCGAACCGGTGCGAGTAGAAGATGTCGACGTAGTCGAGCTGCAGCCGCCGCAGGCTCTGGTCGAGCGAGGAGAGCACCGACTTGCGCGACCCCCACTCGCCGTAGGGGCCCTCCCACATGTGGTACCCGGCCTTGCTCGAGATCACGAGCTCGTCGCGGTAGGGCAGCAGATCCTGGTGCAGGATGCGGCCGAAGTTCTCCTCCGCGCTGCCGGCGGGCGGGCCGTAGTTGTTGGCGAGGTCGAAGTGCGTGACGCCGCGGTCGAACGCGCGGCGCAGGATCGCGCGCTGGGTCTCGAGCGGGCGGTCGCCGCCGAAGTTGTTCCAGAGACCGAGCGAGATGCGGGGCAGCTTGAGGCCGCTCGCGCCCACGCGGGCGTACTCGAGCTGGTCGTATCGGGCGGGATCGGCGTCGTAGGGCATGGCTCCAGGCTAGGGGCGTGCGCCGACACCGGCGAGCGCGATCCTGGATGCCCGCCCGCGGGCCCCTCGACACCGCCGCCGCGCGGGCGTAGCGTCGGGCCCGCACCCGCCCTCCGACGGGCGGGGGAAGGAGCTCGACGATGAGCACGTCCACCACCGCGCACCAGACCTGGGTGGCCCTCGGCCCGGCCGGTGCGGCCGGATCCATCCACCGCGACGGCGATCGATTCACCGTGCGCCTGCGCTCCGAGACCGCGGAGCGCGGACCGTTCGACTCGCTCGAGGTGGCGAAGCAGGCGCTGCACGCGGCCCTCGGGCCCGGCGCCGACCGCCCCGAGTTCCACGAGCACTAGCGCCACCGCCGTCGGGCCGGCTCCTCCCCAGGGGGCGCCGGCCCGGGGTCATCCCCCTGCTCGATCGAGGGGCGGCCCCGCGCCGCCGCCGATCCGCATACTCCTGCGCGGGGCGCCGGGCGTGATTCCGGCACGAACCGCACGGCGCCCCTCCCATCCATGAGGGCCCGCACGGGCCCCGACCGCAGGAGGAGACGCCATGTCCGACACCATCACGCTCACCGGCCTCGTCGCCACGAGCCCCCGCCACATCGTCACGACGGAGGGGCTCGCGATCACCTCGTTCCGCCTCGCTTCGAACCAGCGGCGCTTCGACCGGGCCGAGGGCAAGTGGCTCGACGGCGACACCAACTGGTACACCGTCACCGCGTTCCGCCAGCTCGGCACGCACGTCGCCAGCTCGGTGCAGAAGGGCGATCGGGTGCTCGTCACGGGGCGCGTGCGCATCCGCGACTGGACGAGCGACGAGAAGAGCGGCACGAGCATCGAGATCGACGCCGAGGCCATCGGCCACGACCTGACCTGGGGCCGGGCGACCTTCACCCGCAGCGTCATCGGGGCCCGCCGCCCCGCGGACGGCGCGGAGGAGTCGCCGGCGGAGGAGGTCGCGGGGGAGGACGAGGACGCGCCCTTCGCGGCCGCGGGTGCGGGCGCGACGCCCTTCTGATCGGCGACAGGCGGTCGACCCGGGCGACAGCGACCGGGTCAGGCTCCGGCGCGCCGCACGCGGATCCCGCCGCGCTGCCACATCGTGACGGCGGCGACGCGCGGGTTCGCGTTCTCGCCGGTGTCGAGCCCGAGAGCGGTGAACAGCCGGGTGAGCATCGTCTCGACGGCGCGCACGGTCGTGCCGCGGTGCTCGGCGAGCGCGCGCGTGGATGCGCCGGCGGCGAGCATGCGCAGCACCTCCGCCTGCGCGGCGGTGACGGTGGGCACGTCGTCGGCGCTCTCCAGACGCTCGTCCGGCTGGCCGCTGATCGCGCGGTGCACCGCGGCGGCGAGATCCTCGACGCCCGCCAGCTGCGACTTCACGAGGTACACGACGGACGAGGGGATGAGCTGGGGGTTCGGCACCGCGAGCTCGGGGGAGCGGTGGGAGGTCAGCACGACGAGCCCGATCCACGGGTAGTCCTGCGTCACGCGATCCAGCAGATCGGCGCCGGAGGCCTCGGTGCCGAAGTTGAGATCGGTGACGAGGGCGTGCGGGTCGGTGTCGGCGACGAGGTCGAGAGCGGCATCCACGCTCGTCGCGGTCGTGACGGCGAAGCCCTGGGCCTCGAGGCCGCCGGCGACGAGCGAGACGGTGAAGGCGTCGTCGTCGGCGACGACGACGCGCAGGGCCTTGCTCTCCGTGCCCGTCATCGTGAGCTCCCCTCCGGTCGGCTGAGGCTCATCATGACGCCCCCGTCTGAGCGGCGGGGGAGATCGACGGCGCGCCGCCGACCTCGGCCGGGCGCTCCGCTGCAGCACCGGCCCGGCGCGCGCCGTCGAGCGCGGCGCGCAGCACGGTCAGCAGCGACGCCGTCGAGTACGGCTTCGGCAGGAACGCCGCGACGCCCATGCCGGGCACCTGCTCGCCCCCGGAGCGCGAGATGAGCCCGCTCGAGGCCACGACGGGCAGCGCGGGGTGGTGCTCCTCGAGATAGGCCGTGGTGGCGGCGCCGTCCATGACGGGCATCATCATGTCGGTGAGGACGATGTCGATCGCTTCATCGCCGTTCTCGACGAGCGCGATCGCCTCGCGGCCGTCGGCCGCCGCGAGCGCGCGGTAGCCGTGGGCCCGCAGCGTCTGCACCGCCGCCAGCCGGATGCTCGCATCGTCATCGACGACGAGCACGAGCTCGCCCCTCCCGAGCGGCGCCGTCTCGTCCACCGGCTCCGCGGGCGGCGCCTCGCCAGTGGCCTCCTCGGCGAGGGGCAGCACGATGCGGACCCTCGTGCCCCGCCCCGGCTCGCTCGAGACCCGCATCGATCCGCCGTGGCTGCGCACGATCGAGAGCGAGGTGGCCAGACCGAGCCCGGTGCCGCGCCCGAGCGGCTTCGTGGTGAAGAAGGGCTCGAAGATCTTCTCGACGACCTCCTCGGGCATGCCCGAGCCCTCGTCGTCGACGTCGATGGCGATGCGCGCGCCGACGTGGTCGAACGGCCCGGCGTCGGCGGGGGCATCCCGATCGTGCTGCACGTGCGCCCGCACGGAGAGCGTGCCGCCGCCGGGCATCGCGTCCCGCGCGTTCGTGACCAGGTTCGTGAGCACCTGCAGCAGCTGGGTGCTGTCGCCGAGCACGGCGAGATCGGGCTCGACCGCCGCGATCTCGAGCGCCACCGAGTCGGGCAGCAGCTCGCGGGCGCTCGCCCCGAGCTCGGCCAGCAGCGGGGCGAGCCGGATGCGCTCCCGGCGGCCGTCGACGCCGCGGGCGAAGGCGAGCACCTGCGCGACCATGTCGGCGCCGCGGCGGGCCGCGGTCTCCATGGTCGCGAGCAGCTCCCGCCGCGCGTCCTCCTGCTCGCCCTGACCCAGCAGCTGCACCGCCATGAGGATGGGGGTGAGCACGTTGTTGAGGTCGTGCGCGATGCCGCCGGCGAGGGTGCCCAGGCTCTCGAGCCGGCGGGCGCGGATGCGCTCCTGCTCGTCCTGACGCCAGCGCGTGACGTCGGTGCCGAGCGAGAGCACCCCGGTCGGCGCGCCGGCGTCGTCCTGCAGCAGCTGCCACCGGCTGTCCACGATGATCGAGCGCCCGTCGCGCGTGCTCTCGTGCAGCTCGTCGGCCCAGTACCCGGTCGTCAGGGTGGCCTCCATCGCGGCGTCGAACTCCGCCGACCGGTCCTCCACGAGCTCGTGGATGCTGCGGCCGACCGCGTCCGCGGGATCCCACCCGTAGAGCTGCGCCGCGGCGGCGTTGCAGTACTGCACGATGCCGTCGAGCGAGCGCACGATCACGGCGTCTCGCGAGGCGTCGAGCAGGGCGGCCTGCTCGGCGACGCGGCGCTGGGCCGCCTCGGCGGCGCGGCGCATCCGCTCGTCCTCCGTGGCGTCGCGCGCGTACAGCACGAGCCCGCCGCGGGTGGGGTGCAGCGTGCAGTCGAGCCAGATGCCGAGCCGGTCGGAGCGCTCGCGGGCCTGGGTGCGCTCGCCCGCCTCGATCGCGCGATGGAACGCCGCCTCGACCCGGCTGCCGCGCGCCTCGGGGAAGAGCTCCCACAGCGACATCCCGATCAGGCGGTCCGGGGGCATCCCCATCATCGACGCGGCCCGCTGGTTCACGTAGCTGATGCGGGCCTCGGCGTCGAGGAAGGCGAGGCCGTCGCCGAAGGCGTTGAGGGTGTCGTCGAGCCGGCGCTCGAGGGCGGAGCTGCGGGCACGCGCCTCGGCGGCCTCGGTGACGTCCCACAGCGCGCCGCGCGCGCTCACGACGACCCCGCGGTCGTCGATCACCGGCTCGCCGAGCACGCTCAGCGTGAGGGGATGCCCGGCGGCGGTGACCGCGTCGATCTCGATGCGGAAGGGCTCGGCCCGCTCGAACAGCGCGGCGAGGCTCGCGAGCACGCGCTCCCGCTCGTGCGCCGCGTGCACCCGGATGGCCTCCTCGAGCGGCACCGTGCCCGATTCCGGCAGCTCGAGCATGCGGCGCGACTCTGGCGAGAGGCTCAGCCGGGTCGATCCCGCCGGCAGGGCCCACCCGCCGAACCTCCCGAGCCGACCGGCGATCGCGAGCAGGGCGGCCCCCTCCTCCCGGTCGCGCTCGCGGCTCGACGCCGACAGCAGGTCGGTGGTGCAGCAGAGCACGGCGTGGACGGCGCCGTGCTCATCGAGCAGCGGCACGTAGGTGACCTCCCGCTCGAGCGACTTGACCGCGTCGAGGACGGGCGGCATGCGGAACAGCTGGACGGCACCGGCCAGCGCCCCGTCGAGCCGCTCCTGCACGAGGGCCCGGTCCTCGGCGAGCAGCCAGGAGTCGAAGGGCATCCCCACCGCCTCGGCATCCCCGCCGATGAGCGCCACCGCCGCGTCGTTGATCGCCCGGATGCGCCCGTCGACGCCGATGAGGCAGTGCGGTTCGGGATGGCGCGAGAAGAGCAGGGCGAACGCGGCGTCCGCGTCCTCCGCCGATCCCGTCAGGGCGGCGGTCATCCGTGCGAGGCCCCGGTCGTGCGCGGCGGGTCGAGCCCCTCGCGCAGCAGCGCCGTCACGCGACGGCGCAGCTCGTCGAGCTCGATCGGCTTGCGCGCCAGCCCCGCCGCCCGCGACGCGATCTCGGGCGCGGCGCGGTCGTCGCCGCTCAGCAGCAGCACGCGCGGCGCGGGCGTGCGCGCGGCGAGGGCGTCCAGGCTGTCGTGGACGGTGCCGTCGGGCATGTGGATGTCGACGATGGCCAGATGCAGGCGGATGCCCGGCTCGAGCGCCGCGATCTGCGCGACCCCGGCCGCCTCGACGACCTCGTGCCCTTCCGCGACGAGCGCCATGCGCAGCACGGTGCGCACGAGGGCGTCGTCATCAGCGACGAGGATCGCGGCGTCGCGACCCGGCAGGTCGGCCATGGCGTCAGTGTAGGCCTGCACCAGCGCGCCGCGACCCCGGGCGCGACGTCACGAGGAGGAGCTCGATGACGCCGGGCGCGCGATGAGCATCCCCAGGTCGTCGGCGGCGGCGGAGAGGTGCTCGAGCACCTGCTCGGCGATGGCCGCCACGGCGGCCGGCTCGGCGTCCGGCCCGGCGTGGAAGTTGAGCGCCATGACGCAGGCGGCGAGCCGCCCCTGCACCGGCCCGTGCATGATCTGCGTGAGGCGCTCGCGCTCCTGCGCCACGATCGTGCGGTACCGCTCCTCCAGCGCCTCCAGCTCGCGGCTGCGGTACCCGCGCAGCGTCTCGGCGGCGTCGTTGGCGCTCGCGACGGCGATCGCGGCGCGGAACAGCACGTTGCCCCCGCCCAGGCTGAGCGCGAGCAGCGGCGCGAGCTGCAGCCCGCGGGCGGTGATCGCGTCGATGCCGCTCGTGAGCATGACGACGAGGGCGCTCGCGACCGAGAGGATGCCGCCGATGAGCGTCGCCGCCTGCGCGGGCGCCCCGGGGATGGGCCACCGGTCGAGCATCGCGGGCACCGCGCCGAGGACGAGCACCGCCGCGCCCGTCGCCACCAGCAGCTCGAGCGCCGTGGGGGCGCCGTAGGCCATGAGCCCGGGCGGCAGCAGCAGGGCGAGGGTCGAGAACCCGATGAGGAGGGCCGTGGACCAGGTGCGGTCGGGGCGCAGGTCGATGGTGCGGCCGAGGCTCGGCGGTCGGAGGGTCGCGGCCTCATCGTCGTGCGGGACGGTTCCGACGGCGTCGACCACGGTGAGCACGCGGTCGTGCACCTGCGAGATGCGCAGGCTCATCTCGGCGGCGGCCGCGCCCGTCATGCCGTGCCGGGCGGTGGTGAGGGTCGACTGCAGATCCTCGAGGACGGGCACGACCGTCTCGCCGAGCGAGGAGACGAGGTAGGCGCGGGTCGTCTCGCTCGTGCGCAGCTCGCGCTCGCGCAGGGCGCGCAGCCGCTGCTCGATGCCGTCGAGCTCGCCGAGGGTCTCGCGCCGGCGCACGATCACGGCGATCGAGTACACGGTGACCGGAACCCAGGCCGCGCTCGTGAAACTCCAGCTGACGACGCGGAAGAGCAGCTCGGGGTCGCGCCCGCCGAGGGCGACGGCGATGCTCGCCCCCGTGATGCTGCGGCCCAGCGCGGCCGCGAACCAGAGGCCCGCGATGGCCGGCAGGGGGAGGACGGCGCGCCCCTGCCGCAGCAGGGCGCCGCCGCCGAGCACGATGACGCCGTCGACGAGGTGCTGCGCGACCGCCGAGAGCAGCACCCAGGCGGGCACCGGGGCGTCGGGGTCGAGCTCCTGCAGGACGACGAGCATCGTGGCCGCGGGCAGCATGAGCAGCCAGACGAGCGGGTGGGTGGCCCACCGGCCGCCGAGTGCCTCGCGAACGCCCATGCCGCTCCGTACATCGATCGAGGTGCCCGGCCGATCGCACGCCCCGGTCGAGGGCCTCCATGCTCGCACAGCGGGGGGCGCTCGACGGGATGCCCGTCCGGCGGATGCACGGTGGTGCCGCCCGCCCCGATCGGGACGGGCGACCTGCTGTCGCCGCTCCCGGCTCAACCCGAATGAGCCGGGAGCGGCTGACACGTCACCCGGTGGACCCGACCCGACCCGAACGGGGCGGCTCCACCGATTCGACGGCGGTTCCCAGGCCCCCCGGCCCTGCTCCGCGTCGTTGGTACGAGAGTGCCGCACGGCACCCGATGCGGCAAGCGGGCCTGCCGAGCGGCATTCGGTATGCGAACGCGGCGGGCCGGGCATCCCGCGGCCGCCCCGGCTCGGGCCGACCCGCCCGCTCCCTAGACTGGGGGCATGGCCGAATTCATCTACTCCATGGTCCGCGCCCGCAAGGCGGTCGGCGACAAGCTGATCCTCGACGACGTCACCATGTCCTTCCTCCCGGGCGCCAAGATCGGCATGGTCGGCCCGAACGGCGCCGGCAAGTCGACGATCATCAAGATCATGGCCGGGCTCGACACCCCCTCGAACGGCGAGGCGCGGCTGAGCCCCGGCTACACCGTCGGCATCCTCATGCAGGAGCCCGAGCTCGACGAGTCGAAGACGGTGCTGGAGAACGTGCAGGACGGCGTGCGCGCGCTGCACGACAAGCTCGCCCGCTTCAACGAGATCTCGCTCGCGATGGCCGACCCCGATGCCGACTTCGACGCGCTGCTCGCCGAGATGGGCACGCTGCAGGAGGAGATCGACGCCGCGAACGGCTGGGACCTCGACTCGCAGCTGGAGCAGGCGATGGATGCTCTGCGCTGCCCGCCCGGCGACGAGATGATCACCCACCTCTCGGGCGGCGAGAAGCGCCGCGTCGCGCTCTGCAAGCTCCTGCTCGAGAAGCCGGATCTGCTCCTGCTCGACGAGCCCACCAACCACCTCGACGCCGAGAGCGTGCTCTGGCTCGAGCAGCACCTGCAGAAGTACCCCGGCGCCGTCATCGCCATCACGCACGACCGGTACTTCCTCGACCACGTGGCCGAGTGGATCGCCGAGGTCGATCGCGGCCGCCTCTACCCCTACGAGGGCAACTACTCGACCTACCTCGAGAAGAAGGCCGCCCGTCTGGAGGTGCAGGGCAAGAAGGACGCGAAGCTCGCCAAGCGCCTCGCCGGCGAGCTGGAGTGGGTGCGCAGCAACGCGAAGGGCCGCCAGGCCAAGTCGAAGGCGCGCCTCGCCCGCTACGAGGAGATGGCGTCGGAGGCGGAGAAGACGCGCAAGCTCGACTTCGAGGAGATCGTGATCCCCGTCGGCCCGCGCCTCGGCGCGCAGGTCATCGAGGCGACGAAGCTGCACAAGGGCTTCGGCGACCGCGTGCTCATCGACGGGCTGAGCTTCACCCTGCCGCGCAACGGAATCGTCGGCATCATCGGCCCGAACGGCGTCGGCAAGACCACGTTGTTCAAGACGATCGTGGGCCTCGAGCAGCTCGACGCCGGCACGCTGAAGATCGGCGAGACGGTCGATATCTCGTACGTCGACCAGAGCCGCGGCGGCATCGACCCGAACAAGACCCTGTGGGAGGTCGTGAGCGACGGCCTCGACTACATCCAGGTCGGCAAGACCGAGATCCCCTCGCGGGCCTACGTCTCGCAGTTCGGCTTCAAGGGCCCCGACCAGCAGAAGAAGGCCGGGGTGCTCTCGGGCGGTGAGCGCAACCGTCTGAACCTCGCCCTCACCCTCAAGCAGGGCGGCAACCTGCTGCTTCTCGACGAGCCGACGAACGACCTCGACGTCGAGACCCTCGGCAGCCTCGAGAACGCGCTGCTCGAGTACCCGGGCTGCGCCGTGGTCATCACGCACGACCGGTGGTTCCTCGACCGCATCGCGACGCACATCCTCGCCTACGAGGGCACCGACGAGAACCCGAGCTACTGGCACTGGTTCGAGGGCAACTTCGAGTCGTACGAGGCGAACAAGATCGAGCGCCTCGGTGCCGACGCGGCGAAGCCCCACCGCTCGACGTACCGCAAGCTGACGCGCGACTAGGGCGACGGCGATGACGCGCGTGCACGTGCCCGTCGCCCTGCGCTGGAGCGACCTCGACGCCTACGGGCACGTCAACAACGCGCGCATGCTGACGCTGCTCGAGGAGGCGCGCATCGAGGTGTTCTGGCCGGGGCGCAGCGCCCTCGCCGAGCCGCTGCCCGAGCTGCACATGGACGACGGCACGCTGAGCCTCATCGCCCGGCAGGAGGTCGAGTACCTCGCGCCCGTGCCGCATCTGCGCGAGCCGCTCGACGTGCAGCTGTGGCTCGGCAGCATCGGCGGCGCGAGCCTCGAGGTCTGCTACGAGGTGCACGGGCCGATCGGGGCCGAGGAGCGCGTGCTGTACGCGCGCGCCGCGACGACGATCGTGATGGTGGATGCCGCATCCGGCCGTCCCCGCCGCATCAGCGCGCGCGAGCGCGCGCTGTGGCTACCCTTCCACGAGCCGCCGCTCGAATTCCGCCGCCGTTGAGGGCCGGCCGCCCCACTGCCCCGACCCGGATCCGGTGCATGTGAGACACCAAATGTTGCCCTACGGGGTGCAGGCAGTTTAGAGTCGCGTCATTCGTCCGCCTCCCCAGCGAAGGACCGCAATGACCGACAACAGAGTGGTTGTCCTCTCCGACGACACGACCCTCAACGCCGCCCGCGCGCGACGGAGGTCGAGCAGCGCGGCATCGACACCATCCCCGACGCCGACCGCACCTCGACCTGGGTCGACCTCATGCGCATCCAGTTCGGCGGCGCGAACACCTTCGCCACCGTGCTGCTCGGCACGCTGCCGATCGCGCTCGGGCTCTCGTTCTGGCAGGCCGTCGCGGCCGTGCTGCTCGGCGTCGCCGTCGGCATCCTCTTCCTCATGCCGATGGGGCTCTTCGGCCCGCGCACCGGCACGAACAACGCCGTCTCCTCCGGCGCGTTCTTCGGCGTGCGCGGCCGCGTCGTCGGCTCGTTCCTCTCGCTGCTGACGGCCATCGCGTTCTACTCGATCTCGGTCTGGGTCGGCGGCGACGCCCTCGTCGGCGGCATGAGCCGGCTCTTCGGCGTGCCCGACTCGATCGGCCTGCGCACGGTGATCTACGGCCTCATCGGCCTCATCGTGATCGTCGTCGTGGTCTTCGGGTACCAGTTCATGCTGCTCATCAACAAGACCGCGGTGATCGCCAACACGATCCTGTTCCTGCTCGCCATCGTCGCCTTCGCCGGCGTCTTCGACCCGAGCTACGACCCCGGGCCCGAGGCCTACGCGCTCGGCGCGTTCTGGCCGACGTTCATCCTCTCGGCGCTCATCGCCATGTCGAACCCGATCTCGTTCGGCGCCTTCCTCGGCGACTGGTCGCGTGACGGCGACGATCACGATCGGCGTCGCGGCCTTCGCCTTCATCCTGCTCGGGCGGCTCTTCTTCGACCTGCTCGGCGCGGTCAACGCCTTCGTGGGCGCGATCGTCGTCACCACGACGCCGTGGATGGTCATCATGGCGATCGGCTTCATCGTGCGCCGCGGGGCCTTCGACCGCCGCGACCTGCAGGTCTTCAACCGCGGCGAGACCGGCGGACGCTACTGGTTCAGCGCGGGCGTCAACTGGCGCGGCATGGTGGCCTGGATCGCCTCGGCGGCGCTCGGCCTCAGCTTCGCCTACTACCCGCCGGTCATCGTCGGATGGTTCTCGGGCGTCGCCGGCGGCGCCGACATCAGCCTGCTCGTGGCGATCGGCTCGGCAGCCGTGCTGTACCTCGGCGCGCTGTTCCTGTTCCCCGAGCCCCAGCACGTCTTCCCGCCGGAGGGCCCGCGCCTCGTGCCCGAGAAGGCGGCGGCGATGA
Source organism: Microcella flavibacter (assembly GCF_012530535.1). Taxonomy (NCBI): domain Bacteria; kingdom Bacillati; phylum Actinomycetota; class Actinomycetes; order Micrococcales; family Microbacteriaceae; genus Microcella; species Microcella flavibacter. The sequence goes on from NZ_CP051299.1 coordinate 1,002,473, forward strand.
CGCCCGTGGTCGCCGATCCGACGTCGAGCGCCGCGAAGGCGCACGCGCGGCGCGGCTGAGCACCGCCGGGAGGGCGTGGCCGCGCGACTAGTCGTCGAGCGGGACGCGCACCATGCCCTCCTGCGCGACGCTCGCGACGAGCATCCCGTCGCGGGTGAAGATGCGGCCGAGCGAGAGTCCGCGCCCGCCGATGGCGTTGGGCGACTCCTGCACGTAGCAGAGCCAGTCGTCGACGCGGGCGGGGCGGTGCCACCACATGGCGTGGTCGAGGCTCGCCATCTTGAGCCCCGGCGTGATCCAGCTCTTGCCGTGGCGGCGCAGGATCGGCTCGAGGATCGAGTAGTCGCTCGCGTAGGCGAGCGCGGCCCGGTGCAGCGCCGGATCGTCGGGCAGGGCATCCAGCGACCGGAACCAGACCGCCTGGTGGGCCGTGCGCTCCTCGCCGCTGCGGAAGTAGATCGGATCGGGCGCGTGCCGCAGGTCGAACGGCCGCTCGTGCGCCCAGAAGCGGGCCACGGGGTGGTCGATGGGCGCGAGCACCTCGGCGGCGCTCGGCAGGTCCTCGGGCTGGGGGATGCCCGAGGGCATCGTGGCCTGGTGGTCGAGCCCGGGGTCGTCGTCCTGGAACGAGGCGATCATCGACAGGATGGGCACGCCCTTCTGGTACGCCTGCGTGCGCCGGGTGGAGAAGGAGCGGCCGTCGTGGATGCGGTCGACCGAGAAGGTGATCGGCTCGGTGACGTCGCCCGGGCGCAGGAAGTAGCCGTGCATCGAGTGGATCGCGCGCTCGCCCTCGACCGTGCGGGTCGCGGCGAGCACCGACTGCGCCATCACCTGCCCGCCGAAGACGCGGCCCTGGGGCATCCACTGGCTGGGGGCCGTGAAGACGTCCTCGGTGGTGCGGGCGCCGGTGTCGGCGAGGGAGAGGGCCTGCAGCATGCCCGCGACGGGGTCGGGAGTGGTGTCGGTCACGCCGGTAGTCTAGGGAGCGATGCCCTCGACCCTGCTGCTGCCCGACCGCGCCACCGCGCAGGATCTGGCCACCTTCCTCGCCCGCGCCGCCCGCCTCGACCCGGGCGGTGCCGTGCGCCTGCAGGCCGGCGGGGGCGTGCTCGCGGTCTCCGCCGCCGTCGTGCACCCGCAGGGCCTGCTCGACCGCAGCCCGACCGTGCTCGGCCTGCGCAGCCTCGCGCTCGTCGAGGGCGCGGCCGATGCCGTGGTCGCGATCGCCGAGCTCGCCGCGTCGCTGCAGACGGCGATCGGTGCGGGGGATGCCCCGGCCGAGGCCGCCGCGCCCGTCGCGCTGCCCGTGCCCGAGCCGGTCCGCTCCGTCGTCTGGGCCGCGATCACGCCGCCCCGCGCGGGCTGGCAGCGGATGGCCCCGCTCGAGCCCGCGCCCCTCGCCGCCGCCGCGCGCGCCGGCATCGAGGAGGTCGCCGCCGCCGTCCCCGGCGCTCTGGGCGCCGACCTCGTGCACCGCGTCCGCCGCGAGGTGTGGGGGCGCGCCCTGCCCGGCCACGACCACATCCCGGCCGGCGCCGCCTTCGCGCTCGAGAGCCTCGGGTTCCTCGGCGACGACCCCGTGCAGCAGTTCGCCGCGGGCGCCTGGCTGCGGTTCTCCACCCGCCGCGGCCACGTGCTCGTGAAGCAGGCCGCCGGCGCGCTCTGAGTCGAGGCGCCCTCCGATCCGCGGCGGGTCGATCTTGCCCCCGGGTCGAGACCTGACTACGGTCGGACGCAACTCCGGGCAACGGCGCCCGGGTCAGCGCGGGCCCACAGGCCGGCGCTGTGAGGATCGTCCGCGCACCGGCTCACCCGCTGGCGGCGCGGCGGATCGGAGAATCGTTGCGTACGACAGTGTCCGACGAGAGCATCGCATCGATGCTCGACAGCACCGCCGAGGGGCTTCCCGGCGACGAGCTGGTGCAACTGCTGGATCCCGCGGGGACGCGGATGGAGCATCCCCTCTACGAGTCCTACGTCGCGGACGCGACGGGTGAGCGGCTCCTCTCCCTCTACGAGGACATGGTCGTCGTGCGGCGCCTCGACGTCGAGGCCACCGCGCTGCAGCGGCAGGGCGAGCTCGGCCTCTGGCCGCCGCTGCTCGGGCAGGAGGCCGCGCAGGTCGGCTCGGCCCGGGCGCTGCGCGAGGACGACTTCGTGTTCCCGAGCTACCGCGAGAACGGCGTCGCCTACTGCCGCGGCGTCGAGCCCCGCGACCTGCTGCGGGTGTGGCGCGGCACGTCGCAGTCGGGCTGGGACCCGTACTCGGTGAACATGGCCACGCCCGCGATCGTCATCGGCGCGCAGACCCTGCACGCCGTCGGCTACGCGGTCGGATGCCGCCGCGACGGCGTCGACACCGCGGCGGTCGCCTACTTCGGCGACGGGGCGACGACCCAGGGCGATGTCAACGAGGCGATGGTCTTCGCGGCCTCCTTCGCCGCGCCCGTGGTCTTCTTCTGCCAGAACAACCACTGGGCGATCTCCGAGCCCGTCGGGCTGCAGGCGCAGCGCCCCATCGCCGAGCGCGCACCGGGCTTCGGCATCCCGAGCGTGCGCGTCGACGGCAACGACGTGCTCGCCGTGCTCGCCGTCACGCGCCGGGCGCTCGAGCGCGCCCACCGCGGCGACGGCCCGACCTTCATCGAGGCGGTCACCTACCGCATGGGCCCGCACACGACGAGCGACGATCCCAGCCGCTACGTCGATCCGCGGCAGCGCGCGGAGTGGGCGGGCAGGGATCCGATCGCCCGCGTCGAGGCGCACCTGCGCGCCGAGGGCGTGCTCACCGAGCAGGCGGCCGCGCGCGTGGCGGCCCGCGCCGACGAGGTCGCGGCGGCGTTCCGGGCGGGATGCACGTCCCTGCCGCAGCCCGCCCCGCTCTCGATCTTCGACCACGTGTACGCCGAGCCGAACTCGGCGCTCGACCGCCAGCGCTCGCAGCAGGCCGCGTACCTGCGGAGCATCGGGGAGGTGGCCGAATGACGCAGCTCACCCTCGCCAAGGCCCTCGGCTCGGGGCTGCGCCGGGCGCTCGCCGACGACGACCGCGTCGTGCTCATGGGCGAGGACATCGGCGCCCTCGGCGGCGTGTTCCGCGTCACCGACGGGCTGCAGCGCGACTTCGGCCCCGATCGCGTCATGGACATGCCGCTCGCGGAATCCGGCATCATCGGCATGGCGGTGGGGCTCGCGTTCCGCGGGTTCCGGCCGGTATGCGAGATCCAGTTCGACGGCTTCATCTACCCGGCCTTCGACCAGATCGTCGCGCAGGTCGCCAAGCTGCACTACCGCACGGGCGGCGCGGTGCGCATGCCGCTCACCATCCGGGTGCCCTACGGCGGCGGCATCGGCGCGGTCGAGCACCACTCCGAATCGCCCGAGGCGTACTTCGCGCACACCGCGGGGCTGCGCGTGGTGACCTGCTCGACGCCGCAGGACGCCCACACCATGCTGCGGCAGGCGATCGCCTGCGACGACCCCGTGGTGTTCTTCGAGCCCAAGCGCCGGTACTGGACGAAGGGCGAGGTCGACGAGACCGTGCTCGACGAGCCCGGCCGCGCCGAGCTGATGGACCGGGCGCGCGTCGTCGTCGAGGGCACCGATGTCACGATCGTCGCGTACGGGCCGCTCGTCGCCACGGCCATCGACGCCGCGGTCGCCGCGAGCGACGAGGGCCTCTCGATCGAGGTCGTCGACCTGCGCTCGCTCGCGCCCCTCGACCTCGACACGATCGAGGCGAGCGTGCGCAGGACGGGGCGGCTCGTCATCACCCACGAGGCCCAGCAGTCGGGCGGGCTCGGCGCGGAGATCGCGGCGAGCATCACCGACCGCTGCTTCCTGCACCTCGAGGCCGCGCCCGCGCGGGTGACGGGCTTCGACACCCCCTACCCGAGCGCTCGCGCCGAGGAGCACTTCCTGCCCGACCTCGACCGCATCCTCGATGCCGTCGACCGCGTGCTCGGCCGCGCGAACGCCCTCACCGGATGGAGCCCGCGATGACCGTCAAGCAGTTCGCCCTGCCCGACCTGGGGGAGGGGCTCACCGAGTCGGAGGTCGTCGAGTGGCACGTCGCCGTCGGCGACCGGGTCACCCTCAACCAGACGATCGCCGACGTCGAGACCGCCAAGGCGGTCGTGCAGCTGCCCTCGCCCTGGGCCGGCATCGTCACCGCGCTGCACGCCGGCGAGGGCGAGACGGTCGCCGTCGGCGCGCCGCTGCTCTCGATCGAGGTGCCGGTGGCGGTCTCGCCGGGCGACGAGGACGGCGTCGCCGTCGGGGCGCCGACGCCGGAGGCCGCGGCGGCGCCGCCGGCCGGGCAGGTCGACGCGGTCGCCGCATCGCCTGCGGAGCAGGCCGACCCCGCTGCCGCTGTCGCTGCCGTGGCCTCGGCCTCGGCCTCGGCCTCGGCGGAGGCGCCCGTCGGCGCCGCCGCCCGCACGGCCGTGCTCGTCGGCTACGGGCCGGCGGTCGAGACGGGCCGTCGTCCGGCCCGTCGGGCGCGCACGCTGCCCGAGGCGCCGAGCCGCCCGACCCGGTCGCGCGACGACGCCGCGTGCCCGCCCGGCCGCGGCGCCGCGCTCGCGACGCCGCCCGTGCGCAAGCTCGCGCACGACCTCGGGGTCGACCTCGGGGCGCTCGCGGGCTCGGGGGAGGGCGGCGCGGTCACGCGCGCCGACGTCACCGCGGCGGCCGAACGGGCCTCGGCGGAGCATCCCGCCACCGCGTCGACGAGCGAGGACGCGCGGACCCCGATCCGCGGCGTGCGCCGGGCGACGGCCCAGGCCATGGTCGCGAGCGCGTTCACCGCGCCGCACGTCACCGAGTTCCTCACCGTCGACGTCACGGCGACGACCGAGCTCGTCGCGCGGCTGCGCGCGGCCGGGCACGACGCGAGCGTGCTCGCCGTCGTCGCCAAGGCCCTGTGCCTTGCCGTGCGCCGCACGCCCGACGTCAACAGCCGATGGGACGAGGAGGCGGGCGAGATCGTGCACTTCGGCCGCGTCGGCCTCGGCATCGCGGTCGCGACCCCGCGCGGGCTCGTCGTCCCCTGCATCCCCGGGGCGGAGGCGCTCACCGTGCCGCAGCTCGCCGGCGCGATCCGCGAGCTCGCGGCGACCGCGCGGGAGGGGCGCACGACGCCGCAGGCGATGCGGGGCGGCACGATCACGATCACCAACATCGGCTCCCTCGGCGTCGATGGCGGCACGCCCATCCTCGTGCCCGGCGAGGCGGCGATCCTCGCGACGGGGGCCGTGCGCCGGCAGCCGTGGGAGTTCGAGGGCGGCATCGCGCTGCGCGAGGTCATGACGCTCAGCCTGTCGTTCGATCATCGTCTCGTCGACGGCGAGCAGGGGGCGCGGTTCCTCACCGACGTCGCGGGGGTGCTGCGCGATCCGGCGAGCGTGCTCGCGCTCGTCTGACCGGCCGGCCCGGTACCGCGCGGGATGCTGCGCTCGCGCTCGCCGCGCTCAGACGGTGAGCGCGGCGAGCGCCATGCGCTCGAGCGTGCCGCGCGTGCCGGCGGAGGCGCCGGGCCGATCGCTGTAGGGCGTGGAGTTGAGCAGACCGAAGGTCGCGTGGGCGCGCGTGCGGAGCGCCGCGCGCGCCTCCTCGGGGCGCAGCCGCGCGAGCACGTCGACCCACAGCTCGACGTACTGCCGCTGCAGCGTGCGGACGGCGTGCCGGTCGGGCTCGGCGAGGCTGTCGAGGTCGTGATCCTGCACGCGGATGACGTCGGGGTTCGCGAGGGCGAAGTCGACGTGGAAGGCGACGAGGCGCTCGAGCGCCGTGCGGGCGTCGGCCGCGGCCGCCACGACTGCGGCGCCGCCCGTGCGCAGGCCCTCGCTGGCGTCGAGCAGCACGGCGGCCAGCACGGCCTGCTTGCTCGCGAAGTGGCGGTAGACGGCGGGGCCGCTCACCCCCGCGGCGGCGCCGAGGTCGTCGAGCGAGACGCGGGGGTACCCGCGCTCGGCGAAGAGCCGCGCCGCCGCGCGCAGCAGCTCGGCGCGGCGCTCGGCCTTCGCGCGCCCGCGCGCGGTCGCCGGTGTCGGCGCGCCGGTCGGGGCCGACCCCGACCCCGTCCCCGTTCCGCGCTCCACGAGTTCAGCGTAGACAGTGCGGTGAACGATGGCTAACCTGATCGGGTGAACGACCGCTAACCGAGCGGTCGGACGCGACGCGAGCCGAGGGCGCCACGAACCGCCCCCGGAGGACGAGGAGAGCGGTCGATGGAGACCCTCGGCACGACGCCGACGACGCCGACGACGAGCACACCGCCGGAGCCCCGGCCCGGCGAGCCGAACGCCGCCCGCATGCGCCGGCTCGTCGACGAGCTGCGCGAGCGCCTCGCGATCGCCGCGCTCGGCGGCCCGCCGCGCTCCCGCGAGCGCCACGTCGCCCGCGGCAAGCTGCTGCCGCGCGAGCGCATCGACGTGCTCCTCGACGAGGGCAGCCCCTTCCTCGAGGTCGCGCCCCTCGCGGCGACCGGGCTCTACGACGACGAGGCGCCCGGCGCGGGCGTCATCGCGGGCATCGGGCTCGTCGAGGGCCGCCACGTGCTCATCATCGCCAACGACGCCACCGTCAAGGGCGGCAGCTACTTCCCGCTCACGGTCAAGAAGCACCTCCGGGCGCAGGAGATCGCCGCCGAGAACCGCCTGCCGTGCATCGCGCTCGTCGACTCGGGCGGCGCCTACCTGCCGCTGCAGGCCGAGGTGTTTGCCGACCGCGATCACTTCGGGCGCATCTTCTTCAACCAGGCGCGCATGTCGGCCCAGGGCATCCCGCAGATCGCCGCCGTCATGGGCTCGTGCACGGCGGGCGGCGCCTACGTGCCCGCGATGAGCGACGAGACGGTGATCGTGCGCGGGCAGGGCACGATCTTCCTCGGCGGGCCGCCGCTCGTGAAGGCGGCGATCGGCGAGGTCGTGACGGCGGAGGAGCTCGGCGGGGGAGAGGTGCACGCGCGCGTCTCCGGCGTCGTCGACCACCTCGCCGACGACGACCGCCATGCCCTGCAGATCGTGCGCGACATCGTCGCGACGCTCCCCCCTCCGGCCCCGCCCGTGTGGCAGGTCGTGCCCTCGACGCCGCCCGCGGTCGACCCGGGCACCCTCTACGACGTCGTGCCGCCCGACGTGCAGACCCCCTACGACGTGCGCGAGGTCATCGCGCGGCTCGTCGACGGCGAGGGCTGGCACGAGTTCAAGCGCGAGTACGGCGAGACCCTCGTCACCGGCTTCGCCCGCATCCACGGCCACCCCGTCGGCATCGTCGCCAACAACGGGGTGCTGTTCAGCGAGTCGGCGCAGAAGGGCGCGCACTTCATCGAGCTGTGCGACCAGCGCGGCGTGCCGCTGCTGTTCCTGCAGAACATCTCGGGCTTCATGGTCGGGCGCGACGCCGAGGCGGGCGGCATCGCCAAGCACGGCGCGAAGATGGTGACGGCCGTCTCGACGACGCGCGTGCCCAAGCTCACGGTCGTCATCGGCGGCTCCTTCGGGGCCGGCAACTACTCGATGTGCGGCCGGGCCTACTCGCCCCGCTTCCTCTGGATGTGGCCGAACGCCCGCATCTCCGTCATGGGCGGGGCGCAGGCGGCCTCCGTGCTCGGCACGGTGCGGCGCGAGCAGCTCGGCGACGACTGGAGCCCCGAGCAGCAGGAGGCCTTCGAGGCGCCCGTCCGCGCGCTCTACGAGCAGCAGGGCAGCCCCTACTTCTCGACCGGGCGGCTGTGGGACGACGGCATCATCGACCCGGCCGACACCCGCGAGATCCTCGGCCTCGCTCTCGACGTCTGCAGCCGCACGCCGCTGCCCGATCCGGCCTTCGGCCTCTTCCGGATGTGACCGCGATGCCCCCTTTCGAGAGCGTGCTCGTCGCCAACCGCGGTGAGATCGCCTGCCGCATCATCCGCACCCTGCGCCGCATGGGCATCCGTTCGATCGCGGTCTACAGCGACGCCGATCGGGATGCCCCCCACGTGCACCTCGCCGACGAGGCCGTGCGGCTCGGCCCCGCCCCCGCGGCGCAGAGCTACCTCGACGTCGGCGCCGTCGTCGGAGCCGCCGGCGCCGCGCGCGCCTCGGCCGTCCACCCCGGCTACGGCTTCCTCTCCGAGAGCCCCGCGCTCGCGCGCGCCTGCGCCGAGGCGGGCATCGTGCTCGTCGGCCCCGGACTGCGGGCGCTCGAGGTCATGGGCGACAAGATGCGCGCCAAGGCGCACGTCGCCGAGCACGGGGTGCCGATCATCCCGGGCGCGGGCGAGCCGGGCATGTCCGATGAGCAGCTGCTCGCCGCCGCGGAGGGCGTCGGCGTGCCGCTCATCGTCAAGCCCTCGGCGGGCGGCGGCGGCAAGGGCATGACGGTCGTGCGCGACTTCGACGAGCTGCCCGCGGCCCTGCGCACGGCCCGGCGCGTCGCGCTCGCGGCCTTCGGCGACGACGCCCTGCTGCTCGAGCGCCTCGTCGAGCGCCCCCGGCACATCGAGGTGCAGGTGCTCGCCGATGCGCACGGCACGACGATCTCGCTCGGCGAGCGCGAGTGCTCGCTGCAGCGACGGCACCAGAAGGTCATCGAGGAGGCGCCGAGCCCGCTGCTCGACGATGCCGCCCGCACGGCGATGGGCGAGGCCGCCTGCGCGGTCGCCCGCAGCGTCGACTACCGCGGGGCGGGCACGGTCGAGTTCCTCGTCTCCGACGCCGACCCTGGCGCGTTCTTCTTCATGGAGATGAACACGCGCCTGCAGGTCGAGCACCCCGTCACCGAGCTCGTCACCGGCATCGACCTCGTCGAGCAGCAGCTGCGCGTCGCCGCGGGGGAGGCGCTCGAGCTGCCGCCGGTGCGGACGACCGGCTGGGCGATCGAGGCGCGGCTCTGCGCGGAGGACGCGGCCTTCCTGCCCGCGACCGGCACGGTGCTCGCGCTGCAGGAGCCGAGCGGCGAGGGTGTACGGGTCGACTCCGGCCTCCGCGAGGGCGCGGTCGTCACCGCCCACTACGACTCGCTGCTCGCGAAGATCATCGTGCACGGGCCGGACCGCGCCGCCGCGCTCGCCGGTCTCGACGCGGCGCTCGCCGAGACCGTCGTGCTCGGGGTGCCGACGAATCTCGCGGCCCTCCGCGGCCTCCTCGCCGACCCCGAGGTGCGAGCCGGCCGACTCGACACCGGCCTCGTCGAGCGCCGTGCCGCCGAGGAGGCGGGGACGCCGCCGCGCGACGACGCCGCGATCGCGGCCGTCGCCCTGCTCGCGCACGAGGAGCGGGAGCGGGCGGCCGCGGGCTCCGGCCCGTGGGCGCGGCCGAGCGGGTTCCGCGTGCAGGGCGCCCGACCCGCGCGGTACGTCGTCGGCGACGATGCCGGAAGGTCGACCACGGTGCTCGTCTCGGGCGCGGCGGAGGAGCGCGCGGTCGCCCTCGTCGCGGGCGCGCATCCGGATGCCCCCGCCCTCGCCGCCGCGACCACCCGCCGCGCGCGCCTCCGTCGGCAGGGCGACGAGCTCGTGCTCGCGCTCGACGACCGCCGCACGGCCTTCGTCGTCGCGCACGACTCGCACGACGGCGCCGTCTGGCTCGCGCGCACCGGCGCGCCCGCCGCGGGCGGACGGGCATGGCGGCTGCGCGACCGCGCGGAGCTGCTCGCCGAGCACCGCGCGGGCCTCGACCGCGTCGAGGGCGCCGTCGACCCCGCCGTGCGCGCGTCGATGCCGGGCTCCGTCGTGTCGATCGCCGTCGCGGTCGGCGACGCCGTCGCGGCGGGCGATCCGCTGCTCGTCGTCGAGGCGATGAAGATGGAGCACGCCGTGCTGGCCCCCCTCGCGGGCACCGTCGCCGAGATCGCCGTCGCGGTCGGCGAGCAGGTGCGGCAGCGCCAGGTCGTCGCGCGCGTCGAGGCCGCGGCCGAGCATCCCGCCGCCCCGCCCACTACCACCACCGGACCGGACCCGACGCAGCGCGAAGGAGCGACACCATGAGGGGTTTCACCGAGGAGCAGCTCGAGCTGCAGCAGCTCGTGCGCGAGTTCGCCGACGAGGTCGTCGCCCCGGCCTCGTACGAGGCCGACCGTGCGCACGAGCTGCCGTGGGGCGTCATCGACCAGATGGGCGAGATGGGCCTCTTCGGCCTGCCCGTGCCCGAGGAGTACGGCGGGCAGGGCGGCGACTACGTCGACCTGTGCATCGCGATCGAGCAGATCGCGCGCGTCGACCAGTCGGTCGCGATCACCCTCGAGGCCGCGGTGGGGCTCGGGGCGATGCCCATCCTGCGCAGCGGCACGGAGGAGCAGAAGCAGCACTGGCTGCCGCGGCTCGCCTCGGGCCGTGCGCTCGCGGGCTTCGGGCTGACCGAGGCCGAGGCCGGCACCGACGCGGGGGCCACCCGCACGACCGCGACGCTCGACGGCGACGAGTGGGTCATCTCGGGCTCGAAGCAGTTCATCACCAACTCCGGCACCCCCCGCACCGAGCTCGTGACCGTCACCGCGGTCACGGGGCGCGATGACGGGGGACGCCCCGAGCTGAGCGCGTTCCTCGTGCCCTCCGGCACCGAGGGCTTCACCGTCGAGCCCGCCTACGACAAGGTCGGCTGGAACGCCTCCGACACCCACCCGCTCACCTTCCAGAAGGCGCGCGTGCCCGCCGGCAACCTGCTCGGCGAGCGCGGGCGCGGCTACGCGAACTTCCTGCAGACGCTCACCGAGGGGCGCGTGGCGATCGCGGCGCTCGGCGTCGGGGTCGCGCAGGGCTGCCTCGACGAGGCGCTGCGCTACGCGGGGGAGCGCACGGTCTTCGGACGCCCCGTCTCCGCCAATCAGCACATCGCCTTCACGCTCGCCCGCATGCGGTCGCGGGTGCACCTCGCGCGCCTCGCCACCTACGACGCGGCCTTCGCGATGGTCGCGGGCGAGCCCTTCACGACGCAGGCGAGCATCGCGAAGATCGCGGCGAGCGAGGCGGCGATGGACAACGCGCGCGACGCGACCCAGATCTTCGGCGGCTACGGCTTCATGAACGAGTACCTCGTCGGCCGCCACTACCGCGACTCGAAGATCCTCGAGATCGGCGAGGGCACGACCGAGGTGCAGCTCATGCTCATCGCGCGCGAACTGGGCATCCGCGCATGAGCGCCGAGGGGCGGGATGCCGTTGCCGGCGCCGGCCGTCGCATCGTGCAGCGCGGGCTCTGGTTCGAGGAGTTCGAGCCGGGCGCGACCTACGTGCACGCCCCGGGCCGCACGATCACCGAGGCCGACAACGTGCTCTTCACGACCCTCACGATGAACACGCAGGCGCTGCACCTCGACGCGCACTGGGCGGCGACGCAGCCCTTCGGCGAGCAGCTGGTCAACTCGATGCTCACGCTCGCGACGATCGTGGGGGCATCCGTCGCCCAGCTCACGCAGGGCACCCTCGTGGCCAACCTCGGCTTCGGCGCCGTGACCTTCCCGCACCCGCTGCTCATCGGCGACACGCTGCGCAGCGAGACGCTCGTGACGGAGGCCCGCCTGTCGGGCTCGCGACCGGGGCAGGGCGTCGTCCGGCTCGTGCACACCGGCCGCAACCAGAACGGCGAGGTCGTGGCGACGGCCGAGCGCGCGACCCTCGTCTGGTGCCGCGGCGCCGCCCCGGGAGCGGAGGACGGCGCGTGAGCGAGCTGCCTGGCCCCGCCCTGCTGTTCTGCCCGGCCGACCGGCCCGAGCGCTACGAGAAGGCCCTCGACCGGGCCGACGGCGTCATCCTCGACCTCGAGGACGCCGTCGCGCCCGCGGACAAGGAGCGGGCGCGCGCGGCGCTGCTCGCGACCCCCGTCGACCCCGAGCGGGTCATCGTGCGCGTCAACGCGATCGGCACCGACGAACACGCTCGCGATCTCGAGGCCCTCGCGCGCACCGGCTACCGGCGCCTCATGCTGCCGAAGGCGGTGGATGCGCGTGCCCTCGGCCGCTGGCGGGTGATCGCCCTCGTCGAGACCGCCGCCGGGGTGCTGGCGGCCGAGTCGCTCGCCGCGACGCCCCACGTCGTCGGGCTCATGTGGGGCGCCGAGGATCTCATCGCGTCGCTCGGGGGCTCCTCGAGCCGGCACGCCGACGGCCGGTACCGGGATGCCGCCGTGCACGCCCGCGCGCGGGTGCTGCTCGCGGCGGGCGCCCACGGCATCGCGGCGATCGACGCCGTGCACCTCGACATCGCCGACCGCGAGGGGCTCTCGGCAGAGGCGCGCGATGCCGCGGCCCAGGGATTCACCGCGAGCGCGTGCATCCACCCCTCGCAGGTCGAGGCGATCCGGGCGGCGTACCGGCCCTCCGAGGAGGAGCTCGCCGCGGCGCGCCGCCTGCTCAGCGCGGCGGAGGGCCGGCCGGGCGTGTTCGCGCACGAGGGCCGGATGGTCGACGAGCCCGTGCTGCGGCACGCGCGCCGGGTCGCCGCGCGGGCCGAGGCCTGACCCGGCGTCGCTAGGGGGCGAACCCCGGCAGCTCGGCGAGCACCGCGGTGGTGATCTGGACCGTGACCGCGATGATCACGACGAGGTTGAGCGCGGTCAGGGCGATGGCCGTCCACATCGGGGCGAGCCCCGTGCCGATGCGGCGCTTCACCACGATCGAGCGGCCGATGACGTAGACCAGCGACAGCAGGATCGACCAGGCGAAGTGGAAGGGCTTGTCGACGCGGCGCTTCTTCAGCTCGCGCCAGTCGAGGAAGGCGAGCAGGATGCCGAGCGCCCAGGCGACGATGCCGAGGACGTTCGTCAGCAGCTCGCCGGAGGTCGGGGCGGGGATCGCGAACGGGTCGGAGGGGTCGGTCGCGAGGGACTGCGCGACGATCGCCTCGACGTCGAGCAGGAGGAAGGACAGCAGCGAGGTGAGGGGCAGCAGCGCGAGGATCCAGATCCACGGGGTGTACGGCGCCGTGCCGGCGGGTGCGCTGAGCACGGGCGCGGTGTAGGTCGCCGAGTAGGGCTGCTCGATCTGCTCCGTCCACGCGGTGCCGTTCCACCAGCGGCGGCCAGGGCCGCCCGCGGGGTCGGGGTACCAGCCGGCGGGAACGGGGGCGGGGGTCGCGGGGGAGTCGCTCACGGGCATCCTCATCGAATCGGGGCGGACGGCGGTCGTGCCGCCTGCGAGGGTAGCAACGTCGGCCCGGCGCGTCCCTCCCGCGCGTCGGGAACAGGGGATGCTCGGCGCCGGTTGACCCCGACGACCCGCGCCACGGCGCCCGCCTCTCGAAGGAGCACCCCCATGACCATCGTCGTCACCGGAGCCACCGGCCACCTCGGCCGCCTCATCATCGAATCCCTGCTCGCCCGCGGCGTCGCGCCCGCCGCGATCACCGGCACGGGCCGCTCGGTCGAGCGCGCCGCCGACCTCGCCGAGCGCGGCGTGCGCATCGTCCCCGCCGCCTACGACGACGCCGCCTCGCTCGACGCGGCGCTCGCCGGGGCCGAGATCCTCATGCTCGTCTCCGGCTCGGAGGTCGGCTCGCGCGTCGCGCAGCACGGCGCGGCGATCGCGGCCGCCCAGCGCGCGGGCGTGCGCCGCATCGTCTACACGAGCGTGCTCGACGCCGCCGACTCGCCCCTCGTGCTCGCCCCCGAGCACGCCGCGACCGAGAGCCTGCTCGCCGACTCCGGCCTCGCGGTCACCGTGCTGCGCAACGGCTGGTACACCGAGAACTACGCCGGCGCCGTGCGGCAGGCGGCGCAGACCGGCGCGCTGCTCACGAGCGCGGGGGAGGGCCGCGTGTCGAGCGCGAGCCGCATCGACTACGCCGAGGCGGCCGCCGCCGTCATCACGGGCGAGGGGCACGAGGGCGCGGTCTACGAGCTCTCGGGCGACGTCGCCTGGGGCTTCGACGAGCTCGCCGCCGCCGCCTCGGCGGCGACCGGCGCGGCGATCGCCGTGCAGCAGGTGACCGCCGAGGAGCACCTCGCGCAGCTCACCGCCGCCGGGCTCGACGCGGGCACCGCCGGGTTCGTCGTCGCGCTCGACGGCGACATCCGATCCGGCCTGCTCGACGCGACCACGGGCGACCTGTCGCGCCTCATCGGTCGGCCGACGACGCCGCTCGAGCAGGGGCTGCGGGCGGCGCTCGCGGGCTGAGCATCCACCGCGCCCTCGCGCCGCGCGCGCCCCGGTCTACTCCTCGAAGGTGTTGACCATGGCGTGCGCGGCGCGCTGCAGGTAGTCCCACAGCGCCTCCTCGTGCATCGGCGGCAGCGCCAGCTCGTCGACCGCGGCGCGCATGTGGAGCAGCCAGCGGTCGCGCGCGTCGGGGTTCACCTTGAACGGCATATGCCGCATGCGCAGCCGCGGGTGGCCGCGCTGCTCGCTATAGGTGGTCGGGCCGCCCCAGTACTGCTCGAGGAAGGCGGTGAGGCGCCACACCGCGCCCTCCATGTCATCGTCGGGGTACATCGGCCGAAGCACCTCGTCGTGCTCGATGCCCTCGTAGAAGCGGCGTACGAGCCGCACGAAGGTGTCGTGCCCGCCCACCTGCGTGAAGAAGGGGTCGGGCGGCCCGATCGGCAGCCCGGCGTCGGTCGTCACGGCTTCTCCACCGGCGCGGCGGCGGCCTTGCGGCTGCGCGGCGACTTCGGCGCGTCGATCGCGTCGAGTACGAGGCGGTTCATCGCCGGCAGCATGACGCCCATCTCGTCGAGGGCGAGCTTGAGGCGCAGGCGCAGCTCGCGCGCGATGTCGAACTGGTCGGCCGTGCGCACCTTGACGACGAGGCGCACGACGAGGGCCTCCGCCGAGATCGACTCGATGCCCCAGATCTCGGGCTTCTCCAGCACCTTGCGCTTCCACTCCGGGGCGTCGGCGAGCGCCTGCGCCGTCGCGAGCATGACCTCCTCGACCGCCTCGACGTCGGAGGTGTAGGGCGCGGGGATGTCGAGGATGACCCTCGCCCAGCCCTGCGACTTGTTGCCGACGGTGACGACCTCGCCGTTGCGCACGAACCACAGGGTGCCGTTGACGTCGCGCACCTGCGTGACGCGCACGCCGACCTCCTCGACGACGCCCGAGACGGGCCCCTGCGTGGAGGTCAGCTCGACGATGTCGCCGACGCCGAGCTGGTCCTCGAAGACCATGAACAGGCCGTTGAGCATGTCCTTCACGACGTTCTGCGCGCCGAAGCCGAGGGCCGCGCCGAGCACGCCGGCGCTCGCGATGAGCGCGGTGACCGAGAAGTTCAGCTCGGCGAGCACGAGCACGAGGGTGACGGAGATGATCGCCCAGGTCGCGAGGTTGTTGAGCACGCTGCCGATCGTGCGGGTGCGCTGCACGACGCGCACGGCGTGCAGGGGCGAGGCGCTCAGCTCGACGGTGTGCTCGACGGCCTGCGCCTTCTTCACCCCGCTGACGACGCGGTCGACGACGCGCTTGATCGAGAAGCGCAGGGCGGCGCGCAGGATGCCCGCGCCGACGAGCAGCGCGATGATGCGGATCGGCGTGCCCCAGGTCTGCCAGAACACGGCCCAGTCGAAGGTCTCCATCGACCCCAGACTACCGAGCGCCGAACGGGGGCCCGCCGATGGCGGACCCCCGTTCGATGGTGCGGGGCTCGATCAGGCCCGGTCGCGCTCCTGCGCGGCCAGAGCGCGCTCGACACCGGCGAGGTTCTCCGACACCATGCGGCGCAGCGCCGGGATGCCCGGGTTCGCGTCGAGCCACGCGCGAGTCGCCGCGGCCAGGCTCTCGGAGGCGAGCGGGGCCGGGTACAGGCCGAGGATCAGGTACTCCGCGATCTTGTACGTGCGGCTCTCCCACACCTCGCCGAGGGCGGCGAAGTACGGCTCGACGAGCTGCTCGAGGCGGGCCGGATCGTTGACGTGCAGGTAGCCCATCGTCGTCATGCGCACGATCGCGTTCGGCACGGTGTCGTCGCCGACGAGGTGCTCGAAGGTCGCGCGCTTCGCCTCGACCGTGTCGATCGCGGCGCGGGCGCGGGCGGCGGCCTGCGCGCCGTTCGAGGTGTTGTCGGCCGCGAGCGCGGCGTCGATATCGGTCTCCGTGGCGGCGCCGACGAGGGCGAGGCCCTCGAGCAGCTCCCACGACAGGTCGGTGTCGATCTCGAGCCCCTCGAGCGCGATCGAGCCGTCGCGCAGCCCGGCGAGGGTGCGGCCGTGCTCGGGCGTGGAGGCCATGGCGGCGAAGAACTTCACGAACTGGAACTGGGCGTCGCTGCCGGGAGCGGCGCCCTGTGCGAGCATCCACAGGCCGTCGGCGACCTCGCGGATGACCGCGTCGCGGTGCTCCGGGGCCACGTACATGCGCGCGACCGTCGCCAGCTGCGTGAGCGTCGTGCGGATGGTCGTCGACTCGGTCTCGGTCGCGATGTTGCCGAGCACGAGGCGCACGTAGTCGCGCGGGGCGGCCTCGGCGTCGCGCGTGGCGTCCCAGACGGCGCCCCAGACGATCGCGCGGGCGAGCGGGCTGGAGATGCCCGCGAGATGCTCGATCGCGACGGCGAGCGAGTCGTCGTCGAGGCGGATCTTCGCGTAGGCGAGGTCGTCGTCGTTGAGCAGCACGAGGTCGGGCTTGACCTGGCCGACGAGCTCGGGCACCTCGGTGCGCTCGCCGTCGACGTCGAGCTCGAGGCGGTGCACGCGCTCCAGCGACTCGCCCTGCAGCGCGTAGAAGCCGATGGCCATGCGGTGCGGGCGGATCGTCGGGTAGTCCGCCGGCGCGCTCTGCAGCACGGCGAAGGACGTGATGACGCCGTCGGCGTCGGTCTCGATCTCGGGGCGCAGCGTGTTGACGCCCGCCGTCTCGAGCCACTTCTGGCTCCACTCGGTGAGCTCGCGGCCGCTCGCGGCCTCCAGCTCGACGAGCAGGTCGCGCAGCTCGGTGTTGCCCCAGGCGTGCTTGCGGAAGTACGCCGAGACGCCGGCGAAGAAGGCGTCCTGCCCGACCCAGGCGACGAGCTGCTTGAGCACGCTGCCGCCCTTGGCGTAGGTGATGCCGTCGAAGTTGACCTGCACGTCCTCGAGGTCGTTGATGGTCGCGACGACGGGGTGGGTCGAGGGCAGCTGGTCCTGGCGGTACGCCCAGCTCTTCTCCATCGCCTGGAACGTCGTCCAGGCCTCCGTCCACTCGGTGGCCTCGGCGGTCGCGATGGTCGACGCCCACTCGGCGAAGGACTCGTTGAGCCAGAGGTCGTTCCACCACTTCATGGTCACGAGGTCGCCGAACCACATGTGGGCGAGCTCGTGCAGGATCGTGACGACGCGGCGCTCCTTGATGGCGTCGGTCACCTTCGAGCGGAACACGTAGGTCTCGGTGAACGTGACCGCGCCCGCATTCTCCATGGCGCCGGCGTTGAACTCGGGCACGAAGAGCTGGTCGTACTTCTCGAAGGGGTAGGCGACGCCGAACTTCTCCTCGAAGTACGTGAAGCCCTGGCGGGTCTTCTCGAAGACGTAGTCGGCGTCCATGAAGGGGAAGAGGGATGCGCGGGCGTAGACCCCGAGCGGGATGGTGCGGCCGTCGGCGCTCGTGAGCTCCGAGTGCACCGACTGGTACGGGCCGGCGACGACGGCGGTGATGTAGCTGGAGATGCGCGGGGTCGGCGCGAAGGTGAAGATCGTCGACTCGCCGTCGACGACGGGCTCGGGGCTGGGGGAGTTGGAGACGACCACCCAGTGGCCGGGGGCGCGCACCGTGAACTGGAACGTCGCCTTGAGGTCGGGCTGTTCGAAGACCGCGAAGACGCGGCGGCTGTCGGGCACCTCGAACTGCGAGTACAGGTACACCTCGCCGTCGACGGGGTCGACGAAGCGGTGCAGGCCCTCGCCCGTGTTCGTGTACTCGTGGTCGGCGATGACGGTGAGCACGTTCTGCTCGGCCAGGTCGTCGAGCCGGATGCGCGTGCCGTCGGCCACCGCGGCCGCGTCGAGCTCGGCGCCGTTGAGCGTGACCGAGTGCACGGTGCGGGTGATCGCGTCGATGAAGGTGCTCGCGCCCGCGGTC
Organism: Microcella flavibacter; assembly: GCF_012530535.1. Classification (NCBI taxonomy): domain Bacteria; kingdom Bacillati; phylum Actinomycetota; class Actinomycetes; order Micrococcales; family Microbacteriaceae; genus Microcella; species Microcella flavibacter. Next base: position 1,020,441 of record NZ_CP051299.1, read on the forward strand.
GCGGAGAAGGTCACGGTCGACGTCGACCGGAACACCTCGTCCCCCGTCGTGAGGTCGAGCTCGATCTGGTAGCTCTCGGTCGACACGAGCGACGAGCGCTCCTGCGCTTCGACGCGGGTCAGGTTCTCTCCGGGCACGATGCAGCCTCCTTGGGGCTCTGGGCGTGTGGGCTCTGTCGCGGGGGATGCGCGGCTCGTGGCCGCGCGGCACTCAACCCTATTCGCCGCCGCCCGAGCGCACGCGGATCCACGCGAGGCCGTGGGCGGGCAGCACGAGATCGGCCCGGAGGTCGACGGGCTGCCCGGTGATGAGATCCGAGCCCGTGGCGGGCATGCCCTGCAGCGTGGAGGCCAGCACCGTCTCGGGGGCGTCGGCGACGTTGGCGAGGCAGAGCACGAGGGCTCCGTCGTCGCCCGGGCGCTGGTACCCGACGACGTGGGGGGAGCGGGCGTCGAAGCCGATGAGGGCGCCGCCGGCGAACTCCGGCGTGCGGCGGCGCACGGCCAGCAGCTGCTGCAGGCGCGCGTAGAGCATCCCGGCATCGGTGGTCGGGTCGATGCGCTCGGCGTAGCGCTCCTCGGGGTACGGCGGGCGGTTGACCCAGCGGCTGTCCTCCGCATGGGCGGGCTCGTCGACGTAGGAGTAGTCGTTGAGCTGCCCGACCTCGTCGCCGAGGTAGAGCAGCGGCACGCCGCCGGTCGAGAGCGTGATCGAGTGCGCGAGCACGATGCGGTCGATCGCGCCCGCGTCACCGGCCTCGAGGCCCGCGAGCGAGGCGGTCGTGCCCGAGATGCGGCAGTCGCCCGTCTTCGGGTTGTCCTGGAACGGCACGCCCCGCGCGAAGCTGCCGGGGAACCGGTTCACGAAGAAGCTGTTGAGGAACCGCCGGTGCTCGAAGCCGTCGATGCCGAGCTCGGCGGCGTCCTCGTCGGCGAAGGTCCAGCCGATGTCGTCGTGGCTGCGCACGTAGTTGACCCAGGCGGTGCCGGCGGGCAGCGCGTGCCGGCGGTCGAGGGCCTGCTGCAGCAGGCGGGCGTCGCGCGTGGCGAGCGAGTTCCAGATGAGCGCCATCTGGAGGGGGTTGTAGCTGAGCTGGCACTCCTCGGGCGAGATGTACTGGATGACCTCGTCGGGGTGCACGATGGCCTCCGACTTGAACAGCACGGCGGGGGCGGCGATGCGCAGGGCGGCGTTGAAGGCCTGGATGAGCAGGTGGGCCTCGGGCAGCGACTCGCACGTCGTGCCGAGCTGCTTCCAGATGAACGCGACCGCGTCCATGCGCAGGATGTCGACGCCGCGGTTGGCGAGGAACAGCATCTCGCCGGCCATGGCGCGGAAGACCGCGGGGTTGGCGTAGTTGAGATCCCACTGGAACGAGTGGAAGGTCGCCCAGACCCAGCGCTCGGCCTCCTCCCGGCTCGGCACGGTTCCGTCGGGCAGCGGCATGGGCACGAAGGAGCCGGGGTGGTCGTCGGGGAAGATCTCGCGCACCGTCGTCTCGAAGGCGTCGGGCATCTCGCGGCCGTCGAAGATCCAGTAGTAGTCGGCGTATTCCTGCTCGCCGGCGCGGGCCCGCATCGCCCACTCGTGCTCGTTCGAGGTGTGGTTGAAGATGAAGTCGACGACGAGGGCGATGCCGTTCTCGCGCAGCTCGGCGGCGAGCGCGGTGAGCTGCTCCATGTCGCCGAGGGCGGGGCTCACCTCGCGGTAGCTCGACACGGCGTAGCCGCCGTCGCTGTTCTCCTCGGGGGCGAGGAAGAGCGGCATGAGGTGCAGGTAGGTGAGGCCCAGCTCCCGGAAGTACGGGATGCGCGCCCGCACGCCGTCGAGGTCGCGGGCGTAGCGGTCGACGTAGAGCACGCCGCCGAGCATCCGGTTCGACAGGAACCAGTGCGGATCGGCCTCGCGCGCGGAGTCGACCGCCTTGAGGTCGGCGGGGCGGGCCTGCCAGCTCGTCGCGAGCTCGCCGAGCAGGAGGGCGAGCTGGGCGTCGGTCGCCTCGTTCTCGCCGTAGACCCGGCGGAAGAGGGTCTCGAGCCGGGGCAGCTCGCGGTCGACCCGGTCGAGCAGCTGCTGCCAGTCGCTCTCGGCGGTCTCGGGCAGCCGGGCGGCGGCGAGGGCGTCGTCGATCGACCGGGTACGGGTGTGCTCCATTGCGCGTTCCCCTATTGTCCAAATGGATAACCGTCTGGCATCGTGGCGGTATGGCCACCACCGTATTCGACCGCGAGCGCCCCGACACCCGACTCGTGACCGAGGCGCTGGCCCCGTCGCGCCCCTCGGTGTTCTGGCTCGACGAGCTGCCCGCCGCGCCCGCCCTGCCGCGCCTCACCGGCCGCGTGCGCGCCGACCTCGCCGTGGTCGGCGGCGGCTACGCGGGGCTGTGGACGGCGCTGCTGGCGAAGGAGCGCGACCCCGGCGCCCGCGTCGTGCTGCTCGAGGGCGCGCGCATCGGTCACGCCGCCTCCGGGCGCAACGGCGGCTTCGTCGAGGCGACCCTCACGCACGGGGCCGCGAACGGCGAGACGCGGTTCCCGACCGAGCTCGCCGAGCTCGACCGCCTGGGGATGGCGAACCTCGACGCCATCGAGCAGACCGTCGAGTCCCGGGGGTGGCGGTGCGAGTTCGAGCGCGTCGGGTCCATCGCCGTCGCCACCGAGCAGTACCAGCTGGCGGCGCTCGCCGAGGCGCACGACGGCGAGCACGAGCTGTTCCACGACGGCGGCGGGATGCGGGCGCTCGTCGACTCGCCCACCTACCTCGGCGGGCTGGAGTCGACCCGCGATACCGCGCTCGTGCATCCCGGCAGGCTCGCCCGCAGCCTGCTCGAGGCCTGCCTCGATGCCGGCGTGGAGGTGCACGAGCAGTCGCCCGTGCGCCGCCTCACCGCCGAGCCCGACGCGGTGCTGCTCGACACCGCCCACGGCACCCTCGCCGCCGACCGGGTCGCCCTCGCGACGAACGCCTACCCCTCGCTGCTCAAGCGGTACCGGCTGCACACCGTGCCCGTCTACGACTACGTGCTCATGACCGAGCCGCTCACCGCCGAGCAGCGCGCCGCCATCGGCTGGCAGGGTCGGCAGGGCATCGCCGACTCGGCCAACCAGTTCCACTACTACCGGCTCACCGCCGACGACCGCATCCTCTGGGGCGGCTACGACGCGGTCTACCACTACGGCGGCCGCATCCGCCGCGCGTACGAGGAGCGGCGCGAGAGCTTCGAGACCCTCGCCGCGCACTTCCTCACGACCTTCCCGCAGCTCGAGGGCATCCGCTTCAGCCACCGCTGGGCGGGCGTCATCGACACCTCGAGCCGCTTCTGCGCCTTCCACGCGACGGCCCACGGCGGCCGTGTCGCCTACTCGGCCGGCTTCACCGGGCTGGGCGTGGCCGCCACCCGCTTCGCCGCCGAGGTCATGCTCGACCAGCTCGCCGGGCTCGAGACCGAGCGCACGAGCCTGAAGATGGTGAACGAGCTGCCGCTGCCGTTCCCGCCCGAGCCGGCGACGTACCTCGCCGTGCAGGCAGTGCGCGCCGCGCTCGACCGGGCCGACCACCGCGAGGGCCGCCGCGGCGCATTCCTTCGCACTCTCGACGCGGTGGGTCTAGGGTTCGATTCGTGACCTCACTCCCGCTCGACGCCGCCACCGTGCTGCAGGCCCTCACCCTCGAGCTCGACCACGAGCCGGTGGAGGAGGAGCGCGTCGTCGAGGGCTCGCCCACCACGGGCGTCGAGGCTCTCACCGAGGTCGACGACTGGGAGATCGGGGTCTGGGAGATGACCCCGGGCATCGTCACCGACGTCGAGGTCGAGGAGGTCTTCATCGTGCTCGCCGGCCGCGCCATCCTGCGCCGCGAGGACGGCTCCGAGCAGGAGCTCGTCGTCGGCTCGGTCGGCCGTCTCGACGACGGCGAGGAGACCGAGTGGGAAGTGCTCGAGACCCTGCGCAAGATCTACATCGCCTGAGCGCCCGCCCCGCCTGAGCGCGCGCCCCGCGGCCGACGGCCGCCCCCTCGCGCCGGATCTAGACTGACCCCATGCGCATCCACGTGGCCACCGACCATGCCGGACTCGAGTTCAGCCGCACCGTGCAGGCCCACGTCGCCTCCCTCGGGCACGAGGTGATCGACCACGGGCCGGTCGAGTACGACGCCCTCGACGACTACCCGGGCTTCTGCATCGACGCCGCCCGCGCCGTCGCCCACGACCAGTCCGAGGGCCGCGAGGCGCTCGGCATCGTCTTCGGGGGCTCGGGCAACGGCGAGCAGATCGCGGCCAACAAGGTGCCGGGCATCCGCGCCGCCCTCGTCTGGAACGACGCGACCGCCGCCCTCGCCCGCGAGCACAACGACGCGAACGTCATCTCGATCGGCGCGCGGCAGCACCCCGTCGAGGACGCCCTGCGGTTCATCGAGATCTTCCTCGCCACGCCGTTCAGCGGCGACATCCGCCACGTGCGCCGCATCGGCCAGATCGGCGAGTACGAGACGACCGGCGCCCTCGCCGGCCGCGACGTCGTCTAGCCGTGCCCGAGGGTCACTCCGTCCACCGCATCGCCCGCCAGTTCGGCCGGCACATGGTCGGCGACGCCGTCGCGGTGAGCTCGCCGCAGGGCCGCTTCGCCGAGGGCGCGGCGCTCATCGACGGCCGCACCATGACGGCCTCGCGGGCCGTCGGCAAGCAGATGTTCCTCGAGTTCGACGAGGCGCTGTGGCTGCGCGTGCACCTCGGCATCTACGGCGCCTGGGACTTCTCGGGCGACCTGCGGCAGGACGCCACGCAGCGCGCGGCCCGCGGGCGCATGGGCCAGACCGGCATGCGCGGCACCGGCGATGAGGGGGATGCCCCCGCCACGGTCGTCGGCGAGCACGAGGACTCGCTCTCCTCCATCGGCGCCCCCCGGCGCACCCGCCTGCGCATGGCCGAGGCCGAGACGGCCGCCGTCGTCGAGGGCTGGCCGCCCGAGCCGATCGGGCAGGTGCGCGTGCGCCTGCTCACCGAGCGCGTCGTCGCCGACCTGCGCGGCCCCACCGCCTGCGAGGTACTCGACGCGGCCGCCGTGCAGACGGTCATCGACGCCCTCGGCCCCGATCCGCTCGTCGACGACGCGCAGGAGGGCGAGGAGCGCATGCTCGCGCGCATCCGCCGTCGCCGCGTGCCGATCGGGCTGCTGCTCATGGATCAGAGCGTCGTGAGCGGCATCGGCAACGTGTACCGGGCGGAGATGCTGTTCCGCGCCCGGCTCGACCCGCACACGCCCGGCGCCAGCCTGCCCGAGGACGTCATCCGCGAGCTGTGGCGCGACTGGCGCTACCTGCTCGGCATCGGCGTCGACACCGGCCAGATGATGACGATGGACGGCCTCGACGAGGAGTCGCGGAAACGCGCCCTGCGCAACCGGGCCGACCGGCACTGGGTCTACAAGCGCGAGGGCCTGCCGTGCCGCATCTGCGGGACGCACATCGTGCTCGAGGTGGCTGCGGGCCGCAAGCTCTACTACTGCCCGAACTGCCAGAGCTGACGGACGAGGAGCACCGATCATGCGCCACACGCCCCAGTACCTGCTCACCGAGCCCGACGAGGTGCGCCGCCTCGTGCGCGAGAACCCCTGGGCCGGCATCGTCTCGCACGTGCCCGACCGCGGCATCGTCGCCTCGCACTACCCCTTCCTGCTCGACGAGGCCGCCTCCACCGGCGACGACATCGTGCTGCTGAGCCACGTCGGCCGCCCCGACGAGCAGCTGCACCGCCTCGGCGAGAGCGAGGTGCTCGTCATCGTGCAGGGGCCCCACGGCTACATCTCGCCCTCCTGGTACGCCGAGGGCGACATCATCCCGACCTGGAACCACGTCACCGCGCACCTCTACGGCACCCCCGAGCTCCTCTCGGCGGAGGAGAACCTGCGGGTGCTCAGCACGCTCACCGACCACTTCGAGCGGCACGTGCCCGACCCGCGGGGCCTGCACCTCGACCCCGAGTACAGCGCGCGCGTCGCGAAGGGAACGGTGGGCATCCGCCTGCGCGTCACCCGCTTCGACGCGCGCCTGAAGCTCAGCCAAGGCAAGACCCCGGAGGTGCGCGCGAGCATCGTGACGCAGCTCGAGGGCGACGGCCACTACGCGCATCCGGGCCTCGCCCGCGAGATGAGGAGACGGGAATGATCACCGCGATCCGGAACGCCCGCCCGCTCGGAGGGCACGCGCCGATCGACGTGAGCATCGCCGAGGGGCTCATCACGGGCATCCACCCGGCCGGCACTCTGCCCGCCGGCGACGGCGTAATCGACGCCGATGGCCGCTGGATCATGCCGGGCCTCTGGGACGAGCACGTGCACCTCACGCAGTGGGCGCAGCACCGCCGCCGACTCGATCTCGAGGGCGCGTCGAGCGCCGACGAGGTCGCCGATCGGGTTCGGGATGCCGCTGCCGCCGCCGCGCCCGGCGAGACGATCGTCGGCGGCGGCTTCCGCGACGCGCTCTGGCCCGATGCCCCGACGGCCGCCCTGCTCGACGCCGCCGCGCCGGATCACCCGGTGGTGCTCGTCAGCGCCGACGTGCACTGCGCCTGGCTCAACACGGCCGCGCTCGCGCGCTACGTGCCCGCCTACGCCGCCGCCTCGGCCGGCTCGCAGGGTGCCGAGACCGCTGATGCGGCCGTTTCGGGCCTGCTGCGCGAGGAGGCGGCCTTCGCGGTCACGCGCCAGCTCGACGGCGCGCCCGATGACGTGCTCGACCGCTGGGTCGAGGAGGCCGCGCGCGAGGCCGCCGCCCGCGGCGTCGTCGGCGTCGTCGACCTCGAGATGCGCTGGAACCGCGACGACTGGGCCCGCCGCGTCGAGGCCGGCTTCGACGCGCTGCGCGTCGAGTTCGGCGTCTATCCGCAGCACCTCGACCGCGCGATCGAGCTCGGGCTGCGCTCGGGCCTCGACGTCGCGTCGGACGTTCGGGTCGGCCCGCTGAAGGTCATCACCGACGGCTCGCTCAACACCCGCACCGCCTACTGCTGCGATCCGTACCCGGAGGAGTCGGCGACGCCCTACGGCGTGCTGACCGTGCCGCCGTGCGATCTCGAGCCCCTGCTCGCCCGCGCCGCCGGCGCCGGGTTCGAGCTCGCCGTGCACGCGATCGGCGACGGCGCGAACCACACCGCGCTCGACGTCTTCGCGCGCATCGGCCGCGGCGGCCGCATCGAGCACGCGCAGCTGGTTCGACCCTGCGACTTCCCGCGGTTCGCGGCGCTCGGCGTCGTGGCGAGCGTGCAGCCCGAGCACGCGGTCGACGACCGCGATGTGGCTGAAAGATTCTGGCCGGGGCGCACGGATCGCGCCTTCGCGCTGCGATCGCTGCTCGACGCGGGAGCGCGCCTCGTCCTCGGTTCGGACGCGCCCGTGGCGCCGCTCGACCCCTGGGTCGCGATCGCCGCGGCGACGACCCGCACGCGCGGCGACCGCGAGCCGTTCCACGCCGAGCAGGCGATCACGCCGCACGAGGCGCTCGCGGCGTCGTCGCGGTCGATGGTGGCGGTGGGCGAGCCGGCCGATCTGCTGCTGGTGGACGAGGACCCGCTGACGGCGTCGGGGGATGCCCTCCGGGCGATGCCCGTCGCGCTCACGCTCCTCGGCGGTCGCGCGACGCACTCCGCGCTCTAGCTGTACTCGGCAGTCACGTTGGCGACACTCGGCTGATCGGGGGTGCTCCGATGGCTGTGTGGATGCGTTGAGTGTTGTAGTGCTCCAGCCAGGGCGCAAGCGCAGCCGCTCGGTCGTCGTTGGAGGTGAACACTTGCCGGTAAGCCCATTCGATCTGCAGCGTCCGGTTCAGGCGTTCGACCTTGCCGTTCTGCCAGGGGCAGTGAGGACGGATGAAGACCTGTTTCGCGCCGAGTTGAGCCGCCGCAGCAGCGAGGGATTTGCGATAGGCGAAGGCGTTGTCGGTCATGATCCGCTCGATGCGGGTGATGCCGCGCTGGGCGAAGTAGTCCGCGGCGCGGAGCAGGAACTGCGCGCAGGTGATGCCTTTCTCGTCGGGAAGGATCTCGGAATACGCCAACCGGGAGTGGTCATCGATCATGGAGTGGACGTAGTCGAACCCGATGCCGCGGCCGCGGACTTGTTCGCTGCGGCCGTGGGCGCGCCATCCGCCGCCGTCGGGGATCCGGCCGAGCTTCTTCACGTCCATGTGGACCAGCTCGCCGGGCCGGTCTCGTTCATAACGCAGCCCGGTTCGGCGAGAGGCGCGGATCACTGCCCCGGTCAGTGGATCGCATTCCGCCAGGCGCGGCACGGCATGCCGGTGAAGGATCGCGCCGATCGTGCGGGTTGGGATTCCCAACTCCTCAGCAAGTCTCGCCGGCCCGACCCGGCGCCGGCGTCGCAAAGTCAACACTTGTTGCTCGAGGTGGGCCGGTGTTCGATTCGGTGAGCGATGCGGGCGCGAGGAGCGGTCCTGAAGCCCCGCGGCACCTTCCTGCCGGAACCGGCCGACCCATCGATGGGCGCATTGTCGGGAGATGCCGAGCTCGGCGGCGACGTGAGCGACCGGGCGGCCCTGACCGATCACGCGATCGATCAGCAGCAACCTCCCGCGGACGTTGAGGCGGGCATTACCGTGGGACACGAGACCTCCTGGCAGTGAAGAACTAGACAGCTCCACTAAGCCAGGAGGTCTCCCTGTCTCACAACGGTTGTGTCACCAACGTCCCTGCCGAGTACATCTAGCGCGCGCTCACCCGCGGCCCGCGCGCGCACGTTGTGGGCCGGAGACGCCGAACGGGCCGGTCACTCGCGTGATCCGGCCCGTCCGGGGTGGTGCTGCGCTGCGTCTCGCGCGGCTCGCGCTACTTCGCGATGTGCGAGAAGAGGAACCAGCGGTCCTTCTCGAGGTCGGCGGTGATGGCGATCGCGAGGTCCTGGCTGACGGCGTCGATCTCCTCGAGCCCCTCGATCGCGGCGCGAAGGGTGACGAGCGCCGCGTCGATGCCGGCGATGACGTCGGCGATGAAGTCCTCCGACTGGTTGAAGCCCGACCGGACGGCCGGCACGGAGGTCTTCGCGGCGATCGTGGCGGTGCGGGCGTCGAGCTCCTCGCCCATGGCCACGATGCGCTCGGCGGCGGTGTCGCCGTACTCGCGGGCGTGGTCGACGAGGGTGTCGAGCAGCTCGTGCACGCCGATGAAGTTCGGGCCGCGCACGTGCCAGTGGGCCTGCTTGCCCTCGAGCGCGAGCGCGTTGAGGTCGATGACGACGGGGGCGAGGTACTGCGCGACCCCGGTGGTCATCTCAGTGTCGGTGGTGGCTTCGGGAGCGGAGGAGATGTCGGTCATGACGGTCCTTTCGTGGGGAGTCCGGTCGAGTGCCACGGTAGCCGCCGGGGCTGACATCGTGCAGGGAGCGTGCAGGGGGCTCTCAGCCGAGCGGCGCGCGCGATTCGCGGCCGGCGCGGGTCGCTGCCGGTCAGCGCAGGTCGGCGATGCGGCGCGCGACGGCGGTGAGGTTCTGCACACGCCGCTCGTACCGGGCGGCGACGGCGACGACGAGGATGCCGACGATGCCGAGCCAGATCCACCAGTCGACGGCCGCGGCGGCGCGGCTCAGCAGCGGCCAGCTCTGCACGAGCGCGTGCACGAGCAGCACCGAGCCGCCGAGCACGAAGGGCGCCTGCAGCCGCTGCTGCAGCCCGCCGAGCATGACGCCGGCGCTGACGACGCCGAGGGCGACGATGCGCCAGGGCTCGGGCTCGTCGGCGATGGCGATGAGGCTCGGGCCGAGCAGCAGCAGGATGCCGAGGGCGAGCAGCGGCCAGCTGCTCGTGGCGGGCCGGCGGTCGAGCTCGAGCACGCCGATCGCGAGCGCCGCGAGCGCGACGGGGAGGGCGACGAGCTCGACCGGCGCGACGACCCCGGCGAGCCCGAGCGCGGCGGCGACGAGGCCGGCGAGCCCGAGCAGCACGCCCGCGACGGGGTCGCGCAGGGCCCCGCTCGTGCCGACGCGCACCGCGGCGGCGGCGCCGGCGAGCACGACGACGACGAGGAGGCCGCGCAGCTGCTCGTCGAGCGGTGCCGCCGGCGTCGCGACGAGGTCGGCGGTGAGCACGCCGCCGACGACGCCGAGGGCAGTGACGGAGACGCCCGCGAGCACGAGGGGCAGGGTCGGGATGCTCCGCTCGAGCCGCTCGGTGCGGGCGACGGCCGCGGCGAGCAGCGCGAGCGCGACGAGCGCGACCACCGCGGAGCGGATCGTCGGGGCGCCCGGCGCGATGCCGCTGAGCAGCCCGACCGGCAGCAGCGCGATGGCGAGGGCCGCGCCGATGAGCGGCGCCGTGCTGCGCGAGGGGGCGCCGCTGTCGGCGTCGCGCCGGGCGAGGGCGGCGGCGATGAGCAGCAGGGCGCCGGCGAGGGGCAGCGCGTAGCCCTCGGGGTCGGCGGCGTCCTCCTCGGCGAGCCCCGTCCAGAGGGAGGCGGTGCCGAGCGCCAGCGCGATCCACCCGAGGTGGCGGCGGCGGGAGGTCGAGCCGATGAGCCCGTCGCCGCTGAGCGCGACGATCAGGACGAGCACGGCGGAGAGCAGGAGGCCGAGGACGGCGGAGTCGCGGTCGAGGGCGAGGCCGAGCATCCCGAGGCCGATGGCGAGCGCCCCCGCGTCGATCGCCCCGCGGGTCATGCGGTGCTCGCCCGGTCGGCCGTCGGCCCGCGACGCGCGGCCGAGGGTCGCGAGGGCGAGGGCAGCGACGAGCAGCAGCGCGGCGAGGGCCGCGATCGGACCCCACAGCCGCACGCCGGCCACGGTATCGAACCCGGCGGAGGCGGCGATGCCGCGCAGGCCCACGATCACGAGGAGGACGACCGCCGGCCCGAGCAGCGCGGCGGCGGGGCGGCGCAGCTCGACGAGGCGGGTGCGCAGCACGACGAGCGCGACCGCGGCGATGGCGAGGAGGGCCGCGAGCCCGTCGGTGACGGCGACGCGCGCGTCGGCGTCGGCGTCGGCGAGCAGCAGGGCCCCGCCGATGCCGCCGACCGCGCCGAGGAGCGCGGCGGCCTTCCGCTCGGCGTCGTCGAGCCGGCCGAGCACCGCGCCGACGATCACGAGCGCCGCGAGGGCGAGCAGGACGCCCGCGTCGGTAGCCCCGATGCGGGCGCGGGCGAGGTCGTCGGCGAGGGCGGGCGCCGCGGCGAGGACGAGCACCACGGCGACCCCGAGCGCGCCGACGGTGGCGGCGCCGGGCGGGGTCGCGCGTCGGCCGAGCGCGATAGCGATCAGGGCGGTGGCGGTGCCGAGGATCCAGGCGGAGTCGAGCCGCGGGGCCACGACGAGCGCGGTGAGCGAGCCCCCGACCGCGAGGATGCCGAGGGCGACCAGCGCGGCCGAGCGGGACGCCCCGGGCTCGATCGCGCGGGCAGGGGCGACGGCGAAGGCCGCGCCGATCGCGAGCACCGCCGCGAGGGCGAGCACGAGCCACCACGCCCCGGCGAGGGGCACGGCCGCCACGACGAGGAGGGCCAGGGCGGGCGCGGTGAACGGCACGAGGGGGCGCAGCGGACCGCCGAGGCGGCCGCCGAGCGCGATGAGAGCGAGGGTCGCCGCGGTGCCGCCGAGGGCGGCGAGGTCGGACTCGGTCGCGATCTGCACGATCGACCCGGGGCCGTCGAGCTCGGTGATGACGTTCTCCGCCGCCTCGAGGAGGGGGCGGACGGCGCTGAGGAGCGCCACCGTCGCGGCCGCGCCGGCGACCGTCGCGGCGGCGAGGAGCGCTCCGAGCCGCGCGACGTCGCGGGCGCGGCCGGCGCGCGCGGGAATGAGCGAGAGCGCGACCGCGAGGGCGACGACCACGAGCAGCGACACCGCGGCCGTGGTCGGCCCGGGGTCGCTCTGCACGATGGTCGACGCCGCACCGGCGAGCAGTGCGAGGGTGCCGCCCGCGGCCGCCGTGCCGGCGACGGCGACTCCGATCACGGGCGGGCCCGGAAGACGCGCGGCACCGATCGCGTGCGCGCCGGCGACGAGCGCGAGCGCGGCGCCCGTGAGGAGGGGGAGCGGGCCGACCCCGTTCTCGCCGAGGCTGCCGCCGATGCCGGCGGCGAGGGCGAGGACCGCGCCGGGGGCGCCCGCCGCGAGGACGCTCAGCGCGACGACGGTGGCCGTCCGGGGCCGCTCGGGCGGGGCCATGACGGGGTGCGCGAGGGCGGCGAGGACGGCGGCGAGCCCCGCGACGACGGCGACCGCGTCGACCTCGAGACGGGCGGCGTCGGCGATGTGCCCGGCGACGAGCGCGGCACCGATCGGCAGGATGAGGGCGGCGCCGACGGCCGGGGAGGCGAGGGCGCCGAGACGCGACCACGCGACGGCGACGACCGCGATGACGAGCAGGGCGACGCCCCAGTACAGCGGCGCTTCGACCGCTCCGATGCCGCCCGGATCGTTCGCCCGCAGCGCCCACGCGTCGAGCACGAGGATGATCGTGCCGAGCACGGCGATGCCCTCGGCGGTCGCGGTGAGCCCGCGGCGGGAGAGCGCCGCGGCGGCGGCGAGCGTCGCGAGCGTGCCCGCCGCGATGATGAGCATGCGCACGGTCGAGCCGTAGACGAGGAAGGCGTAGGCCAGCCAGAAGATCGCGAAGATCGACAGCAGGCTGATGCCGACGACGAGGAGCGCGACCTGGATGCCGGAGCGGCCCGAGCGGCGCGGCGCGGCCGCGGCGGGTGCGGACCGCGGCGGGATGGTCGAGGCAGGCGGCGGTCCCGCGGGCGAATCGCCGACGGCCGCCGGCGCCCCGGCGGTCGGGAGCGCGGGAGCGGTGACCGGCGCGGCCACCGGCGCGGCGGCGTGCGCCGCCGCGGTCGGGGCGGGCACCGCGAGCGACTCGGCGGCGCGCGCGCGGCTCGCGACGTGGGCGTCGCGGCGCAGGCGGCCGATGAGGGCGCGGCGGGCATCCAGCAGGTCGGCGGTCTGCGCGGAGAGCGCCGCGAGCTCGGCCGCGTCGGGATGCCGCAGATCGAGCGAGCAGACGGTGCAGACGGCCGAGCGCAGCGGCGCGTGGCAGGCGGGGCAGGTCGTCACCGACCGCAGATCGCCGGGCCCGCGGGGGAAGTCGACGCGACCGGCCCACATCGCATCGTCGTCGGTCGCGCTGCGATCAGCGCTGCCGGGCACCGGGGTCGAGGGTGTCTCGCTCATCGCGGCACACGCTATCGGCTGCGCGGCCGCGCCGGGCCTCCTGACGCGCATGGGCTGGGGACGACATGGCGCGCCGACTGACGGGGGAGGAGCGGCGAGCGCGCCATGATGGGCGCATGACCGAGCAGCGCGACGAGGCCCGGGCCTTCGCCGAGGCCTACACGCGATGCCTGCCCGCGGTCAGCGGCTACCTGCGCCGTCGCGTCGACGGGACGGCCGTCGAGGATCTCGCCGCCGACGTCTTCGCCATCGCCTGGCGCAAGCGGGCCGCGGTCGCGCCCGGCGAGGAGCTGCCCTGGCTCTACCGCATCGCCTCCTACGTCGTCGCCAACCACCGCCGCCGCCTCGCGACGCGCGCATCCCTCGCGCACCTGCTCATCGCCCCCGACTCCGCGCCCGCCGCCGATGCCTTCGTCGACGACACCGAGCCGGCGCTCGCCGCGGCCTGGGCGGCGCTGCGCCCCCGCGACCGCGAGGTGCTCGCCCTGGCCGTGCTCGAGGGGATGCCCGTGGCCGAGATCGCCGTGGCCGCCGGCTCCACGCCCAATGCCGTCAGCATCCGCCTGCACCGGGCGAAGAAGGCGCTCGCGGCGGCCCTCGAGCGGGAGCGCACGGCCGAGTAGCGCGCGGCCCGCGCCGGGCATCCCGAAGCGCTGTCGACGCGTCGTGAAAGATCGCGCCCGCCCGCGACGTTCCCCCGGTATGACCGCGCACGACGACACCCCCACCCCCGACCTCGACGCGCGCCTGCGCCGCTCGCTCGACCGCGCGGACGACGCGCCCGCCCTGCCGACCTCTGTGGTCGACGGCGCTGCCGACCGTCGCGCTCCGCGGCTCGTCAACCGCGGCCGCGTCGCCCAGGCCTCCGGCGGTGCGGTGCTCGCGCTCGCCGGCGCCACCGCCATCGCGCTCGTCGTCGTGCCGGCGACCATGCCGGGCGTCCCCGATGCGCCGCTCTTCACCGTCGCGGGCGGGGGAGCGGCCGGCCCCGAGGCCGCGACGCTCGGCGCCGCCGACGAGTCGCGCATCGCGCAGTGGATCGACTACACCTACCTCGCCGGCCCGGGCCTCGGCACCGATGCCGGCAGCGGCCGCGCCTACGCCGTCGAGCGCCCCGAGTCGGGCGAGCAGTCGCTGCGCGAGATCGCCGCCGCCGTCGGGCTCGAGGGCGAGCCGGCCGCGTCGTCCTCCTCCGATCCGAGCTTCCCCACGCTCCTCATCGGCGCCGAGGACGGCACGGCGGCCTCCCTCGTGCTCGGCGACTACGGAACGGGCGCCTGGTGGTTCTCCGACCCCGACGCGAACCCCGTCTTCGCCCCGGACGAGCAGAACCCGCAGCCTGCCGGCTCCGTGCCGAGCGAGCAGGAGGCGCTCGAGGACGCGCTCGAGCTCTTCGCCGCGACCGGCCTCGACGTCGACGCCGACGACGTGCGCGTGCAGGGCGACGAGTGGCAGGTCACCGCGCTCGCCTCGCTCGAGGTCGACGGCGTGCGCACCGCCGTGGAGTGGGCGGCATCGTGGTCCTCGACGGGCGAGCTGGCCTGGGCATCCGGTCACACGGCGCAGCTCGTCGACCGCGGCGAGTACGGCACCGTCTCGGCCGCCGACGCCGTCGACCGCCTGGCCGACGGCCGCTGGTTCGGCTCGGGCGGCCCCGACTACCAGGGCGGCGTGATGGCGCTCGCCGACACCGCCGCGCGCGGCGTGCCCGAGGTCGCGCTCGAATCGACCGGGCCGGATGCTCCCGTCTCGTCGCCCGTCGACCCCACCGTGCCGGCCGAGCCAGACCCCGCGCCCTCCGTCATCCCCGACAACGAGCCGCAGCCCAAGCCCGACATGACGGTCGAGCCGCTGCCCGGCACCGAGCCGGCCCCCGTGCCGCTGCCCGAGCCGGAGCCGGAGCCGGAGCCGACCATCGAGCCGCTGCCCGAGCCCTTGCCGGAGCCGCTTCCGGAGCCCCTGCCCGAGCCGACGCCCGAGCAGGTGACGGTGACGCTCGAGGAGGCGGAGGCGACGATGCTGCTGGTGTGGGATGCCCAGGGCGACGCCTGGCTCGTACCGGGCTACGCGTACCTGCAGCCGGAGGGCTGGTACTCCACGGTCATCTCGCTCGAGGAGGGCGTCATCGCCCTGCCCGAGCCGGTCGAGGTGGAACTGTTCCGCGAGGAGTAGTGCGTGCGTCGCGCGCGAGCGCACCGCGAGTCGCACCGATCCGGCGAGGACGGCTCATGGCACAGTCCCAGCATGGAAACCGCCCCGATGCTCACGTGGACCCTCCAGCAGGAGATCCCCATCCCGCCCGACGTCACCTCGCTGCTCGTCGACGGCGAGACCGCCGTCGCCTCGTTCAGCACCTTCCGCGACTCGGCGACCTTCACGACTCGTCGTCTGATCGTTCGCGATGCGCAAGGCATCACCGGCAAGAAGGTGGAGATCTACTCGCTGCCGTACTCGATGATCAACATGTGGTCGTCGGAGAACGCGGGCCGCCTCGACTTCAACTCCGAGATCGAGCTCTGGACGCGCGCCGGCCACATCAAGATCAAGCTCGCAAAGGGTGCCGACGTCCGACGCATCGACTCGCTCATCGCCTGGGCGGTGCTCTCCGTCGCGAAGGCGTAGCCGCACGCGAGCGGCGCGACGATGTGAGGGGCGGCGGCGCAGCCGCCAGGCGTTCGCCGCAGAAGCGGCGGCGAAGCAGTGAGCAGAGAGGGGATGACGGGAATCGAACCCGCGTGATCAGTTTGGAAGACTGAGGCTCTACCATTGAGCTACATCCCCGCGAGGGCCGTTCCCGGCCCGTGCGAGACGCAAGCCTAACGCATCCCCGACGAGGCTCCCGGCGTCCGGAGGGCTCCGCTCGGCTAGACTTGCCGAGGCCATTTTTCGGACGACCTCGTCTTCCGTTGCTCTGGTCGACGGGTCGGCCTCTTCGGGGCGTAGCTCAGCTTGGCTAGAGCGCCCGCTTTGGGAGCGGGAGGTCGCAGGTTCAAATCCTGTCGCCCCGACCACGATCCCCCCATGCCGCACGCCAACACACTCAGGAGAACCCCTTTTGGTCCAGTCCACGGTTGAGAAGCTGAGCCCCACCCGCGTCAAGATCGCCATCACGGTCACGCCGGAGGAGCTCAAGCCCAGCATCGAGCACGCGTACAAGCACATCGCCGAGTCGGTGAGCATCCCGGGCTTCCGCAAGGGCAAGGTGCCGCCGCCCATCGTCGACCAGCGCGTCGGCCGCGGCGAGGTGCTCAACCACGCCGTCAGCGAGGGCCTCGACGGCTTCTTCCGCGCCGCCGTGCAGGAGCAGAAGCTGCGCACCCTCGGCCGTCCCTCGGCCGACGTCACCGACTGGCCCAGCGAGAAGGACTTCTCGGGCGACCTGAAGATCGAGGTCGAGGTCGACGTTCGGCCCGAGTTCGACATCCCGAACTACGACGGCATCGAGCTCACCGTCGACACCGCCGAGGTCACCGACGAGGAGGTGCAGGCCGAGCTCGACCAGCTGCGCTCGCGCTTCGGCACCCTCATCACCGTCGACCGCCCCGCCGCGACCGGCGACTTCGTGCAGATCGACCTCACCGCGACCGTCGAGGGCAACACCGTCGACACCGCCAGCTCGATCTCGTACGAGGTCGGCTCGGGCGAGCTCATCGAGGGCATCGACGAGGCGCTCGACTCGCTCAGCGCCGGCGAGACCACCACCTTCGAGTCGGTTCTGCTCGGCGGCGACCACGAGGGCAAGACCGCCCAGATCGAGGTCACCGTGCTCTCCGTCAAGGAGCGCGAGCTGCCCGAGGCCGACGACGACTTCGCCCAGATCGCCAGCCAGTTCGACACCTTCGCCGAGCTGACCGACGACATCCGCGAGCAGGTCAAGCGCAACAAGGCCTTCGGTCAGGGCTCGCAGGCCCGCGACCTGCTGCTGGAGAAGCTGCTGGCCGAGGTCGAGATCCCCGTCCCCGACTCGCTCGTCGAGCAGGAGGTGCACCGCCACCTCGAGAACGAGAACCGCCTCGAGGACGACGTGCACCGCGCCGAGGTCACCGAGTCGACGAAGACCACCTTCACGAACCAGATCTTCCTCGACGCGCTCGCCGAGAAGGAGGAGGTCAAGGTCAGCCAGCAGGAGCTCACCCAGTACCTCATCCAGGGCGCCGCGCAGTACAACATGGAGCCGGGCGAGTTCATCAAGCTGCTCGACCAGAACGGCCAGATCCCGTCGATGGTCGGCGAGGTCGCCCGCTCGAAGGCGCTCTCGGTCGCCCTCAGCAAGGCGAAGGTCGTCGACGGCAACGGCGACGAGGTCGACCTCTCCGCCTTCACCGCCGCGGCCACCGAGCCCGTCACCGACGCCATCCCCGAGGAGGGCGACGAGGAGAGCCAAGACGACCACGAGGGTCACAACCACTAGGCAGCACCCGCACGAAGCGAAGGGCCCGGCGCGCGAGCGCCGGGCCCTTCCGCGTCCCCGCGGGGTCAGGTGAGCCGCAGGCCCATGATGATCCCGCCGTCGTCCTCGACGGCGACCCGCGTGAAGCCCTGGTGCTCGTAGAAGCCGATCGCGTGCGTGTTCGCGGCGTCCACCCCGAGGTGCACCCCGGCGACGCCCCGCGAGCGCAGGCGGTCGAGCAGGCGTGCGATGAGCATCCCGCCCGCCCCCTGCCCCTGCAGCCGCGGCAGCAGGTTGATGTGCAGGTGCGCCGGGAACGGCCCGGTGATCGCCGCCGGCGTCGTCTCGGGCGAATGGATGCTGCGCACGAGCTCCTGATCGGCCGCGGGCCGCGCCTGCTCGAGCGGGTACCGCGACTGCAGCGGAGGCCACCAGCTCTGCGCGCACCACGCCTCGAACCTCGGAGTGTCCGCCGTCGCGACCAGGTACCCCGCCACCCCGCTCTCGTCGTCGACGACCTCGCACAGCGCCGGGTCGGTGATGGCGTGCGGAGCGCACCAGAGGTGGCCCAGCAGGTCGGGGTCGGCGTACGTCGAGCTCGCATCCGCCCCCGCGGCGCCGGTCTGCAGGCACACCCGGTAGAGGGCGGGCAGGTCGGCGGGGGCGGGGCGTCGGAAGCGCGGCATGGGGCCACGGTAGCGGCCGGCGAGCGTCGGGGGAGCGCCCGACGAGCGCCCGTGGACCGCCTTCCTGAGCGCCGCCGCGACATGGTCTCTGCCCACGGCGAACACGGCCGGGCGCGCGCGTTGGCTTCTGTAGATTCGAACCACGAGACGAACAAGGAGCTCACTCCCATGGCCGAACCGGCAATGCCCAACAGTGTTTTCGACCGCCTTCTGAAAGACCGGATCATCTGGCTCGGTTCCGAGGTGCGCGATGACAACGCCAACGAGATCGCGGCGAAGCTCCTGCTTCTCGCGGCCGAGGATCCTGAGAAGGACATCTACCTCTACGTCAACTCGCCCGGCGGCTCGGTGACGGCGGGCATGGCCATCTACGACACGATGCAGTTCGTGCCCAACGACATCGTCACGGTCGGCATCGGCATGGCCGCCTCGATGGGCCAGCTGCTGCTGACGGCGGGCACGAAGGGCAAGCGCTACATCACGCCCAACGCCCGCGTGCTGCTGCACCAGCCGCACGGCGGCTTCGGCGGCACCTCGAGCGACATCCAGACGCAGGCCGCGCTCATCACCGACATGAAGCACCGCCTCGCCGAGATCACGGCCGAGCAGACCGGCAAGACCGTCGAGCAGATCAACATCGACGGCGACCGCGACCGCTGGTTCAACGCCCAGGAGGCGCTCGAGTACGGCTTCGTCGACCACATCCGCGCTTCGGCCACCGACATCGTCGGCGGCGGCGGAACCCAGGCCTAGGCCCGCGAGACAGAGAGAGACGCACATGGAAACCCCGAACCTCGGCGGCTCCCCGCTCGCGATGCCGAGCAGCCGCTACATCCTCCCCAGCTTCGAGGAGCGCACGGCCTACGGCTACAAGCGGCAGGACCCGTACGCGAAGCTCTTCGAGGACCGCATCATCTTCCTCGGCGTGCAGGTCGACGACGCGAGCGCCGACGACGTCATGGCGCAGCTGCTCGTCCTCGAGTCGCAGGATCCCGACCGCGACATCGTCATGTACATCAACAGCCCCGGCGGCTCGTTCACGGCCATGACGGCGATCTACGACACGATGCAGTACATCCGTCCCGAGATCCAGACGGTCGTGCTGGGCCAGGCGGCCTCCGCCGCGGCCGTGCTGCTCGCCGCCGGCACCCCGGGCAAGCGCCTCGCCCTGCCGAACGCGCGCGTGCTCATCCACCAGCCCGCCACGGGCGATGCGGGCCGCGGTCAGGCCTCCGACATCGAGATCCAGGCGAAGGAGATCGCGCGCCTGCGCGAGTGGCTCGAGGAGACCCTCGCGCACCACTCCAACCGCACCAAGGAGCAGGTCAACAAGGACATCGACCGCGACAAGATCCTCATCGCGGCCGAGGCCCTCGAGTACGGCCTCATCGACCAGGTGCTCACGAGCCGCAAGACGCTCAACGCGTTGACCGCGTAACTCGCGCCACAGTACGAGGGCCCCGCATCCATTCACCGGATGCGGGGCCCTCGTCGTTCGCGGGTGCGCGTCAGTCGACCGGTGCCGACCCCGCGCCGCCGGCCGCGCGGCGGCGGGCGAGCACGATCGCGGTGACGATGCCGGCGACGAGCAGCAGGGCGAGGACGCCGCCCACGATGCCGAGCACGAGGCCCGTCTCGTCGGTGCTGCTCGCCTCGGTCGCGGACGCGTCGTCGCTCGGCGCGGGCGTCGCCGCCTCGTCCGTCGCCTCGGGCTCGGCGCTCGCGTCGGGCACCTCGCTCGGCGCCGGCTCTGCCGGGGCCTCGCCCGTGACCGAGGCCTCGCCGCAGACGGGCGGCTCGGCGAGCCCGGTCTGCACCGCGGCGTCGCCGGCCGGGGCGTAGCTGAAGCCGTAGCTCTCGCTCACCGTGTGGCCGTCGGCCGAGATGAACTGGTACGTGAGCGTGTAGTCGCCCGCCTCCCCGAGACCGGCGCCCATGCCCATCGTCGTGCCGGCGACCTCGAGGCAGCCGTCGCCGTAGTACAGCCCGGCGGCGTCGGTGACCTGGATGGCGAAGCCCGCCGTCTCCGCTCCGGCTGCGCCCTCGGGGGCGAGCATCGGCTCGTTCGTCGTGAGCACGAAGCCCTCCGGCACGGCCGTGACGGCCTCGCCCTCGGAGGGGGTCGACGAGGCGACGTAGTTGTGGGCGCTCGCCGGCAGGCTGGTGCCGAGGGCGAGCAGCGCGGACATCCCGATGATGCTCGCTGCAGCGGTGGTGCGACGCATGGCGTCTCCTTCCTTAGGCCGAGGCGCGCGCGGCGCGACGGCTGATGACGGCGAGCGCGACGCCCACGATACCCACGAGGAGTCCGAGAACGCCGAGCACGCGGGCGAGCACGTCGCCCTGTCCTGTGGCGGTGGTGGTGGATGCCGCGCTCGCGTCGCCGTCGGCGGCGGTCGTCGTGGCGGTCTCCTCATCGGAGGGCGCGGCATCGCTCGCGCCGTGGCCGGCCTCGGCCGCGCCGGCGAGCACGACCGAGGGGACGTCCTCGCCCTCCCAGACGGCGGTGCCCTCGGTGCAGGTCTGCGTGGTGCGGAACTCGACCGCCTCGCCCTCCTCGCCCTGCGGCAGCTGCAGCGAGAGCGCGAAGACGTCGCGGAACCCGTCCTCGAGCCCGCCGGAGGTCGAGGTGTAGACGACCTGGCCGACGCGCTCGGTGAGCGGCTCGCCGTAGCTGCTCTCGACGGGCTCGTCGAGCGGCACCATGACCTTCTCGACGGTCCAGAGCGGGTTGATCGTCGGGGTGACCGACGGCACCGACTCGGGGATGTCGATCGTGACGACCTGCGTGGGCGAGCCCTCGCAGCCGTGGGGCACGCTGAGGGTGACGACGGTGTACGCGCCGGGGGCGGCGCTCGTGGCGGATGCGGACACGTGGGCGGATGCCGCGGTCGGGGCGGCGAGGGCGAGCAGTGCCCCTGCGACGACGGCGGGGATGGCGAGGTGGCGCTTGATCATGGGAGTTCTCCTGAGTCAGGGTGCCGCGGAGCGACGGCGGCGCCAGGAGGGCGCGGGCCGAGGCCGAGCGGCGGGGATGGGAGCGTGCGCGTGACCGCACCGCGCGCCCGTCCATCGCCCTGCGGAGGGGGAGGAGGCGCTCGGCTCAGGCGGCCAGGGCGAACGCCGGTGGGCCGCGGCGCCGCTCGGGGCGCGGCGCGAGGGCGGAGCGCGGGGCGGCCGGAGCCGCGTGGGCCGCAACGGGGCGCGGGGTCACGGGCGCGCGCAGCGCGTCGAGCGGGGTGAGCGCGCGGCGGATGCGCAGCCCGAGCGCGCCGAATGCGGCGGCGAGGGATGCCCGTCCCCGCAGCAGCAGCGCGATGACGACAATCCCGGCGAGCGCGTGGTGCCCCGCCATGACCGGGTCGAGGAGGGCGAGGAGCGCGCTGCCCCCCCCCGAGGCGTGCCCGGGCAGGAGCGCGGGAGCGGCGTGCGCCGCGTGCGCGGCGCCGGGCGCGAGGGCGGTGGCCGCGGGAGCGGCCGCCGTTCCGAGCGCGGTGAAGAGGACGTGCAGCAGGAGCTGGTCGACGCTGACACCGAGGGCGAGACGGCCCGCGGTCGGGCGCGACCCGATGACGAGGATGCCCACGAGCGCGGTGACGACGAGGCCGAGGGCCAGGGCGACCGGATGCGGCATGGCCCCGCCGGCGAGGCCGTGACCGACCGCGGTGACGACGATCGCGAGCGCGGCGACGACGAGGGAGGCAGCGGTGCGGCTGCGGCGGTCGCGGAGTGCGGCGGGAGCATCCAGCACCGTGCCTCCCAGTCTACGGATCGGGGTGACGTCCCGCTGAGTGGTGGAGTTTCTCAACACCGTGCGGGTCAGCTGTTGTGATTATGCCGCAGCGAGTTCCGGGATCGCGACCTCCTCTTCGGTGACGTTCAGGAGCTTCATGGAGTGCTCGCTGAAGTAGCGGCGGTCAGCGCCGTCCCATTCGTCGTGTTGCTCGATCAGGACGTGTCCGGCCAGGCGCAGCAACGCGGCGGGGTTGGGGAATGTGCCGACGACGTCGGTGCGGCGTTTGATCTCCTTGTTGACCCGCTCGAGCGGGTTCGTGGACCAGATCTGCCGCCAGTGTGTGGCGGGAAACTGACAGAACGCGAGGATGTCGTTCTGCGCGTCCTCGAGCATGCCGGCGATCTTCGGGTGCGACCTCGAGAGCATGCGGACGACTTCGTGGAATTGGGTGAACACGTGCTCGGTGTCTGGCTGGGCGAAGATCGTGCGGATGATCGACGCGACCATCGGCCCAGCGGTCTTGGGGACGTTGGCAAGCACGTTGCGCATGAAGTGGACCCGACACCGCTGCCATGACGAGCCTTGGAAGACGGTGTCGATCGCCGCGATCAGCCCGGTGTGCGCGTCGGAGATCACCAGCTTCACTCCGCCCAGCCCGCGGGCCTTCAGCGAGCGAAGGAACGCGGTCCAGAACGGTTGCGATTCGGTGTCCCCGACCTCGAAGCCGAGGACTTCCCTGCGCCCGTCGGCGGCGACACCGACCGCGACGACGACGGCTTGGGAGACGACCCGCCGGCCGACGCGGGCTTTGCAGTAGGTCGCGTCGAGGAACACGTACGGGTACGTGCTGTCCGCGAGCGGCCGATCGCGGAACGCCGCGACGTCCTCGTCGAGGTTGCTGCAGATCCGCGACACCTCCGACTTGCTGATCCCGGTGTCGGCACCGAGCGCCTTCACCAGGTCGTCGACCTTGCGGGTGGAGACGCCGTGGACGTACGCCTCCATCACGACCGCGAACAGGGCCTGATCGACCCGGCGGCGGCGTTCCAGCAGCGACGGGAAAAACGATCCCTGCCGCAGCTTCGGGATCCGCAACTCCAGCTCCCCCGCGGTGGTGGTGAGGGTCCGCAGCCGGGTCCCGTTGCGCTGCGTCGTACGGTCCGGGGAGCGTTCGAACGGGGCAGCGCCGATGAACGCAGCTGCTTCCGCGTCGATCAGCTCCTGGTAGAGCGTCTCGGTCGCGACCCGGATCCGGTCGTTCACATCGGTGAGTTTCAGTTCCCCGAGTAGCTCGAGGAGGGCAGACTGGTCAAGAGCCATCGTGCGTTTGTGTCCTTCCGTGAGATTCCTAGACAGTTCTCACTGACCATCGCACGATGGCTCACCACGTCCACGACGTGACACCCGAGCCGGGAAACTACACCAACCCAGGGGACGCCACCCGGATCGGCGCCCCAGCGGCAGCCGTGCCCTGTGTTCGGAGCCCCGCGCCCGGCCGCTCGATCGGCCGACACCCGCGGGGTCGCCGCGTGCGCCACGATGTCGGTGCGGCGGGATAGGCTCGGGGCAATCACGTGAGGAGGGGTGGCTCATGGCCCGTATCGGGGAGAGCGCCGACCTGCTGAAGTGCTCGTTCTGCGGGAAGAGCCAGAAGCAGGTGCAGCAGCTGATCGCCGGCCCCGGCGTGTACATCTGCGACGAGTGCGTGGAGCTCTGCAACGAGATCATCGAGGAGCGCCTGGCCGAGTCGGGCGAGACCGAATCCGCCGACTTCGAGCTGCCCAAGCCGAAGGAGATCTACTCCTTCCTCGAGGAGTACGTCATCGGGCAGGGCGCCGCCAAGCGGGCCCTCTCCGTCGCCGTCTACAACCACTACAAGCGCATCCGCGCCGGCCAGGCACTCACCGCCGCCGACCAGCTCGCCGACGACGTCGAGATCTCGAAGAGCAACATCCTGCTGATCGGCCCGACCGGCTGCGGCAAGACGTACCTGGCCCAGACCCTCGCGAAGCGCCTCAACGTGCCCTTCGCCGTCGCCGACGCCACCGCGCTCACCGAGGCCGGCTACGTCGGGGAGGACGTCGAGAACATCCTCCTCAAGCTCATCCAGGCCGCCGACTACGACGTCAAGCGGGCCGAGACGGGCATCATCTACATCGACGAGGTCGACAAGATCGCCCGCAAGGCCGAGAACCCGTCGATCACGCGCGACGTCTCGGGCGAGGGCGTGCAGCAGGCGCTGCTGAAGATCCTCGAGGGCACCGTCGCGAGCGTGCCGCCCCAGGGCGGGCGCAAGCACCCCCACCAGGAGTTCATCCAGATCGACACGACGAACGTGCTGTTCATCGTGGCCGGCGCCTTCGCGGGCCTGGAAGACATCATCAGCCAGCGCGCGGGCAAGCGCGGCATCGGCTTCGGCGCCCCCCTGCACGACAAGGCGCAGGAGAAGAACCTCTTCAGCGAGGTGCTACCGGAGGACCTGCACAAGTTCGGCCTCATCCCCGAGTTCATCGGGCGCCTCCCCGTCGTCACCACGGTCACGCCGCTCGACCGCGTCGCCCTCATCGAGATCCTCACGACCCCGAAGAACGCGATCGTGCGCCAGTACCAGCGCATGTTCGAGCTCGACGGCGTCGAGCTCGACTTCGAGCAGGGCGCCCTCGACGCCATCGCCGACCTCGCCGTGCTGCGCCAGACCGGCGCCCGCGGCCTGCGCGCGATCATGGAGGAGGTGCTCGGGCCGATCATGTTCGAGGTGCCGTCCAGCGACGAGGTCGCCAAGGTCGTCGTGACCCGCGAGGCCGTGCTCGAGAACGCCGCGCCGACGATCGTGCCGCGGGCGAGCATCCGCCGCGAGAAGAGCGCGTAGGCGCCACCCGCCCGTCCCGTCCCGCAGGCTCGGCGGTGGCGCTCCCGGCGGTTCCCCTGGTCGGTTCGGGATGCGCGGCATAGCCTGAGCGCATGACCGAGCCACTGCGCGACCGCCTCCGGGCGCTCCCCGACTTCCCCGAGGATCTGCCCGTCTTCGACCCGGCCCGGGCGCCGGATGATGCGGCCGAGCTCTTCGCGCAGTGGCTCGACGAGGCCCTCGCCGCCGGGGTGCACCAGCCGCACGCCGCGACGCTCTCCACCGCCGGGCCCACCGGCCACGTCACCGCCCGCACGCTCATCCTCAAGGACCTGCTCGACGGCCTCTGGGTCTTCGCCGGGGCGCGATCCACCCGCAAGGGCGTCGACCTCGCGGCGAACCCCTCCGCGGCCCTCACCTTCTACTGGCCGACCCGCGGGCGGCAGATCCGCGTCACCGGCGAGGTCGAAGAGCTCGACTCCTCCGTCGCCGCGGCCGACTGGGCCGCCCGGCCCGGCGTCATCGAGCCGAGCAACCCCGACTGGGCGGCCTGGGCACTGCAGCCGACCGAGATCGAGTTCTGGCAGGCGCGCGCCGACCGCCGGCACGTGCGGCACTGGTACCGCTTCGGCGTCTGATCGGCCGCGACGCGCGTCCGCGGGAGGAGCGAGGCGCAGTCGGCGCGGCGGGAATGGCTGAGCGCATCGAATCGTTTCGATAGACTGACCGTCCCGCCGATCCGAAGGACCTCGTGAGCTTCCCCACCGCCCCGATCCCCGTGATCCCCGCCGAGCGCCGGCCCGCGCGCGGCACCGGCAGCAGCATCCCGACCGGCGGCAGCGGCAGCCCCGACGATGACTTCGTCGCCCGCGACCGCCACGGCGCCCCGCTCAGCCGGGGCCGCGTCATCGCCGCGCTGCTCGCGCTCTCGCTCGGCGGCTTCGGCATCGGCTCGACCGAGTTCGTCGCCATGGGCCTGCTGCCCGACTTCGCCCGCGACCTGCTGCCCGCGCTGTACGGGGCGAGCTCCGAGCAGGCCAACGCGCAGGCCGGCGCGCTCATCACCGCCTACGCGCTCGGCGTCGTCGTCGGCGCTCCGACGATCGCCGCCTTCGCCGCGCGCATGCCGCGCCGCACGCTGCTCATCGCCCTCGCGATCGCCTTCACCCTCGGCACCATCGCCTCGGCGCTGCTGCCGACTTTCGAGACCGTGCTCATCGCGCGCTTCGTCGCGGCGCTGCCGCACGGCGCCTACTTCGGCGTGGCCGCGCTCGTGGCGGCCGACCTCATGGGGCCGGGCAAGCGCGGGCAGGGCGTCGCGCTCGTGCTCAGCGGGCTCACCATCGCCACGGTCATCGGGGTGCCAGTGCTCACCGCGGTCGGCCAGACCCAGGGCTGGCGCGTCGCCTACCTGCTCGTCGCCGCGCTCTTCGCCGCGACCGCGATCGCCATCCGCCTGCTCGTGCCGTGGCAGCCGGGCAACCCGCGCTCGACCATCCGCTCCGAGCTCGCCGCCTTCGCCTCGCTGCAGGTCTGGATCGCGCTGCTCGTGGGTGCCATCGGCTTCGGCGGCTTCTTCGCGATGTACACCTACATCGCGCCGATGGTCACCGACGAGGCGGGCCTGCCCGAGTCGATCGTGCCGATCATCCTCGTCACGACCGGCATCGCGATGACGATCGGCAACCTCATCGGCGGCCGCCTCGCCGACGGCGGCACCGTGCGCGCGATCTTTCTCGGCTTCGGCGGGCTCATCGTCTCGGTGACCCTGCTGGGCCTCACCGGCGCGAACCCCGTGGGGCTCTTCGTCGGCACCGCGCTGGTCGGCTTCATGGCGGCGACGCTCAGCCCGATCATCCAGACCCGCCTCATGGACGTCGCGGGGGAGTCGCAGACGCTCGCCGCGGCGCTCAACCACTCGGCCCTCAACATCGGCAACGCGCTCGGGGCCGCGCTCGGCGGCGTCGTCGTCGCGGCCGGCTGGGGCTACCTCGCGCCGTCGTGGGTGGGGCTCGCCCTCGCGATCGGCGGCGTGCTGCTCGCCGTGCTCAGCGTCGCGCTCGAGCGCCGGGCCGCGCGCCTCGCCTGACCGGTCGGGGGATGCCCGCCGCGGGCCGCGCGGCAGCGCCCGGGCTCAGGCGCCCTGCGCGTCGACCAGGATGCCGTCGGTGATGGCCTGCTTGCGCAGCGCCACCTTCGTGCCGACGTCAATGCCCGCGATGCGATACTTCTCGCGGATGCGCTTGAGGTAGCTCTTCGCCGTCTCCTCCGAGATGCCGAGCTGGTAGGCCACGGCCTTCACGGGCTCGCCCGCGCCGTAGAGCGCCATCACGCGGCGCTCCTGCGCGCTGAGCCGCGGCGAGCCGCCGACGTCGGCGGCGTTGAGGGCGAGGTCGAGCTCGGCCGAGATGAACGACTCGCCGGCTTTGGCGGCGCGGATGGCCTCGACGATCATGCCGGCGTCCTCGCTCTTGACGAGGTAGCCGAGCGCGCCGGCGTTGAGGGCCTCGCGAACGACGTTCGGCTCGCTGTAGGTGCTCATGAGCACGACGGCGACGCCGGTGGCCTTGAGCGTCTGGATCTTGAGCGAGACGGGGATGTTGTCCTTGAGGTCGAGGTCGAGCAGCACGACCTCGACGGGGAACTCGGGGTGGGCGAGCAGCTCGGGCCAGCTCGCGACGGCGGCGACCATCGAGATGTCGTCCGCGGCCTGCCGGATCCACTCCGTGAGCGCGCCGAGGAGCATGCGGTGGTCGTCGACCAGGGCGAGGCGGATGGGGGCGTCGGTCATGGATTCGTATCCTCCGAAAATCGCGGATCCCTGGCCCCCGGGGGGAGGGCTCAGGAGGGGCGGGCGGCGTCGACCGGATTCTCGACCGGGCAGTCGATCTCGATGCGCACCGCGCCCTTCGCCGTCGAGTCACTGTATCGCCCGACCTTGTCCAGGGCCTCCCACACTCCGGGGTCGACGCGATTCCGTTTCAGGCCGACGACCTCGATGACGACGGGCACGAGGGTGCGGCCGTGCCCGTCGATCATCGCGGAGGTCATCGGGCCGAGCGCGATGGTGACCGACTCGGCGGGCGCGGATCCGAGCGGATCGGCGCCGAACATCCACAGGGCTGCGAGGAGCGCGTCGCGCTGCACGTCGTCGAGCAGCCCCGCGAGCGTGCCCGGGTCGCTCACGGTGACGCGCTTGCCCAGCTGCTCCGACTCGGTGACGGCGTGGAACAGCCAGGTCTCGCGCCGGCCTTCCAGCAGGTGCAGGCGCAGCTCGGTGGCGAGGCCGGAAGCCTGCGAGGCCACCTTCGGCCGCAGGGGCAGGGGCACCTTGCC
This sequence comes from Microcella flavibacter, assembly GCF_012530535.1. Classification (NCBI taxonomy): domain Bacteria; kingdom Bacillati; phylum Actinomycetota; class Actinomycetes; order Micrococcales; family Microbacteriaceae; genus Microcella; species Microcella flavibacter. Next base: position 1,048,606 of record NZ_CP051299.1, read on the forward strand.
CTCGGCGACGGCGTCGAGCAGCTCCTCGGCCGCGAGGTCGAGGCGGGCGAGCTCCTCCGAGGCGAGCATGCCGACGGCGAGCCGCGGCGCGGTGACCGTCGACTGCACGAGCACGCGGTCGAGCTCGCGCTTGAGCATCCTCTCGAAGCCCGCGACGAGCAGCACGCCGGTGACGCCGGGCGCGACCGCGAGGGCGACGGTGACGAGCTGCCAGGGCAGGGTGACCGGCGTGAGCGGGGTCGTGAGCGCGATCGCGACGACGAAGGCCGCACCGAGGGCCACGGCGGCCGCCAGCACCTCCCACGGGGCGCGCAGCGTCACGACGACGAGCAGCACGAAGCCCGCGCTCACCGAGGCGGTCGCCCAGCGGCCGACGTCGTCGAGCGGGGCGATCGCGATGAAGTCGAGGGCGACGACGGCGGCCAGCGCGGTGAGGAACACCGCGTACAACCAGTCGGGCAGCCGCTCGCCCGTCGCCGAGATCGTGATGATGAGCGCGAGGAAGGTGCCCAGCAGGAGCATCCACGCCCCGAGGGCGGGCAGCAGCACCGGGTAGTCGCCCGCGCGGGCGAGGAAGAGCCCGAGGCCGATCATCGACTGGAGGGCCGCGACGATCGCGACGCCGATGCCGAGGAACCCGGTGCCGAGCGCCGAGCCGTGCGTCGAGGTGGGGCTGCCGCGGCGCACCGCCGAGCGCGCGCCCGCCGGGCGCACGCTGCCGCCGAGGGTCGACTCGTCGGGGAAGGCGAAGGGGCTGCTCGGCCGGTCGGGCCGGCCGCTCGGCTGCGCGAAGCTCATCGGGGCACCTCCAGCATCACGGTCGTGCCGGCGCCCGGGGTGGAGAAGACGCGGGTGTTGCCGCCGACGTCGCGCAGGCGGGCGACGACGGACTCGCTGAAGCCGAGCCGCTCGGTCGTGATCGCGGTCGGGTCGAAGCCGACGCCCGCGTCGGTGACCACGGCGCGCAGGGCGTCGTCGCTCTCGGTGATCGTGACGTCGGCCTCGGTGACGCCGGCGTGCCGGCGCACGTTCTCGAGGCACTCGGCGAGGGCGAGCAGGAAGGCGTCGAGCACGTCGTTCGGCAGCAGCACCTGGCCCGTGCCGTGCCAGCGCACCGTGAGCCCCATGCGCAGGAAGCGCTGCTTGACCGACTCGAGGGTCGTGCCGAGCGTCGTCTCGCCCACCGGCTCGAGGCTGTACGAGCCGGAGAAGCGCGGCATGGGCGTCGAGCCGAGCCGCAGCTGGCGCAGCAGGTTCGCGTCCTCCGCCGCCTGCTGGCGCAGCGCGTCGGCGCTCACGCCGACGCCGGAGTGCGCGAGCAGGGTGAGGGTGGCGAGCACGGTGTCGTGCAGCAGGCGCGCGCTCTGGCGGCGCTGGGCCTCGGTCTCGCTCGCCTGGCGCTCCGCCTGGTGGGCGAGACCGATCTGGGCGATCCGGCGCAAGCCGCGGCGCACCCCCGCGGTGACCCAGATGCCGATGATGAGCGTGATGGCCCAGCCCGCGACGGTCGCGATCGCGGGCACCGAGACGAGGCCGCGCGTGGGGCCGGCGAGGGCGACGAGCAGACTCGAGGCGAGGGTGCCGAGGGCCCAGAGCATCCATCGGCCGCGCCCCTCGCTGAGCACCGTGCCCACCGCCCCGACGCCCGCGGCGGCGAGGGGGGAGAGCGCGATCGGCAGCGAGGCCGAGACGGTGCCGTCGAAGGGCAGCTGCGCCAGCACGAGGGCGCCGCAGCCGAGCACGATCGTCAGCGCGGGCCAGCCGACGTGCGGCGAGCGCCCCACCATGACGAGCGCCGCCGACTGGCCGGCGAGCACGATGAGCACCGAGGGCAGCACGTCGGGCTCGACCACGCCCGGCAGCGAGAGGCAGAACGCCGAGATCACGACGCCGACGAGGCCGAGCGCCCGGGCGGCGTGCTGCAGCAGCGCCCGGCGCTCCTTGTCGATCAGATCCATGGGTCTCCCGGGCGATTCGGTGCCGCTCGCGGCTCTGCGGTCAGTCTCTCACCCGCCGTCGCCCGGCGAGCGCGACGCGCAGGCCGCCACGACCGCCGCGAGCAGGGCGTCGCGCACCGCGGGCTCGGGCACGACGACGACCTCGCCCTCCCGCACGCCCTCCTCGGTCGTGATCGCCAGCCGCACGCGCAGGTGCGTGCCCTGCTTGTCATCGGCGATCGCGTGCGCATCGCAGCGCGCGGGGGCGTAGCGCAGGGCGAGCTCGGTCGGCGCGGTCGACAGCGCCGACGGCACCGGGATGCCCGCTGCGGGCCGCCCGTCGGCGTCGAGCGCGCTCAGCAGCACCGAGCCGCTCACCTCGAGCAGGCGCACCGAGCCGCCGCCCTCCGCACCGCTGGCCCCCTCCGCGCCGCCGGCCCCCGGAGCGGCCACGAGCCGCACGCCGATCTCGCCCTCCGCGGCCGGCGCCGCCTCCAGGCGCAGCTCGGCGAGCGCGGCGGCGGTGGCGGCCAGGCACGCCTCCGCATGCCAGCGCGCCCACTGCCCGATGCGATCCGCGGTGGGCAGGCGCAGCTCGGCGGTCGTGCCGTCGGCGAGCAGCACCTCGAGGACGGCCTCGGGCGGCGCCGGCGCCGCGGATCCCTCGCAGACGGGCGCGGGCAGCAGCATCGGCAGATCGCGCTGCAGGCCCGCGGGGACGGTCGCCTCGTCCTCGCGCGTCGCAGCGGCGGCGAGGGCGGGGGAGTCGAGGCGGGCGGAGCGGACGACGAGCGGTGCGGCGCCGTCGTTGCGGAGGGAGAGCTGGATGCCGCCGCGACCCGGGTCGGAGCGCGTGCGGTACACCTCGGCGACGACGTGCAGCTCGTCGACGGCGGCGGCGAGGGGCCCGGCCGTCGGCTCCGGCTCGTCGGGCCCGGCGGGGGAGGGCGGGGCCGCCGCGCAGCCCGCGAGGGGCAGCAGCGCGGCGAGCAGGAGCGCCGCCGCTGCCCCTGCGCCGCGCATCCCCTGCCCTACTCGCTCGCGAGCAGGGAGCGCAGGTGCGGGCTGACGAGGTCGTCCTCGATGAGGAAGGCGTCGTGGCCGAAGGGGGAGGAGATGACGACCGCCTCGTCGCCGTGGATGGTGCCCGGCAGCGCCCTCGCGATCGCCTGCTGCTGCTCGACGGGGAACAGCCGGTCGCTGTCGATGCCGAGCACGAGGCTGCGGCGCGTGACCGGGGCGAGCACCGCGGCGAGGTCGCCCCGGCCGCGGGTGATGTCGTGCGAGTTCATCGCCTCGACGAGCACGCTGTAGCTGCCCGCGTCGAAGCGCCGGGTGAACTTGTTGCCGTGGAAGTCGAGGTAGCTCTCGATCGCGAAGCGCCCGCCCACGCCGAGCGGGTCGAGCACGCCCTGCCAGGAGCGCTCGAAGCGCTCGTTGAGCTCGTGGGGCGAGCGGTAGTTGAGCAGCGCCATGCGGCGCGCGAGGGCGAGCCCGCGGTACGGCCCCTCGTCCTCGTCGTAGTAGTCGCCGCCGTGGAAGGCCGGATCCATGCGGATCGCCTCGAGCTGCACCGAGTTGAGCGCGATCTGGTCGGCGGTCGAGACGGCGGGGGCGGCGAGCACGGCGAGCCGCTGCACGCGCTCGGGGTGCGTCGCGGCCCACTCGATCGCGTGCATGCCGCCCATCGAGCCGCCGACGACCGCGGCGAGCAAGTCGATGCCGAGGCGGTCGACGAGCATCCGCTGCGCCGCGACCTGGTCGCGGATCGTGAGGTACGGGAACCGCGAGCCCCATTCGGCGCCGTCGGGCGAGAACGAGGCCGGGCCGGTCGAGCCCTGGCAGCCGCCGAGCATGTTCGGCGCCAGCACGAACCAGCGGTCGGTGTCGATGGCGAGGCCCGGCCCGACGATGCCGCTCCACCATCCGGCGGTGGGATGCCCGCCGCCGGGCCGCCCGACGACGTGGCTGTCGCCCGTCAGCGCGTGCAGCAGCAGCACGACGTTGTCGCGGGAGGGGCTGAGCTCTCCCCAGCTCTCGTAGGCGAGCCGGATGTGCGGCAGCCGCGCGCCCGACTCGAGCTCGAGCGGCCCGAGGTTCTCGAACACCCGATCGCCCGCGGGGTCGCCCTCGCGCCACGCGCCCGTGACGGGCGGCGCGCCGCTCAGGGCGCGCCGGCTCGCCTCGGTGATGAAGGCCGAGGGGACGGTGTCTTCGGATGTCTGCCAGTCCATGTCGGCTTCATTCTGTCGCAGACGCGCCTCCGCCCCCGCCGTATGACGACGGGGGCGGAGGCGCGGTGATGCGGTGCGGCGGTTCCGTGCGTCAGGCGCTCGCGTTGGCGAGGCTCACCGCGCGGGCGGCCGCGAAGCCCTTCTCGAGGTCGGCGAGGATGTCGTCGATGTTCTCGAGGCCCACCGAGAGGCGCACGAGGCCCGGCGTGACGCCGGCGGTGAGCTGCTGCTCGGGGGTGAGCTGCGAGTGCGTCGTCGAGGCGGGGTGGATGATCAGGCTGCGCACGTCGCCGATGTTGGCGACGTGGCTGAACAGCGACAGCGAGTCGACGAGCGCGCGGCCGGCGTCGACGCCGCCCTTGAGCTCGAAGGAGAGCACCGCGCCGACGCCCTTGGGGGCGTAGGTCTGCGCGTGGCGGTACCACGGGCTCGAGGGCAGGGCCGAGTAGCTGACGCTCGCGACGTCGGGGTGCTCCTCGAGCCAGTGCGCGACGGCCTCGGCGTTCTCGACGTGGCGCTCGACCCGCAGGCTCAGCGTCTCGATGCCCTGGATGATCTGCCAGGCGTTGTCGGGCGAGATGGCCGAGCCGATGTCGCGCAGCAGCTGCACGCGCGCCTTGATGATGTACGCGATGCCGTCGCCGAGCACGCCCGTGTAGCTCGCCCCGTGGTACGAGGGGTCGGGCTCGGTGAGGCCGGGGAACTTGTCGACGTGCTGCGACCAGGGGAACCGGCCGCCGTCGACGATGACGCCGCCGAGCACGGTGCCGTGCCCGCCGAGGAACTTCGTCGCCGAGTGCACGACGATGTCGGCGCCGTGCTCGAAGGGCCGGATGAGGTACGGGGTGGCGATCGTGTTGTCGACGATGAAGGGCAGGTCGTGGTCGTGCGCGACGCCCGCGATCGTCGCGATGTCGAGCACGTTGATCTTCGGGTTGCCGATCGTCTCGCCGAAGAACAGCTTCGTGTTCGGGCGCACGGCGCGCGCCCACTCCTCCGGGTCGTCCTGGTTCTCGACGAAGGTCGTCTCGATGCCGAGCTTGGCGAGGGTGTATTTGAAGAGGTTGTAGGTGCCGCCGTAGACCGAGGAGGACGACACGATGTGGTCGCCGGCCTGCGCGATGTTGAGCACGGCGTACGTGGTCGCCGACTGGCCGGAGGAGAGCAGCAGGGCCGCGGTGCCGCCCTCGAGCGCGGCGACGCGCTGCTCGGCGACGTCCTGCGTGGGGTTCTGGATGCGCGTGTAGATGTTGCCGAACTCGGCGAGGGCGAAGAGGTTCTTCGCGTGCTCGGCGCTGTCGAAGGTGTAGGCCGTCGTGCGGTAGATCGGCGTCGCGCGGGCGTTCGTCTGCGGGTCGGGGGCGGCGCCCGCGTGGATCTGCAGGGTCTCGAAGCGGTACTCGTCGCTCATGGGTGGCTCCTTCGCGGGTGGGCGGCGGCCGGCACGGAGCTCCGGCGTCAGCGCAACGGTACGGACAGCGCCGAGCGCCGGTCAACGATCGCGGACACGCGGCGTAACCTCGCGGGCTCCTCAGCGGCGGCGCGAGCCCGTCGGGTCGGTCTTCGACGACCCCGAGCGCGGCGCCCGGGAGTCCTCCGCGGGCTCGAGGAAGAGCCACCGCGGCTTCGGCTCGATGATCGGGCGCGTGATGCGCCGCACGATCGGGCTCGCGAGCACCACGGTGATCGCGACGGAGGCGAAGAGCATCCCGATCAGCCAAGTGAAGGAGGAGTTGCCGCCGCCCAGCACGCCCGATTCGCGGATCGGGTACAGCACGAAGGAGTGCAGCAGGTAGACGTACATCGTGGCCTGGCCGAAGGCGGTCATCCACGTCTCGCGGCGCGGCACGAGCGCGAACACGCAGCCCGAGAGCAGCACCGCGAGGGCGATGAGCAGCAGACGCACGAGGCCCGCCCACCACTGGTCCTCGCCGAGGCCCTGGTACGAGTCGTCGTAGAAGAACCAGAAGCGCAGGTCGGTCGCGCGCCAGACGTCGATGAAGGCGACGAGCACGGCGCCCCAGACGAGCAGCACGGCGACCGAGCCGATGCGCACGAGCCGGGCCGGCGCCTCGACGAAGCGCCAGCGCTCGATGAGGCCCCACTCCTTGAGCTTCCAGCCGAGAACGAAGAAGGGCAGGATGCCGATCGCGCGCGAGAGCGAGAAGGTCGAGTCGACGTTGCTGAGGTAGCCCACGCCGACCGAGAAGACGACGGCCCACAGGAGCGGCCACTTCAGCAGGGCGAGGTACGGCAGGATCAGCCGGAAGATGCCGAGCGCGAGCAGGAACCAGAGCGTCCAGGAGGGTTGCGTCGGGTTCAGCGCGATCGAGCCCTCGACGAGGAACTGCACGAGCGTCCAGATCGTCTCCATGATCGCGTAGGGCATCACGATGTCGGTGATGACCCTGCGCATCTGGCGCTCGCCCGGGGCGCCGGGCTTGGAGAAGTAGCCGCTGATCATCGCGAACGCCGGCATATGGAACGCGTAGATGAACAGGTAGACGACGAGCGCGTTGTCGCTCTCGGCCGTGAGGCGCTGGATGGCGTGGCCGGCGACGACGAGGGTGACGAACACGAATCGGGCGTTGTCCCAGAACGGCACGCGCTCGCGGGGGGCCTTGGTGCGTTCGCTCGCCTGCATGAGGCCCAGGCTACTGCGCGGCCGGGCGCGACCCCGGTGGCTGCGCGGTAGCGTGTGGCCCATGCACAGCTATCGCGCGGTCGTCACGGGAGCCAGTTCGGGCATCGGAGCGGCCGCGGTGCGCCGTCTCACGGCCGCCGAGTGGAGCGTCACCGCCGTCGCCCGTCGCGCCGACCGACTCGAGGCCCTGGCCGCCGAGACGGGATGCTCGGTGGTCGTCGCCGATCTCACCGATGCGGGCGCCGTGGATGCTCTCGCCGAGGCCGTGCGCGCGGCCGGCCCCCTGCACGCCCTCGTCGCCAACGCGGGCGGCGCGATCGGCACCGATCCCGTCGCCGAGGCGAATGCCTCGGATCTCGCCGCGATGTTCGACCTCAACGTCCTGACGGCGCAGCGCTCGATCGCCGCGCTCATCGGCAGCCTGCGCGCCGGAGCCGTCGAGCGCGGCGTCGCCGACATCGTCGCCGTGACCTCGACGGCCGGGCAGGTCGCCTACGAGGGCGGCGGCGGCTACAACGCCGCCAAGTTCGCCCTGCGCGGGCTGCTGGGGGCGCTGCGGCTGGAGCTCGCCGGCGAGCCGCTCCGGGTCGTGCAGATCGCGCCCGGGATGGTGCGCACCGACGAGTTCGCCCGGAACCGCTTCGGCGGGGACGAGGAGCGCGTCGCCGCGCTGTACGCGGGGGTGGAGCATCCCCTCACCGCTGATGACGTCGCCGAGGCCATCACCCACGCGATCCTGCTGCCGCACCACGTCAACCTCGACGAGGTGACGATGCGCCCCGTCGCGCAGGCGGCTCAGCACAAGCTCGTGCGCGAGCCGCTGCGGGTGCGCGAGGGCTGAGCCCGGTCGGCCCGCGGGCTCAGACGACCCGCTCGGGCACGGCGACCGCGGGCGCGTCGCCGAAGGCCGCGCGCGGCACGAGCACGAGCACGCCCGCGGCGACGAGCGCCGTGACGCCGCAGATGCCGAACACCACGAGGTAGCCCACGAGGCTCGCGGCCGTGCCGACGGCGGCCTGCCCGGCGGCGAAGACCAGCACGACGGCGAAGATCGCGCTCGCGAAGGATCCGCCGATGGTCTTCGTCGTGTTCGTGAGCCCGGTGGCGATGCCCGTCTGCCCGAGCGGCGCGGCGGCGGCGGCCGCGGCGGGGAGGGCGGCGACGAGCGCGCCCGAGCCGATGCCGGCGACGACCATGTTGAGCGTGACGCCGAGGGCGGTGGCGCTGTTGACGAGGAACGCGAGGTAGCCCGCGGCGATGAGCAGGGTGCCGACGATGAGCGCGATGCGGGGGGTCGTGCGCCTCGAGACGACCGGGAACAGCAGCGCCCCGACGATCATCGCGATGAGGTACGCGCCGATGATGTTCGAGATGGCGCTCGAGCCGAGCCCCAGGCCGAAGCCGGCCTCGGCCGGATCGGTGCCGGCGAAGGTCGACAGCGGCGCCTGGGCGCCCAGGATGCTCACCCCGAGCAGCCCGGCGGTGAGCTGCACCGGCCACATCGACGGCTGCCGCAGCACGCGCAGGTCGATCGCCGGGTCGGGGTGGCGCAGCACCCAGCGGCCGAAGGGCAGCAGCAGGAGCAGGCCCAGCGCCATGAGCGCGTAGACCCACAGCGCGCCGGGGCCGTTGATGCGCAGGAACGTCAGCCCCGAGGTGATCGTCAGCAGCGCGAGGGTGAGCAGCGCGAAGCCGACGGTGTCGAGCCGGCGCCCGGTGACGGGGGCCGATTCGGGCACGCCGAAGAGGATCGCGAAGAAGGCGATCGTCACGCTCGCCGCGGGCACCATGAGCGTGAGCGTCACGTCGCCGCCGAGGGCCTCGAAGAGGCGCCCGCCGCCGAGTGCGCCGGCGATCGCGCCCGCCTCGAGCGCGACGACGAGCAGGCCCGCCGCCCGCCGGGTGTCGGAGGCGGCGCGGTTCTTCGCCCGCCCGCGGTCGAAGATGAGCGCGACCTCGAGCGGCAGCCAGACGACGTAGAAGCCCTGCAGCGTCCAGGCGATGAGGAAGCTCCAGAAGTCGCCGGCGAAGGCGAGCCACCAGCTCGCGCCCGCGGTGAGCACGGTCGAGACGAGCAGGATCCGCTTGTGCCCGACCATGTCGCCGAGCTTCGCGAGCACGGGCACGACGATCGCGCTCAGCAGCAGCTGGGCGGCCTCGAACCAGTTGACGTCGGCGTCGCGGATGCCGAGGTGGTCGACGAGGTCGGGGATGAGCGGGATGTAGTACCCCTGCAGGATCCCGCTGACGAACTCGACGAAGAACAGGTAGCCGACGAGACCGAGCGTGATGGCGCCGGAGCGGCCGCGGAGGGCCGCGACGGTGCGGCCGGGGGCGAGGGGCATGCCGCGATGCTAGACCCGGTCGAGCGCGCGGGCGATGTCGACGCGGGATGCCCGGCTAGCGTGGCACGGTGACCAGCCCGCCCCGCCCCCTCGCCGACCTCGTGCACCCGAGCTGGGCCGAGGCCCTCGCCCCCGTCGCCGACCGCATCGCCGGGATCGGCGAGTGGCTGCGCGCCGAGACCGCGGCCGGGCGGCCGTACCTGCCGGCGGGGGAGCGCGTGCTGCGCGCCTTCGCCGAGCCGCTCGACGCCGTGCGGGTGCTCGTGCTCGGGCAGGACCCGTACCCGACGCCCGGCCACGCCGTGGGCCTCAGCTTCTCGGTCGACCCCGCCGTGCGCCCGCTGCCGCGCAGCCTCGTCAACATCTACCGCGAGCGCCAGGACGACCTCGGGCTCGCCCCCGCCGCGCACGGCGACCTCAGCGCCTGGCAGCGGCAGGGGGTGCTGCTGCTCAACCGGGTGCTCACGGTGCGGGCCGGCGCCGCCGGCTCCCACCGCGGTCGCGGCTGGGAGGAGGTGACGGCGTGCGCCGTCGAGGCCCTGGCCGCGCGCGATGCGCCGCTCGTGGGCGTGCTGTGGGGGCGGGATGCGGCCGCCGCCCAGCCGCTGCTGGGCGGGGCGGCCGTCGTCGCGTCCGCGCATCCCAGCCCCCTGTCGGCCCACCGCGGCTTCTTCGGATCGCGCCCGTTCTCGCGCGTCAACGCGCTGCTCGAGGAGCAGGGCGCGGCCCCCGTGGACTGGGGCCTCCCCGAGCATCCGACGGGCTCCGCTCCCGGCCTAGACTGAGCCCGTGCTGGAGGAGGAGTACCAACCGCGTCGCGTGCTGCCGCCCCATCTGCGGGCGCCCGCCGACCCGGAACCGGTCTTCGCCTACGAGATCCGCGAGGCGGTCGAGGCCGATCTGCCGTGGATCCGCGAGATCTACAACCACTACGTCGCGAACTCCACGGTGACCTTCGACGAGAAGCCCTGGACGCTGCGCGGGCTGCGCACGAAGTTCGGCAGGATCCGCAAGCTCGGCCACCCCTTCCTCGTCGCCGAGTCGCCCTCGGGCGTCATCCTCGGCTTCGCCTACGTCTACCCGTGGAAGGAGAAGGCCGCCTACCGCTTCACGGTCGAGAATTCGATCTACCTGGGGCCGGGCGCCACGGGCAAGGGCCTCGGGCGGGTGCTGCTCGAGCAGCTGCTCGAGCGCTCGCGCGAGGCGGGAATCAAGGAGGTCATCGCCGTGATCGCCGACCGCGGCGCCGAGGCCTCGATCGCCCTGCACGAGCAGTTCGGCTTCGTCGAGACCGGACGCATGGCGCGCGTCGGCTACAAGTTCGAGCGCTGGCTCGGCATCGTCATGATGCAGAAGTCGCTCAAGAAGAAGCGCTGACGCCCGGCGCCCGATCGGCGAGCGGCAGAAGCGGGCCGATGAGGGGCGCGAGCGCCCGCTCGACCTCGGCCGGGGCGGAGGGCTCGCCGCGCCACAGCATGCGCAGGATGAGCCCGTCGAGCGCCATGGCCGCGCCCTCGAGGCGCCGCGCGCGGTCATCGGGATGCTCGCCCGCGGTCGCGGGGAAGCCCGCGTCGAGCGCCGCCTCCAGGCTGGCGTACCACCGCTCGGCGTCGGGCCGCAGCGCAGGTCGCCGCGTCGCGAGCAGCAGCAGCTCGTAGTGCGCGACGGCCGTCGCCCGGCGCTCGACCGCGTAGCCGTGCAGCGCCCGCGCGAGCGCGGCCACGTCGGCGGGCGCCGCGGGCGGCAGCAGCGCCGACTCCTCCTCCACCGCGCGGCGCAGCGCCTCGACGAGGAGGTCGTCGATCGAGGCGAAGTAGTAGGTCGCGGCGGAGACCGGCACCCCGGCCTCGGCGGCGACCGCCCGGTGCGTGACGGCCGTGGGGCCCTCGCGCTCGAGCACGGCCACGACCGCGTCGAGCAGGGCCTCGCGCCGGCGACGGCCCTTCTCGGTCAGGCTCATGGCGTCAGGGACGGGGCCTGGGCGGTCGTGGTCTCGTGCGATCCGCCGAGCTCGACGAGCGCGACGCCCGCGATGATGAGCGCGATGCCGGCGAGCTGCGCCCAGGTCAGGGTCTCGCCGAAGACGACCCAGCTGATGACCGCGACGAGGGCGACGCCCGCGCCGGCCCAGATGCCGTAGGCGGTGCCGAGCGGCACGCCGCGGCCGAGGGTGAGCGAGAGCATCGAGAAGGCGGCGATGTAGCCGACGATGACGATGGGGAAGGCCCACCACACCGCGCGCTCGCCGCTCGTGAGCTTGAGGAAGCTCGTCGCGATGACCTCGGCGATGATGGCGCCGACCAGGAACAGGTACCCCATGATGACTCCGAATCTAGAACGTCTGTGCCATAAAAATAGCGCAAACGTTCCACAAAAGCGGAGGTCATTCCGAGTTGTGGTCGAGCACCTCGTTCGCGAGCACGACGGCCTCGTCGAAGAACACGTCGCCGCCGAAGGCGTTGATGACCGAGACCCAGGCGTCATCCGTCAGCAGATTGAACTGCGCACCGGCCGCGGCCTCGTCGCCGACGACGCCGTAGGTGAGCGAGCCGTCCTCCAGGATGACCTCGTTGAGCCCCTGCGCGCTGAGGTCGGTGATGATCTGGCCGCGCGTGGCGGTCGTCAGCGGGGCGGCGCTGATCAGCAGGCTCGAGAGGTCGACGCCCTCCTGCGCCCAGACGCAGCTGATGCCGCCGGCGAGCTGCTCGGGGGTGGCGTTGAAGAAGTACTCGTCGCCGTAGAGGCTGCCCGGGCCGCCGAGCAGCGCGAGATCCTGCTCGGTGAGGGCGGTGACGCGCTCGGGCGGCAGGATGTCGGTGCAGTCGGTCGGCATCGTGAACACGCGCGGCTGCGCCTCGGGCTCGGGCTCGGCCGTCGGGGTCTCCACCGGCTCGGGCGTGGCCGAGGTGCTCGGCTCGGCGACCGGCTCCTCCGACTCGGCCGCGGGGGCGCACGCGCTGAGCCCCACGACGAGGGCGAGGACGGCGGTGCTCGCGAGCAGGCGCGACCGGGACATTGCTCTCCTAGCGGGGGCGGTGACGGATGCCGCCGTGCTGCGGCGGCACGGCGCTGCGGTGATGGGGGTCGAGCGGAGGATGCCCGACCGGCGGGGCCACGACGACGGTGGCGTGCCCTCGGCGCGAATGTAGCAGGGCGGCGTTTCCCGCAGCCGCCGGATCACCCCCTCTCGAGGGGTGCGCGGGCCTTCGTTGCCGAATCGATACCGCGGATGCTCCGCCTAGGCTCGGAGCATGGCTGAGCTGCACGACCTGACCGCCCTCGAGCAGTGGGACGAGCTGCACCGGGGCCGGCTCTCGCCGCGCGAGCTCGTCGACCACTACTTGGAACGCATCGCGCGACTCGATCCGGCGATCGGCGCGCTCACGGTGGTCGAGCCCGAGCGCGCCCGGGCCCGAGCCGCCGGCCTGGAGCGCGGGGAGGTCGCGCGCACGGCGCCGCTGTGGGGCATCCCGATCGCCGACAAGGAGCTCAGCGCGCGCGCCGGCCAGGTGACGAGCTACGGCTCGCGGCTCAGGGCGGGCTTCGTGCCCGAGCACTCCGACGAGCTCGTCGAGCAGCTCGACGCGGCCGGCGCCATCAGCCTCGGCGCGACGGCCGCGCCCGAGTTCGGCCTGCCCTCGTACACCGAGTCGGCGCAGTCGGGCGCGACCCGCAATCCCTACGACCTCGCCCGGGGCGCGGGCGGCTCGAGCGGGGGCGCGGCGGCCGCCGTGGCCGCCGGACTGCTGCCCGTGGCGCCCGGCAGCGACGGCGGCGGCAGCGTGCGCATCCCCGCCGCCGCCTGCGGGCTCGTCGGGCTCAAGCCCTCGCGCGGTCGCGTGCCGGCCGGCAGCGGGCTCGACCGGCTCGCCGGCCTCGTCGTGCCCGGGCCGCTCGCCCGCACCGTGTCCGACGCCGCCCTGATGCTCGACGCGATGGTCGAGGGGGCGCCGTGGGAGTTCGCGACCCGCGCGCCGAGCCCGCACGACGGGCCCCTGCTCGGCTACGCCGTGCGCGGCGAGGGGCGGTTCCAGCTCGGGGTCGTCACCGACTCGCCGTGGGACGACTGGTGCGAGGTGGGCCTCGCGCCCGAGGCGCAGGCGGCGCTCGACGGGGCGCTGCGGCTGTTCGCGCAGATGGGGCACGGCATCGAGCAGCTCGAGCCGCGGCCCGAACCCGAGTACGCCGAGCACTTCCGAACCGTGTGGATGGCCGGCGCCGCCGGCATCCCCGCCCGCACGCCCGACGAGCTGGCGCAGCTCGAACCGCTCACCGCCTGGCTCGTGGAGCGCGGGCGCGCGCTGCCCGCCTCGCGCCTGGCCGAGGCCCTCGCGGGGCTCGCGGCGTTCGAGCGGCGGGTCGTCCGGCGCTTCGCCGCCGTCGACGTCGTCGTCACGCCCGCGCTCGCGATGACCCCGCGCCCGATCGGCTGGTACGACGCGGTGGATGCGGAGCGGAACTTCCGGCAGCAGGTGCAGTACACGCCGTTCACGAGCTTCGTCAATGTCAGCGGGCTGCCCGCGCTCACCGTGCCCGTGGGGCTCACCGGCCCCGACTCGGCCGAGCCGGGCCTGCCGATGGGCGTGCAGCTCATCGGGCGGCCGGGCGGCGAGGCGGCGCTGCTGTCGCTCGGCGCGCAGCTCGAGCGCCGGCGCGGGCCGCTGCCGCATCCCGCGATGTGGTGACGCGCGGCACCCGCGGCGCGGGCGCGGGCCCGGGATCGGGGCGGCGGTCGGCCGTCAGCGGTCGGCGGTGCTCACGGCGATGCCGATGCGCTCGGCGATCGCGTGCCAGAGATCCTCGGCGAGCCGGGCATCGCCCGCGCTCGGATGGGCGGCGCCGAAGGGGTTGAGCCCGTCGAAGTAGGTGCCGTTCGGCACGCCGAGCTCGGGGGTGTCGACCAGGTGCACGAGCGGCGCCGCCCCCGCCTCGGGCGAGATCTGCATGCTGCCGGTGAGGGCGATGAGCACCCGGGCGCTCGCCGACTCGGCCCCGAAGGCGCTGCGCACGTAGCCGGGGTGGAAGGCGTAGCTCTCGAGCCCGGTGCGCTCGGCGAGCGAGCGCGCGTAGAGGATCGTGGCGAGCTTCGCGGCGCCGTAGCGGCGCCAGCTGCCGCCGACCCGCCCCCGCTCGAACTCCAGATCGTCGAGCCGCAGACCGCCGAGCCGGTTGACGACGCTCGCCGTCGCGATCACTCGGCCGCGAGCGGCGCGCAGGCGCGGCAGCAGCAGCTCGGTGAGCAGGGCGCCGGCGAGCACGTTGCGCTGGAACCCGACGTCGAAGCCGTCGACCGTGCGCGCGCGCTGCGGCACGAGGCCGCCCGCGTTCGAGGCGAGCGCGTCGATGCGCGGGAACCGGGCGAGCAGCTCGTCGGCAAGCCCGCGCACCTGGTCGAGCTCGTCGAAGTCGGCCGTGAAGGGGATGCCGCCGACGCGCGCCGCGACGGCGTGCGTGCGGGCCTCGTGGCGCCCGACCACGGCGACCTGCCAGCCGCGGCGGGCGAGCTCGAGCGCCGCCTCCGACCCCAGGCCCGAGCTCGCGCCCGTGATGACGACGGTGCGCATCAGCGGTAGCCCCCTCGTTCGAGACCGGCCTCGATCTCGAAGCGGTTGCGCCGGGCATCCCGACCCGCCGCGAGGTAGAGCGGGATGAAGGCGAGCCCGTAGTGCCGCCACTGCGCGCGGTGCACGGCCTCGTGCTCGAGCACGGCGCGACCGGTGTTGTCGTGCGTGAGGTAGACGGCCCCGATCGTGGTGCCGCCGCGGCCGAAGGCCCAGCGGGGGAGCCCGGCGCAGACCACCACGCCGCCGCGCCGCCGCACGTGGAATCCGCCCAGCACCGAGCCCCAGGCGAGGGCGAGGCCGCTCGCCGTCCAGTAGCCGGGCCGGCAGACCGCCGGGTGCAGGGCGACGCGGCGCAGCAGCGGCCGCCGGCGCGCCTCATCGACCACGCGGGCGAAGCGACCCCGCGGCACCGGCGAGAGCGCCGCCGTCGAGGGCGCGGCGGAGCCGGGGCGCGCGGGCGGGACGGGGCTCATGCCCCATTCCTAGCAGTCCGGGCGCGACCGCGGCGCGCCCTGCTCAGCGCGGCGGCCGCGCCGCGCTCATGAGCGCTGCGCGCGGTCGGTCTCGAGCAGGCGCAGCCAGACCTCGCTCATCGTCGGGTACGAGGGCACGGCGTGCTGCAAGCGGGCGATCGGCACCTCGCCCACGACCGCGATGGTCGCCGCGTGCAGCAGCTCGGCGACGTCGTCCCCGACGACCGTGAAGCCCACGATGACGTCGCGCTCGTCGTCGACGACCATGCGCGCGGTGCCCTCGTAGCCGTCCGCGTGCAGCGAGGCGCCCGCGACGCTGCCGAGCGCGTAGTCGACGACCCGGGTGCGCAGACCGCGCTCCTCCGCCTGGGCGGCGGTGAGCCCGATGCTCGCGACCTCGGGCGAGGTGAAGGTCACCTGGGGCACGGCGGCGTGATCCGCGGTGGCGACGTGGGCGCCCCAGGGCGCGTCGTCCACCGGCGCGCCGTGCGCCCGGGCCGCGATGACGTCGCCGGCGGCCCGCGCCTGGTACTTGCCCTGGTGGGTCAGCAGCGCGCGGTGCGTGACGTCGCCGACGGCGTACAGCCAGTCGCTGCCGGGCACGCGCAGGGTGTCGTCCACCTCGATCCAGGCGCCCTCCTCGAGACCGACCGTGTCGAGGCCGATACCGGAGGTGCGCGGGGTGCGGCCGGTGGCGACGAGCACCTCGTCGGCCTCGATCTCGTCCCCGGAGTCGAGCACCAGCCGCACGGGGCCATCCGCCCCGCGGTGCACCTCGACGGGGGAGGCGTGCAGCAGCACGCGCGCGCCGCGCGACTGCAGGCGCTGGGCGACGGCCTCGCCGGCGAAGGGCTCGACGCCGCCGAGCAGGGCGCCGCGGCTGATGAGGGTGACGGAGGAGCCGAGCGCGCTCCAGGCGGTCGCGAGCTCGCATCCCACGACGCCTCCGCCGATGATGGCGAGGCGCTGCGGCACCTCCTGCGCGCTCGTCGCCTCGCGGGCCGTCCAGGGCAGGGCCTCCGCGAGGCCCGGCACGGGCGGGATGAGCGCGTCGGAGCCCGTGCAGACGGCGACGGCGTGCCGGGCATCCACCGCCGTCTCGACGCCCTCGGCGTCGGCGATGATCACGCGGCGCTCGCCGTCGAGCCGGCCGTGGCCGCGGGCGAGCGCGATGCCCGCGCCCTCGAGCCAGCGCACCTGGCCGCTGTCGTCCCAGTGCGAGGTGAACGAGTCGCGGCGCGCGAGCACCGCGGCGGCGTCGAGATCGCCCGTGACGGCCTCGCGCGCCCCGGCGAGCGACCGGGCGGCCTCGAGCGCGGCGGAGGAGCGCAGCAGCGCCTTCGACGGCATGCAGGCCCAGTACGAGCACTCGCCGCCGACGAGCTCGTGCTCGACGAGCAGCACGCTCAGTCCGCCCTGCACGGCGCGGTCGGCGACGTTCTCGCCTACCGCTCCGCCCCCGAGCACGATGAGGTCGTAGGTCGTCTCGAGCTGCGTCATGGGGTCTACCTTCCGGTGAACTGCGGGGTGGTGCGGGTCATGAATGCCTCGAGGCCGATGCGCGCGTCGTCGGTCTGCATGAGGCGCACGAGCTCGCCCTGCAGCCGGGCCTCCGCGGCGGCGGGCCCCTCGCGGTCGGCGAGGCGGGCGTTGGCGAGCGTCGCCTGCACGGCGAGCGGGGCCTGCGCGGCGATGCGCTCGGCGAGCTCGAGGGCGCGGTCGAGCTGCGCGCCGGCGGGCACGACCTCCTGCACGAGGCCCATCCGATGCGCCTCGGCGGCGTCGAAGCGGTCGCCGGTGAGCATCCAGCGCATCGCGTCGCCCCAGCCCGCGCGGGCCGCGAAGCGCGTCGTCGCGCCGCCGAACGGCAGGATGGCGCGCGCCACCTCGAGCTGGGCGAAGACGGTGTCGTCGGCCGCGATCACGACGTCGCTCGCGAGCGCCAGCTCGATGCCGAGCGTCAGGCAGGTGCCCTGCACGGCCAGCACGACGGGCTTCGAGACCTGCTCGCCCTCCGTGCCCCAGGGGTTGATGCCGCCCTCGGGCACCATCCGCAGTCCTTCGGTGCCGATGCGCGGGGCGAGATCGCCGAGATCGAGCCCGGCGGTGAAGTGCTCGCCGTGCGCGTGCACGACGCCGACCCGCAGCGCGGGGTCGCGATCCAGCTCGCCGTAGGCGAGCGCCAGCTGCTCGAGCATGGCCAGGTCGGCGGCGTTGCGCTTCTCGGGGCGGTTCAGCCCGATCAGCAGCAGCGGGCCTCGGCGGTCGACGGTGACGCGGTTCTCGCTCATGGCCGCTCAGCGTAGCGAGGCGGGCTCGACCGGTCGGGTGAGCGCCGAGACGATGCGCAGGATGCTCGGCAGATCGTCGGCGGCCGCGGCCGCGTCGCTCGGCGCGAACTCGGTGACCCCCGCACCCCGCAGCGGCAGCGCCGCGCGCACCGCGAGCAGGGTGGAGACGAGGGAGGCGGTCGTCTCGCCGAAGGGCGTCGAGAACGCGACCCCGGCGAACTCGCCCGGGTCGAGCACGTCGAGGTCGACGTGGGCGTACAGGCCCGTGGCGCCGTCGGCCGCGCGGGCGGCGACCGCCTCGGCGGCGGTCTCGGCGGTGACCCGGGCGATGCCGAGCTCGGCGACGGCCTGCTCCTCCGCGGGGTCGAGGTCGCGGGCGCCGAGCAGCAGCACGTCGTCGGCCGCCACGACGCCGTCATCGATGAGCGCGCGCAGCACCATGCCGTGGAAGGCGCCGGAGGGGGAGCTCGCGGGGGTGTTGAGGTCGGCGTGGGCATCCGCCCACAGCAGCACGGTGCGCCCGGCGCGGGCCGCGTGCTCGACCGCCGCGTACTCGACGCCGCAGTCGCCGCCGATCGTGATGGGCGTCGCGTCGACGTCGGCCATGTCGCGCGCCTGGCGCTCGCGCACGAGGCGTAGCGAGCTCCACCGGTGGATGCCCGTGCCCTCGGCGTCGCCGGATTCGAGCGGCACCTCGACGACCGTGGTGGCCGACTCGGGCAGGTCGCCGCGGATCGCGTGGGCGCCGTCGACGAGGCGCATCGCGCGGTCGCTGCCGGAGCCCTGCCACTGCGGGACGACGAAGAAGTGCGAGGTCATGCGCGCAAGTCTCGCACCGAGCGGTAGCGGAACGGCAGACCGGCGGCGCGCTGCAGCACCCACTCGAGCGGGCCGGGCAGGCGCAGGGCCTGCCAGGCGAGCGCGAAGGAGGCCGAGGCGACCGCGAGCACGACGAGGACGACCCAGCCCACGACGCCGTCGAAGCGCCCGGCCGGCCCGAGCGGCGAGATGGCGGCGAGCACGAGCAGGTGGGCGACGTAGATCGTGAGCGGCATGCGGCCGATCGCGGTGACGGGGGCGAGTAGGATGCGCAGGACGCGGCGAGCAGGGGCGGCGCGGTCGGCGGCGTCGACGCGCTCGGCGACGTCCGGGGCGACCGCCCCGACGGCGACGGACTGCGGATCGAGCAGCACGAGCAGCAGGCCGACGACCGCGGCCGCGAGCCCGCCCGCACCGAGCAGCTCGGCCGTCGTGCCGCTGTGGGCCGCGGCGTCGACCTCGGGCAGCACCGCCGCGGCGCCGTAGCCGGCGACGGCGGCGATCGTGCCGAAGCCGACGAGCGCGATGCGGGTGCGCGCGAGCCCCAGGTCGCTGCGCGCTGCGATGAGGCCCGCGGCGAGCACGGGCACCCAGAGCAGCGCCGGGTACCAGCCGGTGAGCAGGTAGTCGATGGCGGTGTCGAGCGGCTCGCCCGGCAGCGGCCGCGCCTCGATCGCCTGACGCACGAGGGGGCCGACGACGAGCACGACCGCTCCGACCCCGGCGAGGACGAGCCGGGAGGCCAGCACCAGCGGGACCATCAGCAGGAACATGGCGCCGTAGTAGTCGAGGATGACGGCGACACCGTGGGGGAGCATCCACAGCAGCACGCCCATGACGAAGAGCACGAGGGCGCGGAGGGCGAGCCGGACGCGCGCCTCGGCGCGGCCCTCGGGGCGGGTCGGCGTCGGCCCGCCCGTCACGAGCCCGAGGGCGACCCCGGCGACGAGCGCGAAGAGCACCGAGGGGCGGCCGTCGACGAGCAGCTCTTCCGTTCCCGTGCGGGGCACCGTGTGCGCGGCGAACATGCCGAGCACGGCGAGACCGCGCGCGGCATCGACCCCCGCCCAGCGCAGGGACGGGCGGGGGTCGACGGCGGGGGTCGGCGCGGTGATGGCGGTGCTACTGACCGATCGCGGGCGGGGTCGCGCCGCTCTTCAGCGCGGCGAGGCGCGCCTCGATCTCAGTGGTGCGGCCGACGTCCTCGAGCTGCTCGAACTGCGCGTCGAGGCTCGAGGAGGCGAGCTCCTGCTGCCCGAGCACCTTGGCCTCCTCGCGGCGCACCTTCTCCTCGAAGCGGCCGAGCTCGCTCGTCGGGTCCATGATGTCGATGCTCTTCACGGCGTCGAGCACCTGGCTCTGCGCGTCGGCGATCTTCGCGCGGGCGACGAGCTGGTCGCGCTTGGCGGCGAGCTCGCCGAGCTTGCCGCGCATGGCCTCGAGGCCCGACTTGAGCTTGTCGACGACCTCGGTCTGGGCGGCGATGGTCGGCTGCGCGGCCCGCGCCTCGGTCTCGGAGGAGAGCTGCTTGCCGAGCGCGATCTTCGCGAGGTTGTCGAACTTGTCGGCGTCGGCGCTGTTGCCGGCCGCGCGGTACTCGTCGGCCTTGGCGCTGGCGGCGACGGCCTTGCGGCCCCAGTCCTGCGCCGTCGCGACGTCCTCGGCGTAGTCCTGCTCGAGCAGGCGCAGGTTGCCGATGGTCTGCGCGATCGCGGCCTCGGCCTCCTGGATGCTCGCGGAGTAGTCGCGCACCATCTGGTCGAGCATCTTCTGCGGGTCTTCCGCCGAGTCGAGCAGGGCGTTGATGTTGGCCTTCGCGAGCTGGGCGATGCGGCCGAAGATCGATTGCTTCGTCATGATCGGGTGCTGCCTTTCGGTTCGGTGATCGGTGAGGAGGGTGTCGCTATGGTCGTGGGGAGGAACGGGGTCGCGGGGGAGCGGCCGGTCGCGCTGGGCCCGCCTCCCTGCACAGCATGCCGGGTGCGCTTTAGAATCTGCCGCCTCCGCTGCGGCGACCGGATGCTCGGCCGCCGCCGCCCGAGGCGCGACGCGCCCCGCCGCCGAAGCCGCCGCCGCTCGATCGCCGCGACGAGCCGAACGACGGCCCCCCGAAGCCGGAGCCGCCCCCGCGGCGCGGGCCGCCCCCGCCGCTCAGCAGTCCGCCGATGAGCCCGCCGATGAGGGCGTCGCCGAGGCCGCTGCCGCCGCGCGAGCCGCCCATGGCTCCGCCGAGCATGCCGCCCAGCCCGCCGAGCCCGCCGCCGGCGCCCGCGCCGCCGAGGAGCCCGCCCTGGGCGGCGCCGCCCAGCCGCGACGCCACGTCGGACTCTGCGGCGGCGAGCGCTTGCGCGGCGCGCTGCGCGGCCTGCTGGGAGGCGGCCACGGCGGCGACGGGGTCGCTCGTCTGCGCCGCGACGGCGACGTCGAGCTGGGCCTGCGCCTCGGCGAGCGCGGCCCGGGCGGCGGCGCCGACCCCGCCGCGGTGCGCGGCGATGAACTCGGCGCCGGAGAGGATGCGGCTGCGCGCGGTGGCGAGCGAGCGGTCGAGCGCGGCGACGGCGGAGGCGCGGCGCTCGACCTCGGCGCGGGAGGTGTCGATCGCGGCGTCGAGCGCGCGGTCGGCCTCGACGAGGCGGTGCGAGGCCGCGATCGGGTCGGCGGCGCCCTGGTCGGTCGCGGCGCGCGCCGCCTCGGCGGTCGCGATCGCGGCGGCCAGGTCCGGGGCGCCGGGCAGGCCGCGGGCGGCGGCGATGCCCTGCTCGAGCTCGGCCCGCTGCGCCGGCAGGGCGGCCGAGGCCGCGTCGAGCTCGCCGGCGAGGCGCTCGACGGCGTCGAGGGAGGCGGTCAGCTGGGTCTGAGCGAGCTGGGCGGCGCGCACGTCGACCGCGGCGGCGCCGGTGGCGCCCGCGGCGAGCGACTGCTCGGCCTCCGCGAGCTCCGCGTCGAGCAGGGCGAGCAGCCCCTGGTGCTGGTCGCCGGCGTCGGCGACGGCGGTGAGCGCGGCGGGCGCGAAGCGGGCGCGCAGCTGCTCGAGCCGCTGCGCCACGGCCTGCGCGCGCTCCTTCAGGCCGGGCTGGGCGGCGCGCAGCGCGGGCAGAGCCTGGGGCAGGCGGGCCTCGACGTCGCGGAGGGCGTCGAAGTCGTCCTCCTGCTGCTCGAGCAGGGCATCCGCCTCGTCGCACAGAGCGGCGACGCGCTGCAGCCGCTCCTGGCGCTGCTGCGGGCTCTCGCCCTCGGGCGACGCGGTGCCGCCGTGCAGGCGGAACGCCTCGGCGACGCGCGCCCGGGCCTCGCCCACGGCCGCGCGGAACGGCGCGACGGCCTCCACGCCGAACTGCGCCTCGGCGAAGCCGAGCTCCTGCTCGCTCGTCGTGAGGGCGTCGTCGAGCTCGACGAGGCGGCGGGAGGCGCGCGCCTCGGTCTGCTCGGGCGACTCGCCCCCGGGGGGCGCGGCAGCATCCCCGGTCCTCTTCCGCCGGGCGCGCACGATCAGCCAGACGACGATGCCGACCACGACCGCACCGAGCAGCAGGGGCACGATCGGCAGGCCGCCGCCCGCGCCGGACCCGCCGCGCAGAGCGGTCGAGAAGGCGACGATGCCGTCGGCGTAGGCGTCGGCCCGCAGGGCCGGCAGCAGGGCCTCGGTCTCGGCGCGCGCGAGGGTCGCATCGTCGATCGCCCACTCCGCCCCGATCGAGTAGGCGTAGGAGCGGTCGTCGACGGCGATGGCGAGCAGCGCGTCGCGGTCGCCGAGCCCGGAGACGACGGCGGCGCGATCGGCCCAGTCGGCGGGCGTCGCCGTGCCGTCGAAGCGGTCGGTGACGACGACGAAGAGGGATGCCCCCTCCGCCTCGATGAGGGCGTCGAGCTCCTCCTCGATGCGCTCGATCTGCCCGTCGAGCACGCCCGTCTCGTCGAGCACGTACGCGCCGCCGAGGTCGACGGGCTCGGAGCCGACGGCCGCGGTCGGCGCCCCGCCGAGCACGAGGGCGAGGGCGGCGGCGGCCGCGAGCAGGCGACGAGGGGCGCGGGGTCGGGCGGCGCGGGGCTGGGGGGCGCGGGGCCGGGGGGCGTCGCCGGAGCGCGCCTCCGTCGATGACGGCGCGATGCGCCCCGGCGTGCGACCCGTGCCCCGCATGGCGTCCTCTTCCGCATCCGGCGGCGCCGGCGGCGACCCCTCGCGGGTGCGCCGCGCCGGAGCGCCGTCCGCCGCGATTCTAGTCAGCAGGCGTGACGCGAGGGCGAGCATCCCGCAGCCTCAGGGGGCGGTGATCGGCGCGGGCGCCGACGTCACCGCGACGACCTCGCCGCCCGCGTCGAGCAGTTCGACGGCGACGGCGGCGAGCAGCTCGGCGTCGTTCACGTCGACGGAAGGGATCGCGGCACCGGTCGCGCAGGAGATCGCCGGGACGACGGTCGTCCACGATCGCTCCTGGTCCGGTGCGAGTGTGAACGGGGTCGCGGCCGCTCCGGCGGAACCGGCGGCACCGAGCACGCGGCCGTCGCGAGCGAGCGCAGTCGTCGGGGCGGAGGCGACGCGCAGCTCGCGCGGCGCGTCGGCCGTGCTGCGCAGCGTGATCCGCACGGGCACGCCGTCCGCGGCGGCGGCCCCCGTGGCCTCGACGATGAGCTCGAGCCCCGCGTCGACGCCCGCCGCGGCCGGCGCGGCGCCGCACGAGGGCAGTGCGCCGGGGTCGCTGCCGGCGGCCCCCTCGCCATCCGCCTCGGCGCCGCCCGCCGCCGGGGCGTCGGCCGACTCGTCCGCGGCCGAGGTGAACGCGCCGGTGCCGGGCAGCGCGCCGAGCGCGATCCCGCCGCCGCCGATCACGAGCACCGCCGCGGTCGCGCCGACGAGCAGCTGCGCGGGCAGGCGGCGGGCGCGGCTGGCGCGCACGGCGGCATCGACGTCGAGGCGGGATGCCCGGGGCGCGCCCTCCGCCGCGCGGTCGAGCGCGGTGCGCAGCTGCTCATCCGACACGGGAGCCTCCTCGGGTCGCGGCGTCGTCATCGAGGGCGTGCGATCCCGCGGTCGGGGCGCCGGAGCCCTCCGCGAGCACTCCGGTGAGCCGCGCCAGCGCGTCGCTCACGTACCGCTTGACGGCGCCCTCGCTGATGCCGAGCTCGGCGGCGATCGCGGCGACGGGGAGGTCGCCGTAGTACCGCAGCACGACGCAGGCCCGCTCGCGCGGGCTGAGCCGGCCGAGGGCGACGCGCAGGTCGTACCGGCGGTCGACGCGCTCCGAGTCGGGCGCGGCGGTCGCGGGCGCGGCATGCAGGTGCGCCGATCGCCGCCAGCGGTCGCGGCGGCGCCCGCCGTCGACGGCCGCGGCGAGCACCGCGCGCTTGACGCGGGTCTCGGCGAGGTCGAGGTCGGTCGTCGGCCGCAGCCGGCCGAACGCGGTCACGAGCGCCGACTGCACGAGATCGGCGGCGTCGTCCTCGTCGCCGCAGAGCAGGTGCGCGTAGCGCAGCAGGGCGTCGCCGCGCTCGGCGACGAGGCGCGCGAGCGTGCGCTCCCAGCCCTCCGCCGCGCGTGCCACCGCGATGCCTCCCGCCCTCGCCCCCGACGGGGCTGCCGCCACCCTCGCACGCGCGGGCGGGCGACGGAAGAGCGGACGAGGGCGGTGCCGCCGCTTTACGCGTCGAGGCGGCGGCGCAGCAGCTCGAGCTGACGGTCGAGCTCCGCGGGCATCCGGTCGCCGAAGCTCGCGAAGAACCGCTCGATGTCGTCGGCCTCGGCGCGCAGGGCCTCGGGGTCGACGGCGAACAGCTCGGCGAGCCGCTCCTCGTCGAGGTCGAGGCCGTCGACGTTGAGCTCGCCGGCGCGCGGCACCGAGCCGAGCGGCGAGTCGTCGGCGCAGGCGGTGCCGTCGAGGCGCTCGACCATCCACTGCAGCACGCGGGCGTTGTCGCCGAAGCCGGGCCACAGGAACGAGCCGTCGGCGCCCTTGCGGAACCAGTTGACCTGGAACACCCGCGGCACGCGCGCCGAGCGGCGCAGCGTGCGCCCGAAGGCCAGCCAGTGCGCGAAGTAGTCGGCCATGTTGTAGCCGCAGAAGGGCAGCATCGCGAAGGGGTCGCGCCGCAGCTCGCCCACGGTGCCCTCGGCGGCCGCCGTCTGCTCGGATGCGATCGTGGCGCCCATGAAGACGCCGTGATCCCAATCCCGCGCCTCTACCACCAGAGGAACGTTGCTCGCTCGGCGGCCGCCGAAGATGATGGCGTCGATGACGACGCCCTCCGGGTCCTCCCACGAGCCCGCGATGGACGGGCACTGCTGGGCGGACACGGTGAAACGGGAGTTCGGGTGCGCGGCCGGACGACCGGAGTCGGGGCTCCAGGGCTCGCCTCGCCAGTCGGTGAGGTTCGCGGGGGCCTGCTTGCTCAGCCCCTCCCACCACACGTCGCCGTCGTCGGTGCGGGCGACGTTCGTGAAGATCGTGTTGCCCCAGAGGGTCTCGACCGCTGTCGGGTTCGTCGCGGGGCCGGTGCCCGGGGCGACGCCGAAGAAGCCCGCCTCGGGGTTGATGGCGCGCAGGCGGCCGTCGGCACCGATGCGCAGCCAGGCGATGTCGTCGCCGATCGTCTCGACCGTCCAGCCCGGGATGCTCGGCGTCAGCATCGCGAGGTTGGTCTTGCCGCACGCGCTGGGGAAGGCGGCGGCCAGGTGGTACGCCTTGCCCGTCGGCGCCGTCACCTTGATGAGCAGCATGTGCTCGGCGAGCCAGCCCTCGTCGCGCGCCTGCACCGAGGCGATGCGCAGCGCGAAGGCCTTCTTCGCGAGGATGGCGTTGCCGCCGTAGGCGGAGCCGTACGACCAGATCTCGCGGCTCTCGGGGAACTGCACGATGTACTTCGTCTCGTTGCACGGCCACGGCACGTCCTGCTGGCCGGGGGAGAGCGGGGCGCCGACGCTGTGCAGGGCGGCGACCCAGTCGGCGCCGCGGTCGATGGCGCCGAGCGCCGCCGAGCCCATGCGCGTCATCGTGCCCATGCTGACGACGACGTAGGGCGAATCGGTGAGCTGCACGCCCATCTTCGCCATGGGCGATCCGACGGGGCCCATCGAGAAGGGCACGACGTAGAGGGTGCGGCCGCGCATCGCGCCGCGGAAGAGCTCCGTCAGCTCGGCGCGCATCGCGGTCGGCTCGGCCCAGTTGTTGGTCGGGCCGGCATCGGCCTCATCGGTCGAGCAGATGAAGGTGCGCTCCTCGACGCGCGCGACATCGCGCTCGTCGGAGCGGGCGAGGAAGGAGTAGGGGCGCAGGTCGGGGTTGAGTTGCTCGAGGGTGCCGGCCGCGACGAGGCCCTGCAGCAGCTCGTGGCGCTCGCGCGTCGAGCCGTCGCACCAGTGCACGGCGTCGGGCTGCAGCAGCTGCGCCATCTCGTCGACCCAGGCGGCCACGGCGTGCGGACGGGCGTCGGCGGGGGTCGCGCTCGCGGCGGCGGCGCGCGGCGGCAGGTCACGGCCGGTGCGGGGATGCTCGATCAGCGTCACGGGGGACTCCACTCTCGGGAAGGAAACCTTGATGTGTCCATCCTGATGAGACTCGGGCATCCATTCGTGTCAATCTGCTCGAAAGAAACCTGCTTCTTTCGGTATGGTCAAGGCATGAGCGACCTGATGATCCTCGGCCAGCGCATCCGCCACTTCCGCACCGAGGCGGAGCTGACCCTCGACCAGCTCGGCGAGCGCGTCGGCGTCGCCGGCAGCCAGCTCTCCCTCATGGAGAACGGCAAGCGCGAGCCGCGCATCGGCCTGCTCACCGGCATCGCCGAGGCGCTCGGGGTGCCGCTCTCGGCCCTGCTCGACGAGAGCCCGCCCAGCGAGCGCGCCGCGCTCGAGGTCGAGCTCGAGAGGGCGCAGCGCTCGACCCTCTACGGCTCGCTCGGCCTGCCCGTCGTGCGCCCCGGCCGCTCGATGAGCGACGAGGTGCTCGCCTCCCTCGTCGGGCTGCACCGCGAGCTCGTCGCCCGCGAGCGGCGCACGATCGCGACGCCGGAGGAGGCGCGGCGGGCGAACACCGAGCTGCGCCTGCACATGCGCACGCTCGACAACCACCTGCCCGAGATCGAGGAGCTCGCCGAGCGCACCGTCGCCGAGACGGGGCACGTGAGCGGCGCCCTCACCCACCGCGAGGTCGAGGTGATGGCGACCCGGCTCGGCTTCGAGCTCGTCTACGTGCACGACCTGCCGCACTCGGCGCGCTCCGTGACCGACCTCGAGAACGGCCGCATCTACCTGCCGCCCGCCTCCATCCCCGGGGGGCACGGCCTGCGCTCGATGGCGCTGCAGGCGATCGCGCATCGCCTGCTGGGCCACGAGGTGCCGAGCACCTACGCGCAGTTCCTGCAGCAGCGGCTCGAGATCAACTACTTCGCCGCCGCCGCGCTCATGCCCCGCGCGCAGTCGGTCGCCTTCCTCACCCAGGCGAAGGCCGACCGCAACATCGCCGTCGAGGACTTCCGCGACGCCTTCGGGGTCACCCACGAGGCGGCGGCGCTGCGGTTCACCAACCTCGCCACCGCCCACCTCGACCTGACCCTGCACTTCCTGCGGGTCGGCGACGACGGCGCGGTCTACAAGGCCTACGAGAACGACGGGCTTCGCCTGCCCGTCGACGTCACCGGCTCGGTCGAGGGGCAGCTCGTCTGCCGCAACGTGGCCGCCCGCCGTGCCTTCGCGCGCACGACCCGCACGACGGAGTACTACCAGTACACCGACACCCCCGAGGGCACCTACTGGGAGTCGACGCAGATCGGCTCGAGCTCGACCGACGAGTACTCCATCACCGTGGGGGTGCCCTTCGCGCAGGCGAAGTTCTTCCGCGGGCGCGAGACCACCGAGCGCCGCGTCTCGACCTGCCCCGACCCGGCCTGCTGCAAGCGCCCCGACGGCTCGCTGGGGCGGCGCTGGGGCGGCAAGGTCTGGACGAGCGCCAAGCTGCACGCGCACATCCTGTCGCCGCTGCCCAGCGGCACCTTCCCCGGCGTCGACGACCAGGAGCTCTACGGCTTCCTCGAGGCGCACGCGCCGCGGGCCGCGGAGGGCGCCGCACCGGCCTGAGCGGGCCGGCCGGTGGTGAGCGGGCCGGGCGCGCTCAGCCGACGGGCGCGGGCTTGGGCACCTTCGGCAGCTTTCGCACCGAGGCCCGGCGGCGCCGGCTCGGCGTCATCGAGCGCATCTCGTCCATCCTGCCGAAGCAGAGCAGGCGGTCCTCGGCCTGCAGCACCTGGCCGCGGCGGGGGTTCGGGATCACGGTCGTGCCGCGGTTGAGGGTGAGCACCGTGATGTCGCGCTCGAGGATGCCCGACTCGCCGAGCGTCGTGCCGACGATGTCGGCCCCCGCGTGCACCACCAGCTCGGCCACGCCGTAGCCCGTCGAGACGGCGAGGCGCTGGCGCACGTCGATGTCGGGGAACGCGACCTCGTGGGCGATGTAATCGATGATCGCGCCGGCGACGTCGAGCTTCGTCGCCGTCTCGATGCCCTGCAGCCCGGGGGAGGAGTTGACCTCCATGACGAGCGGGCCGTCGTTGCCCTCGAGCATGTCGACGCCCGCGACGCGCAGGCCCATGATCTGCGCCGAGCGCACCGCGGCCCGCTCGTAGGCGGGGTCGAGCGTGACGGCCTCGACGCGGCCGCCGCGGTGCACGTTCGAGCGGAACTCGTCGCCGTCGGCCGTGCGCCGCATCGCCGCGACCACGCGGTCGCCGACGACGAGCGCGCGGATGTCGCGCCCCCGGCTCTCGGAGATGAAGCTCTGGATGAGCACGTTCTGGTTCGTCGAGTGCAGCGTCTCGATGATGGCCTCGGCGACCTTCACCTGGGGGGCGAGGATGACGCCGATGCCCTGCGTGCCCTCGAGCAGCTTGATGACCACCGGCGCGCCGCCGACCCGCTCGATCGCGGGGCGCACGTCGGCGCGGTTGCGCACGAAGGCCGTCGCCGGCATCGCGATGTCGTGCCGGGAGAGGATCTGCGTCGCCCGCAGCTTGTCGCGCGCGTTGCTGATGCCGTTCGCGGTGTTCGGGGTGAAGACGTCCATCTGCTCGAACTGGCGCACGACGGCGGTGCCGAAGTAGGTGATCGAGTTGCCGATGCGGGGCAGCACGGCGTCGTAGCTCGACAGCGGGCGGCCGCGGAAGTGCAGGTCGGGCTCGGGCCCCGAGAGGTCGATCGCGAAGCGCAGCGTGTTGAGCACCTTGACGGTGTGGCCGCGGTCGTGGGCGGCGGTGCGCAGCCTCGCGGTCGAGTACGACTGCGGGGCGCGCGAGAGGATGGCGATCTTCATGGGGAGCCCCTGACAAGATGGTGACGTGACGAGGAGCGCCCATTCAACCACCATCGCCGGGTGGCGCGAGTGGGTCGGCCTGCCCGGGGCGGGCATCCCGTGGATCAAGGCGAAGCTCGACACCGGCGCCCGCACCTCAACCATCCACGCCTTCGACGTGCGCGTCACCGGGGAGGGCGCTGAGGAGCGTGTGCGCTTCCGCATCCGGCCATGGCAGGCGAGCGACGAGGACGAGGTCGAGATCGAGTGCCCCGTGCACGATCGCCGCAGCGTGCGCAGCTCCTCCGGCCACGCGCAGGAGCGGATCGTCGTCATCATGGACGTGCAGATCCACGGCGTCGTCGTGCCCACCGAGATGACGCTCAGCAACCGCGACGCGATGGGGTTCCGCATGCTCATCGGCCGCCAGACCCTGCGGCAGGGCTTCGTGGTGGATGCCCGGCGCTCGTTCCTCGGGGGGCGCGCGCCGAAAGAGGTGCGCCGCGCCAACCGCGGGCGCTGAGGCCGCGCGCCCCGACGGCCCGCGCGCGACGGCGCGGTCGGCCCCGAAAGATCCCGGACGCGACGACGGCCCGGGATCATCGTGATCCGCGGGCCGTCGACCGGTGTTGTGGCGCCCCCGGCAGGATTCGAACCTGCGGCCCTCAGTACCGGAAACTGATGCTCTATCCCCTGAGCTACGGAGGCGTGACTCCTAGCGTAGCGGGTTCCCCGGCGCTCGCCGTCGTGCCAGAGTGACGGCATGACGGGGGCGACGGCATGAGGGGCGTGACGACGTGACGGGGGATGCACCGCTCGTGCGCACGGTCGGCAGCCGGCTCCAGGCGCACCTCAGTGGCGAGAGCGGGCTCGTGCTCGCCGTGGCGGTCGCGGATCCGAGCCCGGCCGAGCTCGTCGAGTCGCTGCGGGTGACGCTGGACGGGCATCCCGTCGCCGTCACCGAGGTGACCGGGCCCGGCGGCACGCGCTGGCACACGGCCCAGGCCGGCCCCGGAGAGCTCGAGATCGAGTACCGCGCCACCGTCACGGGCCGCGCGGCGCCGCGCCGGGTGGACGCGGTCGACCGCATCGTGCACGTGCGGCCCAGTCGGTACGCGCAGGCCGACCTGCTCTACGGCGACCTGCTGCCCGCGGGCCTCGTCGACGAGTTCATGGCCATCGCGCCGCGCGAGCGCGTGCTCGTCGTGCGCGACTGGGTCGCCGAGGCCCTCGACTACCGGCCGGGCACGACCGGGCCGACCGACGGCATCGTCGAGACCCTCGAGCAGGCGAAGGGCGTGTGCCGCGACTTCGCGCATCTGCTCGCGGCGATCCTGCGCGCGACCGACCTGCCGGCGCGCACCGTCTCGGTCTACGCGCCGCAGCTCGAGCCGATGGACTTCCACGCGGTCGTCGAGGTGGCGATCGACGACGAGTGGCTGCTGCTCGACGCGACCGGGCTGGCGCCCCGATCCGGGATGCTGCGCATCGCGACCGGGCGGGACTCGGCCGACACGGCCTTCCTCGCCAACGACGGCTCCTGGCTCACGCTCACGGGCATCCGCGTCGAGGCCGCGGCCTCGGAGCGGCTCGAGGAGGACGCGACGGCCGAGGTCGCCCTGCGCTGACCCGCGGGGCCGCGCGCGTCGACGGGCGGCGCTGCTCAGCCGCCGGTGCTCGCCCGCGCGGCGTCGGCGAGCGGCTGCAGGTCGCCCTCGCCGAAGAACGACGGCGCCTCGACGACGATCCACCGGTCGCCCGCGACCACCTCGAGGGTGCTCGTGGCTCCCGAGGTGCGGAAGGCCGGCCCGCGCGCGGCGACCTGCGCGGCGAGATCGCCGACGCTCTCGGGGGCCACGCGGGCGGCCGAGACGGCGAGCCGCTCGCCGCTGGTCTGGTTGAGGTAGCCGCAGGCGCTGCCCTGCAGCGCGGCAACGGCGGGGGCGAGGGCCCAGGCGCCGGCGTCGAAGGCCGGGTCGGTGCCGACGTTGGGGTTGAAGTCGTAGAGGGCCTGCGGGCTCACGAGCGCGTCGCAGCCGACGCCGAGGGGGACGGCGGTGAGCGCGTCGGCCTCGTCCGGCTCCTCCGCCGGGGCACTGGGGGAGGGCTCGGGGGTCGCCGAGGGTTCGGGGCTCGCGCTGGGCGAGGCGCTCGACGAGGGCGCCGAGGGCGTCGCGCTCGGCTCCGCCGTCTCGTCGTCGCCGACGCAGCCGCCGAGCAGCACCGCCGTCACCATCGCGACCGCAGCCGCCCCCCGCATCCGACCCGTCATGCGGCCATCATGCCGCCTCGACGCGGCGGTCGCCCGAGGCGCGCCCGGTAGGATCGACCCTCGTGAATCCCGACCTCCTCGCCTCCTCCCTGCTCGCCGTCGTGACCTCGGCGGTCGGGCGACGCGACGAGGCCGAGGCGGCCCGCCTGAGCGTCGGCGACATCGCCCTCGAGCGGCCCCGCAACCGCGATCACGGCGACTGGGCGACGAGCGTGTCGCTCAAGGTGGCCAAGCGCGTGGGCCTCGCGCCGCGCGCGCTCGCCGAGGAGCTCGTGCCGGGCATCCAGGCGATCGAGGGCGTCGCGGCGGTCGACATCGCCGGTCCCGGCTTCCTCAACATCCGCCTCGATGCGGCGGCCGCCGGGATGCTCGCGCGCACGATCGTCGAGGCCGGCGCCGCGTACGGCCGCACCGAGACCCTCGCCGGCCAGGTCATCAACCTCGAGTTCGTCTCGGCCAACCCCACCGGCCCGCTGCACATCGGGCACACCCGCTGGGCGGCGCTCGGCGACTCGCTGCGCCGCGTGCTCGCCGCCTCGGGCGCCGAGGTCGCGAGCGAGTTCTACATCAACGACGCCGGCGCGCAGATGGACGTCTTCGGCGCCTCCGTGCTCGCCGCCGCGCTCGGCGAGCCCGCGCCCGAGAACGCGTACCCCGGGCAGTACATCGCCGATCTCGGCGCCCGGGCGCTCGCCGCGCATCCCGATCTCGCCTCGATGCCGCGCGACGAGGCTGTGGCCGCCGCACGCGAGTTCGCCTACGCCCAGCAGCTCGGCGAGATCCGCGAGTCGCTCGAGAAGTTCAACGTGCGCTTCGACGTCTGGTTCAGCGAGCGCACCCTGCACGACGCCGCGGGAGGCGAGCAAAGCCCCATCGACGGGGCCGTCGACCGCCTGCGCGCCCAGGGCCACGTCTTCGACGAGGACGACGCGATCTGGGTGCGCACGACCGACTTCGGCGACGACAAGGATCGCGTCATCAAGCGCGGCAACGGGGTCTACACCTACTTCGCGGCCGACGCGGCGTACTACCTCTCGAAGAAGGACCGCGGCTACGCGCACACGATCTACCTGCTCGGTGCCGACCACCACGGCTACGTCCACCGCCTCAAGGCGCTCGCCGGGGCCGCGGGCGACGACCCGGCCAAGGACATCGAGGTGCTCATCGGCCAGCTCGTGAGCATCAACGGCGCGCGCCTGTCGAAGCGCGCGGGCAACATCATCGAGCTCGACGACCTGCGCGAGTGGCTCGGCACCGATGCGCTGCGCTACTCGCTCGCCCGGTACCCCGCCGACTCGCCGCTGACGCTCGACCCGGAGCTCCTGCAGAAGCGCACCAACGACAACCCCGTCTTCTACGTGCAGTACGCCCACGCGCGCACGCACCAGGTCGCGCGCAACGCGACCGCCGCCGGGGTGCGCCGCGAGGAGGGCTTCGCGGCCGAGGCGCTCGTGGAGGAGACGGAGAGCATCCTGCTCGGCGCCCTCGCGGAGTTCCCGCGCATCGTCGCCCAGGCGGCCGACCTGCGCGAGCCGCACCGCGTCGCCCGCTACCTCGAGGAGCTCGCCGCCGCCTACCACCGCTGGTACGACGTGTGCCGCGTGGCGCCGCAGGGCGACGACCCCGTCGAGGACGTGCACCGCGCCCGCCTGTGGCTCAACGACGCCGCCGGCCAGGTGCTGCGCACCGGCCTCGACCTCATCGGGGTCTCGGCTCCCGAGCGGATGTGACGATGAGCGACAGCGCGGGCGCCGCGCCCGCCGCGTCGGACCCCGCCGCCGCCCCGGCCACGACACCCGCCCCGCCGCGTCGCCGGCGCCGCGGACTCGTCGCCGTCATCGTGCTCGTGGTCGTCGTCGTGCTCCTCGTCATCGCGGCCGTCGTCGCCGAGTCGGTCGCCCGGCAGCAGACCACCGCCCGCGTGGCCGACGAGGTGCGCACGGCGCTCGCGCTGCCCGCCGACCAGGAGCTCGACGTGCGCATCGCCGGCGCCTCCGTGCTGCTGCAACTGCTGGGCGGCCGCCTCGACGAGGTCGCGGTCGGCGCCGAGGCGATCGAGCTGCCGCCCTTCTCCGGCGACCTCGAGCTCGTGCTCACGGGCGTGCCCCTCGAGAGCGGGCGGGCCGTCGACGGCATCGACGCGACCGTCACCGTGCCGGAGGAGACCGTGCGCGCCGCGGGGGAGACCTTCCTCGATCTGCCGTTCCGCGGGCTCGAGCTCGTCGACGGCCTCATCCGCCTCGACACGGCCCTGCCGATCTTCGGCTCCGAGCTGCCCCTCACCGTCGCGCTCGAGCCGAGCGTCGATGCGGGGGCCCTCGTGCTCACCCCCACCGACGTCGCGCTCGCCGAGGGGGAGGACGTGCCGCTCGGCGACCTGCTCGGGCTGCTGGGCCTCGATGCGGAGGGCGGCGCCCTCGCCGCGCCCTCGATCTGCGTCGACGAGCGGCTGCCCGAGGGCATCTCGCTGCGCTCCGCGGTCGTCACGGGCGGGACGATCGTGCTCGAGCTCGGCGGCGAGGACGTCGCGCTGTCGACGCCCGACGGCCCGCGCACCGGCTCCTGCGGCTGAACCGCCCACCGAGCGTCCCGTAAACTCGGGCGTCGGCGCGATCCGCCGTCCCCTCCGCCCCTCTCCCCGCTCTCACGACAGGCAGCCGCACCGTGACCGTGAACCCTCTCGCCCCCGCGTGGCTCCGCCATCCGGATGACGCGAACGCGCTCGCCGCCGCCGTGTGGCCCGGGTCCGCGCGGCGCGACGAGGCGGGCGCGCTCGAGATCGGGGGCGTTCCGGCGACGCGGCTCGCGGCATCCCACGGCACCCCGCTCTACGTCATCGACGAGGCGGATGCCCGTCACCGGGCCGTGCGCACGCGCCGCGCCTTCGACGCGGCCTTCGGCGCCATCGGCGGCCGCGCCACCGTCTACTACGCCGGCAAGGCGTTCCTCAGCACCGAGATCGCGCGCTGGATGTCCGCCGACGGCCTCAACATCGACGTCGCCAGCGGCGGCGAGCTCGCCGTCGTGCTCGCGGCCGGGGTCGACCCGGCGCGCGTCGGGCTGCACGGCAACAACAAGTCGCTGCGCGAGATCGACCGCGCCGTCGGCGTCGGGGTCGGCGCGATCGTCATCGACTCGCTCGTCGAGATCGAGCGCATCGCCGCGGCCGCCGAGCGGCACGGGCGCACGCAGCCCGTCCGCCTGCGCATCAACTCGGGCGTGCACGCGCACACCCACGAGTACCTCGCCACCGCGCGGGAGGACCAGAAGTTCGGCATCCCGCTCGCCGAGGCGCCCGCCGCCGTGGCTGCGATCCGGGCGCACGCCCCTCACCTGCGGTTCCTCGGGCTGCACTCGCACATCGGGTCGCAGATCTTCGTCGTCGACGGGTTCCTCGAGGCGGCGCGGCGCCTGCTCGCCCTGCACGCGACGCTGCTCGAGGGCGGCGAGGTGCCCGAGCTCAACCTCGGCGGCGGCTTCGGCATCGCCTACCTCGAGGGCGACGACCCGCTGCCGATCGAGCGCATCGCGGAGGGCCTCGCCGAGGCGGTGGCCTCCGTGTGCGGCGAGCTGGGCATCCCCGTGCCGGTGATCGCGGTCGAGCCGGGTCGCACGATCATCGGGCCCGCGGGCGTGACCCTCTACGAGGTCGGCACGACGAAGGACGTCGTCGTGGGCCTCGAGGGCGGCGGCACCGCGGTGCGGCGCTACGTCAGCGTCGATGGCGGCATGAGCGACAACGCCCGTCCGGCCCTCTACGGCGCCGACTACGGCGTGCGGCTCGCCGGTCGCTCCTCGGCGGCCGACCCCGCCCTCGTGCGCCTCGCCGGCAAGCACTGCGAGAGCGGCGACATCGTCGTGCACGCCGACTACCTGCCCGGCGACGTCGCCCCCGGCGATCTCGTCGCGGTGCCCGCGACGGGGGCGTACTGCTTCTCGCTCGCGAGCAACTACAACCACCTCGCCCGTCCCGCCGTCGTCGCCGTGCGCGACGGCGTCGACCGCGTCATCGTGCGCGGGGAGACGGAGGAGGACCTGCTGCGGCGCGACGTGCTCGCGCACCCCGGCACCGACGCCGGCGCAGCACCCGCAGCCGAACGACAAGGAGACCCCGCGTGATCGAGTACCGAAACCTGCGCATCGCCGTCCTCGGCGGCGGCTCCGTCGGCTCCCAGGTGGCCGACCAGCTGCTGCGCCACGGCGACGAGCTCGGCTCGCGCATCGGCGCCGGCCTCGAGCTCGTCGGCGTCGCGGTGCGCGATGTGGATGCTCCGCGCGACACCGACATCCCGCGCGAGCTGCTCACCGCCGACGCCGAGAGCCTGATCCTGGGCTCCGACATCGTCGTCGAGCTCATGGGCGGCATCGAGCCGGCGCGCACGCTCATCCTCCAGGCCCTGAACTCGGGAGCGGACGTCGTCACCGCCAACAAGGCGCTCCTCGCCACCCACGGGCCCGAGCTCTTCGAGGCCGCCGAGCAGGTCGGCGCCCAGCTCTACTACGAGGCCGCCGTCGGCGGGGCCATCCCGATCATCCGGCCGCTGCGCGACTCGCTCGCGGGCGACCGGGTCGAGCGCATCCTCGGCATCGTCAACGGCACGACGAACTTCATCCTCGACCGCATGGACCGCCACGGCGAGAGCATGGAGGAGGCGCTCGCGACGGCGACCGAGCTCGGCTACGCCGAGGCCGACCCGACGGCCGACGTCGAGGGCTTCGACGCCGCGCAGAAGGCCGCGCTGCTGGCGAGCCTCGCCTTCCACACCCGCGTGCCGCTCGACGAGGTGCACCGCGAGGGCATCACCTCGGTGACCCTCGACGACGTGCGCGCCGCCCGCAAGGCCGGCTACGTCGTCAAGCTGCTCGCGATCTGCGAGCGCATCATCGACGCGCAGGCCGGCGTCGACGGCGTCTCCGCCCGCGTCTACCCGGCCCTCGTGCCGCTCGACCACCCCCTGGCCGCGGTGCACGGCGCGAACAACGCGATCTTCGTCGAGGCCGAGGCCGCGGGCCCGCTCATGTTCTACGGCGCGGGCGCCGGCGGCATCCAGACGGCCTCGGCCGTGCTGGGAGACGTGGTCTCCGCCGCCCGTCGGCACGTGGTCGGCGGCCCGGGTGTGGCAGAGTCGACGAATGCCGACCTGACGGTGCTGCCCATCAGCGCCGTCACCACCCGCTACCAGATCACCCTCCAGGTGGCGGACGAACCCGGCGTGCTCGCGCGAATCGCCACCCTTTTCAGCGAGCACGGGGTCTCCCTCGAGACGATCGAGCAGTCGATCGTCGCCTCCGACGCCGAGCCGGCGGGCGCAGCGCCCGCGGCTACCCTGGTGATCGGCACCCACGAGGCTCGGGAGGCCGATCTCGCCGCAACGGTCGCGGCACTGACCACCAGCACGGTCGTCCACAGCGTGACCGGCGTGCTGCGAGTAGAAGGACTGTAGAAATCTTGTCGAAGCAGTGGCGCGGTCTCCTGCACGAGTACGCCGACCGTCTGAACATCTCCGAGGCGACGCCCATCATCACCCTGGGCGAGGGCGGCACGCCGCTCATCCCGGCGCGGTACCTCTCCGAGCGCACCGGCGCCGACGTCTACGTGAAGTACGAGGGGATGAACCCCACGGGCTCCTTCAAGGACCGCGGCATGACGATGGCCATCTCCAAGGCCGTCGAGCACGGCGCGCGGGCCGTCATCTGCGCCTCGACCGGCAACACCTCCGCCTCGGCGGCCGCCTACGCGACGCACGCGGGCATCACCGCCGCCGTGCTCGTGCCCGAGGGCAAGATCGCGCTCGGCAAGCTCAGCCAGGCGATCGCGCACAAGGCCGAGATCATCCAGATCGAGGGCAACTTCGACGACTGCCTCGAGATCGCCCGCGAGCTCGCCACCGGCTACCCCGTGCACCTCGTCAACTCGGTCAACCCCGACCGCATCGAGGGCCAGAAGACCGCCTCCTACGAGGTCGTCGAGGTGCTCGGCGACGCCCCCGACTTCCACCTGCTGCCGGTCGGCAACGCGGGCAACTACACCGCCTACCACCGCGGCTACCGCGAGGAGCTCGAGCGCGGCGTCACCACGAAGCTGCCGCGCATGTTCGGCTTCCAGGCCGCGGGCAGCGCCCCGCTCGTCACGGGCTCGGTCGTGAAGAAGCCCGAGACCATCGCGAGCGCCATCCGCATCGGCAACCCCGCCTCGTGGGAGCTCGCGCTGCACGCCCACGCCGACAGCGACGGCTACTTCGGCGCCGTCGACGACGCGCACATCCTCGAGGCGCACCGCCTGCTCTCGCAGGAGGTCGGCATCTTCGTCGAGCCCGCCTCGGCCATCTCGGTCGCGGGCCTGCTCGAGCGCAGCGAGGCCGGGGTCATCCCGCGCGGCGCGACCGTCGTGCTCACGGTCACCGGTCACGGCCTGAAGGACCCGCAGTGGGCGCTCAAGCGCGCCGACGGCTCCGAGGTCTCGCCGACCGTCGTGCCGGCCGACACCGCGGGCGTCGCGGAGGTGCTGGGCCTGCAGCGCGAGGCCGTCATCTGATGATCGACCCGCGGCTCGCCGGCCGCCGGGTGCACGTCAAGGTGCCCGCCACCACCGCCAACCTCGGCCCGGGCTTCGACACGCTCGGGCTCGCCCTCGCCGTCTACGACGAGCTCGACGTGGCGGTGCGCGAGGCGCCCGGCGCCAGCGTCGTGGTGCACGGCGTGGGGGAGGGGGAGGTGCCGGTCGACGAGACCAACCTCGTCGTGCGCTCGATCCGGCACACCTTCGACGCCTACGGCATCGGGATGCCCGGCCTCGACCTCGTCGCGCGCAACGTGATCCCCCACGGGCGGGGCATGGGCTCCTCCGGCGCGGCGATCGTCGCGGGCGTCATGGCCGCCAAGGGACTGCTCGAGGGCATCGTCGACATCGACGCCGCGGGGCTGCTCGCCCGCGCGACGGAGCTGGAGGGGCATCCCGACAACGTCGCCCCCGCCCTCTTCGGCGGGCTCACGATCGCCTGGATGGCGGAGGACGGCCCGCAGCACAAGCGGCTCACGGTGCACCGCGGCGTCTCGCTGCTGGTCTGCGTGCCCGAGACGAGCACGATGTCGACGGCGCTCGCGCGCTCGCTGCAGCCCGAGTCGGTGCCGCACGCCGACGCGATCTTCAACGTCTCGCGCTCGGCGCTGCTCATCGCGGCGCTCATCCAGAGCCCCGAGCTGCTCTTCGCCTCGACGGAGGACCGGCTGCACCAGAACTACCGCGCCGCCGCGATGCCCGAGACCGACGCGCTCGTGCGAGCGCTGCGGGCGAAGGGCTACGCGGCCGTCGTCTCGGGCGCCGGCCCCTCGGTGCTGGTGCTCTGCGGCGACCCCGCCGAGCGTCTCGCGGCCGCCGAGGTGGTGGCCGAGGCGAGCACCACGCCGTGGCAGGCGCATATGCTGGCCGTCGATTTCAAGGGTGCTACAGTGGTGGCGAATCCGGTCGAGGGTGCGGCTTAGCCCCGCTGTAGCCCGTTTAACCCTCCCCGGTCATCCCCAAGCAGCTCTCGCTTTCTCCCGGCCCTCCGCGATCATCGCGCGACAGCCGTTCCACAGCACGTCCCGCCGCCTCTTACGGTGCGGCCGGTGTCGAAGCGATCGCCATCCTTCGCGGCAGTGCGCCGCGGAGTCGAAAGGACCAACCCCCTGTGACTGATTCCCTCGACCGCGCCGCGAGCGCGGGCGTTCCCGCCGACCTGACCACCCTGAAGCTCCCGCAGCTGCAGCAGCTCGCCACCGAGCTCCGCATCCCCGGCGTCTCCAAGCTCCGCAAGAGCGACCTGCTCGCCGCGATCACCGCGCACCAGGGCGGCGCCGCCCCCGTGCCGTCCGACGAGGCCGCTCCGGCCGAGGCCGCCCCCGTGGTGGATGCTCCCGCCGAGGCCCCCGCCGCGGCCGAGGCCGCACCCGCCGACGAGGCCCCGAAGCGCCGCGCCTCGCGCCGCGTCTCGAGCAGCACCGTCACCGCCGCCGTGCGCGAGACCCCGGAGCAGGCCGACGCCCCCGCCCCCGCGACCACCACCGGCGCGACCGCGACGTCCCCCGCCGCCGAGCAGCCCGCCGACGCCCCGTCCGCCGCCGCCGAGCAGGCCGCCGCCGGCGCCCGCTCGGGCCGCGGCAGCCGCCGCTCCGCGCGCGCCCACGTCGCGGGCGGCGAGGCCGGCGTCGACGTCGCCGCCGATGCCGCTCCCGCCGAGCGCACCGCCCCCGAGGCCGCGTCCGCCGACGAGGCCGACGACCGCTCCCGCGACGAGGCCCGCGACGGCGACTCCCGCGACACCGACTCCCGCGAGGGCGACGAGCAGGGCGAGGGCCGCGGTCGCGGCCGCAACCGCAACCGTCGCAGCCGCGGCGACCGCCAGACCGGCGGCCAGAACGGCCAGAGCGCCCAGAACGGCGCCGAGCAGGAGGGCGACGACGCCCGTCCGGCCCGCGGCCAGCAGGGCGGCCGCCAGAACGGCCAGCAGAACTCGAACGGCCAGCAGAACGGCCAGAGCCGTCAGGGCGCGCAGGGCGCGCCGCAGAACGACGGCGGTCAGAACGGCCCGCAGGCGCAGGGCAACCGCGCCGCCGAGCAGGACGCCGATGCGCGCGGCCGCGGCCGCGGGCGCGACCGCAAGCGGGGCCGCGGCCCCGGCGGCGACGAGTTCGAGCCCGAGGTGAGCGACGACGACGTGCTGATCCCCGTCGCGGGCATCCTCGACGTGCTCGACAACTACGCCTTCGTGCGCACCACCGGCTACCTGCCCGGCCCGAGCGACGTCTACGTCTCGCTCGGCCAGGTGAAGAAGTACCACCTGCGCAAGGGCGACGCCGTCGTCGGCGCGATCCGCCAGCCCCGCGAGGGCGAGAACCAGGGCCGCCAGAAGTACAACGCCCTCGTCTCGATCGACTCCGTCAACGGCCAGACCATCGAGGAGGCGGGCGCGCGCGTCGAGTTCGGCAAGCTGACCCCGCTGTACCCGCAGGAGCGCCTCCGCCTCGAGACCGAGCCGCAGAAGCTCTCGACGCGCATCATCGACCTCGTGGCGCCCATCGGCAAGGGCCAGCGCGGCCTCATCGTCTCGCCGCCCAAGGCCGGCAAGACGCTCGCGCTGCAGGCCATCGCCAACGCGATCGCCAAGAACAACCCCGAGGTGCACCTCATGGTCGTGCTCGTGGACGAGCGCCCCGAGGAGGTCACCGACATGCAGCGCTCGGTGAAGGGCGAGGTCATCGCCTCGACCTTCGACCGCCCCGCCGAGGACCACACCACGGTCGCCGAGCTCGCCATCGAGCGTGCCAAGCGCCTCGTCGAGCTGGGCCACGATGTCGTCGTGCTGCTCGACTCGATCACCCGCCTCGGCCGCGCGTACAACGTCACCGCGCCGACCAGCGGCCGCGTGCTCTCGGGCGGCGTCGACTCGGCCGCGCTCTACCCGCCGAAGCGCTTCTTCGGCGCGGCGCGCAACATCGAGGACGGCGGCTCGCTCACCATCCTCGCCACCGCGCTCGTCGAGACCGGCTCGAAGATGGACGAGGTGATCTTCGAGGAGTTCAAGGGCACCGGCAACATGGAGCTCCGCCTCTCGCGCCAACTCGCCGACAAGCGCATCTTCCCGGCCGTCGACATCAGCGCCTCGGGCACCCGTCGCGAGGAGATGCTCCTCGGCTCCGAGGAGGTCAAGGTCACCTGGCGCCTGCGCCGCGCCCTCGCCGGTCACGACCCCCAGCAGTCGCTGGAGATCGTGCTCGGCAAGCTGAAGGAGACGCAGTCGAACGTCGAGTTCCTCGTGCAGATCCAGAAGGCGCTGCCGCAGAGCGGCCACCAGGGCTCCGGCCACAAGGACGACTGACCGATCGGGCCCCGCGGGGTCCGCTCTCGAGGGAGCACGACATGTTCGACTCGGTCGGCGCACTGATCGCCGAGCACGAGGAGCTGCAGGAGCAGCTCGCCGACCCCGCGGTGCACGCCGACGCGGGTCGGGCTAAGAAGCTCAACCGGCGCTACGCCGAGCTGAGCCGCATCGTGCACGCCAACACCGTGTGGCTGCAGGCGCAGGACGACCTCCGGGCGGCGCGCGAGCTCGCCAAGGAGGACGACGCCTTCGCCGAGGAGGTGCCGGCGCTCGAGGAGCGGGTGGCGACGACGCAGGAGAAGCTGCGCCGTCTGCTCATCCCGCGCGACCCCGACGACGCCCGCGACGTGATCATGGAGATCAAGGGCGGCGAGGGCGGCGAGGAGTCGGCGCTCTTCGCGGCCGACCTCCTGCGCATGTACACCTACTACGCCGAGTCCCGGGGCTGGAAGACCGAGCTGCTGGACGCGACCAGCTCCGACATGGGCGGCTTCAAGAACGTGCAGGTCGCCATCAAGTCGAACGCCTCCGATCCCTCGCAGGGCGTCTGGGCGAGCCTCAAGTACGAGGGCGGCGTGCACCGCGTGCAGCGCGTTCCGGCGACCGAGTCGCAGGGGCGCATCCACACCTCGACGACGGGGGTGCTCGTGTTCCCCGAGGTGGACGAGCCGGAGGAGGTCGAGATCAACCAGAACGACCTCAAGATCGACGTCTTCCGCTCCTCCGGCCCCGGCGGGCAGTCGGTCAACACGACCGACTCCGCCGTGCGCATCACGCACCTCCCGACGGGCATCGTCGTGTCGATGCAGAACGAGAAGAGCCAGATCCAGAACCGCGAGGCCGCCATGCGCGTCCTCCGGGCCCGCATCCTCGCCAAGCACCAGGAGGAGGTGGATGCCGCCGCCTCCGACGCCCGCAAGAGCCAGATCCGCGGCATGGACCGCTCGGAGCGCATCCGCACGTACAACTTCCCCGAGAACCGCATCGCGGACCACCGCACGGGCTACAAGGCGTACAACCTCGACACCGTCATGAACGGCGCCATCGGCCCCGTCATCGAGTCCTGCATCCAGGCCGATGAGGAGTCGCGGCTCGCCGCTCTCGGCGAGACCGACGTCTGACCCGGTGGCGCAGCCGACCGCGCGACCGATGACCCCGCCCGATCTCGAGGCCCTGCGGCGCCACGCCATCGAGGTGCTCGCGCAGGCGGGCGTGCCGAGCCCCGAGGCCGACGCCGACCTGCTCATCGGGCACGTGCTCGGCTTCAGCCGCGGGCAGGTGCAGGCGAAGGCCCTCATCCGCAGCGCCGTCGACGCCGAGCAGATCCTCGCCATCACCGAGGCGATCGAGCGGCGCTCCCTCCGCGAGCCGGTGCAGCACATCACCGGGCTCGCGCCGTTCCGCCTGCTCGAGCTCGCCGTCGGCCCCGGCGTGTTCGTGCCGCGCCCCGAGACCGAGTTCGTCGTGCAGTTCGCCATCGACGCGCTCCAGGCCACGGCCTCGCCCGAG
Source organism: Microcella flavibacter (assembly GCF_012530535.1). Taxonomy (NCBI): domain Bacteria; kingdom Bacillati; phylum Actinomycetota; class Actinomycetes; order Micrococcales; family Microbacteriaceae; genus Microcella; species Microcella flavibacter. Next base: position 1,090,828 of record NZ_CP051299.1, read on the forward strand.
CCGCTCGCGGTCGACCTCGGCAGCGGCAGCGGCGCGATCGCCCTCGCCATGGCCACCGAGGTGCCGCACTCCCGCGTGGTCGCGGTCGAGAACTCGCCCGCGGCCCTGCCGTGGACGCGCCGCAACGTGCAGCGCTACGGCGACGACCGCGTGCGGCTCGTCTTCGCCGATCTGGCGGATGCCCTGCCCGAGCTCGACGGCGCCGTCGACGTCGTCGCCTCCAACCCGCCGTACATCCCGCTCGGCGCGGTGCCGCGCGACCCCGAGGTGCGGCTCTTCGACCCGGAGGCGGCGCTCTACTCCGGCGAGGACGGCCTCGACGCCGTGCGGGCGCTCTCGCGCACCGCTCTCCGGCTGCTGCGCCCCGGCGGTGCGCTCGTCATCGAGCACGGCGAGCTGCAGGCGGCGAGCATCGCCGCCATCCTGCGCGCCGACGGCTTCACCGCGGTGGATGCCCACCGCGACCTGCTCGGGCGCGACCGGGCCACCACGGCCCGCCGCTAGCGCTCCCCGGTAGGCCGGTCGCTCAGCGCGCGGGCACCCGGGCTGCGAAGGCCTCGATCGCGCCGAGCAGCCCGGCCGCGTCCCGGTAGAGGTGCCCGGTGATGCCGATGCTCTCGGCGCCGGCGATGTTCTCGGGCCGGTCGTCGGTGAAGAAGGCGTCGGCCGCGTCGGTGGCGTAGTGCTGCAGCACGCGCTCGTAGACGAGCGGCTCGGGCTTGCGCGCACCGAAGGCCGCGGTGGCGTGCATGTTCTCGCGGCCCATGATCGGCACGAGCTCGGGCGCGACGAGGTGCAGGTCGTGGTGCACGAGGATCCCGTTATTGGTGAGCAGCGCGACGCGGCCCAGCTCGGTCGCGCGCTGCACGGCCGCGAGGGCCTCGAGGCGGGGTCGGGTCGCCTCGCCGCGGATGCGCACCCACTCCTCGCGCGGGATGCTCGCGCCGATGCTCTCGTTCACCATGGCGAGGTACCCCTCCGGCGTCGCGGGGTCGCCCGCCTCGGCGGCCCACTCGCGGCCGCTGATCCACCAGCGGCGGCGCAGCTCGTCGAGGTCGAGGCCCGTGATGGCGGTGAGCCCCGCCATCCGCTCGCGCCAGTCGTAGTCGTAGAGGACGTCGTCCATGTCGAAGAGGAACAGCAGGCTCATGGGGGAGGAGGGCTCTCGGATCGAGGTCGGGGGAGCGGGCGCGGTCGGCGGTCGCGGTGCCGCCGGGCCCGTCCTGCCAGTGTGCCGCACTACGATGAACGCATCATGTCCACCGTGTTCGACTGCTCCGACGAGAGCCGCCTCCTCGCCGGTCTGCGCGCGGCCCGCGGCGCGATCGGCCGCGGCGAGCTCGTCGTCATGCCGACCGACACCGTCTACGGCGTCGCCGCCGACGCGTTCCGCCCCGAGGCGGTGCAGCGGCTGCTCGACGCGAAGGAGCGCGGGCGCGACGCCCCTCCGCCGGTGCTCGTGCCGGGCATCCCGACCCTCGCCGCCCTCGCCGAGACGGTGCCCGACGAGGTGACCGCCCTCACGAGGGCGTTCTGGCCCGGCGGGCTCACCGTCATCGTCGAGGCCCGCGAATCCCTCGCCTGGGATCTCGGCGAGACCCGCGGCACGGTCGCCCTGCGCATGCCCGACGACCGGGTCGCCCTCAACCTGCTCGCCGACACCGGCCCGCTCGCCGTCTCGAGCGCCAACATCAGCGGGATGCCCGCCGCGCGCACCGCGCAGGAGGCGCTCGAGATGCTCGGCGACCGCGTCTCGGTGTACCTCGACGGCGGCGAGGTCGGCGCCGAGGCCGAGCCCGGGCGCGACCCGGGCTCGACGATCGTCGACGCGACCGGCCTGCTCCGACCCGACGGCCGCCTGCGCATCGTGCGCCACGGTGCGATCTCCGATGAGGAGATCATCCGGGTGGTCGGCGCGGAGCGGGTGGCGTGAGGTTCTACCTGCTCGTCGCGCTGATCTCGGGCGTCGCCAGCTTCGGGGCGTCCTACGCGGTCTACCGGCTCAGCAAGCGGTTCAAGCTGTACCCGGGCATCCGCGACCGCGACGTGCACACGAGCCCGACGCCCCGCCTCGGCGGCATCGCGATCGTGTTCGGGGTCGCGATCTCCCTCGCCGTCGCCTCGCAGATCTCCTGGTTCGAGGGCGTCTACGCCGACGCCTTCCCCGTCATCGCCATCCTCGTGGCCGCCGCCGTCATGCTCGGCGTCGGGGTGCTCGACGACCTCTACGACCTCAACTGGATGACGAAGCTCGCCGCGCAGCTCATCGTCGCCTGGTTCCTCGCCTGGTCGAGCCTGCAGATCGTCTCGCTGCCGATCGGCATCGACAACGGCATCTCGCTGCTCGGGCCGACGGGCTCGCTCATCCTCACGATCCTCGCGGTCGTGCTCGTCATGAACGCCGTCAACTTCATCGACGGCCTCGACGGCCTCGTCGCGGGCGTCACCCTCATCGCGGGCGGCGTCTTCTTCGTCTACAGCTACCTGCTCGCGATCGACACCTCGCAGACGGCCTTCAACCTCGCCTCCCTGCTCATGGCCGTGCTCCTCGGCGCGGTCGCGGGCTTCCTGCCCTTCAACTGGCACCCGGCGAAGATGTTCATGGGCGACGGGGGAGCCCTCGTGGTGGGGCTCCTGCTCGCCGTCTCCACGATCACGGTGACCGGGCAGATCAACCCCGCCTCGATCGATCGCAGCCTCCTGCTGCCGGCGTTCATCCCGATCGCCCTGCCCTTCGCCATCCTCGTCGTGCCGCTGCTCGACTTCGGGCTCGCGGTGCTGCGCCGCCTGCGGGCGGGCAAGTCGCCGTTCAGCGCCGACCGGCAGCACCTGCACCACCGCCTGCTCGACATGGGCCACTCGCACTTCCACGCGGTGCTGATCTTCTACGGCTGGACGGCCGTCGTCGCCTTCGGCGCCCTGCTGTTCCTCTTCGTGGCGTGGTGGTGGGCGCTCTCCGCGATCGCCCTCGGGCTCGTGGTCTGCACCGCCGTCACGCTCGCGCCGCTCAGCCGCCGCAAGCGCGTCGAGGCCGCCGCCCAGTCGGCGATGGATGCCCCCGCCGACGTCGCCCGCTACGACCCGCTCGACGCCGCGGCCCCGCCGCTCGACGACGAGCCCGACCCCGACGAGGCGCCCGCCTCGATGATCAGCCGCGGCCCGCGCCGCGCCGAGGAGACCCGATGACGACCCCCGATCCCGCCCCCTCGCCCGCCGCGCCCCGACCGGTCTCCGGTGCGGTGCCCGCGATGCGCAAGTCCCTGCTCTACGGCGCCGTCTTCACGGTCGTGCTCGCGATCGCGGCGAGCGTCGTGGGTGCCCTCGTCGCCGAGCTGCCCGGTCTGCTGAGCGGCCTCATCGGCTCGCTCATGGGCTTCGTCTTCCTCGGGATGACCGCGGCGAGCATCCTGCTGGCCGATCGCGTCACGCGCGGCGACCTGCTGTCGCCGGCGTACTTCGGCATCGTGCTCGGCGCCTGGCTGCTGAAGTTCCTGCTCTTCCTCATCCTCATCTTCGTGCTCGGCGACGTCGACGCGCTCGACCGCACGGTGCTGTTCCTGACGCTCGTCGTCGCCGTCCTGGGCGGTCTCGTGACCGATCTCGTGGGCGTCGCGCGCGCTCGGGTGCCCTACGTCGACGAGCCCCGCGCGCCCCGTCCCTGACCCGCACCCGACCGCGTCGCTCCCGCCGCGCGATGGGCTCTCCCGATTCGGCCGGGGGGCGTTTCATTGCTAAGGTGAGAAGCAACTGCCGATCGCCGCGGCACACTCTCGTGCCGCCCCGATTCTGGAGACTCCCCTGAGCGCTGCTGCCCTGATCCCCCTGCTCCCGTTCGCGACCGATGACGGTTCCGGCGGTGGTTTCTCCGGTCCCTCGATCGGCGACTTCCAGCCCCCCGCGATCTTCTTCGAGGGCAACGAGTTCTTCCAGCTCGACCGCATCATGCTGGTCCGGCTGCTCGTCGCCGCTCTCCTCATCCTGGTCTTCTGGCTCGGCACCCGGCGCATGAAGCTCGTGCCCGGCCGCTTCCAGGGCACCGTTGAGATGGGTCTCGACCTCGTCCGCGTCAACATCGCCGAGGACCTCCTGGGCAAGAAGGACGGCAAGCGGTTCCTCCCGCTCCTGACGTCGATCTTCTTCCTCGTCCTGTTCTCGAATCTCACGGGCATCATCCCGGGCATCAACATCGCCAGCACCGGCTCGATCGGTCTGCCGCTGGTGCTCGCCGTCACCGCGTACGTCGCGTTCATCTACGCCGGCGTGCGCAAGCACCCGCTCGCGTTCTTCCGCAACGCGCTGTTTCCGCCCGGCGTGCCCAAAGTGCTCTACATCATCGTGACGCCGATCGAGTTCGTCTCGATGTTCGTGCTGCGTCCGATCACGCTCACGCTGCGACTGCTGATGAACATGATCGTCGGGCACCTGCTGCTCGTGCTGTTCTTCTCCGCCTCGGCGTTCTTCATGTTCGACGTCGGGGGCTTCAGCGCCCTCTTCGCCGTCGGCACGCAGGCGATGGGCATCGTCTTCACGTTCTTCGAGATCCTCGTCGCCGTGCTGCAGGCCTACGTATTCACCCTCTTGACCGCTGTGTACCTCCAGCTCGCGCTGGCGGAAGAGCACTAATCGAGTTCGAGCGCCCCGCTCGCCTCACTCCCTCACGGAAGGAAACACCCCTCGTGGACGCAAACACCGTTCTCGCCCAGATCACGGGCAACATCGCCACGGTCGGCTACGGCCTCGCCGCCATCGGCCCCGCCATCGGCGTGGGCATCGTGGTCGGCAAGACGATCGAGTCGGTCGCCCGCCAGCCCGAGCTGCAGGGTCGCCTCACGGTGCTCATGTACATCGGTATCGCCTTCACCGAGGCCCTCGCCTTCATCGGCATCGCCACGTACTACATCTTCGTCTAAGGGTCTTCCATGCTGACCGAACTCATCGTCGCGGCGGAAGAGGGGAAGACCGTCAACCCCCTGCTTCCGGCGTGGTACGACATCGTCTACTCGATCATCCCGTTCGCGCTCGTCCTCCTGCTGTTCTGGAAGGTCGTGCTGCCGCGCATGCAGCGCACGCTCGACGAGCGCGCGGCGAAGATCGAGGGCGGCATCGCGCAGGCGGAGTCGGCCCAGGCCGAAGCCAAGGCGGCGCTCGAGGAGTACAACAAGCTCCTCGCGGAGGGCCGTGCCGAGGCCGCGAAGATCCGCGAGCAGGCGCGCGTCGACGGCGGCGCCATCCTCGCCGAGCTCAAGGAGCAGGCCTCCGCGGAGGCCGCGCGCATCACCGCTACCGCGCAGCAGCAGATCGAGGCCGAGCGCCAGGCGGCGCTCGTCTCGCTCCGCGCCGAGGTGGGCTCGCTGGCGCTCGACCTGGCCAGCGGCGTGATCGGCGAGTCGCTCGCGGACGACGCGAAGGCCACGGCCCTCGTCGACCGGTTCCTCGTCGACCTCGAGACGAGCGAGAAGGCGGCCAAGTAGGCATGGGTTCCGCGACGAGAGGCGCCACCGAGTCGGCCCGCGCTGCGCTGGCCCGCACCTCGGGCGTCGATCTGACGACCGGCGAGCAGCTGCTCGGCGCGGCCCGCACCATCGGGTCGTCGAAGCAGCTCGTGAGCGCGCTCACCGACTCCTCGGCGGGCGACGCTGCAAAGGCTGGCCTCATCGGCACGATCTTCGCCGGCCTCCAGCCCGCGGCCCGCACCCTGCTCGAGGGCATGGTCGCGAGCCGCTGGTCCAGCGGGGACGACCTGCTGGCCGGCATCGAGGAGGTGGGCATCCGCGCGATCGCCGCCTCCGCCCCCGCCGGATCCTCGGTCGAGGGCGAGCTCTTCGCCTTCGGCCAGGCCGTGACCTCCGACGCCGAGCTCGAGCTGGCGATCGGCAGCAAGCGCGGCGACGTGGAGGGCAAGCGCGATCTCGTGCACGCGCTCCTCGCGCAGTCCAGCCCGCAGGCCCGGTCCATCGCCGGGCACCTCGTGCAGCAGCCGCGCGGCCGCCGCATCGGCGAGCTCGTGCGCTCGGCGGCCACCACGGTCGCCGACGCCTCGGGCAAGGGCGTGGCGACGGTCACCGTCGCCCGGCCGCTCACGGGCGAGCAGCGCAGCGCCATCGCGCAGAGCATCGCGCGCCGGTACGGCCGCGAGCACACGCTCAATCAGGTCGTCGACCCCGCCGTCATCGGCGGCGTGCGCGTGCAGGTCGGCGACGAGGTCGTCGACGGCAGCATCGCGGCGCGACTCTCCGAACTCAAGCTCCGGCTGGCCGGCTAGGCCTTCGCCGTCACACCAGACGATCCGTCCCCCGGACGGGTCGAACGAAAAGGGAAGAACATGGCAGAACTGACGATCAGCCCGGACGAGATCCGCGACGCGCTGAAGAACTTCGCCAAGGGCTACGCGCCCGGCGCGGCCGCGGCCACCGAGGTCGGTCGCGTCACCGACGCGGCCGACGGCATCGCGCACGTCGAGGGCCTGCCCGGCGTGATGGCGAACGAGCTCATCCGCTTCGCCGACGGCACGCTGGGCCTCGCCCAGAACCTCGACGAGAACGAGATCGGCGTCGTCGTGCTCGGCGAGTTCACCGGCATCGTCGAGGGCATGGAGGTCACCCGCACGGGCGAGGTCCTCTCCGTCCCCGTCGGCGACGCCTACCTCGGTCGAGTGGTCGACCCGCTCGGCGCGCCCATCGACGGTCTCGGCGACATCGTCGACGAGGGTCGCCGCGCGCTCGAGCTCCAGGCCCCCGGCGTCATGCAGCGCAAGAGCGTGCACGAGCCCCTCCAGACCGGCATCAAGGCGATCGACGCCATGATCCCCGTCGGCCGCGGCCAGCGCCAGCTCATCATCGGCGACCGCCAGACCGGCAAGACCGCCATCGCGATCGACACGATCATCAACCAGAAGGCCAACTGGGAGTCGGGCGACGCCACCAAGCAGGTGCGCTGCATCTACGTCGCCGTCGGCCAGAAGGGCTCGACCATCGCCGCGGTGAAGGGCGCCCTCGAGGACGCCGGCGCGATGGAGTACACGACGATCGTCGCGGCCCCCGCCTCCGACCCCGCCGGCTTCAAGTACCTCGCCCCCTACACCGGCTCGGCCATCGGCCAGCACTGGATGTACGGCGGCAAGCACGTCCTCATCATCTTCGACGACCTGTCGAAGCAGGCCGAGGCGTACCGCGCCGTGTCGCTCCTCCTGCGCCGTCCGCCGGGACGCGAGGCCTACCCCGGTGACGTCTTCTACCTGCACTCCCGTCTGCTCGAGCGCTGCGCCAAGCTCTCGGACGAGCTGGGCGCGGGCTCGATGACGGGTCTCCCGATCATCGAGACGAAGGCCAACGACGTCTCGGCGTACATCCCGACCAACGTGATCTCGATCACGGACGGCCAGATCTTCCTCCAGTCCGACCTCTTCAACTCGAACCAGCGCCCCGCGGTGGACGTCGGCATCTCGGTGTCGCGCGTCGGCGGCGACGCCCAGGTCAAGAGCATCAAGAAGGTCTCCGGCACGCTGAAGCTCGAGCTCGCGCAGTACCGCTCGCTCGAGGCCTTCGCGATGTTCGCCTCCGACCTCGACGCTGCCAGCCGCCGTCAGCTCGCCCGGGGCGCCCGCCTCACCGAGCTGCTCAAGCAGCCGCAGTACTCGCCGTACCCCGTCGAGGAGCAGGTCGTCTCGATCTGGGCCGGCACCAAGGGCAAGCTCGACACCATCCCCGTCGAGGACGTCCTGCGGTTCGAGCGCGAGCTCATCGACCACCTCGGCCGCAACACCGACGTGCTCACGACGCTGCGCGAGTCGAACGTGCTCGACGCCGACACCGAGGCCGCCCTCGAGAAGGCCGTCGACCAGTTCGTCACCGAGTTCCAGGCCGGCGACGGCTCGGCCCCCGGGGCCGAGCAGTTCGACGCCATCGGCGAGGACGAGATCCAGCAGGAGAAGATCGTCAAGCAGAAGCGCTGATCGGGCGCCCGGTGGATGCCGCTCTCGCGCATCCACCGGGCCCCACCAGCGCGGGGCGCAGCCGCCCCCGCCGCACATCGACTCCACCACCGACTACAGGAAAGCAAGGGACATGGGAGCGCAACTTCGGGTCTACCGGCAGAAGATCAAGTCTGCCCAGACGACCAAGAAGATCACTCGTGCCATGGAGCTGATCTCCGCCTCGCGCATTCAGAAGGCGCAGGCCCGGGTGAAGGCCTCCGGCCCGTACTCGCGCGCCGTCACGCGGGCCGTGTCGGCCGTCGCGACGTACTCGAACGTCGACCACATCCTCACGACCGAGGCCGAGAACCCCACGCGCGCCGCGGTGGTGCTGTTCACCTCCGACCGCGGTCTCGCCGGCGCCTTCAGCTCGCAGATCATGCGCGAGGCCGGGGAGCTGCGCTCGCGCCTCGAGGGCGAGGGCAAGCAGGTCGTCTTCTACCTCGTCGGCCGGAAGGCGGTCGCGTACTTCTCCTTCCGGCGCATCGACGTCGAGCAGGCGTGGACGGGCGGCACCGACCAGCCCGAGTTCTCCACCGCGAAGGAGATCGGCGACGCGCTCGTGGCCCGCTTCGTGCAGCCGACGGCGGAGGGCGGCGTGGACGAGATCCACATCGTCTACAACCGTTTCGTCAGCATGGTGACGCAGACCCCCGAGGTCGTGCGCATCCTGCCGCTCGAGGTCGTCGAGGGCGTCGAGGCGCCCGCCTCGAGCGAGGTGCTGCCCCTGTACGAGTTCGAGCCCGAGGTCGACAGGGTGCTCGACGGGCTGCTGCCCGTCTACATCGAGAGCCGCATCTTCAACGCGATGCTGCAGTCGGCCGCCTCCGAGCACGCCGCGCGTCAGAAGGCCATGAAGTCGGCCAGCGACAACGCCGACAAGCTCATCACCGACTACACCCGACTAGCCAACAACGCCCGCCAGTCGGAGATCACCCAGCAGATTTCCGAGATCGTGGGCGGCGCCGACGCCCTGAGCTCGGCCAAGTAGAACGCACGAGAAAAGGGAAGCCATGACCACGACAGCACCCGCCGGGACGACCCCCGCCGCGAACGAGCCCGCCGCCCGCGCGGGCGACCACACCCCGACCTCGGGCGCCGGCGTGGGCCGCATCGCCCGCGTGACCGGTCCGGTCGTCGACATCGAGTTCCCGCATGACGCCATCCCCGGCATCTACAACGCGCTGCAGACGACCGTCACCATCGGCGACGAGTCGACGACGCTGACCCTCGAGGTCGCCCAGCACCTCGGCGACGACCTCGTCCGCGCGATCGCCCTCAAGCCGACCGACGGGCTCGTCCGCGGCCAGGAGGTGCGCGACACCGGCGAGCCGATCACCGTGCCCGTCGGCGACGTCACCAAGGGCAAGGTCTTCAATGTGCTCGGCGAGGTGCTCAACGGCGAGCCCGGCGCTGCCGTCGAGGTCTCCGAGCGCTGGCCCATCCACCGCAAGCCCCCGGCATTCGACCAGCTCGAGTCGAAGACCCAGCTCTTCGAGACCGGCATCAAGGTCATCGACCTCCTCACCCCGTACGTGCAGGGTGGCAAGATCGGCCTGTTCGGCGGTGCCGGCGTGGGCAAGACCGTCCTCATCCAGGAGATGATCCAGCGCGTGGCGCAGGACCACGGCGGCGTCTCCGTGTTCGCCGGCGTCGGCGAGCGCACCCGTGAGGGCAACGACCTCATCTTCGAGATGGAGGAGGCGGGCGTCTTCGACAAGACCGCCCTCGTCTTCGGCCAGATGGACGAGCCGCCGGGAACGCGTCTCCGCGTCGCCCTCTCTGCCCTCACCATGGCCGAGTACTTCCGCGACGTGCAGAACCAGGACGTCCTGCTCTTCATCGACAACATCTTCCGCTTCACGCAGGCGGGCTCCGAGGTCTCGACGCTGCTGGGCCGCATGCCCTCCGCGGTGGGCTACCAGCCGAACCTCGCCGACGAGATGGGCATCCTGCAGGAGCGCATCACCTCGACGCGCGGCCACTCGATCACCTCGCTGCAGGCCATCTACGTGCCCGCCGACGACTACACCGACCCGGCCCCGGCGACGACCTTCGCCCACCTCGACGCGACGACCGAGCTCAGCCGTGAGATCGCGTCGAAGGGCCTCTACCCGGCCGTCGACCCGCTCACCTCGACCTCGCGCATCCTCGACCCCCGCTACTTGGGCGAGGACCATTACCGCGTCGCGACGACCGTCAAGCAGATCCTCCAGAAGAACAAGGAGCTGCAGGAGATCATCGCCATCCTCGGTGTCGACGAGCTCAGCGAGGAGGACAAGATCACGGTGTCGCGTGCGCGCCGGATCCAGCAGTTCCTCTCGCAGAACACCTACATGGCCAAGAAGTTCACGGGCGTCGAGGGTTCGACCGTCCCGCTGAAGGAGACCATCGAGTCGTTCGACGCGATCGCGAAGGGCGAGTTCGACCACGTGGCCGAGCAGGCGTTCTTCAACGTCGGTGCGATCAGCGACGTCGAAGAGGCGTGGGCGCGCATCCAGAAGGAGAACGGCTAACCGTGGCCGAGCTCAGCGTGAGCGTCGTCTCGGCCGACCGCGAGGTCTGGTCGGGCGCCGCGAAGCAGATCGTCGCGCGCACCACCGAGGGTGAGATCGGCATCCTCCCCGGCCACGAGCCCCTCCTCGGGATCCTCGGCGCCGGCGAGGTGCGGATCACGCCCGTCTCGGGCGCGGTCGTGACGGCGCGCGCGGAGGACGGGTTCCTCTCGGTCGAGAACAACACCGTGACGATCGTCGCGGGCCAGGCCGAACTGCTCTCCTGACGTGCTGATCGCCATGGCCGGGCTCCCCGGCTCGGGCAAGAGCACGATCGCGGAGCGGATCGCGCAGGCGCTCTCCGCGCCGGTGGTCTCGGTGGACCCGGTCGAGTCGGCGATCCTGCAGGCCGGCATCGACAGTGATCAGCCGACCGGTCTCGCGGCGTACCTCGTCGCCGAGACGATCGCCGACGCGGTGCTGCGTACGAGCCCTGCGGTCATCGTCGACGCCGTGAACGCCGTCGCTCCTGCGCGCGACCAGTGGGTCGGCCTCGCGCGGCGGCACGGCGTGGAGCTGCGCTTCGTCGAGGTCGTCTGCAGCGACACCGAGCTGCACCGCCGTCGCCTCGAGCAGCGCCAGCGCGACCTGGCCCACCTGGTCGAGCCGACCTGGCACGCCGTCGAGCAGAGCCTCGAGGAGTACGCGCCGTGGTCGGGCGAGGCCGACGCCGCCCCCCGGCTCGTGCTCGACACGGTCGCCCCGCTCGAGCAGCTGGTGGCCGAGGCGGTCGCCTTCCTGCGGTCGTGACCCTGCTGCTCCTGCTGCCGCCCTCCGAGACGAAGCGCGACGGCGGCGCGGCCGGCTCCGCCCTCGATCTCGATGCGCTGCTTCACGCCGACGACGCGGCGGTGCGGGATGCCCGTCTCGCGACCCTCGCCGCCCTCGAGCAGCTCGTCGCCGGCGACGACGCGCAGGCCGCGCGCGCGCTCGGCGTGGGCCACAAGATCGCCGAGGCGGAGCTCGCCCGCGATCGTGCGCTGCGCACCAGCCCGCTCATGCCGGCGCTCGAGCGGTACACGGGCGTGCTGTTCGACGCGCTGGACGCGCCGACCCTGAGCGCGCCCGCTCGCGAGCGGGCGGGGCGCCACGTGCGCATCCACTCGGCGCTGCTCGGGCTCATCGGGGCGGAGGACGCCGTGCCCGCGTACCGGCTCTCGCACTCCTCGCGCCTGCCGGGGGGGCCGCTGAAGCGCCGCTGGGCGCCTGTCATCGGCCCCGTGCTCGAACGGCACGAGGGCCCCGTCGTCGACCTGCGGTCGGAGGGCTACGCCGCGCTCGGCCCGCTGCCCGCCCGCGCGGATGCGCTGTTCGTGCGGGTGGTGGCCGAGTCGGCGGACGGCGCCGTGCGGGCGCTCAACCACTTCAACAAGAAGTCGAAGGGGCTCTTCGTGCGCGACCTGCTCGAGCAGGGCTCCGTGCCCGCCTCGGTGGAGGGGCTCATCGCCGCGGCCGCCGGAACGGGATGGACGTTGCGCCACGGTGCTCCCGGCGAGCTCGAGCTCGTCGCCCGCGAGGGCTGACCGACGAGGGCTGCTCCTCGAGCGCCGACCCACGAGGCCCGACGCTCCTGTTCAGCCCTGCGCGCGCCAGCACCCGGCGACGTGGTCGTCGACGAGGCCCGCGGACTGCATGAGCGCGTAGGCGGTCGTCGGGCCGACGAAGCGCAGGCCGCGCGCCTTGAGCGCCCGGGCGAGCGCCGTCGACCGCTCCGTGGTCGCGGGCACCTCGGCGAGGGTGCGCGGGCGGGAACGGGAGTCCGCGGCCGGGGCGTGCGACCAGACGAGGGCGTCGAGCGCTCCGGGCTCCTGCTGCAGCCAGTCGTGCAGCACTCGCGCGTTCGCGATGGTCGCGGCGATCTTCGCGCGGTTGCGGATGATGCGCTCGTCGAGGAGCAGGCGCTGGGCATCCCGCTCGTCGTAGGCGGCGACCGTCTCGATCGTGAAGCCGTCGAAGGCGGCGCGGAAGCCCTCCCGCCGACGCAGGATGGTGATCCAGGAGAGTCCCGACTGGAAGGCCTCGAGGCTGAGCTTCTCGAACAACGGCCGGTCGCCGTGCAGGGGCCGCCCCCACTCCTCGTCGTGGTAGCGCCGGTACTCGGGGTCGTCGCCGACCCAGCCGCAGCGCGGCAGCTCGTCGGGGCCGATGCGCAGGTCGGGGGTGACGGCCATCAGCGGTGCGCGATGCCCTCGAGGTCGAGCAGCTGCACCTTGGTGGGCACTCCCGCGCCCGCGCTGTACCCCGTGATGCGGCGGTCGCCGGCCAGCACGCGGTGGCACGGGATGAGCAGGGGGACGGGGTTCGCGCCGACCGCGCCGCCGACCGCGCGGCCCGCCGTCGCCCGGCCGCTCGCGATGCCGAGCTCGCCGTAGGTGCGGGTCTCGCCGAAGGGGATCGCGCGCAGCTGCTGCCAGATCTGCTGCTGGAACGCCGTGCCCTGCAGCAGCACGGGCACGTCGAAGCGCTGCCGGCCGGCGTGGAAGTACTCGTCGAGCTGGGTCGCGGCCGCGTCGAGCACGGCGTCGCCGTCGAGGGGCGCGGAGGGCTCGGGCGAGCGGAAGCCGTGCGCGCCCTCGATCTCGAGCAGCGTGACGTGGTCGCCGTCGCCGAGCAGCAGGATGCGGCCGATCGGGGAGTCGATGACGCGGCGCGCGGTGGCGCGGGCCGCGATGGCCGCGGCCGAGGCGACGAGCGGGCGGGCGGCGGCGGGTGCGGCGGAGGCAGGGGCGGCGGAGGCAGCCGCGGCGGGGGCGTCGGTGAGGGTCGGCATGGCTCGAGGCTAGCGCGGGGGCCGGGGCGGCTCCGGCGGGAATCGGACGCGGGGGAGGAGCATCCCGAACCGTCCCCGGGGGAGGAGCGGCAGACGGCCGCGGAGGACGCCGGAGCGCGCGTGCGCGAGGATGGAGGGCATGAGCGACATGACCTACCGCACCCTCGGCCGCAGCGGGCTCCGCGTCTCGACGGTCGGTCTCGGCTGCAACAACTTCGGCCGGCCCGGCACGGCGACCGAGTCGCAGGAGGGCACCGACCGCGTGCTGCACGCCGCGATCGACGCCGGCATCACGCTGCTCGACGGCGCCGACATCTACGGCTACGCCTACGGCCGCAGCGAGACGATGATGGGTCACGCGCTGAAGGGCCGCCGCGACGAGGTGGTGCTCGCCACCAAGTTCGGCCACGCCGACTACGACAGCCCGCTGCCGCACTGGGGAGCGAAGGGCTCGCGGCGCTACATCCGGCTCGCGGTGGAGGGCTCGCTGCGGCGCCTGCAGACCGACTGGATCGACCTGTACCAGTTCCACACACCCGACCCACTGACCCCGATCGAGGAGACCCTGGCGGCGCTGCACGAGCTCGTCGACGAGGGCAAGATCCGCTACTACGGCCACTCGAACTTCGCCGCGTGGCAGCTCGTGCAGGCCGACCTGCTCGCCGAGCGGCACGGGCACCCCCGCTTCGTCTCCGCCCAGAACGAGTACAGCCTGCTCGTGCGCGGCGCGGACGCCGAGCTGCTGCCGGCGGCCGAGGCGAGCGGCGTGGGCCTGCTGCCCTACTTCCCGCTGCACAACGGCCTGTTCACCGGCAAGTTCACGCGCGAGGGCGGCCCCGCCGACACCCGCATCATGCGCCAGCGCCCGCACCTGGTCGCGAATGCGCCGTGGGACGCGATGGAGGCCTACGCGGCCCTCTGCGCCGACCGCGGCGTCGGGATGCTCGAGGCCACGATCGGCTGGCTGCTGAGCCGCCCGTCCCTCACGAGCGTGATCGCGGGCGCGACCACCCCCGAGCAGGTCGTGCAGAACGCCGGGGCTGCGGACGCCTGGACGCCGAGCCTCGAGGACCTCGACGCGATCGACGCGATCTTCCCGCCCGGCAGCGGGGGACTCACCTCGTACTGACCGTCGCCCGTGCGCCGGCTCAGCCGCCGGGGGGCGCCTCCTCGACGTCGCCCTCGGCCGGGGCCGTCCCCGCGAGCGGCTGCGCCTCGACGTTGATCGCCTGGTTGAGCGCGGCGGCCTCGGCGTTGAGGGTCTCGAGCTCGACGAGCAGCGCGTTGTGCTCGTCGACGAGGGCGTTCGTGGCGTCGCGTCGCGCGCGCAGAGCATCCTGCCGCTCGATGAGGGCGCCGCGATCGGCGAGGAAAACGGATTGGCTGCGGTAGCCGCCGGGGGTCGCCGCGCGCTCCTCGAACACGGCGAGGTCGGCGGTGAAGGCGTCGGAGTCGACGCGGTACGCCTCCTGCTCGCTCACGATGCGCGCCGAGAGCTCGTCGACGCGGGCGGCGAGCGCGAGCAGCTGCTGCTCGAGCTGGGCGAAGAGCGACTGCACCTGCTCGGCGAGCGCCACGACCCGCGAGCGGTCGGCGAAGAAGGTCGCGTAGTGCTGCTCGAGCACGGGGGCGAGCCCCGGGCCCTCGCCGCCGCGCACCTCGGTGCCGATGATCGCGTAGAGCTCGGGGATGCGCGAGGCCGGGTCGCGCTCCTCGTAGCCGGCGATGCGCTCCACGAGCTCGTGATCGGGGCCGAGCGCGGCGAAGGCGGCCTCGAGCGGCTCGACGAGCGCGGTGCGCTCCTCGGGCTCGAGCCGATCCCAGGCGGCGTGGAGCATCTCGTGCGCGGCGACGACCGGTTCGAGGGCCGAGAGGTCGTCGTCGGTGACGTCGTACAGGTGGATGCGCCCCTCCTCGAGGGCGTAGCAGCCGAGCACCCCGATGCCGGGGGCGGAGACGCGGCACACCCGCTCGAACTCCGCCGGCGCCAGGATCTCGGGCAGGCTCGCCGCCAGCAGGAACCGGCCCCGCTCGCTCAGGCCCGCCTGCGCGGCGTAGCCCTCGATGCGGGGGTCGAGGTCGTTCGTCCACACGGTGAGGGCGTCCGACACCGGTCGAGGGTTCGCGGCGACCCACGCGGCCCCGGCGATGACGCCGCCCTGGGCGACGATCGCGACCACCGCGACCGCGATGAGCGCGCCGCGACCGATGCGGGATGCCCGGGAGCGGGTCGAGCGGACGGCCGGGGTGGTCACGCCGTCCACGGTACCCGCGGCGGCCCCGTCAGACCGCGAGGACGGCGATCGCGGCGTTGAGCGTGGTGGCGAACAGCACCCAGAACCAGTAGGGGATGAGCAGCGCCGCGGCGGGCTTGCTGACCTCCGCGAAGCGGATGATGGCGGCGAGCACCATGAAGTCGAGCACGACGATGATGACGAGGGCGACCCAGATGCCCGCGGCGCCGACGACCGAGCCGAGGCCGAAGAAGGCCGGAGTCCACACGGCGTTGATCATGAGCTGCGCGACGTAGATCGAGAGCGCCCGCCGGCGGGCCTCCGTGGCGGGACTGCGCCACACCAGCCAGGCGGCGACGGACATCGCGCTGTACAGCACCGTCCAGACCGGGCCGAAGATCGCGTTCGGCGGGTTCCACATCGGTTTGGGGGTGTCGGCGTACCAGCCCTCGATCGCGGGGGCGGAGATGGCGGAGCCGAAGGCGGCGACGAGGAAGGCGATGCCGAAGAAGCCGACGAGGGCGGCGGCGGAGCGCACGGTGCTGCGCTCGACCGCACGACTGCGGGTCTGCATGGTGACCATGGCTCTCCTCTCCGCTGATGAGAGTACGGTCGTTCGCTCCGAGCCTCCTGCACGCGGGCTGGGTTCGCCCGTCGCAGGGGCGCCCCGGGTGCGGGCGGCGCTGCGGCCCGACCGGCTCAGTGCCCGATCAGCGGTGCCATCGCGCGCAGGATGAGCGAGCCGCGCCCGGTGAGGCGCTCCTCGCGATCGGCGGCCGTCATGGCGAGCAGACCGGCGTTGGCCCCGAGGAACCGCAGCGGCTCGGGCTCCCAGGAGGGGGAGCGGTGCCCGACCCACGGCAGGCGCGTCAGCTCGGTGTCCTGCTCCGTGAGGAGGTCGGCGAGGGTGCGCCCGGCGAGGTTGGTGGTCGACAGGCCGTCGCCGACGTAGCCGCCGGCCGAGGCGATGCCCGTCACCCGGTCGTACTGCACGCTCGCGTGCCAGTCGCGGGGCACGCCGAGCGGACCGCCCCAGCGATGGGTCACGGTCAGGTCCCCGACCGAGGGGAAGAGCTCGCGCACGGTCGCGACGAGGTGCTCGAAGACCGCCTCGACGCGGTCGTACTGCGGCGCGATGGTGCTGCCGAAGTGGTAGCGGGCGCCGCGCCCGCCGAAGGCGAGCCGGTCGTCGGCGGTGCGCTGGCCGTAGATGACGAGGTGGCGGCCGTCGGAGAAGGTCTGCCCGTGCTCGATGCCGAGCTCGTCCCAGACGCTCGCGGGCAGCGGCTCGGTGCCGATCATGAGCGAGTAGAGCGGCAGCACCCGCCGGCGGGTCTGCGGCACGGCGGCGGCGTAGCCCTCGAGCGCGACGACGATGCGGCGGGCGCGCACCCGGCCGCGATCGGTGAGCACCTCGCCGGGCCCCCACGACTCGACCGTCGTCCGCTCGCGGATGATCGCACCGCGGTGCTCCACGATGCGGGCGAGCGACCGCACGAGCTGCGCGGGGTGCACGCGGGCGCAGGCCGGGTCGAACACGGCGCCGAGCGACCCGGCGGCGCGCACGCGATCGGCACCCCAGAGCTCGAGCCGGTCGACGCCGAAGCCCGCGGCGCGCGCGACCTCGGCCCGGGCATCCCGCCACTGGTTCTCGGAGCGGGCGAAGACGACCGTGCCGCCCTTCGCGTAGCCGGCGTCGATGCCCTCCTCGGCGATCACGCGGCCGACCTCGTCGACCGTGCCGATCATGGCGCGGCGCATCGCGAGAGCGGCCTCGCGACCGTGGCGCTGCGCGAGCGCCGCGGTCGACTGCGGGAACAGCGCCGAGACCCAGCCGCCGTTGCGGCCGCTGGCGCCGAAGCCGGCGATCTCCTTCTCGAGCAGCAGGATGCGCAGACCGGGGTCGCGCTTCTGCAGCTCGTACGCCGTCCACAGGCCGGTGAGCCCCGCGCCGATGATCGCGACGTCGGCCGTGTCGTCGCCGTCGAGCGGCGCGCGCGGGGTCAGATCGTCGTCGACCGTGTCGTGCCAGAGGCTGAGCCCGCGGTAGTCGGCGTCGGTGCGGGGAGCGGCGGGACCGCTCAGAGCAGCTTCCCCGCCTCGGTGAGCACCTTCCGCAGGATGCCCTCGATCTCGTCGAACTCGGCCGGGCCGATGGTGAGCGGCGGGGCGAGCTGGATGACGGGGTCGCCGCGGTCGTCGGCGCGGCAGTAGAGGCCCGCGTCGAAGAGCGCCTTGGAGAGGAAGCCGCGCAGCAGGCGCTCGGACTCCGCCTCGCTGAAGGTCTCCTTCGTCTCCTTGTTCTTCACCAGCTCGATGCCGAAGAAGTATCCCTCGCCGCGCACGTCGCCGACGATGGGCAGGTCGAGCAGCCGCTCGAGCGCCGCGCGGAACTTCGGCGAGTTCTCGCGCACGTGCTCGAGGATGCCCTCCTCCTCGAAGATGTTGAGGTTCTCCAGGGCGACGGCGGCCGAGACGGGATGCCCCGCGAAGGTGTACCCGTGGTAGAACGCCGTCGTGCCCTCGGTGAAGGGCGCGTAGACCTTCTCGTTGACGATCATCGCGCCGAGGGGCGAGTAGCCGGAGGTCAGGCCCTTGGCCGAGGTGATGATGTCGGGCACGTAGCCGAAGCCCTCGCAGGCGAACATGTAGCCGGTGCGGCCGTAGGCGCAGATGACCTCGTCGCTGACGAGCAGCACGTCGTACTGGTCGCAGATCTCGCGCACGCGCTGGAAGTAGCCGGGGGGCGGCGGGAAGCAGCCGCCGGAGTTCTGCACCGGCTCGAGGAAGACGGCCGCGACGGTGTCGGGGCCCTCGAACAGGATCATCTCCTCGATGCGGTTGGCGGCCCACTGGCCGAACTCCTCGAGGGTGCCGTGGAAGCCCATCTCCTCGGCGCGGTAGTAGTTCGTGTTCGGCACGCGGAACCCGCCGGGCGTGAGCGGCTCGAACATCTCCTTCATGCCGGGGATGCCCGTGATCGCGAGCGCGCCCTGCGGCGTGCCGTGGTAGGCGACGGCGCGCGAGATGACCTTGTGCTTCATCGGCTTGCCGACGAGCTTCCAGTACTGCTTGGCGAGCTTCCACGCCGACTCGACGGCCTCACCGCCGCCGGTGGTGAAGAACACGCGGTTGAGGTCGCCGGGCGCGTAGTCGGCGAGGCGGTCGGCGAGCTCGATGGCGGTGGGATGCGCGTAGGACCACAGCGGGAAGAACGCGAGCTCCTCGGCCTGCTTGCGGGCGGCCTCGGCCAGGCGCTGGTTGCCGTGGCCCAGCTGCACGACGAAGAGGCCGGAGAGGCCGTCGATGTACTTGTTGCCGAGGCTGTCCCAGATGTGGTGCCCCTCGCCCTTGACGATGATGGGCACCCCGTTGCCGGCGGCCATGCCCGACTGGCGCGCGAAGTGCATCCAGAGGTGGTCCTTGGCCTTCTTCTGCATCGCGGCCTCGGCGGCCGCGGCGGGCCCCGTGAGCTTCTTCACCGCCGCGGCGGGCGCGGCGTGCGCCTCGTGCGCGGTGGTCGCGTCGGCGGTGGTCTTCTTCTTGCTCTTCAGGAGTTTCATCGTGTTCCCCAGTTGTAGAACTGCTTCTGCAGTCGTAGATAGACGAAGGTCTCGGTCGAGAGCACGCCCTCGATACCGCGGATGCGCGTGTTGAGCAGGGTGATGAGGTCGTCGTCGTTCTCGCAGACGACCTCGGCGAGGATGTCGAAGCTGCCGGCCGTGAGCACGACGTAGTCGACCTCGGCGATGGCGGCGAGCGTGTCGGCGACGTGCGTGGCGTCGCCCGTCACGCGGATGCCGATCATCGCCTGGCGGTAGAAGCCGAGCTGCATCGGATCGGTGACGGCGACGACCTGCATGACGCCCGACTCGGTGAGCTTCTGCACCCGCTGGCGCACGGCGGCCTCGCTGAGTCCGACGTGCTTGCCGATCTCGGCGTACGACCGGCGGCCGTCGTCCTGCAGCTGCTCGATGATCGCTTTCGAGACCTCATCGAGCTGCACGGGCTTACTGCGGGCTGCCATGACCCGATCTTGACAGTCGAAACAGTGTTTGACAAGTGAATCCGTATCCGCAACGGCGGATTCGCGACTGATTCCGTCGCCTCCGCTCTGGAATCCGGCGCGGAGGCCCGGTACTGTTCCGGGCATGAGCCCTGCTGCCGCGCGCGCCGACCGCATCCTGTCCAACGTCATCGACGGCGAGCGGGTCGCCAGCCGCTCCGCCGAGTCCCTCGCGCTCGTCGATCCCGCGACGGAGGAGGTCTACGCGCAGGCGCCCGTCAGCACGCCCGAGGAGGTCGACGCCGCCTACCGCGCGGCGGAGCGCGCCTTCGTCGGCTGGGGCCGCACGACCCCCGCGCAGCGGCAGCTCGCGCTGTTCCGCCTCGCCGACGCGGTCGAGGCGCGCGCCGAGGAGTTCGCCGACCTCGAGTCGCAGGACACCGGAAAGCCCCGCGCCACCCTCGTCGCCGACGAGATCGACCAGTCCGTCGACCAGCTGCGCTTCTTCGCCGGCGCCGCGCGCGACCTCGACGGCCGCTCGGCGGGGGAGTACCTCGCCGGGCACACCTCGTACGTGCGCCGCGAGCCCATCGGGGTCATCGGGCAGGTGACGCCGTGGAACTACCCGCTCAACATGGCGGTGTGGAAGATCGCTCCGGCCATCGCCGCGGGCAACACCGTGGTGCTGAAGCCCTCCGACACGACCCCGCAGTCGACGCTGCTGCTGGCCGAGATCGCCGCGGAGCACCTGCCGGCCGGGGTGCTCAACGTCGTGCTGGGCGACCGCGGCACGGGGGCGGCGCTCGTGGAGCATCCCACCCCCCAGATGGTCGCGATCACCGGCTCGGTGCGCGCGGGGATGGAGGTCGCCCGCTCCGCCGCGCAGGGGCTCAAGCGCGTGCACCTCGAGCTCGGCGGCAAGGCGCCCGCGCTCGTCTTCGCCGACGCCGACCCGGCCGCGGTCGCCGAGGGCCTCGTGCTCGCCGCCTACGTCAACGGCGGTCAGGACTGCACGGCCGCCACCCGGGTGCTCGTGCACGAGTCGATCCACGACGCGGTGGTCGCGGCGCTCGCCGCCCGCATCGCCGGGCACGCCCGCACCGGCGCGCCGCACGAGGAGGGCATCCTGTACGGCGCGCTCAACAACGCCGACCAGCTCGCGCGCGTGCAGGGCATGGTCGAGCGGCTGCCCGCGCACGCCGAGATCGTCGCCGGCGGACGGCGCCAGGGGGAGCGCGGCTACTTCCACGAGGCGACGCTCGTCACGGGCATGCGCCAGGACGACGAGGCCGTGCAGGAGGAGGTGTTCGGGCCGCTGCTGACCGTGCAGAGCTTCCGCGACGAGGCCGAGGCGCTCGCGCTCGCGAACGGGGTGCGGTACGCGCTCGCGGCGAGCGTGTGGACGGCCGACCACGCCCGCGCGATGCGCCTGAGCCGCGACCTCGACTTCGGCTGCGTGTGGATCAACACGCACATCCCCTTCGTCTCGGACATGCCGCACGGCGGCTTCAAGCACTCCGGCTACGGCAAGGACCTCTCGCACTACGGGTTCGAGGACTACACGCGCCTCAAGCACGTCATGAGCTTCCTGGGGGAGTGAGCGGCGCGCGGTAGCGTTCAGGGCATGGCGCACGAGGGCGAGCACGACGACACGGTCATCCGCCCCCGACGCCCGCTCGCGCCGACGGACGCGCGACCGGTGGAGGACCGCGCCGACCCCGGCGCCGACGAGGCCACCGTCATCCGGCTGATCGAGCCGGATATCCCGCCCACGGTGCCGCTCGGCGTGCCCGAGGGCGCCCCGCTCTACGCGGCGGTGCTGCCCCCGCGGCCGCCGGACGAGCCCGGCGACGCGGCCCCGCCCGCCGCGCCCGCGCCGCTCGCGACCCTGCGCATCCCGGGCGTCGACCGCGACGTGCCGCTGGACCGCCCCGTCGTCATCGGGCGGCGCCCCGCGGCGGTGCGGATGCCCGAGACGCCCGCCCCGCTGCGCATCGTCGTGCCGGCCGACCGCCGGGGCGTCTCCGCGCGGCACGCGCGCATCGAGCAGCTCGGCAGCGCCCTCGTGGTGACCGATCTCGGTTCGTCCAACGGCATCGTCGTACACTTGCCCCGTGGGTCGGTCCGCCGGCTCCGCCCCGGAGAGTCCTGCGCGGTGCTCCCCGGCTCGGTCGTCTCGCTCGGAGACGGGATCGACATCGCCGTCCAGGCGATCGATCCCCGAGCGACCTGACCCTCGCCGCCTCGCCACCGCCCCGCCGCTCGACGCCCGCCCGCCCCTCGAATCCCCCTACGGAGACGCCCGTGACCGCGCTCGGCCGCAGCACTGTGCGACACATCCTCGCCCTCCCCGATCGCGCCGACGTCGTCGAGCTCTCGTGGCACGGCGTCACCCACGTCGGCTACCGGCGCGCCGCGAACGAGGACAGCTACCTCGCCGACGTGCCGCTCTTCGCGGTGGCCGACGGCATGGGCGGGCACGCGCACGGCGACCGGGCGAGCGACTCGGTCGTCCGGCGGCTGCAGGCCGCCGTCGACGGCGACTTCGTCGATCCGGATCGCATCATCGAGGCGCTGCAGCGCGCGACGATCGACATCGGCGAGCTCGACGAGGAGGAGCGGGGCATCGGCACGACCGTGACGGGCGCCGCGCTCACCCTGCACGAGGGCCGCCCGGTCGTGACCGTCTTCAACGTCGGCGACTCGCGCGTGTACCTCTTCACCGGCAACGAGCTGCGGCAGGTCACGACCGACCATTCGATGGTGCAGGAGATGGTCGACGCCGGCCAGATCACGGCGGAGGAGGCCGAGAGCCACCCCGACGCCAACGTCATCACGCGCGCCGTGGGCTTCTCCGTCGACCCCGAGATCGACTTCGTGCGCATCCCGCTCGAGGCGGGCATGCGCCTGCTGCTCTGCTCCGACGGCCTCACGAAGGAGGTGCCCTCCGAGCGCCTCCGCCTGCACCTCGCGGCGCGCCTCAGCGCTCGCGAGACCGCCAACGCGCTCGTCGACGCCGCGCTCGCCCAGGGCGGCCGGGACAACATCACCGTCGTCGTCGTCGACGTGGTGCGCGCCCCCTCCTCCGAGGACTGAGCGCGGCGGCCCTCCGCCGCATGCCGCACTCCCTACACTGAGGAGCAGACAGCGGCAGAAGGGGGGAACCGTGGCGCGTCGTCGACCCTCGGACCCGCCGATCCTGGCCGGGTTCAGCCACATCCGGATGCTCGGATCGGGCGGCTTCGCCGACGTCTTCCTCTACGAGCAGAACATGCCGCGGCGCCAGGTGGCCGTGAAGGTCATGCTCGCCGACGTCGTCACCGAGTCGGTTCGGCAGATGTTCCAGGCCGAGGCGAACCTCATGGCGCAGCTGTCGGCCCATCCGAGCATCCTCACCGTCTACCAGGCCAGCATCTCGGCCGACGGCCGGCCCTACCTCGTCATGGAGCTCTGCTCCGCCCAGCTCGCCGAGCGCTTCCGCCGCGAGCGCATGCCGGTCGCCGAGGTGCTGCGCATCGGCGTGCAGATCGGCAGCGCGGTCGAGACGGCGCACCGCCAGGGCGTGCTGCACCGCGACATCAAGCCCTCGAACATCCTCACCACCGTCTACGGCCACCCCGTGCTCAGCGACTTCGGCATCGCGGCCAGCCTCAGCGCCGCCAGCGCCCACGACACCGTCGGGATGTCCATCCCCTGGTCCGCGCCCGAGGTGCTGCTCGACACGACGCCCGGGGCCGTGACGAGCGAGGTGTGGTCGCTCGCCGCGACCGTGCACTCCCTCCTCGCCGGGCGCTCGCCCTTCGAGGTCGTCGACGGCACCAACACCTCCGACGAGCTGATCAGCCGCATCACCCGGGGGCGCCTGCCGGCGATTGGGCGGGACGACGTTCCCGACTCGCTCGAGCAGGTGCTGCGGCGCGGGATGTCCCGCGATCCGGCCCGGCGGCAGCAGAGCGCGATCGAGTTCGTGCGCGAGCTGCAGGCCGTCGAGGCCGAGCTCGGCTTCACGCCGACGCCCGCCGACATGGCGGTGCAGGACTGGGCGCTCGTCACGGCCGACGACCCGGCCGATCGCACGATCGTGCGCTCGGTGGCGGGGGAGTCGGCTGCTCCGCGTCCGGACCGGCGTCGGCGGCGCGCGGCCCCGGCCGCCGCGCCGACCGCGGCCACCGGCACCGGCGGGCGGCGGCCGCGGCCGCGCGGGCGGCTCGCGGCGGGCATCCTCGTCGGATCGCTGCTCGCCGTCGTCGGGCTCGGTGCGCTCGGCGCGGTGCTCGCCATCCAGGGCTCCGACGACGATCTGCCGCGCGTGACGGACGTGACCGCGACCGTCGAGGGGGCGACGGTGGCGTTCCGCTGGCCCGACCCGGGCATCCGCGACACCGACGCCTACCAGGTGCGGGTCGTCGGCGGGGAGGCCACCGTGCAGCGCGCCGCGGAGTTCCGCATCGCCGCGCCGGAGGGCTCGCGGGTCTGCTTGACCGTGAGCGTCGCGCGCGAGGGCCGGGTCGGCCCCTCGAGCGCCGAGCAGTGCGCCGAGCCGGCGGGGGGCTGACATGGGCGCCCGGCAGTGGTTCGCGCGGCACCGCTCCGCCGCGCTGAGCGGCATCGGCGGCGGCACCGCGCTCGCCGTGCTGACGACCCTCGCCATCGTGGCCCCGGGCTTCCAGGCCGAACGGCTCGACCTCAACGACGGCTCGGTGTGGGTCGCGAACGGCGAGCAGCAGGCGGTCGGCCGCGCCAACCTGCAGCTCGGGTCGCTCGACACCGTGGTGGCGGGCGAGGGCTCGGCGCTCGCGGTCGTGCAGGACGAGACCGACGTCGTCGTGGTCGACGCGGCGAACGCGACCGCCGACATCGTCGACGCGGCCCTCGCCGAGGTCTCCGACACCGTCCCGCTGCCGCCCGACGCGCCGAGCCTCTTGATGCTCGACGAGACGACGGTGGTGCACAGCGGGGGCACGGGCGAGACGTGGCTCGTCCCGCGCGCGCTGCTCACCGACTTCGACTCGTCCTCGGCCGCGCCCTTCGTCTTCGGCGACGGCTCCGCCGTGGTGGTGGATGCCCGCCTCGGCCTCATCGCCGCCGCCCCCGGCACGGCCGAGGTGCTGCGCATCCGCCTCGATGCCCCCGACCGCGTCGCCGAGCGCTGGCCGCTGCCCGTGGAGCCCGACGAGCCCGTCGCCGTGACCACCGCCGACGGCCGCTGGGCCGCGCTCTCGCTGCGCACGGCGGTGCTGCACACCGCGGTCGGCGCCGTCGACCTCTCCGGGTTCATCGACTCGCCCGCGGAGGCGGTGCTGTCGGCCCCCGGCGGCGACGAGCTGTTCGTCGCGCATCCCGCCGGTCTGCTCGCCGTCGACGCGGAGGGCGCCGTGCGCATCATCGCGGACGACCGCGACGGCCGGCCGGCCGCGCCCGCGCTCGTCGACGGCTGCGTGCTCGCGGCCTGGAGCGACGGCGCCGCCTGGCGGCAGTGCGGCGGCCGGGAGCCGATCCTGCTCGAGCTGGAGGGCATGGACCCGGCGGCGGAGCTCGCCGTCGCGGTGCGCGGCTCCCGCGCCGTGCTCAACGACACCCGCACCGGCGCCTCCTGGGCCGTGCAGTCAGACGGGGCGCTCATCGACAACTGGGACGAGCTCATCGTCGAGGAGGAGGACGAGCAGCAGGCGCAGCTCGACGAGCTCGACACCCCGCCCGAGCTCGAGGTCGCCCCGCAGCCGCCCGTCGCCGTCGACGACGAGTTCGGCGCCCGGCCCGGCCGCGTCTCGCCGCTGCCGGTTCTGCTCAACGACAGCGACCCGAACGGCGACGTGCTCGTCATCAGCGCCGTGGAGCCGGTCGATCCGGCGTTCGGCCGCGTGGACGTCGTCGGCGGCGGCCAGCAGCTGCAGATCGCGCTCGCGGCCTCGGCGAGCGGCTCGACCGCCTTCGCCTACACGATCACCGACGGGCGCGGCGGCAGCGACAGCGCCGTCGTCACCCTCACCGTGCGGGCGGCGGGCGAGAACGGGCCCCCGGTGCAGCTGCGCACCTCGAAGACCCTCGTCGCCGAGGGCGGCACGGCCACGGCCGCGGTGCTCGCCGAGTGGGTGGACCCCGACGGCGATCCGCTCTACCTCGCCGACGCCGCGATCGCCGAGCCCGACGTCGTCACCTTCCGGCCGGACGGCCGGGTCACCGTGCGCGAGGCGGGCGGTGCCGGCGAGCTGCGGCCCGTCTCGCTGACGGTCTCCGACGGGGTGCTGAGCGGCGCGGGCACCCTCGCCGTGACCGTGCAGCCCGTGGGCCAGACCCCCATCATCGCCGAGCCCTTCGCGGTCTCCGCCTACGCGGGCGAGGAGGTGCGCATCGATCCGCTCGTGCACGTCCGGGGCGGATCCGGTCCGATCCGGCTCAGCGCGGTGCCCGCCAAGCAGGGATCGACGATCACCCCGAGCCTCGACCGCGGGGTGTTCCGCTTCGTGAGCGACGAGGTGCGCACCCACTACCTCGAGTACGTCGTCACCGACAACGAGGTGACGGCGACCGGCGTGGTCCGCGTCGACGTGCTGCCGCCGCCCGAAGCGGGAGCGGGGCCGATCACGGTGCCCAAGACCGCCTTCGTGCGCACGCTCTCGAGCGCGATCGTCCCCGTCGCGACGGCCGACGTCGACCCGGCGGGCGGCGTGCTCGTCGTCACGGGCATCTCGTCCGTCCCGCCGGCGAGCGGCATCCGGGCCGAGATCCTCGACCAGCGCGACGTGCGTATCTCGCTGACCCGGCCGCTCGACGGGCCCACCGACGTGCGGTACCGCATCAGCAACGGCACGGCGGAGGCGGAGGGCACGATCACCGTCATCGAGATCCCGCCGCTCGATCGCCTGCAACCGCCCATCGCCCGCGACGACGCGATCACCGTCCGCGTCGGCGACGCCGTGAGCATCCCCGTGCTCGACAACGACGAGCACCCCGACGACGAGCCGCTCACGCTCTCGCCCGTGCTGCCGCAGGGCCTCGACGGCGACTCCGGACTGCTGTTCGTCGCCGGCGACCGGCTGCGCTACCTCGCGCCGGATCAGCCGGGCGAGTACACGGCGGTGTACGAGATCACCGGGCCGCTCGGGCTCGAGCGGGCGCAGGCGACCGTGCGGATCAGCGTGCGCGAGGTGTCGCTCGAGACCAACGCCGCCCCGGTGCCGCGCACCGTCACCGCGCGGGTGATCGCGGGCGAGACCGTGCGCATCCGCATCCCCGTCGAGGGCATGGACCCGGACGGCGACTCCGTGCAGATCGTCGGGCAGCAGACCGCGCCCTCCCGCGGCACCGTCACCGAGGTGACGGCCGACACGATCGTCTACACGGCGGGGGAGTACTCGGCCGGCACCGACGAGTTCCGCTACACGGTCGTCGACGCCCTCGGGGCGCGCGCCTCGGGCCTCGTGCGCGTCGGTATCAGCCCGCGGCTCGACGGGGCGCGCAACCCCATCGCCAACGACGACCTCGTGGTCGTGCGGCCCGGCGTGAGCGTGCTCGTGCCCGTGCTCGAGAACGACACCGACCCTGACGGCTCGGCGCTGCGGGTGAGCGCCGTGGAGTCCTCCGATCCGACCGCCGTCGCCTCGGTGGTCGACGACCAGTTCGTGCGGGTCGTGCCGCCGGAGGGGGCGGGGCGGTACGGATTCGTGTACACGATCGTGAGCGAGGCGGGCGGAGCATCCCAGGCCTTCGTCACCGTCGACGTGGTCGAGGACGCCCCCCTCACGCCGCCCGTCGCCCGCGACGTCGTGCTCACCCTCGCCGACGTGCTCGATCGCGAGACCATCGACGTCGACGTGCTCTCGCAGGCCTTCTTCGCCGAGGGCGAGATCGCCGATCTCGCGCTCCGCATCGTGCCGGGCTACGACGGCGGCGGCGCCCGCGTGCTCGCGAACCGCAGCATCCGCGTGACGGTCGGCGAGCAGCGGCAGATCATCCCCTTCGAGCTGCAGCACCCGGTCGACCCGGACGTGCGCGCCTACGCCTTCATCTGGGTGCCCGGCACCGACGACGCCCTGCCGCAGCTCGACCGGCGCGCCCCCCTCATCCGCGTGGTGAGCGAGGAGACCGTCGAGATCGACATCAACGACCACGTCATCGCCGTGGGGGACGACGGCGTGCGGCTGACCGACACCGCGACCGTGCGGGCGACGAACGCCGACGGCTCGGCCCTCGTCGTCGACGAGGACACGCTGCGCTTCACCTCGGCCGACCTCTACTTCGGTCCGGCCTCGATCTCGTTCGAGGTCACCGACGGCGCGAGCGCGGACGCCCCCGAGGGCCGGGTGGCCACGATCGTGCTGCCCATCGAGGTGACCCCGCGCGAGAACCAGCCGCCCGCGCTGCTCGGCGCGGCGATCGAGATGGAGCCCGGCGGCGAGCGGGAGATCGACCTGCTGCGCATCACCTCGTACCCGTACCCCGACGACCTCGACGAGCTGGAGTTCTCGGTGCTCGGCGGGCCGCAGTCCGGCCTCGAGGTCGAGCTGCGGGGGCAGACCCTCGTCGCGAGCGTGCCGGCGGGCACCGCGCGCGGCACGACCGCGAGCGTGACCGTCGGGGTGCGCGACGACGCGGCCGTCGGCACCGCCGGGCGCATCACCGTGACGGTCGTGCCCTCGACGCGTCCGCTTCCCAACCCCGCGGCCGACGCGGCGATCGCGCCCCGCGGGGAGACGACCGTCGTCGACGTCCTGCAGAACGACCAGGCCGGCAATCCCTTCCCCGCCGAGCCGCTGCGCGTCGTGGCCATCCGCGGGCTCGAGGGCGCATCCCTGCCGGCCGGCGTGCGCATCGTGCCGAGCGCCGACGGGCAGCGGCTCGAGGTCACGGTCTCCGGCTCGGCGGCTCCGACCGACACCAACCTGCAGTACCAGGTCGCCGATGCGACCGACGACCCCGACCGCTACGTGTGGGCGTCCGTGCGGGTCTCCGTGCAGGACGTCCCCGACCCGGTCACCGACCTGCGCGTGCAGGGCTACGGCGACCGTCAGCTGGAGCTCTCGTGGCAGCCCGGCGCCTCGAACAACGCGCCGATCGAGGGCTTCGTCGTGAGGGTCGTCCGGGTCGCCGACGGCGCACAGACGGCGGAGGTCGAGTGCGCGTTCTCGCCGTGCACGGTGCCGACCCCCGGCAACGGCTCCTCCAATGCGGTGCGCGTGAGCGTCGTCGCCGTCAACGCGCAGGGCGAGTCGGCGCCGACCTCGCTCGCCGAGCGGGTTTGGAGCGACCTCGTGCCGCCCGCGCCGATCATCTCGACCGTCATCGCCCTCGACGGCGGCCTGCGCGTCGTGTTCCGCAAGCCGGCCCAGGACGCCTCCGCCTCGCCCATCACCCGCTACGTGCTCACGGTCGGCCCGGTCGTCCGCGAGGTGCCGGCCCCGGCGTCGGATCCCGCCGGCACGGAGTACGCGGTCTCGGTGCGCGACGCCGCGCTGCAGAACGGCACGGCGTACGGCGTGAGCGTCAGCGCGCGCAACGACTCCTTCGAGGCGCTCACCCGCTGGACGAGCGCCGAGGCCTCGGGCACGCCGGCGGGCCCGCCCCTCGTCGTGGGCGCGGTCACCGCGACCGGCTCGCGCGACGCCACGGGCAGCAACGGCCACCGGGTCGACGTCGCCTGGCCCTCGGTGTTCGCGGGCAACGGTCGGTCCGTGCAGACCCACTACGTCTGGGTGTCGGACGGCGGCAGCGCGCCGAGCTGCACCGTGACCGGCGTCGAGTCGGGGTCGCCCCAGCCGAATCCGCCCGCGGGCGCCACCGCCCTCGGCGGCGATGCGACCAGCACGACCGTCTCCGGCCTCACCGCCGACACGGAGTACCGCGTCGTCGTCTACGCCTACAACGGGCAGGGATGCACGGCCGCCGCCGAGGTGCGCGCGACGCCCCGCCCCGTCCCGGGTGCCGTCACCGCGATCGACGTGAACGCTCCCGAGCGGCAGCGCGGCGGTGACGTCGGACCGTGGGACTCGTCGCTCGTCGGCGTCACGACCGCCGACGGCGGCCGCGTCGACAGCGTGCAGTACCGTCTCATCGCCGACGGCGCCGTGCGGTCCGAGTCGGGCGTCGTCGCCCTGCCCACCGCGCTGACGACGGCCGACCGCTCGCACTACGGCGCCGCGCTCGCGGTCGAGGTGCGCGCCTGCCGCCAGTACGAGACGCTGCTCTGCGGCGCCTGGTCGGGCCCCTTCGCCCTGCCGACGGCCATCGCGATCGATGCGGCGCCCGCGGCCGAGTTCACCGAGACCGCTCCTGAGGTGCGCACGGTCGTGATCACCTGGAGCCCCGTCCGCGGCGCGGCCTACGACCTCGTCGAGCAGAGCTGCCGCGGCGGCGCCGTCGTCTCGATCGACACCGACGCGGGCCGCTGCGAGATGACCCTCGCCACCGGGCAGGTCGCCGAGCTGTTCATCCGCGTCCGCGAGGGCGGCGAGGAGTACGACCGGTCGTGGACGTGGTAGCCATGAGGGCGCGCCCGCCCGCCATCGCGCCGCGCCCCGCACCGCCCGCCCGCTCCCGCATCCCCCAATCGGAAGGCCACCCCCGACCATGACGATGACCCCCGATCAGGCCCGCTGGTTCGCCGACATCTCGTCGCGCATCGTCGGCAACGTCGAGCAGGTGCTGCTGGGCAAGACCTACGTCGTGCGCCTGAGCCTCACGGCCATGCTCAGCGAGGGGCACCTGCTGCTCGAGGACGTACCGGGCACCGGCAAGACCTCGCTCGCCCGCGCGCTCGCGCAGAGCATCCGGGGCACCACCACGCGCGTGCAGTTCACGCCCGACCTGCTGCCGGGCGACATCACCGGCATCACCGTCTACGACCAGCGCTCGGGCGAGTTCTCGTTCCACCGCGGGCCCGTCTTCGCGACCATCGTGCTCGCCGATGAGATCAACCGCGCGAGCCCGAAGACGCAGTCGGCGCTGCTCGAGGTGATGGAGGAGGGGCACGTCACGATCGACGGCGTCACGCACGACGTCGAGGCCCCGTTCCTCGTCATCGCCACCCAGAACCCCATCGAGCAGGCCGGCACCTACCGGCTGCCCGAGGCGCAGCTCGACCGCTTCATCATGAAGACCGGCATCGGGTACCCCGACCACGCGGCGACCGTCCGCATCCTCGACGGCGCCGGGGGCCCCCGGGCGTCCGTCATCCAGCCCGTCGTCGGCCTCGACGTCGTGCGCGACCTCATCGCCGCCGCGCGCACGGTGCACGTCGACCCGGTGATCACCGACTACGTCGCGCGCCTCGTGGAGGCCACGCGCGGGCACAGCGACGTGCGGCTCGGCGCGAGCGTGCGCGGGGCGCTCGCCCTCGTGCGCTGCGCGAAGACCTACGCCGCGATGGAGGGCCGCCACTACGTCGTGCCCGACGACGTCAAGGCGCTCGCCGAGCCCGTGCTCGGGCACCGCCTCGTGCTCGACACCGAGGCCGAGTTCGACGGCGTCACGACGGCCTCCGTGATGGGGCAGCTGCTGCTCGAGACCCCGCCGCCGAGCGACCGGGTCGCCGTGTGAGCCTGCGCACCCCCAGCCGCCCGGCGCGCGGGTCGACGACCTCGACGCGCGGGCGCGACCGCGATCGCGACCGCACCCGGCGCCTCGTCGAGGACACCGCCATCGCCTCGACGGTCACGACCGCGCGCACGCGCATCGTCGGCAGCCGCACGGGCGTCGGAGCGGACGCCCTCGTCGCGGCGGTGCGCAGCGCCCGCGCGGTGCGCTCCGGCGTGGGGGGCGCGATCGGGGCCGCGTCCTCCGTCATCACGCCGCTGGGCTGGAGCCTGCTGCTCCTCGTGCCGCTCATGCTGCTCGCCGGGTACGCCTGGGGCTGGGCCGAGCTCGTCGTGCTCGGCATCGGGGGAGCGGTGCTCGCCGTCATCGCGCTGCTGTTCCTCATCGGTCGCACGCCCCTCGCCGTGCGGCTCGACCCGCCGGCCGCGCGGGTGGCCGTCGGCGACGAGGCCGCGGCGAGCATCCACGTGCGCAATCGCAGCGCCCGCCGCAGCTTCTCGGCCGTGCTCGACGTGCCGGTCGGCCGCGGCCTCGTGCCCGTCGCGATGCCGGGGCTCGGCGCGGGGCGCGAGGCGACGCGGGCCATCGTCGTGCCGACGACGCGACGCGGACGGCTCGTGATCGGCCCCGTCTCGAGCGTGCGCGCCGACCCGGTCGGGCTCGTGCGGCGCGAGATCACCTGGACGGAGCCTGCCGAGATCATCGTGCACCCCCGCACGATCGACATCCCCTCGACCTCCAGCGGGCTCGTGCGCGACCTCGAGGGGCAGCCCACGCGGCAGCTGACCTCGAGCGACCTCGCCTTCCACGCGCTGCGCGAGTACGCCCCCGGCGACGACCGCCGGCACATCCACTGGAAGTCGACGGCGAAGACCGGCACCTTCATGGTGCGGCAGTACGAGGAGACCCGCCGCTCGCACCTCGTCGTCGCCCTCAGCATCGCGAGCATCGACTTCGCCTCCGAAGCCGAGTTCGAGCTGGCCGTCGGCGTCGCCGGCTCGCTGGGCACGAGGGCGATCCGGGATGCCCGCGACATCTCGGTCGTCGTGAGCGCCGTGACGCCCGAGTTCGCCAAGCGCACCCTCGTCGCCCTCCGGCCGCTCACGACGCGCACCCCGACCGCGCTGCTGGATGAGCTCGCGCTCGTGGAGTTCGGGCCGTCGGCCCTGGGCATCCTCGACGTCGCGCGGCTGTCGGGCGACGACGCGCGCGGCATCTCGGTGGCGTTCCTCGTCGTCGGCTCGAGCGTCACCCCCGCCCGACTCCGCAGCGCCGCCGCCGCGTACCCGCCCGCCGTCGAGGTGGTCGCGCTGCAGTGCGACCCCGACCGCATCCCCGGCCGCCGCCGCCTCGGCGCCCTCACGGTCATCACCATCGGCTCGCTCGCCGACCTGCGGCGCGCGATGCGGGGGGCCGAGACGTGGTGAGCCGCGCGGCCGCGGCCGCCGCCCGCCGGCGCCGGCGCCGTCGCCCGCCCGTCGTGCGGCCGCGCGCGACCGTGCTCGTCTCCGCCGCGGTGTTCACCGTGCTGGCCTGGGCCGCCGTCGCCGCGGCGCTCTGGCCGATCTACCAGCACCCCTCCTTCCTGCTGCTCGCCGCGGTGGCCGTGCCGCTCGGCGTGCTGCTCGTCGTCGGCGTGCTGCTCGCCCGCTGGCGCGGCGAGGGCGTGCTGCTCGCCGCCGTCGCGATCTTCGTCATCGTGGGGGTTCCCCTCGCCGTGCCCGGCCGCGCGCTCTACGGCGTGCTGCCCGAGCCGCAGGGGCTGCTCGAGCTCGTCAGCGGCGTCGTGCTCGGCTGGCGCCAGCTCGTCACCATCGAGCTGCCGGTCGCCGACTACCAGGCGCTGCTCGTCCCCGCGCTCGTGCTGCTCTACGCCGGGCCGGTGCTGACGGCGAGCATCGCCCTGCGCACGCGCCGGCCCGCCCTCGCGGCGCTCGTGCCGCTCCTCGCCTTCGCGCTCGCGGTCGCCCTCGGGTCGGAGCGCGCCCCGCTGCCCGCCGGCACCGCCGTCGGCCTCGCCGTCGTGCTGCTGCTCTGGCTCGTCGTGCAGGGCCGCCACCGGCGCGCCGACGCGGTGCGCTCGGGCGCGGCGCCGGGCTCGGCCGGGGCCGCGGGCGCGGCCGCCCGACCGGGGCGCGCCGCCGTCGCCCGCCCCGTCGTCGGGGCGCTCGTCGTGCTGCTCGCCGCGGGCGGCATCGGCGCCGCCGCCGTCGCGGTCGCGCCGCCCGAGCAGCCGCGCACCGTGCTGCGATCGCTCACCGAGCCGCCCTTCGACCCCCGCGCGCTGCCGAGCCCCCTCGCGGCCTATCGCACCGCCTTCCTGCCCGCGGCGGTCGATGCCCCGGCCGTGCTCGTCGCGGGCCTGCCCTCCGGCGCCCGGCTGCGGGTCGCGACGCTCGACAGCTACGACGGGGTCGTGTTCGCCGTCGGCGGCGAGCAGGTCGATGCGGCGTCGGGCCGGTTCGAGCGCATTCCGACCCGTCGTGACGTGACCGGCATCGCGGGCGACCGCATCGTCGTCGACGTCGTCGTCGAGCAGCCCATCGGGCCGTGGCTGCCGACGATCGGCGAGTTCGCCGCGATCGGCTTCGCCGGCGACGACGCGGCCGACGTGCGCGACCGCTTCGTCGTCAACGACGTCACGGGCACCGCGGCGCTCATCGGCGGGGTGGATGCCGGGCGCGCGTACCGGCTCACCGCGCTGCAGCCCGAGTCCGCTGCCGTCGACCCCGCCGAGCTCGCGCCCGGCGCCGCGCGGGTGCCCGCGATCACGGCCGTGCCCGACGAGCTGCGCACCTGGTTCCAGTCGGTCGCGGTCGAGGCGGAGGGGCCGGGCCCCCGGCTCGCCGCGGCCATCGACGCCCTGCAGGAGCAGGGCTACATCTCGCACGGCGTCGGCGAGGACGAGCCGCCGAGCCGCTCGGGCCACTCGCTCGACCGGTTGGCCGAGCTCGTCACCGCGCGCCCCATGCTCGGCGACGCGGAGCAGTACGCGGCCGCCGCGGCGCTGCTCGCCCGCGAGGCGGGGTTCCCCTCCCGCGTCGTGCTCGGCTACGCGCCCGCCGGCGCGGGCGACCTCGTGCTGCGCGGCGGCGACCTCACGGCCTGGATCGAGGTCGACGCCGAGGGCATCGGCTGGGTGCCGATCGACGTGATGCCGCCCGAGCGCGAGATCCCGCCCGCCGAGCCCGACGAGCCCATCCCCGTCACCCGGCCGCAGAACGCCGTGCAGCCCCCGCTCGAGGATCCGCCCGTGCGCGACGACCAGGCGCCCCCCGAGATCGAGCCGGGCGAGGCGCCCGTCGACGACTCGCTCCTGCAGCTGCTGCTGCTCATCGCGCGCATCGCGGGCGCGGTGCTGCTCGTGCTCGGCCTGCTCTCGGCGCCCTTCATCGGCATCGTCGCCGCGAAGGCCCGCCGCCGGCGCCGACGCCGCCGCAGGGGAGATCCCGCGCGCCGCATCCTGGCCGGCTGGCGCGAGATCACCGACAGCGCCGTCGACCGCGGCATCGAGCTGCCCGCGGGCGGCACGCGGCGCGAGCTCGCCCTCGCGATCGGGCGGCCCCAGGCCGCCGTCCTCGCGCGCGTCGCCGACCGCGCGGACTACGCGCCCGAGGAGCCCCCCGCGGCGGAGGTCGAGCAGGTGTGGCAGGCGGTCGACGCGGTGCGGGCATCCCTCGCCGTCGACGGCACCCGCCGCGAGCGGTGGCGCGCCGCCGTCTCGACCCGCTCGCTGCGCCGATACCCTGGAGGGGCACGACCCAGGGGAGGAGCGTCGCGATGATCTGTCGCCACTGCGGCGCGACGCTGCCGCCGATCGCCATGTTCTGCGGATCCTGCGGCCGCTCCGTCGCCGCCCGCACGCCCGTCGTGCCGCCCGTGCTGCTGAGCGCCGCGGCGCCGGTCTTCTCCGCGAGCGAGGTGCTGTCGATCACGCCGGCGACGCCGCCGGAGCCGGAGGAGCCGTCCGAGCCCGCTGTGCCGGCCACTGCTGCGGCGCCGATCGGGACGGCGAACGCCCCGGGCCCCCTCGATCCCGAGACGGGGGCGGATGCTCCTGCCGAGCCCGCGCCCGCCGAGCCCGCGGCTCCGCCCGTCGGCGGCTCGCCCGTCCCGCCGGCCCGGCCCGCGCCGGTCGCCCCGCCCGTCGTCTGCGGCTCCTGCGGCACCGAGGGCGAGCGCGACGACCTCTTCTGCGCCGAGTGCGGCGCCGCGATGCCGCAGGACACCCGCGTGATCGAGCGGCTCGACGCGCCCTCTGCCGATCCCCGCGGAGCAGCGCCCGTCGCCGACGCGCCGGCCGGGACGCCGGGCGGGCCGGTCGAGGCCGCCGCCCCCAGGCCCGTCATCCCGCCGGAGCCCGTCATCCCGCCGGCCCCGGTGCCGGCGCCGCTGCCCGGATGGGCCTCCCTGCTCACGGGCAGCTCGGCACCCGCGACGAGCGGTCCGGCGGCGCGCAGCACGGGGGCCTCCGCGGTCGCCGTGCCCGGGCAGCCGGTCGCGCAGCCCGCCGAGACACCCGCCGAGGAGCCGCCGTCGGTGCCGCCCGCGCGCCCCGAGGCCCCGGCCGTCCCGGCGCCCGCTGTCGCGTCGGCCCCGCCCGCGCGCCCCGAGATCCCGGTCGCCCCGGCGCCCCCCGTCGCATCCGCCCCGCCGGTTGCCGAGCCTCCCGTCGCCGCCCCCGATCCCCGGCCGGCCCCGCCGCTGCCGCCGCTCGCCCCGCCGCCGCGGCTCGACCCCGACGTCGAGAGCACGCGGCTCGTGCCGCGCTCGACGACGGGGGTGCGCTTCGTGCTCCAGTTCTCCACCGGCGAGAGCTACACGGTCGTCGGCTCCGGGCTGATCGGCCGCAATCCGCGCTCCGAGCCGGGGGAGGTGGTCGACCACCTCGTGACGATCGTCGATCCCGGGCGGTCCGTCTCGAAGACCCACCTGGAGTTCGGGCAGGATTCCGGCGTCTTCTTCGTCAGCGACCGCCACTCGGGCAACGGCACGATCATCCGCGAGCCGGGTGCGGAGCCCCGCTACGCCGATCCGGGCAAGCGGTACCGGGTCGTCCGCGGCACGCGCGTCGACCTCGGCGAGCAGTTCGTCGTCATCAGCTGACGCGGCTCCTCCCCGACCGGGCGCCGTGCCGCGCTCTCCCGAGACCGCGCGGCGGCGGGGGTCCGGCTCCTCCGGCTCCGCTTCACTGCCGGGATGCTCCGCCTCCCGCCCCTCCCGGCGCCGCCGTCCGCGCCGCCGCGCGTCCCCTTCCCCCTCATCGCGGTCATCGCGCCGCTCGTCGGCGCGATCGCGATCGGCCTCATCGTGCGCAGCCCCTTCGTGCTCGTCTTCGCCGTGCTCAGCCCCCTCATCGCGCTCGCGACGATGGCGGACGGCCGCCGGCAGGGTCGGCGCCACCGTCGGGAGGAGCGGGAGCGCTTCGACCGGGAGCTCGGCGAGTACGAGCGCGAGATCGAGCGGGCCCATGCGGCTGAGCGGCTCGAGGCCGACCGCGCGCTCCCGCCACCCGCCGCCGACGCCGCGGGCGCCGCCGATGCGCCGCTCCCCGTCCGCATCGGGGTTGCCCCGCGACCGAGCAGGTGCGCACCGGATGCTCCGCGCAGCCTCCCCGTCGACGCCGACGGCGCGCGGCTCCGCGCGCTCCACGAGCGCGCGGCCGTGCACCCCGCGCTGCCCGTGGCGCTCCCGCCCGGGCCGGTGCTCGTCCGAGGGCGCGGAGCGGCCGCCGACAACCTGCGGCGCCTCGTCGCCACGGCTCCCGCCACGCAGCTCCTCGACGCCCCCGGCGAGTCGCCGGCCGCCGCGGTCGTCGAGGTGCTCTCCGCGACGCGCGCCCGCCTCGAGCTGCCCGCCGCCGTCCCGATCGAGCTCCGGCTCGAACCGGTCAGCGCGCTCGAGATCGCCGTGCTGCGCCCGGTCGAGCGGGCGCCGAGCATCCCGGCGTCGGTGCGCTTCGCCGAGCTGCCGCCTCCCGAGCGTCCGCGGCCCGCCCGCATCCCGATCGGCATCGGCGAGGGCGGGGCGGTGCACCTCGACCTCGTCGCCGACGGCCCCCACGCGCTCATCGGCGGCA
Organism: Microcella flavibacter; assembly: GCF_012530535.1. Classification (NCBI taxonomy): domain Bacteria; kingdom Bacillati; phylum Actinomycetota; class Actinomycetes; order Micrococcales; family Microbacteriaceae; genus Microcella; species Microcella flavibacter. Next base: position 1,127,976 of record NZ_CP051299.1, read on the forward strand.
CGACCGGCAGCGGCAAGAGCGAGCTGCTGCGCACCCTCGTGCTCGGCTGGGCGACCGCGGCCGCCCCGCGGGAGCAGTCGGTGCTGCTGGTCGACTTCAAGGGCGGGGCGGCGTTCGCGGGCCTCGCCGAGCTGCCGCACGTCGTCGGCCTCATGACGGATCTCGCGCCGGAGGCCGCCGAGCGCGCGCTGCGCAGCCTGCGCGCCGAGCTGCGCCGCCGCGAGCGCCTGCTGCTCGAGCACGGCTGCCGTGACATCGCCGAGCTGCCGCCCGGCGCGATGAGCCGACTGCTCGTGGTCGTCGACGAGTACGCCGCTCTCGTCGAGTCGGTCGACGAGCTGCCCGCGCTCTTCGCCGATCTCTCGGCGCGCGGGCGCTCCCTCGGCATCCACCTCGTGCTCTGCACGCAGCGTCCCGCGGGCGTGGTGCGCGACGCCGTGCTCGCCAACTGCTCCATCCGCATCCTCTTCCGCGTCACCGCCGCGGGCGAGAGCCGCACTCTGCTCGGGGCGTCGGTCTCGGGCATCGAGGCCGCACCGGTCGGGCGGGCCGTGGTGGCCGCCGGGGCGGCTGCGGTCGCGGTGCAGGTGGCCCGCGTGGCGCCCGCCGACATCCGGGCGGTGGGGGAGCGGCATCGCGCGTCCCCCGCGGCGGAGCGCCCGTGGGTCGAGCCGCTCCCGCTCGAGCTTCCCCTGCCGGCCGACCCCGACCCCGCGATCACGGCGGCCGAGGGCTGGCCGTTCGGGCTGCTCGACCACCCCGACGAGCAGCGTCGGGCCGTCGCGCGGTGGAGCCCGCGGCGCGACGGCGCCCTGCTCGTCGTCGGCGCGAGCGGCAGCGGGCGCAGCACCGCCCTGGCCGCGCTCGCCGCCTCCGCCGAGCGCGCGGGCACCGCGGTCGTCGTGCTGCCGGTCGAGCCCGCTGCGGCATGGTCGGTGCTCGAGCACGGCATCGCGCGGGAGGGTCACCGCTCCGACGGTCCGGCGAGCGGCCCCGAGCGCACGGCCGCCCCGACCGCCTCGGCGCGGCTGCTCCTCATCGACGATCTCGACGTGCTGCTCGCCGCCGCGGGCGAGGGCGCCCCCGCTCTGCTCGACCGCCTCGACGGGGCCCTCCGGATGCTCCGCGCCGCCGGCGGCGGTCTCGCGGCGAGCGTCCGCTCCCTGCACGGGCTGCCGGCCTCCGCCGTCGGCCGCTTCGACTCGGTGCTGGTGCTGCGCGCCGCCTCGCTCGACGAGCACCGCCTCGCCGGCGCGGGCGGGCCGTGGAATCGGGATGCCCCGCCGGGGCGCGGCCGATGGCACGGCTCGCTCGTCCAGGTCGGCCTCGCCCCCGCCCCGCTGCCGCCCGCCGCGGCGGACCTCATCGAGGAGTGGACGCCCTCCGCGGGCCCCGTCGCCGTCGTCGCCGCCCGCCCCCGGGCGCTCCAGCAGCGGCTCGCCGAGGGCGGCATCGTCGGCGCGCTCGATCCCGCGATGCTGCTCGGGCCGGCACCGGTCGACCTCGAGCGCCCACCCGCCGCCGTCGGCTCGCCGACGATCGCGATCGCCGACGCCGAGTCGTGGCAGGCCGCGTGGGGCGCCCTGGCGCGGGCGCGCCGGGAGGGGGCCGTCGTGCTCGCCGACGTGGCCGAGGCCGAGGTGCGCATGCTGCTCGGCCAGCGCAGCACGCTCCCGCCCCGGCGGGCCGGGGCCGCGGACGAGGTCTGGATCGCGGAGGCGGGGGAGCCGCTGCGCCGCGCGCGCTGGGCGGCCCTCGGCTAGAGCGAGCCGAGGGTCACGCCAGCGCGTCCTCGAGCGTCACGGCCGCGAGGTCGTGCGCGCGCGCCACCGGCTCGTTCGTCACCGCGCCGGCGTGGGTGTTGAGGCCGAGCGCGAGGGCCGGGTCCGCCCGCAGCGCCTCGGCCCAGCCGTGCGTCGCGATCGCGCGCACGTACGGCATCGTCGCGTTCGTCAGCGCGTGGGTCGACGTCGACGGCACGGCGCCCGGCATGTTCGCCACGCAGTAGAAGATGCTGCCGTGCACGGCGAAGGTGGGCTCGGCGTGCGTCGTCGGCCGCGAATCGGCGAAGCAGCCGCCCTGGTCGACGGCGATGTCGACGAGCACGCTGCCCGGCTTCATGCGCGAGACGAGCTCGTTGCTCACGAGCTTCGGCGCCTTCGCGCCGGGGATGAGCACCGAGCCGATGAGCATGTCGGCCCGCACGGCGGCGCGCTCGATCTCGTAGCCGTTCGAGGCGATCGTGCGCACGCGCCCGGCGTACAGGGCGTCGATCTCGCGCAGCCGCTGCAGGTTCGTGTCGAGCACGGTCACCTGCGCGCCGAGGCCGACGGCGATCGCGACCGCGTTCGTGCCCGCGACGCCGCCGCCGAGCACGACCACGTCGGCGGGGTGGGTTCCGGGCACGCCGGGCACGAGCAGGCCGGGCCCGCCGTTCGGGCGCATCATCGCCGTCGCGCCGACCATCGGCGCGAGCCGGCCGGCGACCTCGCTCATCGGCGCGAGCAGCGGCAGGGCGCGGGAGGGCAGCTGCACGGTCTCGTAGGCGATGCCGGTGACGCCGCTCTCGACGAGGGCGTGCGTGAGCTCGCGCTCCGCGGCGAGGTGCAGGTAGGTGAACAGCACGAGGCCCTCGCGGAAGTGCCCGTACTCCGAGGCGATGGGCTCCTTGACCTTGAGCAGCAGCTCGGCCTCGCCCCACACGGTCGCGGCGTCGGCGACGATGCGCGCGCCCTGCGCCGCGTACTCGTCATCGGTGATCGAGGAGCCGAGACCGGCCCCCGACTGGATGATCACCTCGTGCCCGCCGCCCACGAGGTCGTGCACGCCCGCGGGCGTGATGGCGACCCGGAACTCGTTGTTCTTGACCTCAGACGGAACCGCGATTCTCATGACTTCTCCCTGATCGAGGGCGCACGCGCGGCATCCTGGCGCCACGCTGCGCTGCGGAATCAGCGTAGCGGGCGAGGACGATGGATTCCGCACCGATTCGTCGACTTTTGTGCTGATTTCGTGACGTTCATGTTTCAGAATGGCCGATTCGGCCGTTCCGTGGTGCGTGACCCGATGCCGTATGCCAGTATCGACCCACCATCACCGCCGGGTACACCGCCGTACCTCCCTCGCCGAAGGAGCAGCGCCATGCACCGTCCGCTTCCCGAAGACCCGATGATCCGCAGCCTCATCGCGCAGGCCCGCCGTGCGCAGGTCAGCCGCCGCGCGATGCTCGCCGGAACGGGGGCCGGGGCCACCGCTCTCGCGCTCGCCGCCTGCTCCACCGGCCCCGGTGAGGTCACCGCCGCCGAGGACAACTCTGCGAACGACCCCACGCTCAACTGGGCGAACTGGTCCTTCTACATCGACGAGGACGACGACGGCGGCTACCCGACGCTCGAGCGGTTCCAGGAGGAGACCGGCATCGAGGTCAACTACCTGATCGACGTCGACGACAACAACTCCTACTTCGCGACCGTGCGCGACCAGCTCGCCCTCGGCGACGACATCGGCGCCGACACCGTCTGCCTCACCGACTGGATGGTGTCGCGCTGGATCCAGCTCGGCTACACCCAGGAGCTCGACAAGGCGAACATCCCCAACGCCGCGAACCTCGTCGAGGCGCTGCAGAACCCCTCCTTCGACCCCGGCCGCGTGCACTCGCTGCCCTGGCAGGGCGGCTTCGCCGGCATCGCCTGGAACACCGACCTCACCGACGAGGTGCGCTCGGTCGAGGACCTCTGGCGCCCCGACCTCTCCGGCCGCGTCGGCGTGCTCAGCGAGATGCGCGACACGATCGGCCTCATCATGCTGCAGAACGGCGTCGACATCGCCGGCGACTTCAGCTCGGACGAGTTCATGGCGGCGCTCGACGTGTTCCGCGAGAAGGTCGACAGCGGGCAGATCCGCAACGTGCGCGGCAACGCCTACACCGAGGACCTCGTGAGCGAGGACACCCTCGCCGCCATCTGCTGGTCGGGCGACATCACGGTGCTGAACTTCGAAGCGGGCTACGAGAAGTGGAAGTTCGTCATCCCCGAGGCGGGCGGCACGCTCTGGAACGACAACTTCCTCGTGCCGATCGGCTCGACCCGCAAGGCGAACGTCGAGAAGCTCATCGACTACTACTACCAGCCGGAGGTCGCCGCCGAGGTGGCCGCGTGGGTCAACTACATCACGCCGGTCGAGGGCGCTCAGGAAGCGGCGATCGCCATCGATCCCGAGCTCGCCGAGAACCAGCTCATCTTCCCGAACGCCGACACGCTCGCGACGACCTCGATCTTCCGCGGCCTCACGGCGCAGGAGGAGAACGAGTTCCAGTCCGCCTTCCAGAGCGTGCTGCTCGGGTCCTGAGCCCTCTTACTCGAAGGAGAGTCACCCTGGTGACGAACAGCGACGTGCCCCACGGCGGTTTCGCCGAGGCGGGGGCCGACCTCGAACTGGTGGGCATCACCAAGCGCTTCCCCGGCTTCACCGCGATCGAGAAGCTCGACCTGACCATCCCGGCGGGCTCGTTCTTCGCCCTCCTCGGCCCCTCGGGCTGCGGCAAGACCACGACGCTCCGGCTCATCGCCGGGCTCGAGGAGCCGACGGAGGGGCGCATCCTCATCGGCGGCAAGGACGTCACCGCGACGAAGGCGTATCAGCGCCCCGTCAACACGGTGTTCCAGAGCTACGCGCTGTTCCCGCATATGACGATCATCGAGAACGTCTCCTTCGGGCTGAAGCGGCGCAAGGTGGCCGACGCGACCTCGCTCGCGCACGAGGCGCTGCGCCTCGTCGAGCTCGACCACCTCGCCGCCCGCAAGCCCGCGCAGCTCTCCGGCGGGCAGCAGCAGCGCGTCGCGCTCGCCCGCGCGATCGTGAACCGGCCGGCGCTCCTGCTGCTGGACGAGCCGCTCGGCGCGCTCGACCTCAAGCTGCGCCGGCAGATGCAGATCGAGCTGAAGGACATCCAGAGCACGGTCGGCCTGACCTTCCTCCACGTCACGCACGACCAGGAGGAGGCCATGACCATGGCCGACGTCGTGGCCGTCATGAACAAGGGCGAGATCGAGCAGATGGGCCCGCCGCAGGAGCTCTACGAGCTGCCGCGCACCGCCTTCGTCGCCACGTTCCTCGGGCAGTCCAACCTCTTCACCGGCCAGGTCTCGTCGTCGAGCGGCCGCTCGATCGTCGTCGACGTGCAGGGCCGCGCGATCGAGGTGCCGCGCGAGCGCGCCCAGCGGCACGCGGGCGGCGTCACCATCGGGGTGCGCCCCGAGAAGGTCACGCTGCATGGGGATGCTCCCGCCGAGTCGAGCGGACGCAACGTGGTCGGCCCCGGCCGCATCACCGACGTCTCGTTCAGCGGCGTGAGCACCCAGTACGAGGTCACCGTGCCCGGCCTCGGAGCGCTCACCGTCTTCGCGCAGAACACCTCGATCTCCTCGCTCGCCCACGCGGGCGACGAGGTCTGGCTGAGCTGGGCGGTCGAGCACGGCTTCGGGCTCGAGGACGACCCCGCGACGGCCGTGCGCTTCGACGACGACACCGACACGAGCATGCTCGCCACGCAGAAGCGCCAGGCGCTCGCGGCGGAGCTGGAAGAGGCGTAGGCGATGGCCTTCGGCGCCTTCGGCACGGCGACCGCGGCACCGGTCGAGCCCGCGGCCCGTCGCCGCAGCCCCATCGCGCTGCTGCTGCTCCTGCCGGGCATCCTGTATCTGGGGCTGTTCTTCCTCGTGCCCCTCATCTCGCTCGTCATCACGAGCCTGCAGGAGCCCGACCCGGTGCTCTTCGGCACCTTCCAGAACGCGTTCCGCTGGGAGAACTACGTCGCGGTGCTCGACCAGTACTGGGTGCAGGCGGTGCGCTCCTTCGGCTACGCGGCGCTCGCGACCCTGTGCGCGCTGCTCATCGGGTTCCCGCTGGCCTACTTCATCGGTATCACGCTGCGGCGCTACCCGCTGCTGCAGGCGCTCGCGCTCGTGCTCGTCATCGCGCCGTTCTTCATCTCGTTCCTGCTGCGCACCCTGGCGTGGAAGCAGCTCTTCGCCGACGAGGGCCCCGTCGTCGGGTTCCTCTCCTCGCTGTCGATCCTCCCCGAGGGAACGGCCATCACCGGCAGCGCCTTCGCGGTGATCTTCGGCATCACCTACAACTTCATCCCCTTCATGACGCTGCCGATCTACACCTCCCTCGAGCGGCTCGACCTGCGCTACGTCGAGGCGGGCGGCGACCTGTACGCGAGCCCCGCGCAGACCTTCCTGCGCGTGACGCTGCCGCTCGCGGCCCCGGGCATCATGTCGGGCACGCTGCTGACGTTCATCCCGGCCTCCGGCGACTACATCAACGCCAGTCGCGAGTTCCTCGGGTCGACCGACACGGCCATGATCGGCAACGTCATCGAGGCGAACTTCCTCGTGCTCCAGAACTTCCCGGCGGCCGCCTCGCTCTCGATCATCCTCATGGCCGTCATCCTCGTGCTGGTCAGCTTCTACGTGAAGCGCAGCGGAACGGACGATCTGCTGTGAGGGGCTTCGGCAAGTACGGCATCTGGATCTACTCCGCCATCGCGCTGACGTTCCTGCTCATCCCGATCGTCTACACGATCGTGTTCTCGTTCAACGACGCGCGCCGCACGAACATCGTCTGGCGCGGCTTCACGCTCGAGAACTGGTTCACGGTGTGCGAGGCGCAGGGCGTCTGCCAGGCCTTCGGCAACAGCATCCTCATCGGCGTCGTCGCGACGGTGCTCGCGACCACGCTCGGCACCATGATCGCGCTCGCGCTCGTGCGCTACCGGTTCCGGTTCCGCTCGGCGACGAGCCTGCTGCTGTTCCTGCCGATGGCGACGCCCGAGGTCGTGCTCGGCGCGGGCCTCGCGGCGCAGTTCCTGCAGGCGGGCGTGAGCAAGGGCATCGGCACGATCATCCTGGCCCACACGATGTTCTGCATCAGCTTCGTCGTCGTGACGGTGCGCGCCCGGGTGGCGAGCCTGGACCCCGCGCTGGAGGAGGCCGGCCGCGACCTGTACGGCTCGCCGTCGCTCGTGTTCTGGCGCATCACGTTCCCGCTGCTGCTGCCCGGCATCATCGCGGCGGCGCTGCTCTCCTTCGCGCTGAGCTTCGACGACTTCATCATCACGAACTTCAACCGCGGCGCCGACGTCACCTTCCCCTCGTACATCTACACGGCGGCGGCGCGCGGCATCCCACCCGAGGCCAACGTCATCGCCTCCGGCGTGTTCTTCCTCGCCATCGCCCTCGTACTCATCGCGCAGTTCAGCGCGGCGGCGCGGCGGCGCCGGCTCGCGAAGACCGGCTGACCGGGCGGCGTCGGCCGTCGCTGCGGCGGCCGTCGCCGGCGGCGGGATGCTCCTCCCGCCTCAGACGGCGGTGACGCGCAGCCCGCCCACGACGACGTCCCCGCCGAGCACGGGCTCCTGCCCGGCGGCGACGACCTCGGCCGCGGCCGCCGCGTCGACGAGCCCCTCGGCGACGAGCAGGGCGAGGGCCACGGGCGTCGTCGCGCGCATGGAGCCGTCGAGCACCTTGACCGCCACCGCGTGCCCGCTCGGGGTGCCGATGACGACGAGGCCCTCGGCGCCGATCTTGGCGAGCACGCCCAGGCGCTCGATCGCCTCGGTGTTGGCGCGGCCGGGCCCGTCGATCGCCCACGGTTCGGCCTGCACGGCCGCCATGAGCCGCGCGGCGTGCGCGTCCGCCCCGCCGGCGATGCGGGCGATCGCGCGGGCGAGCCCGACGAGGCTCGTGCTGTGCAGCGGGGCGCCGCAGCCGTCGAGGCCGGAGTGCGCCACGGGCTCGCCCGTCCACTCCTCGATCGTCGCGACGATGCGCTGCTGCAGGGGGTGCTCGGGCGAGAGGTAGCTCCCGGCGTCCGCCCCGAGCGCGTCGCTCGCCCGCAGGAAGGCCGCGTGCTTGCCCGAGCAGTTCATGGTGATGCGCGCGGGCCCGAGGCCTGCGGCCTGGCGGGCGGCGCGCTCGCGCGAGCCGAGCGGCCACTGCGCGGGGCACTGCAGGGCCTCGGCGTCGCGGTGATCGGCGGCGAGCATCCCCTCGACGACCGCCAGGTGCGCGGGCGAGCCGCAGTGGCTGGCGGTGCCGAGCACGAGCTCCTCATCGCTGAAGCGGGCGCCGGTGCCGAGCACGGCGAGCGCCTGCACCGGCTTGAGCGTCGACCGCGGGAACACGAGGGCCCGCGCGTCGCCGACCGAGCGCAGCACGCGGCCCTCGGCGTCGACGACGACGGCGGCGCCGATGTGCCGCGACTCGACGAAGCCCGAGCGCTCGATCACGGCGAGCTCGGCGCTGCCGGCGACGTCGAGGGGGGCAGGGGCGGCGGAGGCGAGGGCGTCGGAGGGCATGATGGGTCGAGCGTATCCGGCGGCGCGCACGGCGTCGGCGGGGGAGGAGCGTCATGGACCGGGAGCACGGCTTCGCCGTCGACGTCGAGTGGACGGGCGCGCGAGAGGGCGGCACGACCGGCTACCGCGCCTACAGCCGCGACCACGAGGTGCGGGCCGCGGGCAAGACCCACGCGATCGCCGGTTCCGCAGCGCGTCCCTTCCACGGCGAGCTCGAGCGCTGGAACCCGGAGGAGATGCTCGTCGCGGCCCTCGCCCAGTGCCACCTGCTGAGCTACCTGCACGTCGCGACCACCGAGAGGCTCGTCGTCGTCGCCTACGAGGACTCCGCGACCGGCACGCTCCGCACCGAGGGCCTCGGCGGCCGGCTGATCGAGGCGACCCTGCGGCCGGTGGTCACGCTCGCCGCCCATCACGACGAAGGGGATGCGCGCCGGGCGCAGGCGGCCCACGCCCGGGCGAGCGAGCTGTGCTTCATCGCGAACTCGGTGAACTTCCCCGTGCGGCACGAGCCGAGCATCCGCATCGCCGGTGCATAGCCCGCCGGCGCCCGGCCGCCGTGGAGGGCCCGCATAGCCGGCCCGTGCGAGGATGGGGACTTCGTGCTCGCCGACAGCAAAGGACATCTCGTGCGCCGCACCCCCGCCATCCTCTTCTCCCTCGCGCTCGTCGCGGGCCTCGCGGCCTGCGCCCCCGCCGACTCCGATGCGGAGGTCGACGGCGAGACCGCGGCCGAGGAGTGCGTGCCCACCGAGGCGGGCACCGCCTCCGACGCGATCACGGTCGAGGGCGAGGCCGGCGCTCTGCCGACCATCACCTTCGACGCGCCGCTCGAGCCCGCCGAGACGGAGCGCACGGTGCTCGTCGAGGGCGAGGGCGACGCCATCGAGGAGGGTGACACCCTCACCATCCACTACACGATCGTCAACGGCGGCACCGGCGAGGAGATCGAGACCACCGGCTTCGGCGACCAGCCGCCGGTGACCGTGCTCGTCGACACCGACTCGCAGCTTCTCGCGGGCCTCTCGAAGACCATCGGCTGCGTCACCGAGGGCTCCCGCGTCGTCGGCGTCATCCCGCCCGCCGACGCCTTCGGCGAGGAGGGCCAGCCGCAGTTCGGCCTCGAGGCCGAGCAGTCGCTCGTCGTGGTCGCCGACATCATCGGCATCGCGCCCGAGCCGCTCGAGCGCGCCGAGGGCGAGCCGCAGGACGCTCCCGAGGGCCTTCCGGCGGTCGAGCTGGCCGAGAACGGCGAGCCGACCATCACGATCCCCGACGAGGTGCCCACCGACGGCTACCAGCTCGCCACCCTCATCCAGGGCGAAGGCGAGGAGGTCGCCGAGGGCGCCACGGTCGTCGTGCACTACACGGGCTGGAACCTCAACACCGGCGAGATCTTCGACTCGAGCTGGGAGCGCGGCGAGCCCGCGAGCTTCCCGACCAGCGGCGTCATCCCCGGCTTCCGCGACGCGCTCGTCGGCCAGCAGGTCGGCAGCCAGGTCATCGCGGTCATCCCGCCCGAGCTCGGCTACGGCCCGTCCGGCGGCACGCCCGACGGCTCCATCGGCGCGGAGGACACCATCGTCTTCGTCGTCGACATCCTCGCCGCCCAGTAGCGGGGGCGGGATGCCCGGCTCGCGTCGGGCAGGATGAGACCATGCGCGACATCATCATCCTCGGCTCGACCGGCTCCATCGGCGTCCAGGCGCTGGAGGTGGTCGCGGCGAACACCGAGCGGTTCCGCGTGGTCGGCCTGGCGGCCGGCCGCAACCGCGAGCTGGTCGAGCGGCAGGCGCGGGAGTTCGGCGTCGAGCACGTCGCGCTCGGGGCCGAGGAGGCCGCCGCGCTCGTGCGCGACGTCGCCTGCGACGTCGTGCTCAACGGCATCACGGGCTCGGTCGGCCTCGCCCCGACGCTCGCGGCGCTCGACGCGGGGCGCACGCTCGCGCTGGCGAACAAGGAGAGCCTGATCGTCGGCGGCGAGCTGGTCACCTCGCGCGCCCGCCCGGGGCAGATCGTGCCCGTCGACAGCGAGCACTCGGCCATCGCGCAGGCGCTCCTCGCGGGCGCCCATGCCGACGTCCGTCGGCTCGTGCTCACCGCGAGCGGCGGCCCGTTCCGCGGTCGCGATCGCGCCTCGCTCGAGGGCGTCACTCCGCAGGAGGCGCTCGCGCATCCCACCTGGGACATGGGGCGCGTGATCACGACCAACTCCTCGACCCTCGTGAACAAGGGCCTCGAGGTCATCGAGGCGCACCTGCTCTTCGACGTTCCCTACGACCGCATCGACGTGACCGTGCACCCGCAGTCGATCGTGCACTCGATGGTCGAGTTCGTCGACGGCTCGACGATCGCGCAGTGCTCGCCGCCCGACATGCGCCTGCCCATCTCGCTCGGGCTCGACTGGCCGAACCGCGTCGCCGGCGTCGGCGCGCCGCTCGACTGGACCACCGCGAGCACCTGGACCTTCGCGCCCCTCGACGAGGAGGCGTTCCCCGCGGTCGCGCTCGCGAAGCGCGTGGGGGAGGCCGGGGCGACCTACCCGGCGGCCTTCAACGCGGCGAACGAGCAGGCCGTGCACGCCTTCCACGACGGTCGCATCGGCTACCTCGGGATCCTCGACGTCGTCACCGCGGTGGTGGATGCGCACGAGCCCCAGCCGATGACGCTCGCGGGCGTGCTCGGTGCCGAGGAGGCGGCGCGGGCCGCGGCCGACGCGCTCATCGCCCGCGGCATCGGCTAGTCGTCGTCCTCGTCGTTCTTCTTGCCCTTGCCGTTCCCGTTGCCGCGCTCCTCGTCCCGAGCCGCCTCCTCGGCCGCTCGCTGAGCGGCGGCCTCCTGCTCGGCGACGCGGGCAGCCTCCTCGGCCGCGGCGCGAGCCGCCTCCTCGGCGGCGATGCGCTCGGCCTCGGCCTGCTCGGCCGCGACGCGCTCCGCCTCGAGGGCGGCGTCGACATCGGCGCGCACGAGCGCCACGGAGGCCATGATCGCGTCCGCTCGGGCCTGCGTGATCTCCCCGCGCGCGAGGGCCGTCTGCGTCTCGGTCTCGAGCTCCATGAGCTCGGTCTCGGTCGTCGGCCAGTCCTCGCTTGCGGCGGCGGTGCTCACGGCGGCGACGCGCTCCTGCAGCGCGCGGGCGGTCTCGGCGTCGTAGGCCGAGCCGGCGCAGCCTGTGAGACCGAGGACGGCGGCCATGACGAGGGCGGGCAGTACGGTACGGGGTCGGTCGGTGCGGCGGATCACGGTTCCACGCTCCTCTGCAGCTGCTCCAGGTGCTCCCCGAGGGTGCCGTCGACGACGGCGTACTCGGGCGGGTTCTCGGCATCGATGCGGGTCGCCGAGCCGGTGGTCGCGCCGTAGAGCGCGGCGAGCGCGATCCCGGCCACCAGCACCGAGGCCGCGGCGCCCACGATGGTGACGATCGGGCGCCGCCGCAGTGCGGTGAGGGCGCCGGTCTCGGGGCGGTCGGCGGCGGACCCCGGGGCCGAGGTCGTCGGCGCGGTGAGCCGGGACGACGTCGCAGCGGGTGCGGCAGCGGGCTCCGGACGGGAGCCCGCTGCCGGCGGCGGGGGCGCGGGCAGCGAGGAGCCCATGACCTCGGTCGCGGCGGTGACTCCCGCGACGGCCGCGGCCGCGCCGACCGAGGGGTCGGCGCCGGCGGCGCCCATCGCCGCCGTGGGCGCGTCGGAGCCGGTCGCCGGCGCGGCGACGGGCAGCCGCAGCGTCGGGTCGAGCCCCTCGTCGGGGGAGGCGGGCAGCGCCGGGATCGCCGCGGCGGTGCGCAGCAGCTCGGCGGCCTCGCGGGCGCTGAGCCGGGCATCCGGCTCGCGGGCGGTCATGCCGCGCAGCAGCTCGACCCACACCGGCGCGAGCCGCGCGGGAAGGATCGGGTCGCGCGCGAGGCGGGCCGCGGCGGATTCGACGCCCGAGCCCGGGAAGGCGCGCTCGCCCGTGAGCGCCTCGAGCAGCACGAGGCCGAGGCTGTACACGTCGCTCGCGGGGCCGACGGCGCCGCCGACCGCCTGCTCGGGGCTGAGGTAGTGGGCGGTGCCGAGCACCGAGCCCGTCGCCGTCATGCGGGTCTCGTCGATGAGGCGCGCGATGCCGAAGTCGGCGAGCTTCGCCCGCGCGCCCGTGTCGGCGCTCGCGCGCTCGGGCACGAGGATGTTGCCCGGCTTCACGTCGCGGTGCACGATGCCCCGGTCGTGGCTGTAGGCGAGCGCATCGGCGACGGCGGCGCCGATGACGGCGACCTCCTCGCCCGGCAGCGGTCCGGCATCCATCGCCGTGCGCATGTCGTTGCCGGTCACGAGCTCGAGCACCAGCACGGCGCTGCCGTCCTCGTCGGCGACGGCGTCGAAGAGCGTCACCAGGCCGGGGTGGTTGAGCGAGGCGAGCACACCGACCTCGCCCTCGTGGCGGCGCATGTCGTCGTCGTCGGTGAGCTCGGGGCGGAAGACCTTGAGCGCGACGCGGCGGGGGATGTTCTCGTCGGCGGCCTCGTACACGGTCGACATGCCGCCGCGGCCGATGAGGCGCTCGACGCGGTACCGCCCGGCGACGAGCTCGCCGATGCGCCCGTCCGTCGCGGCACTGTCGTTCCTGGTCTCCTGCACGACCCCTGAGCGTACCGGCGCATGATGAGAGCGCCGAGGCCCCCCGCAGGTCGCGCTCAGGCCCGGCGGGCGCGAGCGCGGCTACAGTGTCGCCGTGGAGATCCTGCTGTACATCGTCGGCGTGCTCTCCGTCGTCGTCGGCCTCGCCGTCTCGATCGCGCTGCACGAGCTCGGCCACTTCGCCCCCGCCAAGTGGTTCGGCGTGCGCGTCGGCCAGTTCATGATCGGCTTCGGCCCGACGATCGTCTCGCGCCGTCGCGGCGAGACCGAGTACGGGCTCAAGTGGATCCCGCTCGGCGGCTACATCTCGATGTCGGGCATGTACCCGCCCGCGAACGGCGCCGCCGCCGGGCGGTACTCGACGACCGGTTTCTTCGGCACCCTGGTGCAGGATGCCCGCACCGCGTCGGCGGACACCATCGTCGAGGGCGAGGAGCAGCGGGCGTTCTACCGGCTGCCGGTGCTCCAGCGGGTCATCATCATGCTCGGCGGCCCGTTCATGAACCTCGTCATCGCCGTCGTGCTCTACGCCGTGCTGCTCATGGGCTTCGGCGTCCCGCAGCTCTCCACGACGATCGGCAGCGTCAACGAGTGCGTGCTGCCCGCGTCGAGCGAGCGCCAGGAGTGCGCGCCCGGCGACGCGGCCGCGCCCGGCGCCGAGGCGGGCCTGCGGCCCGGGGACCGCATCGTGTCGATCGACGGCGAGGCCGTCGAGAGCTGGGACGACGTGACGGGCGCCGTGCGTCCCGCCGCGGGGGAGGACCTGGTCGTCGAGATCGAGCGCGACGGCGATCCGCTGACCGTCGTCGTGACCCCGATGCTGACCGAGCGCTTCGCCGTCGCCGACGGCGAGATCGTCGAGGGCGCCGACGGCGAGCCGGTGCTCGAAGAGGTCGGCTTCGTCGGCGTCGGCGCCGCGTACGAGACCGTGCGCCAGCCGGCCACCGAGGTGCTGCCCGCCGTGGGCGACAACGTGGTGCGCGTCGTCGAGATCATCCTCTCGCTGCCGCAGCGCATGATCGACGTGGCCCAGGCCGCCTTCGGCACCGAGGAGCGCGATCCGAACGGGCCGATCAGCGTCGTCGGCGTGGGCCGCATCGCGGGCGAGATCGCGAGCCTCGACAGCATCCCGGTCGTCGACCGCATCGCGAACATCACGGGCGTGCTCGCCTCGCTCAACGTCGCGCTCTTCGTCTTCAACCTCATCCCGCTGCTGCCGCTCGACGGCGGCCACGTCGCCGGCGCGCTCTGGGAGGGGCTGCGCCGCCGCCTCGCGACGCTCTTCGGCCGCCCCGAGCCCGGCCCGGTCGACACGGCGCGGCTCGTGCCGATCACGCTCGTCGTCGTGCTCGTGCTCGGCGCCATGAGCGCGCTGCTCATCTACGCCGACATCGTCAACCCGGTCAGCATCTTCTAGCGGGCGGGGGCGCGCCGGCGGGCGCGAGCGGGCGGCCGCGTCACGCGCTCAGGCGCGCTCGAGCAGCAGCGCGTCGCCCTGGCCGCCGCCGCCGCAGAGCGCGACGGCAGCCCGTTCGGCCCCGCCCGCGGCGATGACGTGCGCGGCGTGCGCCACGAGGCGCGCGCCCGAGGCGCCGATGGGATGCCCGAGCGCGATCGCACCGCCGTGCGGGTTGACCCGCTCGAAGTCGACCCCGAGGTCGCGCGCCGACTGGATGGCGACGGCGGCGAAGGCCTCGTTGATCTCGAGGTGGTCGAGGCTGTCGATGCTCCAGCCTGCGCGCTCCGCCGCCCGCCGGATGGCGCGCGCCGGCTGCCCGTGCAGCGAGGTGTCGGGCCCGGCGACGTGGCCCCATCCCGCGATGCGCGCGAGCACCGGCAGCCCCTGGGCGCGCGCCCACGACGCGCGTGCGACGACGACGGCGGCCGCCCCGTCGCTGAGCGGCGAGGCGTTGCCGGCGGTGATCGTGCCCTCGGCGGCGAAGGCCGGTCGCAGTCCGGCCAGCGACTCCTCCGTGGTGCCCGGCCGCACGCCCTCGTCGGCGTCGACGACGACGTCGCCGCGGCGCCCCGGCACCGTCACGGGTTCGAGCTCTGCCGTCAGCACGCCCTCGGCGGCGGCGCGCTCGGCGCGCTGGTGCGAGGCGGCGGCGACGGCGTCCTGCTCCGCGCGGCTCAGGCCGAGCGCGGCCACGTCGGCCTCCGTCGCCGCACCCATGGATCGCCCGCTCATCGCGTCGGTGAGGCCGTCGTGGGCCGCGTGGTCGAGCGCCTCGACGCTGCCGTAGGCCCAGCCGAGCCGGCTGCCGGGCAGCAGGTGCGGGGCGCGGGTCATCGACTCCTGGCCGCCGGCCACCACGGCGTCCGCGTCACCCGCGAGCAGCATCCTCGCCGCGTCGATGACGGCGCGCGCCCCCGACAGGCAGACCGAGTTGACCGCGACCGAGGGCACGGTGAGCGGGATGCCCGCGCCCACGGCCGTCTGCCGGGCGGGGTTCTGCCCCGCCCCGGCCTGCAGCACCTGCCCCATGACGACGGCGTCGATCGCGGCCGGATCGAGGCGCGCGCGGGCGAGCGCGCCGCGCACGGCGACGGCGCCGAGCTGCACGGCGGTGAGGGGGGAGAGGCCGCCGCGGACCCGACCGAACGGGGTGCGGGCGGCGGAGACGATCACGATGTCGTCGGTCATGGAGTGCTCCTTCGCGCTCACGGGGCGGGCGTTGACAGCGTCGTCGGGGCGCCGATACCGTTCGGCTGAACGCGGCGACAGCGGCCACCGTAGCGCGGAAACCCCGCGCGGGTGGGGGCTGCGCACGCGGGGCACGAGGGCGTGCGGTTCTGTCGGAGACCCCGGCACGGGCGGCGCCCACCCCCGAGGAAGAGGTGCGCCATGGCCATCGACAAGACCGTCCCGACCGCCCGGGAGGCGGTCGCCGACATCCCGAGCGGCGCGAGCATCGCCGTCGGCGGGTTCGGGCTCTGCGGCATCCCGATGATCCTCATCCAGGCGCTCCTCGAGCAGGGGGCCGATCGGCTGCGCGTCGTGAGCAACAACTGCGGCGTCGACGACTGGGGCCTGGGCGTGCTGCTCGGCGCCCGCCGCATCGCCGCCATGACCTCCTCGTACGTGGGCGAGAACAAGGAGTTCGAGCGGCAGTTCCTCTCCGGCGAGCTCGAGGTGAACCTCACGCCGCAGGGAACTCTCGCCGAGAAGCTGCGCGCGGGCGGCGCCGGCATCCCCGCCTTCTACACGCAGACCGGCGTCGGCACGCAGGTCGCCGAGGGCGGGCTGCCCCGCCGCTACGCGCTGGACGGCGGCGTCGCGCTCGCCTCCGAGCCGAAGGAGGTGCGGCCGTTCACCTACCGCGGGCGCGAGAGCGAGTTCGTGCTCGAGGAGGCCATCACGACCGACTACGCCCTCGTGCACGCGGCGCTCGGAGACCGGCACGGCAACCTCGTGTTCGACCGCTCCGCCCGCAACTTCGCGCCGCTCGCGGCGATGGCCGGGCGCGTCACCGTCGCGCAGGTCGAGCGGCTCGTCGAGCCGGGGCGGCTCGATCCCGACGCGGTGCACCTGCCGGGCATCCACGTCGATCGCGTCGTCGAGGTCGGCGAGGTCGAGAAGCGCATCGAGCGGCGCACGACGCGCGCAGCGGCGGTCGAGGGGGAGGCGCGCTGATGGGCCTCACCCGCGACCAGATGGCGGCGCGCGCCGCCCGCGAGCTCGTCGACGGCTCGTACGTCAACCTCGGCATCGGCCTGCCGACGCTCGTGCCGAACCACGTGCCGCCGGGCGTCGAGGTCGTGCTGCAGTCCGAGAACGGCATCCTCGGCGTGGGCCCGTACCCCGAGGAGCGCGCGGTCGACCCCGATCTCATCAACGCCGGCAAGGAGACCGTGACGGTGCTGCCGGGGGCCTCCTTCTTCGACTCGGCCGCGAGCTTCGGGATGATCCGCTCGGGCGCGATCGACGCCGCCGTCCTCGGCGCGATGCAGGTGTCGGCGACCGGCGACCTGGCGAACTGGATGATCCCCGGCCGCATGGTCAAGGGGCCGGGAGGGGCGATGGACCTCGTCCACGGCGCCCGCCGCGTCATCGTGCTCATGGAGCACGTCGCGCGCGACGGCTCGCCGAAGATCGTGCACGAGTGCTCGCTGCCGCTCACCGGCCGGCGCGTCGTCGATCGCATCATCACCGACCTCGCGGTCATCGACGTGACGCCGGACGGGCTCGTGCTCGTCGAGCTGGCGGACGGGGTGGGCGTCGACGAGGTGCGCGCCGCCACGGAACCGCCGCTCCGGGTCGCGTTCAGGCCCGTGCCCTAGTCTGAGCCGGTCCCGATCGGCGGCCCCGGCCGTCACGAACCGCCTGACCCTGGAGTCGCCGTGCCTGCAGTCAACCTCGGAATGCCCAAGGCCCGCGAGGTGCTCGCTCCCCGCCGCAAGTCCCGCCAGATCAAGGTCGGCAAGGTGCTCGTGGGCGGCGACGCGCAGGTGAGCGTGCAGTCGATGACGACGACGCCGACGACCGACATCAACGGCACGCTGCAGCAGATCGCCGAGCTCACCGCGAGCGGCTGCGACATCGTGCGCGTCGCGGTGCCGAGCCAGGACGACGCCGATGTGCTGCACATCATCGCCAAGAAGAGCCAGATCCCCGTCATCGCCGACATCCACTTCCAGCCGAAGTACGTCTTCCAGGCGATCGACGCGGGCTGCGCCGCGGTGCGCGTCAACCCGGGCAACATCCGCAAGTTCGACGACCAGGTGGGCGAGATCGCGCGCCGCGCGAAGGACGCCGGGGTGAGCCTGCGCATCGGCGTCAACGCCGGATCCCTCGACCCGCGACTGCTGCAGAAGTACGGCAAGCCCACCGCGGAGGCCCTCGTCGAGAGCGCCGTCTGGGAGGCCGGCCTGTTCGAGGAGCACGACTTCCACGACTTCAAGATCTCGGTCAAGCACAACGACCCCATCGTCATGGTGAAGGCGTACCGCCAGCTCGCCGAGCGCGGCGACTGGCCGCTGCACCTCGGCGTCACCGAGGCCGGCCCCGCCTTCCAGGGCACGATCAAGAGCGCGACGGCCTTCGGCATCCTGCTGGGCGAGGGCATCGGCGACACCATCCGCGTCTCGCTCTCCGCCCCGCCGGCGGAGGAGGTCAAGGTGGGCCTCAAGATCCTCGAGAGCCTCAACCTGCGCGAGCGCAAGCTCGAGATCGTCTCCTGCCCCTCCTGCGGCCGCGCCCAGGTCGACGTCTACACCCTCGCGGAGGACGTCACGAAGGGCCTCGAGGGCATGACCGTGCCGTTGCGCGTCGCCGTCATGGGCTGCGTCGTCAACGGCCCGGGCGAGGCGCGCGAGGCCGACCTCGGCGTCGCCTCCGGCAACGGCAAGGGCCAGATCTTCGTGAAGGGCGAGGTCATCAAGACCGTGCCTGAGAGCGAGATCGTCGCCACCCTCATCGAGGAGGCCAACCGCCTCGCGGCCGAGATGCCCGCCGGCGAGCTCGGCTCGCCCGAGGTCGTCACGGCCTGAGCCGGGCATCCCCGCTCGGTCCCCCTCTTGGGGGACTGACCGGCATGCGCACACCGCCGCTAGCTTGATCACCAGCGGCCGGGAGCCATTCGACATCGGGCGCCGGGGGGCGGTGCCCGGTCCGGCGCGCAGGGCGCGCCGGGTCACCCGGTCCGCAGGGTTCCGCTGCGCATCGCGTGCGGGAAGGGCCTGCGAGCGACCCAAGCCCCCCTTGCCGTCGCTCGCAGGCCGACACCATTCTCCCCCGTCCGGGGGGGGGGGGGGGGGGGTGCCGCCGCCCGCGCGCCGCGCCGGGCTGCCGGGCCCGGGCCACGAAGTAGTGTGGGCGGGTGACAACGCGACTCTCCCAGCTCTTCGTCCGCACCCTCCGCGACGACCCGTCCGACGCCGAGGTGGCCAGCCACCGCCTGCTCGTGCGCGCCGGCTACATCCGCCGGCAGGCGCCGGGCGTCTTCGCCTGGCTGCCGCTCGGCCTGAAGGTGCGCCGCCGCATCGAGCAGATCATCCGCGAGGAGATGGCCGCCGCCGGTGCGCAGGAGGTGCACTTCCCCGCGCTGCTGCCGCGCGAGCCCTACGAGCGCACCGGCCGCTGGGTCGAGTACGGCGACGCCCTCTTCCGCCTGCAGGACCGCAAGGGCGCCGACTACCTGCTCGCCCCCACGCACGAGGAGGCCTTCACCCTGCTGGTGAAGGACCTCTACTCGAGCTACAAGGATCTGCCGCTGTCGATCTACCAGATCCAGGACAAGTACCGCGACGAGGCCCGACCCCGCGCGGGCCTGCTGCGGGGGCGCGAGTTCTCGATGAAGGACGCGTACTCCTTCGACTACACCGACGCCGGGCTCGACGCCTCGTACCAGGCCCAGCGCGACGCCTACGAGCGCATCTTCGCGCGGCTCGGCATGGAGTACGTGATCGTGCACGCCGACGCGGGCGCCATGGGCGGTTCGCGCAGCGAGGAGTTCCTGCACCCCACGGCGGTCGGCGAGGACACCTTCGTGCGCTCGGCCGGCGGCTACGCGGCGAATGTCGAGGCCTACCGCGCGCCGCGCGCCGAGCCCCTGCCGCTCGAGGGCCTCGCCGAGCCCCTCGTCTTCGACTCGCCCGAGACGCCCACGATCGCCACGCTCGTCGCCCTCGCGAACGACCGTCACGCGCGCGACGATCGGGCCTGGACGGCCGCGGACACCCTCAAGAACGTGGTGCTGCGCCTGCGCCGCCTCGACGGCTCCACCGAGCTCGTCGTCGTCGGCCTGCCGGGCGACCGCGAGGTCGACATGAAGCGCGCCGAGGTCGCCTTCGCGCCCGCCGAGGTCGCCGCCGCGGGCGACGAGGACTTCGCGAAGCACCCGGGGCTCGTCAAGGGCTACATCGGGCCCTGGTCGCCCGAGGGCGCCGTGCTCGGCGAGGAGTCGGTCACGGGCATCCGGTACCTGGTCGACCCCCGCGTGGGCGACGGCACCGCCTGGATGACCGGCGCGAACCTGCCCGAGAAGCACGTGCTCTCGCTCGTGGCCGGCCGCGACTTCGTCGCCGACGGCATCGCCGACATCGCCGAGGTGAGGGCGGGGGATCCGGCGCCCGACGGCAGCGGCGAGGTGGAGCTCGCCCGCGGCATGGAGATCGGGCACGTGTTCCAGCTCGGCCGCAAGTACGCCGAGGCGCTCGACCTCAAGGTGCTCGACGAGAACGGCAAGCTCGTCACGGTCACGATGGGCTCGTACGGCATCGGCGTCACCCGCATCCTCGCCGCGATCGCCGAGGGCAACCACGACGAGCGCGGCCTCATCTGGCCCCGCAGCGTGGCGCCCTTCGACGTGCACGTCGTGGCGACCGGCAAGGACACCGCGGTGTACGGCATCGCCGAAGCCCTCGTCTCCGAACTCGACGGCATCGGCCTCGACACCCTCTACGACGACCGCCCCAAGGTCTCGCCGGGCGTGAAGTTCGGCGACGCCGAGCTCATCGGCGTGCCCCTCGTCGTCATCGTCGGGCGCAACGCGACCGAGGGCGTCGTCGAGTTCTGGGACCGCCGGTCGGGCGAGCGCCGCGACGTCGCCGTGCACGAGGTGCTGGACGCGATCCGCGCCGCCGGCTGAGAGCGCGGGGGCGCCCCTGCGCCGCGCCCTCACGACCCCGTACCACGGGGCGGGGGATGAGCGTTCTCGGGTACCGTAGGGCCTGACCGGTCGCCCTGCGTCAGCGCGGCCGGCGTCGCCAATCGAATACTGGAGGTACCGACGTGGACATCGATCTTGCCGTGCTGAGGATGATGGAGCGCGAGCGGGAGATCCCGTTCGACGAGCTCGTCGCCATCATCGAGCAGGCCATCCTCACCGCCTATCTCAAGCACACCGATCAGGCCGACGAGCGCGGCACGGACGCCGCCCAGCCCCGCGTCGAGCTCGATCGCAAGACCGGCCACGTGACCGTCTACGCCCCGGAGTTCGACGAGGAGGGCGCGCTCATCGGCGAGGCCCCCGACAGCCCCGACGACTTCGGCCGCATCGCCGCCTTCGCCGCGAAGCAGGTCATCAACCAGCGCCTGCGCGACATCGGCGACGACAAGGTGCTCGGCGAGTTCAAGGGCCGCGAGGGCGACATCATCGCCGGCGTCATCCAGCAGGGCCCGAACCCGCGCATGATCCACATCGACCTCGGCACGATCGAGGCGATCCTGCCGCCCGAGGAGCAGGTGCCGGGGGAGGAGTACACCCACGGCCGTCGCATCCGCGTCTACGTCACGAGCGTCTCGAAGGGCATGAAGGGCCCCTCGATCACCGTGAGCCGCACCCACCCCTCCCTCGTGCGCAAGCTCTTCGCGCTCGAGGTGCCCGAGATCGCGAACGGCACGGTCGAGATCACCTCGCTCGCGCGCGAGGCCGGGCACCGCACGAAGATCGCGGTGCGGTCGACGGTGCCGGGCGTCAACGCCAAGGGCGCCTGCATCGGCGAGCTGGGGCAGCGCGTGCGCGCCGTCACCAACGAGCTCGGCAACGAGAAGATCGACATCGTCGACTACAGCGAGGACCTCGCGACCTTCGTCAAGCAGGCCCTGTCGCCCGCGAAGGTGACCGACGCCTTCGTCATCGACCCGGCAACCAAGGCCGTGCGCGCGCTCGTGCCCGACTACCAGCTCTCGCTCGCGATCGGCAAGGAGGGCCAGAACGCCCGCCTCGCCGCGAAGCTGACCGGGGCCCGCATCGATATCCAGCCCGACTCCGTCATGGAGGACTGAGCGGCTCGCACCCGCGACACGCCCATCACGAGCATCCCGACATCGAGGGGGTAGGATGGAACCCGTCAGAACGTGCATCGGCTGCCGTCGGCGTGCGCCGCAGAGCTCTCTCATGAGAGTCGTGGCCCGCGGCGAGACGGCCGTGCCGGACTCCCCGCCCCGGTCACCGGGTCGGGGTGCGTGGGTGCATGCCACCCGCGACTGCATCGAGACCGCGACGTCGCGCCGGGCCTTCGGCCGGGCGCTCCGCGTCACGGGTCCGCTCGACGCGGCTCCGGTTCTGGCAGTGATCGGATCCGTCGGATCCCCGAGAGAACAGGCTGATCGGCCAATGGACAACTAATGAGCGGCTCGAAATGAGACCCGTCCACTACTAGCGGTCCGCCCCTGCCTGGGAGCGGATCCCAGACAGGAGAAAAGAAGTGGCTGGAAAACCACGCGTGCACGAGATCGCGAGCGAACTCGGCATCGAAAGCAAGGTCGCCCTCGAGAAGCTCAAGGAGCTCGGCGAATTCGTCAAGGGCCCCTCGAGCACCATCGAGCCCCCCGTCGCCCGCAAGCTGCGGCAGGCCGTCGAGGCCGCCGGCATCGCGAAGAAGCCGGAGGCCGCGCCGGCCCCGGTCGCGAAGCCCGCCGCCGCGAAGCCGTCGGCGACGCCCGCCGCCCCCAAGCCCGCTGAGGCGCCCGCGGCTCCGGCCGCGCCGGCCGCGCCGGCCGCCCAGGCGGCCAAGCCCGCCGACGGCGGCGAGTCGAAGCCCGCCTCCGCGGCGCCCGGCACGCCCCGCCCCGGCAACAACCCCTTCGCCTCCCAGCAGGGCATGGCCCGCCCGGGCACGGCGCGCCCCGGCAACAACCCCTTCTCCGCCTCGCAGGGCATGCCGCGCCCCGGCGGCGGCGCGATCCCGCGCCCGACGGCGCCGCGACCCGGAGCCCCGCGCCCCGGCGCGCCCCGCCCCGGCAGCCCGCGCCCCGGCGCGCCGCGCGGCAACACGCCCTTCCAGGGCCGCACGGGCGGCCCGGGCCGTCCCGGCGGCGCTCCCGCCGGCGGCTTCCGTCCCGGCGGCGCTCCGGGTGGCGGCTTCAGCGGCCCCCGCCCCGGCGGCGGCGGCGGACGCGGTCGTGGACCGGGCGGCGGCACGGCCGGCGCCTTCGGCCGCGGCGGCGGCAAGAGCAAGGCCCGCAAGTCCAAGCGGACGAAGCGGCAGGAGTTCGAGATGCGGGAGGCGCCGTCGGTCGGCGGTGTCAGCGTTCCCCGCGGCGACGGCAAGCAGGTCATCCGCCTGCGCCAGGGCGCCTCGATCACCGACTTCGCCGACAAGCTCGAGCAGCACAGCGGCATGAACGTGCCCCCGGGCAACCTCGTGACCGTGCTCTTCCACCTCGGCGAGATGGCCACGGCCACCGAGTCGCTCGACGGCTCGACCTTCGAGGTGCTCGGTGCCGAGCTCGGCTACCGCATCGAGATCGTCTCGCCCGAGGACGAGGACAAGGAGCTCCTGGAGAGCTTCGACATCGACCTGGACGAGGAGGAGAACGAGGAGGACCTCGTCATCCGCCCGCCCGTGGTCACCGTCATGGGCCACGTCGACCACGGAAAGACCAAGCTGCTCGACGCGATCCGCGAGGCGAACGTCGTCGCGGGCGAGGCCGGCGGCATCACGCAGCACATCGGTGCGTACCAGGTGTGGACGGAGCACGAGGAGATCGAGCGCGCCATCACCTTCATCGACACCCCGGGTCACGAGGCGTTCACCGCCATGCGCGCCCGTGGTGCCCAGGTCACCGACGTCGCGATCCTCGTGGTCGCGGCGGACGACGGCATCATGCCCCAGACGGTCGAGGCGCTCAACCACGCCCAGGCCGCCGGGGTGCCGATCGTCGTCGCCGTCAACAAGGTCGACAAGGAGGGCGCGAACCCGGCCAAGGTGCGTCAGCAGCTGACCGAGTTCGGCCTCGTCGCCGAGGAGTACGGCGGGGACACGATGTTCGTCGACGTCTCCGCGCTGCAGCGGATGGGCATCCCCGCCCTGCTCGATGCGGTGCTGCTGACGGCGGATGCCGGGCTCGACCTGCGCGCCAACCCGGCCCGCACCGCTCGCGGCGTCGCCATCGAGGCCCGCCTCGACAAGGGTCGCGGCGCGGTCGCGACCGTGCTCATCCAGTCGGGCACCCTGCGCGTCGGCGACGCGATCGTCGCCGGAACGGCCTACGGCCGCGTCCGCGCGATGGTCGACGAGAACGGCGACAAGATCGAGGAGGCCTACCCCTCGCGCCCCGTCGCGGTGCAGGGCCTCTCGAGCGTGCCGAAGGCCGGCGACACCTTCCTGGTGACCGACGACGACCGCACGGCGCGTCAGATCGCCGAGAAGCGCGAAGCCGCCGAGCGCAACGCCCAGCTGGCGAAGGCGCGCAAGCGCATCAGCCTGGAGGACTTCACCAAGGCCCTCGAGGACGGCAAGGTCGAGTCGCTCAACCTCATCATCAAGGGCGACGTGTCGGGTGCCGTCGAGGCGCTCGAGGAGTCGCTCATGAAGATCGAGGTGGACGACAGCGTGCAGCTGCGCATCATCCACCGCGGTGTGGGTGCGGTGACCGAGAGCGACGTGAACCTCGCGACGATCGACAACGCGATCATCGTGGGCTTCAACGTGCGACCCGACACGAAGGCGCGCGAGCGCGCTCAGCGCGAGGGCGTCGACATCCGCTTCTACTCCGTCATCTACGCGGCGCTCGAGGAGATCGAGAGCTCGCTCAAGGGCATGCTCAAGCCGGAGTTCGAAGAGGTGCAGTCGGGCGTGGCCGAGATCCGCGAGATCTTCCGCTCGTCGAAGTTCGGCAACATCGCCGGTGTCATCGTGCGCAGTGGAACGATCACGCGCAACGCGAAGGCCCGCGTCATCCGCGACGGCGTGGTGGTGGGCGACAGCCTGGCCATCGAGTCGCTGCGGCGCTTCAAGGACGACGTCACCGAGGTGCGCACGGACTTCGAGGCCGGTATCGGTCTCGGCAAGTTCAACGACATCCAGATCGGTGACGAGATCGAGACGATCGAGATGAAGGAGAAGCCGCGCGTCTGATCGACGCCGGTACCGCGGCCCCCGTCGTTCGACGGGGGCCGCTCTCCTCCCCAGTGAAGGGAACGACCATGGGTGAGAGCCCTCGCGTGCGGAAGGTCGCCGACCGCATCAAGGAGATCGTCGCCAAGCGGCTGGAGCGCGGCATTCGCGACCCCCGCATGGGCTTCGCGACGATCACCGACGTGCAGGTGACCGGCGATCTGCAGCACGCCAGCATCTTCTACACCGTCTACGGCTCCGACGAGGAGCGCGCCGACACGGCCGCGGCCCTCAAGGCGGCCACCGGCATGCTGCGCACCGAGGTGGGGCGCAATCTCAACACGCGCCTGACCCCTTCGCTCGAGTTCATCCTCGACGGCGTGCCCGAGAACGCGATGGCGATCGACGCGCTGCTGCGCGAGGCCCGTGAGCGGGATGCCCGCACGCTGGCCGAGGCGGAGGCGGCCGAGTACGCCGGCGACCCCGACCCCTACGTCAAGCCGCGCGAGCTCGGCGACGACGAGGACTGATCGCGCTCGAGCAGAGCCCCCGATGCGGCGACGGCCGTGCCGGGGGCTCTGCTCGTCCCGCCGGTGCGATGCGGCTCGCGCGCCGGTGGAGCTCGGCGCGCCCCGACTACTCGGTGAAGATCTCGACCTGACCGCCGCCGATGACCAGCGACACGATGCTGATCGCGACGGCGCCGCCGGTGATGAGCAGGGCGATGAGTCCGAGCACGCCGAGCAGCGCGCCCTCGACCTTGCCGATCTTCTGCGTCGACTCCGACGGGGTGGGGGAGGTGGGGAGCGTCATCGCGGGTCTCCTCGAGCGGTGCGGCCCTCGGGGGGGAGGGCGAGAACGGTGGGCGGCCGCGCGCGGCCTCTGCCCAGCATCCTGACACGGATGCGCCTGCGCGGTGACCGGGAGCGGGGCGCGTCACGCGGCCGGTGCGTGCCGATCGTCGGAGTCGGGCAGGCGGCGCATCGTCAGCAGCGGCGAGAGCACGACGAAGAGCGAGCCGAGCACGACCCCGGCCGTGGCGATCCAGAGCAGGGCGGGGATGCCCATCCAGCCGGCGAGGATGCCCGAGAGCACCCCGGCGATGGGCATGACGCCCCAGACGACGAAGCGGATCGACGCGTTCATCCGGCCGAGCAGCGGCACCGGGCAGATCCGCTGCCGGAAGCTCACCTGCGCGATGTTGTAGACGAGCACGGCGACCGCGCCGAGGGCCTGCCCGAGCATGAGCAGTGGGACGGCGAGGCCCGGCAGCGCCGGCATGAGCGCGAGGGGCACCAGCCCGAGGCCGCAGAGCAGGGCCGAGACGGGGATGATCGTGCCCTCGCCGACGAGGGCGCCGACCCGCGCGGCGATCACGGCGCCGATGATGCCGCCGATGGCGCCCACCGCGGTCGCGAGGCCGAAGATCTCGGGGCCGAGCCCGAGGTCGCGCAGCACGAGCAGCGGCAGCATGGTGAAGCCGAGCGTCGCGAAGAAGTTGGTGGACGCCGTGCAGAGGGTGATCGCGCGCAGCAGGCGGTTGCCGAAGACGAAGCGCAGGCCCTCGGCGATCTCGAGGCGGAGAGGCCGCCGCTCGGCCCGCGGGCGGGTGACCTCGTCGTCGCGGATCGTCGCGAGCATGAGGAACGAGCCGAGGTAGGTGGCGGCCGTCGCGGCCATGAGCACGGGGGCCTGCACGACGGTGAGCAGCACGCCACCGATCGCCGGGCCGCCCACGCCGGCGAGCTGCGCCGTCGACTCGAGCTTGCCGTTCGCATCGGCGATGCGCTCGCGCGGCACGAGCACGGGGATGTAGCTCTGGTACGCCACGTCGAAGAACACCGTCGCGACGCCGACGATGCCGGCGAAGACGAACAGGTGCCAGATCTCGAGCACGCCGACCCACCACAGCACCGGGATCGCGGCGAAGGCGAGCACGCGCACGGCGTTGGCCCGCATCATGATGGGCTTCTTGCGGGCGCGGTCGATCCAGGCGCCGGCCGGCAGACCGACGACGAGGAAGGCGAGGGTGCCGGCGGCCCCGAGCAGGCCCACCTCGACCTCGCCCGCGCCGAGCAGCACGATGGCGAGCACGGGCATCGCGAGGAACCCGAGCTCGCTGCCGACCTGCGCGCCGGCCTCGCCGCCCCACAGGCGCAGGAAGTTGCGGTGCCGCCAGAGACTCGGGCCGGCGGCGGAGGGGGCGGGGGGCGCCGTCGGGGTGGTCATGGGCTCAGTCTGCCGCGAGTGATTGGTAAACGTCAATCATTCGCTCGGGCCGGCGCGCCACCGGCTAACGTGGGGCTGGTGACGGACCAGGATGCGCGGCGGCAGGCCGCTGCTCGCGCGCTCTCCTCGCCGTTGCGGATGCGCATCCTGCGGTTCTGCCTCTACGAGGCCCGCTCGAACCGCGAGATCGCCGCGCAGTTCGACCTCAACCCGGGCACGAGCCTCCACCACGTGCGCACGCTCGTCGAGACGGGGTTCCTCGCGGCGGAGGAGGGGCGGCCGGGCCGGCGGGGCACGGTCGAGATCCCGTACCGCGCGACGGGGCTGTCGTGGGATGCTCCGCTCGACGGCGCGGGATCGCTCATGCTCCGCACCTTCCTCGAGGAGGTGGGCGAGCACGACCTGGACGAGGTCTTCATGGTGCGCATGGGATTCAAGCTGCGACCGGAGCGCCTCGAGCAGATGCGCTCCCGGCTCGTCGACGTCGTGCTCGAGTACCACTCGGCGCCCGACGAGGACGGCGAGGCGCATTCGCTCTTCCTCGCCATGCACCCGGAAGGGGCGCCCGGCCCGTCCGGCGCGGTCGGCTCGACCGGCGCGGCTCAGGCGCCCGGCAGCCGGTAGCCCTCCTCGGGCGATCCGAGCGCGAGACCGTCGCGCAGCAGACCGGCGAGGGCGCGCTCGCGCTGCACGGCGTCGGGCCAGAGCCCCTCGACGACCTCAGCCGGTACCGGGGTGTCGGAGTGCCGCAGCTCGCGCATGATGAGCCCGCGCACCTGGCGGTCGCTGCCCTCGAAGCGCGCCTGCCGCGGCGCCGACGGGCCCTCGTAGGCCGGGTAGCCGGCTGCGCGCCAGGCGCAGAGCGAGGCGATCGGGCACGCCGCGCAGCGCGGGGCGCGGGCCGTGCAGACCGTCTGCCCGAGCTCCATGGTGCCGCCGTTGACGGCGCGGGCGCGCTGCGGCTCGGCGGGCAGCAGCGCCTCCATCGCCGCGAGGTCGACGCGGGTGCGCGCGGGCCCGGCCTCGCCGAGCCCGTTCACGGCGCGGGCGATGACCCGGCGGGTGTTGACGTCGACGACGGGTGCGCGCACCCCGTAGGCGAAGCTCGCGACGGCGCGGGCGGTGTAGTCGCCGATACCGGGGAGGGCGAGCAGGGCATCCACCTCGCGGGGGACCACGCCGTCATGCCGCTCGCTGATCGCGACGGCCGCGGCGTGCAGGGCGAGGGCGCGGCGCGGGTAGCCCAGCCTGTCCCAGGCGCGCACGGCCTCGGCGGGGGAGTCGGCGGCGAGCGCGTCGGGCGTCGGCCAGCGCTCGAGCCACTGCGCGAGCCGCGGGACGACCCGGGCGACCGGGGTCTGCTGCAGCATGATCTCGCTCACGAGCGTGCCCCAGGCGGGGAAGCCGGGCTTACGCCACGGCAGCGGCCGCGCGTGCTCGGCGAACCACGCCTCGACGCCCTGCGCGATCGCTGACAGGCGGTCGTCGGGCTCCACGCCCCTCAGCCTAGGCTGGCGCGATGAGCGATCCCGCCGCCCCCTCCCCGTCTCCGGATGCCCGTCGCGCGCTCCTCGACGCCCTCAGCGACGAGCTGCTCGCCCTGCACCCGCGCGGCCGCATCCTCGTCGCGATCGACGGCGTCGACGGCGCGGGCAAGACCCGGTTCGCCGACGACTGGGCGCCCGTGCTGCGCGCTCGCGGCACCGCGGTCGTGCGCGCCTCGATCGACGGGTTCCATCAGCCGCGCGCCGCGCGCTACGCGCGCGGACGCGAGTCGGCGGAGGGGTACTACCGCGACTCGTTCGACCTGGAGGCGCTCCGGGCCTCGCTCGTGGAGCCGTTCCGCTCGGGGGCGGAGGAGGTCGCGACGGCCGTGTTCGACCACGCGAGCGATGCCGCCGTCGACGAGCGCGAGAGCGGCATCCCGCGCGATGCGGTGCTGCTGCTGGACGGGGTGTTCCTGCACCGGCCCGAGCTGAGGACGCTCTGGCACTGGACGATCTGGCTCGACGTGCCGCCGGAGGTGCGCGATGCGCGGCTGCGCGAGCGCGACGGCGAGCACTCGGTGGCGCCGCGCTACACCGAGGGGCAGTACCTCTACGAGAAGGAGGCGAACCCGCGCCGGGCCGCCGCCGTCATCGTCGACAACGCCGACTGGGCCGCCCCGCGGCGGGTGTTCGACGACTTCTGCTGAGCGCGCGGTGGGAGGCGCGCCGGTGCCGCACCGCGCTCCCAGCCCCCGCCCCTAGCCTGGCGCGATGCGCGTACTGGTCACCGGGGCAACCGGCTACATCGGCGGGCGGCTCGTGCCGCGACTCATCGAGGCGGGCCACGAGGTGCGCGTCTTCGTGCGCGACCCGGCGCGGCTGCGCGAGGTGCCCTGGGGCGACGAGGTCGAGGTCGCGCAGGGCGATCTGCAGCACGCGGACGACGTGCGCGCGGCGGTCGAGGGGGTCGAGGTCGTCTACTACCTCGTGCACTCGATGGCCTCGAGCGGCGACTTCGAGCGCACCGAGCAGGTCATCGCCCGCACGGTCGCCGATGCCGCGAAGGCCGCGGGCGTGCGCCGCATCGTCTACCTCGGCGGCCTGCACCCCGACGGCCCGCTCTCGCGCCACCTGCGCAGCCGCAAGGAGGTCGGCGACATCCTGCTGAGCTCGGGCGTGCCGACGGTCGCGCTGCAGGCCGGCGTCGTCATCGGATCGGGCTCGGCGAGCTTCGAGATGATCCGCCACCTCACCGAGGTGCTGCCGTACATGCCGGCCCCGAAGTGGGTGCGCAACTTCATCCAGCCGATCGCCGTGCGCGACGTGCTGCACTACCTCATCGAGTCGGCCGAGCTGCCCGACGACGTCAACCGCACCTTCGACATCGGCGGGCCCGACGTGCTGCGCTACGGGCAGATGATGAACGGCTACGCGCTCGAGGCGGGGCTCAAGCAGCGCCCCATCGCGAGCCTGCCCGTGCTGACCCCGTACCTGGCGAGCCAGTGGGTGAACCTCGTCACGCCCATCCCGCGCTCGCTCGCGGTGCCGATCATCTCGAGCCTGCAGTACGACGCCGTCGCGCGCGAGCACGACATCGACGCCGTGATCGCGCCGCCCGAGGGCGGGCTCACCGGCTACCGCACCGCCGTGCGCTACGCGCTCTCGAAGATGCGCGAGGGCGAGGTGGAGACCAGCTGGCGCAACAGCGCCGTCCAGGGCGCCCCGAGCGATCTGCTGCCGAGCGACCCCGACTGGAGCGGCCACACCGTCTTCACCGACCTCAAGACCGTCGACTCCTCGGCCCCGCCCGAGGCGCTGTGGCGCGTCGTCGAGGGCATCGGCGGCGACAACGGCTGGTACTCGCTGCCCGTGGCGTGGGCCGCGCGCGGCTGGCTCGACAAGCTCGTCGGCGGCGTCGGACTGCGCCGGGGCCGTCGCGACCCGGAGAGGCTCGCGCCCGGCGACGCGCTCGACTGGTGGCGAGTGGAGAGCATCGAGCGCGGCAGCTTCCTGCGCCTCCGCGCCGAGATGAAGGTGCCCGGCCGCGCCTGGCTCGAGTTCACGGTCGAGCCCCGCGGCGAGAACGGCTCGCGCCTCGTCCAGCGCGCGATCTTCTTCCCCTCCGGTCTCGGCGGGCGCCTCTACTGGATCTCGATCCTCCCGTTCCATGGCGTGATCTTCCAGGGCATGGCAAGCTCGATGGCGAAGACGGCGATCACGGGCAGAGCCCGCTGACGTCGCGTCGGCGCGGGGCCGATCGCGAGCGCCCGTTCTCCGGGGGGAGAAGAACGACGATGACGGATGCCCGTCCCGCGCTCGCGCGCGCCCTGGCCGCGCTCACCCTGCTCATGACGCTGCTCGCGGGCCTCGTGCTCGCCGGGCCGGCCTCGCCCGCCCACGCCGATGAGACGGGCGTCATCGCGGCCCGGCTGAACGAGGCCCGCGCGGCCAACGGCCTCGGCGCCCTGCGGCGCAACGGGGCGCTCGACGCCGTCGCGGCGGGCTGGGCCGCGCAGATGGCCGCGAACGGCACGCTCGCGCACAACCCGAGCTACAGCAGCCAGATCCCGGGCGGGTGGACGCGGGCGGGGGAGAACGTCGCCCAGGGCTACGCCTCCGGCGCCATCGGCTCGGGCGGCGGCGCCGCGGCCGCGGAGGCCGCGCGCGCCGCGGAGGCGGCGGCGGCCGAGGCCGCCGCGGCGGAGGCTGCCCGTCTCGAGGAGGAGGCGCGCGTGCGCGCCGAGGAGCTCGCCGCCGCGCAGGCCGCCGAGGAGGCCCGGATCGAGGAGACCCGCGCGGCCCTCGCCGCGCAGGAGCAGGAGCAGGCGGACGCGCGGGCCGCGGCATCGCGCGACTCGAGCGGCGGGCCCATCGGCGCGAGCGGGGCGGGCGACCCAGTCGCCGCCTCCGCGGTCGCCGGCATCGGGCCCGTGGCTCTGGGGCCGGGACTCGGGCTCGCGGCGCTCGTCGGCCTCGTCGTGCTCGGCGGCATCGGGATGCTCGTGCCGGGCATCCGTCGCCGCCTCGTCGCCCTCGGGCGCCGCGACGCGCCCGCGAAGGCGATTTAGGTCACGGAACGGTAACGCCTGGGTTAGGGTGACGGGACCCGCACCGTCGCGGGCCACCCGATACCCCCTGGGGAGCGTGCCGATGACGTCACTGCAGCCCGTCCGAGCCGCGACCGCCCGCCCGGCGCACCCGGCCCACCGCACCATCGGCGCCGCCGCCGCGACCATCGCCCTCGTGCTCGTCATGGTCGTCGACGCCGATGCGGCCTCGGTGCACGCCGCGAGCGTGCAGGCGCAGAGCATGTTCGGCGGCCTGCGCGAGCCGGGCGACCCGGCCTTCATCGCCGGCCATCGCGGCGACCGCGCCACCGCCCCCGAGAACACGCTGCCGGCCATCGCGGCCGTGCTCGGCTCGAGCATGGAGTACGTCGAGATCGACGTGCAGAAGAGCCTCGACGGCGAGCCGGTCATCATCCACGACGAGACCGTCGACCGCACGACCGACGGCACGGGCCTCGTCGCCGAGCTCACCTGGGCCGAGCTCTCGGCGCTCGATGCGGGCAGCTGGTACGCGGGCGAGTACGCCGGCACGCGCATCCCGCACTTCGACGAGTTCATCGCGCTGTTCCGCGGCTCGCAGAAGAAGGCGCTCGTCGAGCTCAAGGGCGAGTGGAGCGTCGACGAGATCCGCCCGCTCGTGCGCGAGATCTACGCCGCCGGGGTGCAGCACCGCATCGTCTTCGCGAGCTTCGCCTTCGCCACGATGCACCATCTGGTGGATGCCGCACCGAACCTGCCGCGCGTGATCATCCGGCGCGACCTGCAGTTCGATCCGGTCTGGCTGGCCGAGTTCTACCGGGCCGCCGCGGTGCTGACGCGGCTGCAGGCGGTGGAGGAGGACCCGGGGGTCGTCGATCGCATGCACGCGGCCGGCTACGGCCTGCTGCTCTACACGCTCAACAGCGAGGAGCGCTGGAACGAGGCGCTCGCGTACGGAGTCGACGGCATCGTCACCGACGAGCCGAGCGCGCTGGACGACTGGCTCGCGAACACCGCACCGGGCACCTGACCCGACCGGCGGAACCGGGGCGGACGGCCGGTCAGCGCCGGCGCAGCAGGGCCGCGTAGACCTCGATGCCCTCGAGCCAGGCGTCGACGCGGATGCGCTCGTTGCGCGCGTGCAGGCAGGCCCG
Source organism: Microcella flavibacter (assembly GCF_012530535.1). Classification (NCBI taxonomy): domain Bacteria; kingdom Bacillati; phylum Actinomycetota; class Actinomycetes; order Micrococcales; family Microbacteriaceae; genus Microcella; species Microcella flavibacter. The sequence goes on from NZ_CP051299.1 coordinate 1,160,658, forward strand.
TTCCTCTCCGCTCATGCGGAACGGCGCGAAGCGGTACACATGGTCGCTGATGGCGGTGAACCAGCGGGCGTCGCTGGCCTGCATCATCACGTAGGGCGTGACGAGCAGGCCGGGATGCACCTCCTGCACCGCCTCGACGATCGCGCTCCACGCCGCGCCCTCGGCGGGCGACACGGCCGAGGGCTCGCTCGGATCGGTGACGCTCACGACCACCTGGGGGTCGTCGATCGCGCGGCGCACCTGCTCGACGGCCTCCTCGACGCTCGAGCCCGGAGCGATGCGCATGTTGACCGTGGCCTCCGCCCGCTCCGCGAGCGCGTTCGCGGCGTGCCCGGCGCGCAGCTCGGTCACCGCGCGGGTCGTGCGCACCATCGCGGCCGTCTCGGGGCCGCGGCGGGCGAGCACCCGGGCGAGCACGGGCGCGAGCACGTCGACGAGCCCGAAGACGGTGCGCAGGGGCTGCCGCGCCCGGCCGCCGAGGGTGCGGATCATGCGGCGCGTCGTCGGATCGAGCCGTGCCGGGGCGGGGCGCTCCGCGAGGCGCAGCACCGCGCGCGCGAGGCGGTCGGTGGCCGACAGCGGTGGGGGGCTCGCGGCGTGCCCGCCGTGCTGGTCGACGCGCAGCCGCAGCCCGGTGACGCCCTTCTCGGCGACGCCCACGACGGCGAAGGGCTCGTCGACCCCGGGGAACGCCCCCCGCACGATCGCGCCGCCCTCGTCGAGCACGAGCGCCGGTCGCTCGCCCCGCTTCTCGAGCGCTCGCACGATGGCGCGCGCGCCCGAGCCGGCGGTCTCCTCGTCGTGTCCGAAGGCGAGCAGCACGTCGTGACGCGGCTGCACGCCCTCCGCGAGCAGGCGCTCGACAGCCTCGAGCACCGCGACGACGCAGCCCTTGTCGTCGAGGGTGCCGCGGCCCCACAGCACGCGATCGCCGCACTCGTCGCGATCGATCGCGGCGGCGAAGGGGGGATGCTCCCAGCCCTCGTCCTCGGCCGGCACGACGTCGTAGTGCGCCATGAGCACCGTCGCGGGGCCGGGCTCCCGCCCCTCCCAGCGGTAGAGCAGCGCGTGGCCGGCGTGGCGCTCGCGCTGCAGCACGGCGTGCACGCCGGGGTAGAGGCGGGGGAGGGCGGCGAGGAATCGGTCGAAGGGCTCGGCGTCGTCCCCGGGCCGCAGCGAGATCGTGGGGATGCGCAGCAGCTCGCGGAACCGCTCGAGGGCGGCGTCGTCGCCGAGCACCGGAGCGGCCGCGGTCGAGACCTCGGTCATCCGCACACTCTAGGCGGCCGCGCCCCGCGGCACGAGGGCCCTCCGCGCGCCCGCGTCGCCGGGTGCCGCGATCAGGCGTAGACTGGTCGTCAGCTTCTGCAGCCCACCGTGTCGTTCTCGACCGGGTCAGGGCTCGGGGGCCGGGCTCCGCGCAGCACGGCGGGGCCGTTGCACTCGACACACGGTCCACCGGAGACGGTCTTCACGACACGATCCACACACGCGTGCCGATGACGGCGCGTCGTCGAGGGGATGCCCCGCATCCGCTCGTGATGCGCCGCCACCCGCACCCCGCATGCTCGCGGTCGTCGCACCGCGAGCGCCCCTTCGAGGAGGAGCATGGCCCAGTCCGGCCAGCGTCAGAAGTCGCGCAAGAGCGCGGGCACCCCCGCGCGGCGCCGCCGCCCGCTCGACGAGCAGGGGATCATCCCGATCCTCGCGCGCGCCGTGCGCGAGGTGGAGAGCGCCGCCGAGCGCGGGGGCAAGGTGAGCGGGTCGAACCGCATCAAGTTCCAGGTCGCCGCGCTGCTCGTGCGCGAGGAGCGCGCCCGCGTCAAGGAGGACCGCGAGGTGCCCGAGGGCGAGCGCGCCGAGGTGCTGAAGCGCCTCGACGGACTCGCGGGCATCATGGCCAAGACCGCGGCCCGCGATACGACCCTCATCGCCCTGCTCGCCCCCGAGGCGAAGATCAGCGACACCGCGCGCATGATGCGCCGCGACATGCTGCTCGCCTCCGGCGCCGAGCTCGAGCCCGACGACCTCATCATCGTGAGCGAGCCCGAGGCCGTGAAGCCCGAGGTCGCCAAGCAGGTGCTGCCGCCCTCGGTGCAGCGGGCGCAGCTCGCGAACCCCTTCCTCGCCCCCGACTTCTCGGCCCTCGCGGCCGAGCCGAAGCCGCAGACCGCGCGCCTGTCGAACTGGGAGCTCATCGAGCCCCTGTTCCGCTCGTTCGAGTACGGCGCCGGCGGGCAGGCCGCGAGCATGGACCTGCCCGAGGCCGGATCGCTCGTCACCCCGGGCGGCATGGAGCTCATGCGCCACCAGGCCCGGCTCATCGAGGCCGTGCGGGGCGGGCACCGCAGCTTCCTCCTCGCGGACGAGCCGGGTCTCGGCAAGACCGCGCAGGCGCTCATGGCCGCGAACGTCGCGAACGCCTTCCCGCTGCTGGTCGTCGTGCCGAACGTCGTGAAGACCAACTGGCTGCGCGAGGTGCAGCGCTGGATCCCTGCGCGCGCCGCGACCGTGGTGCACGGCGACGGCGACGACCTCGACGCCTTCAGCGACGTCATCATCGTCAACTACGAGATCCTCGACCGCCACGTCGGATGGCTCGGCCGCTTCGGCTTCAAGGGCATGGTCGTCGACGAGGCGCACTTCATCAAGAACGCGACCTCGCAGCGCTCGCGCCACGTGCAGAACCTCGCGCAGAGCATCCGCACCCTGAACCCCCGCGCGCTCATGATGGCGCTCACCGGCACGCCGCTCATCAACCAGATCGAGGACTTCCGGATGATCTGGAAGTTCCTCGGCTGGATCGACGACAAGAAGCCGCTCGGCCGCCTCATGGTGCGGCTCGAGGACAGCGGGCTGACCCCCGCGGATCCGGGCTTCTTCGCTGAGGCCCGCCGCAGCGTCATCGACATGGGCATCGTGCGGCGCAAGAAGGTCGACGTCGCCGCCGATATCCCCGCCCGCCGCATCGCCGACATCCCCGTCGAGCTCGACGACGAGTACGGCCGCTCGATCCGCGCCTCCGAGCGCGCGCTCGTCGCCCGGCTCGTCGAGCGCTACGACCGGGTCGTCGCCGCGCGCGACACGAAGCCCGTCGGCATCGACGAGGATCTCGTGCGCCTCGTCGCCCACTCCGAGCTCGAGGAGTCGAAGGGCTCGACCAACGGGGACAACGTGTTCACGCTCGTGCGCCGCATCGGCACGGCGAAGGCCGTGCTCGCCGCCGACTACACCGCGCAGCTCGCCCGCAACGTCGGCAAGGTGGTCTTCTTCGCCAAGCACATCGACGTGATGGATGCCGCCGAGGCGCACTTCGCCCAGGCCGGCCTGCGGGCCGTCAGCATCCGCGGCGACCAGAGCACGAAGGCGCGGCAGGAGGCGATCGACGGCTTCACCAACGACCCCGAGGTCGCCGTCATCGTCTGCTCGTTGTCGGCGGCCGGCGTCGGCATCAACCTGCAGGCGGCGTCGAACGTCGTGCTCGCCGAGCTCTCGTGGACCTCGGCGGAGCAGACGCAGGCGATCGACCGCGTGCACCGCATCGGCCAGGAGCTGCCCGTCACCGCCTGGCGCATCCTCGCCGCGCAGACGATCGACGCGCGCATCGCCGACCTGATCGACTCGAAGGCCGGGCTCGCCGCGCGCGCGCTCGACGGCTCGGACGAGGCGGTCGTGCAGGAGGGCACCGTGCAGCTGCAGGCCCTGCAGGCGCTGCTCACCGAGGCGCTGCGGCGCCGCTAGGCGCGCGGGCGCCCCGGCGTCGTTCGGCGCGCGGGCGCCGCGGCCCTAGGGCCGGGCGCTCGCGCGCTCGGCCGAGACGAGGTGCCGCACCGCCGCGAGCGGGATCGGCAGCCACGTCGGCCGGTTGCGCGCCTCGTACATGGCCTCGTAGACGGCCTTGTCGAGCTCGAAGGCGTCGAGCAGCGCGCGGTGGGCGCGCAGGTCGATCTCGCTCTCGCGGATGTAGCCGTCGAGGAAGGCGGCGCGGGCGCGGTGCGACCAGCCGGTGTCGACGGCGTCGCGGGCGGCATCGTCGGCAGCGGTGTTGCGCCGCGATCCGACGACGTAGTCGAAGGATCGCAGCATGCCGGCGACGTCGCGCAGCGGAGAGTCGACACGGTTGCGCTCGTCGAGCGGACGCAGCGGCTCGCCCTCGAAGTCGACGAGCACCCAGTCGCCGGAGGAGCGCCGCAGCACCTGCCCGAGGTGGTAGTCGCCGTGGACGCGCTGCAGGGCCGGCCAGGGCGCGTCCTGCGCGGCGTCGTAGACCGCCTCGATCGCGGGGCGCAGCTCGCGCAGCGCGGGCACGTCGGAGGTGGCGACGGCGAGGCGCTGGTGCCAGCCGGCCACGAAGCCGACGATGTCACCGAGGGTCGCGGGGCGCACGGGCATCGCCTCGGCGAGCCCGCGGTGCACGACGGCGGTGGTGCGGCCGAGCTGCTCGGCCTCGACGGTGAACTCGTCGCCGCGGGCGGCTGTCTCGAGCGCGAGCTCCCAGCCGTCGCGCACGTCCTGCACGAACTCCTGGGCGAAGGCGAGGTGCCCGGTCTCGGTGCGCGAACTGCGGTGCGGGTCGTCCCAGTGGGCGGTCACCGAGCCGAGCATCCGCGGCACCTGCCGGTAGCCGCGCGAGGTGAGGGCGGAGGGGAGCGTGACGTCGGGGTTCTCGCCGGCGTGCACGAGGCGGAAGATCTTGGCGACGAGGGGGGCCTCGCCGCCCTGGTCGAAGATGATCGAGGTGTTCGACTGCTCGCCGCCGTGCACCCGCGAGCGCTCGTCGCCGCGGTGCACGTGCATGCGGCGCAGCAGCGCGCTCGTGTACGAGGGGTCGTGCGCGCCGTCGAAGAGGTAGTCGTCGTTCTCGTCGCGGCCGATCAGGTACGGCCCCATGCCCTTCGGCACGGTGCGGCGGGCCACGACGGGCACGTGGTAGAGCGAGGGCGGGTTGTTCGCCAGATCGCGGAGGATGTGGATGACGATGCGGGCGTCGTCGTCGGGCGAGGTCCAGCGCTCGGAGGAGACGTCGACGAGGTTCGGCACCCGGCCCTTGCCGGCGTACCACCGCTGCCGCGTCATCCAGTCGGTGAGGCAGTCCACGGTGCTGTTCATGACCCCGACCCTACGCCGGGCCCCCCTCGCACGCACGAGGAATGCACCGGAAATGCTCAGGCGCGACGCGCCCGCAGGGCCCCGTTCATCGCGGCCGTGAGGCCGGCGTCGACGGCCGTGGGCGCGCCGTCGACCGCGCGCACGGGCGCGGCGAGGCGCAGGCTCGAGACCAGCCAGGCAGCCTGCGCCGACCGCAGCTGCTCGGGCCGCAGCACCTCGACGCGCGCCTCGAGACCCCAGTCGCCGGCGGCGGCGAACAGGTCGTGCTGGGTCGTCCCCGGCAGGATGCCGAGGGTCGCGGGCGGGGTGAGCAGCGCTCCGTCGTGCAGCAGCACGAGCGTGGAGGTCGGGCCCTCGAGCAGCAGGCCGTCGGTGGAGACGAAGACGGCGTCGTCGGCGCCGCGGCGCTGCGCCTCGCGCACGGCGGCCTTGTTGACGGCGTAGGAGAGCGTCTTCGCGCCCGCGAGCAGCCAGGGGGAGGTCTCGGCCGCGTCGCTGCGCAGCCCGCGATCGAGCAGGGCGACCGTTACGCCCTCGGTGCGCTCGCGCCGGAAGTCGGGGGAGACGGAGCCGTAGGCCCAGCCGGTCGGCGTGGTGCCGCCCTCGACGCCCCGGCTCAGCACGGTCTTCACCCAGGCCTCGTCATGGCCCGCGAGGCGCTCGGCGATCGCGTGCACGGCATCGGCCCAGACGCCCGGATCGGGCTCGGGCAGGTCGAGCATGCGGGCCGAGCGGGCGAAGCGGTCGAGGTGCGCGTCGAGGGCCTGGGGATGCCCGGAGCCGATGCTGATCGTCTCGAACACCCCGTCGCCGCGGGTGGCCGAGGCGTCGAGCACGCTGAGCTGGGGCGCCTCCGGCTCGGCCGGCAGGAGGCCGGTGGCGTGCCCCTCCGGGTCGTGGACGACGAGGACGAGGTGCTGGGGCGTGCTCATCGCACCATCGTGCCAGGCCGCGGGGCGTCGAGGGGCCGGCGGCGGCGCGCGGCGGAGGGGACGGGCATCCCGCACCGGCGCCCGCGCGCGCTCAGCCGGAGGCGGCGAGGTGGTCGGCGTCGAAGGTGTGCCCGCAATGCTCGCTGCGGCACTCGTAGGCGGGGCGCGGGGCGGCGTGCACCTCGCCGCCGAGCGCGATCTCGCCGCGGAGCGCCGCGCGGAGGTGCTCGGGGCGGGGGGAGCCGTAGACGATCGGCAGCGGATCGGCGCTCGCGCAGCGCGGGCAGCGGAGCTCGGGCTGCTCCCGTGCGGCCGCTCCCTCGTGCGTCATGCGAACAGTGCACCCCATGCCGCCGACATTCGCAAACGGTGAGCCCCGGTGTGCACCGACCGGTGCGAGCAGGGCACCGCGTGCCGGAATCAGGGCCGTCGAGCGCCGCCCGCAGCCCGGTGCTGCACCCGGGTGACGAGCACCGTGAGCGCCGCGAGCCCGATGATGAGCACGGCGATGCCAACGACGTAGCCGACGACGCCGCCGACGCCGTCCGGGCCGTCGGGCTCGAGGAAGGGGTAGGGGTACCAGCCCTCGACGGCGCCGCGCACCATCGTCACCCCGACCCAGGCGAGGGGGAAGCTCACCGCGAGCCCGAGGGCTCCCCAGCCGAGCCGCGCCCGCGTCGGGTTGAGCAGGAACTCGAGGGCGATGTACACGGGGATCCACACGTGCAGCAGCTCGTTCGGCCACACCGGCCCGACGTAGCCGTCGTCGTTCGGGATGCCGCGCAGCAGCACGTTGTAGACGAGGCCCGTGACGACCGCGTACGCCACCGCGCTCGCCCGAACCGCCGTGTACAGCAGGGTGTCGACCGGGCGCCGGAACGCCTCGATGCCGGCCGCGATCAGCACGACGACGTTGATGAGGGCGGTCTGGATGGTGAAGAAGTGGAAGTACTCGTCGGCCTCGAAGCGGCCGGCGCCGATCTGGTCGCTCACCTGCGTGATGACGGCGGCGAGCACGGCGAGCCCGGCGAGGGCGCTGAGCGCTCCGAGCACGTGGCGCAGCACCGGCACCCCGCCCCGTCGGCTCGTCGTGGAGGGGGAGGCGGGGGCGGTCGACGTCGGCACTCCGTCACTGTACCGACGGGCCCGCGGGCGCCTGCCTAGGCTGGGGCGCGTGGCGATGGTCGAGGTGAGCGTGGTGTACCTGACGCGCCCTCCGGGCTCGGTTCGGGATGCTGCGGCCGAGGTGCTGCTGGGCGAGAAGCTCACCGGCTTCGGCCGCGGCCGGCTCGTCGGCCCCGGCGGCAAGCTCGAGCCGGGGGAGTCGCCGCGGGCCGCCGCGGTGCGGGAAGTGCGCGAGGAGGTAGGGGTGAGCATCCACGAGGCCGATCTCGTACCGCTCGCCCGGATCGCCTACCCCTTCGTCGACCGCCCCGAGCACTCGCAGTTCCACCACGTGTTCGCCTGCGAGCGGTGGCGGGGCGAGCCGCGCGCGTCGAGCGAGCTCGCGCCGCAGTGGTTCCCGCGAGCGGCGCTGCCGCTCGAGCGCATGTGGGCCGATGCCGCCCACTGGCTGCCGCGCGCGCTCGCGGGCGAGTTCGTCGAGGCGACGCTGAGCTTCGGCGCGGGCGACGCGATGGTGGGGGCGGACTGGTCGGGGGCGCGCCGCACCTGAGCGCCGCATCCCGCGGGGGAGCCATCGGCCGCCGGAGTGAGTCTGGGAGCCGCCTCCAGAGAGCCTGGATAGCGTTCTCCGCATGACTGATCTCGATTTCGGCCCCCTCGTGCTGGGCGGCAACACCTTCGGCTGGACCTCCTCGCGCGACGAGAGCTTCGCCGTGCTCGACGCCTTCGTGGCCGCCGGCGGGCGCGCGATCGACACCGCCGACGTCTACTCGGCGTGGGCGCCGGGCAACAGCGGCGGCGAGTCCGAGACGATCCTCGGCGAGTGGCTCGCCTCGCGCGGCAACCGCGACCGGGTGTCGATCGCCACGAAGGTATTCTCGCTCGAGGCGCGCCCCGGGCTCTCGCGCGAGAACATCCGCGCGGCGGTGCGCGACTCGCTCGAGCGCCTGCAGACCGACTACCTCGACCTCTACTACGCGCATCGCGACGACGAGAGCGTGCCGCAGGAGGAGTACGTGCGGGCCTTCGCCGAGCTGGTCGACGAGGGCACGATCCGTCTCGTCGGCGCCTCGAACTTCACGGCCGGGCGCCTGCGCACGGCCGTCGGCATGGCGAAGGAGCTCGGCGTGACGGGCTTCACCGTCGCGCAGGACGGCTACAGCCTCGTCAAGCGCGGGCTCGAGCAGGATCTCGTGCCGACGCTGCTCGAGCTCGGCATCGTCGAGCTGCCGTACGGCGCCCTGCAGGGCGGGTTCCTCACCGGCAAGTACCGCCCGGGCGTCGCGGTCGACTCGGCCCGCGCCGGCAACGCCACGAAGCTGCTCGACGACCCGCGCAACCTCGAGCTGCTCGCGGTGCTCGACGACATCGCCGCCGCGCGCGGGGTCTCGGTCACGGCCGTCTCGCTCGCCTGGCTGCGCCAGCAGCCCTCGGTCGGCGCTCCGATCGCCTCGGCGCGCACGACCGAGCAGCTGCCCGAGCTCGTGCAGTCGTTCGACCTCGAGCTGAGCGCCGACGAGCTCGCGCGCCTGGCGTAGGTGGGCTCCGTCACGAAGTAGGTGACACTCGACTCGGCGGAGGCAGACCGTCGATGCGGTGTGCGGTCGATCGTATTCGTAGTGCGCAAGCCGGGGCGTGGGTGCGGGCCCAGATGGAGATGAATGCGTGCTGGCGGGCCCATCGTCTCGAGTGAGGGAGCAGGACGGTGGGTGGCGGTGCGCTGCGACCGCGCGGTGTTGTGAGCGACGAAACGCTCGAGGGCGGGGAATATTGATCGCATGTTTCCCCGAGATATGTTCGCGTATGGGGCACAGTGGGGCGAGTCGAGGTTCATGCTCGAACCCTTCGGCGGCGCGGAGGGCGCTTCGGATCTGGTCATCGGTAGCGCGTCGGGGACTGCCGACATGTACTTCGCCCGTCCGAGGTGGCGTCCCGCGCCCGCCCAACCGCCCATACTGCGCAGAGGGTGATTACGCGTGGCGAGTCTTCGGCAGGCTCAGGGATTGACAACGCGTGGTGGCTTTCCTGAAACCGGTGATCAGTGGGGACGCAGTGTAGGCAACCGGGGTTCCGGACGCGGCGACAATCGCGACCGCGGATGCGGTCGAGTCATCGACTACGCGCACGGATGCGGTCGTGGACGATCGATATGGCTGTTCGTGCGCCTCATGCGTCCTCTCCATGGCGAGCCGCTGTGACCCAGTCGCTCCGAGGCGCTTGCACCAACGAAGAACAGCGCATGACATCAGCGTCTCGCTAACCGATCCGCGGCAGGTGCCCCACGTGACCGACCGCGTCGTCGAGCAGATCGACGACGTGCTCGTCGAACAGCGAGTAGAAAATGCTGCGCCCATGTCGGTCGCCCTGCACAAGGCTGAGGTGCCGCAGTAGCCGCAGGTGGTTCGACACCGTCGTCTGCCCGACGCCGAGTCGATCGGTCAGCTCGGTGACGGTGAACGGTCCCCTGCGCAGCGCACTCAAGATCCGCAGCCGCACGGGCGAGGCCAGGGCGTGCATGAGTTCCGCAAGTCGTTCCGCGTCGGACTTGCTCAGCATCTCGTGCTGATAATTCTCTTCCGAGATCCTCACGTGCACCATTGTGCCCGACGAATCAGCGCGGCCAGTGCCCTTCCCGTCCGCCCTCGATACATCATCATACGGTGATGTATGGTGATGTCCATGACGCGATCCGGTGCCCCCGAAAAGTCCTCCGCAGCAGCGAAACCTGACCAGGAGCACGCTCACGGATCATCACGCATGGAGCTGCGGTTCGCGATCGCCGCAGGCCTGACCTACGGCGCCGGCGTGATCTCCGAACTGGTCTTTGACCTGCCTATGCTCGGCCTGCCGCTCGTCTTCTTCCTTGGCACCTACTTCTTCGGCGGCTTCTTCACCATCCGCGGCGCGATCTCTTCCACGATGCGAGGCAAGTTCGAGGTGGACTTCCTCATGTTGGTGGCCGCGATCGGCGCCGCCCTCATCGGACGATGGGCCGAGGGTGCCGTGCTGCTGTTTCTCTTCAGCCTCGGTCACGCACTCGAGGAGTATGCGATGAGCCGGGCGAGCAAGTCGATCGAGGCACTCGCCGAACTCGCACCTCGCACGGCGCTCGTGCGGCGCAACGGCGACGAGCCCGTCGAGCTGCCCGTGCAGCAGATCAACATCGGCGACGTCGTGGTGGTGCGACCGAACTCGCGTATCCCTTCCGACGGGTTCGTTGTCTCGGGCGTCTCGGCCGTCGACCAGTCCGCGGTCACCGGCGAGTCGATCCCGGTCGAGAAGTCGCCGGTTAACGACCCCGAGCGCGCGCTGCGCAATGCGAACACCCTGCCGGCGGCGAACCGCGTGTTCACCGGCACGGTGAACGGCGCAGGAGCGCTCGAAATCGCGGTCACGGCCACCGCCGCAGACTCGACGCTCAGCAGGGTGATCGAGATGGTGCGCACCGCGGATCAGGCGAAGTCGCCGACTCAGCAGTTCATCGACAAGTTCCAGCGCTGGTACGTGCCGGTAGTCATCGTCGGCGTGGCGGTCACGCTCGGGGTGTCCCTCTGGGGGTTCGGGCAGGAGTTCCCCGACGCGTTCTACTTGGCGATGACCGTGCTGGTCGCCGCGAGCCCGTGTGCACTCGCGATTGCGACACCGAGCGCTGTGCTGGCCGGGGTCGCGCGCGCCGCGCGGGCCGGTGTGCTCGTCAAGGGCGGCGGCCCGCTCGAGACACTCGGCCGCGTCACGACCATGGCCTTCGACAAGACCGGAACCCTCACCTGGGGCGAGCCGCGCGTCAGCTCCGTGATCCGTGTCGAGGGCGCGGCCGGCGAGCTGCTGGTGCCAACCCTCGTCGCGGTCGAGGCGCTCAGTGATCATCCGCTGGCCTCCGCCATCCTTCGCGATCTCGCTCCCGAGCTGGGCGAACGTGACCGTCTCGAGGTCACGGACATCACGTCGGTCGTCGGCCGTGGCGTGCGCGCAACGGTCGAGGGCGAGCTCGTCGAGGTGGGCAACCTCCGCATGTTCGACGAGCAGGGACTCGCTCTGCCACAGCCGCTGAGCACCGAGTACGAACGTGCGCTCGACGCCGGGCAGACGATCATGATCGTGCGCCGCGGTGACCGCTTCCTCGGCATCGTCGGGGTGATGGATGTCGCGCGCGCCGAGTCCGCGCAGGTGCTCATCGCTCTGCGCGCCGTCGGAGTGACGCAGCTGGTGATGATCTCTGGGGACAACCAGCGGGTCGCCGACGCTGTCGCCCGCGAGGTGGGCATCGATACCGCGCTCGGCGAACTCATGCCAGAAGACAAGGTGACCCAGATCACCGTGCTGTCCGAGCGATCGCGACCGATCGCGATGATCGGCGACGGCGTTAACGACGCCCCGGCCATGGCCCGCGCCGACATCGGTATCGCCATGGGCGCCGCCGGCTCGACCGTCGCCCTGGAAACCTGCGACATCGCCCTCATGAGCGACGATCTCGGCCGCGTGCCGTTCGCCGTACGCCTCAGCCGCGCGACGAGCCGCATCATCCGCCAGAACCTCATCGCAAGCCTCGCCGTAGTGGCGTTTCTCATCATCGCCACCTTCGCCGGGCTCAACATCGGCGCCGTCGTCCTCATTCACGAGGGCTCGACCCTCATCGTGGTCGCCAACGCCCTGCGCATGCTGAATTTCGATCGCAACAGGGAGCACCACGGGATCGACCACGAAGATGCTCCACCGCGCGATAGGCCCGAGCCAGCGGCGGCGTGAGTCGCCCTGGGCTGGATGGAAACCCCCCAACATCATTCAATGACAGCACGGACGAAGTATCCGCAGGAGCTGCCTGAACGGGCGACCAGGCTCGTGCAAGAAGCGCAGGAGGAGAAATCCAGAGCTATTGCTGAATGCTTCGATGGTCCGGATCGGGCGACGAACCGGGGTAGACGACAGCACCCTTCGAGGCTGGGTCAAGCAAGGCTCGATCGACGCCGGCAGTAGCCCGGAGAAGGACTCTTGGCCCTCACTCGGCCGACGCCGCCCCGTCCTCCGCGGGCGGGGCGGCGAGGCCGAGCACGTCGAGGATCCACGCGAGCTCGATGGCCCGCTGATTCCACGCCGAGTACCGGCCCGAGACGCCGCCGTGCCCGGCCTCCATCTCGCAGCGCATGATGACGTCGGCGCCGACCTCGCGCAGGCGCGCCACCCACTTGGCGGGCTCGACGTACAGCACGCGGGTGTCGTTGAGGCTCGTCACCGCGAGGATGCGCGGGTACCGCTGCTCGGTGACGTTCTCGTACGGCGAGTAGCCCTTCATGTACGCGTAGACCTCGGCGTCGTGCAGCGGGTCGCCCCACTCGTCCCACTCGATGACCGTGAGCGGCAGCGATGGGTCGAGGATCGAGGTGAGCGGGTCGACGAAGGGCACGTCGGCGAGGATGCCCGTGAAGAGCTGCGGGGCGATGTTCGCCACCGCGCCCATGAGCAGGCCGCCCGCGCTGCCGCCCTCGGCCACGAGCTGCTCGGGGGAGCTGACGCCGGTGTCGATGAGGCGCTGCGCGACGGCGACGAAGTCGGTGAAGGTCGTGCGCTTGGCGAGCTTCTTGCCCGACTCGTACCACTGGCGGCCCATCTCGCCGCCGCCGCGCACGTGCGCGATGGCGAAGACGACGCCGCGGTCGAGCAGCGAGAGCCGGGGGATCGAGAAGCCCGGATCCATGCTCGCCTCGTACGAGCCGTAGCCGTACAGCAGGGTCGGGCTCGGCACGGCGCCGGCCCCCATCGAGGCGGTCTCCTCGACCGCGTCGAGCGAGGGCACGAGGCCCCGCTTCCAGACGAGCGAGATCGGGATGCGCGTGCCGTCGGCCGCGACCGCCCAGTCGCGCCGCTCGGCGTACCGCGCGGAGTCGTACCCGCCGAGCACCGGCTGCCGCTTCAGCACCGTCCACTCGCCCGTCGCCACGGTGTAGTTGGCCACGGTCGCCGGCTCGACGAAGCTCGTGTACCCGACGCGCAGCATCGGCTGCCGCCACTCCGGATTCCCGCTCGCGCCGATCGACACGAGCCCGGCGCCGACCTCGAGCTCGACGAAGTCGACGCCCGCCGGGTCGGCGACGCCGGCGAGCGGCGCCACCGCCGTGCGCGGCATGCCCTCCCGTCGCGAGTCGAGCACGAGGAACCCCTCGAAGGCGTCGACGCCCTCGACGCGACGGCCCGGCACGTGCGGCACGACGGTGACGGCGTGCTCGGAGCGCGCATCCTCACCGATGGGGACCGCGACCACCTGGAAGTCGGGGGCGTCCTCGTTGTGAGTGATGAGCCACCAGTCGCGCCCGCCGATGACGGCGTGGTCGACGTCGTACTCGACGTCCGTGGCGCGCGGCTGCACGATCGTGAACGCGCCGGTCGGGTCGGCCGCGTCGAGGTAGCGGGTCTCGCTCGTGACCGAGCTCGAGGCCTCGATGACGAGGTAGCGCTGCGAGCGGGTGAGGCCCGCGCCCACCCAGAAGGACTCGTCGGGCTCGTGGAAGACCCGCACGTCGTCGGCGTGACCGGTGCCGACCGCGTGGCGCCACACGGTGTCGGGGCGCCACGAGTCGTCGACGGTCGAGTAGAAGACGAAGCGGCCGTCGGGGCTGAAGAAGGCGCCGGAGGCCGTGCCCTCGATGCTGTCGGGCAGCGTCTCGCCGGTGGAGAGGTCGCGGATGCGCAGGGCGTACCGCTCGTCGCCCTCCGTGTCGACGGCGAACAGCATGAGGCGCCCGTCGGGGGTGATGTCGAGCGAGCCGAGGCTGAAGAAGTCGTGGCCCTCGGCCTCGACGTTCGCGTCGAGCACGATCTGCTCGCCCTCGCGCGGCTGCGAGGGGTCGTCGAGCGGGGCCGGGGGAGTCCAGTCGCCCGGCTCGGCGGGCACGCGGCACTGGATCGCGTACTGGCTGCCCTCGACGGTGCGGCCGTAGTACCACCAGTCGCCCTCGCGCACGGGCACGCCCATGTCGGTCTCGCGCACGCGGCCGCGGATCTCGGCGACGATGCGCTCGCGCAGGGGGTCGAGGTGCGCGGTGCGGGCCTCGGCGTAGGCGTTCTCGGCGGCGAGGTGCGCGAGCACCTCCGGGCTCTCCTTGTCGCGCATCCACTCGTAGGGGTCGACCACGGCATCGCCGTGGTGGGTGCGGGTCGTCGGGATCTTCTGCGCGAGGGGGGCGTCGGTCACCGCTCCAGCGTAGGCGGAGCATCCCGAACCGCCGCCCGCGGCGGGGCGGCCGTGCATGCCCGTCCGTCGTGCAGTGAACACCGAAGACCGATCGGTAGGCTCGGCTCACCATGAGCGAGTCCCCTCTCGCCGCGAACCCCTACGAGGTTCTCGGTGTCGCGCCCACCGCGAGCGACGACGACCTGAAGAAGGCGTACCGCCGGCGGCTGCGCGAGGCGCACCCCGACACGGGCGGATCCTCGGCCGAGTTCGATCGCGTGCAGCAGGCCTGGCAGCGCATCGGCACGGCGCAGGCGCGATCGGCCTACGACGCGGGCGGAGACGCCTCGAGCGGGGGATCGGCCGCCTGGTCGTACGGCGCGGCGGGGGGCGGCACTCGCCGCGGCGACACCCGGCCGAGCGCGAAGAGCAGCGGGCACCCCGGCGGCTGGTACCGCGAGCAGTACCTGCGGCTCATGCGCGAGTGGGCCGGCCGCGGCACCCAGCTCGACGACCCCTACGACCCGCGCCTCGTGCGCACCGCGCCCCGCGAGATCAAGCACCTGCTGGCCGCCGCCGTCGCCGAGGAGCGCACCGCGACGGCCCTCGCGACGCTCGGCATGGGCTTCACCATCTGGCACGACGTCGTCGCCGGCGCCCACCCCGAGGACAAGGTCGACCACGTCGTGCTCGGCCCCACCGGGCTGTGGGCCGTGCTGAGTGAGGACTGGGGCACCGAGGTGCGCGTCAAGCGCGGCGACCTCATCGGCGAGGGCCTCGCTCCCGGCGAGCGCCCCCTGCACCAGCTCGGCACCCGCGCCAAGGTCGTCGCCCGGGCGGCGAAGGCGCGCTTCTCCGCCCTCGTCATCGTCGTCGAGGACGGCCAGGCGCCCGGCTCGCTCACCGAGCTCGGCAGCGTGCGGGGGGCGCAGGGGATGCTCGTCGAGCGCTCGCGTCTCGTCAACCTCATCCGCACGGGGCTGCCGGGCGTCGGCGTCGGGGGCACGGATCTCTTCGAGGTGCGCACGCGGCTCCAGTCGAGCATCCGCTTCGTCTGACCCGCCCGGAGCGGGTCGCCGCCGCGATCGCCGGGTTCCGCGCGGGCGCGTCCGCAGGCGCCGCCCGCCCGGGCGCGGCATGATCGAGGCATGACCCACCCCAACGACGCCCCGAGCCCTCGCCTCGACCCGACCAACGCGCAGGCCGAGCCCATCGAGGACGACGCCCTCGAGGCGACCGACGAGGAGAAGATCGCCGGCATCGTCGCCCAGACGCGGCAGGACCTCGCCGGCGGCCACCAGCGCTCGGCGCAGGAGCTGCTGCAGCAGCGGTTCGACCAGTCCGGCATCGAGGTCGAGGGCGCGCGCGTCGCCCAACTGGCCGAAGGGCTCGAGGCCGACACGGCCTGACGAGCGTCGGCCGCGGCGCCGCGTCGTTCAGCGAACGCACGGCGGGCATCCACTCGCGCCCCCGGTTGAGGGCGCACGGTGTCGAAATGACCTGGAAGAGCACCGGCACCGGACCCATCCCGCGCATGCGCCCCGAGCCGGGCGCGGCGAACGCCAACCGCTCGCTGCCGAGCGGCCCGTGGACCTTGCAGCCGGCTCCGAGGGCGCAGCCCACGACGATGGAGATCCCCGTGCTGTCGGGGGCGACCGCCGCGCTGCACCGGCAGAAGGTGGCCGGGCTCAGGGAGCAGATGCGCCACGACCTGCGGGGCGGTCATCACCTCGAGGCCGAGGCCCTGCTGCGCGAGCGGCTCAAGGCGAGCAAGGTCGAGCTGACGGAGGAGCGCATCATCACCCTCGCCGAGTCGCTGCGCGACGTCGACCGCGCCCGCGCCGAGCGCGAGCGGTGCGAGGCGGAGGAGGCGGAGGGCGACGCTCCCTCCGACGACGTGCCCGCCGACGACGTGCCCGCCGACCATGCCGAGGCGGCCGCCGCGCGCTGATCCCTCCTGACGGCGACCGCCGAGCGCAAGCCCCTGGCCGCGCCGGCTCCGCGGGGCCAGGCTGGATGCCGCTCCGCGGCTCCCCGTCGTGCGCACCCCAGCGGAAGGCACCCCATGACCTGGCAGAACGAACCGTCCTCCGAGAACCTCGACGAGCGCGACGTCGAGGGCGCACCGCACGCGGCGAAGACCGTCGACGGTTCGAGCGGGACCGGCGATCCTGCCGCTCCGACCGAGCCGCACGAGGGCGAGGGCACGCAGGCCCGCACGCCGCCGACGCCGGAGTGATCGCGGGCTAGCTAGCGGCGCTGCTCCGGCCGGGCGGGGGCGACGATCGTCGCCCGCCGGCCGAGCGCGTCGGTCTCGCCCGGCGTCGCCGAGCCCTCCGCACCGAGCACCTGCACGCGCGACCGCGCCGCCGGCGCCCGCACGTCGTCGAACCACAAGGCGGCCGTCCACGCGCAGAGCACCGCGTCGAGCAGGTCCTCCCGGTGCTTGTGCGGCCGGTCGAGCATCGGTGACGGCTCGGCGAGCAGCTGCGCCGTGCGCTCGTGCGAGTCGAGCCGCAGCGGCGGTCGGGCGTCGGCGAGCGCGCTCATGCGCCGCAGCAGCTCGTCCGCGGCGGCCGCGCGCCGGCGACGCGCCTCGTCGCGCGGGATGCCGGGGACGAGCCGCTTGTACCGCGGGCGCTCGACGTCGTAGCCGAGCTCGGGCGCTCCGACGAGGGTCGTGAAGGGGTAGCACTCGAAGGCCACCGTCGTGCCCGGCGGCGGCGGGGACGCGCCGTCGGTGTACCGGATGCCCCGCTCGCCGAGGCGCTCGAGCAGCAGCTCCCCGGCGCGCGCCGCCAGGGTGCGGCTGCTGGCGTTCGCGCCGACCTTCCAGCGCCCGTACCCGCGGCCGACGGCGCGCTCGGCCTGGCGCATCCCGGATTCGTTGACGACGATGAGCGGCGCGTCGATGGCGATGACGTCGCCGGGTCGCTCGTGCTCGGCGATCCAGTCCGCGACCGCGTCGACGCCGCGCGCCCAGTCGGCCGCCAGCACGACACCCTCATCGTCGAGGAGGCAGAGCCCGGTCTCGTTCGGCACGCGGGCGCGTCCGGTGACGGGATGCGCGCCGCCGAGGCCCCAGGCGAGGTCGACCCCGAGGAACCGCGTCACGCGGGGGCGTCCGGCGCCCGTCGCTCCAGCATCTCGAGCGACGTCGGCGGCTCGGCCCCCGGGCGCATGACGGTGATCTCGGCCGTGCGCTGCGCCCAGGCGCCGACGCGGCGCAGGGTCGCCTCGTCGAGCGCGCGCAGCGCGTCGCGGTGCTCGGCCCCGAGCATCCCGAGCGTGCCGAGGGCCGCGATGAGGCCGGCGGTCACCGCGTCGCCGCCCCCGACCGTGTCGGCGATCGGCACGGGGCGACCGCTCAGGCGCGCGCGGTGCTGCGCGGTCGCGATGACCATGCCCGCCTCGGCGAGCGTGACGACCACGATCGCGGTTCCGCCCTCGATCCAGCGATCGATGACGGCGTCGATCGGCTCGTCGGCGTTCAGCCAGGCGATGTCCTCGTCGCTCGCCTTGACGATGTCACTGCGGGCCGCGTGGCGGTCGACGCGGAGGCGCGCGGCATCGGGATCGCGGTCGACGCGGGCGCGGATGTTGGGGTCGAAGGTGACCGTCGCGGTGGAGGCGTACCGCTCGACGAGGGCGTCGACGGTCTCGGAGCCCGGCTGCAGCGCGGCGCCGAGCGAGCCGAAGTGCACGACGTCGGCGTCGCCGCGGGGCAGCGGCACCTCGCCGAGGTTCCAGGAGAGGTCGAAGGAGTAGTCCGCGGCGCCGTTCGTCGCGATGCGCGCCTCGGCGGTGGAGGTGCGGCCGGCCCGCGGGGCCGTGTAGACGTCGACGCCCTCGGCGACCAGGCGCTGCTCGATGGTGTCGGCGCGCTGGTCCGCACCGAGCTCGGTGATGAAGGCGACGTCGACGCCCTGCCGGGCCAGGCCGATCGCCGTGTTCATGGGGCTGCCGCCCGGCATCTCGCGCACGGTCTCGCCCTCGGCGCCCTCGGTGACGATCACGTCGATGAGCGATTCGCCGATGACGAGGGCACGGGTCGCGCGCCTGGATGTGCCGGTCATGAGCGACTCCTCGTCCTCGCAGTGCGCGTCTGAGCCGAGCATAAGCGAGCGCGCGCAGCAGAGCGCGTCACCGCGCGGGGACGAACGGGCGTACCGTAGACCTTTGGGCCTCTGGCCCGAAGACGACTTGAGGAGCAGCGACATGGACGAGTGCATTCACGGTTTCGAGCCCGGAATGTGCGCCTCCTGCTTCCCGCCGCCGGAGCCCGAGAAGGTGGTCGTCAAGCGGCCGTCGAAGCCGGCGAAGACCGTGCTGCGCACGCCGGCCCCCGGCACGGCGGCCGCCGCGAAGCCCGAGCCCCGCGCCTCCAACCTGCCTCAGCGCATCTTCCACGTGACGCACGTGAAGAACCTGCCGGCGATCCTCGAGGCGGGC
Source organism: Microcella flavibacter (assembly GCF_012530535.1). NCBI lineage: Bacteria > Bacillati > Actinomycetota > Actinomycetes > Micrococcales > Microbacteriaceae > Microcella > Microcella flavibacter. The sequence goes on from NZ_CP051299.1 coordinate 1,179,441, forward strand.
GAGCTGCTGCCGAGCAGCGAGGCCGAGCCGGCCGTGCGCCTGAGCAGCCCGATCACGGGCGAGCTGCGCGAGACGGCCCGGGCCACCGACGCCGCGAGCGTGCTCGACTGCGTCGCCTTCTCGCTCAGCCCCAAGGCCACCTGGTGGTCGGAGGTGCAGGACGGCGCCGCCGGACCGACGTGGAGCGATCAGGCCCGCCAGGCGCTCGCGGTCGACTTCGTCGTGCTCGGCGTGCCGATCGCCTCCGTCGCCGACCGGCTCGTCGTCACCGACGGGGACGCCGCGGCGATGGTCACCGCCGTCGGTGCGACGCCCGTCGAGGCGAAGCGGATGCTCGCGCGCGCCGCGCTCGACGACGCCGTCATGCACGCCGCGGAGGCCCTCGTGCCCGGCACGGTGCCGCTCGACAGCGTCGCGCTCGTCGCGGTCGCCAACGACAAGCGCCGCGACGAGGTCAAGCGCATGCTGAGCGCCGCGGGCATCCCGGCCAAGGTGGCCGTGTACCCGCCCTGGTTCGTGCCGACGCCCCTCGACTGACGCGGCCGGGTTCCACGCCGGCTTCACCACCGCTCGCGCCCCCCGTCCGGGGGGTTGCGGCGGGCATCGTGCTGCCGCATCATGGCGACACGGAGCGCCCACCCCTCGCTCCGCGTACGACCCGGAACACCCGACCCTCCGCGCGCCGCCCCCGAACCCGGCGCGCGATCACCCGAACCGCACCCATGCCGGCGCGCCCCGCGACGGCATCCCGATGGGAGCACCGCCATGCCAGAGATCCTCAGCGCTTCCGTGCGCCGCCCGCAATCCCGCATCGACGCCGACCAGTCCTCCATCACCCGGCCCGACGATCTCGAGCGCCTGCTCGAGGACGACGGGCTCGCCGGGTGGATCACCGATGAGCTCATGCGGCCCGGCGCCGTGCTGTCGCCGACGGCCATCGACGACGCGCCCGCGGCCCCCGCCATCGGGCGCACGGCCATCACGACCATGATGCGCCACACCCTGCGCGACGCCCGGCCGCTCGTCGAGCGCTTCCTGCCCGCCGAGCTGCGCGCCGAGGCCGCCCTGGTGGGCGCCGGGTCGCCGCAGCACGCGCGCCTCGAGCAGGGGGCGCGCCTCCTCGCGCGCCTCATCGCCCACTACTGGTCGGCGGTGCGCGCCGTGTACCCCGCGGCGTGGGTCGACCGCGACGCCTTCATCCTGTTCTCGAGCGAGGGGCTGACGGCCTTCAGCCGCCTCGGCGCGGCCGTGGTCACCGCGCGCGTGCACCGGCACGAGATCATGCCCGACTACTTCGTGGCGGCCATGAGCGCGGTCGCCGAGCGGGTGCCGCTCGACCGCTCGGCCCGGCCCGCCCTCGCGCCGCACCCCGCCGCCGACCAGCTCCTCGCCGAGCTGCTCGCGGCGCTGCGCGGTGCGGACGCCGATGCCGAGGCCGCCCGGTTCCCGGTCAGCGCGCCCTGGGGCTCCACCGCCAGCCCGATGAGCGCGCCGTGGGGCTCGCTCGCGAGCCCGAGCAGCTCTTCCTGAGCGCGGCGCCGGTGGGGCATCCGAGCGCGCGCCTGCGGGCTGTCGGCCGCGGCGTTGCCCGTGCCATGCTTCGATCATGACCACCTACGACCCCAGCGGGCTCTTCGGCGTCGGCCTCATCGGCCTCCTGTTCTTCGCCGTGGCCTACATCGCCCTCGTCGCCCTCGGCTTCTGGCTGCTGTACACCGTCATCTGGCGCGCGGTGCGGCGCGGGATGCGCGAGTTCCACTACCCCAAGCAGGACTGAGCGGCACCGAGCGGTCCGCCGCCCCGCGCTCCGCTCAGCCCCAGAGCAGCGGATCGTCGAGCGCGTCGAGCCGGGCGAGCACTGCGCCGATCGACGCCGTCGGCGCGAAGGGCGCGTAGCGGTGGAACGCGCCGCGGTCGTCCCGCCAGAAGATGGTCCACGTGGCCGTGGTCGCCGTGTAGCGCAGGCGCACGAGCGTGCTGCGCGTCCACGCCCCGCCGGGGTCGTTCGAGGGCGACCGCACCTCGACGAGCGTGACGTGCCGGGGCTCGATCTCGCACTCGATGCGCCACTCGCCGCGGTGCGCCGCGGGCACCCGGTCGCGCGCCCACGCCCCGATCGTCAGCAGGTCGTCGTGGGGGATGGGCACCGGTCGATCCTGCCGCATCGGTTCCCGCGCACCCTGGGCCGCCGCCCGGCCCGCATCGTGCCGAGCGACCGGCCCGCCGCCGGTGTCGCCGGTCCGGCCTACAGTGGCAGCAGCCCGCCGGCCCGCCCGGCCCGACCGACAGGCATCCCGTGTTCCTCCTCACCGATGACGCCTCCCGACCGCTGCTCGTGGTCTCGGCGAGCGATCTGACCCGCGCGAGCGAGTGCGAGTTCGGCTTCAGCCGGTCGCTCGACGCGAAGCTCGGCCGCATCGCGCCGGTCGTCGACGAGCCCGACGCGATGCTCGCGCGCGCCGCCGAGCTCGGCACCCAGCACGAGGAGCGCGTGCTCGCCCGGTACCGCGAGGGCGGCCGCGTGCTCGAGATCGAGCGTCCTCCGCGCACCGATCGCGCGGGGCTCGCCCTGCGGGCCGATGAGACCGTCGCGGCCTTCGCCGAGCAGCCCGACACGGTGTTCCAGGCCACCTTCTTCGACGAGCGGCACGCGACCGTCGCGGCGGGCACCGATGACGAGCTCGCGATCGGGTTCCTCGGCTTCGCCGACTTCATCGTGCGTGAGGGGCGGCCGGCGGGCAGCGCCGCGGCATGGCGCGTGCAGGACACCAAGCTCTCCCGTCGCGCGAAGGTCACCGCCCTGCTGCAGCTCGCGGCGTACGCCCGGCAGCTGAGGCGGCTGGGGCTCCCCATCGCCGACGAGGTCGATCTCATCCTCGGCGACGGCCGCCTCAGCGTGCACCGGCTGGCCGACATCGCTCCCGTGCACCGTCACCGCGAGGCGCGGCTGCTCGCGCTCATCGAGCGACGGCGCCTCGCCGACGGGGCGACGCCGTGGCGGGATGCCGCGCTCGCGCACTGCGGCGACTGCGCGTGGTGCCGCGCCGAGATCACGGCCCACGACGACGTGTGGCAGGTCGCCGGGCTGCGCGGCGGGCAGTGGAGCCGGCTCGCGGCCGCCGGCATCGAGACGCTGCCCGACCTCGCCGACTCGTCCGGCCCCGTCGCCGGCATCGGTGCGGGCACGCTGGAGTCCCTCCGCGCCCAGGCCCGCCTGCAGCGCGCCGCCGTCGTGGGCACCGCGCCCCCGGTGGAGTGGATGCGGCCCGACGCCCTGCGCGCGCTGCCCGAGCCGAGCCCGGGCGACCTCTTCTTCGACTTCGAGGGCGATCCGCTCTACCGCGAGCCCTCCGCATCGGGCGATCGCTGGGGCCTCGACTACCTCTTCGGCCTCGTCGATGTCGACGACCGCTTCACGGCGTTCTGGGCCCACGATCTCGCTGAGGAGCGCCAGGCTCTGCGCGCCTTCCTCGACGATCTCGCGCGGCGTCGGCAGCAGCATCCCGACCTGCACGTCTACCACTACGCCCCCTACGAGCGCACGCACCTGCTGAGCCTCGCCGCCCGGCACGGCGAGGGGGAGGACGAGGTCGACCAGCTGCTGCGCGAGGGCGTGCTCGTCGACCTGTACCCGATCGTGCGCGGGGCGCTGCGGCTCGGCTCGTCGAGCTACTCGATCAAGAAGCTCGAGCCGCTGTACCTGCCCGAGGCGCGCGCGGGCGCGGCGGTGGCGGACGGCGCGGCGAGCGTCGACCAGTACGCGCAGGCGATCGCGGCGCGCGACCGCGGCGACGAGCTCGGCTTCGCCCGGCTGCTCGACGAGATCGCCGAGTACAACCGCATCGACTGCGTCTCGACGCGGGCGCTGCGCGACTGGCTGCGGGATGCCGCGCACGAGCACGGCGTGTCCACGGGCTCCGCGGCTCTCGACGGGCTCGAGCCGCCGCTGCCGCGCGAGCTCGAACCGAGCCCGCTGCGCGAGGAGCTGCTGCGACTCGCCGGCACGGCGGAGGACGGCGAGCGGTCGGCGGACGAACGGGCCTGGGCCTTCGCCGCGGCCGCGATCGACTACCACCGGCGCGAGCACAAGACCTTCTGGTGGGACCACTTCGCCCGCCTCGGCGCGCCCGTCGCCGATTTCGCCGATACCCGGGACGTGCTCGCGGTGACCTCCGGCGAGCAGCTCACGATGGTCTGGTACCGCGACACCCCGCGGCAGAGCCTGCGCCGTCACGTGCGGCTGCGCGGCAGCTGGGCCGCGGGCAGCAGACCGACCCTGTCCGGGCAGTCGGGCCCGTTCGCGCTCTACGACCTGCCCGGCCCCTTCGCTCAGCCGGGCGCCGATCCGCTCGCCCGCGCGACCCGATCGGTGCGCATCATCGCGATCCACGACGACGGCGTGACGATCGAGGAGACCCTGCCGAAGGGCGTCGACCCCTACGACGACATCCCGGTCGCCCTGACGCCGGGCCCGCCCCCGCCGCCCGGCCAGCAGAAGCCCGCGATCGAGGAGTGGGGGCAGCTGCTCGCCGAGTCGGCGCCGCACTGGCCCGAGGATCCGGTGGGGGATCTGCTCCGCCGCATCCCCCCGCGCACGCGCAGCGGCGCCCTCGCACCGGCGCCGTCCGACGAGCAGGGCGAGCCCGACCGGGTCTCGGCCGTCGTCGCGAGCCTGCTCGACCTCGACCGCTCGTACCTCGCCGTGCAGGGTCCGCCCGGCACGGGCAAGACCTACCTCGGCTCGCGCGTCATCGCCCGGCTCGTCGCCGAGCACGGCTGGCGCGTCGGCGTGGTCGCGCAGGGGCACAGCACCGTCGAGCACGTGCTCACCGCGGTGGTGGATGCGGGGCTCCCACCCGCGCTCGTGGGCAAGTGCCCCCGCGAGGGCGAGGCCGACGAGCCGCGCGCGTACACGGTCGTCCCGCGCGGCACCCTCGGCAGCTGGATCGGCGCGCAGCCCGGCGGCTACGTGATCGGCGGCACCGCCTGGGATCTCGCCGACCCGAAGCGCGTGGGCCGGCGCAGCCTCGATCTGCTCGTCGTCGACGAGGCCGGCCAGTTCTCCCTGGCCGCGACGATCGCCTCGGCGATGTCGGCGCAGTCGCTGCTGCTGCTCGGCGACCCGCAGCAGCTGCCGCAGGTCAGTCAGGGCACCCACCCCGAGCCGGTCGACGGCTCGGCCCTGGGGTTCCTCAGCGAGGGGCACGACGTGCTGCCGCCCGAGCTCGGCTACTTCCTCGCCGAGTCGCGGCGCATGCACCCGGCGCTCACCTCGGTCGTGAGCGAGCTGTCGTACGAGGGCGCGCTGCGCGCCCATCCGAGCGCGGCGCAGCGGTCGCTCGACGTGGTGACGCCGGGCGTGCACGCGGTGCCCGTGGTGCACCACGGCAACGCGGTCGACTCGCCGGAGGAGGCCGAGCAGGTGGTCGCGCTGGTGCGCGGCCTGCTCGGGTCGGCGTGGCGGTCGTCGGCGGGGGCGGTACCGGATGCCCTGCGCGACTCCGACGTCATCGTGGTCACCCCCTTCAACGCGCAGCAGCTGCTCGTTCGCGAGCACCTCGACGCGGCCGGGTTCCCCGGCACCCGCGTCGGTACGGTGGACAAGTTCCAGGGGCAGGAGGCGGTCGTGGCGATCGTGAGCCTGTGCGCCTCGAGCGCCGCGGAGGTGTCCCGTGGCATGGATTTTTTGCTGAACCGCAATCGGCTGAACGTCGCGATCTCGCGCGCCCAGTGGGCGGCCTTCGTCGTGCATTCGCCGGCGCTGGTCGACTACCTGCCCCGCTCGGCCGAGGGCGTCGCCGAGCTGAGCGCGTTCCTGCGGATCGTGGAGCCCGAGCCGAGCTGAGCTGAGCGGCGTCGAGCGTCGCTCTGACGGCTCCGGAGCGGGTCGTGCAGCGCTCGGCCGTGTCGCGCTCGCGCTCAGCAGCCGGGGCCGCTGGGCGCCTGCCGGCAGTCCCCGCTGACGAGCACGGTCGTGGCGGAGCCCACGACGACGGTTATCGGCGGGGCGGGGAGGGTGAGGATGCCGGCGACGGGGATCCACCCGCTGCCGCCGACGCGGTACTCGGCGGCGTACTCGACCGTGAGGGTGAGCGTGTAGGTGCCGCGCTCGCTGTAGACGTGACTGGTGGGGGTCGGGTCGAACTCGCGCAGCCCGAGCACCTGCCAGGGTGCTCCGGGGGTGCCGGTGCGGGCGGTGGCGCCGTCGCCGTAGTCCCACCGGTAGGCGTACGGCGTGAAGCGCACTTCGGCGGACTGGCCGAGCAGGGTGCCGGCGACGACGTGCTGACCGATCTGCGCGTGGGGGTTGAACGGCAGGCCGATGACGGCGAAACCGCCGGGCTCGGAGGCGAGGGTCGCGGTCTGCGGGCGGAACGTGACGAGGTCGGCGATCGTGATGGCGGTCTGCCCGGGCGGGGGCTCCGCCGGGTCGGCGGGCGGCGTCCAGCCGCCGAGCAGTTCTTCGGCGCACCAGCGGCCGAAGCAGCTGACCGGCGGCGGGAGCGGGGGACCGGTCTCGACGACGGGGGCCGGGGCGGCGGCGCTGCCGGAGCCGCCCGAGCCACTGGGTGAGTCTGCACGTGGCGCGGAAGGATTTGTACCGCCGGTCCCAGGTCTCGTCTGCGATCCTCCGATCGAAACCGCCGAACCATCGGTGCTTACCGTCGGCGCAGGGCAGGTGCCCGCGTTTACTTGGGCTTCAGTACAGCCCGCAAAACCTGCAGCAGATGCGGGCAGGGACGTTGAGAAAAGTAGCGCCAAAGCAACTGCGGCAATTCCTACTCGACGGCGCATTGGTCACCCTCTGCCCAGAAATCCTTGCGGTTGATGAGGGGACTCTGTGCGGTACCGAAATTGACGATTACCTCGAATGTTCCGAGGAACGCAGGCGGTTGTTCGGTTGTAGGAAGGCCGTCACTCCCAAGCCGGGTTGTTCCGTCGTTTGTCACACAGACATAGAGCTGGACATCGGCTCCACCTTCCGCCGTGGGTGACACCTGTTGCAGGAGGAATCCGGTGATGCTGGTCCCGCCCTTGAACGAGATGCCCTGCTCCGCGATGTCGGCGAATCCTGCGGCTTCAGCTTCGAACAGCTCTGGCGACAGGAAACGTGCGACGCGGTCCGGGTCCGAGCCTCCATCTGCAAGAACTTGGTTGGAGACGGCGAGGTACTCCTCGTACACCGCCGTCGCGGCCTCGAGCGCCTCCTCCTCGGTCGCGAACAACGGCGGGGCGCTCGGCGCGGGGTCGGCGTCGGGGATCTCGGGGGTGCCGGAGCATCCGACCAGGGCGACGAGGAGCGCGGCGGCGGGGGCCAGAGCGAGCGACGTGAGCCGGCGGGGCCGGCGGGCGCGAAGCGTGGGCATGCGCGAGAGGGTAGAGCGAGCATCCATCATCGGGGCGGACGCTCTCCACACGGCCTGCCGAGCCTGGCAGCTCAGTCGGCGTGGGTGCCGCCGCGGCCCTCCGCCATGAAGGCGAGGCGCCGCATCGTCTCGTGATTGCGCACGCGCAGCACCGGGTCGGCGACGAGGTCGGGCACGAGGGTGCCGGGGCCGGCCTCGGCCCACTCGGTCATGCGCACGACGCAGCCTCCGCCGCGCGCGGCCGAGCGCTCGCGCACCTCGAAGATGACCATCGCCTCGCCGAGCGGCCAGCCGGCGGGCTTCATGACGGCCCGCCGCGGCGGATCCCACTCGAGCATCGTCGTGGTGTCGTCGATCACGAGGGGCCACATGCCGAAGGAGTGGTGCAGTCGTCCGCCGACCTCGGGCCATCCGGCCTCGACGGCGCGCATGCGGGATGCCCCCACCACCCAGGTCGGGAACATCCAGCCGTCGGCCAGCACGTCGAAGACGTCCTCGGGGCGGCAGTTCATCGCCATCACGTTCACCGACATCAGCGCCCGACTCCCAGGTACGGCAGGCGGTGGATGCCGAAGTCGTGGCGCAGCGCGCTGCGGGCCGCGTAGGCGCCCGCGAGCCCGTGCACCCCGGGCCCCGGCGGCGTCGCGGAGGAGCAGAGGTAGAGCCCGTCGACCGGCGTGCGCCACGGGTCGCGCGAGAGCACGGGACGCGCGGCGAGCTGCACGAGCGTCGGCTCGCCGACGGCGATGTCGCCGCCGAGGTAGTTGGGGTTGCCGTGCTCCATCTGCGCGGCAGAGGAGGCCGCGGAGGCCAGGATCACGTCGCGGAACCCGGGGGCGAAGCGCTCGATCTGGCGCGTGACGGCCTCGGTGGGATCGAGGGTCGAGCCCGCGGGCACGTGCGTGTACGCCCAGAGAGAGTGCTTGCCGGCCGGAGCCCGGGTCTCGTCGAGCACGGTCGGTTGAGCCACGAGCACGTAGGGCGAGGTCGCGTGGCGCCCGGCGGCGACCTCGAGCTCGCCGTAGGCGATCTCCTCGCGCGACCCGCCGAGGTGCAGCGTCGGCACCGACCGCAGCTCGGCCGCCGCCCACGGCACGGGGCCGTCGAGCGCGAAGTCGACCTTGGCGACGCCGTTGCCGTAGCGGTAGCCCTCGAGCCGTCGGCGGTAGGCGTCGGGCAGCGCGTCGCCCGCGATGTCGATGAGCGCCTCCGGCGAGGTGTCGAGCAGTACGACCTGCGAGCGCGGCAGCTCGGCGAGCGCGTCGACCTGCACGCCCGTGACGATGCGGCCTCCGTGCGCGCGCAGATCGTCGGCGAGGGCATCCGCGATCGCCTGCGAACCGCCCACCGGGATCGGCCAGCCGGCCGCGTGGGCCGCCGTGCCGAGCGAGAGCGCGACGCCCGCGGTGCCGAGCGAGGGCATCGGCTGGATGGAGTGCGCCGCCACGCCCGTGAGCAGGGCGGGGGCCGCCTCCTCGCGGAACCGCGCTCCCCAGAACGGGGTGCCCTGCTCGAGGGCGCGCAGGCCGAAATTGACCGCCGTGCGCAGGTGCGGCGGCAGCTGCAGCAGGGTCGACCCGGTGAACTGGGCGACCTCCTGCGAGCGTGCCACGAGCGGGGCGAAGAGCCGCCGCCACGCAGGGCCGTCGACGCCGAGGGCGTCGGCCGTGCGGTCGAGGTCGCGCCAGGCCACGCCCGCCCGTCCGCCGTCGAGCGGATGCCCGTACGAGGCCTCGGGAACCCGCAGCTCGATGCGGCGATCGAGTTCGAACCGGCGGAAGAATCCCGAGGCGAGGGCGAGGGGATGCACGGCCGAGCCCACGTCGTGCACGAAGCCCGGCAGCGTCAGCTCGGCGCTGCGGGCGCCGCCGCCGATCGTCGCCGAGCGCTCGACCACGAGCACGTCGAGGCCCGCGCGGGCGAGGGTGACGGCCGCGGCGAGGCCGTTGGGGCCGGCGCCGACGATTATCGCGTCGGCGGCGCCGAGGTCGGATGTGCTCGAGGTGCGCTCCGTCATGCCCACGACCCTACGCATCACGGCCCCTCCCCGTGCAGGGATCGTTCACCGGATTCCCCGGTTCGGGCGGGGCGCTCCCGTCCGTCCGCGCGCCGGCGCAGGATGCCCGGCATGAGAACGCCCATCGGACGCCACCGCCCTCCCGCCCATGACGACGAGCCGCTGCGCACGGACGCGCAGGTGCTCGACCGCGCCACCCGCCTGGTCGGAGCGGCCATCCGCCCTCAGCTGTGGCTCATGCTGCTCGACCCCCGGGGCCGGCAGCTGCCGCTGCTCGTGCCCGTCGAGGGCATCCCGGCGCATCCCGAGCTCGACGCCGTGGCGGGGATGGCCCGCATCATCGGGCAGCTCGCGCGTTCGGCGGGGGCCGCGAGCGTGGTGGCGGTGCTCGAGCGACCCGGTGGCGAGCATCCCGACCGCGGGGTGTGCGCGTGGGGCGCAGTGCTCGTCGATGCGGCCGCCGAGGCGGGGACACCGCTGCGGGCCCTGCTGCTCGCCCACGACGGGGGCGTGCGGCTGCTCGGCATCGACGACCTGTGAGCGCCGTGCGAGCGGCGGGCCGCCGCGGACGCGGTGCGCGAGACTGGGGCCGTGCCCCTGCTGTCCACCGCGCGCGAGCTCGTGCAGGACTACGCCTACGTCGTGGGCCGCCGGTGGCGCTCGATCCGGTGGGGGATGACGCCGCCGGGCCCCGAAGCCGACGCGCTGCGACGGCCGGTGCTGCTCATCCCCGGCGTGTTCGAGAGCTGGCACTATCTCGAGGCGCTCGGCGAGCACCTGCGCGCCCGCGGGCACGCCGTGCACCAGCCGGAGGAGCTGGGGCTCACGAGCCGGCCGATCCCCGAGACGGCGGCCCTCGTGCAGCGGTACCTCGATCGCCACGATCTGCGCGACGTGGTCATCGTGGGGCACTCGAAGGGAGGCCTCATCGGCAAGCTGCTGCTGCTCGAGGATCGGGATGCCCGGCTCGCGCGCCTCGTCGCCGTCAACGCGCCGTTCCCCGGCTCGCCGCTCGCCCGCTACGCCATCAGCGCCTGGCGCGAGTTCTCGCCGACCCGACCGGTGATCCGGAAGCTCGCCGCGGCGACGGATGTGCACGCGCGCATCGTGTCGATCTACAGCCGCTTCGACCAGTACGTGCCGGGCTCGAGCCGGCTGGAGGGGGCGACGAACATCGAGCTGCCCCTCGCCGGGCACTTCCGCGTGCTCGCGCACCCGCTCGTGCTCGACGAGGTCGCGCGCTGGGCCGAGGCCCCCGCGAATGCCGGGGGAGCGGGCGCGGTGCCCGCGGGCGGCTAGACCACCCGGTAGGAGAACGCGCCGGCGGGGTCGGTGATGGTCACCTCGACGAGCGCGGCGACGCCGAGGTCATCCCGCGCCTCGCACGTCATCACGGCGCCCTGCGCGAGCTCGATGCCGCTCGGGCACAGCACCGCGTAGGGCATCCCCTGCTGCGCGAGGGAGGCCTCGAGCGACGACTCGATGCCGACGATGGGCGAGACGGTGGTCAGGCTCGCCGCTCCGGCTCCCACTGCGACGCCCGCTCCGACGCCGACGAGCACGAGCGCGGCGATGTAGCCCACGAGCGGAGCGGCGGAGCGACGACCGCTGTCGCGGAGCGCCACGATCCGGGCGAGGAAGTATGCGACCGGCCCGAGGAAGATGGCCCAGAGCACCGAGGGGCGACGATCGTGTCCGAGGGTGCGCAGCCGTCTCCGATCCAGAGCGGCGAACAGGATGGTCCACACCAGCGTTCCGGCGCCGATGCCGGCGACGGTGATCAGCACCGCGCTCGTCATGAGCAGCACACTCGGATCAGGCAGGACGACGAGAGCCACCACCGCTGCGAGTGCCGCACCGATGACGATCGGCATGAGGGCGAGCCCCCACGCCCCGACCGTGCCGGTGGGGAGGCTGCCGCGGATCATGTAGGGCGGCGCCGCCGCGGAGGAGGGGTACGTGCGCGCCATCGGCTCATAGTCGGCGGAGGCGACGTCGAGGGCGGACCCGGGCGCCGCGAGCTGGGGCAGCACGGGCCATCCGGGCTGCAGCGACTCAGCCGGCGCCGCGGTACCGGGCACGGGCGGCGCAGCGTCGGCGAGTTGCGCGGCGGTAACTGCGGCGGGCTGATCGGCGCTGGGGAGCGAGGGTCCACTGAGGGGGCCGCCCTCGACCTTCGGTGCGGCGGAGGCGGCGACCGGCGCCCAGCCCGCGGCGCCATCGAAGGGGTCGGGAGTGACCGCGGACTCGTCGGCGTCGGAGGGGGGGACGGCGAACGGGGCGGAGACGACCAGCGGGGGCGAAGAGGAGTCGGACCCTCTGCTCTCGTCGAGCGCCCGCCGCTCGCGCCGACTGAGAGGTGCGGACGGCTCGGAAGGTGCCGCCGCGGACTCGAAGTGCTCCGCTGCGAGCACGGGCGCGGTGCTGTCGACGCTCTCGACGTCATCGAGGACCGGCCGCGCCTGATCGATGAGCACGCTGTGCTCCGTCCACGCCGATCCGTCCCACCAGCGAGCGATGCCCGGGCGCGCGGCATCGGGGTACCACCCCGGCGCTGGCGATGCGGCGCGAGAGTCCATCACGGGTCCCCCCTCAATTCCGTGATTCGGGTTCACGGACACGACTTCGGCGAGTGTACGTCGGCTTCGGGCGGTGCGCACGCCCCGCGACAGGGGGGCATGCGGAGCCCGTGCTCGTCCTACACTCGCCTCGAGCGGCGACCGGGCCGCGTCAGCCGACCGGAGGGACGACGAGCAGATGACCGAGCGCACGCCGAGCGATCCGCCTGGGCGCCAGGCCCGCCTGCTCGACCGGGTCGCGACCGCGGAGGAGTTCCACGCGCTGGCGGCGGCGGTCGGCTGGCTCGACCACTTCCACTGGCCCACGATCGAGGAGGCGCTGGCCGCGTCCGTGCGCGGGGTGGTCGCCCTCGACGCCGACGGCGCGGCGGTCGGCATGGCCCGGATGCTCGGCGATGGCCGGCAGTACCTCATGATCCACGACGTCATCGTGCACCCGGAGCACCAGGGCGCCGGCATCGCCGAGGCGCTCGTCGATCGGCTGCTGTCGCGGGCGTCGGAGCAGGCGGCGGCGCCGATCTGGGTGGGGCTGTTCGCGAGCCCGGAGGCCGAGCACGTCTACGAAGAGGCCGGCTTCGGATCCTCGGACATGCGCGGGATGTGGCGCGAGGTCGGACCGCGCTGAGCGGGGCCGCGCTGAACGGGACCGCGCTGAACGAGGTCGCGCTGAGCGGGGCAGCGCTGAGCGGGGCCGCGCGCCGGACCGGCGCGAGCCCCGCTCGTGGGGCGGGGGATCAGCCCGGCTCCTCCTGCGCGGGCGGTGCGCCCGCGTCGGTGCGCTCGTCGGCGGCGTGCGCGCGCTCGTCGGGCGACTCCTCGGCGTCGGCGTCGGGCTGGGCGTTGTCGCGCAGCTCGTCCTGATCCGGCGCCACGCGGCCCTCGTCGAGCACCTGCTCGCCCGCGACGGCGTCGGCCGTGGCGGGGTCGCGCTCGCTGATGTCGGCGGCGACGGGGTCGCCGTCGTGCGACTCGTGCGCAGCATCCATCACGGCGTCACCGGTCGGCGTTCCCGCCGCGGGGGTCCACGGCGTCCTCGCCCGGGCTGCGGTCGAGCAGCGGGGTGTCGTCGCTGAGCTCGGGCTCGGCGTCGATGCTCTCGGTGGGCGCCTCGTCGGCGGTCGCCTCGTCGCTCAGCCCGGTCGACTCGTCGCCGTAGCCGCCGGTCGCGTTGGTGCCGCCCAGCGCATCGGCCGAGACCTCGACGTGGTCGTCGTGCTCGCCGCCGTGGCCGTCGTGGTGCTCGGCGGTCATCGGGTGCCGCCGTCGTGGTCGTGCTCGGGCGCGTTGCCGGGGATGCCGCCGTCGCGCTGGCCCTCGTCGAAGCCGCCGTCCTGCTCCAGCTCCTCCGGGCGCGGCTGCTCGGTACCGGTGGGGTGCCCGCCGGTCTGGGTGTCGTCGCCGTGGCCCGCTCCGACGTCGCCGTCGGCTCCGGGGTTCTGGCCCATCGTGGTCTCATCCTGCTCGTGTGTGGTCATGGGGCAAGACAAGCGCACGCGGGCGCCCGCCGACAGGGGCTGGACAGCGCGCGCGCACGGGTCTATCGTGTGCGGCCGCTACCGCGGTGCGGGGCGGCGCGAGCGGGGCATCCAGGGCAGGATGGTCGCATGCCCGCCGCTGATCGCGCCCTCGATCCGACCGACGTCCCCGCACTGACCGCGGCGCGCCTGCTGCCCGCCGTCGGCGTGGCGCTCTCGGCCGTGCTGCTCTTCGGCCTCTACGACCAGCCGGTGCGGCCCAGCGGCTACGCGCTGCTCGTCGCGAGCCTGATCGCCGCGTTCGTCGTCGACCGGGGGCTGTTCCGCGACCTGCTGCTCATCGGCATCGGCATCACGATCGTCAGCCTCGTGAGCGTCGAGGCCGACATCAGCTACGGCAACATCCTCGTGCTCGGCACGGTGTTCACGCTCGCGGTGCTCGTGCCGTTCCTCATCGATCGGTTCGTGTACCGCCGCAGGGCCATCCGGTTCCCGTGGCGCAGCGGCCAGAAGTGGGCGCCGTGGGAGAAGTCGTACCTGTTCACCGTGCCGTTCCTCGGCTGGCTGATCCTGCCGTTCTACTTCATCACGAGCGAGGTCTACCTCAACTGGCCGGCCGTCGAGGCGCCCGACGAGATCGCGCGGCTGTTCGTGGGCGTCAACGCCGTGGGCACCTGGGACGAGCTGTTCTTCATCTGCACCTGCTACGCCCTGCTGCTGCGCCACTTCCGCCCGCTGGTGGCGAACATCCTGCAGGCGATCATCTTCGTGAGCTTCCTCTGGGAGCTCGGCTACCAGGCCTGGGGCCCCGCGCTCACGATCCCCTTCGCCCTGCTGCAGGGCTTCATCTTCACCCGCACCAAGAGCTTCACCTACGTGCTGATCGTGCACCTGCTGTTCGACCTCGTGGTGTTCCTCGTGATCGTGCACGCCCACAACCCGGGGCTCATCCCGATCTTCCTCGTGCCGTCGCCGAGCTGATCGGCGACGGCACGAGGGCGCAAGCGCTCAGGCGTCGCGGTCCTCGCCGACGCCCTCGATGCTGCGCCGCGCGTCGTCGAACTCCGGGTTCGCCGGGTCGGTCTCGGTCTCGGCATCGGTCTCCGCGACGCCGCTGACGCCCTCGCCGATGTCGAAGCGGCCGTCCTCGGGCGCCTGCTCCGGCTCGGTGACCGCGTCGGCGTCGTGCATGGTCTCGTTCTCGTGGGGTGCGTTCTTCTCGGTCATCGGGATGCTCCTCCTGGAACTCGCTCGACCGCGTGAGTGCGATCGACCCCAGTGAACCAAGGCCCGCTCCGAGCATCCAGGGGCTGGACACGGGCGCGGCCGGGGGATAGGGCAGACTCGAGCAGATGATCCCGCTGATGGAGCGCATGCCCGCACCGTACGAGGCCGGCGCGGCGTTCGACGCCATCGCCGGGTGGGCGGCCGAGGGCGGCAGGCCGCTGTACCCCGCGCAGGAGGAGGCGGTCTTCGAGCTCGTCGCCGGGGCGCACGTGGTGCTCGCGACGCCGACCGGCTCGGGCAAGAGCCTCGTCGCGGTCGCCGCGCACGCCGTCGCCCTCGCCGAGGGCCGCCGCAGCTACTACACGGCGCCGATCAAGGCCCTCGTGAGCGAGAAGTTCTTCCAGCTCGTCGAGGTCTTCGGCGCCGAGAACGTCGGCATGGTCACGGGCGACTCGGCGGTCAACGGGGATGCGCCGATCATCTGCTGCACGGCCGAGATCCTGGCGAACCTGGCGCTGCGCCACGGCGACGGGCTCGAGGTGGGCCTCGTCGTGATGGACGAGTTCCACTACTACGCCGACCCCGAGCGCGGGTGGGCCTGGCAGGTGCCGCTGCTGACGATGCCGAGCACGCAGTTCCTGCTGATGAGCGCCACGCTCGGCGACGTCTCGGCGATCGCCGAGGATCTGCACCGCCGCTCCGGCCGGCCGGTGAGCGAGGTCACGCACACCGAGCGCCCCATCCCGCTCACCTACGAGTACGTGCGCACGCCCGTGCACGAGACCGTGCAGAGGCTGCTCGACGAGCGGCAGGCGCCGGTCTACGTCGTGCACTTCAGTCAGGCCGCCGCCATGGAGCGCGCGCAGGCGCTGTCGAGCATCCGCATCGTCAGCCGTGAGCAGCGCGACGAGATCGCCGCCGCGATCGGCGACTTCCGCTTCACGACCGGTTTCGGCGCGACGCTCAGCCGGCTCGTGCGCGCGGGCATCGGCGTGCACCATGCCGGCATGCTGCCGAAGTACCGCCGCCTCGTCGAGGTGCTCGCCCAGCGCGGCCTGCTGCGGGTGATCTGCGGCACCGACACGCTCGGGGTCGGCATCAACGTGCCCATCCGCACGGTGCTCATCACGGCGCTGTCGAAGTACGACGGGGTGCGCACGCGGCAGCTCACGGCCCGCGAGTTCCACCAGGTCGCCGGCCGCGCGGGGCGCGCCGGCTACGACACCTCGGGGCTCGTCGTCGTGCAGGCGCCCGAGCACGAGATCGAGAACGCCCTCGCCACCACGAAGGCGGGGGACGACCCCAAGAAGAAGAAGAAGATCGTGCGCAAGGCGGCGCCCGCGGGCTTCGTCACGTGGAGCGAGACGAGCTTCGAGCGCCTCGTCGGCGGCGTGCCCGAGCCGCTCGAGAGCCGCATGCGCGTCTCGGCCGCCATGCTCATCAACATCATCGCCCGCGGCGGCGACGTCTTCGAGCACGCCCGCTCGCTGCTGACCGACAACCACGAGCCCGCCGCGCAGCGCCGCGACCTCGTGCGCCGGGCGCTCTCGATCGCCAAGACGCTCGTCGCGGCCGGGGTGCTCGTCATCGACCGCGACGTGCCGGCCGGGCATCCGCCCCGCATCGCCCTCACCGTCGACCTGCAGCCGAACTTCGCGCTCAACCAGCCGCTGTCGCCCTTCGCGCTCGCCATGATCGAGCTGCTCGACCCGGACGACGTCGAGGGCGCCTCGCGCGACGAGACCGGCGCGCACCGCGGCGGCATCGGCACCGGCCACTACGCGCTCGACGTCGTCAGCGTCATCGAGGCGACGCTCGACGACCCGCGGCCGGTGCTGAACCAGCAGGAGCACCGCGCCCGCGGCGAGGCGATCGGCGCGATGAAGGCCGAGGGCCTCGACTACGACCAGCGCATGGACGCGCTCGACGAGATCACCTACCCCCGGCCCCTCGCCGAGCTGCTCGAGCAGGCGTTCGAGACCTTCGCCTCCTCGCAGCCGTGGATCCGCGATGCGAGCCTGAGGCCCAAGTCGGTGG
This sequence comes from Microcella flavibacter, assembly GCF_012530535.1. Lineage (NCBI taxonomy): Bacteria > Bacillati > Actinomycetota > Actinomycetes > Micrococcales > Microbacteriaceae > Microcella > Microcella flavibacter. The sequence goes on from NZ_CP051299.1 coordinate 1,196,143, forward strand.
TGCGCGACATCTTCGAGCGGGCGATGACCTTCACCGAGTACGTCTCGCACTACGGCATCGCGCGCTCCGAGGGCCTGCTGCTGCGCTACCTCAGCGACGCCGACCGGGCCATCCGCCAGACAGTGCCCGACGAGGCCAAGACCGAGGAGCTGCGCGACCTCATCGCCTGGCTCTCGGAGCTCGTGCGCCAGGTCGACTCGAGCCTGCAGGACGAGTGGGAGCAGCTGTCGAACCCGACGACCGATCCCTCGGTGCCGGTGGTGCCGCCGCCTCCGCCCGACGTCACGACCAACCGCCGCGCCTTCGGGGTGCTCGTGCGCAACGAGCTGTTCCGCCGCGTGCAGCTCGCGGCGCTGCAGCGGGACGACGATCTCGTGGCCCTCGACCCCGATGCCGGCTGGCCCGAGGCCCTCGACGCCTACTACGACGAGCACGACGCGATCGGCACGGGCGGCGCGGCGCGCGCGGCGAGCATGGTGCAGATCGACGAGAGCCCGGTGGATGCTCCCGGCACGTGGGCGGTGCGGCAGGTCATCGAGGATCCCGCCGGCGATCGCGACTGGGGCATCGAGGCGGTCGTCGACCTCGAGGAGAGCGCCGAGCAGGGCGTCGCGGTCGTGCGGGTGGCGGGGCTGCGACGGCTGTAGGCGGGGTGCGCGCGGGAGCGCGGGCTCGCGGCGTCCGGCGTCAGCCGGCGTCGGCCCCGAGGCGCCCGAGCATGCGCCACACCGTGGGCGTGAGCGCGGGGTGGTCGAGCGCGATCTGGCGCAGCACGCGGTAGTCGCGGGCGGGGGTCGGCGTGCGCTCGCCGTCCTCGCGGATGCGCTCGGCGCGGAGCATCCACACCACCAGCTCGTCGACGGTCGGCAGCTCCTCCATGAAGTCCCACGGGTCCTGCCCCTCGCGCAGGCGCTCGTGCACGACGGTCTGCAGCTCGTCGTGCGCCTCCGCGCGCAGCAGCTCGAGGCTCGCGCCGGGACGACGGGGGAGAGAGGTCACCCTCCGAGCCTACGAGAGGCTCGGAGGGTGGCGTCTGAACCCGGGGGGCGGGCTCAGACGATGAGGGCGACCACCGCGGCGAGGGCGGCGGGCGCGAGCAGGAGGCCGAGGGCGAGCACCGCGACCTGCACGGCGATCCAGACGATGAGCGGCGCCCAGGCCGCGCGGCGGACGCGCGCGAGCAGCGCGGCGCGCACGAGCAGGTACAGCGGCGGCGCGACGAGCGCGAGGCCCCACGGCGCAACCCGCAGATGCCCGTCCTCCCCGAGCTGGCGCGCGTCGACGTCGGCGAGACCGGTGCAGCAGATGAGCGGCAGCAGCAGCGCGAGCACGACCGTCCAGCCGGGCGCGTCCACCGGGTACTGCGTGGCCATCGCCACCGCCAGCAGCAGGTGCACGGCGGGCATCGCGGTCATGATCCAGACCGCGCTGGTGTGCACCCGCGCGGCCGGTCGGGCGACGGGATGCACGGCCGGCGCCGCGAGGGGCCCGAGCTCGTCGAGCGCCGTCACGACCGCTCGGGTCCCCTCGGCCTCGGCCGGGTCGGCCGACGCGATCGTCCGGCGCCGGATCGGCGCGGGCCGGATCGCGGTGGCCCCCGTCGCCCCGCTCGCCGGCGTCACCGCGGCGGGGGAGAAGACCGTCGCGGAGGCCACCGAGGGCAGCGCGTCCCACGGGCTCGCCGCGGGCGAGCCGGCGTGCAGCGTCATGGCGAGGGCGGCGAGCGCGGAGTCGTGCGCGGTCGGCGCGAGCGGGGTGCCGGCGACGGTGCCGCCGCTCGCGGTCGTCGCCGCGTCCTCCGCCGCGCTGGCCGCCGCGCTCGACGTCGATGCGCCGCTCGCGGGCGAGCCGAACGACAGCGGAGCGGTGTACTCCGTCCAGATCTCGCCGTTCCACCAGCGCCGGGTCGTGCCCGCGTCGCCGAGCGGGTCGGGGTACCAGCCCGCCGGTACCCGCGTCGTCGTCGTCATGCTCATTCGATCCCCCGATCGATCCGACCCCCCGGTCGGTACTCCGCGCGGCACCCGCTGCCGTGCGGTCCGCCGCCTCCGCCGGTCGGCGGGGGCGAGCCGATGGTGCGTATCCGGTTATCCGCCGAGCGTGTAGACGCCCCAGTCGTCGACCTGCCAGGCGATCCAGCCGTTGCTGCGCTGGAGGCTCGCGGTGACCACGACGGTGGTGCCGTCGCTCGACTCGGCGGGGCAGCGGAACTGCTGGCCGATGAAGAGCGGCGGGGTGTCGGGGCACGTCACGTCGAGGCTCGAGCCGATGCTGCGGGCGTTGAGCTCGATGCTGTTGGAGGCCTCGGCCGCGAACAGCTGCGGCACGGCACCGATGATGAGGCCGGGCACGGCGATGACCGCGCCCGCCTGCAGTCCGCCGAGCAGCAGGAAGACCGCGACGGGCCCGAATCCCGCGCCGGAGAAGCGGCTGAGGCGCACGGCGCGCGCCGTGAGGTAGACGGGCGGGCCGAGGAGCGCCCAGAGCCCGCTCGCCGGGCGGTCGACGCCGCGCCGGCGCAGGCCCCGCGCATCGATGAGGGCGAGCACGATGACGATCGGGTACGGGGCGAGCCACAGGATCGCGATGATCGGCACGCTCTGGCCCCCGGTGAAGGCGGCGACGACGAGCAGGCTCAGCAGCAGTTGCAGCATCGGCAGGAGGGCGATCGCCCAGGCCGAGACCGTGTGCAGCGCGGGAGCCGTCGCGGCGGTGCCGGCGCTCATCGAGGCCCCTCCGCCCCGGCGCCGCGTCGCGGCGACGGGCGTCTCGGTGACGGGGGGAGCGTAGGTGGGAGCACCCGGCGCGGAGCCGAAGCCCGCGGCGGAGCCGTAGCCCGGGGTCGAGCCGTAGCCCGCCGCCGAGCCGTACCCGGCAGGCGAGCCGTACTGCGGTGCGAATCCCGGCTGCGGCGCGAACCCGGGCTGGGGCGCGTAGCCCTGGCCGGCGGCCTGCTGCGGCGCGTAGCCCGGGGTCTGCCCGGGCGCCCCGTACGCGGGAGCCGAGCCGAACGGGGCGGAGGTGCCGGGCGCGGCGCCCGCCGCATCGGTGGTCCAGCCGCCGTAGTCGGGGTTCATGCCGAAGGGCGCGCCGCCGACGGGGGCCGAGGGATGCGCGGCCGAGGCGTGCGAAGCGGAGGGCTGCGCGGCCGAGGGGTACCCGGCGGAGTAGGCCGCCGGCGCCGAGGCGGCGGGCACGGGCCCGGGCACGCTGCCGGCGGGCTGCTCGTGGTCGTGCGTGGCCGTCGCGGCGGGCTGCGTCGCGGCGGCGGCGGGCTGCTGCCACGCCGGGATGTCCTGCGCCGCGGTCGACGAGGCGGGCCCGGCTGCGGGCTCGGCGGCGGGCGCCGCGGTGTAGCTCGGCACGGCGGCGGGCGCGGCCGGCGGCGGGGTGGTCGGCACGGAGGCGTGCAGGGGCGGGACGTCGGCGGCGGCCGCGGCCGCCTGCATCACGTCCGGCTCGATGAGCAGGGGGACGGGGTTCGTGCGCGGCGGCTCGAGCTCGCGCAGCACCTGCGCGCTCGGCTGCTCGACGACGACGCCGCTCGTGCCGATCGGGTCGACCTCGTCGCGCTCGGGCAGCTCGTCGTCGGCGAAGGTCGTCGTCGCGGCGGCCTGGGGCACCACGGGCTGCCGGGCGTCGGAGACGTGCTCGGTCCACGCGTGGTTGTCCCACCAGCGCAGCTGGGGGAGGCCGAGAGGGTCCGGGTACCACCCGGCCGGCACTCGCCCGTACTCGTCGTCGCTCACGCTATCGATCCCCCGATCAGTGCCGCGCACCCGTGGCGCGACTGCCGCCAGCTTACGGACGGCCGGCGGGCAGGGGGAGTGCCCGCACGCCCCCAGTCCGGGTGGCGAGCATGCGCATTCCGAACAGCGCATGCGCCGCTGTGTGCGGCGCCTCAGGCCCCTCCGGGGGCCGCTGCGCCGCGCGCTCCGAGCCTCGTCGCGAGCGCTCGCTCGTACACTCGCAGCATGGGACGAGGGGGGCGGCGCGCGGGGCTGCTGCGCCACCCGTTCGACAGTCCTCCCGCGCTCGCCGCGCTGGCCGCCGCCATGGAGGCGCACGACCCCGGGGCCGATCTCGTCTGGCTCGACTCGGGCGCCGCGGCCGAGGCCGGGCGCTCCCTGCTCGCCACCGGCTCCCGCGTCGCCCTCGAGCCCGGGCTGCCGGTGCTGCCGCAGCTGCGCGCCGCCCTCGCCTCGATGCCGGCGCTCGAGCCCGCCGCGGCGGACGACGTCGTGCCGCTGGGCCTCATCGGCTGGTTCGGGTACGAGCTCGCCGAGGAGACCATGGGGATGCCCGTCGCCGACGCTCCGGCCCACCACCGGGCGGCCTGGCTCGCCGTCGACCGCGGCGTGCTGCTCGATCACGCGAGCGGCACGGCCGAGCTCGTGGCGCTGGATCCGGCGGGCACGGGCGTCTGGAGCGCCGAGCTCGACGACTGGCGGCAGGGGGTGCTCGCGATCGTGGCGGGCCTGCGCGGGGCATCCCGCGACGACGGCACTGACGCCCCGGCGACCGCCGGCCACGCTTCGGCGAGCGCCGGCGAGCCGCGCCCCCGGCGGCGCGACGACGACGCGCGCTACGCCGCGCTCGTCGAGCGCTGCCAGGCGGCGATCCGCGACGGCGAGGCCTACCAGCTGTGCCTCACGACCTCGGTGCAGGTCGACGCCCCCGGTCTCGACCCGCTCGCCCTGCACGCCCGCCTGCGCGCCGGCAGTCCCGCGCACCACGGCGCCGTCATCCGCATCGGCGGCACCGCGCTCGTCAGCGCGAGCCCCGAGACCTTCCTGCGCGTGGAGCGCGACGAGCGGGGCACCATCGTGCGCACGCGCCCGATCAAGGGCACGCGACCGCGGGGGGCGGATGCCGCTGCCGATGCCGCCCTCATCGCCGAGCTCGCCGCGAGCGAGAAGGAGCGCGCCGAGAACCTCATGATCGTCGACCTCATGCGCAACGACCTCTCGCGCGTGAGCGAGCTCGGCACGGTGACCGTCACCGGGCTGCTCGAGGTGGAGACCTACGCGCACGTGCACCAGCTCGTCTCGACGGTCGAGGGCAGGCTGCGACCGGGTCTCGACGCGCTCGACGCGGTGGCCGCCTGCTTCCCGGCCGGGTCGATGACGGGGGCGCCGAAGCGCCGCGCGATGCAGCTGCTCGCCGAGCTCGAGGGGGCCCCGCGCGGCGTCTACTCGGGATGCATGGGGTATGTCGCCGCCGACGGCGCGGCCGATCTCGCGATGGTCATCCGCAGCGCCGTCCTCGAGGGCGGCACGGCGACCGTCGGAGCCGGCGGCGGCATCACGGCGCTCAGCGTCCCCGCCGAGGAGGTCGCCGAGATGCGGCTCAAGGCCGCCGCGATCCTCGCCGCGCTCGCGGTCGAGCGCGCCTGAGCGCCGCCGGGCCGCGGGTACGATGACAGACGGCGCGCTCGCGCCGCATCCCCGCTGCCCCACCCGCCTTTTCTGCGAGAGACCTTCCGTGACTGACGAGAACCGCCCGCACGACGACCGCGACGAGAACGCCTACGACTTCCGGCGCATCGAGGCCCACTGGGCGCCCGTGTGGGAGGAGCTGCAGCCCTTCTCCATCACCGAGGACGACGCGACGCGGCCGCGCAAGTACATCCTCGACATGTTCCCGTACCCCTCGGGCGACCTGCACATGGGGCACGCCGAGGTCTACGCGCTCGGCGACGTCGTGGCGCGGCACTGGCGCCAGCGCGGATTCAGCGTGCTGCACCCCATCGGCTGGGACAGCTTCGGGCTGCCGGCCGAGAACGCGGCGATCAAGCGCGGCGTCGACCCGAAGGTCTGGACGTACGAGAACATCGCGCAGCAGCGCGCCTCGATGACGCGCTACGCGGCCTCCTTCGACTGGAGCCGCGTGCTCCACACCTCCGACCCCGAGTACTACCGCTGGAACCAGTGGCTGTTCCTGAAGATGTACGAGAAGGGCCTCGCCTACCGCAAGGACAGCTGGGTCAACTGGGATCCGGTGGATCAGACGGTGCTCGCCAACGAGCAGGTGCTCGCCGACGGCACCTCCGAGCGCTCCGGCGCCGTCGTGGTGAAGAAGAAGCTCACCCAGTGGTACTTCAAGATCACCGACTACGCCGACCGCCTGCTCGACGACCTCAACCAGCTCGAGGGCTCGTGGCCCTCGAAGGTGCTGTCGATGCAGCGCAACTGGATCGGCCGGTCGACCGGCGCCGACGTCGACTTCGTGATCGAGGGCCACCACAGCCCGGTCACCGTCTTCACCACTCGGCCCGACACGCTGTTCGGGGCGACCTTCATGGTCGTCGCGCCCGACAGCGACCTCGCGGCCGAGCTCGTCGCGGGCTCGACGCCCGAGGTGCGCATGCGGTTCCAGGACTACCTGGAGCAGGTGCAGAAGAAGTCGGAGATCGACCGGCAGGACACCTCGCGCGAGAAGACCGGCGTGTTCCTCGACCGCTGGGCGCTGAACCCCGTCACGGGGGAGCGGATGCCCGTCTGGGCCGCCGACTACGTGCTCGCCGACTACGGCCACGGCGCCGTCATGGCCGTGCCCGCCCACGACCAGCGCGACCTCGACTTCGCGCGCGCCTTCGACCTGCCGGTGAAGGTCGTCGTCGACACGAACGCCCCCGTCACGGGCGCCATCCCGGTCATCACGCCCGAGATGCTCGAGACGGGCGACATCCCCGAGCTGAACCCCTCGCACACGGGCGAGGCGCTCACGGGCGACGGCCGGCTCATCAACTCCGGCCCGCTCGACGGCCTGTCGAAGCAGAACGCCATCAAGCGCGTCATCGAGCTGCTCGAGGAGCGCGGCACGGGTCGCGCGGCGAAGACCTACCGCCTGCGCGACTGGCTCATCAGCCGGCAGCGCTTCTGGGGCACGCCCATCCCGATCATGTACACGGAGGACGGCACCGAGGTGCCGGTTCCGATGGATGCCCTGCCCGTGCGCCTGCCCGACACCGAGGGCCTCGACCTCAAGCCGAAGGGCACCTCGCCCCTGGGCGGCGCCGCCGAGTGGGTCGCCACGACCACGCCCGACGGGCAGCCCGCCCGCCGCGACACCGACACGATGGACACCTTCGTCGACTCGTCGTGGTACTTCCTGCGCTTCCTCGACCCGACCGACGCCGAGCGCGCCTTCGACCCGTCCGAGGCCGAGAAGTGGGCGCCCGTCGACCAGTACGTCGGCGGCGTCGAGCACGCCATCCTGCACCTGCTGTACGCGCGCTTCATCACGAAGGTGCTGTTCGACATGGGCTACGTGAGCTTCACCGAGCCGTTCAGCGCGCTGCTGAACCAGGGCATGGTGATCCTCGACGGCGCGAAGATGTCGAAGTCGAAGGGCAACCTCGTCTACTTCACCGAGGAGCTCGACTCGTACGGCGTCGATGCCGTACGCCTCACGATGGCCTTCGCCGGCCCGCCCGAGGATGACATCGACTGGCGCGACGTCTCGGTGACCGGCTCGCAGAAGTTCCTCGCGCGCGCCTGGCGGCTCTCCGGCGAGGTGTCGTCCGCGGTCAACGCCGATCCGGCGACCGGGGATGCGGCGCTGCGCCGCGCCACGCACCGGTTCCTCGCCGATGCGCCGGGGCTCGTCGAGGCCTTCAAGTTCAACGTCCTCGTGGCCCGCACCATGGAGCTGGTCAACCAGATCCGCAAGGCCGTCGACGCGGGCCCCGGCGCGGGCGACCCCGCCGTGCGCGAGGCCGTCGAGGCCGTGGCCCTCTCGCTGTCGCTCTTCGCCCCGTACACGGCGGAGGACATGTGGCAGCGGCTCGGGCGCGGCGACGCATCCCGCGGCCGCGACGGCCTCATCGCCTTCGCGGGGTGGCGCAAGGCCGACCCGCTGCTGCTCGTCGAGGAGTCGGTCACCGCGGTGGTGCAGGTGGACGGCAAGGTGCGCGACCGCCTCGAGGTGAGCCCGAAGATCGGCAACGACGAGCTCGAGCAGCTCGCCCTGGCCTCGGCGGCCGTGCAGCGGGCGATCGGCGACCGCCCGGTCGCGCGCGTCATCGCGCGGGCGCCGCGGGTCGTCAACATCGCGACGCAGCGCTAGCCGCTCCCCGGCCCCGGCGTCCTGCGCGCCGGGGCCGCGCCGCGCCCGCCTAGGGTCTCCGCACGCGGGGGCGGCCCTCGCGGGATGACGGGGGCGGCATGGCGGCGCGCGACGACGAGGTGCTCGCCCCTCCGTCCTCCGGCCGGCTCAGGGGTGCGGGGGCGTCGCCGTCCGCGCCCGAGCCCCTGCCGGTGCGCGCTCCCCGCCGGTCCGCGCGCGTGCGCGCCGCGATCGGCGGCGTCCTGCTCCTGGGCCTCCTCGGGCTCGCGACCGCGGTCGTCGGGGCGATCGTCACCCCGGGCGGCACGGCCACCACCGTCGCCGCGGGCGGCACCGCGCCCGAGCCCGCGTCCTCCGCCTCCGGCGAGGGTGCGGCGCCGGGCGGCGCCGACCCGGAGTCGGCGGGGCAGGCCGCGGCCGTCATCGTGCACGTGCTGGGCGCCGTGCGCGCGCCCGGCATCGTCGAGCTGCGCCCCGGCGACCGCGTCGTCGACGCCATCGCGGCGGCCGGCGGCACCAGCGACGACGCCGATCTCGCCGGCGTCAACCTCGCCCGCCTCCTCGCCGACGGCGAGCAGCTGCGGGTGCCGCGGGCGGGCGAGGTCGTCGCGCCGCCGCCCGCACCGGGGGCGGCCGCCGCGGGCGGTACCCCCGCGGCCGGGAGCGCGGCGGCCGGGCTCGTCAACATCAACACCGCCGACGCCGCGGCTCTCGAGGCACTGCCCGGCGTCGGCCCGGCCCTGGCGGCCCGCATCGTCGCCTGGCGGGAGGAGAACGGCCCCTTCCGCGCGGTGGACGAGCTGCTCGCCGTCTCGGGCATCGGCGAGCGCACGCTCGACGGCATGCGCGACCAGGTGGCGCTGTGAGCGGCGCGGCACCGGCGAGCGTCCCCGGCGCCGGCAGAGCGGCGGCGGTGGATGCGCGGCTCGCGCTGCCCGCGGGCGCGGGCTGGCTGACCGCCGTGCTCCTCGTCGCGCTCCCGGCGGCCGCGCTGCCCACCGCGATCGCGGCGAGTGCCGCGGCGGTCGCGCTGCTCCTCGCCTCCCGTCGCCCGGCCTCCCGCCACGCTGCCGCGCGCCGCATCCCGCCCCTCGTCCTGCCGTCGCTCGTGGCGCTCGTGGTCGTCGCGGCGGCCGTCGCGCTCGCGGCGCCGGGGCGCACCCCGCCCGCGCTCGGCGAGCTCGTCGAGGAGGGCGGGTCGGCCGTCGGCGTCGTGGCGCTCGATGCGACGGTCATGCCCGGCGCGGCGGGCGGCGTCGACGGCACGCTGCTCGCGATCGAGGATCGCGCGTCCGGCAGGACGAGCGCGGTGAGTGTGCCGGTGCGCGTGCTGAGCATCCCGGCGCCGGAGCGGCTCTCTCTCGGCACCCGGGTCGAGGCGCGGTGGCGGGCGATCCCGACGGAGGCCGGGGACGATCGCGCGGCCCTGCTCGCTCCGATGGGCGCCGTCGAGGTCGTCGCGGCCGCTCCCGCGCTGCTCTCGGCCGCTGACGGTCTGCGCGCGCGCTTCCTCGCGCTCGCGAGCGCCTTCACCGGCGACGGCGCCGCCCTGCTGCCCGGGCTCGCGATCGGCGACACGAGCGCCGTCGGCGACGACCTCGACGAGGCGATGAAGCGCTCGAGCCTCAGCCACCTCACCGCGGTCTCCGGCGCCAACTGCGCCATCGTCGTCGGACTCGTGATGGGTGCGGGCGCGCTCGCGGGCTGGCGACGGCCGGTGCGCATCGCTGCCGCACTCGCCGCGCTCGGCGGCTTCGTGCTGCTGGTGACCCCCGAGCCGAGCGTCGTGCGCGCCGCCGTCATGGCCGCGGTCGTGCTCGTGGCGCTCGCGGGCGGGCGGCCCGGGCGCGGGCTGCCGGTGCTCGGCGCCGCCGTGCTGGGCATCGTCGTCGTCGATCCGTGGACGAGTCGCGAGTACGGCTTCGTGCTCTCGGTGCTCGCCACCGCCGCGCTGCTGCTGCTCTCCGGGCCGCTCGCCGAGCGGCTCGGACGCGTGATGCCCGCACCCCTCGCCCTCGCGATCGCCGTGCCCCTGGCCGCGCAGATCGCGAGCCAGCCGGTGCTCGTGCTGCTCGAGCCGAGCATCCCGCTCGCCGGCGTCGCCGCGAACATCCTCGCGGCGCCGGCCGCCCCCGTCGCGACGATCGTCGGCATGATCGCCTGCCTGCTCGCCCCGCTGGCGCCGCCCCTCGCGCTCGGAGCGGCCGGCATCGCGTGGCTGCCGGCGTCGTGGATCGGCGGCATCGCACGGGTCGCGGCCGAGCTGCCCGGCTCGCAGCTGCCCTGGCCGGAGGGCGGGCTCGGCGCGGTGCTGCTCGCCGTGGTGCTCGCCGGGCTCGCGCTCGTGGCCGGCATCCCCGCCGTGCTGGGCGGGCGCGCTCGGCGGCGGGTGCTCATCGGCACGGCCGCGCTGCTCGTCGTGACGGCCGGTCTCACCGTGGGCGCGACGACCCTGCAGAACCTCGGCCGCCCGGCCGACTGGACCATCGCGCAGTGCGACATCGGGCAGGGGGACGCCCTGATCGTCCGCTCGGCGGACCGCCTCGCGCTCATCGACACCGGGGCCGAGCCCGAGCTGCTCGACGGCTGCCTGCGCTCCCTCGGCGTCGAGCGGATCGACCTGCTCGTGCTCACGCACTTCGATCACGATCACGTCGGCGCGGTCGAGGTGGTCGTCGGGCGCGTGGACGAGGTCATCGCGGGCCCCGTCGCCGACGAGCGCGACGTCGAGATCCTCGACGGGCTCGCGGCCGGCGGAGCGGCGGTGCGCCAGGTCGCCGCGGGGGAGGAGGGCGTGCTCGGCGCGCAGCGCTGGCGGGTGCTCTGGCCGCCCGACCACCGCGGGGTCGAGCCCGGCAACGACGCGAGCCTCGTGCTCGAGTGGCGGGCGGCGGGCGACTGCGCCCCGACGTGCCCGCCGAGCATGCTCGCGCTCGGCGACCTCGGTCAGCAGGCCCAGCGCGGCCTGCTCGACGCGGTGCGCATCCGCCCCGTCGACGTCGTCAAGGTCAGCCATCACGGCTCGGCCGATCAGGAGCCCGCGCTGTACACGGCCGCCGCCGCGGCGCTCGGGCTCATCGGGGTGGGGGAGGGCAACGGCTACGGGCATCCCGCGTCCGAGGCGCTCGACGCCGTCAGCGCGGCCGGCGGGGTGGCGGTGCGCTCCGACCGGCACGGCCTCGCGCTCATCGCCCCCGCGCCCGACGACCCCGGCGCGTGGCGGGTCTGGACGGAGCGCGGCCGGATCGCTGTGCCGCCGTGAGCCCGGCACCCGCGCGGGACGCACGTCGGGGGCGGCGGATAGGCTGGAGCCGCCGTCGTGCTTGCGCCGGTGCATCCCGATCCCGGGAGCCGCCCCGACACCTCTGAGGAGCCCGATGGCAGCGTCACCCCGGGGCGGAGCGCGCGGCGCGAAGACGACCAAGGCCGCCATCCCGCAGCTCGCCTGGCACGAGATCCGGCCGGCGCCGGTGATCCTCCTGAGCGGCCCCGAGGATTTCCTCGCCGATCGGGCGAGCCGCCTGCTGCGGGATGCCCTGCGCGACCGCGATCCGAGCCTCGAGGTGCACGACCTCACCGCCGACGGCTACGGCCCCGGCGAGCTGCTCACGCTCGCGAGCCCCAGCCTGTTCGGGGAGCCGAGGCTCATCCGCGTCGAGAACGTCGAGAAGACGACCGACGCCTTCCTGCTCGAGATGATCGACTACCTCGAATCGCCGGCGGAGGACGTCGTCGTCGTGCTGCGGCACGGGGGCGGCGTGCGCGGCAAGCGCCTGCTCGACGCCGTGCGCTCCGGCACGGGCGGCGCCGTCGAGGTCGCCTGCAGCGAGCTGAAGCGCGACAGCGACCGGGCCGAGTTCGCGGCGGCAGAGTTCCGCCACGCCCAGCGCGCCATCGCGCCCGCGGCGCTGCGCTCGCTCGTGAGCGCCTTCACCGACGACCTCGCCGAGCTCGCCGGCGCCTGCCAGCAGCTGCTCGCCGACACGACCGGCGACATCACGCTCGAGACGGTGGCGCGCTACTACGGCGGCCGCGTGGAGACGAACGCATTCGCCGTCGCCGACGCCGCCATCGCCGGCGACTACGGGCAGGCGCTCGGGCTGCTGCGGCACGCCCTCGCGACCGGCGCCGATCCGGTGCCCATGGTCGCGGCCTTCGCGATGAAGCTGCGCACGATGGCGAAGGTGGGCGGCAGCCGCGGCTCCGGCGGGCAGCTCGCCGGATCGCTCGGGCTCGCCCCCTGGCAGATCGATCGCGCTCGCCGCGACCTGCAGGGCTGGAACGAGGAGGGTCTCGGCCGCGCCATCCTCGCGGTCGCCGACGCCGATGCGCAGGTCAAGGGCGCAGGCCGCGACCCGGTCTACTCGCTCGAGATGCTCGTGCGCATGGTGGCGGCGCGCGGCCTGCCCGTCGGCTGACGCGCCCGCCCTGCACTCGCGCGCCCCGCGGACGACGACGCCCCGCCCCGCCGGGAGGCGGAGCGGGGCGCCCGGTCTTCATGAAACGACGACGCCCCGCCCCGCCAACAGGCGGAGCGGGGCGTCGGATGCGCCGTGAGGCGACGAGGTCGGGCCTAGAGGGCCGCGACCTGCTTGGCGATGGCCGACTTGCGGTTCGCCGCCTGGTTCTTGTGGATGACGCCCTTGCTGGCGGCCTTGTCGAGCTTCTTGGTCGCGACGACGAGGGCCTCGGCGGCCTTGGTCTTGTCGCCGGCCGAGATGGCCTCCTTGGCGCGGCGCACGGCCGTCTTGAGCTCGCTCTTGACGGCCTTGTTGCGCTCCTGCGCCTTGAGGTTCGTCTTGATGCGCTTGATCTGCGACTTGATGTTCGCCATGACTGTCTTTCTTCGAGGTGTTCGGATGAGTGACGCGGCCGCCGTGGGGTGCCTGGAGCGGTGATGCTCCGTGGCGAACCGGGGCCGCATTCCGTGTCGGAAGAGAGAGGGCTTCCTGACACGCAAGCCAACAGGCGACATTACCAGTCGCGACGCGGCATCGGCAATCGGGCGGGCGGCGCGGCGGCGACGGGATGCCCGGGCCGGGCATCCCGGGCACCGCACGGCCACCGGCCCGCGCCGTGGGAGAATGGCGCGACATGTCTCCGCGCTCCCTCACGCCCCTCGCCCCCGCCGCGACCGATCCGTCGATGATCCGCAACTTCTGCATCATCGCGCACATCGATCACGGCAAGTCGACCCTCGCCGACCGCATGCTCGGGGTGACGGGCGTCGTGAGCGATCGCGACATGCGCGCCCAGTACCTCGACCGAATGGACATCGAGCGCGAGCGCGGCATCACGATCAAGAGCCAGGCGGTGCGCATGCCGTGGCAGGTCGAGAAGACCACCTACGCGCTCAACATGATCGACACGCCCGGCCACGTCGACTTCACCTACGAGGTGAGCCGCAGCCTCGCCGCCTGCGAGGGCGCCATCCTGCTCGTCGACGCCGCGCAGGGCATCGAGGCGCAGACGCTCGCGAACCTCTACCTCGCGCTCGAGAACGATCTGACGATCATCCCGGTGCTCAACAAGATCGACCTGCCCGCGGCCGACCCCGACAAGTACGCGAAGGAGCTCGCGAGCCTCATCGGCGGCGACCCCGACGACGTCATGCGGGTGAGCGGCAAGACGGGCCTCGGCGTCGAGGACCTGCTCGATCGCGTGGTCGAGCGCATCCCCGCCCCGGTCGGCGATGCGAACGCCCCGACGCGCGCGATGATCTTCGACTCGGTCTACGACGCCTACCGCGGCGTGATCACCTACGTGCGCATGATCGACGGCAGCCTCGGCCCGCGCGAGCGCATCCAGATGATGTCGACGAAGGCCACGCACGAGCTGCTCGAGATCGGCGTGAGCTCGCCCGAGCCGACCCCCAGCCAGGGTCTCGGCGTCGGCGAGGTCGGCTACCTCATCACGGGCGTGAAGGACGTGCGCCAGTCGAAGGTCGGCGACACGGTCACGATGGCGCGCAAGCCCAGCACCGACGCGCTGCCCGGCTACACCGACCCGAAGCCCATGGTCTTCTCGGGCCTCTACCCGATCGACGGCAGCGACTACCCGGTGCTGCGCGAGGCGCTCGACAAGCTCAAGCTCTCGGACGCGGCGCTCAACTACGAGCCCGAGACCTCGGTGGCGCTCGGCTTCGGCTTCCGCTGCGGGTTCCTCGGCCTGCTGCACCTCGAGATCGTCACCGAGCGCCTCGAGCGCGAGTTCGGCCTCGACCTCATCTCGACCGCGCCGAGCGTGACCTACGAGGTCACGACCGACGACCGCAAGCAGTTCACGGTCACCAACCCGAGCGAGTTCCCGACCGGCGCCAAGATCGCGAGCGTGAGCGAGCCCATGGTGAAGGCGGCCATCCTCGCGCCGAAGGACTACGTCGGCACGATCATGGAGCTGTGCCAGTCGCGTCGCGGCGCCCTCATCGGCATGGACTACCTCGGCGAGGACCGCGTCGAGATCAAGTACACGATCCCGCTCGGCGAGATCGTCTTCGACTTCTTCGACCAGCTGAAGAGCAAGACGGCGGGCTACGCGAGCCTCGACTACGAGCCCACCGGGGACCAGGAGGCCGACCTCGTCAAGGTCGACATCCTGCTGCAGGGCGAGGCCGTCGACGCGTTCAGCGCGATCGTGCACCGCGAGAAGGCCTACGCCTACGGCGTGCTCATGACCGAGCGCCTCAAGAAGCTCATCCCGCGCCAGCAGTTCGAGGTGCCCATCCAGGCGGCCATCGGCGCCCGCATCATCGCCCGCGAGTCGATCAGCGCCATGCGCAAGGACGTGCTCGCCAAGTGCTACGGCGGTGACATCACCCGCAAGCGCAAGCTCCTCGAGAAGCAGAAGGAGGGCAAGAAGCGCATGAAGATGGTGGGCCGCGTCGAGGTTCCTCAGGAGGCGTTCATCGCCGCACTCTCGGGCGAGACCGAGACGAAGAAGGAGAAGAAGTAGGTCATGGCCCGCACCCCCGTGGCGCAGCGCAGCGTCACCTACGGCTCCGTCGGGGGCACGCAGGCCGTCGACCTCATGCAGTACCCGCCGAAGGGCCACCGCCCCGCCGAGTACCGCGCCCGCATCGGCCACGGCGAGGCGCGCTGGCGCTACGCCTGCGACCAGGTGCTCACCTGGGGCGTGCAGCACAACGCGGGGATGCGCGTCGAGCGCATCCCCGCGGCCGACGGTTTCGCCGAGTCGGGCTATCAGCCCGTGCAGTTCGACGATGAGGGGCAGCCGATCCACGCCGCCGAGCTGGGGTCGGAGCCGCAGTACACGGCCGAGGGCGTGCAGCTGACCTTCCCGGGCGAGACGATCGTGCTCCACGTGCCGGTGCTCGGCGTGCTGCGGGTGTCGGCCCCCGCGCGGGTCGTGCTGATCGTCGACGAGCCCGATCGACGCGGCTTCGCGTACGGCACCCTGCCGGGGCATCCCGAATCGGGGGAGGAGCTGTTCGTGGTGGAGCGCACCGAGGACGGCTCGGTCTGGCTCAGCATCCGCTCGTTCTCGCGGCCCGCCCACGCGGGCTGGCGCCTCGTCGCCCCCGCCCTGCGGCTGTTCCAGGAGGCCTGGTCGCGCCGCTACCTGCGCGCGCTCGCGGGCCCGATCGGCGCCGACTCCGACGCCGCCGTCGAGGCGCCGCGCGACGCCCAGGATGACTGACCTAGTCTGAGGTGCGATGACCGAGGAACCCCGCCCGACGACCACCGGCATCGGCCGCGTGCTCGTCGTCGTCTACGCCATCCTCGCCCTCGCGGCAACGGGCCGTTCGGCGTACCAGATCGCGACGAAGCTCGATGAGGCGCCCGTCGCCTACGCGCTCTCGGCGGTCGCCGCCGTCGTCTACATCGTCGCGACGGTCGCGCTCGTGCGCCGGGGCCGCGGCGCCTACCGGACGGCCGTCGTCGCGATCGGCTTCGAGCTGCTCGGCGTGCTCGTCGTCGGCGCCCTGAGCCTCATCGACCCCGTGCTGTTCCCCGACGACACCGTCTGGTCGCGCTTCGGGCAGGGCTACCTCTTCATCCCGCTCGTGCTGCCCGTGCTGGGTCTGCTGTGGCTCCGCCGCGTGCGCCGCTCGCTCGATGCGCAGGTCGTCGCATGACCGGGCTCGTCGTGCACGGCCTCACCGGCCTGCCGCTGGATGCCCGTCCCTCCGTCGTGACCATCGGCAAGTTCGACGGGGTGCACCGCGGCCACCGCGCCGTCATCGAGACCCTGCGCGAGCGCGCCGCCGCGCACGCCGGCGCCCGCAGCGTCGTCGTCACCTTCGACCGCCACCCGGCCGAGGTGCTCGCGCCGGATCGCGCTCCGACCCCGCTGCTCAGCGTCGCCCAGAAGACCGAGGCGCTCGTCGAGGCGGGCGTCGAGCTCGTCGTCGTGCTGCCCTTCACGAGCGATCTCGCCTCCCTCGCGCCCGAGCAGTTCGTGCAGCAGGTGCTCGTCGACGCGCTCGGCAGCGTCGAGGTGCTCGTCGGCAGCGACTTCCGCTTCGGGGCGCGGGGCGCCGGCACGGTCGAGACGCTGCGGGGCCTCGGCGATCGGCACGGCTTCGCCGTGGGCCTCGTCGACGACGTGTGCGAGGTCGACGGGCGGCGCGTCTCGTCGACGAGCATCCGCGAGGCGATCGTGGCGGGGCGCCTCGAGGAGGCGACGGCCGCGCTCGGCCGCGCCCCGCGCATCCGGTCGCTCGTCGTGCCCGGGTACCAGCGCGGTCGCGAGATGGGCTACCCCACGGCGAACCTCGCGCACGAGGCCGAGGGTCTCATCCCGGCCGACGGGGTCTACGCCTGCTGGCTCGCGGTCGACGGCGAGCGCTACGGCGCGGCCGTCTCGGTCGGCAACAACCCGACCTTCGGCGACGTGCCCGACAAGACGGTCGAGGCGCACGCGATCGACGTCGTCGTCGACCTGTACGGCCGCACGGTCGAGCTCGAGTTCGTCGCCTACATCCGCGGTATGCAGAAGTTCCCGAGCGCCGATGCGCTCGCCGAGCAGATGGGGCGCGACGAGCTCGAGATCCGCTCCGTGCTCGGCCTGCCGCTGCCCGACGCGGCCTGATCCGCATGCCCGCCGGCGACCTCTCGCCCCGCTCGCTGCGCCTGCTGGGGCTCGCGGGCATCCTCCTCATCGCGCTCAACGTGCGCTCGGCGGTGGCCGCGATCTCGCCGCTCGCCGGCCGCATCGACGCCGACATCCCGCTCGATCCGACCGCGATCGGCCTGCTGGGGGTGGTGCCGCCCGTGGCATTCGCGCTCAGCGGCATCATCGCCCCGCTCGCCGCGCGGCGGTGGGGGCTCGAGCGGTCGCTGCTGCTCGCGGTGCTCGCCATGGTGGTCGGGCACCTGGTCCGTTCGGCGGCCCCCGACTACCTCGTGCTCATGCTCGGCACGGCGATCGTGCTCATGGGCGCCGGCTTCGGCAACATCCTGCTGCCGCCCGCGGTGAAGCGCTACGCGCCGCTCTCGCTCGGCATCGTCACCGCGGCCTACGCGACCCTCATGTCGATCTCGACGGCGCTGCCGCCCGCCGTCGGCGTGCCGATCGCCGATGCGACCGACTGGCGCCTCGCGCTCGGGCTCTGGGCGGTCGTCGCCGTGCTCGCGGCGGTGCCGTGGCTGCTGCTCGCGCTGCGCCCGCCCCGCCCGCCCGCGCCGAGCGATCCGCCGACGAGCGAGATCGACCTCGCCGCCGCCATCCCCGAGCCCGACACCGGGCGGTTCCGCGACCTGCTGCGATCCCGCGTGGCCTGGGGCGTCACGATCGCCTTCACCGCGTCGAGCATGACGGCCTACTCGGTCTTCGCGATCCTGCCGCTCGTGCTGCAGGACGTCGCGGGGCTCTCGGAGGCCGCGGCGGGCGCCGCGCTCGCGGTCTTCGCGATCGTCGGCCTGCCGCTGAGCCTCGTCGCCCCCGTGCTGACGGGCCGGCTGCGACGCCCCACGCCGCTCATCGTCATGGGAGCGGCCTGCGGCGCCTCCGGGTTCCTCGGCATGCTGCTGCTGCCGACCGCGGCGCCGCTGCTCTGGGTCGCGCTCATGGGGGCCGGGCAGGTGCTGTTCCCGGTCTGCCTGGCGCTCATCTCGCAGCGCAGCGCGAGCCCCGCGACGGCGACCACCGTCAGCGGATTCGTGCAGGCCGTCGGCTACAGCCTCGCCGCGGCGATCCCGCTCGCGCTCGGCGTCGTCAACACGCTGACCGGCTCCTGGGCGCCCGCGCTCATCGCGCTCGCCTCGGTGGCGCTGCTCTCGCTCACGTCGATCCCGTTCCTGCGCTCGGGCGAGACGGTCGACGCCGAGCTCGCCCGCCGCGCCGGCTGACGCCGGACCGTCGCGGCGGGGGCGGCGCGGGCGGCGCTGCGGTGCGCGGTGCGGTCGGCGATGCGGCTCGGGATGCTCAGGCGACGAGATCGCGCCGGTGCACGAGCGCCGCGGCCCCCACGAGCGGGCCCTCGCCGCTGAGCGCCGAGGCGACGACGCGGGTGCTCGTCACGAAGCCGAAGTCGCTGTGGTCGGCGACGGTCGCCTGCACGTGGTCGATGTAGTCGTCGGCGACGTGCGAGAACCCGCCGCCGATGGCGACGACGTCGAGGTCGACGAGCGCGGAGGCCGAGGCGATGGCACGGCCGACGGCGGCGGCGGAGCGCTCGACGGCCGCACGGGCGGCCGCGTCGCCCGCGCGCGCCGCGGCGGCCAGCTCCTCGCCCGTCGCGCCGGTGAAGCCCTGCGTGCGCGCCCAGGCGACCGAGCGGGGGCCGGAGGCGACGGCCTCGAGGCAGCCGCGCGCGCCGCAGGCGCAGAGGTCGACGAAGCCGGCGACCTGCACGTGCCCGATGTGCCCGGCGTTGCCCGAGCGGCCGGTGACGACGTGCCCGCCGAGCACGAGCCCGCCGCCGACGCCGGTGGAGACGATCATGCCCATGACGTTCTCCTCGCCGCGGGCCGCGCCCGTCCAGATCTCGGCGAGGGTGATGCAGATGCCGTCCATGCGCAGGGTGACGGGCAGGCCGCGGGGGAGCAGGTCGGCGACGAGGGCGCCGAGCGGGTAGTCGCGCCAGGCCGGCAGGTTGAGGGGCGAGACGTCGCCCGTGGTGCCGGCGATGGGGCCGGCCGAGCCGATGCCCGCGCCCGCGAGGTGCGCTTCGCCGGGCAGCGCGGCGAGGGCGTCGGTGACGGCCCCGGTGACGGCGGCGGCGAGCTGCTCCGAGCTGGCAGCGCTGCCGGTGGGGCGGCGGTGGCGGCTCGACGCGAGCACGGCGCCGTGCTCGTCGACGAGCGCCGACTCGACCTTGGTGCCGCCGAGGTCGACGGCGAGGGCGTACTCGGTCACGGGAATCCTCTCGGGTGGACGCCCGCGGACGGGCCGGCGCGGCTCCAGCGTACCGACGCGCGAACGGGGCGCCATCCCGCCTCGTGCTCATCTGAGCAGGGGTGCAACATATGTTGGCGGGGCTCGGTGCGCGGGAATAGCCTGGGACGAGCATCCCGCCCCCTGCACCGAGGGAAGAGACCCATCGTGTCGATCGACAGCGACTCCGCCACCGAGCTGCTCGCCGTGCGTGCGGCAGAGCTGTACTACGAGGAGAACAAGACGCAGGACGAGATCGGCGCCATCCTGCGGGTCACCCGCTGGAAGGTCGGCCGCCTGCTCGCCCAGGCGCGCGAGCGCGGCATCATCCGCATCGAGATCGTGCACCCCCGCGCCCGGCGCCTCGCCCTCGAGCGCGAGCTCACCGCGCGCTACGGCCTCAAGGACGCCATCGTCGTGCCCGCCCCGCTCGAGGAGGCGGAACTGCAGGCCCGCGTCGCCGAAGCCGCCGCCGACTACCTCGTGAGCGTGCGCCCCGTGCCGCGCCTGCTCGGCGTCAGCTGGGGCCGCACCCTGCACCAGGTCGCCGAGGCGCTGCCCGTCGGCTGGTCGACCGGGGTCAACGTCGTGCAGATCAACGGCGGCGTCAGCCTCTCCAAGCGCCCCGGCACGGCCGCCAGCACCGCCGTCATGATCGCGCAGAAGGCCAGCGGCCAGGCGACCCTGCTGCCGAGCCCCGCCATCCTCGAGCGGCTCGAGACGAAGAAGGCCATCGAGGGCGACCGCACCGTCGGCGGCGTCGTGCAGATGGCCCGCGGCGCCGCCGCGTACCTCTACAGCGCGGGCGTCGCCGACACCACCTCGGTGCACGTCGACAGCGGCTACCTCACGGCCTCCGACATCGACGAGCTCGTCGCGCGCGGCGCCGTCGGCGACGTCATCGGCCGGTACATCACGGCCGAGGGCACCATCGCCGATCCCGAGCTGGATGCCCGTACCCTCGGCCTCTCGCTGGAGGAGCTGCGCGGCGCCGCCACGAGCATCCTCGTCATCGGCGGCGAGGCCAAGCACCCCGTCGCCCGCGCCATCGTCGCCCACGCCCTCTGCTCGGTGCTCGTCACCGACGAGCACACCGCCCGCGCCCTGCTCGACGAGGGCGCGGAGACCGCATCCGACCACCACGAAGTCCCCTCTGGAGGAGACGCCTCATGACCATCGACCACCCCGTGGCGCTCGCGCCCGCCGACCGCGCGGTGCGCCTGCTCGGAGGGGACCTCACCGAGAAGGCCCTGCGCCTGCACCTCGAGGGCCTCAGCGGCGTCGACGCGATCGGGCTCGAGGCCCGCGCGGCCTCGCTCGCGACGCGCTCGATCAAGACGACCTCGAAGGCCTGGGCCCTCGACACCATCATCCGCACCTGCGACCTGACGACGCTCGAGGGCGCCGACACCCCCGGCAAGGTGCGCTCGCTCGTCGCCAAGGCGATCACGCCCGACCCGAGCGACCTCAGCGCGCCGCAGGTGGCCGCCGTGTGCGTCTACGGCGACATGGTCGGCTACGCCGTCGAGGCGCTCGGCGGCCACCACGCCGCGGGCGGCGACACGGGCATCCAGGTGGCCGCGGTCGCCACCGCCTTCCCCTCGGGCCGCGCGAGCCTCGACATCAAGCTCGCCGACACGGCCGACGCCGTGCGCGCCGGCGCCGACGAGATCGACATGGTCATCGACCGCGGCGCCTTCCTCTCCGGCCGCTACGGCCTCGTCTTCGACCAGATCGTCGCCGTGAAGGAGGCCTGCCGCCGCGCCGACGGCAGCTACGCCCACCTCAAGGTGATCCTCGAGACCGGCGAGCTGCAGACCTACGACACCGTGCGCCGGGCATCCTGGCTCTCGATCCTCGCGGGCGCCGACTTCATCAAGACCTCGACCGGCAAGGTGAGCCCGGCGGCGACGCTGCCCGTCACCCTGCTCATGCTCGAGGTCATCCGCGACTGGCACCGCCTCACCGGCGAGCGGATCGGCATGAAGCCCGCGGGCGGCATCCGCACCTCGAAGGACGCCGTGCGCTACCTCGTGACGGTCGCCGAGACGGTGGGCGAGCAGTGGCTCACGCCGCAGCTGTGGCGCTTCGGGGCCTCGAGCCTCGTGAACGACGTGCTGCTGCAGCGCCAGAAGATGACGACCGGCCACTACAGCGGCCCCGACTACGTGACGGTGGACTAGACCATGAGCTTCCTCGAATACGCCCCGGCTCCCGAGTCGACGAGCATCCTGAACCTGCGCGACAGCTACGGCCTCTTCATCGACGGCGAGTTCGTCGACGGCCGCGGCGAGTCCTTCCTCAGCATCAGCCCCTCCACCGAGAAGCGCATCGCCGAGATCGCCGGCGCGAACGAGGCCGACGTCGACCGCGCGGTCGCCGCCGCCCGCCGCGCCTACGACCGCACCTGGTCGCGCATGAGCGGCTCCGACCGCGGCAAGTACCTCTTCCGCATCGCCCGCCTCATCCAGGAGCGCTCGCGCGAGCTCGCCGTCGCCGAGAGCCTCGACAACGGCAAGCCGATCAAGGAGACCCGCGACGTCGACATCCCGCTCGTCGCCGCCTGGTTCTTCTACTACGCCGGCTGGGCCGACAAGCTCGAGTACGCCGGCCTCGGCGCGAACCCCCGCGCGCTCGGCGTCGCCGCCCAGGTGATCCCCTGGAACTTCCCGCTGCTCATGCTCGCGTGGAAGATCGCCCCGGCCCTCGCCGCCGGCAACACCGTCGTGCTGAAGCCCGCCGAGACGACGCCGCTCACGGCGCTGCTCTTCGCCGAGATCTGCCAGCAGGCCGAGCTGCCCGCGGGCGTCGTGAACATCATCACCGGCGCGGGGGAGACGGGCCGCGCGCTCGTCACCCACGACGACGTGAACAAGGTCGCCTTCACCGGCTCGACCCCGGTCGGGCGCGAGATCGCCCGCTCGACGGCCGGCACGGGCAAGAAGCTCACCCTCGAGCTCGGCGGCAAGGGCGCGAACATCGTCTTCGACGACGCCGCGATGGATCAGGCGATCGAGGGCATCGTCTCGGGCATCTTCTTCAACCAGGGCCACGTGTGCTGCGCCGGCTCGCGCCTGCTCGTGCAGGAGAACGTGCACGACGAGGTCGTCGACCGGCTCAAGCAGCGCCTCTCGACCCTGCGCCTCGGCGACCCGCTCGACAAGAACACCGACATCGGCGCCATCAACTCCGCCGAGCAGCTCGGGCGCATCCGCGCGCTGAGCGAGATCGGCGAGCAGGAGGGCGCCGAGCGCTGGAGCCCCGCGTGCGAGATCCCCGAGAACGGGTTCTGGTTCGCGCCGACCATCTTCACCAACGTGTCGACCTCGCACCGCATCGCGCGCGACGAGATCTTCGGCCCCGTGCTCTCGGTGCTGACCTTCCGCACCCCGGCCGAGGCCGTCGCGAAGGCCAACAACACCCCGTACGGCCTCTCGGCCGGCATCTGGACGGAGAAGGCCTCGCGCATGCTCGCCCTCGCCGACCAGCTGCGTGCGGGCGTCGTCTGGGCCAACACCTTCAACAAGTTCGACCCGGCCTCGCCGTTCGGCGGGTACAAGGAGTCGGGCTACGGCCGCGAGGGCGGCCGCCACGGGCTCGCCGCGTACCTCGAGGCGAGCGGCTGGGACGCCGCGCCCGAGTCGGCTGCAGCATCCACTCGATCGGGCCGCAAGGCCAGGAAGGCGGTGGCGAAGTGAGCCGCCTCACCGTGCCCAAGACCTACAAGCTCTACATCGGCGGCGCGTTCCCGCGCAGCGAGAGCGGCCGCACCTACGCGGTGACGACGCCGAAGGGCGCCTTCCTCGCGAACGCCGCGATGGCCTCGCGCAAGGATGCCCGCGACGCGGTCGTCGCCGCGCGGGCCGCGCAGCCGAAGTGGGCATCGGCCACGGCCTACAACCGCGGCCAGGTGCTCTACCGCATCGCCGAGCTGCTGGAGGGCCGTCGCGCCCAGTTCGTCGCCGAGATCGTCGAGTCGGAGGGCGTCACCGCCGCTCAAGCCGGCGCGCAGGTCGACGCCGCGATCGACCTCTGGGTCTGGTACGCCGGCTGGGCCGACAAGTACGCCCAGGTCGCCGGCAACGGCAACCCCGTCTCGGGCCCGTACTTCAACATCTCGGTGCCCGACGCCATGGGCGTCGTGGCGGCGATCGCGCCGCAGGAGCGCACGGGCGTCTCGCTGCTCGGCCTCGCGGCCGTCGTCGCGCCGATCGTGCTCAGCGGCAACAGCGTCGTCGTCGTCGCCAACGAGGCCTCGCCGCTCTCGGCGATCTCGCTCAGCGAGGTGCTCGCGACGAGCGACGTGCCCGGCGGGGTCATCAACATCCTCACCGGATCGCCGGCCGAGATCGCGCCGTGGCTGGCCTCGCACGCCGACGTCAACGCCCTCGACCTCGCCGGTGCGGGCTCGATCGGCGACGGCGCGGCGTGGATCGACCTGCAGATCGCGGCGGCCGAGACGCTGACGCGGGTGCTGCCGCCCGTGGTCGGTGCCCCGGCGCCCTCGCTCGAGCGCGTCACCGCCTTCGTCGAGACGAAGACGGTCTGGCACACGAAGGCGATGGCCTAGCGCCGCACGCCTCCCCGTTCCCGGGCCGGTCCTCGTGGTGGGGGACCGGCCCGTCCTCCGTCCCCTGCGGCTCGCGGGCGTCAGGCGACCGCGTCGACCGCCCGCAGCACGGCCTCGGGCGTCAGGAAGACGCCCGTGCGCTCGACCTCGTGCACGAGCGACACCAGGGCCGCGTTGATCGGCGCGGGCACGCCCGCTCCGGCCCCGGCGGCGACGACCGCGCCGTTGAGCGCGTCGATCTCGGTCGTGCGCCCGCGCCGGATGCTCTGCAACGTCGACGCGGGATTGGGCACCTCGCCCATGCCGGCGACGAGAGCCAGGGGTACGGCATCGCCTTGGACGGGGTCGCCCAGGGCGTCGGGTGGCGTGAGGAGGGCATCCACCGATCGCGGGCCCACGGGGCCGATCGTCGCCCAGTCGACGCCGAGCGCCCGTCCCACCGCGGCGGTCTCGCGCATGCTCGCGGTGAGCAGGCGGCGCAGCGCATCGTGGGCGACGACCTGCTGCACGCTGAGCCCGGTGATGGCGGGCAGGGCGTTGACCTGGTTCACGAGCAGCTTCGTCCACTGCGCGCCGCGCACGTCGGCGGCGGTGGTCACCTCGGCGGGCACGGCGCCGCGCAGCAGCGGCAGCGCGACGGCGAGGGCCGCGTCGTCACCGCCGAGCGTGAGGCCGGCGGGACCGGTGACGTCGATGCGCCCGGGCTCGATGAGGCTCGCGGCGAAGAGGGCGAGGCCGAGGGCGACGGGGGAGCGCGGCAGAGCGTGCCGTACCGCGTCGGCGCCGCCGAGCCCGTTCTGCACGACGAGCACCGGAACGCCGTCGCACGCCGTCGCGGCGGTCAGTGCGGCGGCCGAGTCGTGCGCCTTCGTGGCGAGCACGAGGAGGTCGAGGTCGGCGGGCATCCGCTCGACGACGGCGAGGGGATGCTCGGACGCGCCCCACCCGCCGGTGAGCCGCAGCCCGTGCGCGCGCAGGGCATCGCCGTGCTCGCCCCGCGCCGTGACGAGCACCGCGTGCCCCGCGCGGTCGAGCAGCGCGGCGAGGGCTCCGCCGACGGCGCCGGCGCCGAGCACGCCGATCCGCAGGCTGCCTCGTCGCTCGCCCTCGACCCCGTCCCGCGCCCCGTCTCGCACCCCGGAATCCTACGCGGCGGCGTCGCGCTACCGTGGAGGCGTGACCAGCGGAATGCTCCTCATCGACAAGCCCGCCGGGCACACCAGCCATGACGTCGTCGCCCGCGCCCGCCGCGCGCTCGGCACGCGCAAGGTCGGCCACGCCGGCACGCTCGACCCCATGGCCACGGGCCTGCTGACGCTCGGCGTCGGCCCCTCGACCCGCCTGCTGACCTACCTCGTCGGCCTCGACAAGCAGTACGAGACGACGATGCTGCTCGGCCGCGCGACGACCAGCGACGACGCCGAGGGCGAGCCGATCGGCACCCCGGCGCCGGCCGACGCGCTCGAGGCGGTCACGGACGCGCGCCTCGCGCAGGAGGTCGCGCGGCTCACGGGCGCCATCGAGCAGCGCCCGAGCGCCGTGAGCGCGATCAAGGTCGACGGCCGGCGCGCCTACGACCGGGTGCGCGCCGGCGAGGAGGTCGCGCTCGCCGCCCGAGCGGTCAGAATCGCGGCCTTCGACGTGCTGGCCGTGCGCCGCACCGGCGGGGCGATCGAGGTGGATGCCCGCATCGACTGCTCCTCCGGCACCTACATCCGCGCCCTCGCGCGCGACCTCGGCGCCGCGCTCGGCGTCGGCGGCCACCTCACGGCGCTGCGCCGCACCCAGGTCGGACCGTTCGCGGTCGCGAGCGCCATCGACCTCGATCGGCTCGCCGAGCAGGGCCCCTCCGCCCTGCTCGCCGCGGCGGCGGTGGCCGAGCAGCTGTTCCCGGTGCTGCGGCTCGATGCGCAGCAGGCCGTCGACCTCGGTCACGGCAAGAAGCTCGACCTCGCCGGGCGGGAGGACGCCGAGCCCGTGGCGGCCGTGGCCGAGGACGGCCGCCTCGTCGCGCTCGTCAGCGTGCGGCGCGGGGTCGGCCGTACGCTGGTGGGGTTCCCCGCGTGAGCGACCGCGGGCGGGCATCCCATCGCCTTATCGGGGCGCGGACGACAGGCAGGAGCACGCGGTGATCGAGTGGTTCACGACCGCCCAGGTCGCCGTCGCCGTCGTCATCGGCGTCGTCTGCCTCGTCGCCGGCGGCATCGGCCGGCCACCGAGCGACCTCACGAACGGGCTCAGCGCGCTGCTGACGCTGCTGCTGCTCGCGCAGGTGGTCATCTCGATCGTCGCGCCCGTGGTCGGCAACGAGCCGACCGGCGACCTGCTCGAGTACTGGATCTACCTCGTCTCGGCGCTGCTGCTGCCGCCCGCCGCGATCGTCTGGGGGCTCGTCGACCGCTCGCGCTGGGCGACGGTCATCCTCGGCGTCGTTGCCCTCGCCGTCGCCGTCATGGTCTACCGCATGGGCGAGATCTGGTTCGCGCAGGTCGCCTGAGCCGGCGACGGGGCGGGATGCCGTGCCGTCGCGCGCGGCGTAGCTCAGGCCGCGTCGAGCTCGTCGAGCGCGTCCAGCACCGCGGGCAGGCCATGCGCGAGGTCGGCGACTACGACGACGGCGGTCGTCTCGCGCAGTTCCTCGACCGTGTACACGCCGGTCGCGACGGCGATGAAGGGCATGCCCGCCGCCCGCGCCGCCTCGTCGTCGCGCGGGGTGTCGCCGATGATGACGAGCCGCTCGCCGGGGATGCCCGCGCGGGCCGCGAGCGTGATCTCGCTGCGCACCCGGGCGCTGCCGCCGAAGTACGACCGGCTCCAGTCGAAGAGCGCGGGGTCGAGCCCCGCGCCCTCGAGCTTCACGCGCGTGCGCGTCGCCGAGTTGCCCGTGAGCAGCGCGTTCATGAAGCCGCGCTCGGCCATCGCGGCGAGGGCCTCGGGCACGCCCGGGGCGATGACGCGCCGCTCGCCGGCCTCGTGCCGGGCGACCGAGAGCGCGTCGAGCCGGGCGAGCGCCTCGGGCTGCCGCTCGGCCGGGTAGTCGAAGGCGTCGAGGATCTCGAACAGGATCTGCCCGTCGGTCTTGCCGTGCGCGCGGGGGAGCGGCGGGCTCAGCTCGCGGCCGACCGCCTCCTCGACGGCGAGGTGGTAGAGCGCGCCGCCGCCGGCGGCGGCGTTGAACAGCAGCGTGCCGTCGACGTCCCAGAGGATGGTGGTGGGGGTCGGGGCGGGGAGCGGCGGGGTCACCCGTCCAGCCTGGCAGAGGCGGTGCGCGCCGCCCGACCGAGGTGCGCGCGCAGCGCGGCGAGCAGGTCGCGGGAGTCGGCGGCGATGCCGTGCAGGATCGAGGAGTCGAGCCGGCTCTGCCAGGGCAGGCCGATCCAGTAGAGCCCGGGCACGGGCGAGACGCCCTCCTGCTGGATCGGCGCGCCGTGCTCGGTGAGCGCCCCGTCGATGTGCACGAAGGGGTAGTGCGTGCGGAACCCCGTCGCCCAGAGCACGGCGTCGACCTCGAGCTCGGTGCCGTCGGCGAGGACGAGCGCCGTGGGCCGGGCATCCACCACCCTGCTGGTGCGCAGGGCGAGACGGCCGGCGCGCGCCGCCCGCTTCGCCTCCGTGCCGAGGATGCCGTCGCCGCGGGAGTGGATGTAATGGCTGATGCGGCTCTCGGCGGGCGAGCCGAGGATGCCGAGGAGCTTGAGCGGCCAGTAGACCGAGATGCCGAGGATGCGCTCGGGGATGAACCACGGCGGCGCGGGGGCGACCATCGTGACCTCGCGCGTGGCGGCGAGCTCGACGGCGAGCTGCGCGGCCGAGTTGCCGCCGCCGACGACGGCGGTGCGGCCGAGGGGCAGGTCCTCGGGCGCGCGGTAGGCGCTCGAGTGCAACTGGGCGATCGCGTCGTCGAGCTTCGCCCCGACGCGCGGCACCCGCGGGTACTGGAACGGGCCGGTCGCGATGACGACCGCCCGGGCGCGCACCGCGCCGCGGGAGGTCTCGGCGACGAAGCCGTTGCCCTCGCGGCGCACGGCGCTCACGCGCGCCCCGGTGACGACCGGCAGCTCGTGCGCGACCGCGTACTGCTCGAGGTAGTCGGCGACCTCGTCCTTGCTCGGGTAGTAGGCCGTCGACGCGGGCAGCGCGCGGCCCGGCAGCGCGGCGAACCGGCGCGGCGTGAAGAGCACGAGGCTGCGCCAGCGGTCGCGCCAGACGTCGCCGACGCGCGCGCGATCGTCGACGATCACGACGGGGATCCCCGCCTCGCGCAGCCGGAACCCCATGCCGAGCCCCGCCTGCCCGCCACCGACGACGAGCACCTCCACGCTCTCGGGCAGGGCGGGGTGGGGGCTCTCGTCGCTCATGCGCCCATCTTCGCCGCTGCGGTAGCGCATCCGCTGGACGCCGCCGCCGCGCCGCGCGCCCCGGTGTCGACAACTCAGGAGTGCCGCTCCCGTTCGTCGCCGATCGTGGGTGCGCGGCACTCCACGAGCCCGCGTCTCCTGAGTTGTCGACGGGGGCCGCCGGAGCGCACCGTGCGCGGTGGGAGGATGGAGCGTGCCCAGCGCCCTGCCCCTCGCCGATCCGGCCCCCGACGACGGGATGCTCCCGCCGAGCGCGGCGGAGGGCGCGGGGTCGCGCGACCTCGGCATCTACCTGCACGTGCCCTTCTGCCGCGTGCGCTGCGGGTACTGCGACTTCAACACCTACACCGCGGAGGAGGTGCGGGGCGTCTCGCGGTCGGACTTCGCCGACCAGGCCATCGCCGAGCTCGACCTCGCGCTCTCCGTGCTCGAGCGCGGCGGCCTGCCCCCGCGGCCGGTCAGCACGGTGTTCTTCGGCGGCGGCACCCCGACGCTGCTGCCGCCGAGCGACCTCGTGCGCATGCTCGACGCCGTCGAGCAGCGCTTCGGTCTCGCCCCGGGCGCCGAGATCTCGACCGAGGCGAACCCCGACTCGATCGATGCGGCCGGGCTCGAGCAGCTCGCGGCCGCGGGCTTCACCCGCCTGAGCCTCGGCATGCAGTCGGCGGTGCCGCACGTGCTCGCCGTGCTCGAGCGCACGCACGACCCGGCGAACGTGGCGCGGCGGGTGGCCGAGGCGCGCTCCGCGGGTCTCGGCGTGAGCCTCGACCTCATCTACGGCACGCCGGGGGAGTCGGCGGAGGACTGGAGCCGCAGCCTCGACGCGGCCCTCGCCGAGCATCCCGATCATCTCAGCGCCTACGCCCTCATCGTCGAGCCCGGCACGAAGCTCGCCCGGCAGATCGCGCACGGCCAGGTGCCGCCCGTCGACGACGACCTGCACGCGACGTTCTACGAGATGCTCGACGCGCGCATGGCCGAGGCCGGCTACGACTGGTACGAGGTGAGCAACTTCGCCCGCACGCCGGCGCAGCGCTCGCGGCACAACCGCGCCTACTGGACGGGTCAGGACTGGTGGGGCGTCGGGCCCGGCGCGCACAGCCACATCGGCGGCACGCGGTTCTGGAACGTCAAGCACCCCGCCGCCTACGCGCAGCGGCTCGCCGCGGGCTCGTCGCCCGCCGCGGGGCGCGAGGAGCTCGATGCCGAGACCCGTCGGGTCGAGCGCGTGATGCTCGAGACGCGCCTGGCCGAGGGGCTGCCGCTCGACTCGCTGAGCCCGGCCGGGCGCACGCGGGTCGCCGGCCTCATCGCCGACGAGCTCGTCGACGCCGTCGCGGCCTTCCGCGGCCGCGTCGTGCTGACGCGCCGGGGCCGTCTGCTCGCCGACGCCGTGGTGCGGCGGCTGCTGCCCGACGACTGACCGGCGGCGGACGGGCCCCGGTCGATCGCGCTAGCGGGTGAAGGGGATGGCGAGCGGGTAGCGGTAGAACTCGCCGCGGGAGGCGGCGATGGCGGCGATGATGCCGAAGACGAGGCTGAGGATGCCCGCCGCGAGGATCAGCAGGAACCCGACGCCGATCCAGCTCGTGATGAAGCCGACCACGTAGACGATGAGCATCGTGAGCTGGAAGTTGAGCGCCTGACCCGTGTGGTGCCGCACGAAGGGGCCGCGCTCGCGCAGCACCAGGTAGGCGACGAGCGGCACGATGAGGAAGACGACGATGCCGCCGACGTGGGTGAGGATCGACCAGAGCTTCTCGTCCTCGGGCCGCATCGTGACGGGGCTGCTCGAGTACGGGTTCGCGGGGGGCTGATCGGTCATGCGACCAGTATGGCGGGCGGGTCGCCGACGACGAAGGGCCCGACCGCGGACGGTCGGGCCCCTCTGCCGGTGCGGCGCGCTACTTGATGAGGCGCAGCGCGAACGGGTAGCGGTAGGCGTGGCCGTCCTTCGCCTTGAGGAAGGCGACGATCGAGAGGATCAGGCCCGCGATGTACGCGGCCCAGGCGACCAGGTAGAAGAGGAAGCCGATGACGACCACGAGCAGGATCGTGCCGATGATGTAGGCGACGATCTGGATGCCCAGCAGCGTGATCTGGAAGTTCAGCGCCTCCTTCGCCTCGGCCCGCGTGAACGAGCCGCGGTCCTTGAAGACGAGGTAGATGATGAGCGAGGGCAGGATGCCGAGGATGCCGCCGAGGTGGGCGAAGGACGCCCACTGGCGGTCCTCCGCCTCGCTGAGCGGTGCGGCGGCGGATGCGGGCGGGGGCGTGGTGGTCATGGATCGGTGCCTTTCGACGCGGCGGTTCGGAGGGTGGTCCCCGGGGGTGGGGCGATCGCATGCGGGGCCCCGCGCGAGCGGCGCCGGACGCCCGAGGGCACCCGCACATGCACAAACTAGCGCCGCCGCACCGCGCGGGCAACGATCGGGGCCCCGCCGACCGCGGTAGAATTGGCAGTCAGACTTCACGAGTGCCAGTCAGAGGGGGTGGGTGATGGTCTCCGAGCGTGCCATGCACGTGCTCCGGGCGATCGTGCAGGACTACGTCTCCTCGCGCGAGCCCGTCGGCTCCAAGGCGATCGTCGAGCGCCACAGCTTCGGCGTGAGCGCGGCCACGATCCGCAACGACATGGCCCAGCTGGAGGAGGAGGAGCTCATCGCGGCACCGCACACCTCCTCGGGCCGCATCCCCACCGACAAGGGGTACCGCCTCTTCGTCGACCAGCTGCAGGATCTCCGTCCGCTCACGAGCGCGCAGCGCGGCGCGATCGAGGCCTTCCTCGATCAGTCGGTCGACCTCGACGACGTCTTCGGCCGCACCGTGCGCCTGCTCAGCCACCTCACCAATCAGGTCGCTCTCGTGCAGTACCCGACGCTCGGCAATGCCCGCGTGCGCCACGTCGAGCTCATCCCGATGTCGGCCACGCGCGTCATGACGGTGTTCATCACCGACGGCGGCCGCGTCGACCAGCGCATCATCGAGCTGCCCGCCGAGACCGACGAGGTCTTCATCGGCGAGCTGCGCGCGAAGATCAACGCCGCGCTCGACGGCACCGAGCTCGCCCAGGTCACCGAGGTCGCCGCCGCCCTCCCGGCCCAGTTCGCCGCCGAGCGCCGCGCCTCCGTCGCCGTCATCGCCGATTCGCTCGTCGGGCACGTGGATGCGCATCGCAGCGACCGCCTCGTCATCGCGGGGGCGGCGAACCTCGTGCGCACCGAGGGCGACTTCGCGGGCAGCGTCTACCCCGTGCTCGAGGCGATCGAGGAGCAGGTCACCCTGCTGAAGCTGTTCCGCGAGATGGAGCTCGACCAGTTCGGCGTCTCCGCCCGCATCGGGCGCGAGAACGACGAGGTGCTGCGCGAGACCGCGGTCGTCACGAGCGCGTACAGAGTCGGTGCAGACCGATCGGCCAAACTCGGGGTGCTGGGCCCCACCCGGATGGATTACTCGAACAACATGGCAGCCGTTCGCGCCGTCGCGCGCTACGTCTCACGGCTGCTCGGTGAGGATTAGGCACGTGGCAGACCATTACGACGTTCTCGGCATCGCCCGCGATGCGAGTGCGGACGACATCAAGAAGGCGTACCGCCGGCTCGCGCGCGAGCTGCACCCCGACGTGAACCCCTCGGGCGACGCGGCGGAGCGGTTCAAGCTCGTGACGCACGCCTACGACGTGCTGAGCGACCCGCAGCAGCGCCAGCAGTACGACCTCGGCGGCTCGGGCGGCTTCGGCGGCGCGGGCGGCGGCAACTTCGGCGGCTTCGGCGACATCTTCGAGACCTTCTTCGGCGCCGGGCAGTCGCAGCGCGGCCCGCGGTCGCGCCGCGAGCGCGGGCAGGACGCCCTGCTGCGCGTCGAGGTCGAGCTCGAGGAGACCGTCTTCGGCACGACCCGCCAGCTCGAGGTCGACACCGCGGTGCTGTGCGAGACCTGCAACGGCTCGTGCTGCTCGCCCGGCACCGAGCCGGCCACCTGCGACATCTGCCGCGGCTCCGGCCAGATCCAGCGCACCGTGCGCAGCCTGCTCGGCAACGTCATGACCTCGAGCCCCTGCGGCACCTGCCGCGGCTACGGCACGGTCATCCCGAGCCCCTGCCCCACCTGCGCGGGCCAGGGTCGGGTGCGCGCTCGGCGCGCCATCCCGGTCGAGATCCCCGCGGGGGTCGACACGGGCCTGCGCATCCAGATGCCCGGGCAGGGCGAGGTCGGCCCCGCCGGCGGCCCGAACGGCGACCTGTTCCTCGAGATCAAGGTCAAGACGCACGACACCTTCAGCCGCTCGGGCGACGACCTGCTCGCGACGCTCGAGGTGCAGATGACCGACGCCATCCTCGGCACGACGGCGACGCTCGCCTCGCTCGACGGCGACGTCAGCGTCGAGATCAAGCCGGGCACGCAGAGCGCCGAGATCCTCACCGTCAAGGAGCGCGGCATCACGCGCCTGCGCGGCAGCGGGCGCGGCGACCTGAAGATCGGCGTGCAGGTGGTGACCCCGGTGCGGCTGAACTCGAAGGAGACCAAGCTCGTGCAGGACTTCGCGAACAGCCGCCGCCCGGTCGCCCCGCAGTTCTCGACCTTCCAGCAGGGCCTGTTCTCGAAGCTGCGCGACCGCTTCCTCAACCTCTAGGCCCGCGTGGCGCACTTCTACCTCGACGAGTCGCTCATCGCGCCGGCGACGGTCGGCGAGACGGTGGCGCTGCGGGGGCAGGATGCCCGGCACGCCGTGACGGTGGCCCGACTCCGCACGGGCGAGCGCGTGGCGCTCGGTGACGGTGCCGGTCTCGTCGTCGAGGGCGAGGTCGTGCGGTCGGATCCCGCCGAGGTGCTGCTGCGCGCCGAGTCGATCGTGCGCGAGCCCGTGCCGAGCCCCCGGCTCGTGCTCGTGCAGGCGCTCGCCAAGGGCGATCGCGACGAGCTCGCCGTGCAGGCCGCGACCGAGCTCGGCGTCGACGGCGTGCAGCCCTGGCAGGCGGCGCGCAGCGTCTCCCGCTGGGAGGGCGCGAAGGCCGAGAAGGGCCGCGCGCGCTGGCAGACGATCGTGCGCGAGGCGAGCAAGCAGGCCGTGCGCGCTCATGTGCCGCCGGTCGCCCCGGTGGTCGGCACGGCCGCGCTCGCGCGCCGGCTCGGCGAGCCCGGCGAGCCGGGCGCCTCGACTCTCGCGCTCGTGCTCGACCCGCTCGGCGATGCCGCGCTCGCCGCGCTCGACCGCTCGGCGCTCATCGGCGAGGGCGCCGACGACGTCACCGAGATCCTGCTCGTCGTCGGCCCCGAGGGCGGCATCGCTCCCGAAGAGCTCGCCGCGCTCGAGGCCGCGGGCGCCCGTCGTGTGCGGCTCGGCGCCACCGTTCTGCGCACCTCGACGGCCGGCCCCGCCGCGATCGCCGTGCTCTCCGCGGCGCTCGGGCGCTGGTAGCGCGGTGACCGACCGGGTCGATCTCGCGGCGCAGCTGCTGCGCCCCGACGCGCCCGTGCCGCCGACCCTGCGCGCCCTCGCCGCCCGCCTCGCGCCCGAGGCGCGGCTCGTCCCCGTCTGGCGCAACGGGCTCGGCGGTCTCGTCGTGCGCCTCGATCCGCATCGCGCCCGGGCCTCGCTGTTCCTCAAGTGGAGCCCGCCCGGCCGCGAGGTCGCCCTCGCCGACGAGCGCGCCCGCCTCGACTGGGCCGGGCGGTACCACGCGGTGCCCCGGGTGCTCGATGCGGGCGAGACCGCCGACGGCGCGGGCGGCGTCGCCGAATGGATGCTCACCGCGGGCCTGCCCGGAGACTCCGCGGTGAGCGACCGCTGGCGCGCCGAGCCCCGCACGGCGGTGCGCGCGATCGGCACCGGGCTCCGCCGCCTGCACGAGGCGCTGCCCGCGGCCGAGTGCCCGTTCGCCGGGCCCCGGCTCGACGGGGAGCCCGCGGTCGAGCATCCCGTGGTCGCCCACGGCGACGCCTGCGCGCCGAACACGCTGATCGACGCCGAGGGCGCGTTCCTCGCCCACGTCGATCTCGGGGCGCTCGGGGTGGCCGACCGCTGGTCGGATCTCGCGATCGCCTCGATGTCGCTCGGCTGGAACTTCGGGCCCGGGTGGGAGGACGAGTTCTTCGACGCCTACGGCATCGAGCGCGACGAGCGGCTCATCGCGCGGTGGCGCGAGCGCTGGAACGCTGACAGCGAACCGGCAGGAGGCGGCGGGAGCACCGTCGGCGGCTCGCTCTAGACTCGTGAGCATGAGCACCGACCCGTCGCCGAGCATCTTCAGCCGCATCGTCGCGCGCGAGATCCCGGCCGAGATCGTGCACGAGACCGAGCGGCTGATCGCCTTCCGCGACATCGCGCCGCAGGCCCCCGTGCACCTGCTCGTCGTGCCCAAGACCGAGCAGTACCGCGACGTCGTCGAGCTCGCCGCGGGCGACCCGGCCCTGCTCGCCGAGCTCGTCGCCACCGCGCGCAGCCTCGCCGAGGCGCACGCCGACGGGCAGTTCCGCCTCGTCTTCAACACCGGCGAGAGCGCCGGCCAGACCGTGTTCCACGTGCACGCGCACGTGCTCGCGGGGGGAGTGCACGAGGGTTCGCTTGCCGGGTGACGATGCCATGACCCCCGCCCCGCCCGGCTCCCGCGCCGAGCTCGAGGTCGACGGCGTCGCCATGGTGCAGCTGCTCGGCCCGCAGGATCGCCTGCTGCGCACGCTCGAGCAGCAGCACCCCGACCTCGCCGTGCACGTGCGCGGCAACCTCATCACCCTCGAGGGCGAGCCCTCGCAGGTACAAGCGGCCACCACGCTGGTCGAGGAGCTCATCACCATGGTTCGCAACGGACACGACCTCGGGCCCACCGAGGTGACCAGCTCGGCGAGGATCATCGCCGAGGGCGCCGGCAGCCCGGCGGAGGTGCTGAGCCAGTCGATCCTCACGAGCCGCGGCAAGAGCATCCGCCCGAAGACGCTCGGTCAGAAGTCGTACGTCGACGCCATCGACCTCAACACGATCGTCTTCGGCATCGGCCCGGCGGGCACCGGCAAGACCTACCTCGCGATGGCGAAGGCCGTGCAGGCGCTGCAGCGCAAGGAGGTCGACCGCATCATCCTCACGCGCCCGGCCGTCGAGGCGGGCGAGCGGCTCGGGTTCCTGCCCGGCACGCTCAGCGACAAGATCGACCCGTACCTGCGGCCGCTCTACGACGCGCTCAACGAGATGATGGATCCCGAGCTCGTGCCGAAGCTCCTCACCACGGGCGTCGTCGAGGTCGCACCGCTCGCCTACATGCGCGGGCGCACGCTCAACAACTCCTTCATCGTGCTCGACGAGGCGCAGAACACCACGCCCGAGCAGATGAAGATGTTCCTCACCCGGCTCGGCTTCGGCTCGAAGATGGTCGTCACCGGCGACATCACGCAGGTCGACCTGCCGGTGGGCGCGAGCGGGCTGCAGCTCGTCACCCGCGTGCTCGACCGGATGGACGAGATCCACTTCGCGCGCCTCACGAGCGACGACGTCGTGCGGCACTCGCTCGTCAGCCGCATCGTCGACGCCTACACGAAGTACGACGCCGAGAAGCAGGCGCAGCAGCACGCGCGCGACGCCGGCGGCTCGGGCGAGGGCGAGAACCGCGCCGCGCGCCGTGCCGGGGCGAGCCGCGACCGCCAGCCCCAGCGCCGCGACCCCCGACCGAGAGGCTGGTAGACCATGGCCGTCGAGATCAACAACGAGTCGGGCATCCCGGTCGACGAGGCCGCCCTGCAGCGCCTCGCGTTCCACGCCTTCGAGTACCTCAACGTGCACCAGGACGCCGAGCTGGCGATCGTGCTCGTCGACGAGGGCGCGATGGAGCAGCTGCACCTGCAGTGGATGGACGAGCCCGGCCCCACCGACGTGCTGAGCTTCCCCATGGACGAGCTGCGCCCCGGCAGCGACGAGGAGCCCACCCCGCCGGGCCTGCTCGGCGACATCGTGCTGTGCCCCCAGGTGGCGATCGGCCAGGCCGAGACCGCCGGGCACTCGACGCAGGACGAGCTGCTGCTGCTCACCACCCACGGTCTGCTGCACCTGCTCGGCTTCGACCACGCGGAGCCGGAGGAGGAGAAGGAGATGTTCGGCATCCAGCGCGACGTGCTCGTCGGCTTCACCCTCGCCGAGCGCCGCCGAGCGCGATGATCACCGCCGTCTTCTTCATCGTCGCCGCACTGCTCGTCGCCTTCGGCGGGCTCATGGCGGCCATCGACGCCGCCCTCGGCTCGGTCAGCCGCACCGACATGGTCGACCTCGCGGCGCAGAAGAAGAACCCGCGCACGCTGCTCGCGGTCTCGAACGAGGTCGGCGCGCACGTGAACGCCGTCAACTTCCTGCGCATCGTCGCCGAGACGATCGCGGCCGTGCTCGTGACGCTCGCCTTCGCGCGCCTCATCGACGAGTGGTGGTGGGCGCTCGTCGTCAGCGCGCTCATCATGATCGCCGTCTCCTTCATCCTCGTCGGGTCGAGCCCGCGCAGCGTCGGCCGCACGCATCCGCGGCCCCTCCTGCGGCTCACCGGCGGGCTCATCCGCGGCGTGCGCCTCGCCATCGGCCCGCTCGCCGACGCGCTCGTCGCCATCGGCAACCGGGTGACCCCCGGCCGTCCGCGCAGCGCCACCTTCTCGAGCGAGGAGCAGCTGCTGAGCATGGTCGACGAGGCCACCGATCTCGAGGTGCTCGAGAAGGAGGACCGCGAGCTCATCCACTCGATCTTCGAGTTCAACGACACGATCGTGCGCGAGGTCATGCTGCCCCGCACCGACATGGTCACCCTCGAGCGCGACGCGACCGTCTCCGACGCGATGGGCCTCTTCCTCGCCCGCGGCGTCTCGCGCATCCCCGTCATCGGCGACGACACCGACGACGTTCTCGGCGTCGTCTACCTGCGCGACGCCTCGCGCATGGCGTTCGAGACGCCCGAGGCCTGCGCCACGACGCTCGTCGAGAGCGTCGCGAAGCCCGCGCTGTTCGTGCCCGAGTCGAAGAAGGCCGACGACGCGCTGCGGCAGCTGCAGCTCGAGTCGAACCACCTCGCCCTCGTCGTCGACGAGTACGGCGGCATCGCCGGCCTCGTGACGATGGAGGACCTCATCGAGGAGCTCGTCGGCGAGATCAGCGACGAGTACGACCGCGAGACCGCGGCCAGCGAGCAGCTGGCCGAGAACCTCTTCCGCGTCAGCGCGCGCATGCCCGTCGACGAGCTCGGCGACCTCTTCGGCATCGAGCTCGACGACGACGACGTCGACACCGTCGGCGGGCTGCTCACCAAGCACCTGGGGCGCCTTCCCGTGGCCGGCTCGACGACCGCGGTCGACGGCCTGCAGCTCACCGCCGAGCGCACCGAGGGACGGCGCAAGCGCGTCGTCACCGTGCTCGTCGAGGCCGACGAGGCGCTGCTGGATGCTCGGCGCGCGTTCGCCGGGGACGACACGACCCTCGTGGAGGAGCAGGCATGAGCGCAGCATCCGGAACCCCCGATCGCGGCCTCGGCGACCCCGCGGCGCCGGAGCACCGCGCCGGCTTCGTCACCTTCGTCGGCCGCCCCAACGTCGGCAAGTCGACGCTCACCAACGCCCTCGTCGGCGAGAAGGTCGCGATCACCTCGTCGAAGCCGCAGACGACCCGCCGCGCCATCCGCGGCATCGTGCACCGCCCGCAGGGCCAGCTCATCGTCGTCGACACTCCCGGCATGCACCGCCCGCGCACGCTGCTGGGGGAGCGCCTCAACTCGGTCGTGCAGACGACGCTCGGCGACGTCGACGTCATCGGTTTCTGCGTGCCCGCCACCGAGACGATCGGCCCGGGCGACAAGTACATCAACGAGCAGCTCGAGTCGTTCCCGCGCACGCGCAAGGTCGCGATCGTCACGAAGACCGACACCGCCGGCCCGACGCGGGTCGCCGAGCAGCTGCTCGCCGTCTCGCGCCTGCGCGACTGGGACGAGATCATCCCGCTCTCCGCCGTCACCGGCGACCAGGTCGAGCTGCTGGCCTCTCAGCTGCTCACGCTCATGCCGCTCTCGCCGCCGCTCTACGGCGACGAGGCCCGCACCGACGAGACCGAGGACGACCGCATCTCCGAGCT
The DNA here is from genome assembly GCF_012530535.1 of Microcella flavibacter. Lineage (NCBI taxonomy): Bacteria > Bacillati > Actinomycetota > Actinomycetes > Micrococcales > Microbacteriaceae > Microcella > Microcella flavibacter. The sequence goes on from NZ_CP051299.1 coordinate 1,234,562, forward strand.
CATCCGCGAGGCCGCGCTCGAGGGCGTCAGCGACGAGCTGCCGCACTCGCTCGCCGTCACCGTCGACGAGATCGACGAGCGCGACGACGGCCTGCTGCAGATCTTCGCCAACGTCTGGGTCGAGCGCGACAGCCAGAAGGGCATCATCATCGGCCACCGCGGTGCCCGACTCGGCGAGGTTGGCGCGCGCGCCCGCGCCGAGATCGAGGCGCTGCTCGGCCGCCGCGTTTTCCTCAAGCTGCACGTCAAGGTCGCCAAGGAGTGGCAGCGCGACCCGAAGCAGCTGGGGCGGCTCGGGTTCTAGACGCGGCCGGATCTCGGCCGGCGCCGCGCATCCCGGGGCGCACGTCGCTCGCGCTGCGCCGCCCCGGCGTCGCCTGTCCGGCGTCGCCCCGGCGCCGCCCGTCCGGCGCCGCCTGTTCGTTCGTTCGGACGCGCGGTCGTGGAACGCGGCGGGTCGCGCCTGCCGTGCGGCGTGTCACGGCCCGAGCCCGCACGACGATGCGCCTTCGGTCGCCGGGCTCGACTCCTCTCCCGGCCGGATGTCCGCCGGGCGCGGAGCGTCGGAGCGCCGCGCCGATGGCGGTCATCCGTGCCCGGCGTGTCGGACTGATGACCGCGCTGCATGGACACCGACGCTCGGCTCGCGCGGTCCGCGACGCCGACGGGATGGACGGGGGCGGTACTACCGTCGCGGCAGCAGCCCGTGGTCGTGCGCGTAGAGCACGACCTGCACGCGGTCGCGCAGGGCCAGCTTCGCCAGGATGCGCCCGACGTGCGACTTCACCGTCGCCTCGCTGACGAACTCGCGGGCGGCGATCTCGGCGTTGCTCAGGCCCGCGGCGACGGCGGCGAAGATCTCGCGCTCGCGCGGACTGAGTCCGTCGAGCGCTCCGGCATCGGCGGCGCGGCAGGCGGGGGCGGGATGCCCGGCTCGAGCATCCACGTGGGCCAGCAGGTCGCCGATCGCCCCCGGCGCGACAACCGCGTGCCCGCCGTGCACGGCCCGGATCGCGGCGAGCAGGAACTCGGGCTCGGCGTCCTTGAGCAGGAACCCGCTGGCCCCCGCGCGGATCGCGCGCAGCGCGGCGTCGTCGAGGTCGAAGGTCGTCAGCACGATCACGCGCGGCGGGGTGCGGCCGGCCTCGGCGGCATCGCGCAGGATGCCCGCCGTGCCCGCGATGCCGTCGGTGCCGGGCATCCGGATGTCCATGAGCACGACGTCCGGCGCGGTCTCCGCCGCCGTCACCGCGGCCGCGCCGTCGCCGGCCTCGCCGACCACGTGCAGGTCGGGTTGCGAGTCGACGAGCATCGCCATGCCGCGGCGGAACAGCTGCTGATCGTCGACGAGCAGCACGCCGATCCCGTGCGGGCTCATCGGGCGATCGCCCGTCCGAGGAAGAAGGGCAGCGCGGTCGCGAGATCGCCGCGGCGGCGCGGCACGATCATCACGATGATGCGCACGGCGGTCGGGGCCGGCGCGGGGGAGTCGGCAGGGGAGCGCGGCGCGGGGGTGTGGGACGCGGTGGCGGTCATGAGCGCGCCCCGCTCTCGAGCTCCAATGTGGGCGTCGTATCGCGCGGATCCGGTCGCTGAGCCTGCCCGGCCGGGTCGTCACCGGGAGACGGGGGCACGTCGAGCGTCGACTCGGCCCCCGCCGGCTCCAGGGGTAGGCGAGCCCGCACGCGGACGACGTCGCCGTGGTGGATGCTCAGCTCGCCCCCGGCGAGGGCGGCGCGCTCGCGCATCCCGTCGATGCCGTGACCCGAGGCCGGGTCGCCCGCCCGGATGGCGTCGACGCGCGCCGGGTTCGTCACCACGAGGTCGAGAGCGGTCGCGCCCCACTCGAGCTCGAGCACCGCCGTGCCGTCGCCGTGGCGCAGGGCGTTCGTCAGGGCCTCCTGCGTGATGCGGTAGAGCGCGAGCTGCCGCGCCCCGGTGAGCCGGCCCCGGTCGCCGAACTCGCGGGTCTCGAGCGCGAGTCCGGAGTCGCGCATCGCGGCGAGCAGCCCGTCGAGGTCGGCGAGGCCGGGCTGAGGTCCGGCCTCCTGGGTGTGGCGCAGCTCGGTGAGCAGCACGCGCACGTCGGCGAGCGCGTCACGGGCCGAACGGGCGATCGTCTCGAAGGCCTCGGCGGCCTGCGCGTCGCGGCTCGCCGTCGCGTAGCGCGCGCCGTCGGCCTGAGCGATGACGACCGTGAGCGAGTGGGCGACGATGTCGTGCACGTCGCGGGCGACCCGCGAGCGCTCGGCCTCGAGGTCGGCGCGGGTGAGCGCGGCGTCGCGCTCGGTGCTCACCGTCTCGACGACCTCGGTGAGGGCGCGTCGCCGGTTCGCGGCGATGACGAGCTCGCCGCCGACGACGGCGGCTGCCGGTGCGACGAGGGCGATGAGGCTCAGCGGGCCTAGCCCGTACCCCGTCACGAAGATGCCGCCGCCCACGTAGACGACCGTGAGGATGCCGCCGATGATGCGCCCGGTCCAGCGCGTGCGCTTCTCGCCGTAGGCGACGGCACCGAAGATCGAGAGGTACACCGGGAGCCAGATCGCCCCGTTCGGCGTTCCGCCGCCGTAGCCCACCACCATGAGCAGCGGCATCGGGGTGAGGGCGGCAATGAGCGCCGGCAGCGGCGCGATCCTGTGCAGCGCGATGCCCGCCCCCAGCGGCAGCAGCACGAGGCCGACGGCCGGGGAACCGGTGAACGATACGGCGTAGTACGCCACCGTGAGCGAGAAGAGCGCGCCGAGGGAGATCTCCGTGACGAGCAGCCGTTGCTCGGCGCGCTCACTGAGCCGGGCGAGGAGTCGATCGAACATGGTCGTCACGCTAAGCCCCGAGCCGCTCCGAACGGGCGGGACTCGAGCGGATGTCATCCTCAGGGATGAGGGGGTTCATCCCTGCGGCGGCCCGCGCCGCGCATCCCGGACCGCCGTTCGCGACCCGCCGAGACCCGGGTGTACCCTGAAACCGTGTTCGGTCAGCTTCTTCTTCGCTGCCGCGACGAGGTCTAGCCCTTAGCCTCCCTCGTCGCGGAGTTCGTCGTCGGCTGAAATCCCAGACCCGCGAACCGCCAGGAGCACCTCATGCAGAACCGCCAGCAGCCCTCCGGACTGCCCATCCACAAGTACGCGCCGTACCAGTCGGTGCTGCCCGTCGACCTGCCCGACCGCACGTGGCCGACGAAGACCATCACGCAGGCCCCGCGCTGGTGCGCCGTCGACCTGCGCGACGGCAACCAGGCCCTCATCGACCCGATGAGCCCCGAGCGCAAGCGCATCATGTTCGACCTGCTCGTGCGCATGGGGTTCAAGGAGATCGAGGTGGGGTTCCCCTCGGCGTCGCAGACCGACTTCGACTTCGTGCGCAGCCTCATCGAGGACGACCTCATCCCCGACGACGTCACCATCCAGGTGCTGACGCAGTCGCGCGAGTCGCTCATCGCCCGCACCTACGAGTCGATCAAGGGCGCCAAGCGCGCCATCGTGCACTTCTACAACTCGACGAGCGCGCTGCAGCGCGAGGTCGTGTTCCGCACCGACGTCGCCGGCGTCAAGGAGATCGCGCTGCAGGGCGCGCGCTGGTGCAAGCAGTACGAGGCGACCGTGCCCGGTACCGAGATCTTCTACGAGTACAGCCCCGAGAGCTACACCGGCACCGAGCTCGAGACCGCGCTCGAGATCTGCAACGCCGTGCTCGACGAGCTGCAGCCGACGCCCGAGCGCCAGGTCATCATCAACCTGCCCGCGACCGTCGAGATGGCGACGCCCAACGTCTACGCCGACTCCATCGAGTGGATGCACCGCCGCCTGGCGCACCGCGAGAACGTGCTGCTGAGCCTGCACCCGCACAACGACCGCGGCACCGCCGTCGCCGCCGCCGAGCTCGGCTACCTCGCCGGAGCCGACCGCATCGAGGGCTGCCTCTTCGGCAACGGCGAGCGCACCGGCAACGTCGACCTCGTCGCGCTCGGCATCAACCTGATGACGCAGGGAATCGACCCGCAGCTCGACTTCAGCGACCTCGACGAGATCAAGCGCACCGCCGAGTACTGCAACCAGCTCAAGGTGCACGAGCGCAGCCCCTGGGCCGGCGACCTCGTCTACACGGCCTTCAGCGGATCGCATCAGGACGCCATCAAGAAGGGCTTCGAGGCGATGGATGCCCGTGCCGCGGCCGAGGGCGTCGGCGTCGACGACCTCGTGTGGGCGGTGCCGTACCTGCCCGTCGACCCCAAGGATCTCGGCCGCTCGTACGAGGCCGTCATCCGCGTCAACTCGCAGTCGGGCAAGGGCGGCGTGGCCTACCTGCTCAAGACCGACCACAAGCTCGACCTGCCGCGCAAGCTGCAGATCGAGTTCAGCGGCGTCGTGCAGGCGAAGACCGACGCCGAGGGCGGCGAGGTCACCTCGGAGCAGATCTGGGAGATCTTCCAGGACGAGTACCTGCCCGCCGCCTCCGCCGACGAGAAGTGGGGCCGCTTCGAGCTGCTCTCGACCCGCACCGCGTCGGACATGACGGGGGAGGTGCGCCTCGACGCGACGCTGCGCGACGGCGAGTCGATCGACGGCGTCACGGCGACCGGCAACGGGCCCATCGCCGCCTTCCTCTCGATCATGCAGGAGGAGGGCATCAGCATCCGCCTCTTCGACTACGTCGAGCACGCCCTCAGCGCCGGCGGGGATGCCCTCGCGGCGTCGTACGTCGAGCTCGAGGTCGACGGCCGCACCCTCTGGGGCGTGGGCATCGACGCGGACATCTCGACGGCCTCGCTCAAGGCCGTCGTCTCGGCGGTCAACCGGGCGATCCGGCTCGAGGCGCCCGACCGCGAGCTCGTCGAGGCGTAGGCCGCACGGGCGCGGGCGCTCGCTCGCGCGTGGGGTCGCTCGCGGCTGCGGAGCTCACCCCTGTGTCGACAACTCAGGAACCTCCGCCGCGGTCTGCCCGCTGACCCGCGCAGGCCCGGGTGCGCCGTCGCGCGCTCAGCAGGATTCTCCTGAGTTGTCGACGTGGGAGGCCGGGCCGAGGGCTCGCAGGAGCATCCGAGCGTCGCGCCGGCGGCGGAGCCGGATGATTGCGACATGCGGCGCCGTCGTTTCCAGCGCCGCGATCAGCGGCGCGTACTTCCGCCGCGTCGCGACGGACCACCGGATCACGCCCTCGGGGTTCAGCAGTGCGTGCCGGAGGCCGGGCTCCACGTTCCCGTTCCACAGCTCCGTGCGGCGCCGGCGCCGCTGGGCCGTCCGTCGCACGACGCGAGCGAGCACGAGCGGGAAGGGCAGGTCGAGCCAGACGAGCACGGTGGCCCGAGCGACGACGAGGTCGCGGGCGCGCCGGTACTGCCACTCGGTGATCCAGCGGTCTTCGGCGACGAAGGCTCTGGCGTCGTCGAGGAACTCCGGTCTCGACGTCCACCCGGCGCCCCAGTGCAGGGCGTCGATCTCGACGTGGGGGATCCCCGTGCGCGCGCTGATCTCTCGCGCGAGCGTCGACTTGCCCGCACCGGACGCGCCGGCGATGACGACGCGCGCGTCTCCGGCCCGCATCGTGACGAGCGCCCGCTCGGGAAGGCGCAGTGGCGGAGGCACGCCCCAGAATGTAGGCGAGAACCCGCTGCCTGTCGACAACTCAGGAACTTCGTCAAGCGGCAGCGGCCCGACAGGCGCGGGTTCGGGCTTCGACCGGCGTGACTTGCGTGGATCTCCTGAGTTGTTGACACGGGCGCCGGATGACCCGGCTCGCGCAGGCCCGCGCGGGCGGAAGCTCAGCGTCGGGCGCGGCTCGCACCCGGGATGGGGGAGCGGCGGCGGCCGCGCACCGGCTCGGGCGCGGGCCGCACGATGCGGATCGCTCCCGTGCGGGCGCGCTCGACGAGGCCCGGGCTCTCGTCCGGCTCGTCGACCGGCGGCGCCGCGGTCGTCGGCAGCAGGTGGATGACCCCGGTCGCGGTCGAGACGGTGCGGCGGCGCGCGAGGCGCGGTCGGGGGATGCGCGGCAGGCGCTCGATGCGCCGCTGCTCCGGCAGCGACCAGCCGAAGAGCACCGAGAGGATGCGCACGCCGAAGGTCACGGCGACGCAGATGCCCGCCGCGAGGAACACGGGCACTTCGAGCGCGAGCAGCACGGTGAGCACGGTCGTGCCCCCCGCGGCCGCGAGCGCGTAGAGCGAGCCCACGTGCATGAGGGCGATGGGCATGGTGAGGAGCAGGTCGCGCAGGATCGATCCGCCCACCGCCGCGAGAACCCCCACGAAGACGGCGGCCACCGGGGGCAGCCCGAGGGCGAGCGCCTTCGTGGTGCCGATCGCGCCGAAGAGCCCGAGCGTCAGGGCGTCGAGCGCGGTGATGAGCAGGCCCAATCGGGAGAAGAGGCGTTCGAGGAGCATCCCGAGCAGGGCGGCGGCCGTGGCGACGGTGAGGTACCAGTTGCTGGCGAGCGGGGCGAGCGGCTGGTCGAGGAGGATGTCGCGCAGCAGACCACCGCCGAAGCCGGTCGCGATGCCGATGAGGGCGACGCCGAGGAGGTCGAGCCGCCGGTCGCGGAACTGCGCCGCGAAGAGCGCGCCCTGGAGCGCTCCGATGCCCACGGCGAGCAGGTCGGCCCAGAGCGGGATCACGAAGAGGGCGGTCACCTCGTCAGTCTGCCAGTGCGCTGAGCCAGTTCGTGTGCCCGTGACCCGAACTGGTACGATCGGTTCGTGTCGGAGTGACTTTAACCCGGCGTGAACGCGAGCGAGTACGACGGGAGGGCGCGATGAGCACCAGTGCAGCATCCATCGATCTCGCCGTGTCGACCGTCATCTTCGCCCTGCGCACCGACGAGCGCGGCGCCTCGAGCGTGTGGCTGCCCCTCGTGCGCCGCATCCGCGAGCCGCACCTCGACTGCTGGGCGCTGCCCGGCGGCCCGGTCGACGCGCTCGAGAGCCTCGAGTCGTCCGCCCGCCGCAACCTGCTCGAGACGACGCAGCTCGAGCCCGCGTACCTCGAGCAGCTCTACGCCTTCGGCGACGTCGACCGCTCGCCCGACCGCCGCGTCGTGTCGATCGTCTACTGGGCGCTCGTGCGCGCCGAGGAGGCCGAGCGGGTGACCGCGGGCGAGAACGTGCGCTGGTTCGCGGCGGATGCCCTGCCCGAGCTCGCGTTCGACCACAACCTCATCGTCGACTACGCCCTGTGGCGACTGCGCACGAAGATGGAGTACTCGCGCATCGCGCAGGCGTTCCTCGGCGACCAGTTCACGCTCGCCGAGCTGCGCGGCGTGTACGAGGCCGTGCTGCAGAAGCCGCTCGACCCGGCGAACTTCCGTCGTCAGGTCGAGTCCTCCGGCGACGTCGTCGCGACCGACGAGGTCGTCACCGGCGGCCGCCACCGCCCTCCCCGCCTGTATCGATACGTCGGCGACGTCCAGCTCGTCGACGCCGGCCCGCTCACCCCGAGGATCCCCGCATGACGCTCGACACGACCATCCGCGCCATCACGAACGGCACGGCCCCCGGCGACACGTGCACCCCCGACCTCGCGAAGGGGCCGTGGGAGTTCGATGCGATGCCCGGCTACGGCCCCGGCTCGTCGATGTTCGACGTCATCCCGACGGGCTCGCCCCGGCAGGGCGGCCTGCCCCGCGAGTACCAGGATGCTCCCGCCGAGGAGCTGCGCGAGCGCATCCTCACCGCCAAGCGGACGCTCGGCGACCGCCTCGTCGTGCTCGGGCACTTCTACCAGCGCGACGAGGTCGTGGAGCACGCCGACTTCCTCGGCGACTCCTTCCAGCTCGCGAACGCGGCCCTGACGAAGCCCGATGCCGAGTACATCGTCTTCTGCGGCGTTCACTTCATGGCCGAGACGGCCGACATCCTCGCCCGGCCCGAGCAGAAGGTCATCCTGCCGAACCTCGCCGCCGGCTGCTCGATGGCCGACATGGCCGACATCGACTCGGTCATGGCCGCGTGGGAGGAGCTCGAGGCCGTCTACGGCACCGAGCCCGACGCCGAGGGCCGCGTGCCGATCATCCCCGTCACCTACATGAACTCCTCGGCGGCGCTCAAAGCCTTCTGCGGCGAGCGCGGCGGCATCGTCTGCACCTCCTCGAACGCGAAGACCGTGCTCGAGTGGGCCTTCGAGCGCGGGCAGCGGGTGCTGTTCTTCCCCGACCAGCACCTCGGCCGCAACACCGCGAAGGCGATGGGCGTGCCCACCGACCTCATGCCGATGTGGAACCCGCGCAAGGCGCTCGGCGGCTCCAGCACCCAAGAGCTCATGGACGCGAAGGTCGTGCTCTGGCACGGCTTCTGCAGCGTGCACAAGCGGTTCACCGTGGGGCAGATCGAGCAGGCCCGCGCGGAGCATCCCGATGTGCGCGTCATCGTGCACCCGGAGTGCCCGATGGCCGTCGTCGACGCCGCCGACGAGGCGGGCTCGACCGACTACATCCGCCGCGCCGTGGCCGGTGCGACGGAGCCGACGACCTTCGCGATCGGCACCGAGATCAACATGGTCAACCGGCTCGCCGCCGAGTTCCCGCAGCACACGATCTTCTGCCTCGACCCCGTAATCTGCCCCTGCTCGACGATGTACCGCATCCACCCCGGCTACCTCGCCTGGGTGCTGGAGGAGCTCGTCGCCGGCCGCGTCGTCAACAGCATCGAGGTGGACGAGCGCGTGCAGTCCGGCGCCCGCGTCGCCCTCGAGCGCATGCTCGCCGCGAAGCCGCGCGACTGAGGCCCGCCGTGCGCGTCGTCATCATCGGCAGCGGCCTCGCGGGGCAGCTCGCCGCGCTGCGCCTGGCCGACGGGCCGGGCCTCTCCGCGTCGACAACTCAGGAGATCGTGCTCGTCACGGGCGGGCGCCTGCCCTCGGGCTCGAGTCTCTGGGCGCAGGGCGGGATCGCCGCGGCGACGGGCGCCGACGATGCTCCTGAGTCTCACACCGCCGACACGATCGCGGCCGGCGCCGGACTCACCGACCCCGCCGTCGCCGCCGCGCTCTGCGCCGACGGCCCGGCCGCGGTCGCGGAGCTGATCGCCCGCGGCGTCGTCTTCGACCGGGACGCCGACGGCGAGCTCTCCCGTGGTCTCGAGGCCGCGCACTCCCGCCGGCGCGTGCTGCACGCCGGCGGCGATGCGACCGGCTCGGTCATCGTCACGGCCCTCAGCGCCCGCATCCGCGAGAGCCGCGTCGAGGTGCGCGAGCGCACCCTCGTCACGCGCATCCTCACCGAGGGCGGACGCGCGACCGGCGTCGAGCTCGACGGGCCCGAGGGCCGCAGCACGCTCACGGCCGATGCCGTCGTGCTCGCCACCGGGGGAGCGGGGGCCCTCTACCCCCACACCACCAACCCCGAGACCTCGATCGGCTCGGGCATCGTGCTCGCCTACGCCGCCGGGGCCGCCGTCGCCGACCTTGAGTTCGTGCAGTTCCACCCGACGGTGCTCGCCGGCGGCGGGCTCGTCTCCGAGGCCGTCCGCGGCGAGGGCGCCGTACTGCGCGACGAGAGCGGCCGCCGCTTCATGCTCGACGTGGATGCCCGTGCCGAGCTCGCTCCGCGCGACATCGTCGCCCGCGCCATCGCCGCCACCATGGCCGCGCAGGGCGGCAGGCCCGTGCAGCTCGACGCCACCGGCCTCGGAGGCGCGAGCGCCCTCGCCGCCCGCTTCCCCACGATCGACCGGCTCGTGCGCCGGCTCGGCATCGACTGGGCGACCGAGCTCGTGCCGGTGACGCCCGCCGCGCACTACGCGATGGGCGGCGTGCTCGCCGACCTCGACGGGCGCACCACCGTGGCCGGCCTCTTCGCGATCGGCGAGACGGCGGCGACCGGCGTGCACGGCGCGAACCGGCTCGCCTCGAACTCGCTGCTCGAGGCGGCGGTCTCGGCGATGCGGTGCGCGGCGCTGCTGCAGCAGGAGCCCACGGTGTGGGGCGCGCCTCTACCGGTCCCGGCGGCGGCGGAGCCCGCTGCCGCGGTCGGGGCGACGCTCGCGAGCGATCCGGGGCGGGTCGTGCCGTCGGCGACCCCGTTCGGGGCCGCCTTGCCGACCCCGTCGGCGACACGGTCGGCGGCCGCGTCGACTGCCCCGTCGCCGACTCCGTCGACAACTCAGGAGATCCCGATCCGGCTCCTCGCCGCGCCCGGTCGCGACGACCTCCTCACCCACGGCAGCGACCCCCTCTCCGGGGAGGAGATCCGACAGCTCGCCTGGCAGCACCTCGGGCTCGTCCGCGACGGCGTCTCGCTCGCCTCACTGCGCTCCCGGCTCGCGGGATCCCGGCCCGCCGACGCCCTCGCGACCACGCTCCTCCCGCTCGCCCGGCTCGTCACCGAGGCCGCTCTCGCCCGCGTCGAGTCGCGCGGGGCGCACTTCCGCTCCGACGCCCCGGCGACCGATCCGGCAGCAGCGGTGCGCTCCGCCTGGATGCGCGCGATGGCAGCGTCTCCTGAGTTGTCGACGACGGGCGTGCCCGCCGCCGCATCCCCGGCAGCCGCCGACGCGACCGCCGCCGCCGCGACCGCCGCCGCCGACGACATTCCCGCCCCCACGACCCCCGCAGGAGCCCTCGCATGACCGCAGCCCCCGCCCCGATCGGCCCCCGCCCCGGCGACGCCGACCCGCCCCTCGCCGCGGTCGAGCAGATCGTCGCCCTGGCCCTCGCCGAGGACGCCCCCTGGGGCGACCTGTCGAGCGAGGCCTCGACCCCGGCGTCGGCGACCGCGACCGCGCGGCTCGTCAGCCGCGTCGACGGGGTGCTCGCGGGCGGGCTCGCGCTCGCCACCGCGTTCCGACGGGCCGACCCCCGCATCGAGGTGCGCCTGCTGCTCGCCGACGGCGCGCCGCTCGCCCCCGGAGCCGACGTCGCCGTCGTCGAGGGCCCGGCCCGGGGCATCCTCACCGGCGAGCGCGTCGCGCTCAACCTCGCCCAGCGCCTCTCCGGCGTGGCGACGCTCACGCGCGCGTACGTCGACGCCGTCGCGGGCACGGGGGCCCGCATCGTCGACACCCGCAAGACGACCCCCGGCCTGCGCGTGCTCGAGAAGGCGGCGGTGCGGGCGGGCGGCGCGCACAACCACCGGCACTCGCTCTCGGACGCGGTCATGCTGAAGGACAACCACCTCGCCGTGCTCGCGGCCGAGGGGCTCGGCGTGGCCGAGGCGATCCGCGCGGTGCGCAGCCGCATCCCGCACACCACGACGCTCGAGGTCGAGGTCGACCGCCTGGACCAGCTCGACGCGGTGCTCGAGGGCGGCGCCGACATCATCCTGCTCGACAACTTCGCGCCCTCCGACATCCTCACCGCGGTCGCGCAGATCGACGGCCGGGCCCTCATCGAGGCCAGCGGGGGAGTGACCCTCGGCACCGTGCGCGCGATCGCCGAGACCGGCGTCGACATCATCTCGGTCGGCGCGCTCACCCACTCCGCCCCGGCGCTCGACCTCGGGCTCGACATCGCCGTGCGATGACCGACCGCCTCATCGACCTCGACCAGTCGGCCACGACGGCGGTGCGCCGCTCCGTGCTCGAGGCGATGTGGCCGCACCTGACCGGCGGCTACGGCAACCCCTCGAGCACGCACGCGCTCGGTCGCGCGGCCGCGTCGGCGCTGCAGGATGCCCGCGCCCGCGTCGCCGCCGCCTGCGGGGTGCGCCCGGCGCAGGTGGTCTTCACCAGCGGCGGCACGGAGGCCGACAACCTCGCCGTCATCGGCCTGACCCTCGGAAGCGTCCGAGCCGGCCGTGACCGCCACATCATCGTGGGGGCCGTCGAGCACGAGGCCGTGCTCGAGGCCGCCGACCATCTGCGCCGCTGGCACGACGTCGAGGTGACCCTCGCGCCCGTCGACAACTCAGGAGTCGTCGACGTCGCGGCCGTCCGCGCCGCGCTTCGGCCGGGCACCGCGCTGGTCAGCGTGCAGCACGCGAACAACGAGGTCGGCACCCTGCAGCCCCTGCGGCTGCTGGGCGCGGCGGCGCACGAGGTCGGGGCGCTGCTGCATGTCGACGCCGTGCAGACGGCGGGGTGGGTCTCGCTCGACCCGGTGAAGACTCCTGAGTTGTCGACGGCCGACGCGATCAGCATCAGCGGGCACAAGCTCGGCGCGCCGAAGGGCGTCGGTGCGCTCATCCTGCGCACCGCCGCGCCGCTCGAGCCGCTCGTGCACGGCGGCGGGCAGGAGCGCGACCGGCGCTCGGGCACGGAGAACGTCGCCGGCGCCGTCGGGCTCGCGACCGCGCTCGAGCTCGCCGAGGCCGAGCGCGACGGGGCCGCCGTGGACGCGGTCGCCGCACGCCGCGACCGCTTCATCGCGCACGTGCTCGAGGCCGTGCCCGAGGCCCGGCTCACCGGGCATCCCGAGAACCGCCTGCCCGGCCACGCCTCGTTCGTCGTCGAGGGGCTGGGCGGCGAGCCGCTGCTCATCGCGCTCGACGACCGCGGCATCATCTGCTCCAGCGGCTCGGCCTGCGCGGCCGGCCGCGACGACCCCTCGCCGGTGCTGCTGGCGATGGGGTTCGAGCCCGACCTCGCTCGCACGGCCCTGCGCTTCAGCTTCGGCACGGCGACGACCGAGGAGGAGCTCGACGCCGCGGTCGCCGCGCTGCGCGACTCGGCGGCCGGGCTGCGCGCCCTGCGCTGAGCACCGCGCGCGCCCGAGCCGCCTGCCGGGCGGGGTCTCGCCGCCAGCAGGGCGGGCCCGAGCCGCCAGCCGGGCGACCCCGGGCCGCCGCCCGAGCGCGCGCCGTCCACCCCGCTCGCCGCCGCTCGCGGGATACTGGAGCGTGCCCACCTACCGAGACGAAGCCGTCGTGCTGCGCACCCACAAGCTGGGTGAGGCCGACCGCATCGTCACGATGCTGAGCCGCCAGCACGGCAAGATCCGCGCGGTGGCGAAGGGCGTGCGCCGCACCGGCAGCCGGTTCGGATCCCGCCTCGAGCCGTTCATGGTCGTCGACGTGCAGCTCTACCAGGGCCGCAGCCTCGACATCGTGCAGCAGGCCGAGTCGCTCGGCGCGTACGGCGAGGACATCGTGAGCGACTACGGCCGGTACACGGCCGCGAGCGTCATGGTCGAGACGGCCGATCGCGTGACGGGCGACGACGGCGGGGGCATCCAGCAGTACCTGCTGCTCGTCGGAGCCCTGCGCTCGCTCTCGCGCGGCGAGCACGACCCGAGCCTCACGCTCGACTCGTACCTGCTGCGGTCGCTCTCGATCGCGGGATGGGCGCCGAGCTTCGGCGACTGCGCCGTCACCGGCGCGCCCGGCCCGCACCGGTCGTTCGTGGTGCAGCTCGGCGGCATGGTCGCCGACGAGGCCGCGCCGCCCGGGGCGCCGAGGGTGAGCCCGCCCGCGCTCGCGCTGCTCTCGGCGCTCATGACCGGCGACTGGGACGTCGCCGACGGCAGCGACGACCGCGCGCGCCAGCAGGCGAGCGGCATCATCGCGGCCTACGCGCAGTTCCACCTGGAGCGGGGTCTGCGCTCGCTGCCCCACGTCGATCGCGATGCGCGCGCGAGCATCCCCGTGCACCCGGCCGACGACCTCGCGATCGGCAGCACCGCGTGAGCGGCGTCGAGCAGGGGGCGGGCGGCGTCGCCCGCCCCGCGACCGGCCGCGAGCGCCGCGCGGCCCGCAGGGCCGAGGCCGCCGAGCCGCTGCGCCCGATCGACTGGACGGGCGAGCATCCCCCCGCCGTGCCCGCCGCCGCGGTGCCGAAGCACGTCGCGATCGTCATGGACGGCAACGGCCGCTGGGCCAATCTGCAGGGCCTCACCCGCATCGAGGGCCACCGCGCCGGCGAGGCGAGCCTGCTCGACGTCGTCGCGGGCGCCATCCAGCTCGGCGTCACCCACCTCAGCGTCTACGCCTTCTCGACCGAGAACTGGAGCCGCAGCCCCGAGGAGGTGCGGTTCCTCATGGGCTTCAACCGCGAGGTGCTGCGCCGCCGCCGCGACCAGCTCGACGCCTGGAACGTGCGCATCCGCTGGTCGGGCCGCCGCCCGCGGCTGTGGCGCAGCGTCGTCTCCGAGCTCGAGGAGGCCGAGCGCCGCACCGCCGGCAACACCGGCCTCACCCTCACGATGTGCGTCAACTACGGCGGCCGCATCGAGCTGGTGGATGCCGTGCGCCGCATCGCGGAGGAGGCCGCGGCCGGCCGCATCGCGCCTGCCCGCATCACCGAGCGCACGATCGGCGCCCACCTCTACGAGCCCGACGCCCCCGACGTGGATCTCTTCGTGCGGTCGAGCGGCGAGCAGCGCACGAGCAACTTCCTGCTCTGGCAGAGCGCCTACGCCGAGATGGTGTTCCTCGACACGCTGTGGCCCGACTTCCGGCGCCGGCACCTGTGGGCGGCGATCGAGTCGTACGCGGGGCGCGACCGGCGCTTCGGCGGAGCGGTGGACAAGCCCGCCGAGCCCGCGCCGGGGGAGTAGCCGCACCCGGCCTCAGTAGACTCGGACTTTGCGCGACCGGCGCCGAGCATCCAGTTCGGCCGACCCCTTTAGGAGACCCACAGTGGCAGCCCCGACCCGACTCGACTCGGTCATCTCCCTCGCCAAGCGGCGCGGATTCGTGTTCCAGGCCGGTGAGATCTACGGCGGGTCGCGCTCCGCGTGGGACTACGGGCCCCTCGGCGTCGAGCTGAAGGAGAACATCAAGCGCCAGTGGTGGCGCACGATGGTGCAGGGCCGCGCCGATGTCGTCGGCCTCGACTCGAGCGTCATCCTGCCGAAGAAGGTCTGGGAGGCCTCCGGCCACGTCGACGTCTTCAGCGACCCCCTCGTCGAGTGCCTGCAGTGCCACAAGCGCTACCGGGCCGACCACCTCGAGGAGGAGTACGAGGAGAAGAAGGGCCGCGCCCCCGAGAACGGCCTCGCCGACATCGTCTGCACGAACTGCGGCACCCGCGGCCAGTGGAGCGAGCCGCGCGAGTTCAGCGGCCTGCTCAAGACCTACCTCGGCCCCGTCGACGACGAATCCGGGATGCACTACCTGCGCCCCGAGACGGCCCAGGGCATCTTCGTGAACTTCGTCAACGTGCTCGGCGCCTCGCGGCAGAAGCCGCCCTTCGGCATCGGGCAGATCGGCAAGTCGTTCCGCAACGAGATCACGCCCGGCAACTTCATCTTCCGCACGCGCGAGTTCGAGCAGATGGAGCTCGAGTTCTTCGTCGAGCCGGGCACGGACGAGGAGTGGCACCAGTACTGGATCGACCTCTCGCAGAAGTGGTACACCGACCTCGGCATCGACCCCGAGAACATCCGGCAGTACGAGCACCCCGCCGAGAAGCTCTCGCACTACTCCAAGCGCACCGTCGACCTCGAGTACCGCTTCGGGTTCACCGGCAGCGAGTGGGGCGAGCTCATGGGCGTCGCCAATCGCACCGACTTCGACCTCGCGACCCACGCGGCCGCCTCGGGCACCGACCTGTCGTACTTCGACCAGGCCAAGAACGAGCGCTGGGTGCCGTACGTCATCGAGCCGGCGTTCGGTCTCACGCGCGCGCTCATGGCGTTCCTGCTCGACGCCTACTACGAGGACGAGGCGCCGAACACGAAGGGCGGCGTCGACAAGCGCACCGTGCTGCGGCTCGACCGCCGTCTCGCCCCCGTCAAGGCCGCGATGCTGCCGCTCTCGCGCAACGAGCAGCTCTCGCCCGTCGCGCGCGAGCTCGCCGCGACGCTGCGCCAGCACTGGAACGTCGACTTCGACGACGCCGGCGCGATCGGTCGCCGCTACCGCCGCCAGGACGAGATCGGCACGCCGTTCGCGATCACGGTCGACTTCGACACCCTCGAGGATCAGGCCGTCACGGTGCGCGAGCGCGACAGCATGGAGCAGCAGCGCATCCCGCTCGCGAAGCTCGAGGCTTTCCTCGCGGCCGAGCTGCTCGGCGCGTAGCGCGGGTCGCGGCGGAGCGTAGGGCGGGTCGCGGCCGGGCGCCGCGTGTCGCCGGTGTGCGCGACACGCCGGTGGATGTTTCCGGGGGATGTCGGCTCAGCGCCGTTATGTGAACAATCCGCGACGAACTGATCGTTCTCGTTGACCGCGGTCGTGCACCTCTGTCAGGGTCGCCCCGTCACCGGGCCGTACTCGCGGATCCACCCGAAAAGGATTCCGCGTCGACGGCGGTCCACCCCGATCCGCGCACCCGAGCGTCGGTGTCATCCTGCTGCCACCCACAGAAGGACCACCCGAATTGCACCCCACCCGAAGCCCGTTCCCCCTGCTCGAAAACGGCGTCATGCCGATGGTCACCATCGGCGAGACGACCATCACGGTGGAGGGGTTGGCGAACTGGTTCGCCACCCTCGCCCCGTACTTCCCGCTCGCCGTCGCCGGCGCGGTCGTCTGGGCCCTCTGGCTCTACCGGTCGATCCTCTCGGCGCGCGTCAAGCCCATCGAGAGCGACTTCCGCACGACGACCTCGGTGATCGTGCCCTCGTTCCACGAGGACCCCGACATCCTGCTCGACTGCCTCGAGACCTGGCGGGCGCAGTCGCCGACCGAGATCATCATCGTGCTCGACGTCGCGGACATCGAGGCCTACGACCGCATCGTCATGCTCGGCGACGAGACGGTGCATCCGATCCTGTTCGAGCACGCCGGCAAGCGCTCGGCGCTCGGCGCCGGCATCCGTCGAGCGAAGGGCGAGATCCTCGTGCTCACCGACTCCGACACCTCCTGGACGCCCGGGCTGCTCGAGAACGTGCAGAAGCCCTTCATCGACCCCACGGTCGGGGGCGTGTCCACCCAGCAGAACGTCTACCAGCGCACGTCGAGCATCTGGCGCCGCGTCGCCGACTGGCTCGTGAACCTGCGTTACTACAATTACGTGCCGGCGATGGGCGCCGCGGGTGCCGTGCCGTGCATCTCCGGTCGCACCGCGGTGTACCGGGCCAGCGCCGTCATGCCGGTGCTCGAGCAGCTCGAGAACGAGTTCTTCCTCGGCCGGCGCTGCATCTCCGGCGACGACGGGCGCCTCACCTGGCTCGTGCTGGCCTCCGGCTACCGCACGGTGCACCAGCGCTCGGCCCGCGCCGTCTCGATGTTCCCCTCCTCCTTCCGCGCCTTCGTGAAGCAGCGGGTGCGCTGGAGCCGCAACTCCTACCGCTGCTACCTCACCGCGATCGCCAAAGGCTGGCTCTGGAAGGTCCCCTTCGTCACGCAGGTGACCGTGCTGCAGATCCTGCTCACGCCCGTCACGATGGGCTTCACGATCGCGTACATCGCCTTCAGCAGGCTCGAGCTCACGACCATCGGCATCTGGGCCGTGGTCGCGTGGATCCTGCTCGGGCGGGGCATCCGGGGCATCTCGCACCTGCGCCGCCACCCGCAGGAGATCCTGCTGCTGCCCGTGATCGTGCTCGTCGTGATCTTCATCGCCCTCCCGATCAAGCTGTACGCCTTCGTGACGATGAACAAGCAGGGCTGGCTCACCCGGCACGCCGACCGCGTCGGCGGCGACGGCCAGACGGCGAAGACGCTGCAGGCGGTGCCCGCGTGAGCGCCGCGCGCGCTGCCGGGCTGCGCGCCCGCAGCACCGCCCTCGCCGCGCTCGTCCTGAGCGCGGGCGTCCTCGCCTCGGTCCTCGGCGCGGCCCCCGCGCCCGCCTCCGCGGCGGCGCAGTCCCCGTCGGTCGACGCGCTCGCCGCCTACGGCGGGGACCCGGAGGCGGAGGCGCGCCTCGTGCTCACCGAGTCGGAGCGCATCACGGGCGTTCAGACCACGCTCACCACGGCGCTGCGGGCCGGCGTCGACCTCTCCCGGCCGTTCCGTCTCGACACCGCGCCGGTGGCGACCCTCGTGCTGACCGAGCGCGACAGCCCGTACTCGCTCGACGAGATCACGCGGCTCTCCCCGCGAACGGCCTCGCGCACCGGCGACGGCACCATCGAGGTGCTCGAGCACATCGTCATCACCCGGGGCGCCGCGGTGGTCATCGCCGCCGTGGACGCGGACGTTGTGCGCCTGCGCTCCGACGCCGCCGGGTTCGTCAGCATCGTCTCGGCGGGCGGCTCGCTGAGCGTGCGCGGCGAGCCCGACCGCCCCGTCCGCATCAGCTCCTGGGATGCCGGGGCGGACGCCGTTGACGCGCTCACGGACGACGGGCGCGCGTACGTCCGCGCCTTCGGCGGTCGCGCCGACATCATCAACGCCGAGCTCTCGGGGCTCGGCTTCTGGAGCGGCACGACCGGCGGGCTCTCCTTCACGGGCACCGAGCTCGCCACCGAGGGCACGAGCGATGCGGCGGCGGGCCAGGCCGCCGCGCTGAGCGACGCCACGGGCGCCGAGGTGCTGCCGCTCGAGAGCGAGCTCGACACGCTCGACTTCGTCGGCGAGGAGCCCGACCTGGGCTACGCCTCCGGCGTCGTGCAGTCGGTGACCCTCGACGGCAACGCGTTCGGGCTGTTCGTCACCTCCTCGACCCAGGTCGAGGTGCGCGACACGCTCATCCGCAACAGCCTCGTCGACGGCATCGTGTTCCACCGCGACGTCAGCAGCAGCGCGATCATCAACACGACGACCTCGGGGAGCGGCCGCGACGGGATCCTCATCGCCCGGTCGACCTCGAGCGTCGTGCTCGACCGCATCACCGCCAACGGCAACGGCCGCAACGGCATCACGCTCGACGGCGGATCGATCGTCGACGGACCGAGCGCGATCGGCCTGCCCGTGCGCGTCTCCGGCGACAACGCGGTGACGCAGAGCACCCTCACCGACAACGGTCGGGCCGGCATCGCCGTGACCGACGGCCTCGACATCGAGCTGCGCGGCAACACGCTCGCCGGCAACGACCTCGGCATCGTCGTCAGCGAGGGCGCCTCGCGCGTCACCATCGTGGGCAACGAGCTGACCGATCACCCGCGGCAGGCCATCAGCGTGCGCGACGCGGGCACCAGCATCATCATCCGGGACAACACGATCGACGGCGCGACCACCGGCATCATGGTGCGGGAGTCGGTCACCGCCATCGAGGACAACCGCATCGCGGGCGTCTCCGTGCACGGCGTGACGCTCATCGGCGACACGGGCAACTCGGTCGTCGTCGACAACCGCATCGCCGGAGCGGGCCCCTCGCCCGTCGACGTGATCCGCACCTCCGGCACCGCGGTGCGCGCCAACGACGTCTCCGACTGGCGCAGCACCAAGCCGCTCTCCGTCGTGCTGGCGAGCATGTTCCAGCCGCTGACGATCCTCTGGATCGCGATCGGGATCTTCGTGCTCGTCGGGCTCGTCGCCGGCCGGCGCCTGCGGGCGAAGGGCATCCACGACCCCTTCGCCGACCGCGCACCGCTCACGAGCATGACCCGCGGCATCGTGCCGCGGGAGACGGTGGGGGCCTCATGACCGAGCAGACCGGCAGCAGCGATCCGGGCAGCGCGCCCGGGGCGCCCACGCGCCGCCGGGGGATGCTCCGCCGGCCGATCGTCATCGGCGGCGTGATCCTGGCGCTCCTCGCCGGGACGGTCGGAGCGGGCATCGCGGCGCTCGTCACCGCACGCGGCGGCGAGCCGTCCGTCGGCGCCTACTCGACGCCGTCGCCGCGCCCGGAGACGACCCCGGGAGCGCCGGGGCCGGAGGCCGAGGAGGAGCCCGCGCCCGCTCCGGCCGGCGGCCCGGCGGCGGAGTGCCCGGCGGCGACGGTCACCGTCAGCACGGCGGAGGAGCTCGAGGAGGCCCTGGCCGACGCGCGGCCCGGGACGAGCATCCAGCTCACCGCGGGGGAGTACGTCGGCGAGTTCGTCGCGGCGACCCCCGGCACGCCGGACGAGCCGATCAGCCTGTGCGGACCCCGTGACGCCGTGCTCGACGGCGACGGCATCGAGGGGGGCTACGTGCTGCACCTCGACGGCGCCGATCACTGGCTCGTCGCCGGCTTCACCGTGCGCAACGGGCAGAAGGGCGTCATGGCCGACGGCGTCACCGGCGTCAGGATCGAGGGCCTCGAGGTGACCCGCATCGGCGACGAGGCGATCCACCTGCGGCAGTACAGCACCGACAACGCCGTCATCGGCAACACCATCAGCGACACCGGCAACCGTCGGGACAAGTTCGGCGAGGGCGTCTACATCGGCACGGCCGAGAGCAACTGGTGCGACATCACCGAGTGCGAGCCCGACCGATCCGACCGCAACCTCGTCGAGGGCAACACCATCTTCGCGACCTCGGCCGAGGCCGTCGACATCAAGGAGGGCACCTCGGGCGGCATCGTCCGCGGCAACACCTTCGACGGCAGCGAGATCACCGGCGCCGACTCCTGGGTCGACGTCAAGGGCAACGACTGGCTCATCGAGGGCAACTCCGGGGTCAACAGCCCCATGGACGGGTACCAGACGCACGAGATCATCGACGGCTGGGGCACCCGCAACGTCTTCCGCGCCAACGCCGCCGATGTGAACGGCCCCGGCTTCGGCTACTCCCTGACCCCGGAACGCGACAACGTCGTCGAATGCTCCAACACGGCTTCTCGAGCGGGAGAGGGGACGAGCAACACCGACTGCGCATCCCGCTGAGCAGGTGCGCGACCCGAACGCGCGCAGCAGCACCGCACCACCCCGGCAGGCCTCGAGCACCCCTCGCGGCGTCTACGCTCCGCACCACCGCATCCCGGCACCCCCACGGCCGCCCGAGCCGGCACCACACCCCTACCCGACACCCGCCTCGTCCGAGGCTCTCCCGACCCAGGAGGAACCCCATGCACACCGAGCACACCCCCGCACGACGCCCCCGCCTCACCGTCATCGGCACCGGATACCTCGGAGCGACCCATGCGATCTGCATGGCGACGCTCGGCTTCGAGGTGCTCGGCGTCGACGTCTCCGAGGAGAAGATCGACGCGCTCGCGAACGGCCGCGTGCCGTTCTTCGAGCCCGGCCTTCCCGAGAAGCTGCGGGATGCCCTCGACTCTGGCCTGCTGCGCTTCACCACCTCGTTCGACGAGGCGGCCGCCTTCGGTGACGTGCACTTCGTGTGCGTCGGCACCCCGCAGAAGGCCGGCTCGGCCGCGGCCGACATGCAGTACGTCGAGTCCGCCTTCAGCGAGCTCGCCCGCCGCATCGACCGTCCCGCGCTCATCGTCGGCAAGTCGACGGTGCCCATCGGCACGGCCGCGCGCATGGCCGAGCTGGTCGCCCGTCTCTCGCCCGCCGGATCGGCCGTCGAGGTCGCCTGGAACCCGGAGTTCCTGCGCGAGGGCTTCGCCGTCGAGGACACCCTGCACCCGGATCGCCTGGTGTTCGGCGTCAGCTCGGCGACGGCGGAAGCATCCCTTCGCGAGGTCTTCGCGCCCATCCTCGCCGTGGGCACGCCGCTCGTGGTCGCCGACACCGCCACGGCGGAGCTCGTCAAGGCGGCGGCCAACTCGTTCCTGGCCACCAAGATCTCATACATCAACGCGATGGCGGAGATCTGCGAGACGACCGGGGCCGACGTCACGCTGCTCGCCGAGGCGCTCGGCTACGACGACCGCATCGGCTCGCGGTTCCTCAAGCCCGGGCTCGGCTTCGGCGGCGGCTGCCTGCCGAAGGATATCCGCGCCTTCCGCTACCGCGCGGAGGAGCTCGGGGTCGGGCAGGCCGTCGCCTTCCTCGACGAGGTCGACCAGATCAACCTGCGCCGGCGCTCCCGCACGGTCGACCTCGTCCGCGAGCTCGCGGGCGGATCGCTCGACGGGGTCCGCGTCGCCGCCCTGGGCGCCGCGTTCAAGCCGAACTCCGACGACGTGCGCGACGCGCCGGCCCTGGACGTCGCGCGCATGCTCTACCTGGAGGGCGCGAGCGTCGCGGTCTACGACCCGGAGGCGAGCGCCAACGCGCACCGGGTCTACCCCGACCTCGACTACGCCGACATCCTCGGCGACGCACTCAACGGCGCCGACGTCGTGGTGCTCCTGACGGAGTGGGACGAGTTCCGCGAGATGAGCCCGGTCTCGGCGGCGGCGCTCGTCACCCACCGGCGCATGGTCGACGGCCGCCACGCGCTCGACGCGGCGGCCTACCGCGCCGCCGGCTGGGAGTACCGCGCGCTCGGGCGGCCCAGCGTGCCCACCGCGGTGCCGTCCTACCAGCCCGCGGGCTAGCGACCCGCGCACCGACCTGTCGGGTCGCCGTCTACGGGTGGACGGTGACCCGGCAGCCCACGGGTTCCCCGGGGCGGCCCACCCCCCAATGCCGCCCCGGGGAGTCCCCGCGCGCCGCGCGGGCCGTGCCCGCCCCGCGCGCCCCGCCCGCCGCCCCCTCGTCCGCGCGCCCCGACCCCGCGTCGACAACTCAGGAGTTCTCCACTCGTAACTCCTTTTCGGCCCCTCATGCCGTCCCCGCCGCGCCCGCGCTCCTGAGTTGTCGACGGAGGCGCGGTCCACCGCTCCTCCCCAGCGGCACGAGGGACGCCACACCCGGGGGATCGACCCTCAGCCCGGAGGCGAGGCGCGTCGTCGCGCGACGATGCGGCGGTGCACGACTTGCTCACGACGATCGCCGAGGCCGGGGGAGCCGCCGGCCGCCGGTATCTCAATGCACACGGCTTCCCCGACCGGATGCTCCGCGACGCCCTCCGGAACGGTGCGCTGCGGCGGCCGCGGCGCGGCTGGTACAGCGTCTGGGCGCGGGACGACCCCCGGTTCCGCGCCGTGCGCGTCGGCGGCAGACTGACCGGTCTCGCGGCCGTGCGCGCGCTGGGCGGATGGGTGCTGCACGATCCGCCGCTGCAGGTCGCCGTGCCGAGGAACGCCGCGCGCCTGCGGGATCCTGAGCGTCGGGGCGGGTTCCGCTCGCGGCGCCGAGGCGCTCGTCTGCTGTGGCGCTCCGAGCGTCACGATGCGGACACCACGACGGGCATCGTCCCCGTCCTCGAGGCGCTCGAGGTCGTCATCCGCACGGCGCCACTCGAGGACGCCATCGCGGCGCTCGACTGGGCGTGCCGCACCGGAGCCGTCGATGCCGATGGCCTTCGCGAGCTCGCGTCCAGCATCCCCCGGCACCGACGCCCGGTGCTGGCCGCGGTCGATCCGCGCTGCGACTCGCTTCCCGAGAGTCTCGTCCGCACGCGGCTCGCCGCGCTCGGACTCGACGTACGCAGCCAGGTGCCGGTCGTCGGCGCGAGCCCGATCGACCTGGTGGTTGAGGGGACCGTCGCCATCGAGGTCGACGGCGACGCCTTCCACCGGGACCGCTTCGAGGGCGATCGGGCCAAGGATCTCGCCATCACCGTCGCGGGCATGCACGCGCTGCGACCCAGCGCCCGGCAGGTGTTCCACGACTGGGGCGTCGTCCGCGCCGCGGTTCTCCGCGCTCTGCGCGAGCGCGGTCTCGGCGGCTCGCTCACGGCGATCCCACCGCCGGGCCGGCGGAATACTCCGCGGCGCCGAGCGTTGCCCTCTGCATGACCGCTCCCATCAGTGTGCAGATCTTCTCCGACGTGCAGTGCCCGTGGTGCTACATCGGCAAGCGCAAGTTCGAGGCCGCCGTCGCCGAGTTCGACGGCGACGTGGACATCGTCTACCGCTCCTTCGAGCTCGCGCCCGACACTCCCGTCGACTACGAGGGATCCACCGTCGACTACCTGAGCGAGCGCAAGGGCATGCCCCTCGAGCAGGTGCATCAGATGCTCGACCGGGTGACGCAGATCGCCTCGAGCGTCGGCCTCGACTACGACTTCGAGCACGTGCACCAGACGAACACAGTGCTCGCCCACGAGCTGCTGCACTTCGCGAAGGCGCATGGGCGGCAGCTCGAGCTCAAGGAGCGCCTGCTGCGCGCCTACTTCGTCGAGGGCCGGCACGTCGGCCGGGCCGAGGACCTCGCCGACCTCGCCGCCGACGTCGGCCTCGATCGGGATGCTGCTGCCGAGTCGCTCGCCGACCACCGCCACCTCGCCGACGTCAAGGCCGACATGGCGCAGGCGGTCGCGTACGGCATCCAGGGCGTGCCGTTTTTCGTGATCGACGATCGCTACGGCATCTCCGGTGCGCAGGAGCCCGCCGCGTTCCTCGGAGCGCTGCAGCAGGCGGCGGCGGATCGCGCTGCCGCGACCGCGGAGGCGTCGGCGTGACCGCGCCGGGCGACGTCCCCGACGCGGCCGCCCCGGGCTCGCGCGACGCCGGCACCGACACGGACGCGACTGAGCAGGCACCGGCCGTCGTCGCATCCTTCACCATGCTCGGCTCGCCCGACGCCGCGGCGTGCGAGGGCGACGTCTGCGCGGTCCCGCTGCGGGACTAGCTGTACCCGGTCAGCACGTTGGTGACACAAGGCAGAGGAGAAGGCCTTCATTCTGGGTGGTGTCTAAACGCCCTGAAGAGGAAGGCCTTCTCGTGGTCCACCGTAACGCTCCCCTTGCTCCCGCCGGCCGACTGATCCTGGTCCGACGGGTGCTGTCCGGCCGGCCTGTCTCGCATGTCGCGAAAGAGCTCGGAGTATCACGCCAGTGCGCTCACCGCTGGGTGACCCGCTTCCGCGAGCACGGAATCCGCGCGCTGGAGGACCGCTCCTCCAGGCCGCACCGCTCACCCACCACCACCTCCCCGCAGCTGGCCGCAGCGCTGATCGCGTCCCGGGAACACGACAGGCTCGGCCGCGATGAGCTCGCCCGACGCTTCGCGGTGAGCCCTTCGACCGCGTCCCGGTTGATCGCCCGGGCCGGCTTGCCTGCCCTGCATGAGTTGGACCCGGTCACCGGGACTCGCATCCGTCAAGGCCGCCGGACCCGTCTTCGATACGAGCGCGAGCAGCCGGGTGATCTGATCCATATCGACGTGAAGAAGCTCGGCCGCATCCCTGACGGCGGCGGATGGCGCCTGAACGGTCTGGGAACGATCGAGCACAACATCGGCCGGAAACGATCCGTGAGGCTCGGCTTCGACTACGTCCACGTCGCGGTCGATGACCACTCCCGGCTCGCGTTCGCGCAGGTGCTGCCGGACGAAAAGGGCGAAACCTGCGCGGCGTTCCTCGCCAACGCTGCTGCGTTCTTCACCGGACACGGGATCAGGATCCGGCAGGTCATGACCGACAACGCCTTGAACTACCGAAACTCCGCAGCCTTCCGAAGCGTTATGGAGTCGTTAGCGGCCACCCACGTGCTCACGAGACCGTATTCGCCCTGGCAGAACGGGAAAGCCGAACGCTTCAATCGCACCCTCCAGGAGGGGTGGGCATATCGACACGCGTTCACCTCGAACCAGGAACGCGCCAACGCCCTCGCGCCCTGGCTTGACCACTACAACTACGATCGACCCCACACCGCCTGCAAAGACCTGCCACCGATCAGTCGAGTGTCACCAACCTCATGACCGAGTACAACTAGCCCTGCCGCGGCTCTCCACTCCGCGAACGTCTGAGCCCCGGCGTGGGCTCGACTCGGATCTGCTTCGGCGCGCCCCTCGCGGTCGGGCCGTCCGCCGTGTCGACAACTCAGGACTTCGTGTCCAGGACGCGCCGTGCTCGGACCCAGAGCGGACGCTCGACGAGCAGGTTCCTGAGTTGTCGACAGGGGCGCTGGTCGCCGGGCGTCTTCGGGAGAGCGAGCGGGTGCGGGCGGGCACGGCACGCAGGTGCGAGAGGGCGGGCACGGCGAGCGGGCAGGCCCGCGCGGCCGAGCGCGCCGCGCGCGGCTACGCCGGCTCGGTGATCGCGCCGACGGTCGCCGCGAACGACGCGAGCAGGGCATCCCCGTCGACGAGCGCACTGCGGCCGGGGGCTCCGGCGCCGAGGGCGATGCGGCGCCCCCGGATGCGCTCGTCGGCGATCACGGGCCAGTCGCCGAGCGCGCCGAGCGGCGTGATCGTGCCGCGGGCGTAGCCGGTGGCCGCGAGGGCCTGCTCCGCGTCGGGCAGCTGCAGCCGGTTGACGCCGACGAGCGCGCGCAGCGGGGCCCAGGCGATGCGCCGGTCTCCCGGCACGAGCACGAGCAGGTAGCGGTCGTCGGAGCGCTTCACCACGAGCGTCTTCACGAGCGAGGCGACGTCGACGCCGATGAGCGCCGCGGCCTCCTCGATCGAGCGCGCCTCCGCCCGTTCGACGATCTGCACGTCGAGCCCGCGCGCGGCGGCATCGGCGAGCACGCGATCGGTCCCGTTCGGCGCGGTGGTCATGGTGCAGTGCAACGCGAGCGGCGCCCGGCTATTCCGGCGACGATGCGGATGCCCCCGCCGGGTGATGGGAGGATAGGAGCACCATGCCCTCCGCCCTCGACACCGCCGCGCCCGGCAGCGCCGCGCCGCCCACAGCCTCCGCGCCCGGCCCCGCCGCTCCGGGGGGCACCGCCGCGCCCGCGCTGACGATCGGCCCGCTCCCGCTCAGCGTGCCCGTCGTGCTCGCGCCGATGGCCGGCATCACGAACACCGCCTTCCGCCGCCTGTGCCGCGAGTACGGCGCGGGCCTGTACGTGAGCGAGATGATCACGAGCCGTGCGCTCGTCGAGCGCACCCCCGAGAGCATGCGCCTCATCAAGCACCACGAGAGCGAGACGACGCGCAGCATCCAGCTCTACAGCGTCGACCCCGTCACGGCGGGGGAGGCCGCGGCGTTCCTCGTCGGCGAGGGCCTCGCCGACCACATCGACATGAACTTCGGCTGCCCCGTGCCGAAGGTGACCCGCAAGGGCGGCGGGGCGGCGCTGCCGTGGAAGCTCGAGCACTTCCGCCGCATCGTGGAGGCCACCGTGAAGGCCGCGGGGAGCATCCCGGTGACGGTGAAGATGCGCAAGGGCATCGACGCCGACCACCTCACCTACCTGGAGGCCGCGAAGGCGGCGGAGGGCGCGGGCGTCGCCGCCATCGCGCTGCACGCCCGCACGGCGGCCGAGTTCTACAGCGGGAATGCCGACTGGGATGCGATCGGCACCCTCAAGCAGTCCGTCTCGAGCGTGCCGGTGCTCGGCAACGGCGACATCTGGAGCGCGGAGGACGCGCTGCGCATGGTCGAGCAGTCGGGTTGCGACGGCATCGTCGTCGGCCGGGGCTGCCTGGGCCGCCCGTGGCTGTTCGGCGACCTCGCCTCGGCGTTCACCGGCGGGGGCCTCAAGATCCAGCCCGGGCTCGGCGAGGTGGGCGACGCCTTCCGCCGGCACGCCGAGCTGCTCGTCGACTTCTACGACGGCGACGAGCCGCGGGCCTGCCGCGACATCCGCAAGCACGTGGCCTGGTACTTCAAGGGCTACCCCGTCGGCGGCGAGCTGCGGGCGCGGCTCGCGAGCGTCGAGAGCCTCGCGCAGATGGACGACCTGCTCGGCGAGCTCGACCGCGATCAGCCCTACCCGGGCGCTCCGGCCGAGGGCCAGCGCGGCCGCGCGGGCACGCCGAAGAAGCCGTCCCTTCCCCAGAACTGGCTCGCGAGCCGCGAGCTCGACGAGGCGAACCGCGCCGAGGTCACCGCGGCCGAACTGCACCACAGCGGAGGCTGAGCGACGTGCTGACCGATGTCATGACCCCGGGCTACCTGCCCGAGGACGCCGAGCGCTGGATGCCCGAGCAGCACTCGACGCGCCGCAGCGACTTCGCCCGCGACCGGGGCCGACTGCTGCACTCGAGCGCGCTGCGCCGCCTCGCCGCGAAGACGCAGGTGCTGAGCCCGACGGCGGGGCTGGATTTCGCCCGCAACCGCCTGACGCACTCGCTCGAGGTCGCCCAGGTCGGCCGCGAGCTCGCCGCGAGCCTCGGGCTCGACCCCGACGTCGTCGACACCGCCTGCCTCGCGCACGACCTCGGCCACCCGCCCTTCGGTCACAACGGCGAGCGGGCGCTCAACGACTGGGCGAGCGACGTCGGCGGCTTCGAGGGCAACGCGCAGACGCTGCGCCTGCTCACGCGCATCGAGCCGAAGGTCTTCGGCGCCGACGGCCGCAGCTACGGGCTCAACCTCACGCGGGCGAGCCTCGACGCGAGCTGCAAGTACCCGTGGCCGCAGGCGCAGGGCATTCCCGATCCGAGCGGGCGCAGCAAGTTCGGCTTCTACGACGACGACGCCGACGCCTTCGAATGGCTGCGCGCCGGGGCCCCCGATCGGCAGCGGTGCATCGAGGCCCAGGTGATGGATCTCAGCGACGACATCGGCTACAGCGTGCACGACTTCGAGGACGCCGTGGTGAGCGGCTACCTCGACGTGCCCGCCCTGAGCGCCCGGGTCGATCACGACGCCCTGGTGGACTCGATGTTCGAGTGGATCGGCGGCGAGATCAGCCACGACGAGCTCATCGCCGCCTTCGACCGGCTCGACCACCTCGACTTCTGGATCGACACCTGGGACGGCTCGCGCCGCGACCTCGCCCGCCTGAAGAACCTCACGAGCCAGCTCATCGGCCGCTTCGCCCACGAGGCCGTGCACGCGACCCGCGCCGCCTATCCCCGGCAGAGCCTCGCCCGCTTCGGCGCCGACGTCATCGTGCCCCGTGAGACGGCCGCCGAGATCGCGGTGCTCAAGGGCATCGTCGCCGCGAACGTCATGTCGACGAACAGCCGCCAGCCGATCTACGCGCGGCAGCGCTCGCTGCTGACCGAGCTCGCCGACGCGCTCTGGCAGGCGGGGGATGCGCAGCTCGACCCCGGCTTCACCGACGACTTCCGTGCCGCTCCGAACGATGCGGCCCGGCGCCGGGTCATCGTCGACCAGGTCGCGAGCCTCACCGACCAGTCGGCGATGGCCTGGCACGAGCGCGTGGTGCGCTGAGGCCCGCGGCGGGCATCCATTCGACCGGCTCTAGAATCGCTGCGTGGCGGGCCTGATCAAGCGGAGCGATATCGACGAGGTCCGGTCGCGCACGAACATCGGCGAGGTCGTGGGCGAGTACGTCACGCTGAAGCGCGCGGGCGTCGGCTCGCTCTCGGGGCTCTGCCCCTTCCACGACGAGCGCAGCCCGAGCTTCCACGTGCGGCCGCAGGTCGGCTTCTACCACTGCTTCGGCTGCGGCGAGGGCGGCGACGTCTTCACCTTCCTGCAGAAGATGGATCACGTCACCTTCAGCGAGGCGGTCGAGCGGCTCGCCCAGCGCCTCAACTTCACCCTCAGCTACGAGGACGGCGGCCCCGCCCGCGAGGAGCAGGGCAACCGCCGGCGCATCCTCGCCGCGAACGAGGCGGCGGAGGCGTTCTTCCGCGAGCAGCTCGGCACCGCGGCCGCCGAGCCGGCGCGCCGCTTCCTGGGGGAGCGCGGCTTCGACCCGGCCTCGGCCGACCGCTTCTCGATCGGTTTCGCCCCGCAGTCGTTCGACGCGCTGCGCACCCACCTGACGGGCCGCGGCTTCAGCACCGAGGAGCTGCTCGCCGCGGGGCTGCTGAGCCAGGGCGACCGCAGCCCCTACGACCGGTTCCGCGGGCGCCTGCTCTGGCCGATCAAGGACGTCACCGGCCAGACGCTCGGCTTCGGCGCGCGCCGCCTGCTCGATGACGACAAGGGCCCGAAGTACCTCAACACCCCCGAGACGCCGGTGTACCACAAGGCCCAGGTGCTCTACGGGCTCGACCTCGCCAAGCGCGACATCGCTAGGGCCAAGCAGGTCGTCGTCGTCGAGGGCTACACCGACGTCATGGCCTGCCACCTCGCGGGCGTCACGACCGCCGTCGCCACCTGCGGCACCTCCTTCGGCGTCGACCACATCAAGGTGATCCGGCGCGTGATGGGCGATACGGCGAATGCCGACACGACCCAGCTCGGCGAGGTCGTCTTCACCTTCGACCCCGACGAGGCGGGCCAGAAAGCCGCGAGCCGCGCCTTCGCCGAGGAGTCGCGGTTCGCCGCCCAGACCTTCGTCGCCGTCGCCCCCGACGGGCTGGACCCGTGCGACCTGCGCCTGGCGCGCGGCGACGACGCGGTCAGGATGCTCGTCTCGGGCCGCAAGCCGATGTACGAGTTCATGATCCGCCGGCAGCTGGAGCAGTTCGACCTCGAGACGGTCGAGGGGCGGGTCGGCGCGCTCCGGGCCGCCGCGCCCGTCGTCGCCGGCATCCGCGATCGCTCGATGCAGTCCGGCTACGGCCGCACCCTCGCCGGCTGGATCGGGCTCGACCCGCAGGAGGTCTCGCGCGCGGTGCAGTCGGCCCGCTCCGCCGCCGCGAGCAAGCCGGCGGAGACGACGCGCTCCCGCGAGGGCCAGCGGCCGTCGGCGCAGGATGCCCGGCCCGACGCGCCCGGATCCGCGACCCCGACCGCCGAGCCCGCCGCCCCCTCGATGAGCATCGACCAGCTGCCCACCGACCCGGTCACGCGCCTGGAGCGGGAGCTGCTCATGGCGGTGCTGCAGCATCCCGGCGAGGTCGACCGCGAGGTGGCTGCGCGGGCGCTCGCGACGACCTTCACCCAGCCCGCGCTCGCGACGGTGCGCGACGCGCTCGTCGCCGCCTTCGAGCACTACGGCACGCCGCAGTGGGTCGCCCGGGCCGCCGACGAGGCCCCCGGCGTCTTCGCCGCCCTCGTCACCCAGCTCGCGATCGCGCCGCTGCCGATCCGCGACGACCAGGTGCGGGAGTACTGCCGCGGGCTGACGACGAGCCTCATCGGCCGCGACCTGCTGCGGCGCAAGAGCGAGCTGCTCGGGGCCCTGCAGCGCACCTCCTCGACGGAGGATCCGGAGCGCTACCGCTCGCTGCAGCGGCAGCTGGTCGACACCGAGGCCGAGCGCCGCCGCGTCCTCGGGGACTGATTCTCGAACGTTGCCCGAGAGCCCCCGGCGCGCCGCGGCGGAGCGGTTGTAGAGTCGTCATCAGATCCGGCCAGGGCCGCGGGATCGCCGCTCCCCGCCCCTCTCTCACCGCATCGGCACCGCCCGCCGTCGGGAAGGACGCTCCACCATGACCGCCCTCGCACCCCGCGCCGCCATCGGCGCCGACGAGGGCGACGGGGCGGCCGTGCTCGTGGACGACCTCTCGGCGCGCTACCGATCGGGCACCGGGCGGGGTCACGCGATCGCGCTCACCGGCATCTCGTTGAGCATCCCCGTCGGGGGCACCCTCGCCGTCGTGGGCGAGGCCGGCAGCGGCAAGAGCACGCTCGCCCGGGCCGTCGCGGGGCTCACCGACCGCAGTCGGGAGGGCGGTCCGCAGATCTCCGGCGGCGGGCTGCGCGTGCTCGGCATCGACGTGCGGCACCTGCGCCCGCGCGAGTCGGACGAGCTCGCGCTGCGCGTCGGCTACCTGCCGCAGGACATCTCGCACGTGCTCGACCCGCACCTCACCGCGGGCGAGAACGTCGCCGTTCCGCTGTACGAGCGCAACGCCAAGCTCACCCGGCGCACCGCGGGCGGCATCGTGGCCGAGGCGATCGACGCGATGCACCTCACCCTCGCGACGATCCCGAAGTACCCGCACGAGCTCAGCCGCGGCCAGCGGCAGCGCGTCGCGCTCGCCCGCGCCCTCGTGCTCGACCCCGACCTCCTCGTCGCCGACGAGCCGACCAGCGGCGTCGACGCCACCGTGCGCTCGAGCATCCTCGACCACCTCGCCGAGGTGCAGCGGCGCCGCGGCTTCACCGCCTTCGTCGTCTCGAGCGAGATCGGCGAGGTGCGCCGGCTGTCGGATCGACTCGCGGTGCTGCACCGTGGCACGATCGTGGGGATGGGATCGGTCGACGAGGTGCTCGCCGCGCCGACCCACCCGTACGTGGAGCGGCTCGCGGCGCTCGGCCGCCGCTGAGGCGCCCGACCTCGAGCTCGGCCGTGCGGCTGCGGCGCGCGTGCGCGGCGGCGACGCGGCGCGCCCGGCGCGCTCCGACCCCCGACCCGACCCCGAGAGGCCCGACGTGGACGAGCAGCAGCGGCAGGACCGGATGAGCGGCGCGGCCGCGGGCGCGCCCGCGCGCTCGCTCGTGCCCGAGGGCGGGGTCGGGCATCCCGATCAGCACCGCGACCCCGTCGCCGGCACCGCGCGGGCCCCCGAGGGCCGGCCGCGCCCCGAGCCCGGACCGATCGCCGTGCTGCCGCGCCCCACGGCGCTCTTCGTCGACGCGGCCGCGGCCGGCGGTGCCGAGATCACCGAGCTGGATGCCCGTACCCGAGGCCTCATCTGGCTGAGCGAGCAGCGCGCGGAGGAGCTCGGCGAGATCCTCGAGCAGTACCCCGGCATCGGCTGGGTGCAGCTGCCCTGGGCCGGCGTCGACGGCTTCGCGAGCGTGCTGCCGCGCTACGCGGACGGCGGCGGGCCGGTGTTCACGAGCGCGAAGGGGGCGTACAGCGAGCCCGTCGCCGAGCACGCCCTCGCCCTGCTGCACGCCGTCATGCGCGAGCTCGGCCCCAAGGCCCGCGCCGCCCGCTGGGCGCCGGTGCGCACGGGTCTGTCGCTCTACGGGGCGCACGTCGTGATCGTCGGGGCCGGCGGCATCGCGGCCGAGCTGCTGCGGCTGCTGGCGCCGTGGCGCGTGCGGGTGACGGTCGTGCGCCGCACGGCCGAGCCGATGCCCGGGGCCGATCGCACGGTCAGCGCGGCCGAGCTGCACGCCGTGCTGCCCGACGCCGACGCCCTCGTGCTCGCGGCCGCCTCGACGACGGCGAGCCGGCACCTCATCGGCGCGCCGGAGCTCGCGCTGCTGCCCGCGCGCGCCGCGATCGTCAACATCGCCCGCGGCGCGCTCATCGACACGGATGCCCTCACCGCCGCCCTGCGCGAGAAGCGCATCCTCGGCGCGGGCCTCGACGTGACCGATCCCGAGCCCCTGCCCGACGAGCACCCGCTGTGGCGGGAGCCGCGCTGCATCATCACCTCCCACTCGGCCGACACCCCCGAGATGACGGCGCCGCTGCTCGCGCGGCGCATCACCGAGAACGTGCGCGGGTTCCTCGGCGACGGCCGATTCGTGGGGCTCGTCGACCCGGCGGCGGGGTACTGAGCCGCGTCGGGGGAGCGCCCGGCGGGCATCCCGCGTGCAGTGCGCACCGCGGAGTTCTGATAGCGTTGACGAGCTGTTCGCAGCGATCCTCGATAGCTCAATTGGCAGAGCAGCCGGCTGTTAACCGGCAGGTTCTTGGTTCGAGTCCAAGTCGGGGAGCCAGTGGTCCACCACCGCCCCTCATCACCGTTCCGCCCCTGATCGGCCGCGCATGCCGCGGCGGGCAGGGGCGGCGGTGCGTCCGGACGGCATCGGCGCGGAAGGAGCCCCAGTGATCGCGTGGATGCTCGAGGCGGGCCCCGATCTGGTGCTCGTCATCACGGTGGCCGCCGCGGTGCTGCTCATGCTGGTGGTCGTGCTGCTCGTCGCGTGGCTGCGCGCACGCTCGCGCGCCGCCTCCCGCGAGCGCGACCGCGCCGCCGCCGAGCAGACCCGCGTCGAGGCGGAGTTCGCCGCCGCCGATCAGCGCAACCGGCTGCGCATCATCCGCGAGCTGCACGAGGTCGCGGCGCACTCGCTGTCGGTGGTCATCAGCCAGGCCGACGGCGCGCGCTACGCCGCCGAGCGCGACCCCTCCGCCGCGGCGCGCTCGGCCGCGGTCATCGCGGAGACGACCCGGTCGACGCTCGCCGACCTGCGCCGCATCATGTCGCTCGTCGGCGAGGGGGAGTCGCGCGCCGTCGCGCCGCGCCTCGACACGACCCACGAGCTCTTCGCCATCATGCGCGACCAGGGGCTCGTCATCACGGTCGAGGAGTTCGGATCGGCCTTCGATCTCAAGCCCGGCGCCGAGATCGCCGTGTACCGCATCGTGCAGGAGGCGCTCGCGAACGCCCTGGCCTTCGGGGGGCGCGGTACCGAGGTGCGCGTCACGCTCACCTGGTCGGGGGAGGGCCTGCAGCTGCGCGTCGAGGACGACGGCATCCGGGCGCGGGCGGCGGGGGAGGACGAGCCCGGCCGCGTGACGATCGCCGAGGACATGGCCGCGCTCACCGCCACCGTCACGGGCCGCGGCATCGCCGAGATGCGCGCCCGGGCCGAGCTGTACGGCGGCATCCTCAGCGCGACGACCCAGCCCGCCGTCGGCTTCACGCTCTCGGTCGTCTTCCCCTCGCTGCGGCACCACAACGGCGTGCACGGGGTGGATCTGAGGCGCTCGTGAACGGCCCGCGGGCCTCGCGCCATCCCGCGCCGCGCTCGGCGCCCGCTCCCGGCGTCGCCGAGGCTCGCCGGGCGTCGTGGGCGGTCGGCCTGGCCGTCGCGGCCTACGGCGTCTCGTTCGGCGCGCTCGCGGTGGCCTCGGGGCTCGACGTCTGGCAGGCCTGCGTGCTCTCGCTCGTGATGTTCTCGGGCGGATCGCAGTTCGCGCTCATCGGTGTGCTCGCCTCGGGCGGCGCGGCGGCCGGCCCCGCCGCGATCGCCGGCGCCGCCCTGCTCGGTCTGCGCAACGGCCTGTACGCCATCCGCGTCTCACCGATCGTCGGCGCGGGCTTCTGGCGCCGCCTGCTCGCCGGGCACCTGACGATCGACGAGTCGACCGCGGTCGCCACCGCGCAGGCCACGCCCGAGGGCCAGCGCGCCGGCTTCTGGTGGACGGGCTGGATCATCTTCCTCGGCTGGAACCTCATGACCCTGCTCGGCGCCCTCCTCGGCGACCTGCTCGGCGACGTCAGCGCCTACGGGCTCGATGCCGCCGCCGCGGCCGCGTTCCTCGGCCTGGTCTGGCCGCGCCTGCGGGCGCTGCAGCCCGTCGCGGTCGCCGTGGGGGCCGCGGTCGTCGCGGCGGCGACCATCCCCGTGCTGCCCGCGGGGGTGCCGGTCATCCTCGCGGCACTGGTCGCGGTCGTCGTGGGCCCGCTCGACCTGCTCGGGCGGCCGGTCGCCGCCCCGATCGAGCACCACGCCGACGTCCCGCCCGCGCCCGACGCCGGGGAGGCCGACCGATGACCCTCTGGCAGATCATCCTGCTCGCCTCGATCGCCGTGCTCGCGCTGAAGCTGCTCGGCTACCTCGTGCCGCCCTCGGTGCTCGAGAAGCCCGCCGCCGGGCGCACCGCGCAGCTCACCACCGTGGCTCTGCTCGCGGCGCTCATCGTCGTGCAGACGGTCTCGACCGGTCAGAGCCTGGTGCTGGATGCCCGGCTCCCCGCCGTCGTCGTCGCGGCCGCGCTGCTCGCCCTGCGGGCGCCCTTCATCCTCGTGATCCTCGCGGCGGCGCTCACCGCGGCGGCGCTGCGCGCGCTCGGCTGGGCCGCCTGACCACTCCGCCCGCCCACGCCTGGCCCGCGGTCCGTCGACAACTCAGGAGATCCGCCGCCGCCGTGGCCGCTGCGTCCCGGATCGAGCCTGCGAACGCGCACGGTTCCTGAGTTGTCGACATCGGCGGCCGCCGACGACGCCGCGCACCGCGGCGCGGGACGCGCCGGGAGGCGCGCAGCACGGAGCGGGCGGCGCGCAGCGGTCGGCGAGGCCTCAGTCGTCGAGGTGGTCGCGCCCCGGCAGCCAGCTCGCGCCCGGGGAGCCCCAGGAGTTGCGGCGCACCGCCTTGGCCGCGGCCTTGCCGTAGGGGTGGGCGAGGCGGTCGACGTAGAGCACGCCGTCGAGGTGGTCGTACTCGTGCTGGAAGATGCGCGCCAGCCAGCCGCGCGCGTCGATCTCGAAGGGCGCGCCGTCGAGGTCGACGGCCCGCAGCAGCGCGCGCTCGGCGCGGCGCAGCGGGAACCGCTCGCCCGGCACCGAGAGGCAGCCCTCGGCCTCGAGATCCTCGTCGAGCTCGTCCAGCTCGAGCGGGCTGATGAGCAGCTCCGGGTTGATGGCGACGCCCTGCCAGCGCACGTCGTCCTCGTCCGTCCAGTCGTAGACGAACAGCCGCAGCGGAACCCCGACCTGAGGCCCGGCGAGGCCGACCCCGGGGGCCGCGGTCATCGTGGCGACCATGTCGTCGACGAGCGCGCGCAGGGCGTCGTCGAACTCGGTGACCGGTTCGGCGCGGGTGTGGAGCACCGGCTCACCGGTGATGCGAATGGGGAGCACGGCCATTCGCCAAGGATATCCGCGCGGGGGCCGCTAGATTGTCCGCGTGCTGGGGACCGGGATCGAGGAATTGACGGAGGAGTTCTTCCGATCGCCGACCCTCGGCTTCGGCATCCCGCTCGCGCTCGTCGGTGCGGTCTTCCTCTCCCTCGGCGCGCAGTTCCAGAGCCAGGGCGTCACGAAGGTCGAGGCGCGGCTCGGCGATGGGGCGCGCGCCGGCCTCAGCCCGCGGCAGCTGATGCACCTGCTCGGCCGTCCCTCGTGGGTGCTCGGCACCGTGATGCTCGGGCTCGCGATCCTCTTCCAGCTCACCTCGCTCGGCTTCGCGCCGCTCATCGTGGTGCAGCCGATCGGCGTCGTGGCGCTCGTCATCACCGCGATCCTCAACGCGCGCATCTCGCGGATCCGGCTCGATCGCAAGGCGATCACCGCGATCGGGATGAGCGTCGGCGGGGTGGCGGTGTTCGTCATCGTCGCGGCCACCTTCGCGGTCGAGAAGCGCATCAACGAGCAGCAGCTGCTCACGGTGCTCGGCATCCTCGCGGTGGTCACAGCGGCATTCGGCGTCCTGTTCGCCCGCTACCGGCGCCGCGCGGGCGCGATGTTCTACATCGTCGGGGCGGGCATCCTGTTCGGTTTCGTCGCAACCCTCGCGAAGGTCATCATCAGCCGCATCTCGAGCGGCGATTTCGACGTGCTGACGGTCATCGGCCTAGTCGCGCTGCTCGCCTCGGCCGCGCTGGGCAGCTACTTCGTTCAGACCGCGTACTCCGTGGGCTCGCCCGACCTCGTCATCGCGGGGCTCACGGTGATCGATCCGCTCGTCGCGGTGCTCATCGGCGTGCTCGTGCTCGGCGAGGCCGTGTTCATCCCGCTGCCCGCCGCGCTGCTTTGCGGCGTCGCCGGCGTCGTCGCGATCATCGGCGTCGTGCGGCTCGCGAAGCACCATCCGCAGACCCACCGCTGAGCGCCGCCGTCCCGGGCGCGCTCTGCGGTACCGTTATCGCGTAGCCGACCGAGTGCCGGAATCGGCCCCCCACCTCCCCCTACGTCAAGGACCCTCGAGTTGACGGACGCCCCGCATCAGCCCGGCTCCACCGCCCGCCCCCTGCGCATCCTCATCGGCGGTGACACCTTCGCCCCCGACGTCAACGGCGCCGCCAAGTTCGCCGAGCGCCTCGCCGGTGGTCTCGTCGAGCGCGGCCACGAGGTGCACGTCGTCGCCCCGCGCCCCGAGGGCGGGCCGAACGTCACGCGCGTCGAGGAGCACGAGGGTCAGCGCATGACGGTGCACCGCCTGCGCTCGTGGCGCTGGCACCCGCACCCCTGGCTGCGCTACGCCCTGCCGTGGCGCATCGAGCAGAACGCCGCTCGCATCCTCGACGAGGTGCGGCCCGACGTCGTGCACTTCCAGTCGCACATCGTCGTCGGGCGCGGTCTCGCCCGGCAGGCGGCGAAGCGCGGCATCCGCATCGTCGGCACCAACCACTTCATGCCCGACAACGCGATGCAGTTCACGCCGTTCATCGGCGGTCTGAAGGACAGCGCGATCTCCGCGATGTGGAAGGCCGCCGGGCGCACCTTCGGCCTCGCCGCCGAGGTCACCACGCCGACCCGCAAGGCGGCCGACTACCTCGAGAAGTACACCGAGCTGCGCGGCGTGCGGGCGATCAGCTGCGGCCTGCACATCGACAACTACACCCCCTCGATGCAGCCGCGCGACGAGAACGTCGTGCTGTTCCTCGGCCGGGTCGAGGCCGAGAAGCACATCGACGAGATGCTGCGCGCGGTCGCCCGCCTCGACGCCGCCCTCGCCGTGCAGGTCGAGATCATCGGCGACGGCGAGCAGCGCCCCGCGCTCGAGCGGCTCGCACGCGAGCTCGGCATCGCCGACCGCGTGCACTTCGCCGGCTACGCGCCCGAGGAGTACCTCACGCAGCAGCTCACGCGTGCGACGGTCTTCGCGATGCCGTCGATCGCCGAGCTGCAGTCCATCGCGACGATGGAGGCCATGGCGAGCGGCCTGCCCGTCGTCGGCGCCAACGCGATGGCCCTGCCGCACCTCATCCACGACGGCGAGAACGGGTTCCTGTACGAGCCGGGCGACATCGACGGCTTCGCCGAGCGCCTGAACCGCATCCTCACGATGCCGCACGACGAGCTGCTCGTGCTCAAGCGCGAGAGCCTCGCGATCGTCGAGGCGCACGACATCAACCGCACGCTCGACACCTTCGAGGCGCTGTACCGGGGCGAGCAGGTCGACGACACCGTGGTCGACGGCGTGGGCACCACGAGCCACTGAGGCGGCCGCACCTTCGGCACGCCGATGCCGCTGACGAGCGGGGCGGATGCCGCTGCCGCGGCCGCGCGCTCGGTAGAGTGTGAGCGGGCGCGCCGCCGCGGGCCCCACGGGGCGGTAGCTCAGCTGGTCAGAGCAGCGGACTCATAATCCGTCGGTCACGGGTTCAAGTCCCGTCCGCCCTACGCTCACCGTCGCGCCGCCGAGGAGGTCGTCATGGGATCCGAGTCGGATCGCGGAGGGGCCGAGCGGCTGCTCGCCATCGTCAACGCGGGCACCGGCCTCGTGCTGCTCGTCGCGGCGGTCGTCGCGGCCTCGGTCGGGGCATCCCGCGATCGTCTGCTGCTGCCCGCCGAGGCCTCGTTCGGAGCGGGGGAGGGCGCGCCCGTGCGCCTGGTGCTCGCGCAGGTCGACCTGGTGCTCGCGATCGTCGTGCTGCTCGCCTTCACCGCGCTGCTGCGCTTCGCGTCGTCGCGGCCGGCGGCGAAGGGCGCCTGGCTCGACGCCGTCGCGCGCGATCGCCACGGTCTGCGCTGGATCGAGCTCTCGCAGCTGAGCGGCGTCACGGTGTTCCTCATCGGGCAGCTGAACGGCATCGCCGAGATCCCGGCGCTCGTGCTGCTGTACGCGATCGGGGCGGCGGCGCCCCTGCTGCTCGTGCTGCATGACCGCCGCACCGAGCCGGGGCGCCGCGGGCTGCTCGCCTACTCCTTCGGCACCGCGATCGCCATCGTGCCCTGGGGCGTCATCGCCTTCGCGCAGGTGGGCGGCGGGCTCGCGGGGGCCGGGCCGAGCGTCGCGGTGCGGGTCGTCACGATCGTCGCCCTCGTGCTGAGCGCGCTCGTGTGGGCGGCCGTGTGGGTCGCCGCCCGGCGTCCGGGGGCGGCCGAGCATCCCGCCGCCCGCGCCGAGGTCGTGCAGCTGGTGCTGCTCGCGCTGCTGCCGCTCGTCCTCGCCGCGCTCGCCCTGCTGCTGCTCGTGCCCGCCGCGGCCTGAGCCGGGCAGCGCGTCGATTCGCGTCGAGCGCCCTCGACTCGACAGGATGGACGGCATGAGCAGCGCATCCCCCGCCCCCGCCAGCCCCGCCGAGCGCTACGCCGTGTTCCGGCAGCGGCGCGACCTCGCCGCGGTGCAGCCGCAGGGCCCGCTCGCGCTCGTCAACACGCAGTGGGTCGACGGCGAGCAGAGCATCTGGGGCGTGCCCGGCCGATGGGCGCCCGCGCCCGAGGGCGGCCTGCTGCTGACGGCGGAGGCGGCGGACGGCATCCGTGTGGACGACGCGCTCGTCGACGGCACGGTGCGCGTGCGGGGCAACGACGACGCCGCGCCGAGCACGATCGTGTTCGACGAGCACACCACCGGCTTCGTCATCGCCGGCGAGGGCGGCGCCTACGCCCTGCGCGTGTGGGACGCCGAGAGCGAGGCCATCGCGAGCTTCGGCCGCATCGACGCCTTCGATTACGCCCCCGCCTGGGTGCTCACGGGCACGTTCCGCGAGATCGAGGGCGGCACGACCGTCGGCTTCGAGCACCTGAAGGACGAGGGACGCACCCGCGACGAGGTCGTGCCGGGCGAGATCCGCTTCACCCACGAGGGCGTCGAGTACGACATCGCGGCGTTCAAGTCGGGCCGCGCGCTGCAGCTCGTCTTCAGCGACGCGACCGCCGGCGACAGCACCTACTCGGTCGGCCGGTTCCTCTTCATGGCGCCGAACCCCGACGGCACGATCACGCTCGACTTCAACACGGCGATCCTGCCGCCGTGCGCCTTCAGCTACAACTTCAACTGCCCGCTGCCGCCGAAGCAGAACCGTTTCCCCTTCGCGATCGAGGCCGGCGAGAAGAACGTGCTCAAGGCCGACGGCTCGCTCCTGCACTGAGTCCTCGCCCGCCGTCAGGGCGCCGGGGTACCATGTGCTCGCGCATCCACCGGCGGCTGCGCGGCGGAGGTGGGCGTGTCGAACCCGTGGCTCTCCTCGCCCGCGCCCGACGACCCCTCGGCCTGGCGCGACCGGCTGGAGGAGGCCCAGGCGACCGGCGGCGGCGCCCCCGTGCGCTCGATCGTCCAGGAGTCCTGGCGGCGCGCCCGCGACCGCGCCGTCGATCCTGATCGCCTGCCCGGCGCGATCGACCTCGACGAGGATGCCCTGCGCGAGTACCGCGCGGCCCATCCCCTCGCGAGCGCCGTGCCGATCATCCACCGCCTGCTCATCCGCCACACCTTCGACGCGGGCCTGATCATCGCGATCGGGGACCAGTCGGGGCGTCTGCTGTGGATCGACGGCGACCGGGGGCTGCGCCGCCGCGCCGAGAGCATGGCCTTCGTCGAGGGCGCGAACTGGTCGGAGGAGGTCGCGGGCACCTCGGCCCCCGGTACCGCGCTCGCGCTCGATCACGGCGTGCAGATCCGCGGCGCCGAGCACTACAGCCGCATCGTGCACCCGTGGAGCTGCACCGCGGTGCCCGTGCACGACCCGGCGAGCGGGCGCATCGTCGGCGTCATCGACATCACGGGCGGCGATGACGCGGTCGCGCCGGCGACGCTGCCGCTGCTGGAGGCGACGGTCGCGGCCGTCGAGGCCGAACTGCACGTGCGGCGGCTGGATGCCCTGGCCCGGCGCGCCGCCCGCCCGAGCACCCCGTCCCGCGCCGCCGCTCCGCCGCCCGCCCCGCTCGTGGAGCCGAAGCTGCACGTGCTCGGCCGCGAGACCGGATTCCTCGAGGCCCACGGCGTCGAGCTCGAGCTGAGCGCCCGGCACGCCGAGATCCTCGCGCTGCTCGCCTGGCACCGCGCCGGTCTCGGGGCTGAGGCGCTCGCGCTCGCCGTCTACGGCCGGGACGACGCTCTCGTCACGCTCCGGGCGGAGATGGTGCGCCTCCGTCGCGCGCTCGCGAGCGCCGGCCTGAGCGCTCTGGCGCCGGTCTCCCGGCCGTACCGCCTGCCCGTGCCGCTCGCGCTCGACGCGCAGCGCGTGCTCGCCTTCCTCGACCGGGGCGCCCACCGGGTGGCCCTCGGGCACTACGCGGGACCGGTTCTGCCGGGCTCGGGCGCTCCCGGGGTCGAGGCGGTGCGGGCCGAAGTGTCGGCGCGACTGCGCGATGCGATGCTCGCCGACGCCCACGTCGACACGCTGCTCGATTACGCCCGCAGCGACGAGGCCGCGCTCGACCTGCCGGTGTGGACGGCGGCGTTCCGCGCTCTCCCCGTCGACAGCCCGCGGCGCACCGCCGTCGTCACGCGCATCGAAGCGATCGAGCGCGAGCTCGGGCGCTGAGCCTCGAGTTCCGGGGCGATCGCGCGCGGGCTCGGGCGCTGCGAGGGACGCAGCACGGCGCAACACCGCGCAACCCGACGCAACCTGCGCCGATCTACCGTGGCGGCACGCGCGATCGCAGCGCGAGCATCCCGACAACGACGTCGCAAGGAGTATCATGACCGTCTACGCCCCTCCCGGTTCGCCCGACTGCAAGGTCGAGTTCAAGTCGCGCTACGAGCACTGGATCGGGGGTGAGTGGGTGAAGCCCGTCAAGGGCATGTACTTCGAGGACATCTCGCCGGTCAACGGCAAGCCCTTCGCCGAGGTCGCGCGCGGCACGGCGGAGGACATCGAGGCGGCCCTCGACGCCGCGCACAAGGCGGCCCCGGCCTGGGGCAGGGCGAGCACCACCGAGCGCGCCGCGGTGCTCAACAGGATCGCCGACGTCATCGACGCGAACCTCGAGCTGCTCGCGGTGGCCGAGACCTGGGACAACGGCAAGCCCATCCGCGAGCCGCTCAACGCCGACCTGCCGCTGGCCGCCGACCACTTCCGGTACTTCGCCGCCGCGATCCGGTCGCAGGACGGCGACTTCCAGGAGATGGACGGCGACATGACCGCCTACCAGTACCACGAGCCGCTCGGCGTGGTCGGTCAGATCATCCCGTGGAACTTCCCCATCCTCATGGCGGCGTGGAAGCTCGCCCCGGCGATCGCCGCCGGCAACGCCGTGGTGCTGAAGCCGGCCGAGCAGACGCCCGTGTCGATCCTCGTGCTCATCGAGCTCATCGGCGACATCCTGCCGCCCGGGGTCATCAACATCGTCAACGGCTTCGGCGTGGAGGCGGGCAAGCCGCTCGCGAGCAGCAACCGCATCCGCAAGATCGCCTTCACCGGTGAGACGACCACCGGCCGGCTCATCCTGCAGTACTCGAGCGCCAACATCATCCCGGCGACGCTCGAGCTCGGCGGCAAGAGCCCCAACGTCTTCTTCGCCGACGTCGCCGACAAGGACGACGCGTTCTACGACAAGGCGCAGGAGGGCTTCACGCTCTTCGCCTTCAACCAGGGCGAGGTCTGCACCAGCCCGAGCCGCGCGCTCATCGAGAAGCCGATCTACGACAGCTTCCTGGGGGATGCGGTGGAGCGCACCCGCGCGGCGGTGCAGGGCAACCCGCTCGACACCGACACCCAGGTGGGCGCGCAGGCCTCGAACGACCAGCTCGAGAAGATCATGAGCTACATCGACATCGGCAAGCAGGAGGGCGCGAAGCTGCTGCTCGGCGGCGAGCGCAACGACCTCGGGGGCGACCTGACCGACGGCTACTACGTCACGCCGACGATCTTCGAGGGTCATAACGGCATGCGGCTGTTCCAGGAGGAGATCTTCGGCCCCGTCGTCGCCGTCACGAGCTTCGACGGCTACGACGACGCGATCTCCATCGCCAACGACACCCTGTACGGGCTCGGTGCGGGCGTCTGGTCGCGCAACGGCAACGTCGCCTACCGCGCCGGACGCGATATCCAGGCCGGACGGGTCTGGGTGAACAAC
Organism: Microcella flavibacter; assembly: GCF_012530535.1. Classification (NCBI taxonomy): domain Bacteria; kingdom Bacillati; phylum Actinomycetota; class Actinomycetes; order Micrococcales; family Microbacteriaceae; genus Microcella; species Microcella flavibacter. The sequence continues at coordinate 1,277,499 of NZ_CP051299.1, forward strand.
TACCACGCGTACCCCGCGGGTGCGGCGTTCGGCGGGTACAAGAGCTCCGGGATCGGCCGCGAGAACAACAAGCTCGCCCTCTCGCACTACCAGCAGACGAAGAACCTGCTGGTGTCGTACAGCGAGAACAAGCTCGGGTTCTTCTAGGCCCCGCGACGGCGCGGCGGTCGGCTCCCGGCCTGGTGGGGCCGGCCGCCGCGCACCATCGAACGACCCGGGCCGCCGAGCCCCGAGCAGAGGAGCGAGCATGCAGGAATCCGCCGTGACGATCGAGAACGAGACGAGCTCGCGGGTGGCGCTGAGCGATGCGGCCGTGGCGCTGCTGCGGCGACTGCAGGGCATCCACGGGCCCTTGATGTTCCATCAGTCGGGCGGGTGCTGCGACGGCTCCTCGCCCATGTGCTTCCCGGCGGGCGACTTCATGACCTCGGCGCAGGACGTGCTGCTCGGACGCTTCGACCTCGCCGAGGCGGGGGAGGACCCGCAACCTCTGGAGTTCTGGATGAGCAGCGAGCAGTTCGCCTACTGGAGCCACACCCACCTCACGGTCGACGTCGTGCCCGGGCGGGGCAGCGGCTTCAGCGTCGAGGCGCCCGAGGGCGTGCGGTTCCTCATCCGCTCCCGGCTGATGGAGGACGCGCAGCCCTTCGCCTGATCCGGGCCCCGACGGGCGGGCGCGTTTCGGGTCGCCCGCCCGTCGGACGCCGCCCGCCGCCGTCCCGGCGTGGCCGGCCGTCGCGGGCATCGCGTCGTCGGTGCGGCAGGGCAGACTGGCCGACGTGCATCTCGTCGTCGACCGCCACCCCGAGGGGATGCTCCTCACCGACGATCGCGGCGGCACCGAGGTCGTCCCGGCCGCCGCCTTCCCCGCCCTCGTCGCCGACCGCGAACGCCGCGCCGATCCGCCCCGATGGGTCTGGAGCGACACCGCGCACTGGTACCCGCCGCTCCTCCGCGCGGGCGTGCGGGTCGAGCGCTGCCACGATCTGCGCCTCGTCGAGGGCATCCTCGCCGGGGTGGAGGGGCGGCCCGTGCGCGCCTTCGCCTCCCGCCCGCGCGCCGCGGTCGCCCTGCCCGAGCGGCAGTCGACCGCCCTGTTCGATCTCGAGTCGGAGGGCGCGCCGCCCGCCGAGGCGCCCGCTGCGGCCGCACTGCTCGCCGAGCAGCTCGCGGCTCTCGAGCGCGCCTCGGCGGCGCAGCCGGGCGCGCTCGCCCTGCTCGCCGCGGCCGAGTCGGCGGGCGCCCTCGCCGCCGCCGAGATGACCCACGCCGGCCTGCCGTGGAGCTCGACCGACCACGAACGGCTGCTGGAGGACGCGCTCGGAGCCCGGCCGCGCCCGGGGGAGCGGCCGGCGCGCCTCGTCGAGCTCGCCGCCGAGGTCGAGCGCCGGCTCGGCGTGCGCCCCGGCTCGCTCGCGATCGACTCGCCGCCCGAGCTCGTGGCCGCTCTGCGCGGCGCCGGCATCGACGTCGCCTCGACCCGGTCGTGGGAGCTGCAGCAGCAGGGCCATCCCGCCATCGCGCCGCTGCTGCAGTACAAGAGCCTCAGCCGCCTCATGACCGCCAACGGCTGGAACTGGCTCGACGAGTGGGTGCGCGACGGCCGGTTCCGCCCCGTGTTCGTGCCCGGCGGGGTGGTCACCGGGCGCTGGGCCTCCGACGGCGGGGGAGCGCTGCAGCTGCCGAGGCAGGTGCGCAGCGCCGTGCGGGCCGACGAGGGCTGGGTGCTCGTCGTCGCCGACGCCGCGCAGCTCGAGCCGCGCATCCTCACCGCCCTCTCGCAGGACGCGGAGATGGCGCGCGCCGGCGCGGGCGTCGACCTCTACCAGGGCATCGTCGACAGCGGCGCCGTGCGCTCGCGCGAGCAGGCGAAGCTCGGCATGCTCGGCGCGATGTACGGCGGCACGACCGGGCAGAGCGCGCTCGTGCTGCCGCGGCTGCAGCGGGTGTTCCCGCGGGCGACCGCCTACGTGGAGGAGGCCGCGCGGGCGGGGGAGCGGGGCGAGACGGTGCGCACGCGGCTCGGGCGCACCTCCCCGGCACCCGGGGAGGCCTGGCAGGAGCGCCGCCTGCTCGCGGCGGCCGAGGGCGTCGGCGAGGGCGAGCGACGGGATGCCCGTACCGCCTCCCGCGCGCAGGGCCGGTTCACCCGCAACTTCGTGGTGCAGGGCACGGCGGCCGAGTGGGCGCTCGCGTGGATGGCGGGGGTGCGTCGTCGACTCTGGAGCCCCGACGCGGGCCCGCTCACGGTGCAGCCGCACCTGGTGTTCTTCCTGCACGACGAGCTGATGGTGCATGCCCCGGCGCACCGCGCGGAGGAGGCCGCGACCGCGCTGCGCGAGGCGGCGGCCGATGCCGGCCGGCTGCTCTTCGGCACCGCGCCGGTGACCTTCCCGGTCACGGTCGCGATCGTCGAGCGGTACAGCGAGGCGAAGTAGGCCGTCAGCCCGTCGCGTCCTGCGCGAGGCTCTCGGCCGGGTCGGCGGCCCGACGGCCGCGCCGGCGGCGGTCGGTGCGCAGCGGCCAGGGCTCCAGCTGGGGCAGCGAGTCGAGCCAGGCGAGGGCGGCCGAGCGCAGCAGGCGCTGGGCGTGGGCGGCCGAGGCCTGCGAGGCTCCGCCCGTCGGGTCGGTCACCTCGTCGGAGACGCCGGGGCGAGGGGCCCACAGCCGGCGGTAGCTCGCGACGAGCTCGGGGGCGTGGTCGCCCGGCAGGGAGAGGGCGAGCAGCACGCGCTCGACCATGTCGTGCCAGTCGGCGAGATCGGGCTCGGTGAGGAACATGCGCGCCTCGATGCCGCCCGAGTCGGTGAGGCGGTACAGGGGGAGGTTGTCCGGCGTGCTGCCCGCGTCCTCGACGAGGCCGTCGCGACGCAGGCGGTCGAGCGTCGAGTAGACCTGGCCCACGTTGAGGGGGGCGTCGCGCCGGGTGCGCTCCACGACCTCGGCGTGCAACTGGTAGCCGTACGCCGGTCCGAGGGTGAGCACGGCGAGGAGGGAATGACGCAGCGTCATGGCTCCAGGCTATACGTCACCGGGAGACGTGAGCACCGCTCCGGAGTGAACGCCGAATCCCATGCTTGTCATTCGTGCGCCGGATAGGTGATACTACGAGCAGCGCTCGCGCGCAAAACTGAAGAGCTGCATGCACCGTGACCAGGTCGATGGGGAAGTCGAACCTGAGGAAACGGAGCGGACTGTGGCACAGGGATACATCACGCAGGGTCCCACGACCCCGCGCACCCCGGCGGAGGACTCCGCCCGGCGCTCGTCGTCCACGACGACGGGGGCCTCCTCGTCGACGTCGGACGCGCTGACGACCGACGTGCCGACCGCCGCGGCCGCCTCGCCGGTCGCCCGCGGCGTGCTCTTCGTCCACTCCGCGCCGCGCGCGCTCAGCCCCCACATCGAGTGGGCGGCGGGCCGAGCGCTCGGCCGCCCCGTCAGCTTCGACTGGATCGAGCAGCCCGTGCTGGCGAACGCGCAGCGCACCGAGTTCGTGTGGGAGGGCGAGCCGGGCGCCGCCGCCCGGATGGCGAGCGCCCTGCGCGGCTGGGAGCACCTGCGCTTCGAGGTCACGGAGGATGCCGGCCCCGGCACCGACGGCGGCCGCTGGATGCACACCCCCGACCTCGGCATCTTCTACGCGCAGACCGACGTCGCGGGCAACACGGTGATCCCCGAGGACCGCGTGCGCTACGCGATGGAGGTCGCGGGCTCGAACGCCCTCGAGCTGCACCGCGAGCTGCGGCTCGCCCTCGGCCAGGCATGGGACGACGAGCTGGAGGCGTTCCGGCACGCGGGCGACGGGCAGCGCGTGGTCTGGCTGCACCGCGCGGGCTGAGCCCGCTCCGGCATCATCCGCGCGGCCGACCGGCCGGCGCGGCATCAGGACCCGGCGGAGGGCGGTGTCGACGGCTCAGCGGATTCGCCGCAGCGCGTGAGTGCAGCATCCCGCCTGATCGGGATGCCCGCGCGAGGCGGCACGCATCGTCCTGAGTCATCGACGCCGCTCGACGCCGCGCCTGCCGCGCCGCCGCGCCGTCAGTCGTCGTACGAGCGGAACGCGATGACCGAGTTGTGCCCGCCGAAGCCGAACGAGTTCGAGATGGCGAGCTGCGGCCCGTCGCCGAGCGGGCGCGGGCTCGTGACGACGTCGAGCGGGATCCGCTCGTCCTGATCGTCGAGGTTGATCGTCGGGGGAGCGGTGCGCTCGTGCAGGGCGAGGATCGTGAAGACGGCCTCGAGCGCCCCCGTGCCGCCGAGGAGGTGCCCGGTGGAGGCCTTCGTCGCCGAGACGGGGATGGAGCCGACCCGATCGCCGAAGACGCGCTTGAGCGCCTCGAACTCGGCGACGTCGCCGACGGGGGTGGAGGTCGCGTGCGCGTTGATGTGCGTCACGTCGTCGGCCGTGGCGCCGGCCTGCTCGAGCGCGGCGAGCACGGCGCGGGCGGCGCCCGAGCCCTCGGGGTCGGGGGCGGTGATGTGGTACGAATCGCTCGTCACCGCGCCGCCGGCGAGCTCGGCGTAGATGCGGGCGCCGCGGGCGAGGGCGTGCTCCTTCGTCTCGAGCACGATCGCGGCCGCCCCCTCGCCGAGCACGAAGCCGTCACGGCCCGTGTCGTAGGGGCGGGATGCCGCGGCCGGGTCGTCGTTGCGGCGCGAGAGCGCCTGCATGGAGGCGAAGGCGGCGATGGGCAGGGGGTGCACGACGGCCTCGGTGCCGCCGGCGACGACGATGTCGGCGAGGCCCTGCTGCAGGTGCTCGTAGGCATTGGCGATGGCCTCGGTGCCGGAGGCGCAGGCGGAGACGACGGTGCGGGCGCCGGCGCGGGCGCCGATGCCCATGCTGATCGCGGCCGCGGCGGCGTTGGGCATGAGCATGGGGATGGTCATGGGCAGGACCCGACGGGGGCCCTTCTCCTTGAGCACGTCCCAGGCGTCGAGGAGGGTCCAGAGGCCGCCGATGCCGGTGGCGTAGTCGACGAGGATGCGCTCGGGCTCGATCTCGGGGGCGCCGGCATCGGCCCAGGCCTCACGGGCGGCGATGAGGGCGAACTGGGCGGAGGGGTCGAGGCGCTTGACCTCCTGGCGCTCGAGCACCTCCGAGGGGCGCACCTTGGCCTGCGCGGCGAAGGTCACGGGCAGCTCGTGGGTCGCGACCCATTCCTGCTCGAGCGGGCGGCTGCCCGACTCCCCGCGCAGCAGGGCGTCCCAGCTCTCGCGCGCGGTGCCGCCGAGGGGGGAGGTGGCACCGATTCCGGTGACGACGATGGTGGTCATGGCATCGGCTCTCTCTGGTCGGGCGCGCACGGTGCGGCGCGGGTGGTGCTGCGCGTCGGGGCCGGCGTTCCCGGCCCCGACGCGATCAGGGCTCGATCAGCCCTGGGCGTTGGTGATGAAGGTGACGGCGTCGCCGACGGTCTTGAGGTTCTTGACCTCTTCGTCGGGGATCTTGACGTCGAACTTCTCCTCGGCGTTGACCACGATGGTCATCATCGAGATGGAGTCGATGTCGAGGTCGTCGGTGAACGACTTGTCCATCTGGACGGAGTCGGTCGCGATGCCCGTCTCGTCGTTCACGAGCTCGGCCAGGCCGGCGAGGACTTCTTCGGTGGACAGTGCCATGTGGTTCTCCTAAAGGGGGTGTCGGTTGACCGTCCCCCATCCTAGGGCGGGGGCTCCCGCCGGCGGCGGCGGTCGACGGCGGGGCGCCGCGGTCGGTCAGGGCAGGCGCACGACCTGCGCGCCGAAGACGAGCCCGGCGCCGAAGCCGATCTGCAGGGCGAGCCCGCCGCTCAGCTCGGGGTGCTCCTCGAGCAGCCGATGGGTGGCCAGCGGGATGCTCGCGGCCGAGGTGTTGCCGGTCGTGGCGATGTCGCGCGCGATCGCCACCGACTCCGGCAGCTTCAGCTGCTTGGCGAACTCGTCGATGATGCGCATGTTGGCCTGGTGCGGGATGAAGGCGGCGAGCTGCTCGGCCGTCACGCCGGCGGCGTCGAGGGCCCGCTGGGCGACCTTCGCCATCTCCCACACCGCCCAGCGGAAGACCGTCTGGCCCTCCTGGCGCAGCGTCGGGAACTCCCCGGCGTCGACGCTCTCGGCGATCGTGCGGTCCATGCCGATGGTCTCCCACTTCGAGCCGTCGGAGCCCCAGACGCTCGCCGCGATGCCGGGGGTGTCGCTCGGGCCGACGATGGCGGCTCCGGCCCCGTCGCCGAGCAGGAACGAGATGGTGCGGTCGGTGGGCTTCGCGAAGTCGCTGAGCTTCTCGGCGCCGACCACGAGCACGTAGCGGGCGGCCCCGGCGCGCACCAGGGCATCCGCCTGGGCGATGCCGTAGGTGTAGCCGGCGCAGGCCGCGGAGACGTCGTAGGCGGGGGCGGGGTTGGCGCCGACCCGCTCGGCGAGAAGCGCCGCGAGGGAGGGGGTCTGCACGGCGTTCGAGATCGTCGAGACGATCACCGCGCCGATCTCGCTCGGGTCGATGCCCGCGCGCTCGATGGCCTCGCGCGAGGCCGCCTCGGCGAGGTCGATCGCGCCGACGCCCGCGGAGGCGCGCTTGCGGGTGACGACCCCGGTGCGCTGGCGGATCCACTCGTCGGAGGAGTCGATCGGGCCGACGATGTCGTCGTTCGGCACGGTGAGGTCGCCGCGGGCGGCCCCGAGCGAGAGGATGCGGGTGAACGGCACTCCCACGGACTGCTGCAGCACGGGCTCGGTCATGCGGTCTCCAGCATCTCGATGGCGGCGGGGAGGTCGTCGGGGGTCGTCACGGCCACGGTGGGCACGCCCTTGAGGCCGCGCTTCGCGAGGCCCGCGAGCGCCCCCGCGGGCAGCAGCTCGATGATGCCGGTGACGCCGTCGGCGGCCATCGACTCCATGCAGAGGTCCCAGCGCACGGGCGAGGCGACCTGGCCGACGAGCAGCTCGATCGCGCGCGCGCCGTCGGTGACGACCGTGCCGTCGTGGTTCGTGTACAGCCGGATGCTCGGCGCGCGCCCCTCGATCGAGGCGGCCGCGGCGCGCACGCGGTCGACCGCGGGCCGCATGTAGCTGGTGTGGAACGCCCCGGCGACCTGCAGCGGGATCACGCGGCTGCCGCGCACGGGGTCGGCGGCGAGCGCCTCCAGGTTGTTCAGCTCGCCCGCGACGACGGTCTGCCCGCCGCCGTTGACGTTGGCGGGCTCGAGCCCGAGCTCGACGAGCCGCTCGGCGAGGGCATCCGCGTCGCCGCCGAGGACGGCGCTCATGCCGGTGGGCACGAGCGCGGCCGCCTCGGCCATGGCGAGGCCCCGCTCCCGGACGAGGCCGAGCGCCTCGCGGTCGGTCATGACGCCGGCGATGGCGGCGGCGGCGAACTCGCCGACGGAGTGCCCGGCGACGGCGCCGATGCGGTCGCGACGGCCCTCGAGCAGCACGGCGGCGCTCAGCAGGGAGGCGGCGACGATGAGCGGCTGCGCGATCGCGGTGTCGCGGATCGTGTCGGCGTCGGAGGTGGTGCCGTGGGCGACGAGGTCGAGGCCGGCGGCCTCGCCGAGCGATTCGAGGCGGGCGCGGTGCACGGGGTCGGCGACCCAGGGCTCGAGGAAGCCGGGGGTCTGGGACCCCTGGCCGGGGGCGACGACGACGATCATGGGTTTCATCCTCCCAAGAGGCGGAGCGGCGGACGGTGGTGGGATCCCCACAGCGCATCGGCGCGACATTGTGCGCAGGGCACAGCGCGACGCCTCAGCGGCGGGGCGGTTCCGGCTCCGAGATCGAGCCGACGATGAGCGCGCACTGCAGGATGATCGCCTCGCGGGCGCCCGTGGCGTCCCAGCCGATCAGCTCGCTGATGCGCTTGAGGCGGTAGCGGACGGTGTTCGGGTGCACGAAGAGCTCGCGCGCGGTGGCCTCGAGGCTGCGGCCGTTGTCGAGGTACGCCCAGAGCGTCGTGAGCAGTTCGACGTTGTGCTGCTTGAGCGGCTTGTAGATGCGGTTGATGAGCGTGCCGCGGGCGATCGGGTCGCCCGCGAGCGCGCGCTCGGGCAGCAGGTCGTCGGCGAGCGCGGGCCGCGGGGCGTTGCGCCACGAGCGCGCGACGGCGAAGCCCGCGAGCGCGGCCTTCGCACTCTTGCCCGCGTCGACGACGTCGGGCACCTCGGGGCCGAGCACGAGGTGCCCGGTGCCGAAGAAGGGCTCGAGGCCCTCGGCGATCTGCGGGAAGGCGAGGGGCGCGGCCGGCGCCTCCTCCGACTTCGGCGCCGCGCGGCCGATGACGACGACCAGGCGGTTGCCCTGCACCCCGATGAGCACGTCCGCATCGACGTGGCGGGCGGTGCGCCGGATCTGGTCGACGTCGACGATGCGGGGGGTCGTGCCGACGAGCACGCAGACCGAGCCGTGGCCGTTCCAGCCGAGCGCGGCGATGCGGCTGGGCAGCTCGTTGTCGTACTCGCCGCTGAGGATCGAGTCGACGACGAGGGCCTCGAGCCGGGCATCCCACAGCCCCCGCGCCTCGGCGGCACGCGCGTAGACGTCCGCCGCGGCGAAGGCGATCTCGCGGCTGTACAGCAGGATCGCCTCGCGGAGGCCCTGGTCGCCGCTCGTGACGCGCTCCTCGACGACCTCGACGGTGACGCGGATGAGCTGCAGCGTCTGCTGCAGGCTCACCGAGCGCAGCAGCTCGCGCGGGGCGGCTCCGAAGACGTCGGCCGCGATCCACGGCTGCGAGGTCGGGTCGTCGTACCAGCTGATGAGCGACGAGATGCCCGCCTGCGCGACGAGGCCGACGGCGCTGCGCCGGCTCGGCGGCATGTCGCGGTACCAGGGCAGCGTGTCGTCGAGCCGCTTGAGCGTCGCCGTGGCGAGGTCGCCCGAGATGTTGCGCAGGTACGCCAGCGTCTGCGCCTTGGTCATCTGCGCCACGTCGCGCCCCTCGTCGATCGTTCGGAGAATGGATGCACCGGGGCCCCGCTGCGCGGGACCCCGGTGATGGTGCCCGTGGCTAGGCCTCGCCGCCCGCGGAGCCGGTCGTGCCGGCGGTCACGTCGTGCAGGCGGTACTGCTCGATCGCGCGGCCGACGACGCCCGGGTCGATCTCGCCGCGGCGCGCGAGCTGCTGCAGCGCGCGGACGACGATCGACGGCCCGTCGATGGTGAAGAAACGGCGGGCGGCCGGACGCGTGTCGCTGAAGCCGAAGCCGTCGGCGCCGAGCGTCGCGTAGTCGCCCGGCACGAACTGCCGGATCTGGTCGGGCACGGCGTGCATGAAGTCGCTCACGGCCACGACCGGGCCCTGCGCGTCCTGCAGCTTCTGCGTGACGTAGGCCGTGCGCGGCTCCTGCTCGGGGTGCAGGAAGTTGTGCTCGTCGGCGGCGAGGCCGTCGCGGCGCAGCTCGTTCCAGCTCGTGACGCTCCAGACGTCGGCCGAGACGCCCCAGTCCTGCTGCAGCAGCTGCTGGGCCTCGAGCGCCCACGGCACCGCCACGCCGGAGGCGAGGAGCTGCGTCTTGGGGCCTTCGGCCTCGCTGCGGTTGAGCAGGTAGAGGCCCTTGAGCACGCCGTCCACGTCGAGGCCCTCGGGCTCGGCGGGCTGCACGATCGGCTCGTTGTAGACCGTCAGGTAGTACATGACGTTGGGGTCCTCGTGATGGCCGCCGTACATGCGGTCGAGACCGGCGCGCACGATGTGGCCCATCTCGTAGCCGTAGGCCGGGTCGTAGCTGACGACCGCGGGGTTCGTGCTCGCGAGCAGCGGCGAGTGGCCGTCCGCGTGCTGCAGGCCCTCGCCCGTGAGCGTGGTGCGGCCGGCCGTCGCGCCGATGATGAACCCGCGAGCCATCTGGTCGCCGGCTGCCCACATGGCGTCGCCCGTGCGCTGGAACCCGAACATCGAGTAGAAGACGTAGACGGGGATGAGCGGCTGGCCGTGCGTGGCATAGCTCGTGCCCACCGCGGTGAAGGCCGCGAAGGCGCCCGCCTCGTTGATGCCGGTGTGGATGATCTGGCCCTGCGGGCTCTCCTTGTAGGCGAGCAGCAGCTCCCGGTCGACCGAGGTGTAGTGCTGGCCGTTCGGGTTGTAGATCTTCGAGGTCGGGAAGTACGCGTCCATGCCGAAGGTGCGGGCCTCGTCGGGGATGATCGGCACGATGCGGTTGCCGAACTCCTTGTCGCGCAGCAGATCCTTCAGCAGGCGGGCGAAGGCCATCGTCGTGGCGATCTCCTGCTTGCCGGAGCCCTTCTTCGCGATCGCGTAGGCGCTCTCGGGCGGCAGCGTGATGTCGACGTGCTTCGAGCGGCGCTCCGGCAGGTACCCGCCGAGCTCGCGACGGCGCTCGTGCATGTACTGGATCGCCGGGTCGTCGTTGCCCGGGTGGTAGTACGGGGGCTGGTACGGGTCGGCCTCGAGCTGGGCGTCCGTGATCGGGATGCGCATCTCGTCGCGGAACTGCTTGAGGTTGTCGAGCGTCAGCTTCTTCATCTGGTGGGTCGCGTTGCGGCCCTCGAAGCTCGGGCCGAGGCCGTAGCCCTTGACCGTCTTCGCGAGGATGACGGTCGGCTGGCCCTTGTGCTCCTGCGCGGCCTTGAAGGCGGCGTAGACCTTGCGGTAGTCGTGGCCGCCGCGCTTGAGCTTCCAGATCTGGTCGTCGCTGTAGCCCTCGACCATGGCCGCCGTGCGGGGGTCGCGGCCGAAGAAGTGCTCGCGGATGAACGCGCCCGACTCGGCCTTGTAGGTCTGGTAGTCGCCGTCGGGGGTGACGTTCATGAGGTCGCGCAGCGCGCCCTCGTGGTCCTGCGCGAGCAGGGCATCCCACTCGCGGCCCCAGACGACCTTGATGACGTTCCAGCCGGCGCCGCGGAAGAAGCTCTCGAGCTCCTGGATGATCTTGCCGTTGCCGCGCACCGGACCGTCGAGCCGCTGCAGGTTGCAGTTGATGACGAAGTTGAGGTTGTCGAGGCCGTCGTTGGCGGCGAGCTGCAGCGCGCCGCGGCTCTCGACCTCGTCCATCTCGCCGTCGCCGAGGAACGCCCAGACCTGCGAGTCGTCGCCGTCGACGATGCCGCGGTTCGAGACGTACTTGTTGAGCTGCGCCTGGTAGATCGCGTTGATCGGGCCGAGGCCCATCGACACGGTGGGGTACTGCCAGAAGTGCGGCATGAGGCGCGGGTGCGGGTAGCTCGAGAGGCCGCCCGTGTGATGCGACTTCTCCTGACGGAACCCGTCGAGCTGCTCGGTGCCGAGCCGGCCCTCGAGGAAGGCGCGGGCGTACATGCCGGGGGAGGCGTGGCCCTGGTAGAAGATCGAGTCGCCGCCGTTGGGGTGGTCGGCGCCGCGGAAGAAGTGGTTGTGCCCGACCTCGTAGAGGGCGGCGCTCGAGGCGTAGGTCGAGATGTGGCCGCCGACGGCGATGCCGGGGCGCTGCGCGCGGTGCACGGTGATCGCGGCGTTCCATCGGATCCAGGCGCGGTAGCGGCGCTCGAGCTCCTCGTCGCCCGGGAACTCGGGCTCGTTCTCCGGCGCGATCGTGTTGAGGTAGTCCGTGGTCGGCACCATCGGCACGCCGAGGTGCAGCTCCTTCGAGCGCTTCAGCAGGCTGAGCATGATCTCGCGCCCGCGCTGGGGGCCGTGCTGCTGCACGAGCGCGTCCAGCGACTCGTTCCACTCGGCGGTTTCCTCGGGATCCGCATCCATGGTGCTCACCGAGTACGGATCCTGGTCGTTGACCGTCACCCTTGACCTCTTCCTGGGGGTAGATGGGGGAGTGCGCCGGCTCGGCGTCGCGGTCGGGTCACGACCCGCGCGGGCACGGCGGTTCCACTCTAGACCCGCGTCTGACGAAGACTCCGTGCGAGCTGGTGGGATGCTGGGCGCATCCCGCCCGCCGACGCCAGGAAGGCCGCCGTGCTCCCCGCCCTCGATGCCCCCGCCCCCGATTTCACCCTCCGCGATCACCACGGGGCGACGGTGACGCTCTCCGAGACCGTCGGCGCGCGCCCGGTCGTGCTCGTCTTCTTCCCGCTCGCCTTCACGGGCACCTGCACCGGCGAGCTCTGCGCGCTGCGCGACAGCATTGCCCTGTTCGACGACGCCGGGGTCGAGCTGCTCGCGATCTCGGTCGACTCGACCGCGACCCTGCGGGAGTTCGCCGAGCGCGAGCGTTACCCCTTCCGGCTGCTCGCCGACTTCTGGCCGCACGGCGAGGTCGCCCGCCGCTACGGCGTCCTGCTCGAGGACAAGGGCTTCGCCACCCGCGGCACCTTCGTGATCGACCGCGAGGGGATGCTGCGCGCGAGCTTCGTCACGGGCCCGGGCGAGGCGCGCGATCTCGACGCGTACCGCGAGGCGCTGCGCGCGCTCGAGCGGTAGCCTCGAGCGGTCAGGGCTCTTAGCTCAGTTGGTAGAGCGCCTCGTTTACACCGAGGATGCCGGGGGTTCGAGTCCCTCAGGGCCCACCCCTGTCCCGTTCTCCCTCGGCCCGTCCGGGGCTCGATCGCCCGGTGTCGGCGGTCGTCCGTAGCCTCCCCGTGCGCCCCGCGGCGCGGAGGGAGGGCGGCGCCGTGACCGAGAGCGTCGAGCAGTGGTGGCGCCGTCGGCAGTGGTCGACGGGCCGCTCCGTGCCCTACGGCATCGGTGCGCACCGGGCCGCGTGGTCGCCGTACCGGGCGCTCGTCGAGCAGTTCCGGCCCGAGCGCAACGCCGGGCTGCTGCTCTCGCAGATCCCGCCGGCCGCCGACGTCTGGCTGATCTGGGTGTGCGCCCTGCGGCACGAGTTCGTCGCGACGCCCGCCGAGCAGCGGGCGCGCCCCGGGGGAGCGAGCGGTGCGCGATCCTGGTGCCCGGTGTGCGCGGCCCCGAGCGAGGCGCCGCCGCCCGGGCGGCGATGGCCCGCCGCTGCCGAGATCGCGGCGGTGCGGGATGCCCCGACCCTCGACCCGGCGCGCGCCGACCCGCGCGCCGCATCGTCGGGCACTCGCCCGTCCCGCCCTCCCCGGCCGCGGCACGTGCCGGCGGCGCACCGCGCGGTGCCGACCGTCGACGTCGGCCGCGTGCCCGTGGGCCGCGCCTTCCGCAGCGCCCGGGCCCCGCGGGCGACCTCGGCCGCCGAGGGCCGCGTGCGGGCGCTCCTGACCGAGCGGCTCGCGGTCGATCTCACGCCGAACGCGGTGCGGGTGCGCACGGCCTTCTTCGAGCGGCTCGAGGTGTGGCCCGACATCGTCATCCCCGAGCTCGCGCTCGCGATCGAGCTCGACACGATCGGCCGCGCGGGCGACGAGCACATCGGCCGGCGCGAGGCGATCGATCGGCGCAAGGACCGCCTGCTGCGCGAGGTGGGATGGGAGGTCATCCGGCTGCGCGTGCGGCCGCTCGCGCCCCTCGGGCCGCACGATTTGGTCGTGCCGGGTATCTCGCAGCGCGCGGCCGAGAAGCTCGTCGACCGCATCGGCGAGGCCCGCGGCGAGCTCATGGTGGCCGCCTACCGCCGGGCCTGAGCGGTGTCGGCGGTCGGCCGTAGCGTGAGGGCACGAGCCGCTGAGGAGGCGCCATGATGACCACGCTGATCCGCGACAGCCCGGCCGCCGAGCCGCGCCTCTCGATGCCCCTGGGCTACCGCTCGCCGACCCTCGGCGGCCGCGCGGGGCGCGTGCAGTCCTGGCATCATCTCGACCGGCTCGTCGCCGATGCGCGCGCCGGGGGCGAGTGGATCATGCTGCACCGGCTCGACGACCCCGCCGAGCGGTTCCTGCAGCTGCAGCCCCTGGCCGCCGAGCGCACGGCGATCCAGCTCGGAGAGCGGCGCGCCGAGACGCGGCGGCACGCGGTCTGGAACGTCGAGCGCCCCGCGCCGCCCGCACCCGAGCTGCACGGCATCGTGCTCGACTGGCTCGGGGGCGTCGCGCCGACCGTCGAGCCGGAGGGTCCGCCCGAGCCCGCCGACGACGAGCCCTTCTGAGCGGCGTCGCCTCGCGGCCCGTCGCTCCCGGGATGGACTAGGCGAGGAGGGCGACGAGCAGGGCGACGAAGACGAGCACGAAGATCGTCGGCGAGACGAAGCGCACGACGTCGACCCCGCGGCCCGTCGCGATGATCCGGCGCGAGATCGCGCTGGGCGCATCCAGCCCGCGGAGCTCCTCGATGACGGCGGCGCCCTCGTTGGCGGCGGCGAACTGGGCGACGGCGCCGAGCACGCCGGAGGCGAGCAGGATGCCGATGGCGGCGAGGCGCACGGGCAGAGCCGTCTCCGCGAGACCGTCGACGAGCATCCACACCGTGACCGCCAGCAGGAAGGTCGGGGCCAGCTGCGAGACGATGATGTGCCAGCGGGCGGTGTTCCAGTGCGCGATCAGCTGCGTCTCGGTCACGAGGGCTCCCGGGGTCTCGCGGCGGCGGTCGGAGCGACCGCGCCGTCTCGGTGAGAATGGTGCTCGCGGCGGGTGCCGCACCCGGCCCACGATAGAGGAGCGCGCCGTGAGCAGTGCCGTCTGGGCGCTCGTCGCCGCGAGCGTGCTCTGGGGCACGACGGGCACGGCGGCGAGCCTCATGAGCGACGCGGTGAGCCCGCTCGCGATCGGCGCCGCGACGATGGCCGTCGGCGGTGCGCTGCTCTTCGCCGTCTCGGCCCGCGGCTCGCTCGCCGCGATCCGCCGCCCCGAGACCCGCCGCTGGCTGCTGCTCGGCGCCGTCGGCGTGGTCGTGTACCCCCTCGCCTTCTACTCCGCGATGGATCTCGCCGGGGTCGCCATCGGCAACATCACCGCGCTCGGATCGGGGCCGCTCTTCGCGGCGCTGCTCGAGCGGCTCATCGAGCGCCGCCGGCTGACCGGGCGATGGATGCTCGGCGCCGGCACCGCGATCGCCGGGGTCGCCCTGCTCGTCGTCGGCGGGCACGGCGGCGCATCGGCCGAGGAGGGCGGTGAGTCCTTCGGCCTCGGCGTCGCGCTCGGGCTGCTCGCCGGCGCCGCCTACGCGCTCTACACCTACGCCTCCAGCCGGGTCATCGGTCTCGGCGTGCCGAGCCGCAGCGCGATGGGCGCGGTGTTCGGCCTCGGCGCGGTGCCGCTCGCACTCGTGCTGCTCGTCACCGGCGGGCCGCTGCTGACGAGCGGGCCCACGACGCTCGCGCTCGCCGCCTATCTGGCCCTCGGCCCGATGCTGCTCGCGTACCTGCTGTTCGGCTGGGGCCTGCGGGCGCTGCGCAGCAGCACGGTCACGGTCATCACCCTGCTCGAACCGCTCGTGGCGACGCTGCTCGCCGTGCTCGTCGTGGGGGAGCGGCTGCAGCCGATCGGCTGGGTGGGGCTGCTGCTGATCCTGCTCGGAGTGGCCGTCGTCTCCACGGCCCGTCGCCCGCGCATCGCCGCGTAGCGCCCCTATCATCGGGGCATGATCGACGATCGGCCCGAGGAGTCCCCGGGCTCCGCGGCTCCGCCCGGGCCCCGCCGGTCGACCTTCACCCCGCCCCCGGCCGGTGCCGAGTACCGCCCGGGCTCGCTCACCGATGGGGAGGGCGCGCCGCCGATCGCGGCTCCGGCCCCTTCGCCGATGCCGGTCGACGCGATGCCCAGCGCGGCCTCGCCCTCGCCCGCGTCGGCACCCGTGAGCATCCCCGATCCACCGCGCCGGGCATCCCTCACCGACGAGGCCCTGCTGCGCGTCGCCGACCCGGACGCCGCCGACGCCGACACCGCCGCGCTGATCGCGCTCGTCGAGCAGCAGCTGTCGCTGCGCGTCGAGGAGGCCGAGCGGCTGCAGCTCTGGGAGCGCGCCGTGCGCGACGCGGGCGTGCCCGACGCGGACGAGCTCGTGCAGTCGGTGCGCAGCAGCTTCACGGGCGTGATCGACCTCGTTCCGCCGCGCGACGCGGCGCCGACCGTCGGCGACGACCCCTGGGCGCAGTACCCGGGCACGGTCTCGCCGCCGCCGCGCTCGGAGGAGGACCGCGAGCCCGCGAACGCTCCTCTCGTCGTCCGCTCGGAGGACGCGCCGGCGGCCCCGGCCGTCGAGGCCGGCGTCGAGGCGGATGCGCGGCCGGCGTCGCCGTCGCCCGACACGATGCTCGCTCCCGCGGCGGTCGGCGCTGCCGTACCC
The DNA here is from genome assembly GCF_012530535.1 of Microcella flavibacter. Classification (NCBI taxonomy): domain Bacteria; kingdom Bacillati; phylum Actinomycetota; class Actinomycetes; order Micrococcales; family Microbacteriaceae; genus Microcella; species Microcella flavibacter. The sequence continues at coordinate 1,293,568 of NZ_CP051299.1, forward strand.
GGCCCGGCGGGGGTCGACCCCCTGACGCCCGTGACGCCGAGTCCTGCGGCGCCGAGCGCCTCTCCCGCCTCGCCCGCACCTGCGGCCGGCCCCGCCCCCGACCTGCTGAGCGCCCTCGCCGAGGCTCCGCCCCCCGTCGTCGGCACGGGGGTCACCGTGCCCTCGCCCGTCGAGAGCGCGGCGGCGCCGGAGGCCAGCGGATCCGGCTCGTCGGTGCCCTCGATGAGCCCCGCGCCGCTGCCCGGCTCCCCGGCCGCACCCGGCGCGGGATCCCTCGCCGCCGCGCCGCCGCCCTACGGCCTCGTGCCCTCCGCCGTGGCGCCGCCGCCGGCCGACGACGACACGGCCGACATCCCGCTCGTGCTGCCGACCTCGCCCTGGTCCGTCGACCCCGTGCCGTCGTCGTCGGCCGCCCCCGCACCCGCCGCGCCGACCCCGTCGCCCGCCGACGAGGGCGCCCCGCCGTCGGCATCGCCCGTGAGCCCGACCCCCGAGCCCGTGCCGCTCGTCGAGCCGATCGTGGAGCCGGTGCCGACCACGACCGGGCTGACCGACCTCGAACGGCTCTTCGCGAGCATCCCCCCGCCGACGGGGGAGACGCCGCTGGGTCGCACCGACGCGCCGGGCTCGGCGGACGACGCCGACGGCGCCTCCGCGAGCACGTCGACGAGCGGAGGCCCCGGCTCGAGCGCGCCGAGCGCCCCCCTCGCCCCGGCTCACCCGCTCGCCCCGGCGTCCACCGCGACCGCCGCGCCTGCGCCCGCCGGCCCGCCTGCGCCGCCGGTCGCGCCGTCGACGTCGTCCCCTTCCGCGCCCGCCGTTCCCGTCGGATCCTCCGCACCCGCCGCGGCGCCGGCCTTCGCCGCCGCCGGACGACCCGACGCCGCCCCGCCCGCGCCGCGCACCCCCGCCCCCGGCACGGCGCCCATCGTCCCCCTGCCGACGGCCGGGCCGCCCCGCGACCCCGCGCCGCTCCGCGTCGAGGAGGCCGCGCTCGAGCCGACGCCCGCGGCGCTCCGGGCCGGGCGGTCGCTGCGGCTGTTCTGGCTCTGGTTCTCGGTCTCGGCCAGCGCCGTCAGCATCGGCCTCGGCGGCGTGCTGCTCGGGCTCGGCATGAGCCTGCGGCAGGCCATCCTCTCGGCGCTCATCGGCGTCGCCGTCTCGTTCCTGCCCCTGGGGCTCGGCACGCTCGCCGGCAAGTGGAGCGGCCAGCCGACCATCGTGGTCTCCCGCGCGACCTTCGGCGTCGTCGGCAACGCGGTGCCCGCGGCGCTGTCGGTGCTGACCCGTCTGCTGTGGGCGGCAGCCCTGCTGTGGATGCTCGGCACGGGCACCGCCTCCGCCCTCGCGCCCCTCGGCGTCGACCCCCGCCTCGCCGCGCCGCTCGCGGCCCTGCTCGGGCTGCTCATCGCGGCGTCGATCGCCGGGCTCGGATTCGGACTCATCGTGCGCGTGGCCGCCGTCGCGAGCGTGCTCGCCGCGGTGCTGCTCGTGGCGCTCATCGCGCTCACGGCACCGCGCCTCGACATCCCGCAGGCGCTCACCATCCCCGACGGAGGCTGGGTGCTGGTCGTGACGGGCGCCGTGCTCGTGTTCAGCGTCGTCGGGCTCGCCTGGGCGCAGTCGAGCGGCGACCTCGCCCGCTACCAGTCCCGCTCGACGCTCGGCGTCGGCGCGGTGATGTGGACGGGGTTCGGTGCGACGGTGCCGGCGTTCCTGCTGGTCTGCTGGGGCGCGATGCTCGCCGCCTCCGATCCCCGGCTCGCAGTGGGTCTCGCGCGCGATCCGATCGGCGCGCTCGCGGGCGTGCTGAGCGGCCCGGCCTCGCTGCTGCTGCTGCTCGCGCTCGCGCTGAGCCTCGTGCTCGCGGCCGCGCTCGCGCTGTACTCCGGCGGCTTCGCCCTGCTGACCGCCGGCCTGCGCGCCGCGCGCTGGACCGCGGTGCTCGTGGCGGCCGTGGTCACCGGCGCGGTGCTCGCAGTCCTCGCGGCGACGACGCCCTCGCTCGACGCGCTGCTGCGCGACGGGCTCACGACGCTCGCCGTGCCCGTCGCGGCGTGGGCGGGGGTCTTCGGCGCCGAGACCATGCTGCGACGCCGCCGGGTGCACTCGCCGTCGCTGCTGCGCTCGGGCGGCGTGTACCCGGCCGTGCGCACCGGCAATCTCGTCGCGCTGCTCGCGGCGACCCTCATCGGCTGGGGCCTCACGGGCGCCGAGACCGCCGGGCTCGGCTGGCAGGGCTACCTCTGGGCGCTCGTCGGCGCCGATGCGCTGCTCGTCGCGAGCGACCTCGGCGTGGCGGTGGCCCTCGTCGTCGGACTGCTCGTGCCCGTCGTCGCCGGGGTGCCCGCGCTGCGCCGTCTCGAGGCCGCCGAGCGCGCCGCGGTCGACTCCTAGACTGGGAGCCATGCCGCCGACGCTCGCCGATGCCACCGCCGCGATCGAGCGGCTCTGGCCCCTCGACGGCGCCGAGAGCTGGGACGCGCCCGGGCTGCTGAGCGGCGATCCCGCGGCACCCGTGACGCGCATCCTGCTCGCCGTCGACGCCGTGCGCGACACCGTCGACGAGGCCGTCGAGCTCGGCGCCGACCTGCTGCTCGTGCACCACCCCCTGCTCATGCGCGGCGTCACGACCGTCGCCGAGACGACCGCCAAGGGCGCCCTCCTCGCGACGCTCATCCGCGGGGGCTGCGCCCTCGTCGCGGCGCACACGAACGCCGACGTCGTCGCCACGGGAACGAGCGGGCGGCTCGCCGCGCTGCTCGGGCTCGTCGATCCGGCCCCGATCGTGACGACCGGCCCGGAGGCCGGCCTCGGACGGGTCGGCGCCCTGCCCGAGCCGACGACGCTCGGGGCGCTCGTGCGGCGCGTGGCGGGCATCCTGCCGGCGACGGCGGGCGGCGTGCGGGTCGCGGGGGAGTACGACCAGCCGGTGCGCACCGTCGCGCTCTGCGGCGGCGCGGGCGACTCGCTGCTCGGCGAGGCGGCGGTGCGCGGCGCCGACGTCTACCTGACCAGCGACCTGCGGCACCACCCGGCGAGCGAGGCCCGTGAGACGGCGCGCGTCGCCGGCGGCCCCGCCCTCATCGACGTCTCCCACTGGGCGAGCGAGTGGCTGTGGCTCGACACCGCTGCCGCCGAGCTGCGCGCCGAGCTGCCGGGCGTCGAGATCGTCGTGAGCGAGCTGCGCACCGACCCGTGGGACTTCGTCGTCCTCCCCTGACCACCCCCGCCGGGCATCCCGGCCGAGAAAGGCACACCATGGCACTGAAGGCCGCCCCCGAGACCCAGGCGCTGCTGCTCGACCTGCAGCGGCTCGACACCCTGCTCACGCAGATCGCGCACCGCGCCCGCACCCTGCCCGAGCGCGCCGCCGTCGCCGCGCTGAAGGAGGACGCCGAGCGCATCAAGGCCGCGTCGACGGAGACGGGCGGGCACCTCGAGGACGCCCGCATCGAGCTCGGCCGCGTCGAGAGCGACGTCGCCGTGGTCGAGAAGCGCATCGCGCGCGACACCGAGCGGCTGCAGGCGAGCAGCTCGGTCAAGGACATCCAGGGGCTCGAGCACGAGCTCGAGTCGCTGCGCGCGCGCCTGTCGAACCTCGAGGAGATCGAGCTCGCCGTCATGGAGCGCATCGAGCTGCTCGAGGCCGCGGCGAACGGCGCCCGCGAGACCCTCGACGCCCACGCCGCCCGCCTCACCGCCGCGCAGGCCGAGCTCGAGACGGCCCTCGCCGCCCTCGTCGCCGAGCGCGACCACGCCGCCGCCGACCGCGCGACCATCGCCGCGCGCATCCCTGCCGACCTGCTCGCCCTCTACGACAAGCAGCGCGAGCGCTACGGCTCGGGCGCCTCGCTGCTGCGGGCGCGGGTCTCGAGCGCGAGCGGCGTGACCCTCACGGGCAGCGACCTCGATCAGGTGCGCCGCGCGGCACCGGACGACGTCGTGCTCTGCCCCGACTCGAACGCGATCCTCGTCCGCACCGCGGAGTCGGGGCTGTAAAGCCCGCTAGCCTGATCCTGCAAGTGGGTCGGCCAGACGGTCGCGTCGGATGCGCGCCCCCGTGAGGGGGGACGGCTCCGCCGAGGAACGTCCGGGCTCCGCAGAGCAGGGCGGTGGGTAACACCCACCCGGAGCAATCCGCGAGAAAGTGCAACAGAGAGCAGACCGCCACCGGCCTCGGCCGGGGGTAAGGGTGAAACGGTGGTGTAAGAGACCACCAGGGGCCCGAGTGATCGGGCTCGCTGGGTAAACCTCGCCCGGAGCAAGGTCGAACAGGCACCGCTGAAGCGGCTCGCTGAGGTGCCGGGTAGACCGCTGGAGGGTGTCGGCAACGGCTCCCCGAGATAGATGGCCGTCGAACGGGGCTCGCCCCGGGAACAGAACCCGGCGTATCGGCCGGCCCGCTTGCCCCGCCCGTCCGCATCCCGTGATGCGGCGGGTGGATGCTGCGCGCTACCAGCGCGAGGGCGCGTAGTCCTTCAGGAACACCCCGAAGAGGTCCTCGCCCGCCTCGCCGCGCACGATCGGGTCGTACACCCGCGCGGCCCCGTCGACGAGGTCGAGCGGCGCGCGGAACCCCTCCTCGGCGAGTCGGATCTTCGTCGGGTGCGGCCGCTCGTCGGTGATCCAGCCGGTGTCGACGCTCGTCATGAGGATGCCGTCGGTCTCGAGCATCTCGCGCGCGCTCGTGCGGGTGAGCATGTTCATGGCCGCCTTCGCCATGTTCGTGTGCGGGTGGCCGGGGCCCTTGTAGCCGCGGCCGAAGACGCCCTCCATCGCCGAGACGTTCACGACGTAGGTGCGGCGGGCGGGCGAGGAGGCCATCGAGGGGCGCAGCCGGTCGACGAGGATGTACGGCGCGACGCTGTTCGCGAGCTGCACCTCGAGCATCTCGAGCGGCTCGACCGCCCCGACGGCCTGGGTCCAGCTGTTGACGCCGTGCAGGTCGGGCACGAGGCCTCCGGCGTCGATCGCCGTGCCGTCGCGGTGCCGCTCGATCGAGGCGGAGCCGGCGGCCATCGCCTCGGCCGTGAGCTGCTCCGCGCGCGAGGCGGCCGCGGCAAGCACCGGGTGGGCGGTCACCGATTCGGCGAGGGCGAGGGGGTGCGCATCGTGGGTGTGCCCGAAGGTCACGAGCGCAGGTCTCCGCCCGTCGGGCAGCGGCGCGAGCTCGGCCTCGATGAGCGGCTGGTAGGCGCCGGGGGAGCGGCGCACGGTCTGCGCGGCGTTGTTGATGAGGATGTCGAGGGGGCCCTGCGCGGCGACGTCCTCGGCGAGGCCGATGACCTGGGCGGGGTCGCGCAGGTCGATGCCCACGATGCGCAGTCGGTCGATCCAGTCGGCGGAGTCGGGCAGGGCCGTGAACCGGCGCACGGCGTCGCGCGGGAACCGCGTGGTGATCGTGGTGTGCGCGCCGTCGCGCAGCAGGCGCAGCGCGATGTACATGCCGATCTTGGCGCGGCCGCCGGTGAGCAGGGCGCGGCGTCCGTGCAGATCGGTGCGGGCATCCCGCTTCTCGTGGCTCATGCGCGCGCAGGCGGGGCAGAGCTGGTGGTAGAAGGCGTCGACCTCGACGTAGTGCTGCTTGCAGATGTAGCAGGGGCGCGAGCGCGCGAGCACGCCGGCGAGCGGCGCGGTGGTCGAGGTCGAGAGCTCGGCCCCTCGGGTCTCGTCGTCGATGCGGTCGTCGGCGCCGGTGGCCGTCGCGGCGATCACGGCGCGGTCGGCCTCGGCGACCTCGGCGCGCTTCGTCAGGCGTCGGTTCACCTTGACGGCGCGGATCATGTGCGCGGTCGCCTGGCGCACCGCGGTGAAGTCGGGGTGCGTCTCGTCGACGTGCTGCAGCTGGTCGAGCACGCGCAGGGCGGCGGCGAGGTCGGCCGGGTCGATGCCCGAGGGCGCGGGGGAGGCGGGGGGAGGAGCGTCGGAGGGCACAGGAGATCGTACCGGGGCGGCGCGCGCCCCCTCGGCTCAGGCGATCGCGGTGCCGAGGAGGGCGCCGATGCCGAAGGTCACCGCGAGGGCGATCGCGCCGCCCGCGAGCACGCGCACGGTCGGTCGCCGCCAGTCGCTGCCGCCGAGCCGGGCGCCGGCGGCACCGGTGATGCCGAGGGCGACGAGCGTCGCGACGAAGGCGATGGGGATGCGCAGCTCGGCGGGCGGCAGCAGGATCGCGAGCATCGGCAGCACCGCGCCGAGCAGGAACGAGACGGCCGAGGCCCAGGCCGCCTGCCAGGGCTTCAGCACCTCGTGCTCGTCGATGTGCAGCTCGGCCTCGAGGTGCGCCCCGAGCGCGTCGTGCGCGGTCAGCTCGACGGCGACGCGGTGGGCCGTCTCCTCGCTGAGGCCCTTCGCGCGGTAGATGCCCGCGAGCTCGGCGAGCTCCTCCTCGGGCTGCTCGGCGAGCTCCCGCCGCTCCTTGGCGATGAGCGCCGTCTGGCTGTCCCGGGCGCTCGAGACGGAGACGTACTCGCCGAGCGCCATCGAGATCGCCCCGCCGACCACCGCGGCGACGCCCGCGGTGACGATGGGGCCGAGCTGGCTCGTCGCCCCCGCGACGCCGACGACGACCGCCGCGACCGAGACGATGCCGTCGTTCGCGCCGAGCACGCCGGCCCGGATGCGGTTCACCCGGTCGGAGTAGGTGCCGCGATCGTGCGGCTCGTCGGCATGGGGGCCGGATGCTCGTACCGCGGGCTCGCTCATGACCGCAGTCAAGCACCGCGCACCCGGCCGCTCAAGCAAGGCGAGCCTGCACTCAGGCCTCCGTCGGATCGCCGCGCCACGGTCGGCGACCGCGGCGTCGCGCCCGCGTTTCGACCCTGTGAACTCCGCGCGCCCATACCACGTGCGGAATACACGGGTGCGTAGTGTCGAGACATCGACCTGGCGCCCGCCGGGTCACCCTGCCGGCTGGGAAGCCGCCGCACCCGATCCGGAAGGCCGCATGACCTCCATCGCCTCCTCGTCCTCGGGCGGATTCCGCTCCACCACCCCGCGCGACCCGAATCGCGCCCACCCCACGAGCACGTACTCCTCGCTCATGCGCACCGTCCGCGACGCGGGCCTGCTGCGCCGCCGCGTCGGCTTCTACGTGGCCGTCTTCTCCGCCCTCGTCGTCGCCCTCGGCGGCGCCGTGACGGGCTTCATCCTCCTCGGCGACAGCTGGTACCAGCTGCTCATCGCCGCCGCGCTGGGCATCATCCTCACCCAGATCGCCTTCGTCACGCACGAGGCCTCGCACCGCCAGATCTTCGCCTCGGGCAAGGTCAACGACCACGTGGGCCGCTGGCTCGCCGCCGGCGTCGTCGGCATCAGCTACCACTGGTGGATGCACAAGCACTCGCGCCACCACGCGAAGCCCAACCAGCTCGGGGCCGACCCCGACATCGCGCCCGACACGATCTCCTTCGTGCCGGAGGACGCCGCCAAGGCGACCGGGCTCGTCGCGCTCATCACGCGCAAGCAGGGCTACCTCTTCTTCCCCCTCCTCACGCTCGAGGGTCTCAACCTGCACTTCCGCTCCATCCTCAGCCTGTTCGAGAAGGGCAAGATCGAGGGCCGCGCGCTCGAGCTGACGCTCATCTTCCTGCGCCTCGGGCTCTACGCGGCCGTCGTCTTCTGGGCGCTGCCCGTCGGCATGGCCTTCGCCTTCATCGGCGTGCAGATGGCCGTCTTCGGCGTGTACATGGGCGCGAGCTTCGCCCCCAACCACAAGGGGATGCCCGTGCTGCCGCACGACAGCCCGCTCGACTTCCTGACGCGCCAGATCATCACCTCGCGCAACATCAAGGGCGGCTGGTGGGCGACCGCGCTGTACGGCGGCCTCAACCACCAGGTCGAGCACCACCTGTTCCCGAACATGCCGCGCCCCGCGCTCGCGAAGGCGCGCGAGATCACGCGCGAGTACGCCGCCACGCTCGACATCCCGTACACCGAGGCGAACGTCGGCGAGTCCTACAAGATCGTCGTGCGCTACCTCAACGAGGTCGGCCTCTCGGCCCGTGACCCCTTCGACTGCCCGATGGTGAACCGGTTCCGCCGCACGTGATGCGCGGCTGATCCAGAGCGCGCGACGCGCCCGCAGCATCCCGACCGACGGCGATGGCACACTGGTGCCATCGCCGTTCGTCGTCCGTCAGGAGAACCGCCCGTGTCCCAGCGCTGGATCATCTACGCCTCGACCCTCGTCTCGGTGGTCGCGGCCGTCGCCCTCGTCTGGTACCTGGCGGCCGGCAACGGCGCCTGACCCGCGAAATCCCAGCAAGCTCGCCCGCACCGACCGATCCCGCGGTCGAGCAGGCCGAGCCGATCGCGAGAGCGTCAGCGCGCTGCGAGCGCCGCGGCGCCCATGATCCCCGCGTTGTTGCGCAGCGTCGCCGGCATGATCGGCGCCCGCAGGCTCAGCAGCGGCAGGAACTGCTCGTGGTGCTTCGAGACGCCGCCGCCCACGACGTGGAGGGCCGGCGAGAAGAGGAACTCCACGTGGGAGTAGAAGCGCTGCAGGCGCTCCGCCCACACGGGGTAGCTCAGCTCCTCGCGCTCGCGCACGGCGTTCGAGGCCCACGTCTCGACGTCGGCGCCGTCGAGCTGCAGGTGGCCGAGCTCGGTGTTCGGGATGAGCACGCCGTCGTGCACGAAGGCGCTGCCGATGCCCGTTCCGAGCGTCGTCACGATGACGAGCCCGCGCCGGTCGCCCGCGGCGCCGTAGCGCGCCTCCGCGAGGCCGGCGGCGTCGGCGTCGTTGACGAAGTGGATGGGGCGGCCGAGCGCCTCCTCGAAGAGCGCGTCGGCGTCGAGGCCGATCCAGGCGTCGGAGACGTTCGCGGCCGACATCGTGCGGCCCTCGAGCACGATCGCGGGGAAGCAGACGCCGACGGGCGCGTCGGCGGGAGCATCCAGCTCGGCCATGATCTCGGCAGCGGTCGCGATGATCGCGCCCGGCTCCCCGCCCTCGGGGGTGGATCGTTTGACGCGGTCGCTCACGAGCTTGCCGGTCGCGAGGTCGACCACGGCGCCCTTGATGCCGGTGCCGCCGATGTCGATGCCGATGGCGAGCTGCATGGGTTCTCCTTCTTCAGGCGCGGTCGGATCTCACGGCAGCGTGAGGATCTCGGCTCCGCGCTCGGTGACGACGAGGGTGTGCTCGAACTGGGCGCTGAGGCTCTTGTCGCGGGTCGTGACCGTCCAGTCGTCGGCCCACAGATCCCACGCGATGTCGCCGAGCGTCAGCATGGGCTCGATGGTGAAGACCATGCCGGGCTCCATGACGGTGCTGAACTCGGGGGCGGCGTCGTAGTGCGGCACGATGAGCCCGCTGTGGAACGCGCGCCCGACGCCGTGCCCGGTGAAATCGCGCACGACCCCGTAGCCGAAGCGGCGCGCGTACGACTCGATCGCGCGCCCGATGACGTTGATCTGCCGGCCGGGCGCGACGGCCTTGATGCCGCGGGCGAGGGCCTCGCGGGTGCGCTCGACGAGCAGCGCGGCCTCGTCGCTCGCCTCCCCGGCGATGAAGGTCTTGTTGAGGTCGCCGTGCACGCCGTCACGGTAGGCGGTGATGTCGATGTTGACGATGTCGCCGTCCTCGATGACCGTGTCATCCGGGATGCCGTGGCAGATCACCTCGTTGATGCTCGTGCAGCACGACTTCGGGAATCCCCGGTAGCCGAGCGTCGAGGGGTAGGCGCGGTGGTCGAGCAGGTACTCGTGGGCGATGCGGTCGAGCGCGTCGGTCGTCACCCCGGGCCGGATCGCGGCGCCGACCTCCTCCACCGCCTGCGCGGCGATGCGGCCGGAGGCGCGGATCAGCTCGATCGTCTCGGCGTCGTAGACGTCGCTCAGGCGCTCGGAGGACGGCGCGGGCCTGCCGACGTACTCGGGCCGCTCGATACCGGCGGGCACCGCGCGCTGCGGGGCGGGGCGCCCCGGGAGGAGGTGGCCGGAGGCATCGCGGGGCATAGGGTCGATCCTATCCAGCCGCCGTGCGACCGCCCCGACCGCGGGCCGCGACGGCGCCGCCCCGATCGAGGAGGACCCGTGGCCGAGAGGACCCAGTGGTGGTACAACCACAAGACCGGCGAGGTCGAGGAGGGGCGGCAGTCCCTCGGCGGCGATCGCGACGGGCCCTACGGCAGCCGCGAGGAGGCCGCCCGTGCTCCGGAGATCGCGAAGGAGCGCGCGCGCCGCTGGGCCGAGGAGGAGTCGCGGGGCGACTGACCCCGCCGTCTCACTCCGCGCGGTCGCGCAGCGCCTGTTCGGCGGTGGTGTCGCTGTAGCTGTGCTGCTCGCCGGGATAGGCGCCCGACTCGACGTCGGCGCGGAACGCGAGAGCGGCATCCGTCAGCACCTGGCGCAGGTTCGCGTACTGCTTGACGAACTTCGGGATGCGCCCGGTCGAGAGCCCCGCCCAATCCGTCCAGACGAGCAGCTGGCCGTCGCAGTGCGGGCCGCCGCCGACCGAGATGGTGGGGATGCCCAGCTCGGCCGTCACGCGCTGCGCGGCCTCGGCCGGCACCATCTCGAGCACCACCGCGAAGGCGCCGGCCTCCTCGACCGCGCGCGCATCGGCGAGGAGCTGCTCGAGCCCCTCGCCCCGCCCCTGGATCACGTGCCCGCCGAGCCCGTGCTCGCTCTGCGGGGTGAAGCCGATGTGACCCATGACGGGGATGCCCGCCGAGACGATGCGGCGGATCTGCTCGGCCGAGCGCTGCCCGCCCTCGAGCTTGACGGCGTGCGCGCCGGTCTCCTTCATGAAGCGGAACGCGGTGTGCAGGGCCTCGTCCGGCCCGGTCTCGTACGAGCCGAAGGGCATGTCGGCGACGACGAGCGCCCGCGTGACCCCCTGGACGACGCCGCGGGTGAGCGGGATGAGGTCGTCGATGGTGACGGGCAGGGTCGTGTCGTAGCCGAGCACGGTGTTGCCGGCCGAGTCGCCGACGAGCAGGAAGTCGATGCCCGCCTCGTCGAAGATCTGCGCCGTGAGCACGTCGTAGGAGGTGAGGCCGGTGATCTTGATGCCCTGCTCCTTGGCCCGCTGGAAGTGCCGGGTGCGGACGCGCTTCATCGCCTGGTCAGCCATGCGGCAAGCCTAGACCGCCGCTCAGTCGGTCGGGCGGTACGCAGGGCGGCGGACGAGCCGCCCTGTCCGGTGCCTAGTCGGTCGGGCGGTAGGTGATCGGCAGCCGCCGATCCCGCCCGAAGGCCATCCCCGAGATCTTCGGCCCGATGGCGCCCTGGCGGCGCTTCCACTCGGCGCGGTCGACGAGCCCGGTGATGTGCTCGACCAGCTCGCGGTCGAAGCCGAGCCCGACGACGTCGTCCTTGCCGAGCTTCTGGGTGATGTAGGCCTCGAGCAGGGCATCCAGCACCTCGTACGGGGGCAGCGAGTCCTGGTCGACCTGGCCGGGGCGCAGCTCGGCGCTCGGCGGCTTCTCGATCGAGGCCGCGGGGATGGGCGGGGTCTCGCCGCGCGCGACCGCGTGCTCGTTGCGCCACCGCGCGAGCTCCCAGACGAGCATCTTCGGAACGTCCTTGATCGGGGCGAAGCCGCCCACCGAGTCGCCGTAGATCGTCGAGTAGCCGACGGCGAGCTCGGTCTTGTTGCCGGTCGTCAGCACGAGATGCCCGTGCATGTTCGAGGCCGCCATGAGGATGACGCCGCGCACGCGCGCCTGCAGGTTCTCGGCGGCGACGCCGTCGAGGGCGAGCTGCTGCTCGATCGGGGCGACGAGCTCGGCGATCGGCTCGACGGAGTAGTGCAGGCCGATGCGCTCGGCCAGGTCGTCGGCGTCGCTGCGGCTGTGGTCGCTCGACCAGCGGCTCGGCATGCTGACGCCGTGCACGCCGTCGGCACCGATCGCGTCCGCGGCGATCGCCGCGCACACGGCCGAGTCGATGCCGCCGGAGAGCCCGAGCACGACCGAGCGGAAGCCGTTCTTGCCGACGTAGTCGCGCAGGCCGAGCACGAGCGCGTTCCAGACCTGCTCGCGGTCGTCGGGCAGGGTCGCCACGTCGGCGGCGAGGGCCGGCTGCTCGCGCGCCGGGGTGCTGATCTCGACGCGGGAGACGGCGGGCGGCAGCGCGCCGTCGGCGGCGGCCTCGGCATCCACGTCGACGACCAGCAGGTGCTCGTCGAACTGGGGCGCGCGGGCGAGGATCGCGCCCGTGCCGTCGACGACGACGCTGTCGCCGTCGAAGACGAGGTCGTCCTGCCCGCCGACGATGTTGACGTAGGCGACGATCGTGTCGGTCTCGGTGGCGCGGCGCGTGACGAGCGGCAGCCGCACCTCGTCCTTGTCGCGCTCGAAGGGGGAGGCGTTGATGACGACGAGCACGCCCGCATCGGCCTCGAGCACGCGCCCGACCGGGCCGCCGTCGCGCCACAGGTCCTCGCAGACGATGACGGCGACGTCGACCCCGCGCAGCCGCAGCACGAGCAGCTCGTCGCCGGGGATGAAGACGCGGTACTCGTCGAAGACGGAGTAGTTGGGCAGGTGGTGCTTGGCGTAGCGCGCCACCACGGCACCCTGGTGCAGCACGCTCGCGCAGTTCTGGGCGATCGCCGTGGGGGCGTTCGAGGCGCCCAGCAGGCGGGGCTCGTGCGGGCCGTCGGGATGCCCGACCACGACCGCGAGATCGCCGAGCCCCTCCTCCTGCAGCCGGGTGGCGAGCGCGGCGACGGCGGCGCCGGAGGCGGCGAGGAAGGAGGGCCGCGAGGCGAGGTCCTCGATGGGGTAGCCGGTGAGCGCCATCTCGCCGAGGGCGAGCAGATCGGCCCCCGCGGCGTGCGCCTCGCGGGCGGCGTCGAGCACCTGCGCGGCGTTGCCGACGAGGTCGCCCACGACGGGGTTCGTCTGGGCCAGTGCCAAGCGGAGACGGGGCATACCGGGTAGCCTAACGCCGGGCCCTGTGGGCCTTTTCCGCGCCGCAGAGAGGGCAGTATGAGCAAGCAGCAGGACTTCGTTCTCCGCACCATCGAGGAGCGGGGCGTCAAGTTCGTGCGGCTCTGGTTCACCGACGTCGTCGGCACCCTCAAGATGGTCGCGATCGCGCCGGCCGAGGTCGAGGGCGCGTTCACCGAGGGCCTCGGCTTCGACGGCTCCTCGATCGAGGGCTTCACCCGCGCCTACGAGGCCGACGTGCTCGCGCATCCCGACCCCACGACCTTCCAGATCCTGCCCTGGCGGGGCGAGGTCGACCCGACCGCGCGCATGTTCTGCGACATCACCACCCCCGACGGCCAGCCCGCCGCGGCCGACCCGCGCCACGTGCTCAAGCGCGCGCTCGCGAAGGCCGCCGATCGCGGCTTCACCTTCTACACGCACCCCGAGATCGAGTTCTACCTGCTGAAGAGCAGCAAGTACGGCCCCGAGGGCCCCGAGCCCGTCGACTCGGCCGGCTACTTCGACAACGTGCCCGGCGGCACGGCCCACGACTTCCGCCGCCGCGCGGTGCGCATGCTCGAAGACCTCGGCATCTCGGTCGAGTTCAGCCACCACGAGGCCGGGCCCGGCCAGAACGAGATCGACCTGCGCTACGCCGACGCGCTCACCACGGCCGACAACATCATGACCTTCCGCACGGTCGTGAAAGAGGTGGCGATCGAGCAGGGCGTGTACGCGACCTTCATGCCGAAGCCGCTCGCGCAGCACCCCGGCTCGGGCATGCACACGCACATGTCGCTCTTCGAGGGCGATACCAACGCCTTCTACGACGCCTCCGGCGAGTACCAGCTCTCGCAGATCGGCCGCCAGTTCATCGCGGGCATCCTCACCCACGCCCCCGAGATCACGGCCGTCACGAACCAGTTCGTCAACTCGTACAAGCGCATCTGGAGCGGCGACGAGGCCCCCAGCTACGTGACCTGGGGCCACAACAACCGCTCGGCGCTCGTGCGCGTGCCGCTGTACAAGCCCGGCAAGGGCCAGAGCGCCCGCGTCGAGTACCGCGGCATCGACTCCGCCGCCAACCCCTACCTCGCCTACTCGCTGCTGCTCGCGGCGGGCCTCAAGGGCATCGAGGAGGGCTACGAGCTGCCGCCCGAGGCCGAGAACACCGTCTGGACGCTGACGGAGGCGGAGCGCCGCGCCCTCGGCTACAAGGCGCTGCCGGCGAGCCTCGACCGCGCGCTCACCCTCATGGAGGACAGCGAGCTCGTCGCCGAGACGCTCGGCGAGCAGGTGTTCAACTTCGTGCTGCTCAACAAGCGCCGCGAGTGGCGCGAGTACCGCGAGCAGGTCACCCCCTACGAGCTCAAGAGCAACCTGGAGATCCTCTAGGCCGTCGCGGCCCCGCGCCGCCGCCTGCCACCGCCATGACGCGATCGACGCTGACGCTCACGGAGCTCGCCCGCCTGGGCTTCGCCGAGCTCAGCGACGCCCGCGACGCGCTCGGCGGCTACGAGCGGCACCTGGAGGCCTTCGCGCTCGCCGCCGACCCCGACCGCGCGCTGCGGCTGCTGCGGCGCCTCGACGAGCAGCATCGGGATGCTCTCGCCGAGGTGCTCGACGACGAGCAGTGGTGCGCCCGCCTCCTGCGGGTGCTGGGCGCCAGCGAGGGCCTGGCCGACTTCCTGCGCCGGCGCCCGGCCGAGCTGCGCGCCCTCCGGGTGCCCCTGCCGGAGCCGCTCACCGCCCAGGGCTACCGCGACGATCTGCGCGCCGCCGTCGCGGCCGCGCCGAGCCCGGAGCAGGGCGTGGTCGCGCTGCGCGTGCGGTACCGGCACCACCTGCTGCGCCTCGCGGCCTGGGATCTCGAGCATCCCGACCCCCTCACCGCCATGCCCGCCGTGGGTGCCGCCCTCGCGGACCTGGCGGGGGCCGCGCTCGACGCCGCCCTCGACGCGGCGCGCGCCGCCTCGCCGCTGCCGGCGGAGGAGCTCGCGGGCGTGCGCCTGTCGATCATCGGCATGGGCAAGGCGGGCGCCCGCGAGCTCAACTACGTGAGCGACGTCGACGTCATCTACGTCGCCGAGGGCTCGGAGGCGGTGGAGACGCCGCGGGCTGTGGAGATCGCGACGCGGCTGGCGAGCGCGACGGCCCGCAACATCCAGGAGGCGGGCATCGAGCCGGGCCTCTGGGAGGTCGACGCGAACCTGCGGCCGGAGGGCAAGGACGGCGCCCTCGTGCGCAGCCTCGACTCGCACAAGGCCTATTACGAGCGCTGGGCGAAGAGCTGGGAGTTCCAGGCCCTGCTGAAGGCGCGCCCGCTCGCGGGCGACGCCGAGCTGGGGGAGCGCTACCTCGCGACGATCGGCCCGCTGGTCTGGCAGTCCTCGCAGCGCGAGGGCTTCGTGGCCTCGGTGCAGGGCATGCGCGAGCGCGTCACCGCGAACATCCCCGCCGACGAGGTCGATCAGCAGCTGAAGCTCGGCCCCGGCGGCCTGCGCGACGTCGAGTTCACGATCCAGCTGCTGCAGCTCGTGCACGGGCACGCCGACGACCGCGTGCGCCAGCCCGACACGCTGGGGGCGCTCGCCGCCCTCGCCGAGCACGGCTACATCGGCCGCGCCGAGGCCGCCGAGTTCTCGGGCGACTACCGGCTGCTGCGCGTCATCGAGCACCGGCTGCAGCTCGACGGGCTGCGCCGCACGCACCTCATGCCCCGCGATCCCGACAAGCTGCGGGTGATCGCCCGCGCGACCGGTGCCCTCGCGACGGCCGACGAGCTCTCGGTGCGCTGGCAGCAGACCCGCGCCGCGGTGCGCAGCCTGCACGAGAAGCTGTTCTACCGTCCGCTGCTCTCGGCGGTCGCGGCCCTGCCCGATCAGGATCTCAGCCTCACGAGCGCCCAGGCCGAGGCGCGGCTCGCCGCGATCGGCTTCGTCGATCCGGCCGGCGCGCTGCGCCACATCGCCGCGCTCTCCGGCGGCGTCTCGCGGAGCGCCGCCATCCAGCGCACGCTCCTCCCCGTCATCCTGCAGTGGCTCTCCGACGGCGCCGACCCCGACTACGGCCTGCTCGCCTTCCGCCGCCTCAGCGAGGATCTCGGCGAGACCTACTGGTTCCTGCGCATGCTGCGCGACTCCTCCGGGGCCGCCCAGCGGCTCACGAGCGTGCTCGCCGGCTCGCGGTTCGTCGGCGAGCTGTTCCGCCGCATCCCCGAGGGCGCGGCCTGGCTCGAGAACGAGGAGGAGCTGCGCCCCCGATCGCTGGATGCCCTGCTCGACGAGGCGCGCGCCACGGTCGCCCGGCACGGCGGCGACGACGCCGCGGCGGCCGGCGCCCTCCGCACCGCCCGCCGCCGCGAGATCCTCCGCACCGCGCTCGCGGCCATCCTCGACGTCATCACGGTCGACGAGCTCGGCCGGGCGCTCAGCGACATCGCCACGGCGCTGCTCACGGGGCTGCTCTCGCTCGCGCACCGCTACGGCGACGGCATCGAGTTCGCCGTCATCGCGATGGGGCGGTACGGCGGCGGCGAGCTCGGCTTCGGCTCGGACCTCGACGTGATGTACGTCTACCGCGACGTCGGTGCGGGCGACCAGGCCCAGCAGCGCGCCGAGCAGGTCGTGCGCGACATCACCCGCCTCAGCGAGGATCTGCGCCTGCCGCTCGACCTCGATGCGGGGCTGCGCCCCGAGGGCAAGACCGGACCGCTCGTGCGCTCGCTGGACTCGTACCGCGCCTACTACGACCGCTGGTCGTTGACGTGGGAGGCGCAGGCCCTGCTGCGCGCCTGCGGCGTCGTGGGGGATGCTCCTCTCATCGAGGCGTTCACCGCCCTCGCCGACGAGGTGCGGTACCCGGCGCAGCTCGAGGAGTCGGCCGCGCGCGAGATCCGCCGCATGAAGGCCCGC